>NZ_AQUR01000102.1:0-265847 GCF_000372525.1 Cupriavidus neocaledonicus
CTTGACCGCGGCGCGCACGATCGGCAGGTTGGCCTCGAAGTCCAGCTCGAACACGCGCAGCGGCTGGCGCACGTAGGTGGCCGGGGTGGCGATGGCGACCAGCGGCAGCACCACGTCGCACTTGCGGATGTTGTACTCGATCCACTCCTTGTTGATGGTGATGTCGCCCTCGAAGAAGTGCATGCGCGGGTGGTCGACGAGGTCGCCCAGGCGGTCCGTGTTCATGTCCATGCCGTAGACCTGCCACGGCGTGGTTTCCAGGATGCGGCGCGTCAGGTGGTGGCCGATGAAGCCGTTGACGCCGAGAATCAGGACCTTTTTCATCGGTTTCCCTCGTTGGACTGTTCGGTATGGAGATGTCGGGCAAGCGCCTGCGGCGTGACGGCCGCGCCGTCCGGTGCCAACAGCTGCGTGACGATGATCAGGCCGCCGTCGCCGCACACGCCGACGACCTGGCCGTCGCGCACCTGCAGGCCGGCTGGCGTGCCCGCGGGCACTGACGGCACCGCACCCGGCAGCGGCCGGCGCGCCTGCGCCACGATGAAGCGCTGCCCGCCAACTTCCGTGAAGGCGCCCGGATAGGGCGGCGCGACCGCGCGGATCAGGTTGTAGACCTCGGCGGCGGGGCGGTGCCAGTCGATGCGGCCGTCCTCGGGCTTGCGCCCCGAGTAATAGCTGCCTTCGGCCAGCCGGTTCGGGCGGCGCGGCGTCTGTCCCGCCATCATCGCAGGCAGCGCGCGCCACAGCGTCTGCTCGGCCGCCACGGTGACCTTCTCGAATACTTCGCCGGCGGTATCGTCGGGCAGGATCGGCACGGCGGTCTGGTCGACGATGTCGCCAGCGTCGGGCCTGGCTTCCATCACGTGCAGCGTGGCGCCGGTCTCGGTCTCGCCGTGCAGCACCGCCCAGTTGACCGGCACGCGGCCGCGGTACTTCGGCAACAGCGAGCCATGCATGTTGAACGCGCCTGCCGGTGCCAGCGCCAGCACGCCGGCGGGGATCATGGCGCGATAGTAGAACGAGAAGATGACGTCGGGGCGCGCATCGCGCACCGCCCGTGCGATGGCGGGATCGGCGGGATCCTCGCCATAGACGAAGGGGATGCCCAGCTCGGTGGCGGTGTCGGCCACCCGCTGGAACCAGATGTTCTCGTCGGGGCGGTCGCGGTGCGTGATCACCAGCGCCACCTCCACGCCGCGCGCATGCAGCACGCGCAGGCAGCGGTCGCCGACGTTGTGGTAGGCAAAGACGACGGCGCGCATCATGGCTCCACGCCGGTGCGGACCGGGTCGGCCTCGAGCACGGCCTTGATGCGGTAGCGCGGGCGGTCGCGCACCTCCTGGTAGATGCGGCCGACGTATTCGCCCAGCAGGCCCACGCCGAACAGCAGGATGCCGATCAGGAAGAAGTTCATGGCGAACAGCGTGAACACCCCCTGCACTTCGGAGCCCAGCACGAAGCGCCGCACCAGCAGTACCACGAACAGCACCCCGGACAGCAGCGACAGCAGGGTGCCGATCGCCGAGAACCACTGCAGCGGCACGATCGAGAAGCCGGTCACCAGGTCGAAATTCAGGCGGATCAGCTGGTACAGCGAGTACTTCGATTCGCCCGCATGGCGCTGCTCGTGTCCGACTTCGATCTCGACCGGGTTCGAGGCAAAGGTGTAGGCCAGCGCCGGAATGAAGGTGTTGACCTCGCGGCACGCGTTGATGGTATCGATCACGCTGCGGTCATAGGCGCGCAGCATGCAGCCCTGGTCGGTCATGCGGATCTTGGTGATGCGCTCGCGCAGCCGGTTCATCGCGCGCGAGGCATAGCGGCGGAACGCGGTGTCGTTGCGCTGGCGGCGGACGGTGCCGACGTAGTCGTGGCCGGCGCGCATGGTCTCGACCAGGCGCGGGATTTCCTCGGGCGGGTTCTGCAGGTCGGCGTCGAGCGTGATCACGATCTTGCCGCGGGTGTGCTCGAAGCCCGCCAGGATCGCCATGTGCTGGCCGAAGTTGCCATTGAACAGCACCACCCGGGTCACGTCCGGGCGCTTGTGGAACTGTGCCGCCAGCAGTTGCGCCGAGCGGTCGACGCTGCCGTCGTTGATGAAGATGACCTCGTAGCTTTCGCCGAGGCCATCCAGTGCCGGATAGAGGCGATCGAACAGGGCTTGCAGCCCGTCTTCTTCGTTGTAGACCGGAATGACGACCGAGACCTGGACCGGGCTCATTGGGAAAGACGTTTGCATGTTTCGCTGAGGGTTGCGCAGACCCGCTCCACGTCCGAGGCTTGCATCGCCGGGAACAGCGGCAGCGTGACGATGCCGCGCCCGATGCGCTCGGCGTGCGGCAGCATGCCTTCGCGCCAGCCGAGTGAGCGGTAGTAAGTGAAAAGATGGACCGGCGGGTAGTGCACGCCGGTGCCGATGCCGCGCTCGCGCATGGCTTCCATGAGCTGGTGCCGCGCCTGTGCCGGGCCGCCCTGCATGCGCTCGGTCGGCAGCACCACCTGGAACATGTGCCAGTTGGTGGTGGCCGATTGCGGGTCCAGCGCCTGCGGCAGCTCGATGCCGAGGTCCTGCAGGCCGCTGTCGGCGGCGCAGCGGAAGTAGGCGTCGGCCAGTTCGGCGCGGCGCGCGGTGATGGCGTCGAGCCGCTCCAGCTGGGCCAGGCCGACCGCCGCGTTGACATCGGTCAGGTTGAACTTGCCGCCCGGCTCTTCGACGTCCATGCCGTCCATGCCGGTGCGGATCACGCCCTGCAGCCGCAGGCGCTCGGCGCGCACGGCTTCCGCGGGCGTGTTCATCACCAGGCAGCCGCCTTCGATGGTGGTGATGTTCTTGTTGGCCTGGAAGCTGAAGCTGACCAGGTCGCCGAAGGCGCCGATGCGCTGGCCGCGCCAGCGCGAGTCGATCGCCTGGGCCGCGTCTTCGATCACGCGCAGCCCGTGCCTGGCGGCAATCGCGTACAGGCGCTCCATGTCGACCGGCAGGCCGGACAGGTAGACCGGCATGATGGCGCGCGTGCGAGGCGTGATGGCGGCCTCGACTGCGTCGAGGTCCAGGTTGCGCGTGCGCGGGTCGATGTCGACGAACACCGGCTTCGCCCCCACGGCCACCACCACGTTGGCGGTGGCGACCCAAGTGACCGGCGTGGTGATGACCTCATCGCCGGGGCCGATATCGGCGATGCGCAGCGCGATTTCCATGGTGGCCGAGCCGTTGGCGAAGGTGCGCACCGGGCGCCCGCCGAACAGGTCGGACAGCGCGGCCTCGAAGGCCTGCATTTTCGGTCCGGAGGTGATCCAGCCGGAGGCCAGCACCTTGCCGACTTCGGCAATGGCGGCGGCGTCGATCTCGGGCCGCACAAACGGCAGGAAGGCGGGAGCGGAGGCGGTCATGGCAAGCGAAGGAGGGGTAGCAGGGGTCAGGCCGGGCGAAGGCGCGGACAGCCTTCAGGAGCGGGCGATCAGGAAGACGCCCGCCAGTATCAGCAGGATGCCGGCCACGCGCAAGGGGCCGATGATCTCGCCGAACAGCCACCAGGCCGCGAGCGCATTGACCACGTAGCCCAGCGACAGCATCGGATAGGCGATCGACACATCGACGCGCGACAGGCCCACGATCCAGACGCCCACGCTGACCACGTACAGCGTAAGCCCGGCAAGCACCGGCCATTGCGTCAGCACGCGCAGCGCCGTCACCAGCAGCGTGCCGCGATCGAGCGTGATGGCGCCCACGGCGTTGACGCCGGCCTTGAGCAGCAGCTGCGCCGCCGCATTGAGCAGCACGCCGGTCAGGATGAAAGCAAAGGTGGAAAGCGTCATGGCAAGGCGGTTGGCGGATTACGGTGCTTGCGTCTGGGCTGGCTGTCCGGGCAGCGAAAAATTGGCGACGGCCACGCGCCGGCGGTCGCCGGCGATCTTGTGCATCGGCACGCCGCGCGCGGCCAGCGCGGCGTAGGTCTGCGGCGCCATGATCGCCACCGCGCGCTGGCCGTCCTGCCAGCGCGCAAGGAACTGGTCGACGGTCGGGATCCACTTGTGCGGTTCCTGGTTGACGCCGAACTCGAGTTCATCCGGATGCTCGACCAGGATCGTGGTGCGGCGCAGGTAGAACGGCAGCGTGTGGTCCAGCAGCCGCACGCTGTACAGCGGCATGTCGGGCTTCAGCACGGCATTGATCGCGGGCACCAGGTCCGCGCCCGAGCTCGGCCGGCCCATCACTTCGTGGGCGCGCAGTCCGACCGTGG
This sequence comes from Cupriavidus neocaledonicus, assembly GCF_000372525.1. GTDB lineage: Bacteria > Pseudomonadota > Gammaproteobacteria > Burkholderiales > Burkholderiaceae > Cupriavidus > Cupriavidus neocaledonicus. The sequence goes on from NZ_AQUR01000102.1 coordinate 4,242, forward strand.
CGCACAGGAACATGGCCAGCGCATAGGCCACCACGCTGGGAAACACGCCGCGCGTGCGCAGCAGCCGGCGAGCCAGCAGCGCGCCGCCCAGCATCACCGCAAAGGCGATGGCGAGCCATCCGGCGAATTCACGATACACCGCATTGGGCGTGCCCGGCTTTTCCATCATGCCGACGAACGGCATCGCGACCAGCCCGATCACGCCGAGCGCGACCATGGCATTGACCTGCCAGCGCCACGCGCGTTCCGTGGTGGTATCCAGCGCCACGCCGGCCAGCAGCGCCAGCGCCGGCACGACCGGCACGATATAGCCCGGCAGCTTGGAGCCGGACAGGCTGAAGAAGACAAAGATCGCCACGGCCCATAGCCCGGCCAGCAGCGCCGGCTGGAACGGGCGCGGCGCATTGCCGCGCGCCACCCCGGCGCGCTCGCGCACCGCCAGCCACATCTGCGGCACCAGGCCCAGCCACGGCAGGAAGCCGCCCAGCAGCAGCGGCACGAAGAACCAGAGCGCGCCCTCGCGGTGGTGCACGTTGGAGGTGTAGCGCTGCCAGTGCTCGTGGATAAAGAAGAAGCGCAGGAATTCCGGGTTGCGTTCGGACACCAGCCAGAACCACGGCAGCGTGACCGCCAGCAGCACCGCGATGCCGGCCAGCAGATGCAGGCGGCCCCACAGCTTCCAGTCGCGTGTCGCCAGCGAATAGACCACCAGCACCAGGCCGGGCAAGGCCAGGCCGACCAGCCCCTTGACCAGCACCGCCAACCCCATCGCTGCCCAGCAGGCCAGCATCCAGTTGCGCCGCACGGCGGGCGTGGCCGCGGGATGCTGGGCCAGCAGCATGCAGGCGAGCACGCACGCCATGGCCCCGGACAGCGTCATGTCGAGCGAATTGAAGTGCCCGGCGACATTCCACATCGGCGCCGACACCAGCACCAGGCCGGTCAGCATCGCCACGCGGCAACCGTACCAGCGGGCCGCCGCCAGCATCGACACGCCGATGCCCAGCATGCCGGACAACGCCACGCACAGGCGTGCCTGCCAGTCGCCGACGCCGAACAGGGTGTAGGCCAGCGCCGTCACCCACATGTGGAGGGGCGGTTTCTCGAAATACTTGAGCTCGTGGTAGCGGATCGTGACCCAGTCGCCGGTGGCGACCATCTCGCGGGCAATCTCGGCGTAGCGGCCTTCATCGGAGCGCAGCAGGTGGCGCATGTCCAGGGTACCGAACCAGACCAGCAGGATCAGCAGGCCAACCAGCATGACGGCAGTTGCGGTGGCTCCGATGGACGGCGCGGCGGCAAACCGCGAGGTCGATGAACTACGCATGGATCTCCTGGAAAAGCGCGGACGGCCAGGTCTCGGGCGAGGCGCGGTGAAGGGGAAGCCATCACAACGCAGAGCCAGGCCTGGCGGTGGACACCGGACGCGAACGTCGGCGCGGGCGCACTGCGGGTACGCCCTGGCCGCCAGGCGCCGGGGACGCCACAACCGCTGGAAAACGCGAGGCGCGCAATGGTAGCACGGCGGCCAAGTCACTCCGGCAAGGCCCCGGACGCATCCTAGGCGGCGAGTACGCGGAAGAGGGGTATCGGGCATTTGCAGCCAGCCGGACCCTTGCAGGCCAGGGCATCGTCGTCCGCATGCCGTTAGACCGCCGAAGGCGTGAAATGACCAGTTACATACGCAACAAAAACGCGATAATTCTGATGTCAATCAGTCACTGGGAGCCGGTGCTGATGCCGGGGACCGGAAAAATCCAGACGGGGATCGATGTGAAGACAAAGGGTCAGCAGGGCCGGCGGGCCGGCCTGGTCGCGAGCATGGCATTGACGCTGGGGCTGGCGCTATGCGCGCTGCAGCCGGCGAGCGCACAGGGCATGGCGGTATTGCCGGGCACCGGCGGAGTCGCCCAGGCCGCGGCCAGCCAGGCGCAGGCCGCCGCCGCGGCGGTGCTGTGCAACGCGCCGTGGTTTCGTTCCGGTTCGCATGTGCAGATGGAAGGCGACGGCGTGATGCCGATGTCCATCCGCATGACCCTGCGCGATGTCAAGCGCAGCCCGACCGGATGCCGCGCCCAGCTCGAAGTCAATTCCAAGTCGGCGCTGTCCGCGCTGATGGGGCCGCCGGTGATCACCAACCAGGTCCACGAGGTGGTGATCGAGCGCAGTGCGCCCGAGGCGCAGACCAGCATCGAAAGCCAGCATGCGGTCATCAACGCGCGCGCCCGCTATGCCCGCATGTACGGCGAGGCGGCGTTCCGCGGCAAGGGGGTGTTCAACTACGCCGGCCTCGACCTGCGCGAAGGCACCACGCTGGAGGGCGAAGTGTTCCGCTCCAGCGTCTCGCTGAAGGTTTATCCGCTGGGCTCCGATGAAGCCGTCAGCACCATGGACGCGCAGCGCGCCACCATCCATATCGGTTCGCGCCACGTGGGCAGGCTGCAGACGATCGAGACCCTGATGGGGCGCAAGGAATGCCACCCGATTTCCTACGACAAGCGCACCTCGCTGGGCCCGCTGATGATCGGGGGCGAACTGGTGCAGGTCGAGCCCACCGTGATGCACGTCACCGACTGGTACTGCCCGGCGGAGGCCTTCGTGCTGCGCACCGAGGTGCGCCAGGACGACAAGGTGCAGCGGGTCGATGTCACCGCGCTGGAGCGCGATACGCAGGCACCGTAGCAGGCGCCCGGAGCGACCCGGTGCGAGGACACAAGAAAACCCGCCGAGGCGGGTTTCCTTGTACCCGGCGGCAGCCGTGGTTCAGCTGGCGGCCGGTGCGGAGGCGGCTTTCTTCTTGCTGTTCTTGTTGTTCTTTTTCTTGGTGGCCTGCTTGGCCGGCTTCTTCTCGGCTCCCGGCGCGGACGCGTCGGTCAGGTCGGTGCGGGTGCTCTTGTTGGCGCCCTGGCTGTACGGATCGAACTTGTCGCCGGCCTTGGCACCCTGGCTGTACGGGTCGAACTTCTCGCCCGACTTGGCGCCCTGGGAATACGGATCGAACTGCTGCTTGCCGCCGGTTTGTGCCTGCACGGCCAGCGAAGCGGCGCCAAGGCAGAGTGCGATCGCGGTCGCGACGAACTTGTTCATGGTTTCTCCTGAGATATGCCGCCGTCTGGCGGTCGTGTCTATGGCCTGCCCGGTACAGGGATGGCCCGGGCCAGTGTCGCCAACATCATTCGCGGCTGTCAACTTGGGGCTTGCCCGGCACGGCCACCTCATGGAAACCCTGAATTGCGGCGCCAGCGCGATTGCGCATGGCGCCGCCGGCACGCCTTATTCGGTGACCGCGTCGGACGGATGCTTCCAGGCCGCGCGCACCTCGCCCGAAGGCGCCAGCGCCAGGTTGATGCCGCGGCTGCCGATGGGCTGCTGGAACCAGCGCTGCTGCAGCGCCGCGACCTCGGGGCCGGCAAAGGTGGCGGCCAGGGTCTGGTCGACCAGGCGCTTCCATTCCGGATCGGCCTTGGACAGCATCAGCGCGTTCTGTTCGACGGACAGCGCCGGACCGACGATGACGTATTGCGAAGGATCCTTGGCGCGCGCGCGCAGGCCGGCCAGCAGCACGTCATCCATCACGAAGGCCTGGGCCCGGCCCGATTCCAGCAGCAGGAACGATTCGCCGTGGTCCTTGGCGTAGACGTCGTGATAGCCGTACTGCCCCTTGAAGCGGCGCACGTGGCGGTCGCCGGTCGATCCCGCGCTGGTGACCACGGTCTTGCCGCGCAGGTCGCCGAACGAGCGGATGCCCGAATCGGCGCGCACCAGCATCCGCACCGTCGACACATAGTGCGAGACGCTGAACGCGACCTGTTTCTGGCGCTCGAGCGAGTTGGTGTTGGGCGCGCAATCGAGGTCGACCAGCCCGTTCACCACCGCCGGGATCCGGTTCTGCGGCGTCAGCGGCATCCAGCGCACCTTCAGGTCCTTCAGGCCCAGCTTCTGGCGCGCGGCCTCGGCCGCGCGCAGGCACAGGTCGACGGCATAGCCGGCGGGCTGGCCCTTGTCGTCGGCAAACGAGAACGGCAGCGCGGATTCACGGTAGCCCAGCACGATGGTGCCGGCGTCGCGGATCTTGTCGAGCACCGGGCTCTGGGCGCGCGCGGCGGCCGGGGCCAGCATGGCGGCGGCGCCGGCGGCGAGCAGGATTGCCGCGAGCAGGCGGCGGGCACGGGGAAGGCGGGCGGTCAGGGCAGGCAAGGCGAAGGCGGTCATGCGCGGGGGAAACAGGAAAGCAGCCGACAATCCGGCGAAGACGCTAGGGTATACCCCAGCAAGCGCGGGGCGAAGGACATTGTCGTCATAAGCAAATTCTGAGATCCGGCCCGCTTTCCCGTATCGGTTGCATAGGTGAAACGCCAAACGGATGAGGCCCCGTCGGCATTGCAAGCGCCCCTTGCGCCATCCGGACGATGGGCGCCGGCGTCCGGCTCACCTACGCTTGCGAAAAACGACATGGCAACGGGACGGGGGGCATGATGGCAGCAAGCAACCGCGGGCGCAGGACGATGGCGGCATGTGCCATCGCCCGGCAGATGCCCGGTCGACCATCGCGGTAATACCGGGACCGGTGCCATGCACGCCGCCGCCACGCCTGCGCGCGAGATCCGGCCTGCCGCCCCGGATCTCCGCGGCGACGCGCCTCCCGACGACGCACTGCTGGACTGCCTGCTCTGGCTGGCCCGGCACTTCCACCAGCCGGCCTCCGCCGAGGCCCTGGTGGCCGGGCTGCCGCTGGAGGGCCATCGCCTCACCCCAGCGTTGTGCGCGCGTGCCGCGGCGCGCGCAGGCCTGTGCGCGCGGCTGGTACGACGCAAGCCCGACGAGATCCCTGACCGCGTGCTGCCCGCGATGCTGCTGCTGGACCAGGGCGAGGCCTGCGTCCTGGTGCGCCGCGCCGATGAGGGCAGGCTGGTGGTGGTGCTGCCCGAGTTCGGTGACGGTGAACAGGCCGTGCGCGGCGAAGACCTGCTGGCGCGCTACACCGGACACGCCCTCCTGGCCCGGCCCGCGTACCGTCCGGATGCCGCCCGGGCTGCCATCGATGCGGTGTCCGATCCCGCGCCCGACGCGCCCGATCACGCGCCGCAGGCATGGTTCTGGGGCGTGATGCGGCAATGCTGGCCGGCCTACGGCGAGGTGTTGGTGGCTTCCTTGCTGCTGAGCCTGTTTGCTCTGGTGATGCCGCTCTTCACCATGAATGTCTATGACCGCGTGGTGCCGAACCATGCGCTGGAGACCTTGTGGGCCCTTGCCGTGGGTGTCGGCCTGGTGCTGCTGTTCGAGCTCGCCATGCGCATGCTGCGCGGCTACTTTGTCGACGTGGCCGGCAAGCGCATCGACGTGACGGTATCCGCGACGGTGTTCGAGAAAGTGCTGGGCATCGAGATGAAGTCACGGCCTGCCTCGGTCGGCAGCCTCGGCAGCCAGTTGCAGGAATTCGAATCGGTGCGCGATTTCCTCACCTCCGCCACCATCACCACGCTGGTCGACCTGCCGTTTGCCGCGGTCTTCATCGCCGCGATGTTCTGGGTGGGCGGCCCGCTCGCGTGGGTGCCGCTGCTGGCGGTGCCGCTGGTGCTTGGCCTGAGCCTGGCGCTGCAGGGACCGCTGGCGCGCGCGGTGCGGGCCAGCAGTGCCTGCGCGGCACAGCGGCAGGCGGCGCTGGTGGAGACGCTGGTGGGACTCGAGACCATCAAGACCACCGGCGCCGAAGGTGTCGCGCAGCGACAATGGGAGCAGGTGGTCGGGCAGATGGCAAGGCTGGCGCTGCGCTCGCGCTGGTTGTCGGCGTGCGTCGTCAACGCGGCGCTGTTCGCACAGCAGGCCGCCACGCTTGCGGTGGTCGTGCTTGGCGTCTACCAGATTGCCGACGACCGCCTCACCATGGGCGGCCTGATCGCCTGCACCATCCTGGCCGGGCGTGCGCTGGCGCCGCTGTCGCAGATGGCCGGGCTGACCACGCGCTATCACCAGGCGCGCACCGCGCTGGCCGCCCTCGACCGGACCATGGCATTGCCGGTCGAGCGCCCGCCCGGCAAGCATTTCCTGCACCGCCCGCCGTTGCGCGGCGAGATCGAATTCCGCGCGGTCGGCTTCCGCTATCCCGGCCGCGACGCTGCCGCCCTCGACGGTGTGTCCTTCCGCATTGCCAGCGGCGAGCGGGTCGGGCTGATCGGCCGCATCGGCTCGGGCAAGACCACCATCGAAAAGCTGATCCTGGGCCTGTATCCGCCCGATGCCGGCTCGGTGCTGGTCGACGGCGCCGAGGTGCGCCAGCTCGACCCGGCGGCGCTGCGGCGCGGTATCGGCCATGTGCCGCAGGACGTGATGCTGTTCAGCGGCACCGTGCGCGACAACATCGTGATAGGCGCGCCCTGGGCCGACGATGCCGCCGTGCTGCGCGCCGCGCGCCTGGGCGGCGTCAGCGACTTCATCGAGCGCCTGCCCCAGGGCTATGACCTGCGCCTGGGCGAGCGCGGCGAGGGGCTTTCGGGCGGGCAACGGCAGGCCATCGCCATCGCGCGCGCCGAGCTGTTGCAGCCGCCGGTGCTGCTGCTCGACGAGCCCAGCAGTGCCATGGACAACCGCACCGAAGAGCAGTTCAAGGCGCGGCTGGCGGCAGCGCTGGGCGAGCGCACGCTGCTGCTGGTGACCCACCGCGGCTCGCTGCTGAGCCTGGTCGACCGCCTGATCGTGATGGACCAGGGCCGCATCGTTGCCGACGGGCCCAAGGCCGAGGTGCTGAACGCGCTCGCGGGGAGAAAGCTCCATGTCGCCTCGGCCTGAGCCCCGCACCCTTGCGCGCCGCGTGGCCGCCGCGCTGCGGCCGTACGCCGACGACACCGCATTCATGGATGCGCGCGACGCGGCGGCGCTGTCGCGGCCACGCTGGTTCGCGCACTGGATCCTGTGGTGCGCCGTGGTCTTCGTCATCGTGGCGCTGGGCTGGGCGGCGCTGGCGCGGGTCGACGAGGTGGCGGTGGGCGAGGGCAAGGTGATTCCGTCGAGCCAGGTGCAGGTGGTGCAGAACCTGGAAGGCGGAATCGTGGCACAGATCCTGGTGCGGCCCGGACAGGTCGTCGACAAGGACCAGGCGCTGATGCGCATCGACGATACGCGCTTCACCGCCTCGTACCAGGAAGGCCGTGCCAAGGATGATGCGCTGGTGGCACGTATCGCGCGCCTGAGCGCCGAGGCCGCCGGCACCGACTTCGTCGCCAGTGCGGGCGGCGACGGCGATGCGCGCCGTTTCGTGGCCGAGGAACGCTCGCTGTTCGCCTCGCGCAAGCAGGCGCTGGAAGCGAATATGGCCGTGCTGCGCCAGCAGTCGGAGCAGCGCCGGCAGGAGTTGACCGAAAAGCGCTCGCGCGAGCAGCAACTGCGGCAGAGCCATCGCCTGGTGGCGCAGGAGCTGACGATGATGCGGCCGATGGTGGCGCAGGGCGTGGTCTCCGATGTCGACGTGCTGCGGCTGGAGCGGCAGACCAATGACCTCAAGGGCGAGCTCGACGCGTCGCGGCTGGCGCTGCCGCGCCTCGAAGCGGCCTATCGCGAGAGCCAGCAGAAGCTCGACGAAGCGAGCGCGCATTTCCGCGCCGAGGCCATGCGCGAACTCAACCAGGCCAGGGCCGAGCAGGCAGCGCTGAGCGCATCCAACACCGCCTTGCAGGACCGGGTCGATCGCACCCTGGTGCGCGCGCCGCTGGCCGGGATTGTGAAGCAGCTCAAGGTCAACACCGTGGGCGGCGTGGTCCAGCCCGGCATGGACCTGGTGGAAATCGTGCCGCTGGAAGACACGTTGCTGGTCGAGGCGCGCGTGCGTCCGGCCGACATCGCTTTCCTGCGGCCGGGGCAGCCCGCCGTGGTCAAGCTGTCGGCCTACGACTTCTCCGTCTATGGCGGCTTTGCCGGCACCGTCGAACATATCAGCGCCGATACGCTCACGCCCGAGCGGCCCGGCGAACGCCCCGAGAGCTACTACCTGGTGCGCGTGCGTACCCGCGACAACCGGCCGGCGGGCAGTGCGGTGCAGGTGCCGATCCTGCCCGGCATGGTCGCCACGGTGGATGTACTGACGGGCCAGAAGACGGTGCTCCATTACCTGCTCAAGCCCATCATCAAGACCCGGGACATGGCGTTCCGCGAGCGGTAGGACCCGCGCTCGCACGCGAGCCTTTTGCAACGATAACAGGCAAGGCACGGCCGCGAGGCCTGCATTCAGGACGGAGAGAGAACGACCATGGCAACCGTGACTGGCACCAACGGCAGCGACAGCCTCAGCGGCACCGCGAGCAGCGACACCATCCTCAGCGGCAACGGCAACGACTATGTCAGCGCCGGCGATGGCAGCGATTATGTCGATGCCGGCAACGGCGACGATATCGTCGAAGGCGGCGATGGCAACGACACGCTGCTGGGCGCCAACGGCAAGGATCGTGTGTTCGGCGGGCGCGGCAACGACAGCCTGTCCGGCGGCAACGGCACCGACGCGGTCTATGGCGGCAGCGGCGACGACGTGATTGGCAGCGCCGACGGTGCGTCGACGCTCTACACCGGCGACAACGGCGGCGATACGCTGTATGGCGACGGCTACGACAGCTATGCCGACTATCTGCTCGGGCGCGGACATGCGTCGGCCCAGCCCGGCAATGACCGCATCCAGGGCGGCAACGGCGACGACCTGGTCTTTGGCGACAACGGCGACGGCGCCGTGGTCGGCGGCGACGACATCATCGCCGGCGGCAATGGCAGGGACACGGTCTACGGCGAAGGCGGCAACGACACCATCGCCGGCGGGGGCGGCGGCGACATGCTGCATGGCGGCAGCGGCCGCGACACCTTCGTCTACCACGCTGTCGCCGATTCCACCGCGGCCGGCATGGACGTCATCGCCGACTTCCAGCGCGGCACCGATCGCCTGGACCTGCGCCCGGTGCTGGGCGACACCGGCTTCCAGTGGGGCGGCTTGATGCCGACGGCCCATGGCGCCTGGTACCAGCAAGCGGGTGGCAATACCTATGTGTACGTCGATGTCGACGGCAATCCCGCCACGGCAGAAATGGTGATTCGCCTTGACGGCCTGCACGACCTGACCAAATCCGATTTTGCCGGCTACGACAACCATGCCCCTACTGCCGCGGCCGATGCCAACGCCATCGGCGAAGACAACCATCCGAACCCGATCACCGGCAACGTGCTGGCCAATGACAGCGACGTCGACGCCGGCAATGTGCTGGCCGTAGCCGGTCCCGGCACCTATGTCGGCCAGTACGGCACGCTGCAGATCAACGCCGACGGCAGCTACAGCTACACCCTGGACAACGGCAATCCGCTGGTCCAGTCGCTGCGCCTTGGCGACCATGTCGATGAGTCGTTTGCCTATAGCGTGACGGATGGCCAGGCCTCGGCGGCATCGACGTTGAATATCCGGATCAACGGCGCCAACGACGCGGCGATCATCACTGCATCGGCGAGCGAAGACACGGCCGTGNCGGAGGCCGGTGGCGTGGCGAACGCCACGGCAGGGGATGCTTCGGCCAGCGGCACGCTGGCCGTCAGCGATGCCGATGCCGGCGAGGCCCATTTCGCCGCCGTGCCGCCGGACAGCCTGGTCGGGCAATACGGCACGTTCACCTTCAACAGCACCACGGGCGCCTGGACTTATACGCTGGACAACAGCAAGGCCGATGCGCTGATCGCCGGGCAACAGGCCGGCGACGCGCTGACGGTATGGTCGGCCGACCAGACCGCGCAGCAGACCATCACGGTCAATATCACCGGCACTAACGATGTGGCGACCATCACCGCATCGGCGAGCGAAGACACGGCCGTGACGGAGGCCGGTGGCGTGGCGAACGCCACGGCAGGCGATGCTTCGGCCAGCGGCACGCTGACCGTCAGCGATGCCGATGCCGGCGAGGCCCACTTCGCCGCTGTGCCGCCGGATAGCCTGGTCGGGCAATACGGCACGTTCACGTTCAACAGCACCACCGGCGCCTGGACCTACACGCTGGACAACAGCAAGGCCGATGCGCTGACTGCCGGCCAACAGGCCAGCGACGCACTGACGGTCTGGTCGGCCGACCAGACCGCGCAGCAGACCATCACGGTCAATATCACCGGCACTAACGATGCGGCGACCGTCACCGCATCGGCGAGCGAAGACACGGCGGTGACGGAGGCCGGTGGCGCGGCCAACGCCACGGCAGGCGATGCCGCGGCCAGCGGCACGCTGACCGTCGGCGATGCCGATGCCGGCGAGGCCCATTTCGCGGCCGTGCCGCCCGACAGCCTGGTCGGGCAATACGGCACGTTCACGTTCAACAGCGCCACAGGCGCCTGGACTTATACGCTGGACAACAGCAAGGCCGATGCGCTGACCGCCGGCCAACAGGCCAGCGACGCACTGACGGTCTGGTCGGCTGACCAGACCGCGCAGCAGACCGTCACGGTCAATATCGTGGGCACCAACGATGCCGTCATCAACAGCGTTCCGGGGGCGCAGTCGGTCAGTGAAGACGCGCCGCTGTCATTCAGCACCGCCACCGGCAATGCGCTCGGCTTCTTCGATGCGGACGGCAGCAGCCACACGGTGACGCTGACGGCGAGCGGGGGCACGATTACGCTGAACGGCACGGCGGGATTGCAGTTTCTTGCTGGCGATGGCAGCGCCGACGGCGCCATGACCTTCACCGGCAGTGACGCGGCCATTCGCGCCGCGCTGGATGGCCTGCAGTTTGCAGGCGACAAGGACTATGCCGGCGCCGCATCGCTGCAGATGCAGACCAGCGACGGGGTCACGGCCGACATCGATGCCGTGGCGATCGCCATCCAGCCCGTCAACGATGCGCCGGTGGCTGCCGCGGACGTCGTCTACGTCTCGAACAACACTGGCAGCATCCTGATACCGGTCAGTGCCCTGCTCGCCAATGACGGCGATGTCGACGGCCTGGCACTGGCGATCACCGGCCTGAGCGGGGCCACGGGCGCGGTCAGCAACCTGAGGTTCGCGCCCGGCACCAATAACAGCTACATCATGTTCGATTCCGACAACTCGGCGACGGGCAGCTTCAGCTATACCGTTTCCGATGGCGCGGGCGGCAGCAGCACGGCGACGGTGACGGTCAAGGTCTCGCCGACGAATGGCGCAGCCACGGTGACGCTGGCGAGCGAGACCTATCAGGCTTCCTACCTCGACGGTGGCAGCAACACCGATGCGCTGACCGGAGCCGCGGCCAGCGATATCTTCATCGGCGGCGCAGCGAGTGACACGTTGCGCGGCGGCGCGGGCGATGACGTGCTGCGAGGCGGCGCCGGGGACGATACGCTCGATGGCGGCGCCGGCATCGACATGCTGGACCTGTCCGATGCCAGCAGCGGGCTGGCATTTACGCTGGCGCAGGGCAGCGGCACGCTGGTCAACCTGTCCGCCGTTGGCCTTGGCAGCGATACCTACAGCAACATGGAAGGCGTGGTCGGGTCGCGCTTCAACGACTCGCTGACCGGCAGCGGCGCCAATGACATCCTGCGCGGCGGCGCTGGCAACGACACCCTCGATGGCGGCGCGGGCATCGACCTGCTGGATTTCTCCGATGCCACCGGCGCGATTGATTTCACGCTGGTGCAGAGCAGCAGCGCGACCTCGGTCAATCTCGGCAGCGTCAATCTGGGCACCGACAGCTACAAGGGCATGGAAGGCGTGATCGGTTCGGCCTTCAACGACACCATCGCGGGCTCGGCCGGCAACGATGTGCTGCGCGGCGGCGCCGGCGATGACCATCTGGGCGGCGGCGCGGGCAATGACCTGCTGGTCGGGGACGCGGGGTCCGACACGCTCGCGGGCGGCGCGGGCAGCGATACCTTCCGCTTGCTGCGCGCCGAGGCCGCTTCGGTCGATACGATCACTGATTTCGACTTCGCGCCGGCGTCGGCAGGCGGTGACGTGCTGGACCTGTCGGAGCTGCTGGCGGGCGTCAGCGTGACCAGCGCCAATGTGGCGCAATTCGTGCGTCTGGCCGAAGTCGACGGCAATACCGTGGTCAGCCTGGACCGGGACGGCGGCGGCAGCGCCGCCGCGTTCCAGGATGTGGCCGTGCTGCAGGGCGTGGTGGGACTGGACCTGAATACGCTGCTGAGCAACGGCAACATCCATACGGCTTGAGCCAGCCACCGGCAGGAAACGGGGCAAGGCGGGAAGGGGGACACAGCAACAAGCGGCAATGCAGGACGGCGGCATCGCTGCCGGCAGTATCAAAACCATAATAAGCGGGTAAGGGCACCGCGCTCGGACGCGTGCAGCGCGCGAACGCGGTGTGCCCGGCAGGGGGAAGCATGACGACGACATGGTGCCGGCTGGCACCCGTGCTGCTATGGATGGCGCTGGCGCTGGCGCTGGCGCGGCACGCGGCGGCCCAGGCGCTGCCTCAGGCGGTCGACCTGGCCGTGCACAGCAATCCCGAAGTGCTGGCCGCGGGCAGCCGCCGCCTGGCTGCCGACGAAGGGCTGAAGCAGGCGCGCGCCGGCTACCTGCCGCGGATCGATATCGGCGGCGCCACCGGCCGCGTGCGGCTGGACAGCCAAAGCAGCCGTGTGGCCGGAATGTCGGACGCCTCGTATGGCCGCCATGCCGCCGACATCACCATCACGCAGATGCTGTTCGACGGTTTCGGCGTGAGCAGCGATGTCGAGCGCCAGGGCGCCCGCATCGACGGCGCGGCCTACCGGGTCGGCGCCACCGCGGAAGACATCGCGCTGCGCACCGTCGCTGTCTATGTCGAGGTGCTGCGGCGGCAGGAGACGGTGGCGATCGCCATCGCCAATCTCGAGGCGCACCAGCATATCCATGACCAGATCCGGCTCGGCGCCGATAACGGCGTTCTGCGCCGCGCCGACCTCTACCAGGCCGAGAGCCGGCTGGCGCTGGCCAAGGCCAGCCTGCGGGCGGAGCAAGGCGCGCTGCAGGATGCCGAGGCGGCGTTCGTGCGCGTGGTCGGGACGGCACCGCAGCGCTTGTCCCGGCCGGAATCGCTGGCTGCGGTCCTGCCCGCGACCGAGCCCGAGGCCCAGCAGGTGGCCAGCGCCAGCCACCCTGCACTGGGCGCGGGCCAGGCCGATATCGCCGAAGCCGAGGCCGCACGCGCGCTGGCGCGCTCGGCCTTGTGGCCGAGGCTGGAACTCGAGGTCGGCGGGGCACGCGACCGCGATCGTGTGCTGGGCACCACCGACGAGCGCCGGGTGATGCTGCGCGTGCGCTATAACGTGTTCCGCGGCAATGCCGACAAGGCCCGCATCAGCGAGGCTGGCTTCCAGATCCAGGAAGCCGCGCAGAACCTGGAACGGCTGCGGCGGCAGGTGCAGGAAAGCGTGTCGCTGGCTTATAACGCCAACCGTACCGCGCAGGATCGCCTGGCCAGCCTGCAGCAATATGTGCAGGCAAGCGATGCCACGCGGCTCAGCTACGGCAGGCAATTCCGCATCGGGCAGCGCAGCCTGCTGGACCTGCTCAATGCGGAGAACGAGTACTTCAGCGCCCGCACCGCCTATGTGGCGGGCCAGTACACCGAGCTCGCCAGCCAGTACCGCATCCTGGCGGGCATGGGGCTGCTGCTGGCGACGCTCAACGTCGCGCCCCCCGGCGAGGCGCTGGCCCAGGGCGGGACGCGTGCGGGGCAGCGCTAGCCAGGCACGGTTCGCATGCCGCTGCCAGATGGCTGGCCGGCGCATTGCTCATGGCAGCGTGCGACGCCGCTCAGCACATGAAAAGGTCCTAACCGGAGCCTTTTCATGTCACGCACTTTTTCACTGGAAGCGGAATGTCTCGGCCTGCGGCTGCGCGCCGGCCTGGATCAGCCAGTAGGCGTTCGGGCTCGGAGGCGCTTGCCGCGCGCTCGGCACCAGCGCCAGGTGCGGCCCGAGCGCAGGGCGGCAGCGACGGATGCGCGATCGGGGCGATGTGCTCGCCGAGCAGGCGCACGGCATCGGCATAGCGCCGATGGCGTTGTGCCGGTAACCCGACGAGCGGGCGGCCGCCCGCCGCGCGGCGGCTGTCGAACTGGCAACAAGCGAAGCCACTGTGTAACCAATCCGCATAATGTATGCATTGCGCCACATTGAGGGCTGGCGCTGCGGGTAGAATCGCGCCTTCCCCGCTTTTTGCATTCTCCCTATAACAATGAGCTCCCGCCCGTCGCGACTGCCGTGCATCGACGCCCTGAAAGCCGTCAGTTCGCAACTGATCGTCCTGCACCACCTCGCCTTCTATGGACCGATGTCCGACGCCGCCTACCAGCTGGCGCCGGGGCTGGTGGACTGGCTCTATGACTACGCCCGCATCGCGGTGCAGGTGTTCCTGGTGATCAGCGGCTTCCTGGCGGCGCGCAGCCTGGCACCCGGCGGACGGCTGGAGATCCGCCAGCATCCGCTGTCGATGCTGTGGCGCCGCTACCAGAAACTGGTGGTGCCGTTTGCCGCGGCAATCCTGCTCAGCATTGCAGGCGCCGCCGTGGCGGGGCACTGGATGACGCATGACTCGATCCCGGCGTCGCCCACTCTGGGGCAGTTCCTCGCGCACCTGGCGCTGCTCCATGACATCGTCGACGTCGAGGCGTTGTCGGCCGGGGCCTGGTACGTCGCCATCGACCTGCAATTGTTCGCGCTGCTGCTGGGCACGCTGTGGGCCGCGCGCGCGGTGTCGCGCGGCAGGGCGACGGCGGGCGTGGCGCTCAGCATCGGCCTGGTGGCGCTGGCGGCGGTGGCGTCGCTGTTCTGGTTCAACCGCGATGCCGCGTGGGATATCTGGGCGGTGTACTTCTTCGGGGCCTATGGCATGGGCACGCTGGCCTACTGGGCGTCAGCGCCCGGCCGGCCGCTGCTGCCGCTGGCGCTGCTCGGCGCGGTGGCGCTGGCCGCGCTGGGACTGGATTTCCGGCTGCGCATTGCCGTGGCGCTCGCCACCGCGCTGCTGCTGGCGCTGGCACGGCGCGGCGAATGGCTGGAACGCTGGCCGCGGGCGCGCGTGGTGGGGTACTTCGGGCGCATTTCCTATTCCGTGTTCCTGGTCCATTTCTCGGTGTGCCTGGTGGTCAATGCGCTGGTGTCGCACCTGGCACCGGGGCAGCCGGTGCTGAACGCGCTCGGCATGGCGGCGGCATGGGTCCTGAGCAATGCGGCGGGCGCCTTGTTCTACCGTTTCGTGGAAAGCGCGCAGCCGTTCGCAGCACTGCGCGCGTTGCTGCGTGGCCGCGGTGACGCGGCAGGCGACTCGGGCCGGGGCTCGGCGCGCCGCCCGACCATGTAACCCTTGCAAGCATCGCCGCGCAGCGCTACGCGGCCAGCCTGCGCATGGCATGCCTGCCCGCGGCATCGGGGTGGTGCATGCATGCCGCCGGCGTGGTGCCGTCGGCACGCCCGGCGTGCATGGCGCTGCGCGGACTTGCGTTGGGCGCCACACACAATGGTGCCGAACTGGCGTAAACGGGCATTGGGCGATGGCACAAAGGTTGCCTAGTATGGAATCGTAAACCTGACCGATTGGTCAGGATTCCATCGGGAACCGGGGTTGCCATGTCCGACCATATCGTCCTGACTTCGCACGCGCGCCGCGACAAGCCGGCCGAGCCGATCCACTGGGGCGCCCCCACGGCGGCGGAGCGCGGACCGGTGATCGCCAGCCTGGGCAACCCGGCGCAGCGCAATGTGATCGGCACCCACGCCGGCGCCTACGCCATCTACCGGGCGCTCGCGGTCGCCTCCGGCACGCTGCAGCGCGACCACCGTCCGGACCTGACCGACACCGCGCCCGCCGAGGCCATCGGCCCGCATCCGCAGTGGGGCGATCCGGACAAGATCGTCTCGCTCGACCCGTGGGGGCACCTGGTCTCCACCGTCTTTGCCGACCGCATCGCCGCCGGCGTCGATATCCGCCCGACCATCGCCGTGACGCGCGCGCACATCAACATGCCAGAGCTGGTCTCGGCCATCGCCGCGGGCCGGCTCAAGCCCGACGGCGACCTGTTGCATGCCAATGGCGACGTGCGCGTGACCAAGGCGGCGGTCGACCCGGTGTGGTACCTGCCCGGCATGGCGGCCCGGTTCGGCATCAAGGAAAGCGTGCTGCGCCGCAGCCTGTTCGAGCAGACCGGCGGCATGTTCCCGGAACTGGTGACGCGGCCGGACCTGAAGGTCTTCTTGCCGCCGATCGGCGGCATGACGCTGTATTTCTTCGGCGATGTCAGCCAGCTGGGCAAGCCCGAGACCCGCGTGGCCTGCCGCGTGCACGATGAATGCAACGGATCCGATGTGTTCGGGTCAGACATCTGTACCTGCCGGCCGTACCTGGCACACGGCATCGAGGTGTGCATCGAGATGGCGCAGCAGGGCGGCGTAGGGCTGGTGGTCTACAACCGCAAGGAGGGCCGCGCGCTGGGCGAGGTGACCAAGTTCCTGGTCTACAACGCCCGCAAGCGCCAGGCCGGCGGTGACCGCGCCGAGACTTATTTTGCCCGTACCGAATGCGTGGCGGGCGTGCAGGACATGCGTTTCCAGGAGCTGATGCCGGATGTGTTCCATTGGCTGGGCATCCGGCGCATCGACCGCTGGGCGTCGATGAGCAACATGAAGCACGGCGCGCTGGTGGCGCAGGGCATCGAGGTGGTCGAGCAGGTGGCGATCCCCGAGGCGCTGATTCCCGCCGACGCGCGTGTCGAGATCGACGCCAAGGTGGCCGCCGGCTACTTCACGCACTACACGCCGCCGGATGCGAACGAACTGGCCCTGGCAAAGGGCAGGGGGTTGAACGAATGACGAGGTATCCCGAGGACAGTGCCGGCAACGAGCGCCATGGCGACGGCTGGCTGAGCCCGGTGCCCGAAGGGCATCCCGCGGCGGCGCTGCTGTGCGCCGAGGCGGTGCGCACCCATTGCGCGGCGGTCACCGAACACGTGGCCAGCGGCGCGTCCGAACGCTTCACCTGGCACCCGGACCGCGTGCATGCGATTGCCGACTACGTCGCCAGCACCATCCGGCAGCGTTATCCGGACCTGCAGGTGCCGTACCACAGCCGCTGGCGCCATTTCGAAAGCGGCGCGGGCGACCAGCGCGCGGACCGCTGGCAGGTGCTGTGCGAGCGCGCCGCGCTGAGCGGGCCCGAACACCGCGAGGAGCGCGCGCGCATCGGCATCGACCTGGTGATCCCCAGCGTGCTGCTGGATGCGGGCGCCGGGCCGGAATGGCGCTACCGCGACCCGGCCAGCGACGCGGTGCTGACGCGTTCGGAAGGACTGGGCGCGGCCAGCTTCGACCTGTTCGCGCGCGGCGGCTTTTCGGCGGCGCCGGGCGATCCGCTGCGCGCGGATGCCGAGCGCCTGCAGCGCATCGATGCCGACAGCATTGCGCACGCCTTCCAGGTCGCGCAGCACAACCCGCTGGTGGGGCTGGAAGGCCGCGCCGGGCTGTTGCGCCGGCTGGGCGAGGTGATGGAGGCGACCCCGGCGCTGTTCGGGCGGCCGGCGCGGCTGGGCAACCTCTATGACTACCTGAAGGCGCACGCCGTCGGCGGCCAGCTCGATGCCGGCTTCCTGCTGCGCACCTTGCTGGTGGGCCTCGGGCCGGTATGGCCGGGGCGCATCGTGGTCGAGGGCGTGTCGCTGGGCGACTGCTGGCGCCATCCGGCGGCGCCGGGCGGGCTGGTGCCGTTCCACAAGCTGACCCAGTGGCTGACCTATTCGCTGCTGGAGCCGCTCGAAGACGCCGGCCTGAGCGTGACCGGCCTGGATGCGCTGACCGGCCTGCCCGAGTACCGCAACGGCGGCCTGCTGTATGACTTCGAGCTGATGGTGCCGCGCGACCCCGGCTTTGCCGCCGAGCCGCATGCGGTGGATGAGCCGGTCATCGTCGAATGGCGCGCGCTGACCGTCAGCGGCCTGGACCTGGTGGCCGATTGCGTGCGCCAGGCGCTGGGGCTGGAGGAAGCGCAGTTCCCGCTGGCGCGCGTGCTCGAAGGCGGCACCTGGGCCGCGGGACGGCGCATCGCCGCCAAGCGCCGGCCCGGCGGCGCGCCGCCGTTTGCCATCACCAGCGACGGCACGGTGTTCTGAACGCGCCGCCCGCGCCGCGGGCGGCGTTGCAGGCAGGGAAGGCTAGCGATGGCCTGTGCAACGTGGCATCAGGAGCGTCACCATGAACGACATGTCCGCTGTTCCCGCAGTTGAGCCCCGCGAGCCGGATCCCGCCGACCTGGCCTGCCTGTCCGGGGTGATGGTGGTCGACCACCCGCTGGTGCAGCACAAGGTCACGCTGGTGCGCAGCGAGGAGACCACCACCGACAACTTCCGCCGCCTGGTGCGCGAGATCAGCCAGCTGCTGACCTACGAGGCCACGCGCGACCTGGCGATGGAAACCATCGCGATCCGCACGCCGATCGCGGCCACGCAATCGCGCGTGCTGTCCGGCAAGAAGCTGTGCCTGGTGTCGATCCTGCGCGCCGGCAACGGCTTTATCGACGGCATGCTCGACTTGCTGCCGGCGGCGCGCGTGGGGCATATCGGCCTGTACCGGGACCCCGAGACGCTGGAGCCGATCGAGTATTACTTCAAGATGCCCGAGGACATCCAGGAACGCATGGTGATCGTGGTCGATCCGATGCTGGCCACCGGCAACTCGGCCATCGCCGCGCTGAACCGGCTCAGGGAGGCCGGCGTCACCACCATGAAGTATGTGTGCCTGATCGCCTCGCGCCCCGGCCTGCGCGCGCTGCGCGCCGCGCATCCGGACGTCGGCATCGTCACCGCGGCCATCGATGAGACCCTCAACGAGCACGGCTATATCGTGCCCGGCCTGGGCGACGCCGGCGACCGCCTGTACGGCACGCGCTGATGGACTCGCACGCCAGTCTTGCGCCGCCCTTGCGGGCGCCGCCGGCGCGTGCGGCGGCGGGCGGCCGCATCCGGCAGGAGAACCAGGCCATGATCCTGCGCGCGGCCGAGCACGTGTTTGCGCGGGCCGGGTTTGCCGGCGCCACCATGGCGGAGATCGCCATGCGCGCGGGCGTGCCCAAGTCGAACCTGCATTACTACTTCCGCACCAAGCAGGCGCTGTACCGCGCGGTGCTGGCGCACACGCTGCAGCTGTGGCTGTCGGAAGCCGACGTGATCCGCGCCGAGCTGCCGCCGCAGGTGGCGCTGGAGCAGTACATCCGCGCCAAGATGCGGCTGTCGGCCAGCCATCCGGATGCGTCGCGGGTATTCGCCAACGAGCTGCTGCACGGCGCGCCCGAGATCGGCGAGGTGCTGCGCCATGCCCTGCGCGAACTGGTGTCGCGCAAGGCCGCGGTGGTGCAGCAGTGGATCGACCGCGGCCAGATGGCGCCGGTCGATCCGCAGCACCTGTTCTTCACCATCTGGGCCGCCACGCAGACCTACGCGGACTTTGAATCGCAGGTCTGCGCGGTGCTGGGGATCAGCCGCTTGCAGCCGCAGGACTACGCGCATGCCACCGAGCACGTGGTGCTGATGCTGCTGCGCGGCTGCGGCCTGGCGCCGGTGCCGCTGGCCTGAGATTCCATACCGAACCCCATCCCGGATACCACGACACGACCCATGCTCGACCTGATCCTGCGGCGTTGCAACCTGCCCGACGGGCGCACCGGCATCGACATCGGCATTGCCGACGGGCACATCGTCGCGGTCGAGCCGGCCCTGGCCGCGCATGCGGGCGAAGAGATCGATGCCGCCGGCCAGCTGGTGACGCCGCCGTTCGTCGACGCGCACTTCCATATGGACTCGACGCTGTCGTACGGGCTGCCGCGCGTGAACCAGTCGGGCACGCTGCTGGAAGGCATTGCGCTGTGGGGCGAGCTCAAGCCGTTGCTGACGCAGGAGGCCATCGTCGAACGCGCGCTTGCCTATTGCGACTGGGCCGTGGCACGCGGGCTGCTGGCGATCCGCTCGCATGTGGACGTGTGCGATCCGCGCCTGCTGGCGGTGGAGGCGCTGCTGCACGTGCGCGAACGCGTGCGGCCATACCTGGACCTGCAGCTGGTGGCATTCCCGCAGGACGGCGTGCTGCGCGCGCCCGGCGCGCTCGCCAACCTGAAGCGCGCGCTCGAGCTGGGGGTCGACGTGGTCGGCGGCATTCCGCATTTCGAGCGCACCATGGCGCAGGGGGCCGAGTCGGTGCGGCTGCTGTGCGAGCTGGCGGCGCAGCGCGGCCTGCGCGTCGACATGCATTGCGACGAAAGCGACGATCCGCTGTCGCGCCATATCGAGACGCTGGCCAGCGAAACCGTGCGCCTGGGCCTGCAGGGCAGGGTGGCGGGATCGCACCTGACCTCGATGCATTCGATGGACAACTACTACGTGTCCAAGCTGATCCCGCTGGTGCGCGAGGCCGGCGTCGCGGCGATCGCCAATCCGCTGATCAACATCACGCTGCAGGGGCGGCACGATACGTACCCCCGCCGCCGCGGCATGACGCGCGTGCCCGAGCTGATGGCAGCCGGCGTGCCGGTGGCGTTCGGCCACGATTGCGTGATGGACCCGTGGTACGGCCTGGGCTCCGGCGACATGCTGGAAGTGGCGCACATGGGCCTGCACGTGGCGCAGATGACCGGGCAGGAGGCGATGCGCGCCTGCTTCGACGCGGTCACCGCCACGCCGGCGCGCATCCTCGGGCTGGAGGGCTATGGCCTGGCGCCGGGCTGCCGCGCCGACCTGGTGCTGCTGCAGGCGCGCGATCCGGTCGAGGCGATCCGGCTGCGTGCCACGCGGCTGCGCGTGCTGCGGGCCGGCAAGACCATCGCCACCATGCCGGCGGCGACCGCGGCGCTGGCGCTGCCGGGCCGCCCGGCGCAGGTGGATTTTTGGCGCGGCGGCGGTGCGACATAGCGTGCACAAAGTTTTTTGCGGGCGGGTGTTGACAGTACCCGCAGCACTCGGCATAATTTCGTTCTTCGCAGCGCTGCAGCAATGCAGCAAAACGAAGCCCAGATGGCGGAATTGGTAGACGCACTAGGTTCAGGTCCTAGCGGTGGCAACACTGTGGAGGTTCGAGTCCTCTTCTGGGCACCAAAATTCGGAAAGGCTCGCGCAAGCGAGCCTTTCTTCGTTTCGGCCCCGGACGAACCGGAATGGGCAACGAAACGGGAACAGCCATGGCAGTCCGCGCGAGCGGGCTTTTTTTTCGCCCGGCGTTTCCGTCCGGTGCGGCGAACTGGTTCAGCGTGCCGGCATGCCTTCCAGGTCCTGCGCCTCGCGCACGCAGTTGCGGCCCGCCGCCTTGGCGCGGTACATGGCCGCGTCGGCCGCGCCGAACAGGCGCTGCCAGTTGCCCGCGCCGCCATGGCCGACCGCCACGCCGAAGCTGGCTGTCACGGCAAGCTGCGTGGTGCCTGACAGGCAGACCGGCCGCGCCGCGATGGCCGCCCGCAGCGTTTCGGCCAGCGCCGCGGCTTCGCCGGGCCGCCCGTGCGGCAGCCACAGCGCGAATTCTTCGCCGCCGAAGCGGGCCAGCACACCCTCGGCCGGCACCAGCGCGTGCATCTGCGCGGCGATATTGCGCAACACGTGGTCGCCGGCCGCATGGCCGTGTCGGTCATTGATCTGCTTGAAGCGGTCGACGTCGATCAGCACCAGGCTGGCGTACTCGTGCGCACCGTACCGCGCCGCCACCAGTTCCAGCGCGCGCCGGTTCAGCAGGCCGGTGAGGCTGTCGGTGCGGGCCTGCTGCTCCAGCTGCGCGGTCAGCGCGGCGCGCTCGCGCAGCTTGCGGCGCAGGATGTCGATGGCATCGAACAGGCGCAGCATTTCGGCGGCCTGGCCCTTGCGCCTGGCCTGCATGGCAGCCCCGAATGACGGGGTTTCGTGCGGCTGGCCGCGGTCCTCGGCCAGCGCGATCACCTCGGCCCGCGCGCGCAGCAGCGGCAGGAACACCGCGCGCCGCGCGAACACCAGCATGTAGCTCAGCACCGCGAGGATCAGCGCGGACGTACCGCACGCGGCCGCGAGCCGGCGCAGCGCGCGCTCGCGCGTGCTGGTGAAATGCGCCACCACTTCGTCCAGGAACACGCTGCGCAGCCGCTCCAGCGGCTCTAGCGTGGGCACGTAGCGGTTGGTCAGTTCGGTGGGCGTCATCGAGTAGTTGCCCGAGCTGCGCCCCTGCGCGACCAGGCTGTCGACCATGGCCACGCCGCGGCCGAAGAACTGGTGGCCGGCGTCGGCATAGGCCTGCTCCAGCGTGGGCGCGGCGCCGAACATGTTGTACGCCGGTCCGGCCAGCTGCCATAGCGCCAGCAGCCGGCCGCGCGAGCGCGTTGCGTCGACCAGGCTCTGCACCGGCATCGGCCGGCGCGCCGCCACCGGTGCCATGATCTGCGACGCCATGCGCCCGGCGTATTCGCGCAGGTCGCCCAGCATCTTGCCGGTCAGCGCGGGCGCGGCCAGGCCGTCATCGCAAACGGAAAGCTCGCGCACCTGCCAGGCGATGGCGGGCTGCAGCGCGTCGACGACCTCGAACATGCTTTCGATGGCGTGGCGGATTTCGTCCATGTCGCGCTGCTGCGGCGCGCGCGCGGCGAGTTCGTCGATCTCGGCGCGCGCCCGCGCCAGACGCTCGCGCACGCGCTCGACCATCAGCGGCGGCAGGTGGTGGCTATGCAGGCCGAAGGGGGCGGACGGCGGCGCCGACAGCCGCGCCAGCGCGGCGTCGCTGCGGGCGCGGAAGGCCTGCAGGCGCTCGCGCGCCGCGCTGTGGGGCGACGGCGGCTCGCCCAGCACGCTGTTGGCCGGGCCGCGTTCGGCGGACAGCGTGTTGGCGGCGTCCAGCACGTCGCGGTACGCCGAGATGTCGTACAGGTTCTGCCGGGCCGCGGCGAAGTCGCCGTACGAGGCGGCGATCACCAGGGCCGCCAGCACCACCGTGCACAGGCCGCCCACCGTGGTGGCCACCGCCAGTTTGCGCTGCAGGCTGCGGCGCGGTCCGTTGCCGGGATCAAGCTGTCGGGCGCGTTGCCGCAGGGCCATGCTGTCTCCGCCCGGCAGCCAGCGGCCGGGCCATGCGTGGAAATTCTGTCATTCCCGACATTATTGACGAAAAGGCCGCGGCAGCTGTCCAAATCTTCCGCGATTTGTGCCAGCGACACACCGGCGCCGGGCGCCCTGCGGCGGGCTCGCGCGGGCGCGCGCGGCCGAACATTCGCGGCTAACGCTGGCGGGGCATTTGACCTATGCTCAAGCTCATCGGGCAGGCATTTATAACGTCCCGAAGGTGGTTGCCATGACTGTGGTCTTGTCATCATCGCGAGAGAGGGAGGCGGGGACGAACCCCGGATGGCACGGCTGTGCCGCGCATCCCGGCATCGTCCACCATCACCATCACCCGCATATCTGCGCCATGCTCGCCATGCTGATGTGTGCGCTGGCCCACGCAGACGAAGCCTTGCCGGATTTCCATGGCGCTGCTGCCGCTGACCCGCCGCTGCAGGCCAGCCTGACGCAAGCGGAACCGGTGGAACCGGCGCAGGTTTCCGGGCAGCTGACCGACGGCTCCGACGCGAGCGGCTGGAGGGTCCAGCCGCTCGAGCCGGTGGTCGTCGAATACGCGGCGGCGCCGCCGCCATCCTCATCTCCGTCTTCTTCCCCCTTGCCGCGCGCCTTCGGCGCCGGGCCCGATGACGATGCCCCGGGCCTTGCCGCGGTGGAGCGCGAGACCGCGGCCCTGCCGGAGCGTGCGCGGCGGTTGTCGCTGCATCTCGATGACATCACCACGGCCAGCGGCTTTGCCGACAATCGCGTGCGCACCATGGCGCTGGCGGTCGATGCCGTGGTGCCGCGCGCCGGCGGGCTGACCATCCAGCCGCGGCTGCAACTGGCCTACCAGCCCGCCACGAGCGCGGACCCGAACCAGCTGGCGCAGGCGATGCCCGGCGATGCCAGCGCCACCGGCATCGGCGTGCGCCTGTACGGCGCGCAGCCGACGCGGCTGGCCGGCATCTATCCGTTCGTCGAGGCCGACTGGTGGCAGGACAGCCGCAAGCAGGTCATTAATATCAACGGCACCAAGATCGATGCCGATCTGCTGCGCGGGCTGTTCTCGTTCAATATCGGCGCGCATGGCAATACCAAGACCGGCATGAAGCTGTGGTTCAAGGTGCGGGCGGGGCGCAACCCGAGCGGCACCGTGGGGGCGAGATATCGGTGGTAGGAGTGGTGGGGGCAGCCGCGCGTGACAGGCGCGCGGCAACAAAAAAGGGCTTCCGTTTCCGGAAGCCCTTTTTTTTCTGCATAGGTGGCGCGGCTGGCAGGATTCGAACCCACGACCCCTTGGTTCGTAGCCAAGTACTCTATCCAACTGAGCTACAGCCGCACACGAGAGGCGCAATTGTATCGCAATTATTGGATTGCGCAAGCCCCCCGCCGAAAAATCTTCAACGGTCGCCGCCGCCCTCAGCCCGCGGCTTCCGACCAGGCGCCATCCGCCTCCTGCGCCTTGCCCTCGTCGCGCAGCTTGATCAGGTGCGCCAGCAGCGATCGCTGCGCCACCGGATGCATGCGCGGCGGCACATCGTCATAGACGCGCAGCACCAGTTGTTCGAGCGGCGCCGGGCCCAGTTCGCGCAGCGCGCCGGCGACCTTGGCCTCGCGCTGCAGGCGGTGCCGCACCAGGATGCGAATGGCGTCCTGCGGGCGCGCGATCAGAAAACCGTGCCCGGGCGCCAGCCACTCGAGGTCTTCTTCCTGCAGCGCCGCGAGCGAGTCGAGGTAGGCACGCATGTCGCCATCGGGCGGACCGATCACCACCGTCGATCCCTGCATCACGTGGTCGCCGGTGAAGAGCGTCTTTTCTTCCTCGAGCAGGTAGCAGAGGTGGTTGGACGCATGTCCGGGCGTGTGGCAGACCCGCAGCGTGCAATCGTCGGCCAGGGCCAGGCGTTCGCCGTGCTGAAGTTCGCGCCGCGGCGCGAAGGTGGCGTCCTGCCAGGGGCCGGCGGGGGCGGCGCGTCCGAGCACGGTGGCGCCGGTGGCGGCCTGCAATGCCGCCGCGGCGGGGGAGTGGTCCAGGTGCGTATGCGTGGCGAGAATCCAGCGGATCGGGCCGGGCGCCGCATCCAGGATGGCGCGCACATGCTCGCCATCGTCGGGGCCCGGGTCGATCACGGCCCATTCATTGCACGCGCCGCCGCCGACCAGGTACGTATTGGTGCCGGGACCGGTCATCACGCTGCCGTTGTTGGCCGTGACGCGCCATACCCGCTGCGACAACTGCACCGGCACGCCGGGCGCAAGTTCGTACCGGCCGTGCACCTTGCCGTCGGGATCGATGCGGCCGATCTCGGCATAGCACGGCTCGTTCGGCATCACCGGGCGCACCCCGGCCGCGCCATTGGCGAGGCGCGGCATGATGCAGGCGATGCCGCGCAACTGCGAGAAATACGCAAAGCAGGCGCCGGCGGTCTCGAACTGCGCGATCGAGCTCAGCGTGCGGCGCGTGACATGCATCATCGGCAGGCCGCTGGCCGGGTCGGCGGCGTCGGCCGGGCGCACCCAGCGGTGCTCGACGACCTCGGTGCCGTCGGGCACGGCCAGCTGGCCTTCCGGAGCGATGGCGACAAAGAAGCGGGTATCGAAACGCTTGGGCAGGCCGGGCGGCGTCAGCCAGTAACTGTGATAAGCCAGCCGGTCCGCCGCCAGGCGCAGGCCCAGCTGCGCGCAGGCGTGGGCCAGTCCGGGGCCGCCGCGTTGCACGGCCTCGCGCAGCCGGGCCTGCTGGGCGGCGTCAAGCTCGTGCGGCGCACGCGGGCGCCCTTGCTCGTCGCAGGCGAACAGCAGGCCCGCCTCTTCGAAGCATTCGCGCACCGCGGCGAGGTAGAAGTCCAGGCCGCTGGCCGGCAGGCCCAGCCGCTCGCTTGCGCGCACGTCATCGAGGCCGTGGGCGTGCGCGTGCAGGTGCCGGTCTTGCACATCGAGGGTGCCGCCGGGAAACACATAGGCGCCGCTGCTGCGGTCGTTGGCGCGTTCGACGCGGCGCAGCAGCAGCACTTCCATGCCGGCGGGCGCGTCGCGCACCACCAGCAGGCTGGCCGCCGTGCGCAGCAGCGGGGTGGAATGGACGGGGCGGTTGCCGCTTGTCTCTGTGGTTGTCATTGGTCGGCATCGTGGGTTGTACGCGCGGCGCGCCGGGGTAGACCGGGGCGGCCGCGTGCGCTAGTTTAGCCGCGTTCGCGGATTCGAAAGTCCGGGCAATCCCGGCGCCGCGGCCGCTGCCACGAGCCTCCCGACGCGGGGGCGCGAGCGGCCGGACTTTGGCTTTTCCGGCCACAGGCAGTAACCTGACAGCTCCGCTTCACTTTGCGGAGCGCCACCGCCCGGCGTTCCTATCGGAGGAGGTCCGCGTGATCCGAGCTTCTTACCTGTGCCTGACGGTTGCGTGCCTGGTGGCGGCCTGCGAGACGCCGCCACAGCGGGCACCGCGCCCGGTGCCGCCGCCTGCCACCCGCATCACCGTCGATCCCCAGGCCATGTCGCGGGCGGCGTCCGCTGCGTGCGAGCCGGCGGTGGCGGAGGCGCTGCAGCGCCGCTTTCCGCAACCCGGCAGCGTCATGCTGATGGCCGACCGCGAGCAGTACTACCAGCGCCCCAACGCGCAGACCTCGGTCAACGGCGAAGGCGTGTTCGAGCCGGACGACAGCTCTGCGGCGATCGGCTTTCACTACGCCTGCCTGTACAACGCGCGCACCGGCAAGGTCGACGATGTCCAGATGCGGTACTGATCCGCGCCGTCTCTCCAACGCAAATACCGGGCATGCAAGCGCGCAACTATTGCGCTAAATAGCGGTAATCGCAACTTCCCATTTCCTTGACCTGCCGGTCGAACGGCCTTTAGCATAGCCACGCGCCTTCGCTACGTTCGCATATAGAACTGTAGTTCTAATGGCGTAACGTTAGCCGACTCAGGAGACAAGGAAGTCATGAACAAGATTGCCGGGTTCTTCACCGAACTCATGCGCCGGTACCTGCCGGATCCCTTCGTATTTGCCATCGGCCTGACGCTGCTGACCATGGCGCTGGCGGTGCTGGTGCAGGGCCAGGGGGCGCCGGCGGTGATCGCCAGCTGGGGCAAGGGCTTCTGGAACTTGCTGGCCTTCACCACGCAGATGGCCGTGATCCTGGCGATGGGCTACGTGCTGGCCACCGCGCCGCTGACCGACCGCATGCTGGACCGCATCGTCGGCGCCGTGCATACGCCGCGCACGGCGATCATCGTCGCCACGCTGGTGGGCGGTATCGGCAGCTACCTGAACTGGGGCTTCGGCCTCGTCATCGGCGGCATCATCGCCAAGAAGCTGGCGCTGAAGGTCCGCGGCGTGCATTACCCGCTGATCATCGCTTCGGCATACAGCGGTTTTACGCTGTACGGGCTGGGCCTGTCGGCCAGCATCCCGGTGCTGATCTCGACCCCGGGGCACCCGATGGAAAAGGCGATGGGCGTGATCCCGCTGTCGGACACCATCTTCTCGACGCCGATGCTGCTGACCAGCCTGGCGGTGATCGTCACGCTGCCGCTGCTCAATGCCTGGCTGCACCCGCGCCATCCGGCCGAAGTGGTCGAGATCCGCCGCGACCAGGAACCGGCCCGGGCCGAGGCCGCCTCGGCCCACAGCATCGGCAGCGAGAACACGCTGGCCGGGCGCCTGAACAACAGCCGCATCCTGAGCCTGGCGATCGGGCTGTGCGGCATGGCCTATGCCGTGATCTACTTCACCCAGGGCGGCTCGCTGGACCTGAACCTGATCAACTTCCTGATCCTGTTCGCCGGGGTGCTGCTGCTGGGCACGCCGGTCAACTACGTGGCCAAGCTCAACGAAGGCATCAAGACCATTTCCGGCATCATCCTGCAGTACCCGTTCTATGCGGGCATCATGGCGATCATGGCCGGCTCGGGGCTGGTGGATACCATCTCGCGCGTGTTCGTCGATATCGCGACGCCGCAGACGCTGCCGTTCTGGGGCCTGGTCAGTTCCTTCGTGATCAACTTCTTCGCGCCGTCCGGCGGGGGGCACTGGGTGATCCAGGGCCCGTTCATGGTGGATGCGGCCAAGGCCATCAACAGCTCGGTCAGCCAGACCTCGATGTCGGTGATGCTCGGCAACGCCTGGAACGACCTGGTGCAGCCGTTCTGGATCCTGCCCGCGCTGGCGCTGTCGAAGCTGAACCTGAAGGACGTGATGGGTTACACCGTGATCATGATGTTCTGGGTGGGCCTGATCTATATCGCTGCGATGCTGATGTGGGGCGCGCAGATTGCCTGACCTTGACGCCCGGCCGCAAGGCCGACAGGAGAAACCGCATGCCGTACCTGATTGAAACCCTCGACAAGCCAGATCACCAGCACGTGCGCCAGGCCACCCGCGCCAGCCACCTGGACTACCTGGAAGCCAACAAGGCGCTGCTGCTGGCGTGCGGCGCCAAGCTCAACGATGACGGCTCGGACGCCGGCGGCGGTGTCTATATCGTCGATGTCGACAGCCGCGAGGCCGCGCAGCAATTTATCGACGCCGACCCGTTCGCCGCGGCGGGCCTGTTTGCCGAGGTGCGCATCGTGCGCTGGCGCAAGGCATATCTCGACGGCACCTGCCGTCTCTGAGCGGACCGCGCACGCTGAACCATCCCACCCTAAACACCAGGAGACCCCATGCTGTTCATGGCCGAAATGACCGT
The DNA here is from genome assembly GCF_000372525.1 of Cupriavidus neocaledonicus. GTDB lineage: Bacteria > Pseudomonadota > Gammaproteobacteria > Burkholderiales > Burkholderiaceae > Cupriavidus > Cupriavidus neocaledonicus. Next base: position 32,948 of record NZ_AQUR01000102.1, read on the forward strand.
CAGGATTCCCGCATCGCTCGACCCGCAATTGGTCGAGCAGCTCAAGGCCGATGAAAAGGCCATGTCGCAGCGCCTGCAGCGCGAAGGCAAGTGGCGCCACCTGTGGCGCGTGGTGGGCCAGTACGCCAACGTCAGCATCTTTGACGTCAGCGACAACGATGAACTGCACGCCTTGCTGACCGCGCTGCCGCTGTACCCGTACATGGAGATCCAGGTCACGCCGCTGGCCCGGCACGGTTCCGCGATCGCGCAGAACTGAGCCGCAGCGATCCGCAACACCGCCCGTGATTCCTGACTGACCGACGCCATGCCTTTCGCCGATCTTCCCGACGTCCGCCTGCACTACCGCCTCGATGGCGCCGAGCACCTGCCGGTGCTGGTGCTGTCCAATTCGCTCGGCACCAGCCTGGATATGTGGGCACCGCAGGTCGATGCCTTCAGCCGGCATTTCCGCGTGCTGCGCTATGACACGCGCGGCCACGGCGAGTCGTCGGTGCCGCCCGGTCCCTACAGCATCGCGCAACTGGGCGGCGATGTGATCGCGCTGCTCGACCAGCTTGGCATCGGGCAGGCCAGCTTCTGCGGCCTGTCGATGGGCGGCATCACCGGCATGTGGCTGGCGCTGAACCATGCGCGGCGGCTGCGCCGGCTGGTGCTGTGCAATACCGCGGCGTATATCGGGCCGCCCGAAAACTGGACCAGCCGCGCCGCGGCGGTCGAACGCGACGGCATGGCGGCGATTGCCGCGGCAGTGGTCGACAAATGGCTGACTCCGGCCTACGCGGCCGCGCACCCGGAACTGGTGGCGTCGCTGCGCGCCATGCTCGGCGCCAGCCCGCCCGCGGGCTATGCCGCCAACTGCCTGGCGGTGCGCGACGCCGACCTGCGCGCCGAGGTCGGCGGCATTGCCACGCCCACGCTGGTGGTCGCCGGCTCCGGCGACCTGCCCACGCCGCCCCGCGATGGCGTGTACCTGGCGCAGACGATTCCCGGCGCGCACTACGTCGAGCTGGACGCCGCGCATATCTCCAACCTCGAGCAGGCACAGGCCTTCAGCAAGGTCGTGCTCGATTTCCTGAAGCGCTGATGCGCCGCCGCCCGGGCCTTTCCGTGGTCCGGTCGCGTGGCTTATCATGCACCCCTTCGCCGTTGTGTTCTGCCGTTGGTGCGCGCCGTCTCGGATCCCTGCATTCGAGGAATTGACAGGCCCGTAGTGCGCGGACAAGATGCGACGGACAGATGCGCCTCCGGGACGACATGCCGGCAGCCATAGCCGAAATGCCCGCTGAGCGCACAAGAACTTCTGGGAATCGGGGTCATGAAGCCTATCTTTCGTCAACTGGCGGGCGCGGTCACGCTCGCCGCCATGCTGTCCGGCTGCGCCACCGGGCCTGACTATGCCGGCAACCCGGCTGCGGCCGAGCAGCCGCCCTCGGACCAGGCCATGAAGGCCTTGTCCGCCGAGGTCTTCACCTTTGCCTATCCGATGGTGCTGATGGACGTGACGCGCGAGCTGATGACGCTGCGCACGCCCGCCAACACCTTCAGCCACAAGCGCACCTTCCCGGACGCCACCTTCACCGACGTGGTCAGCCCCAATGCCGACACCCTGTACTCGTCGGCGTGGCTGGACCTGTCGCGCGAGCCGGTGATCCTGTCGGTGCCCGACACGCAGGGGCGCTATTACCTGATGCCGCTGATGGATGCGTGGACCAATGTGTTCGCCGCGCCGGGCAAGCGCACCACCGGCACCCGCCGCGGCAATTTCGCCATCACCGGTCCGGACTGGCGGGGCACCTTGCCCAAGGGCGTGCAGGAGATCCGCTCGCCCACGTCGATGGTCTGGCTGATCGGCCGCACGCAAGCCAGCGGCAAGCAGGACTTTGCGGCGGTGCACCGGCTGCAGGACCAGTACCGGCTGACGCCGCTGTCGGCCTGGGGCGGCGGCCGCCGCGTGCCGGACAAGGCCGGCGCGCGGCCCGCGCTGGACCCCAACAGCGCCCCGGTCGAGCAGGTGGCGGCCATGGACGCGCAGGCATTCTTCACGCGGTTTGCCGCGCTGCTGCCGGCCAATCCACCGGCACCGGCCGACAGCGCCATGGTCGAAAAGATGCGCCGCATGGGCATCCGCCCCGGCGTGCCGTTCAAGACCACGGTGCTGGAGCCGTCCACCGCGCGCGCCGTGCAGGAGGGCGCCACGGCGGCGCTTGCGGCGATCGAGCAGGCCGCGCGCAAGGGCAACGCCGACGCGGGCAACGGCTGGGTCATGCATCGCGACCTGGGCACCTACGGCACCAGCTATGGCCGCCGCGCGGTCACGGCGTGGGTGGGCCTGGGCGCCAACCTGCCGGAGGACGCGATCTACGCTTCCACCCGTACCGATGCCAACGGCAAGCCGCTGCAGGGCGGGGCGCGCTACGTGCTGCACTTCGACAAGAACCAGCTGCCGCCGGCGCGCGCGTTCTGGTCGCTGACGCTGTACAACGAGCGCCAGGCCTTCGTGCCGAACCCGATCGGGCGCTACGCCATCGGCAGCCGCGACCGCCTGCGCTACAACCGCGACGGCTCGCTCGACATCTACATCCAGCATGAGCGCCCGGCCGGCGCCAGGGCCGCCAACTGGCTGCCGGCGCCGCCCGACGGCCTGAACATGATGCTGCGGGCGTACTGGCCGGAACAGGCGCTGCTGGACGGCAGCTGGATGCCGCCGCCGGTGATGCGCGTGAACTGATCCGCCTGGCGCTGGCAGGCAAACAGGCCGCATGCCCCGACGGGCATGCGGCCTGTTTTTTTAAGCGCGGTGCTCTGCGTGAGGCTGGCTGGTCAGTGCGCGTGCGTGGCGCAGGCAGTGCAGGCGCCGGCGGTGTGCGGCACCGGTGCGGTGCCGGCCGCGGCAGTGCGCTCGACGCGCTTCCACGCCGCAATCTCCGGCGCCGACAGGCGCTGGCGCAGCGCGCGGGCCGCGCTGACCATGTTGGCCAGCGCTGCTTCGGTTTCCTCCCAGCCGCGGGTCTTCAGCCCGCAGTCCGGATTGACCCACAGCCGCTGCGGCGGCACCACCTCGCAGGCGCGGTCCAGCAGCCGCTCCATCGCCTGCACCGACGGCACGCGCGGCGAGTGGATGTCATAGACGCCCGGGCCGATTTCGTTGGGGTAGTCGAAGTCGCCAAAGCCTTCCAGCAGTTCCATCGCCGAGCGCGAGGTCTCGATGGTAATCACGTCGGCGTCCATTGCCGCGATCGCGGGCAGGATGTCGTTGAATTCCGCATAGCACATATGCGTGTGGATCTGGGTCTGGTCCTGCACGCCGCTGGCCGACAGGCGGAACGCGGTCACCGCCCAGTCGAGGTAGGCGTCCCAGTCGGAGCGGCGCAGCGGCAGCCCTTCGCGCAGCGCTGGTTCATCGATCTGGATCACGCGGATGCCGGCCTGCTCGAGGTCGCACACCTCGTCGCGGATCGCCAGCGCGAGCTGGCGCGCGGTGGTGGCGCGCGGCTGGTCGTCGCGCACGAAGGACCACTGCAGCATGGTGATGGGGCCGGTCAGCATGCCCTTCATCGGCCGCTCGGTCAGCGACTGCGCGTAGCGGGCGGTGTCGACCGTCATCGGTTCCGGGCGGTACACGTCGCCGTAGATCACCGGCGGCTTGACGCAGCGCGAGCCGTAGCTCTGCACCCAGCCGTTTTCGGTGAAACCATAGCCGCACAGCTGCTCGCCGAAGTATTCGACCATGTCGTTGCGCTCGGCCTCGCCATGCACCAGCACGTCCAGCCCCAGCGCCTCCTGCTTGCGCACCGCCAGCGCGATCTCGGCGCGGATGCGCTCCAGGTATTCCAGCGCGCCGATCTCGCCACGCCTGAACGCGGCGCGGGTCTGGCGGATCGCGGCGGTCTGCGGGAACGAGCCGATGGTGGTGGTCGGCAGCAGCGGCAGCGCCAGCGCTGCACGCTGGCGCTCGATGCGCGCGGCGAAGGGGCTGACGCGGTGCGCCATCGCGTCATTCACGCCGGCCAGGCGCTGCTGGACGCGCGGGTTGACCACGCGCTGCGAGGCCCGGCGCGACGCCTGCGCGGCGTCCGAGGCCGCCAGGGCGTCGGCGACGGCCCCGTCACCCTGGTTCAGCGCGCCGGCCAGCACCGACAGTTCGTCCAGCTTTTCGGTGGCGAAGGCGAGCCAGGACTTCAGCTCGGCATCGAGCCGGGATTCCTGCGCCAGCGACACCGGCACATGCAGCAGCGAGCACGACGGCGCCAGCCACAGGCGCTCGCCCAGCGCGCCGTGCAGCGGGCGCAGCAGGTCCAGCACGCGGCGCAGGTCGGTGCGCCAGATATTGCGGCCGTCGATCACGCCGAGCGACAGCACCGCATGCCCGGGCAGCACGGCCTGCCATGCCGCCAGCTGCGCGGGGGCGCGCACCAGGTCGATATGGAAGCCGTCGACCGGCAGCGCGGCCGCGCGCTGCGCATGGTCGGCGGCGGTGTCGAAATACGTTGCCAGCAGCAGCTTGGGGCGCGCCGTCGGGCCGCCCTCATGCAGCGCGGCATAGGCGGTGTCGAAGGCATCGAGCCAGGCCGGTTCCAGGTCCAGGCACAGCGCCGGCTCGTCGATCTGCACCCACTCGATGCCACGTGCCTTGAGCTGGCCCAGGATGCGGCGATACGCCTGCAGCAGCCGCGGCAGCAGCGACAGCCGGTCGAAGCCCGGCACATGGCTCTTCGACAGCCACAGGTAGGTTACCGGCCCGATCAGCGCCGGACGCGCGCGCAGCCCCAGCGCCAGCGCTTCATCGGTTTCCTCGAAGAACCATTGCGGGCCGCCGTCGAAGCTGGTGTCGGCGTCCAGCTCCGGCACCAGGTAGTGGTAGTTGGTGTCGAACCACTTGGTCATTTCCATCGCCGGCTGCTCGCGGTTGCCGCGCGCCAGCTCGAAATACTGCGCCAGCGTCAGTTGCGCCGGGTCGAAGCCGAAGCGCCGCGGCAGCGCGCCCAGCAGCGCGGTCAGGCTCAGCATCTGGTCGTAGAAGGCAAAGTCGCCGGTGGCGACGGTGTCCAGGCCGCGCTCGGCCTGCAGCTGCCAGTGGCGGCGGCGCAGTTCGGCGGCCACCGTGCGCAGCTCGGCCTCGGTGCGTTCGCCGCGCCAGAACGCTTCCTGCGCGAATTTCAGTTCACGGCGTTCGCCAATGCGGGGAAAGCCGAGGATATGGGTGCGTGCCATCGATGTTGCTCCGGTAGAAGTCTGGCGCACAGTGTCGGTTTGCCCGTAAAATGAATCAAGCGACAAGTTTTAAACAATATATGAATCGGTTTCATATCAAGATGGAACGACGGCGACGCGGGAGCCGTGCATGATCGAAGTCCGCCATTTGCGTTCGCTGGTGGCCATTGCCGAGTCAGGCCGGCTTGCCACCGCGGCCGAGCGCGTGCATGTCAGCCAGTCAGCGCTGTCGCACCAGATCAAGGCGATCGAATCGCACTACGGCGTGCCGCTGTTCGACCGCACGCGCCAGGGGCTGCGCTTCACGCCGGCGGGCGAGCGCCTGCTGGCGCTGGCGCGCGAGGTGCTGGCCGCGGTCAGCGCGGCCGAGCGCGATATCGCACGGCTCAAGGGCGACACCCGCGGCGAGTTGCGCGTGGTGCTGGAGTGCCATACGTGCTTTGACTGGCTGATGCCGGTGATGGACGAATTCCGCCGGCGCTGGCCGGAGGTTGAAGTGGACCTGGTCGCGGGCTTCCACGCCGATCCCATCGCGCTGCTGCGCGACGGCCGCGCCGACATGGTGATCGGCTCGCAGCCGGCGGCGCGGCGCGGGCTGGAGGTGGCGCCGCTGTTCCGCTTCGAGATCCTCGCGGTGATCGCCAACGAACACCGGCTGCGCAACAAGCGCCGCATCGAAGCCGCCGACCTCGCCGGCGAAACCCTGATCACCTACCCGGTGCCCGAATCACGCATCGACCTGATCCGCGAGGTGCTCGAACCCGCCGGCATCCACCTGGAGCGGCGTACCGCCGAACTGACAGTGGCGGTGCTGCAACTGGTGGCGAGCCGCCGCGGCGTGGCGGCGCTGCCCAACTGGGGCGTCAAGAACTATGTCGACCACGACTACGTGCTGGCCAAGCGCATCGGCGCCAGGGGGCTGTGGAGCGAACTCTACGCGACCGTGCCGGCGGCGATGGCGCGGCGGCCCTACGTGGCGGATTTTGTCGCGATCGTGCGCGATACCTGCGCGGCGCAGCTCGACGGCATCGAGCTGCTGGCGCCGGCCGCGTAGCGGCGGCTCTCGACTCAAGCGGTCAGCATCAGGTCCGCGGGCCGGTCGCGGCGGATGGCGGCACGCGGTGCCGGCTCGGCCACCGTGTCGTCGTCCGGATCCTCCACGTCCGCAACCAGCAGCTCCACGTCGAAGCCGTTATCGAGGCGGCGCAGGAACAGCCACAGCAGGCCGGCGTCGTCTGCCGTCAGCGTGGCATGCATCACGGCCTGCGGGGCGGCGTCGAAGCTCAGCTGCTGCGGCGCCAGTCCGGTACGACGGGCATTGGCCAGCACCCATTCCATCGCGCCGAACAGGTCGGCAGGGGCGAGACGCAGCGAAAGGCGCAGGGTGGGGAGCGGGAGGGTGGCTGGCATGTGTCGTTTCCGGCAATGGATCTATGCAGGTTAATTTAGCAGCCGTGCCTCAGAATTGGCTTTTTAATTTTCTCCATATCCGCGTCAATATCAGTAAAACCATCTTCATTTGATAGAATCAGCGGGAGAATATTCCTAAGAGGCAGCGTTGAATGGCACAGTCGCCCAAACTCGATGAGACCGATCGCCGCATCCTGCGCGAACTGCGGCGCGACGGCCGCCTGTCCAATGCGCGACTGGCGGAGCAGGTGGGCCTGTCGGCCACGCCTTGCTGGAACCGCGTGCGCGCGCTGGAGGAAAGCGGGGTGATCGAAGGCTACGCCGCGCTGCTGAACCAGAAGGCGCTGGGCTTGCCGGACACTGTGCTGATCGAAGTCACGCTGGAGCGGCACGACGACGACATGCTGTACCGCTTCGGCAAGGCGCTGGCGGAACTGCCCGAGGTGATGGAGGCCTACCTGCTGACCGGCGAATACGACTACCTGATCAAGGTGGCGGTGGCCGGCACGCAGGGCTATGAGGAATTCCTGCGGCACAAGCTTTACAAGCTGCCGGGCCTGCGCCACAGCCGCTCGACCTTCGTGCTGCGCACGCTCAAGCGCGAGACCTCGGTCGAACCGTGATCAGGCGGTCCTGAGCACTTCGTTGGTGGTATTGCGCAGGGCGCGCAGGGCCTCGTTGCATTGCTGCGGGGTGGTCGGGTGCACCAGCACCGCCCAGCGGCCATGCTGCACGGCCTCGCGCACCGGCGTGATCACCAGCTGGTGGTCCGGCCGCGCGGTCATCAGGCCTGCCAGCAGCATGCCGAGCATCACCCCGAGGAACATGGCGACGCCGACCGCCAGGCCCGGGCTCTGCATCACCGCGTCGACTTCCTGCCGGTGCAGGATGCCGACCACGGCGAGGCCGACCACGGCGCCCAGCGCCGCCATCATCAGGTGCGAGCGCACCGCGGTGTGCACGATGCCGTCGTTCTCGGGCTCGAGCTTGCGGCCGAAATGGGCCTCGTACGGATGCACCAGCCGCACCTGCCCGCGCTTCAGGTGCGCCTCGTAGCAGACGCGCTCGGCGGCGCTGCTGGCCGCGAGCTTGGTGTCGAACAATGCTGCGATCTTGGTGCTTGCGGCCTCGGCATTCAAGGGATTGGCTGTCATGGCGAACTCCTGCTGCGGCCGTGCCGAGAGGCGGGCACTGCGCACTGTTTCCGCGCCCGCGGGGAACGACCCATGTCCTGTAAACCGAGTCTAGAGATCCCTGTGAAGCGGCTGCATAAGTCGACGGCGCTTGCGCTTGTAGGAATTGGCCGACCACCCCCGGCGCCAGTCCCGGCGGGGGAATTCCAGCGCGAACGCCCGATTCCGCTCATAATGTCGGCGGTGCCGGGCTGCGCCCCCGCCTATTGACCAAGAATTCCGGTATGAACGACACAGAAATTGAGCTGATCGACTCGGCGCGCCTGCCGACGCGATTCGGCGACTTCACGGCGCACGCCTTCAAGGGCGCCGATTCAGGTATCGAACACCTCGCCCTCAGCGTCGGCGAGGTGGCGGGCGACAATGTGCTGATCCGCATGCATTCCGAATGCCTGACCGGTGACGTGTTCGGCTCCTGCCGCTGCGATTGCGGGCCGCAGCTCGAACTCGCCATGGAAAAGATCGCCGCCGAGGGCCGCGGCATCCTGCTGTACCTGCGCGGCCACGAAGGCCGCGGCATCGGCCTGGCCGAAAAGATCCGGGCCTACCGCCTGCAAGACGGCGGCCTGGACACCGTCGACGCCAACCTGGCCCTGGGCCAGGCCATCGACGCCCGCAACTATGCCTTTGCCGCGGACTTGCTGCACCAGTGGGGCGTCAAGTCGGTGCGCCTGATGAGCAACAACCCGCTGAAAGCGGCCGCGCTCGAGAAGGCAGGGATTACCGTCACTGAGCAGCTGCGCCACATCGTGCCGTCCAACGCCGAAAACGAGAAATACCTGGCGACCAAGCGCACGCGGATGGGACATCTGCTCGACTGAACGCGCTTGCGCGCGTGTTGGCCCGGCGCTCGGGACGCCAATCTCTCGCGAACCGCCCATGAAGTGGAGTCTCGCCGCGATAGCCGTGCTGGTGGCCAGTCAACTGGTGTCGGGCTGGTGGGTGCCAGTGCTGGCGCTTGCGGTCTGGGCCGGCGGAGTGCTGCTGATCATGCTGGCCGGCCGTTTGCCGGGCGACCGAGAGGGGCACCCGCGTGCGGCCACGCCGGGCCCGACCGGTCCGGTGCACGCAGCGCCGTCTCCCTTGCTTGTGGGACCCGCATCGTCCCCGTCCCCTGTACCGGCTTCGCATTCCTTCCAGCCGGCCGCGACGCCGCATCCCGCGCAGGACGGCAATAGCTGGTACCTGCCGCTCGAAGTCATCGGCATTTTCTTCAACGAGCGTTGGCCACGCACGGACATCTGCACCACCCGCGAGTACTTCCTGCGCGGTGGCGACCGCGTGCTGCTGCGCTACGCGCCGTCCTGCGCCACGCCGGCAGGGCAGTTCTGGACTTGCGACATCTCGGGGCGCTGGCGCGACGGCAGCCTGCCGCGCCAGCAGGTCCGCGTGAGCGCCGCGGGCTTCGCCTGCATACCGATACCGCATGACGGCGTCTATGAGATCGGCGTGGGCCAGGGCGACGCAACCGGGGCGGAACACGGCGAGATCGAGGCGTGGCTGGAATCGGACTCACCCGACCGACTGGGGCAAAGCAACGTGCCACTGCAGCAGAGCGGTGTCACATGGCGCTGCGATGAAGCGGGCCAATGGCACGTCGAGATTGCCCACGAATCCACGGCGCTGGACCGCGCCGCGATACCGGCCCGGCAGCAAGCGTCGGTGGCGCACGGCGCCGTAGTGCTTTTCGACCCCCGTCAGCTAGCCTGGGACGAAGCGGGCATTGCCGACCCGACCACGGATTGGGAGGCCGAGCGCCGCCATGTATTCCGCTACTACCTGCAATTGAGCCGGGGCGATGTGGTCGCCATCGAATATGCGTGGCGCCACGCGACGTTCGGGGTGCCGATGGAGGACGGTGATGGCATCTCCTTGACGCACGGAGAACTGGAGTTGACCCAGTTCGTGCGATCCCCGACGCTTCTCAGCGTGCATACCGGCTGGAGCGAAACCAGCGAGGAAACGTCTCGCGTGATGATGGTAGTCTGCCCGAACGACGGGATCTTCCAGCTCGACGTGACGCTCTACGGCCCTGCAGCCTGGCGGAGCCGGCCTTCGCCGGACTTCCTGCAACTGCGTGTGCTGGGCGTACTCTTGCGCCGCCCGGCGCAGGTCCGCGATTTCAGCCTGACCGAGGGATGGGTGGAGGACTGGTATCGGCGCACGGTGCCCGTGCCGCGCGCTGCGCTGGCGCAACGCGCGATGGATTCTCGTATGCAGGATACATCCGGCGCTCAAGCCTGATCCGATCCGCCGCGGTCGTGGGACAGCGTTGCTTTTGAATAGTTGCCAATGGAAACTATTGCTCATAGAATCCATTTGCCGCCCCAGCCTACTGACTACATGTCCAACCCAACCTCCACCCATTCGATCCTCGAATTCATGTCGTTCCGCCTGAACCGGCTGTGCGAAATGACCAAGAACTCGGCCTCAGGCTTCTACGAGCGGGAATTCGGCATCGGCCTGCGCGAACTGCGCGTGCTGCGTTTTGCCGGGCTGGAACCCGGCTTGACGCTGACGCGGTTGATGGAACTGGTGCTGCTGGAAAAAACCGTGACATCGAAGCTGGTCACCGCGCTGGCAAAGCGGGGTTTGCTGCGTCGGGAAGTCGGAGAGGCCGATGCCCGGCAGTTGAACCTCTACCTGACGCCGGCCGGCGAGGCCCTGGTGGCGCAGACCTACCAGCGCGGCGACGTGCTGGAGAAGATGTTCCTGTCGGTGCTGAGCGAGGCTGAAGTCAAGACGCTGGATCGCTGCATCGACAAGCTCACCAACGCGCTCATCGCACATCAGCAAGGCGCGGAGGCATCGGCGGACTGAGGGCGAGGGCGGCAATCCCTGACCAAAATAACCAATGAAGGAGACAGCATGTCGTTGAAGTCCCATCGGAAATCCGCGCGGTCATGGCGCCGCCTGGCTGGCGTGGCCCTGGTCGCGGCGAGCCTGCCGGCGTGGAGCCAGTCCGCTGCCAGCGCGGCCAGCACCGCGCCCCCGGCTGCCGCACCGGCGACGACGGTGGCGGCGGCGCTGGCCACCGATCCCAACCTCATGGGCTGGATGCAGGGCTTTCCGCCGCCGCCGGACAAGCTGATCACCCATGTCCCGGGCGGCAACAGGTTTCCGCGCAACCGCTGGCTGTTCTCGCATGTGCGCGAACTGGGGCCGACTGCATCGGTATGGCGCGGACCCGGCCCAGCCAGCACGCTGCCGCGCGCGGAGCAGGCCATCGGCGCGATCCCGTTCACCGATGCCGACGGTACGCGCCGCACCTTCGACGAGATGCTGGCGCTGACCTATACCGACGGCATCCTGGTGATGCACCAGGGCAAGGTCATCTACGAGCGCTATTTCGGCGCGCTCGACAGCCATACGCCGCATATCGCGATGTCGGTGACCAAGTCGTTCGTCGGCACGCTCGCCGCCATGCTGGCGGCGGAAGGCAAGCTCGACCCGGCCGCGCCGGTGACGCGCTACCTGCCGGAGATGGCCGGTACCGCGTATGGCGATGCCACGGTGCGGCAGGTGATGGACATGACCATCGGCGTGCGCTACTCCGAGGACTATGCCGATCCCAGGGCCGAGATCTGGGACTACGCGCGTGCCGGCGGCATGCTGGCGCGCCCGGCCAACTACAACGGCCCCGGCACGTTCTATGACTTCCTGAAGACGCTGCAGAAGGACGGCAGCCACGATGCCGCGTTTGCCTACAAGACGGTCAATGCCGAGGTGCTGGCATGGATCCTGCGCCGCGCCTCGGGCCAGTCGCTGGCGAAGCTGCTGTCCGAGCGGATCTGGCAGCCGATGGGCGCCGAGCAGGACGCGTATTTCACCGTCGACAGCATCGGCACCGAATCCGGCGGCGGCGGCCTGAACACCACGCTGCGCGATCTCGCGCGCTTTGGCGAGACCATCCGCGCCAACGGGCGCTTCAACGGCAAGCAAATCATCCCGGCGTCGGTGGTGGCCGATATCCGCCGCGGCGGCAGCCGCGAGCTGTTTGCCAGGTCCGGCAGCGCGGCGGCGTTGCCGGGCTGGAGCTATCGCGACATGTGGTGGGTTTCGCACGACAGCCACGGCATGTTCCAGGCCGCTGGCATCCACGGCCAGCGCATCTACATCGACCCGCAAGCCGAACTGACCATCGTGCGCTACGCCTCGCACCCGGTGGCGGGCAACGCGGCCAATAACGCGATCACGTTCAGGGCCTTCAGGGCGGTGGCGGAAGCGCTGTCTCGATAGTGGCGCACGGGGCGGGGGACATCGGTCATTCCGCCTTGGTGCCCAGCTCTCGGATGACCGCCGCACCAGTTACGGTTCGTCCATCAGTCGGCCCTGCGCCACATCGACAAGTACGCCATGCTTCCGGGCGTGTCCGGTTACAAACCGGTTGCTAGCACCGCACTTGCCGCCCCTACGGGTTTGTCCCAGCTCCGCGCCGTAGCCCCTTGAATTTATTGAGCTAACTGCCGCGGAGGTGCCATTCGGCCCGCGCTGTCCAGCGAAATCCGCCTTGACCGATTCTCGCTGGCGACGATAATGCAAACCACTGCAAACGTTTGCAATGGAGGGCAGATGGAAACCTACGTAGAACCTGCGCAGCAATCGCCGGTCGGTCCGCTTGCACTGATCGACGACGAGCAGTCGGTCACCCACATCGTCGAGGCCGCGATGGCGGATACGCCCGACGCGCGCCTGCGCTTTGTCATGGACGCGCTGGTCAGGCACCTGCATGCCTTCCTGCGGGAGGCGCGCCTGACCGACGCGGAATTCGAGTTTGCGCTGGAGTTCGTGGCCCGCCTGGGTCAGGCCACGCATGCCACGCACAACGAGGTCGTGCTGGCCGCGGACGTGCTCGGGCTGTCGACCCTGGTGACGGTGATGAACAACGGCACGCGGCACGGACGCACGCCGGGGGCGCTGCTGGGCCCGTTCTATCGCGCCAACGCGCCGCGCTATGCGTGCGGCGACTGCGTCGTGCAGGACAACGCGCCCGGCCTGCCGCTGTTCGTCAGCGGCACGGTGCGCGCCACCGACGGCAAGCCGCTGCCGGGTGCGCTGGTCGAAGTCTGGCAGGCTTCGCCGGTAGGGCTCTACGACAACCAGGATCCGACCCAGCCCGACCGCAACCTGCGCGGCTGCTTCCATGCCGATGAAGGCGGTCACTACCATTTCCGCTCCGTGCGCCCGGCAGGCTATCCGGTGCCGACCGACGGTCCGGTGGGCACCCTGCTTGCCGCGCAGCGGCGCCATCCGTACCGGCCGGCGCATATCCATTTCATCGTCGCGGCGCCGGGCTACCGCACGCTGGTGACGCAGGTATTCGCCGACGAACCAGCCCAGCTGGAATCCGATGTCACCTTTGGCGTGCACCGGCAACTCGTCGGCCAGTTGCAGCGGCACGACCACGGGTACAGCCCGTGGGGCAACGTGCCGGCGCCGTTCTTTACGCTCGCGTTCGATTTCACGCTCGAGCCGGGCGAGCAGGCCTTTCCCAAGCCGCCCATCGATTGAGCGCGGCGTTCGCATCATCCCTGACTACCCACATCGAAACCATGAGCGCATCTTCTCTTTCCGGCAAGGTAGCCGTGATCCTCGGCGGCAGCGGCGGCATTGGCCTGGCGGCCGGCGCGACGCTGGCGCGCCTGGGCGCCAGCATCGTGCTGGCCGGCCGCGATGCCGACAAGGCGGCCAGCGCCGCGGCCGCGCTGCCGGCCGGCAACCACCTGGCCGCGGTGGCCGAGATCGGTGACAGCGCGTCGCTGCGCAAGCTGGCCGACGAAACCAGCCATCACTACGGTCGCGTCGATATCCTGGTGAACAGCGCGGGCTTTACCCGCGCCATTCCGCATGCCGACCTCGACGCGCTGGACGACGCTTTGATCGACGAGTTGTTCGCCATCAACTGGCGCGGCCAGTTCGCGGCGATCCGCGCCTTCGCGCCGCTGCTGCGTGCCAACGGCGACGGACTGGTGGTCAATGTCGGCTCGATCGCGGGCCGCACCGGGCAGGGCAGCAACGTAGCCTACTGCGCGGCCAAGGCCGGCCTCGACGTCATGGCGATGTCGCTGGGACGCGCGCTGGCGCCCGCGATCCGCGTGCTCAATGTCTCTCCTGGCGTGGTCGACACCGGCTTCGTGCCGGGGCGCGATGACAGCTTCAACGAGCGCGCCGCCCGGACCACGCCGCTGCGCCGCATCGGCCAGGCGCAAGACGTGGCCGATGCCATCGCCGCCTGTGCCACCTCGCTGCGCTTCGCCACCGGCACCACCATCGTCGTCGATGGCGGCCGCCAGCTGGGCTAGGCCGCAGCCACGTCAACCCCGCAACCCCTGACAACGCCATGCATGCACGCAAGACCATCATCACCTGCGCGGTGACCGGCAATATCGTCACCCCCGAACAGCACCCCGGCCTGCCGGTCACGCCGGCACAGATCGCCGATGCCGCGCTGGAGGCCGCCGAAGCGGGCGCCGCCGCCGCGCATATCCATGTGCGCGACCCGGAGACCGGACGCCCGTCGATGTCGCTCGACTATTACGCCGACGTCATGGACCGCATCCGCAAGCGCAACCGCGCGCTGATCATCAATCTCACCACCGGACCCGGCGGGCGCTTCGTGCCGAGCGAGCACGAGCCGCGCGTGGCCGCGCCCGGGACGACGCTGCTGCACCCGTCGAAGCGCGTCGAGCACATTGCCGCGTTGCGTCCGGACGTATGCTCGCTCGACCTGAACACCATGAATTCCGGCGCCGACGTGGTCATCAATACGCCCGCCAACGTGCGCAAGATGGCGGGCATCATCCGCGACGCCGGCGTGATGCCCGAGCTGGAAATCTTCGATTCGGGCGACCTCAACATGGCCCTCGATTTCATCCGCGAAGGGGTGCTCGACGGCCCCGGGCTCTGGACCTTCGTGCTGGGCGTCAAGTATGGCTTTGCGCCCACGCCGGAGACGATCTTCTACGCCCGCAACATGCTGCCCGCGGGCGCGCACTGGTCCGCCTTTGGCATCGGCCGCGCGGAATTTCCGATCGTCGCGCAGGCGTGGCTCGCCGGCGGCCATGTGCGCGTCGGCCTGGAAGACAACATCTACCTGGAGAAGGGCGTGCTCGCGCCCGACAACGCCGCGCTGGTCGCCAAGGCGCGCGATATTGTCCGGTCGCTAGGCGGCGAGGTGGCCTCGCCGGCGCAGGCGCGCCGCACGCTGGGCCTGCGCGAGGCCTGAAGCAACGCCGCACCAGATTTCAACCAAACCGAAACCATCATGAACGCTATTCGAGTCAACCAGAAAGCCAACGATATCGAGACCCTGCAGCTCGAACTGCAAGGCATGCCGCGTCCGCAAGCCGCGGCTGACCAGTGCATCATCGAAGTCGCCAGTGCCGGGGTCAACCCCAGCGACGTCAAGGCCACGCTGGGCCTGATGCCGCATGCGGTCTGGCCGCGCACGCCTGGCCGCGACTATGCCGGCCTGGTGGTCGATGGCCCCTCGCAATTGCTGGGGCTGCAGGTGTGGGGCAGCGGCGGCGAGCTGGGCATTCGCCGCGACGGCACCCATGGCAAGTACCTGCGCATCGACGCGGCCTCGGTGCGCGCCAAGCCGGAATCGGTATCGCTGCTGGAAGCGGGCGCGGTGGGCGTGCCGTTCATCACGGCCTATGAAGGACTGCGCCGCGCGGGCATGCCGCAGGCCGGCAGCACCGTGCTGGTGTGCGGCGGCAATGGCAAGGTCGGGCAGGCCACCAT
This sequence comes from Cupriavidus neocaledonicus, assembly GCF_000372525.1. Taxonomy (GTDB): domain Bacteria; phylum Pseudomonadota; class Gammaproteobacteria; order Burkholderiales; family Burkholderiaceae; genus Cupriavidus; species Cupriavidus neocaledonicus. The sequence continues at coordinate 48,511 of NZ_AQUR01000102.1, forward strand.
CCAGATCGCCACCGCGCTGGGCGCGCGTGTCTTTGCCGTGGAACGGACGGCCCAGCCTTACCGCGGCCATGCGAGTGGCGCGGTCCGCATGATCGATGCCAGCCGCGAACCGATTGCCGAGGTCGTGCGCGAAGAGACCGGCGGGCACGGCGCGGACATCGTCTACAACACCGTCGGCAGCCCGTACTTCGAGCAGGCCAACCGCAGCATGGCGATCGGCGCCACGCAGGTCTTCATCTCGACCATCGAGAAGCCGGTGCCGTTCGACATCTTCGCCTTCTATCGCGGCCAGCACACCTATGTGGGCGTCGACACGCTGGCGCTGGACAGCAACGCCTGCGCTCGCATCCTGGACCAGCTGGCGCCGATGTTCGCCAGCGGCAAGCTGCGGCCGTTCCCGGTACTGCCCGATTACACCTATTCGCTGGCGCAGGCCAGGGAGGCCTACCGTGCCGTGCTGGAGGGCGCGGCGGAACGCGTGGTGCTGCAGCCATGAACGTCACCCGGTTCGCCCAGGCGCCGGCGTACTTTCCGGCGAATCATGAGGGCATGCATTGCCTGCGCCTGCAAGGCCATGAAGCGGGCCCCGCGGCGTCGCTGTGGCTCGGCGTCTCGGTGCTGCTGCCGGGCGGGCATACCGCGCTGGATGCCTCGGCGGTGGAAAAGCACTACGTCGTGCTGGAAGGCGAGGTCTGCATCCGCACGTCGGAACAAACGGTGCTGCTGGGACAGTTCGATTCGGTCCGGCTTGCGCCCGGGGAAGCGCGCCAGGTATCGAATCCGGGCAACCGGCCCGCAATGCTGCTGCTGGCGATGCCGTTCCCGGCAAGCTGATCTTCGGCGTTTTTTTGCAAACGATTGCAGTGCCACCACGACAACCACAACAAAGATAGGGAGACACCCATGACAATCGCCCTCATGCGCGCAAGCGCCTGGCTGCTGGCCGCCAGCGCCGCGGCCGGCTGGGCCGGGCAGGCCGGCGCCCAGTCCACCGTGACCCTGTACGGGCGCCTGAACACGGCACTCGAGTATGCCCGGGCCAGCACGGCCACCGACGGGACGGATCTTGGCGGCGCCGGACGCCTGACCAACAACCGCTCTGTCTTCGGCATGCGCGGAGAAGAAGGACTGGGCGGCAGCCTGAAGGCGATCTGGCAGATCGAGAGCAATCTGTCGCTGGATAACGGCCAGGGCCAGATCGCTGGCCGCAATTCGCGCATCGGCCTGCAGGGCAAGGCCGGCACCCTGTTCATGGGCCACTGGCAGACGCCCTATACCGAGGCGACCGCGGGCTACGACCCGTATTACCCCACCACCGCTGGTTATATGGCGCTGATGGGCAACGGGTCGGCGTCGAGCACCGACAACGTGCAGGATACCAGCGCGTTCGACCGCCGCCAGAAGAACATCATTGTCTACAAGACACCCGCGCTGGCAGGGTTCAGCGGTGCCGCGGCCTGGGGTATCAACGAGGAAAAGATCAGCGTGCCGCGCAATCCGGGGCTGTACTCCTTTTCCGCGGCCTATGACAACGGCCCGCTCAACGTGGTGCTGGCCTACGAACTCCACCAGCACTACCAGACCGCCGGCCGCAATGACGATGCGATCAAGGCGGGCGTGTCCTACAAGTTTCCCAGCACGACCGTCGCGCTGGTCTATGAGCGGCTGCACTACCGCACCGCCACCGGCGACCTGACGCGCAACGGCTACTACGCGTCGCTGGTGCAGAAGCTGGGCCCGGGCAGCGTGCGCGTGGGCGTGGCGCTGGCCGGCAACGGCGCCGGCAGCGCCACGGAGACGGTAGGCTTTTTCCGCAGCGGCGCGGAGACGGGGGCCACGCAGGTGACGGTGGGCTACGACTATCCGTTGTCCAAGCGCACCGCGCTGTACGCCTATTACAGCCGCATCGATAACAAGCGCAATGCGATCTACGACTTTGCCATCAATGAACTGGGTGTCAGCGCCGGCGCCGACCCGCAGACCTTTGCCCTGGGCATGCGCCATTTCTTCTGAGGCGTGCCGCTTCGACCCGATCCGGTAGTGAGGAGACAGACCATGATTCGATCCATCCGAGGCGCCGTGGTGGCGCTGAGCTCGTCATTGTTGCTTGCCGCCGCGCCCGCCGCGGTGGCCCAGGCGCCGTACCCCGCCAAGCCGGTCCGCCTGGTGGTGCCGTTTTCGGCGGGCAGCGCCACCGACATCCTGGCGCGCATCATCGGCACCAAGATGAGCGAAGGCGGCACCTACCAGGTGATCGTCGACAATCGCCCGGGCGCCGGCGGCACGCTCGGCGCGACCGGCGTCGCCAAGGCGGCGCCGGATGGCTACACGCTGATCCTGGTGTCGGTGGGCCATGCAATCAACGCCACGCTGTATCCCAGGCTGGCTTACGACACGGTCAAGGACTTCGCGCCGGTGTCGCTGGTGGCGACGGTGCCCAACGTGCTGGTGGTCAGCGCCGGCAGCAAGTACAAATCGGTGCACGACCTGGTGACGGCTGCCAGGGCGGCGCCCGGAAAGCTGAATTTCGATTCGGCCGGCTCCGGCAGCTCCACGCATCTCAGTGGCGAGATGTTCAGGATGCAGGCCGGCATCGACATCGTCCATATCCCGTACAAGGGCACGGGCGAGGCGCTGACCGACGTCATGGCCGGCCGCGGCGACATGATGTTCGCCCCGACGGTGTCGGCCATGCCTTTCGTGCGGCAGGGCAAGCTGCGCGCGCTGGCGGTCACCACGGCCCGACGCAGCAGTTCGCTGCCCGATATTCCGACCGTGGCGGAATCCGGCCTGCCGGGCTATGCCTTCGACTCGTGGTTTGGCATCCTGGCGCCTGCCGGCACGCCGAAGGAGATCGTCGATACTCTCAACGCCGACATCGGCAAGGCGCTGGCCGCGCCCGACGTGCGCGAGCGGCTGGCGGCGCAGGGCGCGGAGCCGAAGCGCTCGTCACCGCAGGAGTTCGCGTCGTATATCCAGGCAGAGATCGGCAAGCTTGCGCCGGTCATCCGCCAATCCGGGGCGCTTGCGGGGCAATAGCGCCGGACGGGCCGGGCGGGCCGGGGTGCGGCAAGACGGATTGCGCGCTGGCTTAAAATGGCGTACTCCCATCCTTCCCGGCCTTCACCCTACATGTCCGAGCGCAAGCGCCTCACTCTCAAAGACCTGGCTGCCGAGATCGACGTGCATTACTCGACCGTGTCGCGGGTGATGAACCCGGCGACGCGGCATCTCGTGGCGGAGGACGTGGCGGCGCGCGTGCTGGCCGTGGCCGAGGCGCACGGCTTTTCCCCCAACCGCATTGCCGCCGGCCTGCGCACCCAGCGTTCCGGGCTGATCGGCGTGGTGCTGCCCGATATTGCCAACCCCGTGTTTCCGCCGATCCTGGCCGGGATCGAGGTGGTGCTCGCGCAGCAGGGCTATGTGCCGATCGTGGTCAACGCGGGAAGCGACAAGCGCCGGCAGCGGTTCGTGATCGACCAGCTGCTCGGGCGGCAGGTCGAAGGGCTGGTGCTAGCCACCGCGGAACGCGAGGATCCGTTGCTCGAGTATTGCCTGGCACGGCAGGTTCCCGTGGTGACGGTCAACCGGGGCGAAGGGTCGGGCAGCGTGTCCTCCGTCGTGAGCGACAGCGTGCGCGCCATGCAGCTGACCGTCGATCACCTGATGGAACTGGGTCATCGCCGCATCGGGCATATCGCCGGGCCGGCATCGCTGTCGACCGGCTACCTGCGCCGCGAGGGCTTTATCCAGGCCGTCAGGCGCCATCGCCTGCGTCGCGCGGACTGGCACGTGGTCGAGGCATCCAGCTATTCCCGCAATGCGGGCCGGGTCGCCTGCGCGCAGCTGATGACCGTGTTTCCCGCGCTGACCGCGATTGCGGCGGCCAATGACCTGGTCGCGATGGGCTGCTACGACTACCTGCGCGAGCAGGGCCTGCGTTGCCCCGACGACATCTCGGTCATTGGCCACAACGACATGCCGTTCGTCGATGCACTGACGCCGCCGCTGACGACCATCCGGATCGCCGTGCACGAGATGGGCGAGGAAGCGGCGCGCCTTCTGCTCAGGAAGATCAGCAAGCCGGCCTCCGATCCGGTCACCGTGCAATTGCAGCCCCACCTGATCGTGCGGGGTTCCACGGCGGCGCCGCGCAAGGCGTGAAACGCCGCCCCGGCCGGAGTCCGGGCACCCGCCGGGCCGGCAGCCTGCCGATTCGCGCAATCGATACGAATTCCTTTCCAACCTGATAGACTGTATGGATGTACAGTGGTCCGGGGCCCTCCCGGCACTCCCTTAACGTCCTGATCCGAAAGAGAAATCGTGTCGAGCAAGCAGCTAATCCGCATTCGCGGCGCCCGCCAGCACAACCTCAAGGATGTCGATCTCGACCTGCGCCCCGGCGAGATGACCGTGGTAACCGGGCCGTCGGGCTCCGGCAAGTCCAGCCTGGTGTTCGACACGCTCTATGCCGAAGGCCAGCGCCGCTACGTCGAGACCTTCAGCGCCTACGCGCGCCAGTTCCTGGACCGGATGGACCGACCCCAGGTCGAGCGCGTGGATGGGGTGCCGCCGGCCATTGCCATCGACCAGACCAATCCGGTGCGCAGTTCGCGTTCGACGGTCGGCACGATGACCGAGCTGAACGACCACCTGAAGCTGCTGTATGCGCGCGCGGCGGAGCTGTTCGACAAGCAGACCGCGCAGCCGGTGCGGCATGACTCGCCCGAAACCATCTACGCCGAACTGGTCGCGCGCACGGCGGCCGGCCAGCCGTACCACGACGCGCGGCTGGTGGTGACGTTCCCGGTGGAGCTGCCGGAATCGGCCACCGACGAGGAAGTGCAGCAATGGCTGTCGGTGAGCGGCTATACGCGCGTGCAGGCGCAGCGCGTGGTGCAGTCGCCCACCGGCGCGCGCAAGCTGCTCGACGTGGTGGCGGACCGCTTCCGCCTCGGCAATGCCGAGAAAGTGCGCGTGGTCGAGGCCATCGAGGCCTCGCTCAGGCGGGGCGGCGGGCGCGTCAACATCTACGTGCTGACCGATGGCGACGATGGCCCGGTGTGGCGCTATTCCACCGGCCTGCACAGCCCGGACAGCGACCTGCGCTATGCCGACCCGCAGCCCGCGCTGTTTTCCTTCAACTCGGCCTACGGCGCCTGCGAAACCTGCCGCGGCTTCGGCCGCGTGATCGGCGTCGACCTGGGGCTGGTGATTCCCGATGCGCGCAAGACGCTGCGCGGCGGTGCGATCAAGCCGATGCAGACGCCGGCGTGGAAGGAATGCCAGGATGACCTGATGCGCTATGCCGGCAAGGCAGGCATCCCGCGCGACACGCCCTGGTCGGAACTGACCCGGGCCGAGCGCGATTGGGTCATCCACGGCTCGCCGGACTGGAACGGGCAGTGGAACAAGCAGTGGTATGGCGTGATGCGGTTCTTCAACTACCTCGAGTCGAAGGCCTACAAGATGCACATCCGCGTGCTGCTGTCGAAGTACCGCAGCTACACGCCGTGCGAAACCTGTGGCGGCGCGCGCCTGAAGACCGAGTCGCTGCTGTGGCGACTGGGCTCGAAGGACAATGCCGATGCCGTGCTGGCGCCGCAGCGCCGCTTCCTGCCGCGCGGTGTCGACTGGGACCGCGCGCAGCTGGAGGCGTTGCCGGGCCTGACCGTGCATGACCTGATGCTGCTGCCGATCGAGCGGATCCGCCGCTTCTTCGACGCGCTGTCGCTGCCCAGCGCGATGCTGGACGATGCGCTCAAGCTGCTGCTGGCCGAAGTGCGCACGCGCCTGAAATACCTGTGCGACGTCGGCCTGGGCTACCTGACGCTGGACCGCCAGAGCCGCACGCTGTCCGGCGGCGAGGTGCAGCGCATCAACCTGACCACGGCGCTGGGCACCTCGCTGGTCAACACGCTGTTCGTGCTGGACGAGCCCAGCATCGGCTTGCACCCGCGCGACCTGAACCGCATCGTCGAGGCCATGCACCGGCTGCGCGACGCGGGCAACACGCTGGTGGTGGTGGAGCATGATCCGTCGGTGATGCTGGCCGCCGACCGCCTGATCGACATGGGCCCCGGCCCTGGCGAGCGCGGCGGCAACATCATCTTCGATGGCACGCCGGCGGATATCCGCCGGGCCGGCACGCTGACCGGCGACTACCTGGGCGGGCGCCGCCGCGTGGCCGATGCCTCGCACTGGCAGCGCCGGCCGGTCGACGGCGAGCTGCCGCGCATCGTGCTGGCGGGCGCGACCGAGCACAACCTGCAGGACGTCACGGTGGAGATCCCGCTGCAGCGGCTGGTATGCGTGACCGGGGTGTCCGGCTCGGGCAAGTCCACGCTGCTGCAGGACGTGCTGTATCCCGCCATGGCGCGGCACTTCGGCAAGGCCACCGAGTCGCCGGGCGCGTTCCGCGAGCTGACCGGCGCCGAGCTGGTCGACGACGTGGTCTTCGTCGACCAGTCGCCGATCGGCAAGACCGCGCGCTCCAACCCGGCCAGCTATGTCGGCGCCTTCGACGAGATCCGCAAGCTCTTCGCCAGGGCGCCGCTGGCGCTGCAGCGCAGCTATACCGCCGGCACCTTCAGCTTCAACTCCGGCGACGGGCGCTGCCCGACCTGCGGCGGCTCCGGCTTCGAGCACGTCGAGATGCAGTTCCTCAGCGACGTCTACCTGCGCTGCCCGGACTGCGACGGCACCCGCTACCGTGCGGAAGTGCTGGAGGTGAAGATCGAGCGCGCCGCGCCCGGCCAGCCGCCACGCCTGCTCAGCATCGCCGACGTGCTGGAACTGACCGTCAGCGAAGCCGCGGCCTGCTTTGCCGGCGACGCGGCGGTGCTGCGCGTGTTGCAGCCCATCGTCGATGTCGGGCTCGAATACATGAAGCTGGGACAGCCGGTGCCGACGCTGTCGGGCGGCGAGGCGCAGCGCCTGAAGCTGGCCGGCTTCCTCGCAGAAGCCGCGCAGGCGACGCCGTCGCGCACCCGCGCCAGCAACCTGCCGCGCCGGCTGTTCATGTTCGACGAGCCCACCACGGGCCTGCATTTCGACGACATCGCCAAGCTGATGCGGGCCTTCGGCAAGCTGCTCGATGGCGGCCATTCGCTGATCGTGATCGAGCACAATCTGGACGTGATCCGCGCCGCCGACTGGCTCATCGACCTCGGTCCCGAGGGCGGCGACGCGGGCGGGCGCGTGGTCTGCACCGGCACCCCCGAAGACGTGAAGCGCTGCGCCGGGTCGCATACCGGCCAGGCGCTGATCCACTATGACGCGGCCCTCGGGGAAGCCGGCACGCTGGCCGCCGAACGCGTGGAAAGCACCGAGGCCGAAGGCGTGCCGCTGCAGGCCGCGCTGCAGGCGCGACGCGCGCGCCGCGAGGTGGAAGGCGAGGACGTGGTGCGCATCGTCAATGCGCACGAGCACAACCTGAAGGCGCTGAACGTCGACATCCCGCACGGCAAGTTCAATGTGGTCACCGGCGTGTCGGGCTCCGGCAAGTCGACGCTGGCCTTCGACATCCTGTTCCACGAGGGCCAGCGCCGCTACCTGGAATCGCTCAACGCCTATGCGCGTTCGATCGTGCAGCCCGCGGGGCGTCCCGAGGTGGACGCGGTCTACGGCATCCCGCCGACGGTGGCGATCGAGCAGCGCCTGTCGCGCGGCGGCCGCAAGAGCACGGTGGCGACCACCTCCGAGGTCTGGCACTTCCTGCGCCTGCTGTATGTCAAGCTCGGCATCCAGCACTGCGTGCATGACGGCGCGCCGGTGACCTCGCAGAGCCCCGAATCGATCGCCGCGCAGCTGCTGCGCGACCATCGCGGCCAGCACGTGGGCCTGCTGGCGCCGCTGGTGGTCAACCGCAAGGGGGTCTACACGGACCTGGCCAAGTGGGCCAAGGCGCGCGGCAACACGCACCTGCGCGTCGACGGCGAATTCCTGCCGGTGGACCCGTGGCCGCGGCTGGACCGCTTCCGCGAGCACACCATCGAGCTGCCCGTCGGCGACCTGGTGGTGTCGGCCGAGAACGAGGCCGGGCTGCGCGCGCTGCTGGCGCAGACGCTCGAAGCCGGCAAGGGCGTGATGCACCTGCTGGCACCGCTGGACGGACTGGACCATGCCATGCACAACGGCGGCACCGCGCACGTGGGCGAGGTCAAGGTGTTCTCGACCAAGCGCGCCTGCCCGCAATGCGGCACCAGTTATCCGGAACTGGACCCGCGCATGTTCTCGTACAACAGCAAGCACGGCTGGTGCGGCACCTGCGTCGGCACCGGGCTGGCGCTGACGCGCGAGCAGCGCGCGGCCTTCGACGACACCGTGCTGGCCGACGACAACCGCGGCCGCGAGCAGAGCCTGCCGTCGGAAGAGCAGGAACCCGAAGGCGTGGTCGACACGCCGTGCCCGGACTGCCACGGCACCCGCCTGAACCCGGTGGCGCGCGCGGTGACCTTCAATGAGAACGCGATTGTCGACGTGGCGCAGTGGACCGTCTCGGAGACCCGCCGCTGGGTCGACGGCCTGCGCCTGGCCGGGCGCGATGCCGAGATCGCGCGCGACGTGGTCAGCGAGATCGGCAGCCGCCTGCAGTTCCTGGAAGAAGTGGGACTGGGCTACCTGAGCCTGGACCGTGCCGCGCCCAGCCTGTCCGGCGGCGAGGCCCAGCGCATCCGCCTGGCGGCGCAGCTCGGCAGCAACCTGCAGGGCGTGTGCTACGTGCTGGACGAGCCCACCATCGGCCTGCATCCGCGCGACAACCAGATCCTGCTGGACGCGCTGCGCAAGCTGGGCGACAAGGGCAACACGCTGGTGGTGGTGGAACATGACGAAGACACCATCCGCCGCGCCGACCACATCATCGACATCGGCCCGGGCGCGGGCAAGCGTGGCGGCACGCTGGTGGCGCAGGGCGGCGTGGCCGAGCTGGCCGCGGCGACGGCTTCCACGACCGGCCAGTTCCTGGCCAACCCGATCGTCCATCCGCTGCAGCCGCGGCGCAAGGTCAGTCCCGGCGCGGCGGGCAAGCCGGCGGAGCCGCCCGAATGGCTGACGGTGCACGGCGCGTCGCTGCACAACCTGCGCCACGTGACCGCGCGCCTGCCGCTGTCGCGGCTGGTGGCGATCACCGGCGTATCGGGCTCGGGCAAGTCGACGCTGGCGCGCGATGTGCTGATGACCAACCTGCTCGATGCGGTGGGCCGCTCGGTGCTGTCGTCGCCGGCGACCCGGCGCGCGCGCAATGCGGCCAAGGATGAGAACGGCGCGGGCAAGGCCAGCGCCAGGAAGCCGCTCAACGTCCAGCACAACTGGCATGGCTGCGAGGCGATTACCGGCTGGGAATCGATCGACCGCGTGCTGGAAGTGGACCAGACCCCGATCGGCAAGACCCCGCGCTCCTGCCCGGCGACCTATATCGGCGTGTGGGACACCATCCGCCGGCTGTTCGCCGATACGCTGGAAGCGCGCGCACGCGGCTACACCGCGTCGCGCTTCTCGTTCAACACCGGCGACGGGCGCTGCCCGGCGTGCGAAGGGCAGGGCGTGCGCACCATCGGCATGAGCTTCCTGCCGGACGTGAAGGTGCCGTGCGATGTCTGCCACGGGCAGCGCTTCAACCCCGAGACCCTGGCCGTGACCTGGCGCGGCAAGAATATCGGCGAGGTGCTGACCATGGAGATCGACGAGGCGGTGGCGTTCTTCTCGGCCATGTCGAACATCGCCCACCCGCTGCAGCTGATGAAGGATGTGGGGCTGGGCTACCTGACGCTGGGCCAGCCGTCGCCGACGCTGTCCGGCGGGGAGGCGCAGCGCATCAAGCTGGTGACCGAACTCAGCAAGGTGCGCGACGACATCACGCGACGCGGCCAGAAGGCACCGCACACGCTGTACGTGCTCGACGAACCCACCGTGGGCCTGCACATGGCCGACGTGGCGCGCCTGATCCGCGTGCTGCACCGGCTCACCGATGGCGGCCACAGCGTGGTGGTGATCGAGCATGACCTCGACGTGATCGCCGAGGCCGACTGGATCATCGACCTCGGTCCCGAGGGTGGCGCGGGCGGCGGCACCATCGTCGGCGCGGCCGATCCCGAAGCGCTGTCGCGCAACCGCGCCAGCCATACGGGTGCGGCGCTGGTGCCGGTGCTGGCGCGGGGCAACGCCGGGGCGGGCAAGGTGAGTATCGCCTGAGGCCCGCCACGGCGGGCACGCGGCGGCGCGAAAGGCGTACGGGCACGCCTTTCGCTTGCCCATGGTTACTGGCGCGCACATCGCGCCCTAACGGAGGTAACCATGAAGCATATCCGCACCAGCCGACTGCTCGCTGCCATTGCCGTGGCGGCGGCCGCCATCCCCGCCATGGCCCAGACGCCGGGTACGCCGCGCGGCTCCTACGACCCGTATTCGCAGGGCGCGCGCAGCACCGAGAAGTTTGACCCTTACACGCAAGGCGCCAATGCGCCGACGCGTACCGACCTCGCCCCAACGGCACCTGCGGCCCCCGCGCCGGAGGCGCAGCCATCGACCATGCCGGCGCAGCCCGGCATTCCGGGCACCACCATGCAGCGCACGCCGGACCCGTATATGGAAGGCGCCCGCTGGGAAAGCCCTGACCTGGGCCGCCGCATCGGCAGGCCCAACCAGTTCCTCGACGGGGCCTGAGGATCGCGGCTTCCAACCGCTCACCGAGACCGGCCATGCGAATGCAACCGGACTTACCGTCCCTTGTAAATCCTGCCCACGCGCGTGAGCCCGGCGCTACCCCGGCGGTGGCCGGGGCACCGGCGGCATTGCATTGTCCGCCGACGCGCGCGGCGGGCCTGGCCCAGATGACGGTGGTCAGCTACAACATCCACCGCGCCGTCGGCACCGACCGACGTTATTGTCCTGACCGGATCGCCGCGGTACTGGCCGAGCTCGACGCCGATATCGTGGCGCTGCAGGAAGTGGAATCGGGCAGCAGCAACGACCACACGCTGGAATACCTGGCCGGGCATACCGGCATGCACGTGGTGTCGGGCTTTACGCGCGTGCGTGGCAGTGTCGACTACGGCAATGCGCTGCTGACGCGCTTCGCCCCCGAGGCCGTGAACCAGATCGACCTGACCGTCAAGGGCTGCGAGCCGCGCGGCGCCATCGACGCCACCGTGGTCTGCACTGCCTCCGGCTGCGCCAACCCGCTGCGCGTGATCGCCACGCACCTGGGGCTGCGCCCCGGCGAGCGCCGCCACCAGGTGCAGCAGTTGCTGAACTACGTCGCCGCCGCGCCGCCATTGCCCACCATCCTGCTAGGCGACGTCAACGAATGGTTCTTGTGGGGCAGGCCCTTGCGCTGGCTGCACGCCTATTTCGAACACACCCCGCACACGGCGACTTTTCCATCGCGGCTGCCGCTGTTCGCGCTGGATCGCATCTGGGTGTCGCCGCGCGCGCACCTGGTGTCGGTGGCAAGCCACCGTTCGCCGCTGGCGCGCGTGGCCTCGGATCACCTGCCCCTGGTGGCGTGTTTCGAGGTGCCGCAAGGCGGGTGGAACGAGCGGCGCACCACCGGGCACGCCAAGGAGGACTTCAATGAAACACCGTGACGATGATTACCTGCGCAGGCGCCCCGATCACCAGTACGGCAGCAACGACCAGGGCTATAGCGGCATTCCCGCGCAGGCGCGCAACCGCAGGCAGCGCAACCTGACCGCGGGCCGCTATGGCAATACCGCCGAGCGCTTGCCGCGCGATGACACGCGTCCGGCCGAGGGCGCCGGGCAAGGCTGGTACGGGCGCCGGGGGCCCGCAACGGAACCCTGGGACGAGGAACGCTATGAAGACGAATGGTCGCGGCGCCGCGTACCGTATGGTGAAGAGCGCTGGGAGGGCCGGCGCGACTGGTACGGCGGGCCGGCCGGCGCGCCCTATGGGACTGCAGAAGGCGCGCGAGGCTACGGCGCGGACGACTGGGACGTGCCGGCGCACCGGGGTTATCGCGGGGGCGGCCCGAAGAACTACCGCCGCGGCGACGACCGCATCCACGACGAAGTCTGCGACCGGCTCGCGCATGCGCAGGAACTTGATGTCAGCGAAGTCACGGTGCGGGTGCAGGACGGCCTGGTGACGCTGGAGGGCCACGTCGGCGATCGCCGCAGCAAGTACGACATCGAAGAAGTTGCCGAGCGCGTGTTCGGCGTGCAGGACGTGATCAACCACATCCGGGTGCGGCCCTACGGCATCCTGGCGTCCGAATGACCCCGCGCGGCTCCGTAGCATGCGGAGCCGCGGGGGGGGCGCGGCCGGTGGGGCCGGGTGGCGGCGCCATGGTGCCCCGCCCATGGTGCCCGGCTAATCCAGGCGGGGTGGCCGCGGCGGGTTCTCTTCGCGGTCGTCGGTGCGGTCGGCCTTGTCGACCGGCACGTCGGCAGGCAGGGCCTCGGCTGCGCGCACCACTTCATCGGCGATCTCTTCTTCCGGAGTTTCCTCTTCCTCGGGGCTGTGCGCGTCTTCATCGCGCTGCTCGAGCTCGTTCTCGATATCGTCGGTTTCCTGGTTCAGGTCCGGGTCCAGCGTGCTGGGGATGTTGCCGGCCGCGGCGCGGGCCGCGCCGGTGGCAGTGTTCTGGCGCGAACGGCCGCGGCCGGAGGCGGCTTGCGCGCCTTCGCGCCGCCCCGCTGGCGCGCTGCCCACGCGATCGGTGCGGGTGCCGGCATGCCGGGTGGGGCCGGTTCGTACGGTCTTGCTCATCATGCCTCCTGTGCGGGTAGATGCGAGGCGGCTCGCTCGGGTTGCACTCGGGGTCAGTAGTTCTCGACCGGCGGCTCGCTTTCGTGCGGCTTGCCGCCGGGGCGCCTGACCGAGGGCGGCTCGCCGTTCTCGTCGGGAATGTCGTGCTCGCGCTCGACATCATGGCGCCGGTCGCGTCCCGGCTTGCCGCGCTCGTGCTCGGTGTCCGGGCCGCCCTTGTGCGGGTCGCGGGGCTCGCTGCGGCGGCGGGTGGTGTCGTGGTCGGGCTGGCGATGGGTGCTCATCACGTCTCCATCAAGGTTGGCATGGCGCTGCCGGTGAGGCGACAGGTGGTCAATCGGTGCCGGCGCGCAGTTCATCCGAAACCGCGCTGACGCCGCGCACGGAACGCGCCAGTTCCATGGCCATCGTACGCTGTTTGTCGTCGCGCACGGTACCTTCCAGCTTGACCACGCCGTCGGTGGTCGAAACCCGGATCCTGGCGGGATCGAGCGTGCGGGCGCTGGCCAGGCGCGCCTGCACCTCGGCAGTGATGGCGCGGTCGCTGGCGGCGGCGGTGTCGCGTGGCGCAGCGGTGCGGCCCGTGGACGACGGCGCCGCGGGGGCATCGGTCGGTGCCGCCATGACCGGCTGCGAGGCCGCCATGGCCAGCACGGCCAGCGGCAGCGCCAGCGTGGTTATGCGGGAGCGGTAGGGTGCGGTCATAAGGCCCTCCTCTGCATGCTGGCGGGCCTGCGGTTCGGCCCGCACCTGTCATTGGCCTGCAAGCTCCGTTCCCGCAACGCAAAGTGGGCCGGCAAAGCGTCGGACCGGCATGCGCTGCGCCACGGCGGGGACTGTGCGCCAAGGGGCCCCGCCGCCGGCGCGGCGCGGTGCCGCATGCGCCGTAGTTTTTACAGCCGCTGCAGAAACTGCATGGCGCGCGTGGCTGAGCCGCCGCAGTGCGCCGGCGGTGCTGCGCGCAGAGGCGACGTGGCGCCTGGCGTGGCGCTTGCGTTCCGTCCTGTGCTGGCGCGCGGTCCTGTCTATAGTGAAGGAAATGCTGGCAATAACTGGCGTGCGGCAGGTGCCGGCGAGCACCCGCAACGCCGGCCTTCCCGCCGCGGCGCAGCTTGCGGCCGTGTGCTGCCGGGCCAGACAGCGCGGGGGAGCGTATAGCCGTTGCGAGGAAGCCATGAACCTAGCCAGCATTCTGTCCACCGTGGTCCTGGCCTCGTCGGTGTCGGTGTCGTCGGCACCGGTCGAGCGCCAGCTGCTTGCGATCACGCCTTCGGACTTCGCCCAGCGTTTCAACACCGTCGCGCAGGACACCGGTTCCGGCCTGGCGCTGCCCAGCTTCAAGGTCAAGCCGGGATGGCACCGGGCCGCGCCCAGTGCCGGGGTGTCGGTGCTGGTGCGCGCCAGCCGCGCCGGCTACGCCATCGATGAAGTGGTGGTGGTGTGCCGCGAGGTCGAACGCTGCTTCCTGACCATCTGCACCGCCGCGCTTGCCATCGACGACAGCGTCAACCCGATGCTGCTGCAGCGCTTCATCGTCGCGCGCATCGCCACCGAACTCGGCGAGGTCGGGCTGGTGATGTCGGGGCTCGCGTACATCGTGGTAACGCCCAAGGAAGACGACTACGTGGCGGTGGTGATCCGGCCCTACCTGCCGCAGGAACGCAGCGCCTCGCCGACCCAGGCCTCGCGCGGGCCGCTCACGCCGATCGGATTGCGAGCGACGGCGCCGCCGCGCTCCTGAGCCCGGCGCCTCAGGGTTCGCGCAGCAGCAGCGCGACCGGCAGGCCGCCCAGCACGTCGCGCAGCCGCAGGCGGCCCATGGGGGCCTGGACCACGTGGCCGGTCAGCGCATCGGTCCAGCGGCTCGGTTGCGGCGCGCCCACGTTGAGCGTGGTATCGCCCCACGCCGCTTGCGGAATGCGCGGCAGGGCGGGGTCGACATGCGCGGCTGCAAGCCGGGTCACCACGGTGATGGCCTGGCGCCCGTCGGCGCTGCGCGCAAAGGCCAGCACCTGGGGCACCAGCGCGCCCTGCGCCGCCAGCATGCTGTATTGGCCGTCGGCGAACAGTGCCGCATGCGCGCGCCGCACCGCCAGCACCCGGCGCACCAGCTGCTGCTTGATGCGGCCGTCGCGCCAGTGCGTCAGCCAGTGGGCCCAGCCCGCGCTGCAGTCCAGCCGTGCCTGCAGCCGGGCGTAGTCGGGCGGGCGCCGGTTGTCGGGATCGACCAGGCTCAGGTCCCAGCCTTCGCAGCCCTGGTAGCGGTCGGGAATGCCAGGCGCGGTCAGTTGCACCAGCACCTGCGCCAGGCTGTTGAGCGCTCCGGCCACGGCAATGCGCTGCGCGAACTGGCCGATCTGCGCCAGCACGCTGGCGGCCCCGTGCGCAGGCCCGTGTGCGGCAAGGCCGCGCAGGAAGGTCTCGCATGCGGCTTCGTAGTCGGTGTCGGGGCAGGTCCAGTTGCCGTGGCGCTTGGCTTCGCGGATGGCCTTGCGCTGCCACGCGCCCACGCGCTCCAGCAAGGGCTGCGCGGCGCCGGCATCGTCGGCAAGGCTCAGGTCTTCCATCGGCCATGCGCCGACCAGGGTCTGGTACAGCATCAGCCGGTCGCCCGGGTCGGGCGCTTGCGGCGAGGTCGCCAGCAGCGCAGCCGCGGCGGCCTCCCACGCGGCCACGGCATCGGCCCACGCGCCCGGCACCTCGCTCAGCACTGCCAGGCGCATGCGCGCGTCTTCGCCGCGCTTGTGGTCGTGGGTCGCGGTGGCAAGCATGGCGTAGGGACAGGCCAGGCGCCGCGCCGCCATGCGGGCGTGGAACTGCGCCGGCGGCATGGCCAGCCGGGCCGGATCGCTGCCGACTTCGTTGCGCGAGAGCAGCCGGCCGTAGCGGTAGAACGCGGTGTCCTCGCCGGCCTTGGCCGCCAGCGCGGGCATCAGCTGCTGCAGCCGGCGGCGCAGCGCGCCGGTCTCGCTGTCGGCCGGCGCGGCGGTGCGCAGGCAGCCGCCGATAAAGGCCAGCGCCACCGCTTCGTCGGGCGCCAGGCCGGCGCGCGCGGCCCGCATGGCTTGCTCGAGCATGGCGTCGTCGGCAAGCGCCGCAGCCGCATCGCGTTCGGCCGGGTGCGCGTCGAAGTAGCTGCGATAGACCGGCACTGCCGCCATCAGCGCCGCCAGCGCGCGCCGCAGCGCGGCCCGGGTCAGGTCGCGCGTGCCGGGCTCCTGCTCGGCGCAGTCCCGCAGGCATGCGGCGGCGCCTTCGAATTCCGTCACCAGGTGCCGCTCCAGCACCTGGCGCCGCGCAGCCTCGACATGCGCCGCGAAGCCGCGCGCATCGCCGCTGACCGTCGCCCACAGCGTGTCCAGCGCCGCCTCGCCGTCGCCGTCATGCAGCACCGCGGCCACTTCGTCCATGAAGTCATAGCCGGTGGTGCCATGCACCTGCCAGTCCGGCGCCAGGCGCTCGCCCGGGCCGAGGATCTTCTCGACCACCAGCCATGGATGCTCCAGCCGCAGCGTTGGCGGACGCGCTGCGGCATGGCGGTCCAGTTCGGCGCGCAGCCGGCGGCAGTAGCCGGCGGGATCGGCCAGGCCGTCGACGTGATCCACGCGCACGCCGTCGATCCAGCCTTCGCGCAGCAGGCGCAGGACCAGGGCATGGACCGCATCGAAGACCCGCTCGTCTTCCTCGCGCACGCCGACCAGGTCGCTGATCTCGAAGAAGCGGCGCCAGTTCTGCGCGGCGGCCGCGGTGCGCCACCAGGCCAGCCGGTAGTGCTGGCGTTCCAGCAAGGCATGGAGCCGGCCGCGGCCCTCGGCGCCGGTGGCGTCGTACCAGGCCGGGCCGTCGCGCTCGGCTTCGGCGTCGACGCTGCCTGGCGCCAGCGGCAGCGTGTGGTCGAAATAGCGCAGATGGGCGGCGGCATCGTCGCGGGCCGGGACCCATTGCAGTTCGCCGGCCACCACGGTGTCCCAGTACGACTGCCCCAGGATCGGCAGCAGCACCTTGCCGCGCAGCGCCGCATCGCGCGGGGTCCAGTCGATGTCGAAGGTGGCCGCGTGAGGGCTGCCGCGGCCATGCGCCAGCACGTCGCGCCACCAGCCGTTGTGGGTCGGGTCGGCCGCCATATGGTTGGGCACGATGTCGACGATCAGGCCGAGGCCGGCCTCGCGGGCGCGCGCTGCCAGTGCTTTCAGGCCGGGCTCGCCGCCCAGTTCGTCGCGCACGGCGGTGAAATCGGTGACGTCATAGCCATGGGTGGAGCCGGGCCGCGCGCCGCAAATGGGCGACAGGTAAAGGTGGCTGACGCCCAGCGCGGCGTAGTAGCCGACCACGCCGGCGGCATCGGCAAAGGTGAAGCCCGGGTGCAGCTGCAGCCGGGCGGTTGCGCGCGGCAGCGCCTGCGGCGCACCGTCAGCCATCATCGCGCGCGTGCCGCGGCGGGCTCGCACACGGTGGCCACGCACGAGCGCTGCGGCAGCAGCCCCGCCGACAGCGCCGCGGCCGCGCCGGCGCTGCTCTCATGCAGCGCGGTGCTGCGGTCGTGGCACGGCCGCGTGCACGGCACGGCTTCGTTGCCCAGGTTGAGCCACAGGCTCAGCTCGACGCCATCCATCAGCCGCCAGCGCGCACAGAGCGCCGCCGGCCCCAGCACATCGACGCCTGCGCTCTGGCAGCCGGCCAGCCGGTGCAGCAGCTCGCGCCGCCGCACGGCGAGGAGTTCGCGGTAGTACGGCGTCCAGTCGCCGTCATCGTCCAGGCGCGGGCGCGAGGCCTCGAACGTGGCCGGGTCGTTGGGATCGGGGATGGCGGCCGCGCGCGCGTCGTCGCTGAAGGCGGCGGTCGCGGCGAACTCGCGCCGGCGCCCGTCGCGCACGGCGCGCCCCAGCTCGGGCGGATGGCTGGTGAAATACAGGAACGGCTGCGTGCTGCCGGTTTCCTCGCCCATGAACACCAGCGGCACCTGCGGGCACAGCAGCTGCAGGGCGATGGCCGCGCGCAGCGCGTCGCGCCCGGCCAGTTGCGCCAGCCGTTCGCCGAACGCGCGGTTGCCGGTCTGGTCGTGGTTCTGCAGGAAGCAGACAAAGGCCGTGGGCGGCAGGTGCGCGCTGGGCTGGCCGCGCCGCACGCCATCGGCCACCGCGGGCAGCGCGGCCGAGCGGAACGCCGAGCGTTCGCCCTGGTAGGCAAAGCCTTCGCCCAGCACGCGCGCGAGGTGGCGCAGCGCGGGCACGCCACGCCCGGCGGCGGCGCTGTCGGGATTGCCGCCATTGCCGGCATCGGCCGTATCCGGCGCCGCGCTGTAGTCGCGGTAGTAGCCATCGTCCTCGCCGGTCAGCAGCACGTGCAGCGCGTGATGCGCATCATCGTTCCACTGCGCGTCGTAGCCGGCGGCCAGCAGCGCGGCATCGTTGTTGTCATTCTCCAGCACCAGGTGCAGATGGCGACGCGGACCATCGCCATCGGCCAGCGCGGTGCGCAGTTCGCCCGGCAGTGCCGCCAGCCAGCCTTCGTCCTCGATGGCGTGCACGGCGTCCAGGCGCAGGCCGTCGAAGCGGAACTGTTCGAGCCAGTAGCGCGCGTTCTCGGTAAAGAAGCGCCGCACCTGCGGCCGGCGGAAGTCGATGGCCGGCCCCCATGGGGTTTGGCGGTCCGTGCGGAAGAAGGCGCTGGCATAGCGGTGCAGGTAGTTGCCTTCGGGGCCGAAATGGTTGTAGACCACGTCCAGCAGCACCATCATGCCGAGCTGGTGGGCGCGGTCGACCAGTGCGCGCAGTTCGTCCGGGGTGCCGTAGCCGGACTCCGGCGCAAACGGCAGCACGCCGTCATAGCCCCAGTTGCGCGTACCGGGAAATTCTGCGACCGGCATCAGCTCGACCGCGGTGAAGCCCAGCGCCGCGAGCCGCGGCAGTTGCCGCGCCGCGCCCGCATAGCCGCCGCACAGGCCGACGTGCAGTTCATAGACGATGGCTTCGTGCCACGGGCGCCCGCGCCATTCGGGACAGGTCCACGCAAACGCGCTGGCGGCGTCGCGCGCGGGGACGATGCTGGGGCCGTGGACGTCGTCGGCCTGCCAGCGCGAGGCCGGGTCCGGCACGGTGGTGCCGTCGTCGAGCCGGAACCAGTAGCGCGCGCCCGCGCAGCCCGGCACGATCGCCTCGAACCAGCCGTTGGCGCCGCATGCCATCGGCACCGGGCCCAGCCCGGCGATCTCCACGCGCACCGCCTGGCCCTGCTCGGCGGCATCGGGTGCCCACAGCCGGAACCGTACCCGCCCGTCGGGCAGCCAGGCCGGCCCGAACAGGTAATCCTGCGCGGGTTCGTCGGGGGAACAGAAGGCGGATGCCGAAGGCGCGGCAAAGCAGTCGAACGGCGCCAGCGGCGGCACCGCGGAGCGGGTGCCGGGGGCGAGGAGAAAGGGGTCGGCGTTCAAATTCGGCTCCTGCCTTCTTGGGGGAATAGGATCCTTGCGCAATGCGAACTCCATGCCAGCAGAACGGCGCATTCGCGGCGCCACCGGCAAGCCCGCAGCCCAGCGCGGCGCGGGCTTTGTTACCTGTGGCATTGTAGAAACTACGCTGCGCCTTGCGCCGATGCCATCGGTGCAGGCAACGGTTGCGCGCCTCAGGCTGCGCGCGGCCCGCTCGTGCCGGCTTCCACCTGCCAGGGTTCGCCGCTGGCGCGGTGCAGCAGCCGCACCGGCACCGGCGCGACATGCCAGATGCGCTCGCAGTATTCGCGGATGGCACGGTCCGACGAAAAACGCCCCGAGCGCGCGCACGACAGCACCGACATGCGCTGCCAGCGCGCCGGGTCGGCATACGCGGCCGATACCTGCTGCTGGCAATCGATATAGGAGGCGAAGTCCGCCATCAGCAGATAGGGATCGTGCCCATGCTGCGGCTCGAACAGCGGGCGGAACAGGCCGGGCTCGCCCCGCGAGAAGAAGCCCTGCTGCACCAGGTCGATCACCGCGCGCAGCTGCGGGTTGCTGTGGTAATAGGCGGCCGGGTCGTAGCCGCTGTCGCGCAGCGCATAGACCTCGGGCGCGGTCAGGCCGAAGGGAAAGAAGTTGTCGTGGCCCACCGCTTCGCCCAACTCGATATTGGCGCCGTCCATGGTGCCGATATTCAGCGCGCCGTTCATCGCGAACTTCATGTTGCCGGTGCCAGAGGCTTCCTTGCCGGCCAGCGAGATCTGCTCGGCCAGGTCCGCCGCCGGGTAGATGCGCTGGCCGTAGGTGACGTTGAAGTTGGGCAGGAACACCACCTTGAGCCGGTCGCGCACCTGCGGGTCGCGGTTGACCACGTCGGCCACCGAGGTGATGAAGCGGATCATCAGCTTGGCATAGGCGTACCCGGGCGCGGCCTTGCCGCCGAACAGGAAGGTGCGCGGCTGGATCTGCGCGCCGGGGTCGGACTTGATGCGGTGGTACAGCGCAATCACGTGCAGCACCGCCAGGTGCTGGCGCTTGTATTCGTGGATGCGCTTGACCATCACGTCGAACATGGACGAGGGGTCGACCACCACGCCGGTGGTGTCGCGCACCAGCTGCGCCAGGTCGGTCTTGTTGGCGCGCCGCGCGTCCTGCCAGGCATCGCGAAAGCCGGCGTCTTCGGCATACGGCTCGAGCGCGCGCAGCTGCTCGAGGTCCGAGATCCAGCCATCGCCGATCGCGTCCGATACCAGCCGCGTCAGGCGCGGGTTGGACAGCGCCAGCCAGCGCCGCGGCGTCACGCCGTTGGTGATGCTGGTGAACTTCTCCGGCCACATCTCGTAGAAGTCCTTGAGCACGTCCTCGCGCATCAGGCGCGAGTGCAGCTCGGCCACGCCATTGACGGCATGGCTGCCGACGCACGCCAGGTTGGCCATGCGCACATGCCGCTGGCCATGCTCGTCGATCAGCGACAGCCGCGCAAGGCGCGATTCGTCGCCGTAGAAGCGAATCCGCACCTCGTCCAGGAAGCGCGCGTTGATCTCCAGGATGATCTCGAGGTGGCGCGGCAGCACCCGCCCGAACAACGGCAGCGGCCACTGCTCCAGCGCCTCGGGCAGCAGCGTGTGGTTGGTATAGGCGAAGGCGCTGTGCGTGATGTGCCAGGCCTCGTTCCAGGGCAGGTCGTGCTCGTCGACCAGCAGCCGCATCAGCTCGGCGATGCCCACGGCGGGGTGGGTGTCATTGAGCTGCACCGCGAACTTCTCGTGGAAGCGCGTCACCGGGATGCCGTCGACCGCGAGCAGCCGCAGCATGTCCTGCAGCGAGCAGGCGACGAAGAAATACTGCTGCTCGAGCCGCAGTTCCTTGCCCTGCGAGGTTTCGTCGTTGGGGTAGAGCACCTTGGTCAGGTTCTCGGAGGTCACCTTCTTGCTGACTGCGCCAAGGTAGTCGCCGCGGTTGAAGGTGTGGAAGTCGAACGCCTCGGTTGCGTCGGCGCGCCACAGCCGCAGCGTGTTCACGGTGTTGACGCGGTAGCCCAGGATCGGCGAGTCGAACGGCACGCCGACCACGGTCTTGGCCGGGACCCAGCGCACGCGATAGTGGCCGCGGTCGTCGGTGTAGTGCTCGGTGTGCCCGCCCAGGCGCACCTGCACCGCCCATTCGGAGCGCTGGATTTCCCACGGGTTGCCGTTGCGCAGCCAGGTATCGGTCTTCTCCACCTGCATGCCGTCCATGATGGTCTGCTGGAAGATGCCGTACTCGTAGCGGATGCCGTAGCCCAGCGCGGGGATCTCCAGCGTCGCCAGCGAATCCATGAAGCACGCCGCCAGCCGGCCCAGGCCGCCGTTGCCGAGGCCCGGCTCGACTTCCTGGTCGAGGATGCGGGCGAGATCCAGTCCGGCCGCCTCCATGGCCTCGCAGACCTCTTCGAAGATGCCGAGGTTGATCAGGTTGTTGCCCAGGTGCGGGCCCATCAGGAATTCGGCGGAGAGGTAGGCCACCGTGCGCGAGGGCTGGCCGAGGTAGGCTTCGGCGGTGCTGATCCAGCGCTGCACCAGGCGGTCGCGCACTGTATGCGCGGCGGCCTGGTAGAGGTCGTTCTGGCTGGCGTGCCCGGGCAGCTTGCCCTGGGTATGGAACAGGTGGTCGAGAAAGGCCTGGCGCAGGCTGGCGCCGGACAGGGCGGTGCGGGTGTCATCGGCATGCTCGGGCCGGATGGCTTCGTTCATGGCGGGGCTCCTGCGCATGGGCGTGGGTCAAGCTTAGCGGATCGCAAGGCGGATGCACGATCGATGCGGAAGGTGGTTTCGGACACGGCACATTTGCGCGGCGGGTGGGGCGCGTGGCCCTCATGGCTGCGCCGGCGGATGGCGTGCGCCGGGGCGGATGCCACGCCATGCGTCGGCCCGCGCGCGCAGCACGGGGGTGCCGAACCACGCACCCACGTCGGTATCGAGCCGGCGCTGCCAGTTAGGATGGCCGCTGGTGGTGCCCGGCAGGTTAGGCTGCTCGGCCAGGCCCAGCAGGTCTTCCACCGGCAGCAGCCGCATCGCGGTGCGCGCGGTGCCCAGCCAGGCCAGCACCGCGCCCAGCGGAGCCTGGTCCGGCGCGGGGACGGCGCCGCTGCATAGTCCGGCGTCGCACAAGGCCTGCCACAGCGCCACGCGCTCGCGCGCGCGGCCGGCCTGCGCCTGGGCCAGGGTTTCGCCCGGCGCCAGCAGCTGCAGCCGGTCGCGCCACGCCAGGTCCTGGCCGGCCCACCAGCCGGCGACGGTGGGCAGGTCGTGCGTGGTGGTGGTGGCAATGGCATCGGCGGGCCAGGCTTGCGGCGGCAGGAACGCCGCGGCCTCGGCTTCCTGCCCGGCCAGGTTGCCGGCATCTTGCGTCGCCTGCTCCCGAGCGTCGTCCTGTGCGGGTGCCTCGCGCTGGAACCACAGCACGTCGATGCCCAGCACGCCGCGCGCCGACAGTGCCGCATTCAGTTCCGGCGGCACCGTGCCGAGGTTTTCGCCGATGATGATGGTGCGATGCCGCCACGACTCCAGCGCCACCAGCCGCAGCAAGTCCTGCAGCGGATAGCGCAGGTAAGCGCCGTCGCTGGCCGGCGCCCCGGCCGGCACCAGCCACATGCGCGCCAGGCCCAGCACGTGGTCGATGCGCAGTCCGCCGGCGTGGGACAGGTTGGCGCGCAGCATTTCCAGGAACGCCGCGTAGCCGTGCCGGCGCAGTCCCCGCGGCGAGAACACCGCCACGCCCCAGTCCTGCCCGAGCGGGTTGTACAGGTCCGGCGGCGCGCCGGCATGGAAGCCGGCCAGGGTTTCCGGCTGGCGCGTCCAGGCCTGGCTGCCGCCGGGATCGGCGCCGACGGCGAGGTCGCGGATGATGCCGATGGCCATGCCGGCATCCCGCGCCGCGCGCTGCGCCCGCGCCAGGCCGTCGTCGGCCAGCCATTGCAGGAAGGCGTGGAAGGCCACGTCGTCTGCGTGAGACTGCGCGAAGGCGGCCACCGCGGCATCGGCCGGGGAGCGCAGCGTGACCGGCCAGCAGCGCCAGTCCGGCGCGGACTGCCGGTGGTTGCCGTTGGCGCTGTCGCTGAGCCGGTGCGCCTGGATCGCCTCATAGCAGGCATGCGCATGCAGCGCCGTGCCGCCACGCGTGCGGAAGGCGGCATAGTCGTCCAGGGCCGCGCGCGGCAGCAGGGTTTCGCGGCGTTGCCACAGCCAGCGCAGGATGGCATAGCGCAGCGGCGCCAGCGCGATCCAGTCGATCTCGCCGCGGGCGTCGAGCGCCTGCAGCGTGTCGCCCGCGCCCAGGCCGGCGATGGCGGCGTCGACTGCCGCCTGGCCGAACACCGTGGCAGGGTCGGCATAGAGCGGGTTCAGGAACAGCCGGCTGGACGGCGCATACGGGCTGTAGCGCTCGGGCAGCGCGGCGAAGGGCGCATGCAGCGGGTTGATGGCCATGGCGTCGGCGCCGGCGCGCGCGGCGCTGGCGCAGCCTTCGGCCAGCGCGGTCAGGTCGCCCATGCCGCACGCCGCGCCGCGCCGCAGGCTGTAGAGCTGCACCGCCAGGCCCCACGGCGGCGAGCGCGCGCTGTCGCGGTCGCCCTTGCCGCGGCCGGCATGCCGCAGCGCGTCGGCGACGCCGTAGCAGCGCCGCGGCGCCACCGCCAGCGTGGTATGGCCATCGCCCAGGTCCAGCCGGTGGTAGCCGCAGACATCGATGGCGGGCAAGTGCATCAGCGTGGCGTCGGCACCCGCGCCGCGCACCGCGGTGCCGGCGATGATCGCGCCGTCTTCCAGCGTCACGCGGTAAGCGCGCTGCGGCAGGGTATGTGGCCACGGCACCACGACCGGCTGGCCGCGCTCGGCGGTCACCAGCGGCGGCAGCGCATGCGCCGCGTCGTCGGCGGCCAGCCACGCGTGCGAGGCGGCGCACTGCCCGGGGCTGCCGCAGGGCAGGCCCAGTCCTTCCAGCACGCGCCGCAAGGCCGCGTCGCCGACCTCGCGCGGCTGGTCCCAGGCGTCGGTCCAGTGCGGCTGCAGGCCGGCGCGCAGCGCCAGCGCCTGCAGCGGCGAGGGCGTGCCGGCGCGGCTCACGCGAGGTCCTCCCGCGGCGCGGGCGCCTGCGCGGCCAGCAGCACCAGCGAGTGCGCGGCGACCGCCTGGGTCTCGCGCACCTGGGCCGCAGCCAGTTCGGCATCGCTGGCCTCGGGCCGGCTGCTGTCGAACAGCAGCGCCCACGGCAGCGCGGGCTCGGGCAGCTGGAAGCTGGCGTCGCTGTCGCCG
The DNA here is from genome assembly GCF_000372525.1 of Cupriavidus neocaledonicus. Lineage (GTDB taxonomy): Bacteria > Pseudomonadota > Gammaproteobacteria > Burkholderiales > Burkholderiaceae > Cupriavidus > Cupriavidus neocaledonicus. The sequence goes on from NZ_AQUR01000102.1 coordinate 72,967, forward strand.
GCGTTGAGCAGCAGCAGGGTCACCTGCACCGCGCGCGCATCGCCCGGCGCGGCCTGCGCCAGCGTACCCAGCATCGGGCGTTCCGGCTGTGGCGGCGCGGCCGCGCGCCGCAGCGCCAGCGTGCGGATGTCCGGATCGGCCCATTCCTCCGGCGTGGGCGGCTTGCCGTCGGTATCGAACCAGGCGATGTCGGCGATGCCCGGTGCCGGTTCCTCGCGCCCGTGGGCAAAGCGGTCGCCGCTCAGCGCATGAAGCCTGCGCCGCAGCGCCAGCAGCCGGCGCACCATCTGCTGCATCGGCTGTGCGCCGGGCGCCTGGGCCTGCTTCCAGTCCAGCCACGACAGCTCGTTGTCCTGGCAGTAGGCGTTGTTGTTGCCGGCCTGGCTGCGGCCCCATTCGTCGCCGGCGGTCAGCATCGGCGTGCCTTGCGCCAGCAGCAGCGTGGCCATCAGCGCCTGCGCCACGCGGCTGCGGCGCAGCAGGATCTCGGCGTCATCGGTGGGCCCTTCGACGCCGCCGTCCGGGCTCCAGTTGGCGCTGGCGTTGTCGTCGGTGCCATCGCGGTTGTCTTCGCCGTTGGCCTCGTTGTGCTTGGTGCTGTAGCTGACCAGGTCGGCCAGGGTGAAGCCATCGTGCGCGGTGATGAAATTGATGCTGGCCCACGGGCGCCGGTGGCGGCGGTCGAACAGGTCGGCCGAGGCCGCCAGGCGCGCCGCCATCTCGCCGCGGTGCCCGGCGTCGCCGCGCCAGAAGCGGCGGCTGACGTCGCGGAACTTGTCGTTCCACTCGGCAAAGCCGGGCGGATGGTTGCCGAGCTGGTAGCCGCCCGGGCCCAGGTCCCAGGGCTCGGAGATCAGCTTGACGCGGCTCAGCACCGGGTCCTGCATCAGCGCGTCGAAGAAGCCCGAGCCCGCGTCGAAGCCGTTGCCTTCGCGCCCCAGCGTGCTGCCCAGGTCGAAGCGGAAACCATCGATGTGGTAGCACTGCACCCAGTAGCGCAGCGAATCCAGCACCATCTGCAGCACGCGCGGGTGCGACAGGTTGAGCGTGTTGCCGCAGCCGGTGTCGTTGATGTAATGGCGCTCGTTGCCGGGCATCAGCCGGTAGTAGCTGGCGTTGTCGAGTCCGCGCCAGCAGACCGTCGGCCCCAGTTCGTTGCCTTCGCAGGTGTGGTTGTAGACCACGTCCAGGATCACTTCGATGCCGGCGGCATGCAGGCGCCGCATCGCCACCTTGCACTCCTGCAACTGTCCGGTGCCGAGATAGGCCGGCTCGGGGGCGAAGTACGACAGCGTGTTGTAGCCCCAGTAGTTGCGCAGGCCGCGCTCCAGCAGGAAGCGGTCCTGCAGGATGGCGTGCACCGGCAGCAGCTCGATGGTGGTCACGCCCAGCTGCACCAGGTGGTCGACGAAGCGCGGATCGCACAGCGCGGCGAAGGTGCCGCGCAGGTTGGGCAGCAGGTCGTCGCGCAGCATCGACAGCCCGCGCAGGTGGGCCTCGTAGATGACGGTGGCGGGCCAGGGCACGGCCGGCGGCCGGTCGTCGCCCCAGTGGAAGCTCTCGTCCACCACCACTGCCTTGGGCATGGTCGGCGCGCTGTCGCGGCGGTCCGGCGTGAGGTCGGCGCGCGCGCTTTGCAGCCGGTAGCCGAACAGCGCGTCCGACCAGCGCACCGGGCCGCTCAGCTGGCGCGCATACGGGTCCAGCAGCAGCTTGTGCGGGTTGAAGCGGTGCCCGTGGCCGGGATCGTAAGGGCCATGCGCACGATAGCCATACAGCGTGCCCAGCGCCGCGTTGGGCAGGTAGCCATGCCAGATCTCGTCGGTGCATTCCGGCAACGGCAGCCGGGCCAGTTCCTTGCGGCCGTTGTCGGAGAACAGGCACAGCTCGATGCGCGAGGCGTGCGCCGAGAACACCGCGAAATTGACCCCCAGCCCGTCCCAGTGGGCGCCCAGCGGAAACGGCTTGCCGGGCAGCAGCCGGTCAGCGAACTGGCGCGTCATGTCGCGGCGCCTTCGATGCCTTCACCCTGGTCGAAGCGCAGCACCAGCGTGGCCAGCGGCGGCAGCGTCAGCGCCAGCGAAGCCGGCTGCCCGTGCGAAGGCACGTCGATGGCCGTCACGGCGCCGCCGTTGCCGACGTTGCCGCCACCGTAGACGGCAGCATCGGTATTCAGGCATTCCCGCCACGTGCCGGCATAGGGCACGCCGATACGGTAGCCGTGGCGCGGCACCGGCGTCATGTTGACCACCGCCAGCACCACCTCCTGGCTGTCCGCCCCCGCGCGGCGCAGCCAGGCGAACACGCTGTTGTGGTTGTCGTCGCCGACCACCCACTGGAAGCCTTCGGGGCTGTGGTCCAGCGCATGCAGCGCGGGCAGCTCGCGGTAGAGGCGGTTCAGGTCGCGCACCAGCGTGTGCATGCCGCGGTGCATGGGCTGGTCCAGCAGCGCCCAGTCGAGTTCGCCATCGTGGTTCCATTCCTGCCACTGCGCCAGCTCGCCACCCATGAACAGCAGCTTCTTGCCCGGATGCGCCCACATAAAGCCGTAATAGGCGCGCAGGCCGGCAAAGCGCTGCCATTCGTCGCCCGGTACCTTGCCGATCATCGAGCCCTTGCCGTGCACCACCTCGTCGTGCGACAGCGGCAGCACGAAGGCCTCGGACCAGGCGTAGACCAGGCCGAAGGTCATGTTCTGGTGGTGCCAGGCGCGGTGGACCGGCTCATGGGCCAGGTAGTGCAGGGTGTCGTGCATCCAGCCCATGTTCCACTTGAAGTCGAAGCCCAGTCCGCCGCTGGCCACGCTGGCGGTCACGCCCGGCCACGCGGTGGACTCTTCGGCGATGGTCAGCGCGCCCGGGCAGCGTTCATGGACCACCGCGTTGAGTTCGCGCAGGAAGTCCACCGCTTCGAGGTTCTCGCGGCCGCCGAAACGGTTCGGCACCCACTGGCCGGGCTGGCGGCTGTAGTCGCGGTAGAGCATGGAGGCGACCGCGTCGACGCGCAGGCCGTCGGCATGGAAGTGCTCGAGCCAGTGCAGCGCGCCGGCCAGCAGGAAGCCGCGCACTTCGTTGCGGCCCAGGTTGTAGATCAGCGTGTTCCAGTCCTGGTGGAAGCCTTCGCGCGGGTCCTGGTGCTCGTACAGCGCGGTGCCGTCGAACTGCGCCAGCCCGTGCGGATCGGTGGGGAAGTGCGCCGGCACCCAGTCCAGGATCACGCCGATGCCGGCCTGGTGGCAGCGGTCGATGAAGGCGGCAAAGGCCTGCGGTGGTCCCAGCCGCGCGGTGGGTGCGTACAGCGACAGCGGCTGGTAGCCCCAGGAGCCGCCGAACGGGTGCTCGGTGATGGGCAGCAGCTCGATATGGGTGAAGCCCAGCTCCTGCACGTAGGGCACCAGCCGGTCGGCCAGCAGGTTCCAGCCATGCTGCGCGTCGTTGGCCGCGCGCAGCCACGACAGCACGTGGACCTCGTACACCGACATCGGCGTGCGGTACGGGTCGCACTGCTGGCGGCGGGCCAGCCAGTCGTCATCGTGCCAGCTGAACGGGGGCGCGCCCTGGCCGGGACCGGTGACGACCGAGGCGGTGGCGGGCGGCGGCTCGGCGGCCAGCGCCAGCGGGTCGGCCTTGTCGGGCAGTTCGGTGCCGTGCGGGTCGAGCAGGTCGTACTTGTAGCGGCTGCCCGGCTGCGCGCCCAGCGCGGCGGGAACGAACAGCTCCCAGATCCCGCTGGGATGGCGCAGCCGCATCGGATGCCGCGCCGGGTGCCAGCCGTTGAAGTCGGCGATCACCGAGACCCGCCGCGCATTCGGCGCCCACACCGCGAAGCGCACGCCGTCGATGCCGTCCACGCGCTGGCATTGCGCGCCGAGGCAGGCGCCCAGCTCGAAGTGCCGGCCCTCGGCGATCAGGTGCAGGTCCAGTTCGCCCAGCAGCAGGCCGAAGGCGTAGGGGTCGGCGCTGCACTGCTCGGTGCCGTCGGACCATTGCACGCGCAGCCGGTAGGCCGCGGCGCCGGTGCCCGTTGCCCGCGGCAAGCGCGCGGCGAACACGCCGCCGCCATGCAGCCGATCCATTTCCGCCAGCGGCGCGCCACCGGCATCGGCCAGCTGTACGGACGCCGCCCCGGGCAGGCAGGCGCGCACCAGCGTGGCATCGCCATCCGGATGCGGCCCCAGCACGCCGAACGGGTCGGGGTGGCGGCCGCCCAGCAGGGCATCGAGTTCATGGGCGGGCAGGTTGCCGTCGGCGGTGCTGGCGGGAGCGCTCATGCCGCTTCTCCGGTCGAGACCAGCTTGCGCAGCAGGCGGGCCAGCCCGCTGGCCGGCAGGTCGATCCACGCGACCCGGTTGGCGGCTTCGTATTCGACTTCGTACGCCGCGCGTTCCAGCAGGAACAGGTCGAGCAGGGGCTGCAGCTGGCCGGGCGCCACCCATGGCACGGGCGCGGCTTCCATGTGCTGGCGGTAGCAGCTCAGGAAGGCTTCGTTGGCGGTGGTGCGGAAGCGCTCCAGCAGCACCGCGCGCCGCTCCGCCAGCTGCGGCGGCAGTTCGCTGTGGGTGCGTTCGCTGCGGTCGGTGCCGACCGTGGCGGCGGCATAGTCGAGCGAGCGCAGCAGCCCCGCCACGTCGCGCAGCGGCGAGGTCTTGCGCCGGCGCCAGTCCAGCGGCAGGCCGGGCTCGCCTTCGAAGTCGACCAGGTAGGTGTCGTTCTGCGCGATCAGCACCTGGCCCAGGTGGAAGTCGCCGTGGATGCGGGTCTGCAGGCTGCCGGGCGCCGCGGCGGCGAGCTTGTCGACCAGTCCCGGCAGCGCATCGCGCGCCGCCATCAGGGTTTGCACATCGGCCTCGAAGGCCGGCGTCGCCAGCTCGGCGGCAGGCGCCGCCTGCAGCCGGCTCAGGGCGCGTTGCAGCGCCTCCATCGCCTGCCCGCCCCAGGCGCGCGCATCGTCGTCGCTGGCCGGCAGCGGCGTGAAGGCGTCGTCGTCGGTGGGGCGCGCCAGCACCGCGTGCAGTTCGGCCAGCCGGCGCCCGAGCGTGCCGGCCAGCGCGGCGTAGCCGTTCATGGCCTCGGCGAACTCGTCCTCGCTGTCCTGCAACGGCAGCGCATCGTCGATGGCGCGGCCCAGGTAGTCGAGGGTCCAGTCCCAGCCGTTGCCCTGGTTCAGGATATAGCCCTGCAGCAGCATCATGGTATGCGGCACGCCGTCCGGCCCGGTGCGCACCACCTCGCCCAGCAGCGCCGCGGCGTGGGCATAGCCCTGCGCGGTCAGGTAGCGCGTCATCTCGGCTTCCGGGTGGATGCCGCCCGAGAGCCGGCGCACCAGCTTGAGCACGGCGGTGTTGTTGTACGACAGCGAGCTGTTGGACTGCTCGGCCGACATGTATTCGATCGGGTCGCGCTCCAGTTCCAGCGCGGCCAGCCCGGGCTCGGCGCGGAAGTGGATCAGGTCGTGCCCGGCATGCACCTGCAGGTCGTTGCGCAAGGCGCGCACCACCTCGCGCGCGAACGGCTCGACCACGAAGCCGTCGGTGGCCAGCCCGACGCGGCTGCCCTGGCGCACGCGCGCCATCGACAGCCCGTGCGCCAGCTGCGAGACCCCGTCGGCGCTTTCGCGGTCCCACAGGATGCCCACCGGCAGCTGGTAGCGCTCGGTGCGACCGGGCAGCCCCACCTCGACCTCGCCGAGGTAGATGTCCTCGCCGCCGCTGCCGCGCGCAAACGGCAGCAGGTAGGCCAGCGCGACGCACTCGATGCGCTCGTGCTTGGCGCCGAACCAGCGGCGCCGGCCGATGTAGTGCGGCAGCACCTCGCTGGCCATCAGCCGGCGCGAGGCCTCGGTCAGTTCGGGCCGGCCCGTGTTCTGCATCACAAGGGTGATCTGGTCTGGCATTTGTTCGGGCGCCTCCACGTGCCACGACGGCGGCTGCGCCTCGTCGCTCAGCACGAACCAGTAAAAGCCATAGGGCGGCAGCGTCAGCAGGTAGGTCAGGGTACCGATCGCCGGGAACGGCGTCGCGCCCATCATCTCCACCGGCACGCGGCCGTTGAACGCGGACAGGTCGAGCTCCACCGCCTGCGGCGCGCGCGACAGGTTGGCCACGCACAGGATGTGCTCGCCCTCGAACTCCCGCAGGTACGCCAGGATCTTGCGGTTGCCGGGAAACAGGAAGCGCAGCGTGCCGCGGCCGAAGGCGCGGTGCTTGCGCCGCAGCGCCAGCATGCGCCGCATCCAGTTCAGCAGCGAATGCGGATCGCGCGCCTGGGCCTCGACATTGACCGCCTCGTAGCCATACAGCGGACCCTGCAGCGGCGGCAGCACCAGGCGCTCGGGATCGGCGTGCGAGAAGCCGCCGTTGCGGTCGGGCGACCACTGCATCGGGGTGCGCACGCCGTCGCGGTCGCCCAGGTGGATGTTGTCGCCCATGCCGATCTCGTCGCCGTAGTAGATCACCGGCGTGCCCGGCATCGAGAACAGCAGGCTGTTCATCAGCTCGATGCGGCGGCGGTCGCGTTCCATCAGCGGCGCCAGGCGGCGGCGGATCCCCAGGTTGATGCGCGCGCGCCGGTCGGTGGCGTAGACCTCCCACAGGTAGTCGCGCTCGCTGCTGGTCACCATCTCCAGCGTCAGCTCGTCATGGTTGCGCAGGAAGATGGCCCACTGGCAGTTGGGCGGCACCTCCGGGGTCTGGCGCATGATGTCGGTGATCGGGAAGCGGTCCTCGCGCGCGATCGCCATGTACATGCGCGGCATCAGCGGGAAGTGGAACGCCATGTGGCATTCGTCGCCCTCCGGCTCGGGCCCGGTCAGGCCGAAGTACTGTTGCGCGTCCTCCGGCCACATATTGGCCTCGGCCAGCAGCATGCGGCCGCGGAAATGCTGGTCCAGGTGGGAACGGATGGCGCGGATGACGGCATGGGTCTCGGGCAGGTTCTCGTTGCTGGTGCCTTCGCGCTCGACCAGGTAGGGCACCGCGTCCAGGCGCAGGCCGTCGACCCCCATGTCGAGCCAGAAGCGCATCACCGACAGCACTTCGTTGAGCACCTGCGGGTTGTCGAAGTTCAGGTCCGGCTGGTGCGAGTAGAAGCGGTGCCAGAAATACGCCCCCGCCACCGGATCCCAGCTCCAGTTGGACTTTTCGGTATCGCAGAAGATGATGCGGGTCCCGGCGTAGGCCTGGTCATGGTCCGACCACACGTAGTAGCGGCGCGCCGCCGAGCCTGGCTTGGCCTTGCGCGCGCGCTGGAACCACGGGTGCTGGTCCGAGGTATGGTTGATTACCAGCTCGGTGATCACGCGCAGTCCGCGCGCGTGCGCCGCGGCGATAAAGCGCCGCGCGTCGGCCAGGGTGCCGTAGTCGGGGTGGACGTTGCGGTAGTCGGCGATGTCGTAGCCGTCGTCGCGGCGCGGGGACGGATAGAACGGCAGCAGCCATACCGTGTCGACGCCCAGGTTGACCAGATAGTCGAGCTTGCCGAGCAGCCCTGCGAAGTCGCCCACGCCATCGCCATTGGCATCGAAGAAGGACTTGATGTGCAGCTGGTAGATGACGGCATCCTTGTACCAGAGCGGATCGGCGTTGAGCAGGGCGGCGCTGGCGGTTTCGGTAAGGCGTTTCATCCGTGTCTCCACGTATGCCTGTCAGGCGCCGTGCGGGTCGGTCGAGACCGGCGCAGCAGGTGGGCGGGGGGCGGGACGTTCCAGCGGCTGCACGTGCCAGACCGCGAACGGCAGTTGCGCCGGGTCGAGCCGGATGCGCTGGTGCTTGCCGCGCAGCGTGAAGCGCTGGCCGCGCATCAGGTCCTGCACCGCCAGGCCGGCCTGGTCGGGCAGGCCCCATTCCCACAGCGGGATTTCGATATCGGCATCGTGCGCGGTGCGCGGGTCGAGGTTGATCGCCACCAGCAGCACGTCGTCGCCGAACAGGTAATCGGTGCCCGGCACGAAGCGCGCGAACCACAGCACCGCGTCGCTGCCGGCATGGTAGAAGCGCAGCCCCAGGTGGTTCTGCAGCGCGGGGTGTCCGGCACGGATCTCATTGAGCCGCGAGATCTCGGCGACGATATTGCCCGGCTGCTGCCAGTCGCGCACGCGCAGCTGGTATTTCTCGGAGTCCAGGTATTCCTCGCGCACCTTGCCATCGAGCACGAAGGGCGCGCTCTCGCACAGTTCGAAGCCGCTGTACATGCCCCACAGCCCGGACAGCAGCGTCGCCAGCGCCGCGCGGATCAGGAAGGCGGGGCGGCCGCCGTGATGCAGGAAGTAGGGGTTGATGTCGGGCGTGTTGACGAAGAAGTGTGGCCGGAAGAAGTCGCGCAGCGGGGTCTGCGTCAGCTCGGTCAGGTATTCGGTCAGCTCCCACTTGGTGTTGCGCCAGGTGAAGTAGGTGTACGACTGGCTGAAGCCGAGCTTGGCCAGCCGCGCCATCATCTTGGGCCGGGTGAAGGCCTCGGCCAGGAAGATGGTGTCGGGGTGGCGCGCGCGCACGTCGGCGATCATCCATTCCCAGAACGGCAGGGGCTTGGTGTGCGGGTTGTCGACGCGGAAGATGCGGATGCCGTGGTCGGCCCAGAACATCACCACGTCGCGCAGCGCCTGCCACAGCGCGGCACCGGCCGGCGGCGCGGCGTAGAAGTCGACGTTGACGATGTCCTCGTACTTCTTGGGCGGGTTCTCGGCGTAGCGCAGCGAGCCGTCCGGACGGTGCGCGAACCACTCCGGATGCTCCCGCAGCCACGGATGGTCGGGTGAGCACTGGATCGCGAAGTCCAGCGCCAGCTCCAGGCCGTTGGCCGCGGCGGCGTCGATCAGCCGGCTGAAATCCTCGAACGTGCCCAGCTCCGGATGCAGCGCATCGTGGCCGCCTTCGGCGCCGCCGATGGCGTAGGGGCTGCCGGGGTCGCCCGGCTCGCTGCGCAGGCTGTTGTTGCGGCCCTTGCGATGGGTGCGGCCGATCGGGTGGATCGGCGGGAAATACAGCACGTCGAAGCCCATCGCGCGGATCGCGGGCAGGCGCGCGATGACGTCGTCAAAGGTGCCATGGCGCTGCGCGTCGTTGCTTTGCGAGCGCGGAAACAGCTCATACCAGCTGGCGAAGCGTGCCGCCAGCCGGTCGGCCTCGACCGGCATCGCCACCGGGTGGCGCGACGCGAACGGCCGTCCGGCCGGCGTCTGCATCACGGCGTGCATGGCCGCGGCGGTGCGTTCGGACAGCAGCAGCTGCAGGCGCCGTTCGTCATCGCCGGCGGCGGCGGTCAGCTCGTCGACGATGGCGGAGAGTTCGTCGTTTGCGGCGGACTGCTGGCTGCCCTTCTTGCCGGACTTGCGGCCATTACCCGCCTTGCCGTTGCCCGCTTTGCCATTTGCCCTTGGCCGCAGCAGCGCATCGGCCACCAGCCGCGCGCCTTCCTCGATCTCGAGCGCGACGTTGAGTCCCGCCGCGCGCTTCTTGCCGATCTCGTCGAGCCAGCTGGCGAAGGTGTCGCGCCAGGCCTCGACCGTGAATTCATGCCGGCCCAGCGCTACCAGCGGGAAGCTGCCTTCCCAGCGGTCGTTGATGCCGGGCTGCATCGGCGTTTCGCGCCATTCGCTTTCGCCCGGCGCGCGCCACAGCACCGCCGCGGCCAGCTTGTCGTGGCCATCCATCCAGATATCGGCGCTGACGTCGACGCGCTCGCCCACCACGCGGCGCACGGCGAAGCGGCCGGCATCGCAGGCGGGCTCGACCCGTTCGATGGCGATGCGCGGCGCCTCCATGGCGGCGACCACGCTGTCCAGGCCCGTTACCGCCAGGGTTTCGTGGCCGTGCGGCGGGGTCGCGTCGGGCCGCGGCATGCCGGGCCGGCTCAGCGGCACCGGCGGCACTTCATACAGGCGGATGTCGGCCGGCGCCAGCGTGATGCTGGACAGCGCATCGAGGCGGCTGGTGCCGTCGATGGTGCCGCCCGGACCGCCAGCGGCCGGCTCCAGGCGGGCGCTGGCATGCGGCATGGCACTGAGCACGCGATCGGCGCCAAGGCTGGCCGGTTCCATCGGATCGGGGTTGAGCACCACCGCCAGCGCGGGACCGGCGTCGGGCACGGCCGGATCATCGCGGCGGGGCGCCGCACCGGATCCGATACCATGGCCGTCGGGGGCGGGCAGGCGTGCCAGCACGGTCAGCGGCGCGTCGGGGCCGCTTAGCAGGCGCACCGCCAGGGCGGGCGCGGGGTCGCGCGCGGCCAGCCAGGTGTTGGCCTCGAGCACTTCATGGGTGATGTCGTAGGGCACGCCGTCATGCGCGGGGCCGTCGGGGGCCAGCGGATCGCGCGCCTGCGCGCCGCCGGTCTCGAATCCCGCCGGCACCAGGATGCCGTCGCCGATCGCCGCGGCAGTCCACAGCGCGCGGCGCGCGCTGAGCGCGTCATGGCGCGACGGCGCCAGCGCCGGCGCCGCCAGCACCCGGCCGAGGCGGCGCAGCCGCGCCATTTCCTCGGTCAGCCAGGCGCTGCGGTAGTCCCACCACGGCAACGAGCAGAAGGCGCCGTCGAAGCCGGCGGGCGCGAGTTCGTCCAGCTGTGCCGGCGTCAGCCCCGGGGTCCAGGCGAGGAAGCGCGGCGTGCCGCGCGCCGTTTCCGGCACCGCATCGCCACGCAAGGTCGCCAGCAGTGCGGACCAGCACTGGCCCGGCACGCGTGCCGGCGCCCGGCAGCAGAAGCCGGCCGCGCCCGCGGCCCACGCCAGGCGCAGCCGCGCCGCCCACCATTGCACCAGCGCCTCGGCGATCTGCCGGTCGTGCCAGCGCAGGCGCGAGCCGGGGATGTGGTTGTCGGTCTCATGCGGCGCGAAGGCGGGCGCCGCGGTATCGATCCAGGCTGCATCGGGAAGGTCGTCGGTCCCGGCGGCGCCGTCCGCCATATAGCGGTCGAGTGAGATATCGAGCAGAGGGGCCAGCCCATGCCGGGCGCACGCCGCGAGCGTGTCGTCCTCAGGCAGGTGCGGCCAGCCGCCGATCAATACGTGGTCGAACCCCAGCGCCGCCACGCGTTGCAACGCATGCTGATCGGCTTCGGGCGTTCCGGTCAGGTCGATCTGGCAGATCCGCACATGTCCTCCCGGTGTTTCGCTCCGGCGGAGCAACAAAAATCCCGGAGCGGCGCCTTGCGGCCAGCCGCCGGGATGGCTCTGCCATGCGAAGTGCGTGCCAGCGCGCCCGGCCGCGGCGGCGGGCCGGCTCGCCCAAGCACCGCAAGGGCGTGCGGCGCGGCAGCGCATGTGCCGATCCGGCAATGGCTTGTAAAAAGTACTGGTGGCCGCCGCGCCGATGGAAATAACGCGCAGGGCCGCGCGCCCGCTGCCGGCCGGCGCGCTCCCCGGTATGGTTCTTGCCCCTGCAAGCCCATGCGTGCCATGGCCGGCACGGTGGCATGCCATTCAAGGGGACCCATGGATCAGTGGCTGGAGGCGGCGCAATGGCCGGCAATGGTGGTGACGGTCGTGGCAACCTGGCTGGTCGGTTCACGCTCGATCGCGCGGCGTCGTGCCGGCTTCTGGGTGTTCCTGGCCAGCAACGTGCTGTGGATTGCGTGGGGCTGGCACGGCGACGCCCATGCGCTGATCGTGCTGCAGTTGGCGCTGATCGCGATGAACCTGCGCGGCATGCGCGAGGCGCGCAAGGCGTGGCGGGCCGCCGCGCAGCACGCCTTCGCCGCGGCTGGCGCCCGGCAGCGCCAGTCGCTATCCTTGGACCAGTCCGGCACCCGTCGCGGGTCCGGCGCCAACGCGCAACCGCCGGCAGCCGCCGGCTCCGATCGGTGACTTCACGGTCCGCCCGCGGACCAGGGCAGGTGTGCCATGGCGAAGAAAAAAATCCTGTTGCTCAACGCCTTGATCGCGGCCTCGCGCGAGGGGGAGCTGGGCTGCCGCCGCGCCGCGATCGCCGCGGCCAATCCCCACCTCAAGTCCGTGCTGACCAGCCGTGCCAATGCGTTCGCGCAGGCCGCGCATGAGCTGCAGGCGTGCCTGCTCGACCTGGGCGAGGTGCCGCAGGCAGTGCCGATGCCGGCCGCGGTCCCGGTCCCCGCGCCCCCCGGGATTGGCAAGCACGGTTCCGACCGTTCCATCGTGCAGGCCATCAGCAAGCGCGAGCACGCGGTGCAGCGGCGCTACGCGCGGGCGCTGCGCACGCATGTGCTGGGCGCGCGCGTGCGTGCCGTGGTGCGCCGCCAGTATCGCGGCGTGCAGGTGAACCACGAGCTGTTCCGGGTGCTGCGGCAGCAGTACCGCGCGCCGCAAGAGCGGCCGTAGCCGGATAGCCGCGTGCCTCGGGCCACAGCGCTGCCATGCCGGCCGACTTCCCTGCCTTCGAACACGCCGCCCGGCTCGTGCTGATGTACGGGCTGGTGCCGCTGTGGCTGCTGGCGGGCGTGGGCGACTGGCTCTGCCACCGGGCCACGCAGATCGAACGCAACGCCGGCGTCAACGAATCGCTGCTGCACATGCTGATGCTGGCCGAAGTGGGCCTGCCGCTGCTGCTGGTGCTGTTCCTGGAGGTCAACGCGCTGCTGATCGCGGTGGTGCTGGCGGCGCTGGTCATCCACGAGATCACTGCCTGGTGGGATGTGCATTACGCCAGCAGGCGCCGTCATATCGCACCGGTCGAGCAGCACATGCACAGCTTGCTGGAAGTGCTGCCGCTGGCCGCGGCGTCGTATGTGGTGGTGTTGCACTGGGGCCAGTTTCTCGCCTTGTTCGGGCGCGGCCCGGAGCCCGCGCGGATGGCGCTGGCGCTGAAGGCCGAGCCGCTGCCGCCGGCGTATCTGGCCGGCCTGCTGGTGGCGGTGGTGCTGCTGGCGGGACTTCCTTATCTGGAGGAGCTTTGGCGCTGCGTGCGCTGGCGCCGGCGTGAACGCGAGGCGCTGCTGGCACAGGCGACACGGGCCATGCGCGGCGGCGGCTAGCCTGCCGCGACGTTGGGGGCGCCGCAGGCGAGCGCAGCCGGCGCGCACGGCGCGCCGCGTGTTCGGGGTCAGTCAGGCGCTTACCGCTTCGGCGCCGGATCCGGCGAATCGCCCTTGGGGCCGCTTGGCGCATCGGCGGTCGGCGCGGCCGGCGCGCCTTGCTCGCGCGGCTTCTTGCTGCGGGCGGTGTTCGAGGTCTTGTCCGACTTGGACTTGGACTTCTTCATGGTGTCCTTGGCGCCGGGGGCGGAAGCGGCGCCCATGTCGGTAGCGGCCGGCTGGTTGCGCGCGGCCGGAGGGGAACCTTCGATCGGCGGCACGCTGGGGTTCGGCACGTTCGGCGACGCCGGTGCCTGTTGAGCAAAGGCCGGCAGGCAGAGCGCGGTGCCGACGACCAGTGCCGTGGTAGCGAGAGTGCGTTTCATGATGGTCTCCATTGCAAGACTACGTCGGTCGGGCCCAGGGCCCTCGGGATTGCCGGCATGCCGATTCGGCGCGCCGGCGATTCATGCGCGCGGGTCGCGGCCTTGCCCGCTGCGCGCCAGTTGGTGGTAGTGGCAGATGCGTGCCAGCGCCCAGTCGGCGGCGGCTTCACGCACGGCGTTGCGCGCGCCGGCGAAGCGGCGTGTCTCGGTAAACGCTGCAATGCCGTGCGCGTGCGACACCACGTCGTGCGCGGCATGGCCGTGGCGGCGGAACACCCAGGCGAAGCACTGCGTGCCGGCGGGGATATCGCCGTCGCCGCCGCCATCGGCCACGCCGGTGTTGGCAATCGCCAGGTCGGCGCCGGTCAGTTGCATGGCGCCGCGCGCCATCGCCAGAGAGACCGCCTCGCTGGTCAGGCCATGGCGCCGGATGGTTTCGGCCGGGACGTGCAGCAACTGCTCCTTGGCGGACGGCGAGTAGGCCACGATCGCGCAGCGCAAGACCTCGCCGCAGCCAGGCACCTCAGCGATACGCGAGGCAATCAGGCCCGCGGTACAGGACTCCGCCGTCACCACGCGCAGTCCGTGGCGCAGCAGGTAGCGCGCGATCGCGCGGTTGTCGCTGCCGTGGCTCATCGCCGTGCCCCGGTTGCATGCGCCGCCACGCCGTCACCGCGCGCGACCGTGCCGGCGGCGGTGCGTGGCGGCGCGGGCGCGGGTTCGGCCCGCTGCGCGCGCACGAACGTGACCTTGCCGTCGCGCTCCAGCACCACGCGGCGGAGATCGTCGAAGCTGTCGGTCTGCAGCGTCGCGCGCAGATTCGCCCTGAGGTCTTCCTCGGTCAGCATTGCGCCGCGCATGCGCGCGCGATCCAGCTGGCCCGCGCGCATCAGGTCCAGCGCATCGCCGGCGATGGCGCGGTCAAAGCCGGGGGAACGGCTCGACAGCCAGCCCACCGCGCGGTGCAGCAGCACCAGCACCAGCGCCGCGGCAAAGGCCACCGCGAACGAGGTTGCGCCCACTACCGCGCGCGACAGCACCGCGCCCAACAGCAGCACGATGCACAGGTCGAACGAGGTCTTCTGCGCAAAGGCGCGCCTGCCGGCCAGCCGCAGCAGCGCCCAGGTGCCGGCGAAGACGATGGCGGCGCGCACGCCGGCCTGCCACCAGGCCAGGTCGTCGCCCTCGCCAAGCAGCCCGCGCATCGCCTCGGCAATCACTTGCATGCTCTCCATTGCGGTATCCGCAGTCGCTTTCCCGCCGAGGCGGCAGGTTCCGTGCCAGCACCGTGGGCGCAGCCTGCGCGACAGGCGCGGGCTGCGCTGCTCGAACCGCGCGCGCCGGCCACGCAGGCGGCGCGGCCAAATGCGGGGAAAAATGTACATGCAGCGCCGGACCGCGCCTGTAAAAGCTGCGCGCCGCGCGCGGCGCATACGTTGCGCGGCGGTGGCGCTCATCTTGCATGTCTGCGCGCAACGATCCTGACGGAGAACGACATGCCCGAGCAGCCGCCGAAGCCTCCCATGCCACCCGCAGCCCCCGCCCGTCCCGCGCACGATGCGCCGCGCGCGCCGCGCCACGCCGGCGATCCCGAGGACGTGCGCAAGGGCCAGGTCACCAGTCCGCTGCCGCGCGAAGTCTTTCGCCAGCGCTTCCTGGCGCGCTTTACCGACCCGGCGTACCGGCAGGAGGATGACGCACTGGACCGCCTCGAGCGCATTGCGTGGGACGCCTATGCGCAAAGCCGCAAGGCGCCGCTCACGCACAAGGCGGGCGCGGGCTATGCCGATCCGGATTACGACCTTTCCGACGAATGGCGCGCCGCCAGCGAGGCGGTGCGCGTGGCCCAGCAGCGCCAGGCCGATCCGGCCACGCGTTCGCGCGTGCTGCTGGTATGCGCGGCCGCGCGCAACGACTACACCTGCCCCGGCGAAATGTCGAAATCCTGGCGCCTGGCCGGGCGCGCGCGCGAGCGGCTGGAAGCGCAGGGCATCGAGGTCGACCTGCTCGACCTGAGCCGACTGACTTCCGACGCGCAACTGCATATCCATCCGTGCAAGGGTTGCGTATCGACCGCGATGCCGCTGTGCCACTGGCCGTGCAGCTGTTATCCCAACCATGCGCTGGGCCAGGTCAATGACTGGATGAACGAGATCTACCCGCGCTGGGCGGCCTGCCACGGCGTGCTGATCGTTACGCCTGTGTACTGGTACCAGGTCAGCAGCCCGCTCAAGCTGATGATGGACCGGCTGGTGTGCGCCGACGGCGGCAACCCGGACCCCACCACCACGCACGGCAAGGACGTGAAGCGGGCCAAGGCGATCGAGCTGTCGGGCTGGGACTATCCCAAGCACCTGGCGGGGCGCGCCTACGGGCTGGTGGTGCATGGAGACGTCGCCGGTATCGAAGGCGTGCGCCGCGCGCTGTCGGACTGGCTCGACTGGATGGGACTGATCGATGCCGGCGCCCAGGCGCGGCTGGATCGGTATATCGGCTACTACGAGCCTTATGCCACCAGCCATGTCGCGCTGGACCACGATGCCAGCGTGCAGGGCGAAGTCGACAACGTGGCGCGCGCGCTGGCTTGCGCGGTGGAACAGCTGCGCCATGGCGAACTGCGCACCGCCGACCACGGCCTGGTGCCGCCGCGTCTGAAGTAGCGCGGCTGGTAACAGTGACAGCAGGCCCGCCCGCGGTTGCGGCGGGGCGAACCGAGGCAAGAACGGAGGCAACGATGGATCGCAGAGACAACCGGCGCGGCCCTCCATGGCACGAAAGCGCCGTGCCCGAGGCCGATATGCGCAGCCATTATGTGGGTGCGTATGGCGTGTATGACTATGACCAGCCCGTCGACCCCGGCGAGTTTGGGGGCGCCGCGGAACTGGCGCATGGCGGCGGCGCGATGCCGAGGCGCCCCAGGCCCGGGACCGGACCGATCCGTACCGCCAGTTCACCGGCTACAACGAGCGCATGGATCTCTACCGCGGCGGGACGGAGCCGTGGCGGCCGGTCGGGCCGCGCAACTACCGGCGCAGCGACGAACGCATCCTCGAGGACCTGTGCGAGCAACTGACGCGCAGTGGCCGGCTGGACCTGAACGAGGTCGAAGTGCGGGTCGAGCAGGGCGTGGTGACGCTGGAGGGCAGTGTGCCGGATCGCCACCAGAAGTACCGCATCGAGGATATCGCCGACGAGGTGTTCGGCGTCAGGGACCTGGTCAACCACTTGCACGTGGCAAGGCCGGCGGCGACCGAGGGCCATCCCGGCCACGGCATGCGCATGTACTGAGGCCGCGCCGCGGAGACCTTGCCCATGCCCGGTTCCCCGAAGACGGATACCAACCCGCGCGGCATCGCCGTCGGCGCGGCGGACACGGCGCTGCAGGCCTCGCTGTGCGAGCGCCTGTGGGAAAGCGGCCTCGACGTCAGCGAGATTGCGTTGGACGTGGCACAGGGCCGCATCACGCTGCGCGGCGCGATCGGCAGCGCCGCCGACCGCGCCGCGGTCGAGGCCTGCGTGCGGACCAATGCCGGCGGGCGCGACGTCGTCAATCACATCGAGGTCGCGCCCGACCGCACCGGCGGCTGAATTGCGCGCGCTGGCATGGCTTTCGCAACGGAGCCAGTTCCGGCCGCTGCCGAACGCGGCTGGCCATCAGCGATGGATTAACGAGGAAGGAGACTGTCATGAGACACACCGCGATCTTTGCGCTGGCCGCGCTGCTCAGCATGCCTGCGTGGGCCCAGACTACCACCACGCGCCCTGGCGCCGATACACGCGCGCCGGGCACGTCGGCCTCGGATGTCATGCCGGGCCAGGGCGACACGCGCCGCGCCACCCCCGCCACGCCAGCCACACCCGCGACGCCGGGCGGCGCTGGCACCCGCGCGACGCCGGCAACGCCCGCCACGCCGGCCAGCCCCGCCGTCAACGAGGGACCGCAATCGCCGCAGCGGTATGACTATCCGGCTTCGGAACCGAAGGCGCCGAAGAGCCGCAAATAAAAGAGGCACAGCGCGGCCGGGCCGCGCCGCCGTCTCACAGGCCCGATGGCCAGGTCTCCGGCGCGCCCGGCACAGGCGCCGCGGGCAGCGCCGGGACCGCGCTGCTGCGGTCGAACCACGCCAGCACGTCGAACTGCCGTGGCAGGATGGCGCGCGCGTAGTGGCTCTGCAGTTCCGTCTCCGGGCGATAGATCACGCCGATAAAGCGCTCCTGCCGCGCAGGCATCAGCAGTTCGCGCAATTCGGCGCGCACGGCGCTGCCATTACCGTCGCCAGCACCGTCACCACGCAGGTCGGTCCAGCCCTGTGCATGGCCGGCGGCGTGGAACAGGTGCTCGTAGCTGTCCGCCCGCGCGGGACGCACCTGCTTGATTTCCATTTCCCCGTCCCACGAGGTTGCCGCCGCGACCGTGCCGTCGTAGGTGCTGAAGCCGACCAGCGCGGCCGCGTCGCCGAATGCCTCGCGGCATAGCTGGCCGATATTCAGCTGGCCCTGGCCGGTGCCCATCTCGGTGTGCGAAGCATCGCCGATATGCGAGTTGTGCGCCCACACCACCGCGCGCGCTTCCGGCCCATGGGCGTGCAGCAACTGTTCGAGGGTCTCGAACATATGCGTGTCGCGCAGGTTCCAGCTGTCGTCGCTGCCGTGGTACATGACGCGATAGTAGCGTTCGGCCGATGCCACCAGGCGCGCATTCTGCGCCGCGTCCAGGAAGTCTTCGTGGCCGTCGCGCGCATAGGCCAGGCGCTTGTCGAGCAAGGCCTGCAGCTGTTCGACCACCGCGTCCTCGCAATCGGCATGGGTGCCATGCAGCACGGCCCGCCCGTAGCGCGCCGGATCGCGCCGCCACGGTTCCAGGCAGCCATAGCGTTCGCGCGCGGCCTGCGCGGCGCGGGGATCGACGCCTTCCAGGTAAGCCAGCACCGCCGCCATCGAGGCGCCCAGGCTGTAGATGTCGAGGCCGAAGAATCCGGCGCGCCGGGCCGGCGCCAGCGCGGCATTGTGCGCGTGCAGCCAGCGGATGAAGCGCGCCACCTCGAGATTGCGCCACATCCAGACCGGGAAGCGCGTAAAGGCGGCGCCGGGGGATTCGGCGGGTCGCGGCGGGCGTCCGCGCACATGGCGGTCGACCGCGGCGGCGTCGGGCCAGTCAGCTTCCACCGCGATGATGCGGAAGCCGTGGCGCGCCACCAGTTGCGCCGTCAGGGCAGCGCGCGCGTGATAGAACTCGGCGGTGCCATGCGTGCTCTCGCCCAGCAGCACCACGCGGTGGCGGCCGAGCCGGTCGGCCAGCGCCGCGGCGCCGTTGGCGAAGGGGCCGGTGAACGGGCTCTCGGCCGCATGGTCGATCGCCGGCCACGGCACGGTCGCGGCCGCGATGGCGGCCACGGCGTGCGGGTCGGCCCGGTGTTGTGGCATGGTGGCGCGGGCTGCCGGCAGCGTGCCGGCGTCGCCGGCGTTGCGGCAAGAAGCGCGGCTCAGCCGTGTATGGTGCGCGGATCGTGGCCGAAGCTGTTGCGCGAGCGGATCTGGCCGTCGCGGCCATGGATCAGCAATTCGACGTGCTCGCGCTGGGCCTGCGAGGTGCCGGCGGCGACCGCCTCTTCCTGCGTGGCGTGGTGCGATTCGGCGTAGCGTGCGCCTTCGTGGATGACGTCCCAGCCTTCGTCGTGCGGAACGACGTGTATGTTGCTGCCCATGTCGGGTCTCCTCGGATATCGGTTCTTTTATTGTGGTCGATCTGCGCGCGCTGTCTATCCGGCGGCGTCTGACAGGCGCGAAGCGCTTCCGGTTCCACTTTCCGATGGAAATCCCTGGTTATTTGTCGGGCCTCTTGTAAGCTGGACTTGGATCGCAATCAGAGGAGCGGACCATGCGTGCAAGATTTGCCAGGGGGCTGACGCAGTCGCCGGTAACCGTGGTGGCCCGGGCGTTCGACGGAGAAGCGGTGCGCACTCCCCAGGTGGGCGACCTGGTGACGGTGTATAGCCAGGACCAGGACACCGAATTTAATATCCGCCTGTGCGAGGCCGTGGAGCCCGGCCGCTGGCGCGGCGTGGTCTACGCGATCGGCCGCGGACAGGACGTGCTGGTCACCGCCGAGGGGCTGGAAATCGACGATGTGGTCGAGGTGATGCGGGAGGAAATCGCCTCCGTGATTCCCTGCGGCCGATCCCACTGAACGCCGCACCCGCGCGGGTGCGGATCATCCGGAATTGAAGTTTCCCGAGGCCTGGCTCACGCCGGCCGCGCGGGCTGTTTCGGCACGCCCAGCCACATGGCCAGGCCGCTTGCCAGCAGCAGCGCCGCCAGCAGGTAGAGCGCATGGTCGAGGCTGCCGGTGCGTGTCTTGATCTGGCCGATCACCCATGGGCTGACGATGCCGCTGGTGATGCCGATGCTGCTGATGAAGGCGATTCCGGCGGCGGTGCCGGCGCCCGGCAGGTAGCCCGGGGGCAGCGCCCAGAACACCGGCAGCGCGGCAAAGATCAGCACTGCCGCCACCGACAGGATCGCCAGCATCGCCGCCAGGCCTGGCAGCGGCAAGGTCAGCGCCGCCAGCGCCAGCGCGCCGCCCGCCGTGCACAGCAGGAAATGCCGATGGCGCTCGCCGGTGCGGTCCGAATGCCGCGCAATCACGATCAGGCCGACCGCACCGACCGCATTCGGCACCACCGAATACAGGCTCACCGACATCACGTCGGTCACGCCGAAATCGCGGATCATCAGCGGCATCCAGAAGCTGAGCGCCAGCGAGCCGCAGGTCAGCGAAAAATAGATAAAGGCGAACAGGTACACGCGCGGGTTGCGCAGCACCTGGCGCAGCGCGTGCAGCGAATGGCCGCCGCCCTGGGTGTGCGCGGCGGTGTCGCGCAGCAGATGGTCGCGCTCGCGCTCGCTCAGCCAGCTGGCCTGCTGCGGCCCGTCGACCAGCAGGCGCGCGGCCGCCAGGCCAAGCAGCACCGCCGGCGCGCCTTCGATCGCGAACATCCACTTCCAGCCCTGCAGGCCCAGCACGCCGGCCATGTCCCGCATGATCCAGCCGGACACCAGCCCGCCCAGCACGCCCGCCACCGCCACGCCGGCAAAGAAGATCGCCATCACCGCGGCCCGCCGGCGCGCGGGGAACCAGTAGGTCAGGTACAGCACGATGCCGGGGAAGAAGCCGGCCTCGAACACGCCCAGCAGGAAGCGCAGTGCGTAGAACTGCGTGGGCGTCGACACCGCCATCATCGCCACCGACACGGTTCCCCACAGCACCATGATGCGGGTGAAGGTGCGGCGCGCGCCGAAGCGCGCCAGCAGCATGTTGCTCGGCACCTCGCACAGCACGTAGCCGACGTAGAACACCGCCGCGCCAAGGCCGTACATGGCGTCGCTGAAGCCCAGGTCGTGCTTCATCTGCAGCTGCGCGAAGCCGATGTTGATGCGGTCCAGGAACGACACCACGTAGCAGACGAAGAGGAAGGGAATGATGCGCAGCCAGACCTTGCGGTAGAGCGCGTCCTCGTCGCGCGCGGCGAGTGCTGCGGGGGCTGGGGCGGCCGGCGCCGAAGGCGCCAGGCTGGATAGGGACGAAAGCTGCCCTGAGACCGGATGGCTCATCGATGTTGTCTCCGTGCGGTGGTGGCTGCGGCGGCAGTCAGCCGGGCGGTTGCCGCCAGTGGGCCGCGTCTGGTGCGCGTTGGCCCGCGATGGGTTGAAGGGCGGCGCGTGGCGCAGGCCCGGACTGGCCGTGCCTGCGCCTGGCGCTCAGGTCAGGCCGGCATGGTGTCGGCGCTGGCGACGACGCCGGCGCGCGCTTCGGCCATGGCCGCGAGCAGCACGTCGTGGTCGCCGATATGGTTGGCCAGCAGCAGGATCAGCTGCGCGTTGGCGGCCTGGCTCTGGGTCTCGTCGAGGTCGCGGTGCATATCGATCAGCGCCTCGTAGAAGTCGTCGGGCCGCGCCAGGTTGGGCTGGGTGTTGAGCATATTGGGCATGGCAATCTCCGTGGGGCAGGGCTGGCGTCCGGGCAATCAGGCGGCCATGCGGCCGGGCTGCGGCGCGCGCAGGTCGGCGCCGGTGGCGCGCGCCAGCGCGGCGCGGATCGCGGCCGGGTCGGGACGGTGCCAGCGCGCACACACATGCTGGTCCGGACGGACCAGGTAGCAGGTGCCCGGCGCGGCGCCGTAGCGCGCCGCCGCCAGGCCTTCGTCGTCGCGCAGCACGGTCGCGTGGGTGCAGGTCATGGGCGGTTGCGCGGCGTCGGTGACATAGACCAGTTGCAGCGGCGTGCCGGCCTGCTTCAGGGCGGCCAGCTCGGCCAGAGTGGCGCCATCGATGGCCTCCGGATTGCCGAACACCAGCAAGGTGAAATCGCCGCCCAGGTAAGACAGCAGCCAGCCCGGGCCGTCCACTGCGGATACCGGCGCATCGCAGCAGACGGCACCCGGCACCAGCTTGCCGGCAGCATCCGGGGCGGCGTCCTCGGTGTTCAGCGGCGAGCCATGCAGCACCGCCGGCACCGACAGCCTGCCGCTGTTCACCAGTGCGCGTGCGAACGCATGGCGCCTCGACAGCGCCAGCACCGCGTCGCGGAATACGCGGCTGGCGGCGCTCTTGGGCGTGATGAAGTCGGTCGAGCGGGTGGAGTTGCGGATGTTCTCGTCGGCGGCGAATTCGCGCTCGCTGGCGTAGGTGTCCAGCAGCCGGTCGCAGGCATGGCCCTGCAGCACGTAGGCCAGCTTCCACGCCAGGTTCTCGGCATCCTGGATGCCGCTATTGGCGCCGCGCGCGCCGAACGGCGAGACGCCGTGCGCGGCATCGCCCGCGAACAGGATATTGCCGTGGCGGAAGCTGTCCATGCGCTGGCAGGAGAAGGTGTAGACGCTGACCCACTCCAGCTCGAACTTCGCGTCCTTGCCCAGCAGCGCCTGCACCCGCGGAATCACGCGCTCGGGGGATTTTTCCAGCACCGGGTCGGCGTCCCAGCCGAGCTGGAAGTCGATGCGCCAGACATTGTCCGGCTGCCGGTGCAGCAGCACCGACTGGTGCGGATGGAAGGGCGGGTCGAACCAGAACCAGCGCTCGGCCGGGAAATCGGCTTCCATTTTGACGTCGGCGATCAGGAAGCGGTCGCGGAAGGTGCGGCCCTTGCTGTCCAGGCCCAGCAGCTTGCGCATCGGGCTGCGCGAGCCGTCGGCGGCCACCACATAGTGCGCGGCCAGCGGGTAGCAGCCGTCCGGGGTCTCGACGGTCAGCACCACGCCGGCGTCAGGCGCGCGGCGGCTTTCCACGCCGACCACCTTGTTGCGCCAGCGGATCTCGATATTGGGCAGCGCCTGCGCGCGTTCCAGCAGATAGCCTTCCAGGTAGTACTGCTGCAGGTTGATGAAGGCCGGGCGCCGGTGGCCGCTCTCGGGCAGCAGGTCGAAGCTGTAGACCTGCTCGTCGCGCAGGAATACCCTGCCGACATGCCAGCGCACCCCCTTGTCGACCATGCGCTGGCCGCAGCCGAGGCGGTCGAAGATATCGAGCGTGCGCTTGGAAAAGCAGATCGCGCGCGAGCCGGTGGACAGCGTGCAGTCGTCATCCACCAGCACCACGCGCATGCCGCGTTGCGCCAGGTCGATGGCGGTGGCCAGCCCCACCGGGCCGGCCCCGACCACGACCACCGGATGCACCGCCGCGGGCGCGGCCTCGGCGGATTGCCCGGCGCGCTGCTGTTCCGCGCAGGGCCGATAGGCGAACGTCAGCCGCTGGTAGTCGATGCTGCTCATGCTTGTGTCTCCTCCACCTGAAAAACTCTGTTGTGCGATGGCTTGCTGATGTGCCGTCGTCAGTCCTGCAGCGCGGCCCACATCTCCTGGTCGCGTTGGGCGGTCCAGATGCGCGGATGACGCATGCCGCTGGCCTCGTCGTAGGCGCGCGAGACATCGAAGGGCAGGCAGTGCTCGTAGATAAAGACGTGGCCGAACTTCGGGTCCATGGCGCGGCGCGTGTGCGCCATCGCGGCCTTCAGGTCGAGCTTTTTCGCCACCGCTTCCTGGCCGGACTTGAACAGCGTGGTGACGAAGTCCTTGGTGTATGCGATGCCCTTTTTCACTTCATCGGGCGTGGTCAGCGCGGGGCCGCGGCCCGGCACCAGCTTTTCTGGGTTCAGCGCCTGCAGCGCATCGAGCGTGGCCGGCCATTCGGCCAGTTGCGCGTCGCCGCAGTAGCAGGCGGCGTCGTATTCGACCAGGTCGCCCGAGAACAGCACCTTCTGCTGCGGCAGCCACACCACGGTGTCGCCCTTGGTATGGCCAGAGCCCAGGTGGGCGATGCGCACTTCCAGCTGGCCCAGGAACAGGGTGATTTCCTTGTCGAACACCAGCGTCGGCCAGGTCAGGCCGGGCACGGTCTCGACACCGGCAAACAGGCGCGGGAAGCGTTCGATCTCGGATTTCATGTCGGCCTCGCCGCGCTCGACGATCATCTCGTAGGTGCCGCGGCTGGCGATGATCTGCTGCGCGCCTTCGGCAAAGTAGGCCGAGGCGCCCAGCACGCGCACGGCGTGGTAGTGCGACAGCACCACGTACTTGATCGGCTTGTCGGTGATGGCGCGGATGCGCGCGATCAGGTCCTGCGCCATCGCCGGCGTGGCCGTGGTGTCGACGATCAGCACGCCGTCATCGCCAATCACCACGCCGGAGTTGGGATCGCCCTCGGCGGTATAGGCCCACGCGTTCTCGGACAGCTGGGTGAAGGTGATCTGCTTGGCTTCCAGGTCGGCTTGCGATGCGAATGCCTTGGACATGGCGTCTTTTCCTTTTGTGGGCAGGGCGGGACGGCGCGGGAATGGCCGCAAGCGCATGCGGCGTGGCACTGGCTGTCTCGCCCCCGTTCATTTGGATTTCCGGATGTCGCACGGCCGGGTGTGCCGTGTCGCGACGGGGTAATGCCATCTTAGGAAAGGTCAGGAAATTAATCAATAGCAAAATGATTAGCCTATGACAAATAATTGAGGCGATGCACTTTGGCCGGATCGGAATGGGGGTAAACCCGCGCGCGGCGGGATCGGGGAGGCGTTCGATTAATATCCGGTTTTTCCGATCACACAGGACGCTGATGGCCAGACCCAGGACCGGGACAGCGGTAACGCCGGCGGGCGCACCGGCGGCGCGTGCCGACAAGGCGCAGCGCGGCATCCAGAGCGTGGAGGTGGGCGCGCGCCTGCTCGCGGCGCTGGCCTCGGCACGCGTGCCGATGCCGCTGGCGGCGCTGGCCGACGCCGCGCAGCTGGCGCCGGCGCAGGCGCATGCCTATCTGGTCAGCCTGGCGCGGCTGGGCCTGATCAAGCGCGACCACCTGTCCGGCCGCTACGAGCCCGGACCGCTGTCGCTGCGCCTGGGCCTGCTGCACCTGGAGCAGGACGCCGCCTGGCGCGCCGCGCTGCCGCGCGCGGACGCGCTGGCGCAGGCGCTGGGCTGCAGCGTGGCGATCTGCCTGGCCGGGCCGCAGGGACCGACCATCGTGCGCTATGTGCCGGCGAGCGCGCCCCTGCACGTCAACCTGCACGTGGGCACAGTGATGGCGCTGGCGGCCACCGCCACCGGCCGTGTGTTCTGCGCGTTCCAGCCGCCCGCGCAGTGGCAGCCGCTGTGGCAGGCGCAGCAGCCGGATGCCAGTGAAGCCGACCAGGCCGCGTTCATTGCCAGGCTGGCGGAAATCCGTGCGCGCGGTATCGAACGCAGCATCGACGCCCCCAGCCCGGCGGTCAGCAGCCTCAGCGTGCCGGTGCTGGACGGTACCGGCGCGCTGCGGCTGGTGCTGACGCTGGTGGGCTCGACCGGTGCCATCGACGTCGACTGGCACGGCGCGGCGGCACGGGCGCTGCTCGCCGCGGGCGCGGAGATCGGCGCGGTGCTGCGCGAACCGAATGGTGAACAGGCATGAGCGGCGCGAACGAAACCCCGCAGGACCTCGACGGCGGCAAGCCGCAGCGCGGCATCCAGTCGCTCGACAGCACCGGCCGGTTGCTGGGCGCGCTGGTGGCCGCGGGGCGGCCGCTGCCGCTGCGCGACCTGGCGCTGGCCGCGGGCATGCCGGCGGCCAAGGCATTTCCGCACCTGGTCAGCCTGCAGAAGACCGGGCTGCTGGCGCGCGATGCCGCCGGCAACTACCTGTGCGGGCCGCTGGCGCTGGAACTGGGGCTGATCGCGCTGCAACGGCTGTCGCCGACGCGCGAGGCCGAACCGGAGGTGATCGAGCTGGCCGGGACCACCGGCCTGAGCGTGGCGATGGCGGTGCTGGGGCCGCTGGGGCCCACCGTGGTGAGGCTGGAAGAATCGGCGCGGCCCCAGCATGTCAGCCTGCGCGTGGGCACGGTGCTGTCGCTGGTCCATACCGCCATCGGCCGCACCGTGGCGGCGCACCTGCCGGCCAACGTGCTGGCAGGCCTGCTGCAGAACGATGCGCTGCGCATGGCGGGCGCCGCCGCCGACCAGGTGCTCGGGCCCGGCGGCGAGCTGGCGCCGACATACGCCGGGCGTCTGGCGCAGGTGCGCGCGGCGCGCCTCGACAATGCGCTGAGCCATCCGGTGCCGGGCATCGACACGCTGGCGGCGCCGGTGTTCGACCACACCGGCAGCCTGGCGCTGGTGATCGCGGTGATGGGTTCCAGCGGCAGTTTCGACAGCAGCACCGAAGGCACCACCGCCGCACTGGTGCGGCAGGCGGCGGCGCGGCTGTCGTGGCGCTTCGGCGCGCCGCAGGCGGTCTGAGGAGGACCCGAGGGTAGCTCGAGGGAGCTCGGGGCGGCGGGTCAGTTATCGAGCTTGATGTTGGCGGACTTGATCAGGCCGTCCCACTTCTCGTATTGCGCGCGGATATAGCTGCCGAACTGCGCCGGCGTGGCGGGGAACGGCACCGTGCCCTGGCTGGCCAGCCTGGCGGCCAGGTCCGGTTGCTTCAGCGCGGCCACGATCTCGCCGTTGAGACGGTCGATCACCGCCCTAGGCGTGCCTGCCGGGGCCGCCACGCCGAACCAGGCGGTCAGCTCGTAGCCGGGCACGCCGGCGGCGGCCAGCGTCGGCACGCCGGGCAGCTGCTCGGACGGCTTCTGCGTGGTCACCGCCAGCGCGCGCACGCGCTTGTCGCGGATATACGGCAGCGCCGTGGAGACGCTGTCGAACATCATGGTGATGCGCCCGCCGATCAGGTCGGTCATCGCTGCGGCGCTGCCCTTGTACGGAATGTGCGTGATCTCGACACCGGCCAGGTGCGTGAACAGCTCGCCCGCCAGGTGCGACGACGAGCCGTTGCCGAACGACCCGTAGGTCAGCCTGGCCGGCTCCTTGCGCGCCAGCGCCAGCAGTTCCGGCACGGTGCGCGCGGGCACGCTGGGGTGCACCACCAGCACGTTGGGCAGGTAGGCCACCGACGCCACCGGCGCGAAGTCCCTGAGCGGGTCGTAGCCAGGCTTGTCATAGAGGCTCTTGTTCACCGCCAGCGAGCCGAAGGTGCCGAACAGCAGCGTGTAGCCGTCGGCCGGGGCCCGCGCCACGGCGACCGCCGCCAGGTTGCCGCCGGCGCCGGGGCGGTTGTCGATCACCACCGGCTGCCGCAGCCGCGCCGACAGCGCGTTGCCGATCTCGCGCGCCAGCAGGTCGGTGGCGCCGCCCGGCGGGAACGGCACCACCAGCCGCACCGGCTTGTCGGGGTAGTCCGCCAGCGCGGTGCCGGCGGCGGTGGCCGCGCATGCAAACAGCAGCCCCATGGCCGCACGCCTGATCCAACCCTGCATCGCTGTCTCCTTTCCTTGATCTGTTGCGATGGAACGGGCGTCAGTGTGTCGCAGCGGCGGCGCGCGCGGGTTCGGGATTGGCGAAGGTCGGGTTCGGCCCGATGCCGTGCCGCTCAGCCGGGCGGGCGCAGCCGCGCGATGGTGCCGAACAGGGTTTCCAGCTCCACCGGCTTGACCAGGTGCGCATCGAAGCCGGCGGCCTCGGTATGCTGCCGGTCCGCCGGCTGGCCGAAGCCGGTCAGCGCGACGTAACGGGTGGATTCGGTGCCCGCCACGCCGCGCATGGCGCGCACGACCTCGAAGCCGTCCATGCCCGGCATGGCCAGGTCGATCAGCGCGATATGCGGACGGCAGCGCGGCGCCACGTGCAGGGCTTCGGAGCCGTCGTAGGCGATGGTCACCTCGTGGCCGCACATCTCGAGCAGCATCGCCAGGCTGTCGGCGGCGTCGCGGTTGTCGTCGACCAGCAGGATGCGCTGCACCTGCAGGTCGGCCTTGTCGTGGCTGACGGCGGGCAGGGCGGCGCGGTGCGCATCGTCGGACGGGCGCGCGGCCGGCAGCGGCAGCCGTACCGTGAAGGTGCTGCCCAGCCCCGGCCCGGCGCTGGAGGCCGCGATGGTCCCGCCGTGCAACTCCACCAGCGACCGGCACAGCGACAGGCCGATGCCCAGTCCGCCTTGCACATCGGTGCCCGGGCGGCTTTCCTGCACGAACAGCTGGAAGATGTCTTCGAGCGCATGTGGCGAGATGCCGCGGCCCTGGTCGGTCACCCGCAGCTCAAGGGTACGGTTCTGCACCGCCGCGGCAATCGTCACCACCGAGCCGGGCGGTGAAAACTTCGACGCATTGAGCACCAGGTTCTGCAGCACCTGCACCAGCCGGGTCTTGTCGGCATCCATGCGGATCGCACCGGGCGTGCCCTGCACGTCGACGCGCTGCGACTTGGCATCGAGCGCCGGGCGCGCGCCCTCGATCGCCAGCCCAATGATCTCGTCGAGTTCCACCGGTCCGGTGCGCAGCTCGATCCGGCCGGAGGTGATGCGCCCGATGTCGAGCAGGTCGTCGACGAGCCGGCTCAGGTGCGTCACCTGGCGCTCGATCAGGGCCAGGCTCTGGTTGGCCAGCGCGCCGTCGCCCGGGGCGAGCCGCATCGCGGTCAGCGCGCTGCGCACCGGTGCCAGCGGATTGCGCAGCTCATGCGAAAGCGTGGCCAGGAACTCGTTCAGGCGCTGGCTAGAGCGTTCCAGCTCTTCGCGGCGGCGGCGTTCGCTCATGTCGCGCGTCACCTTGGCAAAGCCGCGCAGCGAGCGCGAATCGTCGTAGACGGCGGTCAGCGTGACATTGGCCCAGAACAGCGAGCCGTCCTTGCGCACGCGCCAGCCTTCGTCCTCGACGCGCCCGGCGCGCCGGGCCAGGTCCAGGTGCCGCGCGGGCTTGCCCGCGGCGACGTCTTCCTGCGGATAGAACAGCGAAAAATGGCGGCCGATGATCTCGTCGCGGCGGTATCCCTTGATATAGGACGCGCCGGAATTCCAGCTGACGATATGGCCGCCGGGGTCGAGCATGAAGAGCGCGTAGTCCTTGACCCCTTCCACCAGCAGGCGCAGCGACTCCTCGCTCTGGCGCAGCGCCTCGGCGGCGCGGCGTTGTTCGGTCAGGTCGCGCGTGACCTTGCCGAAGCCGATCAGCCGGCCCTCGGGGTCGCGCAGGGCGGTGATGACGACGTTGGCCCAGAAGCGGCTGCCGTCCTTGCGCACGCGCCAGCCCTCGTCCTCGAAGCGGCCCAGTTCGGCGGCGGCCTTCAGCTCGGCGTCGGGCCAGCGCCGCGCCACCGCGTCCGGGGTATAGAACTGCGAGAAATGCTTGCCCAGGATCTCCTCGCGCCGGTAGCCCTTGATGCGGGCGGCGCCCTTGTTCCAGCTGGAGACATGGCCGCCCACGTCGAGCGTGAAGATGGCGTAGTCCTGCACGGCTTCCACCAGCGTCCGGTAAGGGGTATCCGCCGCCTGCGCATGGTCCGGGGCACCGGGCTCGGGGGTGCTGGCGTTGCCGGCCTGGGGTTGCGGATCGTCGGGGCGTCTTGTCATGGGATGGGGTTGGGCGACGCGCCGGCGCTGCCGGCGCGTCCGATCCTGATGGTGCGGTAAGGATACGCCTGCTTGCACTTCGCTGGCACCCGCCCGCACGGTCAAGTGCAGCACGGACGTCCCGGCGGCCCGGCGCACGGCAAGGTCGGACGCTTCCGTGCCGAGAATCAGAATGTACGGATTGTCTGGCCGGGGTGGCTCCATAGAATGGACGCACGAGCTTCTCCAGGTCTTCCAGCCCACAGCGCCGATGACACAGTCCGACGATCGCCAGCCGCAGCGCGAGGCCATGCCGTGCAGCACGTGTTGCCAGATGGCCGGCGCCTGGCCTGAGTGCGCACCGGCCGGGCAGGCCCTCGGCGCGCCAGGTATCGAAGCCTCGCAACGCCTGGTGCGCCTGCGCAAGGGCGAGTTCCTGTACCTGCTGGGAGACCCGGTGACATCGATCTATGCCATTCGCGTCGGCAGCATCAAGACCCATGTCACCACCGAGGACGGGCGCACCCAGGTGGTCGCCTTCCACTTTCCCGGCGACATGGTCGGGCTGGACAGCCTGGTGCGCCCGCACTATGCGTCGTACGCCACCGCGCTGGAAGACACCAAGCTGTGCCTGTTCACCGTGGACGCGCTGCGCCTGGCCGCGGCCACGCTTGCGCCGCTCGGCCGGCAACTGCTGCAGGCGCTGGACGGCCAGCTGCAGCGCGCGCGGGAAGTGCAGACCATGCTGGCGCTGATGACCGCCGAAGAGCGCCTGGTGACGTTCCTGCTGTGGCTGGCGGACGGCTTGGCGCTGCGCGGCTTTTCGTCGTCGGCCTTTGTGCTGCGCATGAGCCGCGAGGAAATCGGCAGCTATATCGGCCTGACGCTGGAAACGGTCAGCCGGCAGCTCTCGCGGCTGGCCGAGGGCGGACTGATCACGGTACGGCACCGCACCATCACGCTGCTCGACAAGCCCGCGCTGCGCGCCATTGCCGCGCGCGCGACGATCCTCGCCCACGCGCCCGCGCCGCGCTTGCGCCGCGCCGGGGGCGCATCTGCCCCGGCGCAAGGCTGACATGGAACCGGCCGGCACACCCGCAGCAGCCGGGCCCGACATGCCCCCGGAAGCGGACGCCGACAGCCTGCGCCAGATCGAGGTGCTGAACCTGTCCTACCTGCTGCTGGTGCAGCGGCTGATGCGCGAGAACGAGGCCGAGGCCCTGTTCCGGCTCGGTCTCGGGCGCGAGGTAGGCCGCCTGCTGGCATCGCTGACGCCGACGCGGGTCATCGCGCTGGCGCGGTCGAACCAGATGCTGTACCGCTTCCGGCTGGATGACAGCCTGCTGGTGGCCGCGTTGACCGAGGCCGAGCCGCCGCACGCCTTGCAAGGCATGCATGCCGCGATCGTGATGGCATCGCGGCGGGATTGACACACGACTTCTCGAACCGGAGGGTATATGACTGGCAATGCGATTACGCATGTCGATCTCAAGCGGATGACCATGGCCGCCGACCGCCGCGGCGGGTGGCTGCACGCGGTCGACCGCACCGAAATCGCGGGCACGCTGCAGATGCAGGACCTCGTCCAGGCCCTTGGCGCCGAGGCCGCCGAGCAGCGCTGCATCGAAGCCGGCCTCGAGACCCTGGCCCTGGCGGGGCACCCCCCGGTGCGGGCGGTGGTTACGGTGGGCCACGGCCGCCAGCCGGCGCTGGACTTCCATGTCGATGCGGACATCCAGACGTGCTGCGCGCTGGACCTTACCCTGCAGCAGGCCATTGCCAGCCGCTTCACCAGCGTGCTGCCGCCCGGGCTGGCGGTGTCGGTGCTGCCGCTGGACATCTACGCGCGCGAATGCGGCGCGCAGGAGCGCGGGCCAGAGACGCAGGCCTGGGGCGCGTGCGCGCGCGAGCTGCTGTCCGGCGGCGAGGTGCAGCTGCGACTCGCGGTGGCATGCGCCTATCTGGCGGCGCTGCAGGACGCGCAGGGTCTTGCCGAGCGGCTTGGCTACCTGCAGCAGAATCTGCTCGACCAAGGCCAGGAGGCGCTGTCCTGGCGCCTGCGGCGGCACCGCAGCGTGGAGGGACGCATGCTGGCGCAGGCGCTCGAAGGCCTGGCCCGCGCCGCGGACGGGGCGCTGTATGAGTTCGGCACCCGCTACAGCCGGGAGCGGGCCAGCTACCATGTCGAGCAGATGCAGCAGCTGCGCGACCAGATCGCGCGCTTTCGGGACAGCTGCCGGCTGCCTGCGCCGCAGTCCGGCCCCCGGCCCGCCGTGGGCACGGCGGGCTGACAGGCGGCGCGATCAGATGCCGGCCATGCAGGTGTACTTGATGACCAGGTAGTCGTCGATGCCGTAATGCGAGCCCTCGCGACCCACGCCGGATTGCTTGACGCCGCCGAAGGGCGCCACCTCGTTCGAGATCAGGCCCGTGTTGACCCCGACCATGCCGTATTCCAGCCGTTCCGAGACGCGCCAGACCCGGCCCAGGTCGCGCGCATAGAAGTAGCTGGCCAGGCCGAACTCGGTGTCGTTGGCCATGGCAACCACGTCGTCCTCGGTGTCGAAGCGGAACAGCGGCGCCAGCGGACCGAAAGTTTCCTCGCGCGCGACCAGCATGCCGGGCGCGACGTCGGCCAGCACCGTCGGCTGGAAGAAGGAGTGCCCGAGCGCATGGCGCTGGCCGCCCTGCAGCAGGCGGGCGCCCTTGCCGAGCGCGTCGGCGATGTGCTCTTCGACCTTGGCCACGGCCTTGTCGTCGATCAGCGGGCCGATGCGCACGCCGTCGTCCATGCCGTTGCCCACCTTCAGCGCCGCCACCGCGGCCACCAGCTTCTGCGCAAACGCGTCGTACACGCCGGACTGCACGTAGATCCGGTTGGCGCAGACGCAGGTCTGCCCGGCATTGCGGTACTTGGAGACGATCGCGCCTTCCACGGCGGCGTCGAGGTCGGCATCGTCGAATACGATAAAGGGCGCGTTGCCGCCCAGTTCCATCGACACCTTCTTGATGGTGGCGGCGGTCTGCGCCATCAGCGTGCGCCCGACCTCGGTCGAGCCGGTGAAGGTCAGCTTGCGCACCAGCGCATTGCTGCTCATCTCGCCGCCGATCGCGCTGGCCGATCCGGTCACCACCGACAGCACGCCGGCGGGGATGCCCGCACGCTCGGCCAGCGCCACCAGCGCCAGCGCCGTCAGCGGCGTCTGCGAGGCGGGTTTGAGCACCATGGTGCAGCCTACCGCCAGCGCCGGGCCGGCCTTGCGGGTGATCATGGCGGCGGGGAAGTTCCACGGCGTGATCGCGGCACAGACCCCGACCGGTTCCCTGGTCACCACGATGCGCTGGTTGCTGACCGGGGCCGGAATGGTATCGCCATAGACCCGCTTGCCTTCCTCGGCAAACCATTCGATGAACGAGGCCGCGTAGGCGATCTCGCCGCGCGCCTCGGCGATCGGCTTGCCTTGCTCCGCGGTCATGATGCGGGCCAGGTCTTCCTGATTGGCCATGATCAGCTCGAACCACTTGCGCAGCAGCGCCGAGCGTTCCTTGGCGGTGCGGGCGCGCCACCCCGGCCACGCGCGGTTGGCGGCCTCGATGGCCTGACGGGTTTCTGCGGCACCCAGCAGCGGCACCTGGCCGACGCGCTCGCCGGTGGCGGGATTGGTCACGTCGATGCGGCGTTCGCCATCGATCCAGCGGCCGTCGATCAAGCACTGCTGCCGCAGCAGCGAGGAATCCTGGAGGTTCAGCATGGTTGTCTCGGTGGATGCCGGCAGTTGCGCCGGGTCTTATCGTTGAGCCGTAGACAACGATTGTAATCCGCTACCTGGGGGTGGTCCCGGACGGTTCCCTGCCGGGCGGCGCCTCGATGCCCCAGTCACCGCATTCGAGCCAGTCGTCGCCAAGCAGTTCGACCGGGTGCTGGGTGCGGCTGGAGCCATTGCCGCAGCGCATCGAGTCGACCGGGCAGTACTGGTCGCAGCCCCAGCAGATGCGCTCGGGATGGCTGGGATGGATGGGAAATTTCTTGGCCATGATGGGCGATTATGTCGACGCTGCCAGTCATCAGCGTTGCGCGGAATCAAGGCAGCGCCAACAGCACTGTGGCGCCGTTCAGCGCCAGCCGTCGGCGTCGAGGTGCGTCCAGCGGTCCGGCGCTTCCCCGTCGTCGGACGCCAGCAGCAGCGTCTCGCCGCAGTGGCCGCAGCGGTACACGAACGCATTCTGGCCGCTCGCCGTGCGCAGCGTCGCCGAAATCGCCAGTTGGGGATGCGGCGGTACATGGCCAGGGCGGTCCAGTTGCGACTCGCACAGGTCGCATAGAGACATGGTGGTTCCTCCGCGCGAATGGCTGCGGCTGAAATGCTGTGGTGCAGCATTCGCTGTTTCAGTATAGCGGTGCAGCGGCGCCGCGACAGGTGTACGAACGCACGCTACTCGCCAAGGAACTCGGCCACCACTTCCATGCCTTCGATGTGATCCGCGACTACCTTGGCGATGGTGATCAGCGGTATCGCGAGCAGCATTCCCCACACGCCCCACAGCCAGGTGAACAGCAGCAGCGCGACGAACACCGCCACCGCGTTCATGCGCGCCATGCGGCCGGTCATCCACGTGGTGATGACCGAACCGATCAGCGTGGCGATCAGCAGCGAGCCGCCGGCCGCGGCGGCGGCCATGCCCAGAGTGCCGAACTGCATGAACGTCACCATGCCCAGGCACAGCGCGATCGCCAGCGCGCCGAAGTAGGGCACCAGATGCAGCGCCGCCGCCGCGATCGACCAGCTGCCGGCGTTGTCGACCCCCAGCCATTTCAGCAGCAGCCAGGTGCACACGCCGAGGCCGGCGTTGGTCACCAGCAGCATCCCCATGTAGCGGCGGATGGAGCGGTTGACCTCGTCCAGCATGTGCACGCTGATCTTCTTCTTCGAGATGGTGGTGCCCACCATCTTGATGAACTTGCGCTTGAAGGTATCGCCGGCAAGCATCAGGAAATACAGCAGGAACACCACCACCACCGCCTGTGCCGCCATGGTGAAGATGCTGACCGAGCCGGCCAGCAGCATGTTGTTGATCTGGCCCGCCGACTGCTCCACCACCACGTGAGTGCCGCGCGCCGGCGGTGGCTGGCCGGTGCCGCTGAGGACGGTGGCGGCGCGGCGTATCTTCTGCCACATCGAGTCGTCGCCGCTGAGCAGCGCGCCGATGGAACGCGACAGTTTGCTGGCCATCTCCGGCAGGCTGTTGACCATCGATTCGACCTGCCCCTGCAGCAGGTAAGCGCCGCTGAGCAGGGCGGCCAGCAGCGCCAGCAGCACGATGGTGCTGGCGAGCGAGCGCGCCAGCCCCAGCCGCTGCAGCGCGCACACCAGTGGATCGAGCAGGTAGGCCATCACCACCGCGATCACCACCGGCACCAGGAAGTCGCGCGCCACGTGTACGGCGTACAGCGAGAACAGCACCGCCAGCACCACCAGCGCGGTGCTGGCGCGATGCAGCGCGGTGGCGACGGCGGCATCGGTCAGCAGCGCAGGCGCCGGCGCGGACGCTGGCGTGGACAGGTCCGCGGCGGCGCCCGTGGGGCGGCCATCAGCGCTCAGCTGCGGGACGGGCTGCGCTGGCGGCAGCGCCGTAGCGGTGGGATCGGGAACGGTCGACATAGCCGGGCGCTTCGGCAAAAGGCCTGGCGCTACCCTCGAAGATAGCGCTCCGTCAGGCGTTGGCCTGTCGGACGCCGCCGCCTGCCGATGTCAGACAAGCGCGGCAGCGCGCAGGCATGCGTCGCGCAGACGACACCGCCCGGCGGCCAGCTTTGCGCTGGCGGCCGGGCGGATCATGGCCGGCCCGGAGCGGCAGCGCCGACTTCAGCCAGTCACGGTCTTGGTCTCGAGGAACTCGGCGATGCCCTCGGGGCCGTACTCGCGGCCGTTGCCGGAAGTCTTGTAGCCGCCGAAGGGCGCGGTGATATCCATCATCGCGCCGTTGATGCGCACATTGCCGGCGCGCAGCCGCGCCGCCAGCCTGCGCGCCCGTGCCGGGTCGGACGAGGCGACATAGGCCGCCAGGCCGAAATCCGTGTCGTTGGCGATGGCCACGGCTTCCTCTTCGCTGTCGTACGGCAACAGGCACAGCACCGGCCCGAAGATTTCCTCGCGAGCGATGGTCATGTCGTTGCGCACGTCGGCAAAGACAGTCGGACGGGCATAGAAGCCGCGCGCCAGGCCGTCGGGGCGGCCCGGGCCGCCGGCGGCCAGCCGCGCGCCTTCCTCGATGCCGACGCCGATCAGGCGCTGCACCTTGTCGTACTGGCCGCGGTTGGAAATCGGCCCCATCTTGGTCTCGGGGTCCGACGGATCGCCCACCTTCACCGCATTGGCCACCGCCGCCGCGATTTGCACCGCTTCCTCGTAGCGTGCGCGCGGCACCAGCACGCGCGTGGGCGCCACGCAGGTCTGGCCCGAATTGACCATGCACTGGGCCACGCCGCTGGTGACCGCGGCCTGCAGGTCGGCGTCGTCCAGCACGATCAGCGGCGACTTGCCGCCGAGCTCCTGCGCCACGCGCTTGACCGTCGGCGCGGCGCTGATGGCCACTTCCACGCCGGCGCGGGTCGAGCCGGTGATCGACACCATGTCGACCTCGCGATGCGACGACAGCGCGGCACCCACCACGCGGCCTTCGCCATAGATCATGATTGAACACGCCGGGCGGCGTGCCGGCGGCATCCATGATCTCGGCAAAGATCTGCGCGTCCAGCGGCGCGATCTCCGAGGGCTTGAGCACCACCGTGCAGCCCGCCGCCAGCGCCGGCGCCACCTTGGCCGCGATCTGGTTCAGCGGCCAGTTCCACGGCGTGATCAGCGCCGCCACGCCGATGGCCTCGCGCAGCACCAGGCTCTTGCCGCGCGGGCTTTCGAAGGCAAAGTCGCGCAGCGCCTGCAGCGTCGCCTGCAACTGCGCCAGCCCGATGGCGGCCTGCAGGTTGGTGGCCAGCGTGATGGGCGCGCCGATCTCCTGGCGCACCGCCTGCGCCAGGTCGGCCATGCGCGCCTGGTAGGCGGCGATGATGCGCTCGAGCAGCGCAATGCGGGTTTCGCGGGTAGACACCGACCACGCCGGGAAGGCCTGGCGCGCGGCGGCCACGGCGCGGTCCACGTCCGCGGCGGTGCCCATGGCGAGCGTGCCTGCCACGGCCTCCGTGGCCGGGTCGATGATGTCGGCCTGGGTGGCGCCCTCGGCGGGTTGCACCCATTTGCCATGGATATAGAACTTGTCGACGCTATGCATGTCCGGTTGCCTCGATGGGTTGGCGTTCGGTCAGACCGGGCGGTCGCCGATGATGGTGGCGCGGTTCATGTGGCGCACCGCGGGGAAGTAGTCCTGCACGGCGTAGTGCTGGGTCGAGCGGTTGTCCCACAGCGCGATCGTGTCCGGCTGCCAGCGCAGCCGTACCTGGTACTCGGGCGCGGCGGCCTGGCGGTACAGGTATTGCAGCAGGTCGAGTTCCGCGGGCCGGAAGTCGGAGCCGAAGCGGTATGGCTGTTCCCTGGCGAAGTTGGCGAAGTGCGTGGTGAAGGCCTCGTTGACGAACAGGATCTTCTCGCCGGTCTCCGGATGGGTGCGTACCACCGGGTGCACCATGGGCGGATACTTGGCGCGCATCTCGGCGTATTTTTCCTCGCTCAGCGCGGCGCCGAACGCCGGCATGGCGTCGTGCACGGCCTTCAGGCTGGCGATGCGGTCCTTCATTTCCTG
Source organism: Cupriavidus neocaledonicus (assembly GCF_000372525.1). GTDB lineage: Bacteria > Pseudomonadota > Gammaproteobacteria > Burkholderiales > Burkholderiaceae > Cupriavidus > Cupriavidus neocaledonicus. Next base: position 109,925 of record NZ_AQUR01000102.1, read on the forward strand.
GGGCAGGTTGTCGTACGCCGCGGCCATGTTGATCCAGAGGGTGTCGCCGCCCACCTCCGGGCACTCCAGGCAGCGCAGCATCGAGCCCATCGACGGGATCTCGCGCCACGACACGTCGGAGTGGTACAGGTTCTCGCGGCCGCGGGTCTTGTCGTTGCGGCCGAACACCACCAGCTCCGGGTGCTCCGGATGGTTGGTGAACATGGGGTGGACTTCGAGCTCGCCGAAGCGCCGCGCCACGGCAACGTGCTGGGCCGGCGTGATGGCCTGCTTGCGGAAGAACAGCACCTTGTACTTCAGCAGCGCGCGGCGCAGCGCGAGATAGGTGTCGTGGTCGAGAGCCTCGCGGAAATCGATGCCCTCGACCTCGGCGCCGATGGTCGGCGTGCAGCGGCGCACGGTGAAGGGAAAGGGCTCCTGCTCGAGCGCCCGGTAGTCTTGCGGGCTGAGGCTGGCGGGTGGGGTGGCTTGCATGGTGGTCTCCTTGGTGTGTCGTGCCGGTGCGGGTCGGGCTCAGCGGTGCGCGGCCCGGATCAGGTCCGCGGCCTTTTCGCCGATCATGATGGCCGGCGCGTTGGTGTTGCCGCCGACCAGGGTCGGCATGATCGAGGCGTCGGCGACGCGCAGCCCCTGCACGCCGCGCACGCGCAGCTCGGGGTCGACCACGGCCATGTCGTCGACGCCCATCTTGCAGGTGCCGACCGGGTGGTAGACGGTATCGGCATGGTTGCGCACGAAGTCCTGGATCGCCGCCTCGTTGCTGCTGTCGGGGCCGAACGCATCGGTCAGGACCTCGCGCCCGCCGTGCTGCGCCAGCGCGGGCTGGGCGAAGATGCGGCGAATCGCGCGCACCCCTTCGACCATGCCGGCCATGTCTTCCTCGGCCGACAGGAAGCGCGGGTCGATCAGCGGCGCTGCGCGCGTGTCGGCGCTGCGCAGGCGCACGTGGCCACGGCTCTTCGGGCGCAGCACGCAGGCATGGCAGGAATAGCCGTGGCCGAGGTTGCCCAGGTTGCGGTTGCCGAGCAGCGCCACCGCGAAGTGCAGCTGCACGTCGGGGATCTCCAGTTCGGGACGGCTGCGCAGGAACGCGCCGGCTTCGGCGATGTTGGAGGTCACCATGCCGGTGCGGGTGCGCCGGTAGCGCATCACCTCGCGCGCCAGCCGCAGCATGCCGCGGCCGGTCTTGCCGAACAGCTCGCTGGTCTGCAGCTGCTTGTTGACGATGATGTCGAGATGGTCCTGCAGGTTCTCGCCCACGCCCGGCAGTTCGTGCAGCACGTCGATGCCGACCTCGCGCAGGTGCGCGGCCGGGCCGATGCCCGAGGCCAGCAGCAGCTGCGGCGAGTTGAAGGCGCCGCCGCTGACCACGATCTCGCGCCGCGCGCGCAGCACCTGGGCCGTGCCGCCACGGACCACCTCGACGCCGGTGGCGCGCTTGCCGTCGAACAGGATGCGCAGCGCCTGCGTGTCGGTCATCACCGCCAGCCCGCGGCGGCCCCCGTTCAGCGCGGTGTCGGCCGCGTTGCCGCTGTGCAGGTAGGCGCGCGCCGCGTTCCAGCGCTCGCCGTTGCGCTGCGTTACCTGGTACAGGCCCGCACCCTCCTGGGTGGCGCCGTTGAAGTCGTCGTTGCGCGGCAGTCCGGCCTGTATCGCAGCCTCGACGAAGCGCTGCGCGAACGGGTTGGGCGAGCGCAGGTCGCTGACGTGCAGCGGCCCGTCGCTGCCATGCAGCGCGTCCTGCTGTCCGCCCAGGCGGGGATTGCGCTCGCTGCGGCGGAAGTAGGGCAGCACGTCGTCGAAGCCCCAGCCGCGGCAGCCGAGCGCGGCCCAGTCGTCATAGTCGCGCCGGTGGCCGCGGATATAGACCATGCCGTTGATCGACGAGCTGCCGCCCAGGCCGCGCCCGCGCGGCTGGTAGGAGCGGCGGCCGTTCAGGCCCGCCTGCGGCTCGGTGTAGTAGGCGTAATTGCGCGGCCCGGCCCTGGGCACCACGGCGGCGATGCCGACTGGCGCCCAGATCGCGTAGTGATGGTCATGCGGGCCCGCCTCGAGCAGCGCCACCGTGACGCTGGCGTCCTCGGCCAGGCGCCCGGCCACGGCACAACCCGCCGATCCCGCGCCGATGACGATGTAGTCGAACTCCGCCGGCGGGCTGGCGTTGTCGTTTGCCCTGTTATCCATGGTGATGTCTCCTGAGTTGCCAGCCGGCGGTGAGGGTAGCGGGGCGCAGACAGCTGGTGACGACGGATACTGCCATTACCTGTTATGACAGGTCAATAGGTCAAGACGAGACCTGTCATGATAGGTATAATCCGGTTCACTCAGTTCGGAGCCGCCCGCCGGGGCGGGACACACGGGGATACACGTGGCGCTGCCCAGGTTCAAAGAGATCGAAAGCGAGATTCGCCAGCGAATTGCCAGCAACACCTTCGGCCCGGGCGCCAAGCTGCCGTCCGAGGCCGAGCTGATGGCCGAGTTCGGCGTCAGCCGCATCACCGTGCGGCAGGCCCTGTCCGGCCTGCACAACGCCGGGCTGATCGAAAAAGTGAATGGCAAGGGCAGTTTCGTCACGCGGCCCGCCGATACCCCCAGCCTGGGCGCGCTGACCGGTTTCTACGAGACCGGGCGCGCCCGCGGCCAGCTGGCCTACGGCAAGCTGGCGTCGGTGCGCCTGTTGCGGGCGCCGCCGCATGTGGCGGCAGCGCTGAGCCTGCAGCCCGGCGAAAAGGTGCTGAGCGTGGCCACGGTGCGCTACTGGGACGACGTGGCGGTCGCGTATTTCAACCTGATGGGGCCCGAGCCGCTGATGCGGCGCCTGGTGCAGGAAGATGTCGAGACCAACGACGCCATGGCGCTGTTCGAAAGCCGGCTCGGGTATCGCTTTCGCGACGTGGCGATGGAGGCCAGCGCCGTCCCGGCGCCGGCCGACGTGGCCCGCAAGCTCGGCGTCGCCGAAGGGCTGCCGCTGTTGCGCCTGCGCTGCACGCCGTACGACATCGAAGGCACGCCGCTGTTCTGCGCCGACCTGCTGTTCCGCCCGGACCGCTATGCCTACAAGTGGACGCTGACGCGCTGAAGCGCTGTCGCGAAGCCGGCGCTGGCAGCCAGCGCCGCCACGGCGCCCCATTCCCTTGTCACGAGGTACCCGGACGGTAACTTTTACCGGCCGCGCGTACTTCTTACTGCGCCGCGGGCGCGCCGCGCAGCCGTGCCGGCTTCGCCGCAGCACTGTGCCCGCCGGTCCCAATCTGGTACGTCAGTTGCGTCTTCTCCCGCGCAGCGGCGCCATCGGCGCCCCGCCGGCAGGCTGCGCCACGCAGCAAGGCTTGCCGCCAACCTGCCAGATGGAGGACAACATGAAAACACCCTTGCGCATCGGCACAGCCCTGCTCGCACTTGGCATCCTGGCGGGTTGCACCGCCACCGGCAGCACCAGCGGCTCGGGTTCGCTATCCGGCTCGGGTTCAGTGACGGAACAGAACCGCAGCCGCACCACGCCTGGCACCAGCACCTCGACCGGCACCTCCGGCGCAACCAGCACCACCAGCCCGAGCGGTACCCCGAGCGGGGGCAGCGGAGCCGCGAGCGGCACCGGCACCCCCCGCTGAGCGCGGTGCGCAGCCGCCTGCGTCAGCACGGGCGGCTGCTTGGTCATGCCATCCCGCTAGCGGTCGCGGCCGGTATTGACGCGTTCGTCGCGCCGCGCCGGCACGATGCCTTCATCGGCGAGTCGCTGCTGCAGGTCGTTGTTGGCCACGTACTTGAAGTCCTTGTCGATTTCCCTGGTGACCACATCGGTAACGCCCGCCGGCAGGGTCTTGCGCAACAGCCCCAGGAAGCGCGGCGCCGCGATCAGCGCCAGTTCGTCGAAGCGCTGCTTGTTGCGCGCATCGTCGAGGTAGTCGGCCACGCGCCGGGCAAACAGCTGCGCTTCCTGGTGCAGCTCGTCCTCGCCGGCCGAAGACGTGACCGTGGACGGGCCCACCTGGTGGGCGCCGGGGTGTCCCGCGTCGCCCTGGGCGGCGGCCTGGCCGCGGCGGCCATAGGCGTCGCGGCGCAAGTCGGCGCGGTCGGCATGCGCGGCCGCGTCGGTGATTTCCTCGATGACTTCCAGCGGCGCGCTGTCGCCATGCGAGGCAAAGATGCGGGCGACGGATTCATCCGCCACCAGGATCCAGATGTTCTTCATGATCGCTCCGGTTGCCGGCCCGAACACAGGGCCCTCCCGCATCTGTTGCAAGGGGTACGCCATCCGGGCCGACGCCTCACCCCGGCCGCAGACGGCGGCATGCGCGGCGCGGGATGCCGGCCACGGCACATGGTTGCAGTATCGACAGGCAAACCGTGCAACTTTTTCAGGCAACCGGCGCTGGCGACGCCGCACGCAGGCGGCAGCGATCCGGTTACCAGACGCCGAAGAACACGCCGGCCTGCTTATACACATTGGTCTTGGCCGCGACCTCTTCGCTGGTCACCGTCACGCGCGGCTTGAGCGTGCAGAACCAGTCCAGCAGGCGCAGCCGCATGGCACTGCGCACGGCTTCGTGCGCCGGGTCGGCGCCCAGGTCGAAGTACTCTTGCGGGTCGTCGTGCAGGTCGAACAGCTGCGGCCGGAAGCCCTGCCAGTGCACGTACTTCCAGCGCGCGTCGCGCACCATCCAGGCGCGGCATTCGCCGGGATGGCGGCCCAGCGCGACGCGCGCGCCGCGGTAGGCGTAGTCGAGTTCGGAGACCACGGCATCGCGCCACGCAGCGGCACTCTTGCGCTCGGCGGCACGCGTCAGGTCGAGCAGCGAGCGGCCTTCGACGCGATGGTCGGCGGGCGGCAGGCCCAGCGCATCCAGCACGGTGGGCACCACGTCGACCGCGCTGACCAGACTGTCCTGCGCGCTGCCGCGGGTCGCATCGGCCTGCGCGGAAGGGTCGTAGACGATCAGCGGGATGTTTTGCACGGTGTCGTAGAACTGCTCCTTCTCGCCCAGCCAGTGGTCGCCGAGGAAGTCGCCATGATCGGCGGTGAAGACGATCAGCGTGTCGTCCCAGCGGCCCAGCCGTTCCAGCTGTTCCCACAGCAGCCCGAGCCGGTCGTCGATCTGCTGGATCAGGCCCTGGTAGGCGGGGCGCACCGTATCCGAGACCTCGGCGCGCATGAAGTTGGCGCATTCCTCCTGCGTGCGATAGGCCGACAGCACCGGATGCGGGTCTTCCAGTTCGGCGTCGTGGCGCTGCAGCGGCAGGCAGTCATCCAGCGAATAGGCGGCGTGGTAAGGCGCCGGTGCAAGGTAGGGCCAGTGCGGCTTGACCAGCGACAGGTGCAGCACCCACGGATCGTCGCCGCGCGCCGCGATGTACTGCATGGCCTGGCCGATGGTGTAGGCGGTCTCGGAATGCGGCTCGGCCACGCGCGCCGGCAGCCCGGCATTGCGCATGTGCCAGCCCGAGACGACCTCGCCGTGCGCGTTCTCGGCGCTGATCACGTAGTCGGTCCACGGGTCGGCGCTGTCGTAGCCTTGCCGGCGCAGCCAGTCGGCATAGGCGCTGCGCGGCTCGGCATGATGGCCGTCATGGCGGTCGACTTCGGTGAAGTGGCCGCTGCGCAGCAGCGTTTCCAGCTCGGTGCCGCCGTCCAGGTGCAGCCGCTTCAGGTTGGCGTGGTCGGGCATCACATGGGTCTTGCCCGCCAGCGCCAGCGCGCGGCCGCTGTCCTTCAGGTATTCGCCCAGCGTGATTTCGCCGACCGACAGCGGCACGCGGTTCCAGGTGGCGCCGTGGCTGCTGACGTAGCGCCCGGTGTAGAAGCTCATGCGGCTGGGGCCGCAGACGCCGGAGGTGACATAGGCGCGGTCGAAGCGCACGCCGCGCGCGGCCAGGGCATCGATATTGCGCGTGCGCAGCGTCGGGTGCCCATAGCAACCAAGGTGGTCGCGCCGCAGCTGGTCGCACATGATGAAGAGGGTATTGCGGATCGTCATGGTCGGGAAGGTTGCGGGAAGCCGGCTGTCGGCATCAGTCGCCGGTATAGCCCGACGCCTTGACCACCGGCGCCCATTTGGCGGCGTCGGCCTTCAGCACCCCGGCGAAGGCCTCGGCGGGACCGGTGGCGGGTTCGAGCCCCAGCTTCAGGAACTTGTCGCGCACATCGGGCGACTGCACCGCCTTGACGATGGCCGCGTTGAGCCGCTGCAGCGTCGCGCGCGGCGTGCCCGCGGGCGCCAGCACGCCATAGCGGCCTTCGCCCTCGATGCCCTGGTAGCCGAGTTCCGTAAACGTGGGCACGTCCGGCAGTGCCACCGAGCGATGCGTGCCCGAGGTTGCCAGCACGCGGATCTTGCCGGCGCGGTGCATCTCGGTCAGGTCGGCCAGGGTGTCGACCGAGGCCGGCACCTGGCCGCCGACCAGTGCGCTCATCAGCGGCGCCGAGCCGTTGAACGGCACGTGCAGCATGTCGACGCCGACCTGCTTGCCGATCATCAGCCCGAAGAAATGCGGAATGCTGCCTAGCGCGGGCGAGGCGTAGGAGTTGTTCTGCGCGCCGGCCCTGAGCCAGGCCACGTAATCCTTCAGCGTACGCGCCGGGCTGCCGGGTCCGGTGGCCAGCGCGAGCTGGAAGTTGGCTGCCTGCGCGACCGGCGTGAAATCGCGCTGGATATCGTAATTGAGCTTGCGGTAGACCAGCGGCGCGATGGTCATCACCGCCGAGTTGGCCACCACCAGCGTATTGCCGTCGGCCGGCTGCGTGCGCGCGTAGTCCATCACCAGCCGCCCGCCGGCGCCGGGCTTGTTCTCGATCACCACGGTCTGGTTCAGGGTCTCGCGCAGCTTGTCGCCGACCAGGCGCGCGGCCAGGTCGGCGGTGCCGCCGGCGGGGTAGCCCACCAGGATGCGCAGCGGCCGGTCCGACTGCGCGCTGGCCGGCGCGGACCAGGCCGCGGCGACGGCCAGCAGGCATGCGGCAAGGCGGGGAAGGAAGTTGCGGGGGCTCACGATGTCTCCTGTCGGTGATGCGCCGGCGGCCGGCATGGAGGGGAAGCTAACACCCGTCGATATAATTGACAAAGTCAACTAAATCGAGGGTGTGGCATGGCGCGCGACAACGGCGGCAACCGCCTGCAGCGGCCGCGGCGGCTGGCCGATTTCATCAATTACCGGGTCTACCATTTGAACCGCGTCGCGCTGGGCGCGGCCGCGCTGCACCTGCGCGCCCGGGCGGGCGTGACGCGGCGCGAATGGCGCATGATCTCCTTCCTGGGCGAGCAGCCCGGCACGCGGCTGACCGAACTGGCGCAGAGCGCCGGCCTGGACAAGGTGCTCGCCAGCCGCGCCGTCCACGCGCTGGTGGAACGCGGCCTGGTGCGCCGCGAAACGCGCTCGCAGGACCGGCGCGCGGCCGCGTTCACGCTGACGGAGGAGGGCGAAGCGGTCTACCGCACCGCCTTTGCGCAGGCGCGGGATTTCAATGCGCAGCTGGCCGCCTGCCTGACGGCCGAAGAGGCGCTGGTGCTGTCGCGCTGCCTCGACAAGCTGCAGGCGCAGGCCGGCGCCATGCTGGCCGAGGCTCAGGCCTTGCCGCAGCCGGCGGGCGAGGCGCCGGCGTGGGAGCTGCAGCGCGTGTGGCGAGGGGAAAAAGGGTAGGCCGCGCACGCCTGCGGCCTTCAATCCCGCGCGGCCGACTTCGGTCCCACCGATCCCGTGCCCTGGCCCTCGGCAAATGCCGAGGCCGCCTCCAGCAGCCAGGTGCGCAGGTGCTGCATGGCATGGCTCATCGGGCGCGTATCGGGCTGGACCAGGTAATAGGCGCTGGTCGAGCGCAACGAGCGGGCTACGGGGCTCACCAGCTGCCCGCTCGCCAGGTACTCTTCCACCAGGAAACGCGGCACCAGGCCGATGCCCAGGCCGGCCCGCGCCGCGGCGATCACCATGCTGTGGTGGTCGAAGCGGGCGCCGCGCATGGCGTTGACGTTATCGATGCCGGCCGCCTCCATCCATTGCTTCCAGCCGAAACTGCGCGTGGCCAGGTGCAGCAGCGGCGCATGCGCGATGTCGTGCGCGTCGATGCGCTTCTTGCGGCCGAACAGCTGCGGGTGGCACACCGCCACGGATTCTTCGCCGAACAACAGATCGGCCCGCGCGCCGGGATAGACCGCTTCGCCGAAGTGGATCGCCGCGTCGTAGGGCGTGCCGTCGAACAGGAACACGTCGGACTGCGCGCTGATATTGACCACCACGCGGGGATGGCGCGCGTAGAAGTCGGGCAGCCGCGGGATCAGCCATTCGACCGCCAGGGTCGGCACGCACGCCAGCTCGACGGTGCCGCCCGCGCCTTCATGCGCCATCACCTCCAGCGTGTCGCGCTGCAGCTTGCGCAGCATCTCGCGCACCTGGACGCTGTACAGCGCGCCGGCAGCGGTCAGCGTGATGCGCTGGTTGGCGCGGTGAAACAGCTGCACGCCGAGCAGGCTTTCCAGCGCGGCGATCTGGCGCGATACCGCGCTTTCCGTGATGAACAGGTCGGCGGCCGCGCGGCGCAGGTTCAGGTGCAGCGCGGCGGCTTCGAAGGCGCGCAGGCTGGAAAGGCTGGGAAGGCGTTGCCGCATCGCGGGAAGGGAACGGGTTAGTTGATGACATAAAGTCATCATCTTATACCGAAATCTCGCTTGAACCGGCGGACTTGATGAGAAATGATTCAGCCCTGGTCCCGTGGCCCCCACCATCGCGGCACCCCCATAACGACAACCATCAGGTAGACAGGAAAACAACAATGAAACGCTTGTTCAGCGCGCTGGCCGCCGGCACTTTCGCCTTTGGCATGACCCTATCCGGCATCGTCGCCGCCGAGGATTTCCCCGCCAAGCCCGTCCGCATCATCGTGCCGTACCCGCCGGGCGGCACCACCGACATGGTGGCGCGGCTGGTGGGCGAGCGGCTCGCGCTGCAATGGAAGCAGCCGGTGCTGGTGGAGAACCGCCCTGGCGCGGGCGGCATCGTGGGCACCGGCGTCGCCGCCAAGTCCACCGCCGACGGCTATACCTTGCTGATGGGCTCGGTGGGCGAGTTCGGCATCAACCCGACGCTGTACAAGAAGCTGCCCTATGACGCCGTGGCCGATTTCGCGCCGGTGACGATGGTGGCGCGCGTGCCCAACGTGGTGGTGCTGTCGCCGGCCTTTGCCGAGCGCGCCCAGGTGCAGACGCTGGCGGAGTTCATCGCCTACCTGAAAGCCAACCCCAGGCGCGTCAACATGGCGTCGGCCGGCAACGGCACCTCGACGCACCTGGCCGGCGAGCTGTTCCAGCGCATGACCGGCACCGAGATGAGCCACGTCGCCTACAAGGGCAGCAGCCCGGCGATTGCAGACCTGATGGGCGGCAGCGTCGACGTGATGTTCGACAACCTGCCGGCATCGCTGCCGTTCGTGCGCTCCGGCAAGCTCAAGGCGCTGGCGGTGACCACGCCGGCGCGCTCGTCGGCGCTGCCCAATGTGCCGACCGTGGCCGCCGCCGGCCCGGTGCCGGGCTTCGACGCCAGCCCGTGGTTCGGCCTGCTGGCGCCGCGCGGCGTATCCAGCGCGGTGGCGCAGAAGATCAGCCAGGACCTGGCGCGCGCGCTCGGCGATCCCGCCGTGCAGGCGCGCATGCGCGACCTGGGCGCGGAACCCGCTCCGGGCACGCCAGAAGCCTTCGCCGAGGTGCTGAAGAAAGACCGCCAGAAGTGGGGCGAGATCGTGCGCCTGTCCGGCGCTTCGGTGGACTGAAAGCCGTCATTGATTTCCATCCCGTTATCCGGCCTTGCGGCCTTCCCTGCATCATGAGCGACAACATCAACCCACTCGTTTCCCTGCACCTTGGCGCCGCCGGCGCCGAGCGCCTGTCCGCGCTGGTGAGCGCGCCCACGCAATTGCCGGCCGGCGCAGCCGGGCGCCCGTCGCGCGCCGAGATTGCCCACGCGCTGAACCTGGTGCTGTTCGCGGGCATCCTCGAGCGCGTGCCGACCGGCAAGGCCTACACCGATGACGTCGCCGCCGCGGGCGGCAAGGTCCACTTCGACCATGGCGCGCTGCGCACCGTGCGCTGGCCCGACCACGGCGCGCTGCCCGCCGGCGAGGCCGCCTTCACGCGCATCCTGCGTCCGCTGGGCTACCGCCTCAACGGCACCTATCCGCTCGACCGCATCGGCATGACCGGCCGCTCGTACGCGCATGAAGACGCGCCGGAAGAGATCGCGCAGTTTTTTGTCAGCGAGCTGCATCCGGAGCGCTTCAGCGCGGGCTTCCAGCAGGCGGTCAGCCGCGTCCTCGAAACCTCGGTCGATCCGCTGACGCCGCGCGCGCAGTCACTGCTGTGGGAACTCGAGCGCGAAGGGTCGTTGCCGCTGGCGGACGCCGGCGAGCTGATCGGTGCGCTGGCGCGCTGCTTCGAGCGCCATCACGCAGCGCCGCGGCTGGCCGACTACGAGGCCCTGCTGGCCGAATCGGCCGAGATGGCGTGGATCGCCACCGAAGGCAATGCCTTCAACCACGCCACCGACCGCGTCGAGGACGTGTTCGCGCTGGCCGAGGCGCAGAAGCGCCTGGGCCGGCCGATCAAGGACAAGGTGGAAGTGTCGCGCAGCGGCCGCGTGCGCCAGACCGCGTTCCGCGCCGACCCGGTGCGCCGCGCCTTTGTCGGCGCGGATGGCGCCGAGGTGGTGCGGGAAGTGCCCGGCTCGTTCTACGAGTTCATCACCCGCGACCGCTACGTCGATGACGCGCAGGCGGTCACGCGCACCGACCTCGGCTTCGATGCGGGCAACGCGCAGGGCATCTTCAAGATGACCGCCGCGCAATGCTGAGGCCGGCCCGACCATGAGCGCCGCCTACCCGTTCGTTCCCGCGCTGCGCGAGCCGGAAGGCTCGCCGATCCGCGAGCTGTTCAAGTACCTGGCGGATCCGGAGATGATCTCGTTCGCCGGCGGCTACCCTTCGGCCGCGCTGTTCGATGCCGACGGCATCGGCGCGGCGTCCGCGCGGGTGCTGCGCGAGCGGCCTGCCGAATGCCTGCAGTACGGCGCCACCGAAGGCGCGCCCGCGCTGCGCGACGCACTGGCGGCGCTGATGGCGCAGCGCGGTGCCGCCGTGGCGCGGGACCAGCTGATCGTCACCAGCGGTTCGCAGCAGGGCTTCGATTTCCTGGTGCGCGCGCTGGTCGAGCCGGGCAGCGTGGTGCTGGTCGAGGAGCCGACCTATTCGGCGACATTGCAGGCGCTGCGGCTGGCCGGCGCGGACGTGCGCGGGGTGCCGACCGACCAGCACGGCATGGACGTCGACGCGCTCGCCGCGATGCTGGCCGACGGCGCGGTGCGCCCGCGGCTGATCTACACCGTGCCGACCTTCGCCAACCCGACCGGCGCCACGCTGTCGCACGAGCGCCGGCTGCGCCTGCTGGAGCTGGCGGCGCGGCACCAGGTGGTGCTGGTCGAGGACGATCCCTATGGCGCGCTGAGCTTCGACGGCGCCGCGCCGCCGTCATTGCTGGCGCTGAGCGACCGGGTGCCCGGCGCCCGACCGTGGCTGGTGCACCTGGCCAGCCTGTCGAAGACACTGGCGCCAGGTCTGCGCATCGGCTGGATGGTGGCCGCGCCGGAAATCATCCGCCGCGCGGTGATCGCCAAGCAGGTGTCGGATCTCTGCACGCCGCCGTGGATCCAGCTGGCGGTCGCGCAATACCTGGCGGACGGGCGCCTGCCCGCGCAGGTGGAGCGCGAGATCGCGTTCTACCGCGACAAGCGCGACCGGCTGGCCCAGGCGCTGTGGCAGGCCTTCGGCGAGCGCATCCGCTTTGCCTTGCCCGCCGGCGGCATGTTCCTGTGGGCAGCGCTGGAAGGCGTCGACGATGCGGCTGCGCTGCTGCCGCATGCGATCGCGGAGAAGGTGTTGTTCGTGCCAGGCGCCGGCTTCTACGCGCAGCGGCGCGCACGGCCCGCGTTCCGGCTGTCGTTCGCGGGCGCGGCGCCGGAGCAGATTGCCGCAGGCGTGGCGCGGCTGCAGCGGGCGGCGGCGCATCTGGACGCGGCCGGCTGACGCGATAGCGGGTGCGCCGGGCCGTGGTTCATTCGTCGTCGGCCGGCAGCATCCGGCCGCGCCGCGGCATTTCCGAGTCGAGCACGAGGCGGCCATGGACCCGCCCGTTCATGCGCGTGACGTAATGCGTGCACTCTTCCATATGCGCCGACATCAGTGCGCGTACCGTCTCGGCGTCGCGCTGGCGTGCGGCGTCGACGATGCGCTTGTGGAACTTGACGTTGGCCGCGCCGAATTTCTCGTGCTCGCAGGCAGGGGTGTCGTTGCCGAACACCACCAGCTGGCGGATCATCTCGTTGATCAGCTCGCATGAGAACCGCAGCATCGGGTTGGGATTCGCCGCGGCCAGGATGTCGTGGAAGGTCAGGTCTTCCTGGCGCTGGTCCAGCAGCGGCGTCGCCGCCGCGGCCGAGGCGGGGTCGCACAGGTCGATGGTGCGCTCCAGCGCCCTGAAATCGTCATCGGTCAGATGCGGCACCGCGCCGGCGGCCAGTTCCGGCTCCAGCAGGCGGCGCACGGTGTAGATGTCGGCAATGCCGACGTCCTTGAAGAACAGGTAGTTCTGCATCAGCTGGAAGGTGCGGTCCAGCGGCACCTCGACGATCGTGCCGCCGCCCGCCGGCCCGGTGCTGACCCGGATCAGGCCCTGCACCTCGAGCGACTTGAGCGCCTCGCGGATCGTGCTCTTGCTGACGGAAAACATCTGCTGCAGCTTGACCTCGTGCGGCAGCTTGTCGCCCGGGCGCAGGTTGCGCTGCGTAATCAGCCGCTTGAGCTCTTCCGCCACCAGGTCCGCGCGCTTCTGCCTGCGGATCTCGATGGCCCCGGTCTTGCCCTCCCGAAACATTGCCATTGCTCTTTCCTTGTCATGCGCCGCAAGCCATGGAGGCCCGGGCGCTTGCATTCTAGCCAAGCGCGCCGCCGCAGGGCCGCGGCTCGCCCCAGCCGCGTGCATGCTGCCCGATTGGCTGGCATGGCCGGGGCGCTGCCCGCACCTTGCTGTCCCGCCGTCGCCCCCTGCGCGGCGCACGTGGGTCTCGCGCCGAGGGTGTGTAAACCCTGACCTTTCCTTTGTTGACAACGATTCCGGCCGACTCCTAAGATAATTCTATTCTATTTATACGTATAAATAGAATAAACAGGTTCGATTCTTGCTCGGGCAGTGTCGGCGCCGGGCGAAAGTCACCAGCGTGTCGGGGCAACGGTGCAGCGCCAGGCCATGGCGTTGGCCGGACCTTCGCCCCGTGCAGCCCGATCCCCACATAACGAGGAGTGAGCCTTGAATCGTCGTGACCTTCTGAAACTGGCGGCGCTGTCTGCCGTCCCCACCTCCCTGATCCATGGTCGCAGCGCCCTTGCCGCGGGCGAGGCGCTGGAATTCGGCTGCCCGGTGCCGATGTCGGGCGCCTTCGCCGCCAACGGCAAATTCGCCGACCTGGGCATGCGGCTCGCCATCGACCAGTACGGACAGGTGCTGGGCCGGCCGCTGCGCTACAGCGTGCTCGACACCGAAGGCAAGCCCGCCACCGCGGTGCGCAAGGTGCAGGAGCTGGCGCAGCAGAAGGCGGCGCGCTATTTCGCCGGCGGCATCCTGTCGTCCGAATCGCTGGCGATGGGCAAGGAGGCGGAAAAGTTCGGCGGCGTGTTCGTTACTACCGCCGGGGCCGACGAGATCACCGGCAAGGACTGCAACCGCGCCACCTTCCGCTGGTCGGTGCCGACCTTCGGCGCGATCGAGCGCACCGTGCGGCCGCTGATCGAATCGATGCCGAAGGCCAAACGCTGGTACACCATCACGCCGCAATACGTGTTCGGCGACGGGCTGCTGTCGGCGGCGAAGGCGATCTTCAAGGAGAAGGGCATCGAGCACGTGGGCAACAGCTACCACGCCCTGACCGAGAAAGAGTTCAGCGGCTACCTGACCAATGCGCTGGCTGCCAAGCCGGACGTGCTGCTGATCCTGAACTTCGGCTCGCAGTCCGCCGACACGCTGCGCCAGGCGGTCAGCTTCGGCATGAAGAAGAACACCACGATCCTGCTGGCCTGGGCGTCGGGGCTGGAGCAGTTCGAGTCGCTCGGCGCCGACCTGTGCGAGGGCGTTTACTTCGGCGCGCAGTATTGGCACGGCGTCGATACGCCGCTGAACCGCGACCTGGTCAAGCGCACCCAGGCCAAGTTCAAGGCCAATCCCAACTACAGCCTGGCCGGCTCGTACATCTGCACCAAGATCATGGTGGACGGCATGATCAAGGCCGGCAGCGCTGACCCGAAGGCCGTGGTCGCCGCGCTCGAAGGCATGAAGTACGAAGGCCTGACCGGGCCGGAGGAAATCCGCGCCGCCGACCACCAGGTGCTGAAGAACTACTACCTGCTCAAGGGCAAGGCCAAGTCGAGCATGAAGGACAAGGACGACTACGCCGAAATCGTCAGCGTCGGCAAGGCCTTCCTGCCGGTCGAGCAGACCCAGTGCAAGATGGCCTGATGCCCTGACGCCGCGGGGCCGCCGCCCCGGCGATTCACACACTGAAGCACACCGAAGCCCCGTGCCGCGCAGTCCCGCGCGGCGTGGCGGCTTCCTACATCCGTACGACTCATGAACGTCTATCTGTTGCAGGTGATCAACGGCGTCGGCATAGGCATGCTCTACTTCCTGCTGGCGGTAGGGCTGTCGATCGTGTTCGGCCTGTTGCGCTTCGTCAATTTCGCGCATGGCGCTTTCTACGCGCTGGGTGCCTACCTCTGCTTCCAGGCGCTGCAAATCGGCATGAACTTCTGGGTGGCGCTGGTATTGGCCCCGATCGTGATCGGCGCGCTGGCGTGGCTGACCGAGAAGGTCATGCTGCGCCATGTCTATGCGCAGCCGCACGAGTTCCACATCCTGGTCACGGTGGGCCTGGCGCTCGCCATCCAGGAACTGATCATCGTCGGCTGGGGGCCGCTCGGCGTCGACGTGCCGCCGCCGGATGCGCTGCAGGGCGTGGTGATGTGGGGCGACTTCATCTACCCCAAGTACCGCCTGTTCGTGATCGGCTTTACCGGCCTGCTGGCGATCGGGCTGTGGTGGCTGCTGGAAGGCACGCGCCTGGGCAGCGCGGTGCGCGCGGGCAGCGAATCGACCGAGATGGTGTCGCTGCTCGGCATCAATGTGTTCCGGCTGTTCAGCCTGATGTTTGCGCTCGGCGCGGCCACCGCGGCGATCGCCGGCGTGCTGGCCGCGCCGATCCGCGGCGCCGAGCCATTCATGGGCGTCGAGGCGCTGGGCGTGGCCTTTATCGTGGTCGTGGTCGGCGGCATGGGCAGCTTCACCGGCGCGCTGGTGGGCGGCCTGCTGGTCGGCGTGGTGCAGAGCTTGATGAGCACGCTGTGGCCGGAGGGCGCGCGGCTGATGATCTATGTCGCCATGGCCGCGGTGCTGCTGCTGCGTCCGCATGGCTTGCTGGGGAGGGGATGATGGCGATGCAAAGACAATGGCTCCTGCGCTACCGCTTCTGGTGGCTGGCACTTGGCGTCACGCTGCTGCTGCCGCTGACGATGCGCTCCGGCACCCTGGCCACCGAAGTGCTGATCTACGCGATGGCCGCGATGGCGTGCAACCTGCTGCTCGGCTACACCGGCCTGCTGTCGTTCGGCCAGGGCATCTTCTTCGGGCTCGGCAGCTATGCGGTGGGGCTGGCACTGACCCGCGCCAGCCTGCCCATGCCGCTGGCGCTGCTGCTGGCGATCGCGATCGGCGCGGCCGCGGCGGCGCTGGTGGGCTGGTTTGCGATCCGGCAGCGCGGCACCTACTTCGTGATGCTGACGCTGGCGTTCGCGCAGATGTTCTACTTTCTGGCCTATACCGCGCCCGGCATCACCGGCGGCGACAACGGCCTGCTTGATATCCCGCGTCCGCCGCTGTCGGTGGCCGGCCATGCGCTGGTGCCGCTGGCGTCGCCGTGGCAGTTCTATGCCTTTGTCGCGGTGCTGTTCCTGGCGGTGTTCCTGGCGGTGCTGCGCGTGACCGAGTCGGTGCTGGGACGCACGCTGCTGGCGATCCGCGACAACGAAGAGCGCGCGCTGGCGGTCGGCTACAACGTCAAGGCGTTCAAGCTGCTGGCGTTCATGGTCTCCGGCGCGGTCACCGGGCTGGCCGGCGCGCTGCACGCGATGCTGACCGGCATCGCGCCGCTGACCAATATCGACTACCACGCCAGCGAGATGATCCTGGTGATGACCGTGATCGGCGGCACCGGCAATATCTTTGCCTCGGTGCTGGGCGCCGCCTTCTATGTGCTGCTGGCGGACTGGCTGTCGACGCTGTGGCCGCGCTGGCTCATGCTGCTCGGCTTCCTGCTGATCGCGGTCAGCCTGTTCATGCAGCGCGGGCTGTGGGGCCTGGGCGCCACGCTATGGGATCGCCTGCGCGGCGTGCGCCGCGCCCCCGCCACGCAGGAGGAACGCGCATGAGCACCGCCACCACACCGATTCTTGAAGCCACCGGCATCGTCAAGCAGTACGGCAAGTTCATGGCGCTGGACGGGGTCGACCTGCGCGTGATGCCGGGCACGATTCATTCGGTGATCGGCCCCAACGGCGCCGGCAAGACCACGCTGTTCCACATGCTGACCGGGACCAAGGAAGTCAGCGCCGGCCGCATCGTCTTCGACGGCAACGACGTCACGGCGGAAGCCGACTACCAGCGCGTGCAGCGCGGCATCGCGCGCTCGTTCCAGGTCACCAGCCTGTTCCCGAGCCTGCCGGTGCGCGAGAACCTGCGCCTCGCAGCGCTGGGCACGTCGCCGCGCAAGGCCATGAGCGGATGGCGCCTGCCGGTGGGCGAGCTGGCCTGCGGCGAGGTCGTCGACCAGGTGCTGGAACGGCTGGAACTGACACGCGTCGCCGACACCGCGGCGGGCGTGCTGTCGCACGGCCAGCAACGCCGGCTGGAGGTCGGCATGGCGCTGGCGGCGCGGCCGCGCGCGATCTTCCTTGACGAGCCCACCTCGGGCATGGGCGTCGACGACCTCGGCGCGATGAAGCGGCTGATCCGCGGGCTGGCGCAGGACCACACCGTGGTGCTGATCGAACACAACATGGACATCGTCATGGATATCTCGGACACCGTCACGGTGATGCAGCAAGGCAAGGTGCTGATGGAAGGGCCGCCCGCGGCCGTGCGCGGCGACCCGCGCGTGCGCGCCGCGTATCTCGGCAACATGATCACCGGAGGCAAGGGATGATGCTCGACGTACAGGAGATCCATGGCTACTACGGCAAGAGCCATGTGCTGCAGGGCCTGTCGCTGGCGGTCGGCGAGGGCGAACTGGTGACGCTGCTGGGGCGCAACGGCGCCGGCAAGTCGACCACGCTCAAGGCCATCGCCGGCGTGGTCCAGCCCAGGGGCGGGCGCGTGATCTTTCGCGGCAAGGACGTTGCCGGCCTGGCGCCGCACCGGATCGCCGCCGAAGGCCTGTGCCTGGTGCCCGAGCACCGCGGCATCTTCAAGCTGCTGACGGTGGAAGAGAACCTCAAGCTGGCCGGGCGCCGCGATTCGCCGTGGCAGCTGCAGGACATCTACCGCATCTTCCCGCGCCTGCGCGAGCGGCGCAGCAACGGCGGCGCGCAGCTGTCCGGCGGCGAACAGCAGATGCTCGCGATCGGGCGCGCCATGATGAACCATCCGCGCCTGCTGATGCTCGACGAGCCGGTCGAAGGCCTGGCCCCGGTGATCGTGGAAGAAATCGTGGCGCAGCTCAAGGTCATCAAGGCCGCCGGCGTGCCGATCCTGCTGGTCGAGCAGAACCTCGAGGTCTGCACGCAGCTGGCCGACCGCCACGTGATCATCGAGCAGGGCCGGGTGGTCTACACCGGCAGCAACGATGCCTTCCGCGCCGACGAGGCGGTCAAGGACCGCTATCTCGGCGTCGGCCTGGCGGCCTGAACCATGGATGACGGCGGCCGCGGGCCGACCGGGACGAGGAATGACATGACGACATTGCAAGCAGCGCGCGCGGCAGCGGCGAGCGCCGGCGCGCGCGCCGACCTGCGCATCGACGGCCAGCGCCTGTGGGACACCCTGATGCGCCTGGCGACCATCGGCGCCACCCCCAGGGGAGGCGTATGCCGGCTGGCGCTGACCGAGCTCGACCGCCAGGGCCGCGACTTTTTCGTCGCCGAGGCCCAGGCGGCCGGATGCACCATCCGCGTCGATGGCATCGGCAATATCTTTGCGCGGCGCGCCGGGCGCGACGACGCCCTGCCGCCGGTGATGACCGGCAGCCATATCGACACCCAGCCGACCGGCGGCAAGTTCGACGGCAACTACGGCGTGTTCGCCGGCATCGAAGTGCTGCGCACGCTTGCCGACGCCGGCATCGTCACCGATGCCCCGCTCGAGGTTGCGGTGTGGACCAACGAGGAAGGCTCGCGCTTCGTGCCGGTGATGATGGGCTCGGGCGCTTTCATCGGCGAGTTCGCGCTGGCGGACGTGCTGCAGCAGCGCGACCGCGACGGCATCAGCGTCGGGCAGGCGCTGCAGGCCATCGGCTATGCCGGGCCGGAGCCGGTCGGTGCGCGCCCGGTCGGCGCCTACTTTGAAGCGCATATCGAGCAGGGACCGGTGCTGGAGGCCAACGACACCACCATCGGCGTGGTCACCGGCGCGCTCGGCCAGCGCTGGTACGACGTGGTGCTGACCGGCATGGAAGCGCATGCCGGCCCCACGCCGATGGCGCTGCGCAAGGATGCACTGCTGGCGGCGTCGGAGCTGGTCGGCATCGTCAACCGCATCGCGCTCGATCATCCCCCGCATGGCCGCGGCACGGTGGGTTGCCTGGGCGTGCATCCCGATTCGCGCAACGTCATTCCCGGCAAGGTGACGATGACGGTGGACCTGCGCGCCGGCGACGACACGGTGCTGTCCGCGATGGACGCGGCGCTGCGTACGCAGGTTGACGCCCTGGCGGCGCGCAGCGGCATCGCCATCGATCTGCGGCAGGTGGTGTACTTCCCGCCGCAGCCGTTCGATGCGCGGCTGGTCGAGGCGGTGCGCGGCGGCGCGCAACGGCTCGGCCATTCCGCCATGGAGGTGATCAGCGGCGCCGGCCATGACGCGGTCTACCTGGCCCGCGTGGCACCGGCCGCGATGATCTTCGTGCCGTGCAAGGACGGCATCAGCCACAACGAAATCGAAGATGCCCGACCCGAGCACCTCGAGGCCGGCTGCAACGTGCTGTTGCACGCCATGCTCGATGCCGCCACGCGGCCATGACAACTGAACGGACTGCCCGATGAAGATCCTGATTGCCCGGCTCAATCACGAGACCAATACCTTTTCACCGGTGCCGACGCCACTGGCTGCGTTCGCGCCTGCCTATGGCGACGCTGCCTATCGCGCCGCCAAGGGCACCCGCACCGCCGCCGCCGCCTTCATCGATCTGGCCGAGGCCGCCGGCGCCGACATCGTGGTGCCCGTGATCGCCGGCGCCAACCCCAGCGGCCGTGTCGCCGCCGATGCCTACACGCACCTGTGCGACACCATCATCGCCGCCGCCGAAGGCTGCGATGCGGTCATGCTGGACTTGCACGGCGCAATGGTGGCCGAAAACAGCGACGACGGCGAAGGCGACCTGCTGCGCCGCCTGCGCGCCGTGCTGCCGCACGCGCCGGTCGCGATCGCGCTGGACCTGCACGGCAACATCACGCAGGCGCTGGTCGACCATGCCGACATCGCGGTCAGCTTCAAGACCTATCCGCATGTGGACATGTATGAAACCGGCGAGCACGCCGGCCGGCTGCTGCTCGACATGATCGCGGGACGCGTGCGCCCGGTGATGGCGTGGCGGCGCCCGCCGCTGATCACCCACACCCTGCGCAGCCGCACCGACGAAGGCGCGATGCAGCGCGCCGTGGCGCTGGCGCGCGAGGCCGAGCGCGATGGCATGCTGGCGGTGTCGGTGCTGGCCGGCTTCGGCCTGGCCGACATCGCCGCGCCCTGCCTGAGCGTGATCGTGGTCGGCGACGGCGACCCGGCCAGGGCGGACGAGGTGGCGAGCCGGATCGCGGCGCAGGCCTGGGCCGAGCGCGACGCCTTCGGCTACCAGGCCGAGCCGCTCGCCAGCTCCATCGCGCGCGCAGCGCAGCTTGCCGACAGCGCGGGCGGTGCGCAGGAAGGGCCGGTGCTGCTGCTCGACCATGGCGACAACTGCATGTCCGGCGGCACCTGCGACAACATGGCGGTACTGCACGAGGCGCTGGCGCAGGGCCTGACCGGTATCGCGGTCGGGCCCGTGTGCGACCCGGAGGCGGTGGCGGCGCTGGTCGACGCCGGCGTCGGCGCCCGCATCACGCTGCCGGTCGGCGACAAGGTGGCGTTGCCGCAGCTGGAGGTCTATCCCCAGAGCCGGTCGCTGACCGGCACGGTCAGCGCGATCACCGACGGCGAGTACACCATCACCGGGCCGACCTACACCGGGCAACGCATCCGCATGGGACGCACCGCCTTGCTAGACATCGGCGCGGCGCAGGTGATCGTCACCGAAACCCCGCAAGAACACTGGGACCTGGGGATCTTTACCCATATCGGCATCGATCCGCACCGGGCCAGGTTCCTGCTGCTGAAGTCGCGCATGTACTGCAGGCCGGTGTTCGTGCCGATTGCCAAGGCGGTGGTGGAGTGCGACGGGGAGGGGGTTACCAGTTCGCGCTACGAGCGGTTTCCCTTCCGGCGGGTCAAGGGGCCGGTTTATCCGCTGGACGATACGACTGTCTGGGCGGGATAGCAGCGCCTGGCGCGAGCTTTCGCGAGTTTGCGCGCCAGCGCTCAACGCCCCTTGAACACCGGGTGCCGCGCGCAAACCGACAGCACGATCCGTTCGGACTGCACCAGGTAGTCGTTAAGGGCCGCAGCGCACTCCGCCAGCTTGCCCGATGCGAACAACTGCAGGATGTGCTGGTTCATCTCGACATAAGGGCCATGCAGGAATTCCGGATCCTGCAGCAGGCCGAAAGCCAGGCGCAGTTCGGCCAGCAGGTGGGAGAACATCACGTTCAGCCGCTCGCTGTCGGCCAGTTCCACGATGGCCATGTGGAATTCCATATTGGCGGTGCCCGCCCCCTGCCAGTCGCCGTTGTCGCGGCAGCGCAGTCCCATTTCCACCGCTTCGCGCATGTGCTTCCTGGCCGGATGGCTGGGGTAGGCCTGGGCGATCGCCTGGCATTCGATCATGCGGCGCACGCGGTAGATATCGATGATGGCCGCGATGGTCGGAATCGCCACGGACACCCCGCGGTTGGGTTCGTGCTTGAGCAGTCCTTCCTTGGTCAGCACGCGAAAGGTTTCCCGCAAGGTGTTGCGCGAGATCTGCAGGTTTTCGCTTAGCGCCGCTTCCGACAAGCGCTGCCCCGGTGCGAAGTCGCCACGCACGATGCGCTGGCGCATCTGTTCCGTGACCCGCTCGGCCAAATTTCTTATGTCAGTACTGGTGGTCATGTTGGCTTGAATGGAGCCGGCTGGTACCGGCATGCCCCTGGGCCGGGATATTAGCGCACCTTGTTGAACAATATGCACATGTTTGGCGCCAACCGTGCCTCCGCCGCTGGCTTAGGTGTATACCACGATCGATAGAGTCGACAGATTGTTGAACAATGTTTTCAAGGTGGTTGAGTGATACGTGCATATAGATCAACACGGCATGTATTTTGCTAAACAGCGCTGGCGAGCGGCGCCGCTGGTTAGCGTTGCCGCTCGCTACCGGAACATCGTCGTGACGACGGCTCGATGAGCCTTGTACACGCTTTATCCCTTTCAGTGAGCGCAAACCATGTGGCTTAAAGAAACAACTCGGGCAGAGCGCAAGACGCTCTTTGCCGCCTTCGTCGGCTATGGCGTCGATGCATTCGACTACATGATCTACACCTTCATGATTCCCACCTTCATCCTGGTGTGGGGCATGACCAAGGCCGAGGCTGGCTACATCGCCACGGGCGCGCTTATCAGCTCGGCCGTCGGCGGCTGGCTGGCCGGCATCCTGGCCGACAAATACGGCCGCGTGCGGATCCTGCAGCTGACCGTGCTCTGGTTCAGCTTCTTTACCTTCCTGAGCGGATTCACCCAGTCGCCGGAGCAGCTGTTCGTGACCCGCATGCTGCAAGGGCTCGGGTTTGGCGGCGAATGGTCGGTCGGTTCGGTACTGATCGCCGAGATGATCCGTGCACGCCATCGCGGCAAGGCCGTGGGTCTGGTGCAAAGCAGCTGGGCCGTCGGCTGGGGCCTGTCGGCGATTGCCTTCTGGGCAATCTATGCCGCGTTCGACCAGCAATACGCATGGCGCGTGCTGTTCTGGACCGGCGTGCTGCCGGCGATCTTTATCCTCTATATCCGCCGCAATATCAGCGAACCCGCGGTGTATCAGGAAACCAGGGCCAAGCTGGCGCGCACCGGGCAAAGCAATAACTTCATGCTGATCTTCAAGCCGGGCGTGCTGCGCGTCACGGTGCTGGCCAGCCTGCTGGCGACCGGCATGCAAGGTGCCTACTACTCGGTAACGACGTGGCTGCCCACCTACCTGAAGATGGAGCGCAACCTGTCAGTGCTCAACACCAGCGGCTACCTGATGGTGCTGATCGCGGGCTCCTTCGCCGGTTACCTCACCAGCGCCTGGCTGTCCGACCACCTGGGGCGCCGGCGTTGCTTCATGCTGTTCGCGGTGAGCGCGGCCAGCCTCGTGATCTGCTATACGCAACTGCCGATCACCGACGCGGCGATGCTGCTGCTGGGCTTCCCGCTGGGCTTCTTCCTGTCGGGCATCTTCTCGGGCATGGGGGCTTACCTGACGGAGCTCTATCCGAGCCATATCCGCGGCTCCGGCCAGGGTTTTTCCTACAACTTCGGCCGCGCGGTCGGCTCGGTGTTCCCTGCCATGATCGGACATATGAGCGCGACGATGTCGCTGGGCGTCGCCATCGGTTATCTCGCCGCCGGCGCCTATGGGCTGGTCGTTGTCGCCTGCCTGCTGTTGCCGGAAACGCAGGGGCGCGAACTGCTCGGCGAAGCCGAGCCTGGCGCCGAAGGACCGGCTGACGCAGCAACTTCACGCACGGTAGCCTGACATCATGCAGATCGACCTCAACAACGACCTGCGCGAGAGCTTCGGCGCATGGAGCATGGGCAACGATGCCGCCGAAGTGGCGCAACGCGCTGTGTGGGCGGTGCGTGAAGGCACCGTACGGGCCATCGACGGCAGCGTGGCGCGCGCCGCGCGCGAGGCACTCGGGCGCGACGGCGTCAACATCCGCGCGTTCGCCTGAGCCGGCAAGCCGCACCTGAAATCACTGGAGAAACACATATGCAAGCTTTGGCACCGGAGCGCGCCATGGCCGCCGCGGACGCCATCCGTGCCGCCCGCGCAGCGCGCGCAAGCTATCGCGCCGGCACGGTGCAGCCCACCGCCGGCATTGCGCCGGGCATGACGCAAACCAACATGATCGCGTTGCCGCGCGACTGGGCCTGGGACTTCCTGCTGTACGCGCAGCGCAACCCGAAGGCCTGTCCCGTGCTTGACGTGACCGAAGCGGGAGCATACCAGACCGCGCTCGCGCAGGGGGCTGACCTGCGCACCGATATTCCGCTGTATCGCGTCTGGCGCGATGGCGAGCTGGCAGACGAAGTGGCGGATGCCACGGCGCTGTGGGCCGCGCAGCCAGACCTGGTCACCTTCCTGATCGGCTGCAGCTTCACCTTTGAAACGCCGCTGCAAGAGGCCGGCATCGAAGTGCGGCATATCGCCGACGGCTGCAACGTGCCGATGTACCGCACCAACCGCCAGTGCCGGCCCGCTGGCCGCCTGCATGGCGAGATGGTGGTGTCCATGCGGCCCATCCCAGCGCATCGGGTTGCCGATGCGGTTTGCATCACCGCTCGCTTCCCATCGGTGCACGGCGCCCCCGTCCATGTCGGCGATCCGGCCGCACTGGGCATTGCCGACATCGCCAAGCCCGACTTCGGCGACGCCGTACGGATCGAGCCGGGCGAGATCCCGGTGTTCTGGGCCTGCGGCGTTACGCCCCAGGCGGCCGTGATGGCGTCCGGCGTGCCGTTTGCCGTGACCCATGCGCCGGGTCACATGTTAATCACCGACGTGCCTGACAGCGCGTATCACGTTTAAGACCGCCGGGTCACTGCGGAGCTCGTCTTGCGTTTCCTGCCCGTTACCTCTAATGCGCTGCTGGTGGAGCTGGCCGAACTGGGCCAGACGCTGGCCTTGCTGGCCTCGCTGCAGCGCGATCCCCTTTACGGCGTGGACGAGTTGGTGCCTGCCGCGCGCACCATCCTCGTGCACTTCCGCCCGTCGGCCACCAGCGCCGCCGCGCTGGTGCGGTCCATCGCCGCGCGCGACCTGTCGCAACGTGTCGAGCGCGGCAGCGTGCTGGTCAAGATTCCGGTGCGTTATGACGGCGAGGACCTGGCCGAGGTCGCGCACCTGTTGCGCATCACGCCGGAGGAAGTGGTGCGCCGCCACTCCGGCAGCGAGTACACCGTTGCCTTTACCGGCTTTGCTCCCGGCTTTGCCTACCTGAGCGGCGGCCACCCCAGCCTCGACGTGCCGCGCCGAAGCACGCCTCGTACGCGCATTCCGGCTGGCGCCGTGGGGCTGGCCGGTACCTTCAGCGGTGTGTATCCGCAGGCCAGCCCCGGCGGCTGGCAGATCATCGGCGTCACCCCGATGGCAATGTGGGACCTGGGCCGCGCACAGCCCGCGCTGCTGCAACCCGGCTATCGCGTGCGTTTTGTCGATATCGCTACGCTCGATGGCGCGTTCGATACCGGCAGCGTTGGCCGGCCGGTGCCCGATGTTTCCCCGGCGGGCGATCGCAGCAGCCACCAAAGCGCTGCGCGCGGCGCCGCCGCGCTGAAGGTGAAGGGGACGGGGTTGCTGACCGTGTTCCAGGATCTGGGCCGCCACGGCCAGGCCGGGCAGGGAGTCTCGGCCTCGGGCGCGATGGACCAGGCGGCCCTCAAGACAGCCAACCGGCTGGTGGGCAACCGCAGCGACGGCGCCGCGCTCGAGACGGTGGGTGGCGGCCTGCAACTGCAGAGCCACGGCGAAACCGTGCTGGCGGTCACCGGCGCCGATGCACCGCTGACGGTGCGCACTACCGATGGCCGGCAATGGAGCGTGCCGAGCCACCAGGCCGTGGCGCTCGCCGATGGCGACACGCTGAGCATCGGCCAGCCCGTCGCCGGCGCCCGCTGCTATGTGGCGGCACGCGGCGGCTTTGCCGTTGCGCCGGTGCTCGGCAGCTGCGCCACCGACACACTGGCCAACGTCGGCCCCGCGCCGCTGAAAGTGGGCGACCTGCTCGGCCTGTTGCCAGCGCCCGCGGGCGCCGTGGTCGGCATGCCAACGCTGCCTGCCCCAGACCTCCCCAACATCGAACAGGAGGTGGTGCTCGACGTGGTGCTGGGTCCCCGTACCGACTGGTTCACGCGCGAGTCCGTGGCGCGCTTCGCGGCGCAGCGCTGGCGGGTCACGCCACAGTCCAACCGCGTGGGTTTGCGCCTGGCCGGCGAAATGCCGCTGGAGCGCGCCATCCCCGGCGAACTGCCCAGCGAGGGCACTGTCCTCGGCGCGCTGCAAGTGCCGCCCAGCGGCCAGCCCGTGCTGTTCCTGGCCGACCACCCGCTGACCGGCGGCTATCCCGTGATCGGCGCGGTGGCACCCCACCACCTGGACCGCGCCGGCCAGGTGCCGGTTGGCGCCTGGCTGCGCTTCAACCCGATCGGCGCCTTCGAAGAACTGAACTCGACTGAACTGCAGCCGTCTGCCGCCTGAGCGCGCGCCTCCAACCGAGATTTGCGATGAAGAAAGTCCTGATTGCCAACCGCGGCGAGATCGCCGTCCGCATCATCCGCGCCTGCGCCGACTATGGCGTGGGATCCGTCGCCGTCTATGCCAACGCCGATATCGACGCGCTGCATGCGCGCCTGGCCGACGAGGCTTACGGGCTGGACGGCGAGCGCCCGGCGGACACCTACCTGAATATCCCCAAGCTGCTCGATATCGCGCGCCGCAGCGGTGCCGATGCCGTGCATCCCGGCTACGGCTTCCTGTCGGAAAGCGAAGCCTTTGCCCGTGCGGTGATCGATGCAGGCCTGACCTGGATCGGCCCGTCGCCAGAGACGATCGCCCGGCTCGGCGACAAGGTAGAAGCGCGCAAGATTGCTTTGCAGGTCGGCGCCCCGCTGGTCGCCGGCACCTCCGACCCGGTCACGGATGCTAACGAGGTACTGGCCTTTGCCGACAAGTACGGCCTGCCGATCATCATCAAGGCCGCCTTCGGCGGCGGCGGCCGCGGCATGAAGATCGCCTGGCGCATGGACGAGGTGGAGGAGCTGTATGCTTCGGCCGTGCGCGAGGCGGTCACGGCCTTTGGCCGCGGCGAGTGTTTCGTTGAGCAGTTCCTCGACAAGCCGCGCCATATCGAAGCGCAGGTGCTGGCCGACCAGCATGGCAATGTGGTGGTGCTGGGCACGCGCGATTGCTCGCTGCAGCGTCGCAACCAGAAGCTGGTGGAAGAAGCGCCGGCGCCATTCCTGACCGACGCGCAGCGCGCGCGCATCCACGCCGCCGCGCGCGACATCTGCGCCGCCGCCGGCTATACCAGCGCCGGCACCGTCGAGTTCCTGCTCAGCACCGGCGGTGCGATCTCCTTCCTGGAGGTCAACACCCGGCTGCAGGTTGAACACCCCGTGACCGAGCAGACCACGGGCGTGGACCTGGTGATCGAGCAGCTGCGCGTGGCCGACGGCCTGCCGCTGTCGATCACTGAAACGCCGGTACCGCTGGGCCATTCGATCGAGTTCCGCATCAACGCAGAAGACGTCGGCCGCGGCTTTCTTCCCACGCCCGGCCCGGTGCAGCGCTTCGACGTCCCGTCGGGGCCCGGCGTGCGCGTGGATTCAGGCGTGCAGTCGGGCTCGGTGGTGCCTGGCACGTTCGATTCGCTGATGGCCAAGCTGATCGTGACCGGCGCGACGCGCGAACAGGCGCTGGCACGCGCGCGCCGCGCGCTGCGCGAGTTCCGCATTGAAGGCGTGGCGTCGGTGCTGCCGTTCCACCGTGCCGTGATCGACCACGCCGATTTCCTCGGCGCGGATGGCTTCAGGGTGCACACGCGCTGGATCGAGTCCGACTTCGCCGAGCCGCTGGCCGCGGCCGCACGCGCCGAGCCCCAGCACGATGGCAGCCTGCTGCGCACCGCCATCGAGATCGACGGCCGTCGCATGGTGCTCGGGCTGCCGGCGCAACTGCTGCGCGGCCTGGCCGACGCCCCGGCGCCGGGCAGTGCCACGACACCCGCGCAGCTGGCAGCCTCCAACGCCGCCGATCTGCCATCCCCGATCGCCGGCACCGTGCAGGCCTGGAAGGTGGCAGTCGGCGATGAGGTCAACGAAGGCGACCCGATCGCCGTGATGGAGGCGATGAAGATGGAGATGCAGGTCCACGCGCATCGCGCCGGCCGCGTAACGTGGCAGGCGGCCGCGGGCACTTTCCTGACGGCGGGGACGCGGCTGGCAAATATCGAGTGACTTCAGTCCAGCGGATGGCAAACTCCCAGGGCGCGCCGCATGTGGCTGCGTTATGAAGGAGGCTACGATAAGGGCGCTGGAGCCAGGATTCGTGAGCGGGGTCACAAACCGGCAGCAATACGGTACGGTGGCGCCAATCTGGTCCAGACAGGCGATCCGTCTCACCGCCGCAAAGCCTCCTCCCGCAACCACTCCGCAAAGCCCCTAATCAAGCCCTGCTTGGGATTATCCCCACGCCAGACGATGTAGCAGTTATGGCTGGCAGGAAAACTGTCCGCCAGTGGCCGCACCAGCCGGCCCGCAGCGATAGCCTCGCGCGCCAGCAAGCCCCGCGTGAGCGCCAGGCCCATGCCGCTGGCCGCGGCTTCGATGAGCAGGGCGCGGCAGTCGAACACGATGCCGTCCTCGGGCTCGTCCAATACCACCCCCGCGGCGGCGCCCCACTGCGACCAGCGGAAGCGCGCGTGCCGCAGCCGCGGCAGGCGCGCGGCATCGGCCGCGGTCATGCCGGCGTGCCGGCTGGCGAAGCCCGGGCTGCAGACCACGATGATGTCGTCGTCCAGCAGCTTCAGGCACTGGTAGCCGGTGAAGGGCGCGGGGCCGTAGCGCAGGCTGACGTCCAGGTCGGCACGGGAAAAGTCGGGGTCCCCGGTGCTGGCGGCGATGGACAGGTCCAGGCCGGGCAGCGCCTCGCGCAACTGCGGCAGCCTGGGCACCAGCCAGGCGCCGGCCAGTTCGGGGCTGACATTGACATGCAGCGACTGGCGTTCGCGCGCGCGCCGCTCGGCCGCGCCGGCCAGTGACAGCTCTACCGCGCGCAGCGCGCGCTCGAGGTCGTCGGCGAGTTCGCGGCCGGTGGCGGTCAGCCCCAGCTGCCGGCCGGCACGCAGGAACAGGGTGCAGCCCAGCTGTGACTCCAGTGCACGGATATGCCGGCTGACCGCGCCATGCGTCACGCACAGCGCATCGGCGGCGCGCGTCATGCTGCCCGTGCGCGCGGTGGCGGCAAAGGCCTGGAGCACTTGCATCGAAGGGAGCCGGCGAATCATGGCTGTGATCTTGCCTCACAGGTGCTGGCAAAACAAGTCGATTGTCCCGCCATGCCGCCCGGCCGATACTGGGCCGCAGCCGAACCGGCCGTCCGGAAGCCGGTGCGCAACGAGGAGACCCCCATGAAACTGCAGTTGAAGATCAACGACAGGCGCCACGCCGTCGAGGCCGAACGCGACATGCCCCTGTTGTGGGTGCTGCGCGATTACCTTGGCTATACCGGCACCAAGTTCGGCTGCGGTGCCGGCCTGTGCGGCGCCTGCACCGTGCATGTCGACGGCAAGGCGGTGCGCGCCTGCATCACGCCTGTCGGCAGCGTGGCGCGCGCCGACATTACTACCATCGAAGGATTGTCGGCCGACAATTCGCATCCGGTCCAGCGTGCGTGGATTGCGGAGCAGGTGCCGCAGTGCGGCTATTGCCAGTCGGGCATGATCATGGCCGCCTGCGCCTGGCTGAAGGACAACCCGTCGCCGCGGCCGGAGGATGTCCGCGCCGGCATCACCAACCTGTGCCGCTGCGGCACCTATCCGCGCATCGAACGCGCCATTCTGCGCGCCGCCAACGCGCAGAATGCGGGCGAGTCCAAGGGGAGGGCGTCATCGTGAGCCATCCCGACACAAGCCGCCGCCGTTTCCTGCAAGCCGCCGGCGCCATGCCCGCGGCGCTGGTGCTGGGCTTCCACCTGCCGCTGGCGAAGGCGGCCGACGCCGGTGCGCCCGCGCGCGACCCGGACGACGTCAACGCCTGGCTGCGCATCGATGCCGATGGCAGCGTGACCATCATGGTGCCGTCGGCCGAGCTGGGGCAGGGCGTGATGACCTCCGCCCCCATGCTGATCGCCGAAGAGCTCGAGTGCGACTGGCGCCAGGTGCGCGCCGAGCTGGCTCCCACCGACCCGGTCTACAACAACCGCATGTTCAAGGTGCAGGCGACCGCCAGCAGCACCTCGGCGCGCTGGTCGTTCGAGCCGCTGCGCCGCATCGGCGCCACCGCGCGCGAGATGTTGCGCGAGGCCGCCGCGCAAGGCTGGAGCGTGCCGGTCGCGCAGTGCCGCGCGGTGCAGGGCGTGGTGCGGCACGAGCCCAGCGGTCGCACGCAGGGCTACGGTGCGCTTGCCGCCCGCGCGGCCACGCTGCCGCGCCCGGCCAACGTGGCGCTGAAGGATCCGCGCGACTGGAAGCTGCTGGGCCGCCCGACGGACCGGCTCGACATTCCGCTGAAGACGCGCGGCGCCGCGGTGTTCGGCGTCGACGTCAGGGTGCCGCGCATGCTGGTCGGTTCGGTGATGGCGTGCCCGGCCTTCGGCGGCACGCTGCGCCGGGTCGATGCCCGGCCGGCGCTGGCGGTACGCGGCGTGCGGCGCGTGGTGCCGCTGGACGACGCGGTGGTGGTGCTGGCCGACAGCTACTGGACCGCCCGCAATGCCCTGGCCGCGCTGCAGCCCGACTGGCAACTGCCGCCAGGGAAGCTGGCCAGCGACGCGGCGCTGATGGCGGGCTACCGCGATGCCGCGCGCAGCGCCTCGTCGGTGGCACTGCGCCATGGCGATCCGGACACGCAGATGCAGGGCGCGCCGGCCTTCACCGCCGAATACGAAGTGCCATACCTCGCCCACGCCACCATGGAGCCGATGAACGCCACCGCCGACGTGCGCGCCGACCGCGCCGAGATCTGGGGCCCGACCCAGGTTTGCGGCGAGATCGCGCAGCGGCTCTCGGGCGTGCTGGGGCTGCCCGCCGACCGGATCGTCGTACATGGAACCTTCGTCGGCGGCGGCTTCGGCCGGCGCGAGGAGTTCGATGTCTTCATCCAGGCCGCGCTGGCGTCGAAGGCGGCGGGGCAGCCGGTCAAGCTGATCTGGTCGCGCGAGGAGGATATTCAGCACGACTTCTACCGGCCCGCGGCGGCGGCGCGCTTCAGCGCGGTGCTGGCCCCGGACGCGGCCGGCATCCGCGCGCTGGATGCGCGCCTGGCCTGCTCGTCGATCTATGTCCGCAATTTCCCGGACCGGGTCAAGGGCGGGGTCGACCCGAAATCGGTCGAAGGGGTGGTGGACCTGCCTTACGCGCTGCCCCACGTGGCGGTGCGCCATGCGCTGGTCAATACCGCTGTGCCGGTCGGGTTCTGGCGCGGCGTGGGTTATACGCAGAACACCTTCTTCGCCGAGAGCTTCATCGACGAACTGGCGCATCACGCCAAAGCCGATCCGCTGCAGTTCCGGCTGAAGCTGCTGGCCGATCGTCCGCGTCCGGCGCGCTTGCTGCAGCGCCTGGCGCAGCACGTGGGCTGGGGCAGCGCGCCGGCAGGGCGCTTCCAGGGCGTGGCGCTGTCGCAGGCGTGGAGCTCGCTGTGCGCGACGGTGCTGGAGCTGTCGGTGCAGGACCGGCGCATCACGCTGCACCGCATCGTCAATGCGATCGACTGTGGAGTCGTGATCAATCCCGCGACGGTCGAGCGGCAGCTGGAGGGCGCCAGCATCTGGGCGCTGAGCGCGGCGCTGTCGGGTGCCATCACCATTGCCGACGGGCGCGTGCAGCAATCCAATTTCCATGACTATCCGCTATTGCGGCTGGCGCAGGCGCCGCGCTTCGAGGCGGTGCTGGCGCCCAGTGGCGAGCGTATCGGCGGCGTGGGGGAATCGGCGGTGCCGACGCTGGCGCCGGCGCTGGCCAATGCGCTGTTTGCCGCGACCGGCCAGCGCCTGCGCTCGCTGCCGCTGGCGCGGCACGGCTTCGAGCTGGCATAGCGGGGCGCGGGTACGTCAGCAAGTGATGCCGCTGCCACGATTGCGGGGACCATCATGACGCAGCGGCGCAGCGCTGTGTGTCATACCACGCACGGCGCCCTACGCCCCCGGCGCGGTTCTTCCCTACACTGGAGCATGGCGCCTTGTCGCCGCCCGAGGGAAGACTCCTATGCCGCCCGAGCCTGTCCAAGTCAAGCCCGTGGCGCTGGCCTTGCAAGGCGGCGGCATGCACGGCGCATTTACCTGGGGCGTGCTGGACCGCCTGCTGGAAGATGGCCGGCTGGCGGTCGAGGGCGTCAGCGCCACCAGCGCCGGCGCGATGAACGGCACGGTGCTGGCCTATGGCCTGATGCAGGGTGGCAGCGAAGGCGCGCGCCAGGCCCTGCATGACTTCTGGCAGGCCATCGCGCATTCGGCGCAGCGCTTCAACCCGTTGCGCTGGCTGCCGTGGTTCAAGGGCAGCCATACGCTGGGGCTGAACCATTCCCCGCTGTACGCCATGGCCGACATCACGCTGCGCCTGCTGTCGCCGTACCAGTTCAACCCGGGCAATGCCAATCCGCTGCGCGACGTGCTGCTTGGCCAGGTGGATTTCGCGGCGCTGCGCGCGCATTGCCCGATCCGGCTGTACCTGTGCGCGACCAATATCGAGACCAGCCGCATCCGCATCTTCGCGCAGGAAGAGCTGAGCGTCGACGCGGTGCTGGCGTCGGCCTGCGTGCCCACGCTGTTCCAGGCAGTCAGCATCGACGGCCAGCATTACTGGGACGGCGGCTATGTCGGCAACCCGGCGATCTTTCCGCTGATCTATCACTGCGAGACCCACGATGTCGTGATCGTCCACATCAACCCGATCGTGCGGCGCGGCGTGCCGACCACGGCGGCGGAGATCCTGAACCGGGTCAACGAGGTCAGCTTCAACTCGTCATTGATGCGCGAGATGCGCGCGATCGGCTTCGTCACCACGCTGATCCAGCAGGGCAAGATCGACCGCAACGAGATGAAGGAGATGTGGATCCATTCGATCCGCTCGGACGAGACCATGGCCGCGCTCGGGGTCTCGACCAAGTACAACGCCGACTGGAATTTCCTGTGCACGCTGCGCGACCAGGGCCGGCAGGCCGCCACGCTCTGGCTCGAGCGCAACTATGACTGCGTGGGCCAGCGCTCCAGCGTCGATATCACCGGCGAATTCCTGTAGGCCCCGGCTGGGCCAGCCGCCAGGCGAGATTGGCGCGCGCCTGCGCCTCGTAGCGCGACTGGAACAGGTCGGTGGCATAGATGCGGGGACTGGCCAGCAGGCGCTGCAGGAAGGCCCGCTCGGCCGCGTCATAGGCGGCATCGTCCAGGTCGGTGCGCTCGGCGCGCAGGCGCGCGCCGTTGTCCTGGAAGCGCGCGCGGCTGTAGCCCAGCGCGGCCAGGTCGATGTCGGCGGTGAAGCGCCCCGCCAGGCTGGCCGGCACGTCGGCGTGGGTGGTCTCCAGGATCAGCGTGGCGACGCGCGCGGCGGCGGCGACGGTGCCGGCGGACCAGTGCTGCAGCCACGCGGCGCTGCGCGCTTCGTTGTCGGCGGCGCCCGGCACGTAGATGACGTCATGGCACCACAGCGCCAGTTCCACGTCGGCGGCATCCGGTATCGCGCTGCGCGCCCAGTCGAGGTCGCGCAGGCACCGGCGCACATGGTCGAGGGTGTGGTAATGCCGGCTCGGCTCGCCGTAGCAGCGCGCCAGGTCGGCATACGCTTCCGCCGCGCGGGTGCCGCCCGCCAGGGTCCAGAGCGCGACAAAGCGCTCTTGCAGCGGGTTGGCGGCGGCGGTGATCATGCGCGCGCCGGACCCGCGTCGCGGGCCGCGTTGTTGGCAAGCTCGGCAAGCAAGGCTTGCGCCTCTTGCCAGTCGGCGCCATCGGTGCCCTCGCTGAAGCTGGCGTGGATGCGCGCCAGCGCTTCGCGCGCGGCGTCGCCCTTGCCCTGGCGCTGCCACAGCCGGGCCAGGCTGAGCGCGGCCTGCAGCTCCAGCGGCCTGGCGCCCTGGTCGTGCGCGACCGCCAGCGCGCGCTGGAAGCAGGCCTCGGCTTCATGGCTGGCGGCGGCGCCGGCATCGGGCGCGGCCAGCTGCAGCAGCATGTCGCCGCGCAGCCGATAGACCACGGCTTCGTCGAGCCGCTCGCCGGTGTCTTCGACCATGGCCTGCGCGCGCGTCAGCACGTCCAGCGCGGCGGCGGGCTGGCCGGCCTTGCCGCAGGCCTCGGCCAGCATCGCCAGCAGGTTTGGCATGCCGAGTTCGCCGCCGGTGGCCTCGTAAGCCGTCAGGCCACGCCGCATCCGCGCAATGCCTTCCTCGTGGCTGCCCTGCTCGGACAGCGCCCAGCCCTGCAGCACGGTGCCCCAGGCCAGGTAGATCGGGAAGCCCTGTTCGCACGAAATCGCAATGGCGGCTTCCGCATACTCCCGGGCCTGCGCGGGATCGCGGCGCCAGCGGTACTGTTCCGCCGCGAACACCAGGCACAACGCCAGGTTGTAGGCATCCGGGCGCGCGCGGGCCAGCGCCAGCGCCTCGCGGCTGCGCGCCAGCGCCTGGTCGGCAAAGCCCTGGTACCACAGGATCCAGGCCAGCGTGCTGGTGGCATGGACCATCGGGTCGCGGCCGTAGCCGGTCAGGAAGTCGTAGGCGGAGTGCTCGGGATGCGGCACGGCCAGCACGGCCTCCATATGCGCGCGCGCTTCTTCCAGCAAGCCCAGGCGGAACAGCGTGGCGCCCAGCGCGCGGTGCCCTTCGGCCAGCTGCTTGGGCTTCTGCGACTCGGTGGCCAGCGCCAGCAGGCGCCGCGCCAGCGGCAGCGACACCTGGTATTGCGCGCGCAGCTGGTAGAACGCCCACATGCCCAGCTGCGCCGAGAACACATAGGGCGTCTGCCGGCCCTGCTCGCACAGGGACATCGCGCGCCGGTAATTGGCCTCCACTTCGGGCGAGGCCTGGCCCCGCGCCGCGATCAGCGCGGGCCCCAGCGTCAGCAGCAGCGTCAGCTCCAGGCGCGCGCGCTCGGGGCTGTCGGGCTGGCGCTTGAGCAGGGCAATGGCCTCGCTCAGGTGCCGGATCGCTTCCTCCTGCGCCGAGCGCTGCAGCGCCTGCTGGCCGGCGCAGTGCAGGTATTCGACCGCCTTCGGCACATTGCCGCTGTGGCTGTAGTGGTGGGCCAGTTCGCTGCAGTAGTCCTTGAGCCGTCCCTGGAACATCGCCTCGATCGCCTGCGCGGAGCTTTCATGCAGCGCGCTGCGGCGCTCGGTCAGCAGCGAGCTGCCGGCCACTTCCTGGGTCAGCGCGTGCTTGAAGGCGTACTCCACCTCGGGGAAGGCGGGCCGTTCGTAGATGAAGTCGGCGCTCTGCAGGTCGCGCAGCAGCGGATGGAGCCGGTCTTCCGGCAGGCCGGTGACGCGCAGCACCAGGCCCAGCGGAAATTCCTTGCCGATCACGGCAAGGGTCTGCAGCAGTTCCTTCTGCGCCAGCGGCAACCGGTCGATACGCGCGGCCAGCACCCCCTGCACGGTGGTCGGGATGTGCAGCAGCGCCGGCGCCTTCTCGATGCGGTAGCTGCCCGGCTGGCCCAGCAGCGCGCCTTCCTCGGCCAGGGTCTGGACCACTTCCTCCATGAAGAAGGGATTGCCTTCGGTCTTGTCGAGGATCAGCCGCTTCAGCGGCACCAGGCTGGGGTCGTCGCCGAGCAGCGCGGTCAGCAGTTCCTGCGCCTCGGCCTGTCCCAGCGGCTGCAGGCGCAGCTGCGAGTAATGCGCGCCCGCGTCCCAGCGATGGCTGTACTCGGGCCGGTAGTTCACCAGCAGCACGATGCGCGCGCCGGGCACGTGGTCGACCAGCATGTTGAGGAAGGCCTCGGTCTCGCCGTCGAGCCATTGCAGGTCTTCGAAGATGACTTCCAGCGGCTGGTTCTGGCTTTCGCGCACCAGCAGCCGCGCGATCGCGTCGAAGGTGCGCTGGCGCCGCAGCGCCGGGTCCATGGTCGGCAGCGGCGAGTCGGGCTCAACCACGCCCAGCAGGTAGAGCAGGTAGGGCAGGTGCTCTTCCAGCGAGCGGTCCAGCGTCAGCAGCCTGCCGGTCAGCTTCTCGCGGCAGCTGCGGTCGCCGTCGTGCGCCGTGATCTGGAAATAGTTCTTCAGCATCTCGATCAGCGGCAGGTAGGCAAAGGCCTTGCCGTGCGACACCGAGAACGTCTCCAGCGCCAGGCAGCCCTGCTGCGACCTGACCTTGAACTCATGGAACAGCCGCGACTTGCCGACCCCGGCCTCGCCGACCACCGCGACGATGCGCCCGTGGCCGGCCTTGGCCTGCTCAAGCGCCGCGTTCAGGTGCGCCAGCTCGTCCTGGCGTCCGACGAAGCGCGCCAGGCCGCGGTGCGCTGCCACCTGCAGCCGCGTGCGCAACGCCCCCGGCCCGATCACCTCGTACACCGCCAGCGGCTCGCGCACGCCCTTGACTGTGGTAGTGCCCAGTGCCGTGAACTCGAAATAGCCCTCGGTCAGCTTGTGGGTCGACTCGCTCACCAGGATCGACGCCGGCGTGGCGATGCCCTCCATGCGCGAGGCGATATGGATGGTGTGGCCGACCGGATCGTAGTCGGTGTGCAGGTCGTCCTTGCGGATCGAGCGCACCACCACCTCGCCGGTATGGATGCCGATGCGGACCTGCAGCGGAATGCCTTGCTCCAGGCGCACGCGGTCGCTGTGCCGGTGCATCGCATCCTGCATGCGCAGCGCGGCGTAGAGCGCGCGCAGGGCGTGGTCCTCGTGGGCGATGGGCGCGCCGAACAGCGCCAGGATGCCGTCGCCGAGGAACTTGGCGACGTAGCCCTCGTAGTGGTGGACCGCTTCCATCATCAGCGTCACCACGGGATCGATCAGCCGGCGCGCGTCCTCCGGGTCCAGGTCCTGGGTCAGCGCGGTGGAGCCGGCCATGTCGGCAAACAGCGCGGTGATGGTCTTGCGCTCGCCGGCGGTTTCGCCGCGGGCTTCCATCGCCGCCTGCTCGGCCAGGATGCGCCCCGCCAGGTGCGGCGGGGTGTAGTGGACCGGCGCCGGACTGTCTGGGCGCGCCGGGGCGGGCGCAGGCGCGGTGCTGGCGGGCGCGTCGGGCAGGCCAACGCCGCAGACGCGGCAGAACCGCGCCGCCGCGGTGGCCTCGGCGCCGCATTGCGGGCACACGCGGGCAAGCCGCGCCCCGCACGCCTCACAGAAGTTGGCGCCAGCAAGATTGCCGAAGCCACATTGGCTGCAGCGCATTTCGCCTCCCGGCCGTCATTGCCAGCTTGACGGTGCCTAAGGCTATTAGAGGCGGGATAGCGTGGGTGTCAAGGACGCCGCCGCGCGGCAACCCACGGATGGATGCCAGCGTTGCAGCGCAATACCGGTGCGGCTCACGCTGCCTGTGCCGCGGTGTGCGCCATGGCCATCCTGCTCGACTGCAGCAGCGTCTTGCGGAAGATCTCCACCAGCGGCCGCAGGTTGACCTTGTGCCAGGCAGCCCACAAGGGGGTGCGGTAGTCGAGCCACGACAGTTCGTGCAGCACGACGCCTGCGGGGGCCTGGTGACGCAGGCTCTGCTGGATGGTGGTCATGCCAAGCCCCGCGGCCACCAGCCCCAACGCGGCCAGCGGCTCGGTCGCTTCCATGGTGATGGTGGGGGTAAAACCTGCCCTGGCGCAGGCCGCGATGAAGGCGTCGTGCCGCAGCGCGGTTTCCTGGTGCATCACGCCGATCCACTTCTGCGCGGCGAGGTCGGCCGGGGTGAGCGACTTCGCCCCAGCCAGCAGATGCCCCTCGGGCAGCGCCAGCAGCATCGGGTCGTTGAGTACCTGCGCGGCCTCGAGGTCCGGATCGTCCGGCAAGGGCGGCTCGCACACCAGCGCGATATCGAGGCTGCGCTGGCGCAGTCCTTCGAGCTGCGTTGCCGATTGCTGGTTGTAGAGCGCGATATGGACGGCGGGCCGGTCATGGCGCAGCTCGCGCAGCGCGTTCGGCAGGATGCCGGAGTGCATCGCGTATTCCAGGTAGCCAATGCACAGGCCGCCTTCATCGCCGCGCCCGAGCCGGCGGGCCAGCGATTCGAGCCGGGTGCCGTGGGTGAGGAAGGCCCGCGTCTCCGCCAGGAAAGTGCGGCCGTCGCGCGTCAGGCGTATGCGCTGCTGGGAGCGCTCGAACAGCACCAGCCCCAGCTTCTCTTCAAGCTGGGCAATCTGCCGGCTAAGTGGCGATTGGGAGATATGGAGCCGCTCGGCGGCACGGCCGACGTGCTCTTCCTCGGCCACGGCGACGAAATAGTGGAGTTGGCGGATATCCAGCATGTGTAGCTCTGGGGCGATACGCGACAGTCAGACCGATAGGGTATCAAGTCTTTCAAATTCCGTCTTGGACAGACTTAACCCGCCACCCTAGACTGCCTTCACCCCAACTTACTTTGTGGAGCAGTCATGAGCATCAAGGACAAACTGGCCGGCAACGTACTCGGCTTTGGTACCGCCCCGCTGGGCAATATGTTCCGCGACATCCCGGAAGCGGAGGCGCAGGCCACGGTGGACGCGGCCTGGGCGCAAGGCGTGCGCTACTACGACACCGCGCCGTTCTACGGCGCCGGGCTGGCCGAAATCCGGCTGGGCGAGGCGTTGTCCCGGCACCCGCGCGATGAATACGTGCTCAGCACCAAGGTCGGCCGCCTGATCCTGGACGAAGTCGAGGACGCCGGCGCGCGGGCGCTGGGCGAAAAGAGCGGCCTGTTCGCGGCCGGGCGCCCGAACAAGATCGTCAACGACTACTCGGCGGATGCCACGCTGCGGTCGATCGAGGACAGCCTGAAGCGAATGAAGAGCGATCGGCTCGATATCGTCTGGGTCCACGACATCGCCCAGGACTTCTACGGCGACGCCTGGCTGTCCTATTTCGAGACCGCACGCACCGGCGCCTTCCGCGCGCTGAGCAGGCTGCGCGACGAAGGTGTGATCAAGGCCTGGGGCCTGGGCGTGAACCGTGTCGAGCC
The DNA here is from genome assembly GCF_000372525.1 of Cupriavidus neocaledonicus. Taxonomy (GTDB): domain Bacteria; phylum Pseudomonadota; class Gammaproteobacteria; order Burkholderiales; family Burkholderiaceae; genus Cupriavidus; species Cupriavidus neocaledonicus. Next base: position 148,390 of record NZ_AQUR01000102.1, read on the forward strand.
GATCGAACTGACCCTGGACCTGGACGAGGCGCAGCCGGACGGCTTCCTGCTGGCGGGCCGCTATTCGCTGCTCGACCACGAGCGCGCGCTGCAGCGCCTGATGCCGAAGGCGGCTGAGCGCCACACCGAGATTGTCGTCGGCGGCCCGTACAGCTCCGGCATCCTCGCCGGCGGCTCGCACTTCGAGTACCAGAAGGCACCGCCCGAGATCATCGCCCGGGTCGAGCGCATCAAGGCGGTCGCGCAACGCCACGGGGTGAGCATCAAGGCCGCGGCGCTGCAATTCGTGCTGGCCAATCCGGCGGTGGCCGCGGTGATCCCGGGCGCGAGCCGGCCGGAGCGCATCGCCGAGGACGTGGCGGCGCTGAACGAGAAGATTCCGGTCGATTTCTGGCGCGAGCTGCGCGCGCAGCAACTGGTCGCGGTGAACGCGCCGCTGCCTGGCGATCGCGTCTGAGCCTGTTGTGCATTCTGATTTCAAGGAGCCAGCCATGGCACAAGCTTCTGCAACGATCACGCTGCCGGTGTCGCCGGACCGCGTCTGGCAACTGATTGGCGGCTTCGATTCGCTGCCCGACTGGCTGCCGTATATTCCCAGGAGCGAACTGAGCGAGGGCGGCCGTGTGCGCAGCCTCGTCAATCCGGATGGCGACGCCATCGTCGAACAGCTCGAGGCCTTCGACCAGGACGCGCGCAGCTACACCTACTCGATCCTGCGGGCGCCGTTCCCGGTTACCGGCTACCGCTCCACGCTGCGCGTGGTCGGCATCGACGGCGACCAGGGCGCTCGCGTCGAGTGGTCCGGCCAGTTCACGCCCGCAGGGGTGAGCGACGACGAGGCATCGCGGCTGTTCGAGGGCATCTATCGCGATGGCTTGCAGGCCCTGCAAGCGACACTGGCCGGAGCGGCGTCATGAAGCGCATGCTTGCGCTAGGGATGGCCGTGGCGGCCATGGCTGGCACGATGACGCAGGCCCACGCGGCCGCCGACGTGCCGGGCGAGGGCCGCGTGCTGTTCCAGTACGGCGAGTAAGGCCGCGGGATGGCGGTCTGGCGCGCTGCGGCGTCAGACCGCCGCCGTCACGATGATCTCCACCAGCAGTTCCGGCCGCGCCAGCCTGGCCTCGCAGGTGGCGCGCGTGGGTACCGCGTCCTCGGGGATCCACGCTTCCCAGGCAGCGTTCATGCCGGCGAAGTCCTGGTCGATATCCTTGAGCCAGATCTGCGCGGACAGCAGCCGGCTGCGGTCGCTGCCGACGCTGGCGAGGTAGCCGTCGATCTTCTCCAGCACATCGCGCGTCTGCGCGCCGATATCGCCGGAAGGATCGGTGGCGGTGACGCCGGCCACGTACACCACGCCGTTATGCACGACGAGGCGGGAAAGGCGTTTGGTGGACTGGAAGCGCTGGATATTGCTCATCCGTAAGACCTCGGGAAAAAAGTTGGAAAGGGAGCCGGCTGGAAGCTAGTCGCGCAGCGCGCCGGCCATGGCACTGCGGGGTTGGTCGAAACGGTCGACGGCAAAGGCGTCGATCGGCAGGGCGGAGCGGCCCTCGGTGACAAGATCGGCAACGATCTGTCCCACGATCGGCCCCAGTTCGAAGCCGTGCGCGGAGAAGCCGAAGGCATGCACCACGCCCGGTGCAGACCGGCTTGGCCCGATCACCGGTATCTGGTCCGGCAGGAACGCCTCGACCCCGGCCCAGGCGCGATTGATGCCCAGCGGGCCCAGGTGCGGGAACAGCGCGGTCACGGTCTGCGCGCTGGCGCCGAGCCCGAGCATGTCGACTTCGCCGTGGCGGGCCCGGGCATCGGCAGGGCAGCGCAGGCCGCCCCCGATCAGCACGGTGCCGTTGTCGAACTGCTTGAACGACAGTGCGCGCCCGGTGGCGCCCAGCACCGGCCTGACGAACGGCGCCACGCGATGCGTGATCATCAGCATCAGTCCGCCGGCCTCGACCGGCACGGGCTCGCCGAGCTGCGCCGCGAAGGTGCCGGCCCATGCGCCGGCCGCGTTGACCAGCCGCTGCGCGCGGAACACGCCGCGCGGGGTGTGCACGTGCCAGTTGCCGCGCGCGTATTCGAGGCGTCCGGCCGGGGTGGCTTCATGGATGGTGGCGCCGGCGGCCTCGGCGGCGCGGCGGAACGCGGTGACGGCCCGGTAGGGCAGCGCATGGCCGTCGCGACGTGCCCAGATCGCGCCGGTGACATGGGGGGCGATCGACGGCACCAGGGCCCGCACCGTGTGCGCGTCGACCAGCGTTTCGTGGGTGAAGCCCAGTGCTTCGAGCTGGGCCACGCGCCGGCGCAGCACGTCGAGTTCGGCGTCGGTCTCTGCCACCTTGAGCTGGCCGCTGGGGACGAAACCGGCGTCGTCGCCGGTCAGGTCCGCCAGCCGGTGCCACAGCGCGAGCGACGCCAATGCCAGCGGAATCTCGGCCAGGTGGCGCCCCAGCGTGCGCACGCCGCCGGCGTTGACCCCCGACGCGTGGCGGCCGCAATAGTCGGCTTCGAGCAGCGTCACGCGCAGGCCCTTGCGCGCCAGGTGCAGCGCGCTCGAGGTGCCTTGCAGCCCGCCGCCGATCACGATCACGTCGGCATCGGATCCGCTGCCGTGGCGCGCGTCAGCCTTCATTGGCCAGTTCTCCGAGTGTCACCGGCTTGATCGGCGGACGAATGCGGTAGTAGCCGACCTCCTGCGGCGGCACGCCGCGCGCGTCGGCGATGACCTCGGTAACCGTCAGGCCGCACTGGCGCCCCTGGCACGGCCCCATGCCGCAGCGGCCGAACGACTTGGCCTGGTTGGGCCCGCTGCAGCCCAGCGCGACGAAGCCGCGGATGGCGCCGGCGGTCACTTCCTCGCAGCGGCAGACGATGACGTCGTCCGCCGGTACGCGGTTGGCCGGCTTGGGGCGGTACAGCGCGTCGAGGAAGGGCCGGATGCTCAGGTGCGAGCGCAGCGCGGCGCGCAGCGGCGCGGCCCGGCGGTCGCGTTGCGCGGCGTCGAGGCGGCCGACGTTATGGGCCGCCGCCAGGCCGGCCAGCTCGCCCTGCAGCGCGGCGGCAACCGCGCCGCCGATGCCGCGGCCATCGCCGGCGACGAATATGCCCGGCAGGTCGAGCGCGCCCCAGTCGTCGACCACCGGCTGCCAGCACAGCTGCGTGTCGTCCCAGCGGTGCGCCGCGCGCAGCGCCCAGCTGAACTGGGTATTGGGCACCACGCCCTGGTGCAGCAGCACGGCATGCGTGGCAATGCGGTGCGACTGCCCGCGGCTGGTGAAGCGCAGCGCCCGCACCGCCTCGTCGCCCTCGACCGCCAGGTCCGTGGCGCCCTTGTAGAAGGGCACGCCGCCGCGCTTCAGCGCACGCATCAGCGCCAGGCCCTTCTTCAGGTAGCGCCAGCCTGCCAGCGCTCCGCCAAGATGGGCCAGCGCGCGCTGGTAGTCGGCGCCGTCGGTGGTGCCGACGATGGCGCGGATCGGCACGCCGGCGCGCACGTATTGCCAGCCGAGCAGGTAGAGCAGGGGCCCGCAGCCGGCCAGCACCACCGGTTCGGCCGGTACCACGTCGGCGCTCTTGAGCAGGATCTGCGCGGCGCCGGCGGTCAGCACGCCGGGCAGGGTCCATCCGGGGATCGGGAACGGGCGCTCCATGGCCCCGGTGCAGAGAATCACCTGCCGCGCCTGCAGGCTGGCGACACGGCCCTGGCGCAGGTAGTGCACGGTGTGCTCGCGCGTGACCTGCCACACCGCCGCGCCGGTGATGTGCTGCGCGCCGCTGGCGGCGAAGCGCTCGGCCAGCGCGCGGCCGGCGGCGTAGTCGGGACCGAGGATGCGCAGGCGTTCCGGTGGCGCGCTCTGGATGGCGCGGTAGATCTGGCCGCCGCAGGCTTCCTGCTCGTCCAGCAGGGCCACGCGCGCGCCGCTGGCCGCGGCGGCCACCGCCGCCGCCATGCCGGCCGGACCGGCGCCGATGATGGCGATGTCGACGTCACGCTCAGCCATGGGCCACCTCCGCGGCGTGGCCAGCCTCTGCCGGCGCGGGCAAGGGCAAGGTGCGCGCGCCGTCCTGCGTGTGCACGCGCATGCCTTCGCGCACCGTCACCAGGCAGCTTTGCCGGCTAGGCTGTCCGTCGATCTCCATCAGGCATTCGAAGCAGACGCCCATCATGCAGTACGGCGCGCGCGGCTCGCCGCTGACCGGCGAATTGCGGAAGCGGGTCACGCCGCTGGCCAGCAGCGCCGCGGCAACGCTGCAGCCGGCCGGCACCCGCAGCGGCGCGCCGTTGAATTCGATGGTGACGGAGTCGGCGCCGCCATGGGCTGCGGACGCGGCGATCCGTTTGAACAGGCGATCAGTGGGCATGGTGGAAGGTCTGGTTGGAGTTCAGGAAGCGGTCGCCGGTGAATACGTCGATCCCCTGCGGCGGTTCGCCGCCGGCCACCCACGGGGCGACGCGCAGCGCGTGCGCGGCGGCAAGCGTGACGCCGCTATGGCAGGTGGTGACGAAGGCGCCGGGGCAGGTCGGGCTTTCCTGGTAGATCGGGTAGCCGTCCGGGCTCATCACGCGCAGCGCGCCCCAGGCGCGCACCAGCTTCAGGCCGGCCAGCGCTGGGAAGCTGCGCACGCCGCGGCGCGCGATCTCGGCGAGCACGCCGGCGCTGGTGCCGTCGTCGAAGCCGACGTCCTCCATCGAGTCGCCCAGCTGGATCGTGCCTTCGTCGGTCTGGCGCACGTAGGTGGTGGGAAAGTCGAGGAAGTGGGTGGCCCGCTCGCCGACCAGTACCTGGCCACGGTTCGGCGCCACCGGCGCATGCAGGCCGACCTCAGCGGCGAGCCTGCGGTTGCCGAGGCCGGCGGCCAGCACCACGCGCGGCGCGGCAAAGCGCGCCTGGCCGGCTTCGCCCGCATGGACGGTAAAGCCGCCCGCTTCGGACCGGATCGAGTGCGCGCCGTGCCGGCCGACGATACGCACACCACGCCGCTGGCAGGCCGCATGCAGCGCGCGCAGCAGCTTGAGCGGATTGGTGTGCCCGTCCATCGGGGTATAGCTGGCGCCGACCACCTCCGGGCCGACGCCCGGCAGCCGTTGCGCGAGTTCGCGCTGGCCGAGCATCTCGAACGGATAGTCGCCCTGCAGCGCGTCGTGGATGCTCTGCAGGCGCTGGCGGCGCTCAGCCATGTCCGCCTCGGAAAAGCACAGGTGGAAGCCGCCGGGCTGGCGCAGGCAGACGTCGATGCCGGTTTCGTCGCGCAGCGCATCACGCAGCTGCGGCCAGAGCCGCGCCGAGCCCAGCGTCCAGCGCGCGTAGGGCTCCATGCCCAGGCCCTTGCCCTGGACCCAGACCAGGCCAAAGTTGCCGCGCGAGGCGCGCAGGGCGTCGTCGCCTTCGTCCAGCACGGTAACGCGCAGGCCTTGCCCGGCGGCGCCGTAGGCGATGGCGGTGCCGACCAGGCCGCCGCCAATCACGATCAGATCGGATGTGGTCATGTCAGTCGAAGTTCAGTTCTTGCCGATCAGCACGCGGTCGAGGCCGACGATGCGGTCCAGCAGCACCATCAGCACCAGCGTGCCGGCGATCAGCACCGTGGACACCGAAGCCACCAGCGGATCGATGGTCTGGGCGATCTGGTTGTACATCGCCACCGGCAGCGTGGTGGTGCCCGGCGTGGCGACGAAGACGGTCATGGTCAGCTCGTCGAAGCTCTGGATGAATGACAGCATCCAGCCGCCCACCACGCCGGGCAGGATCAGCGGCAGCACCACGCGGCGGAATGCCGTGAAGCGGCTGGCGCCCAGCGAGAGCGCGGCGCGCTCGGCATCGCGGTCGAGCCCGGTGGCGGCGGCCAGCACCAGGCGCAGCGCGTAGGGCATGACCACCACCACGTGCGTCAGGGCGAGCCAGAAGAACGACCCGGTTACGCCCAGCGTGGTGAAAAAGCGCAGGAAGGCCACCCCCAGCACCACGTGCGGAATCATCAGCGGCGACAGGAAGAAGGCCATCAGCGCGCCGCGGCCGGGAAAGCGATGGCGGACCAGCGCCAGCGCCGCGGGCACCGCCAGCGCCACAGCGATGGTGGCGCTGACCAGGCCCAGCGTCAGCGACAGCCAGATCGCGTCGACGATCTCGTGCGCACCGGCAATGGCGCGGAACCAGCGCAGCGACAGGCCGTCGGTGGGCATCGAGATATAGCCCTTGCCGGTGAAGGACACGGCAACCACCACCAGCAGCGGCGCCACCATGAAGGCGATGAAGAGGGCGTGGTACAGCAGGGAAAGGGGACCGTTCTTGCGCATGGCATCAGCTCCTCAGGCGTCGAAGACCTGGCGGAAGCGGCGCTCCACCAGCCGGTTGCAGCCGACGATGACGATCACGTTGGCGATCAGCAGCAGCACCGCGATGGCGGCGCCGAGCGGCCAGTTCAGCGTGTTCAGAAATTCGTCGTAGGCGGCGGTGGCCACCACCTTGAGGCGGCGCCCGCCGAGGATGGCCGGGGTGGCGAAGGCCGACGCCGACAGCGCGAACACGATGATGCTGCCCGACAGGATGCCCGGCAGGATCTGCGGCAGGATCTGCGGCAGGATCACGCGGCGGAACACCGTGAAGGGCGAGGCGCCGAAGGCCTGGCCGGCCTGCTCGACCTGCGGGTCCAGCTTCTGCAGCGAGGCCCATACCGAGATCACCATGAACGGCATCATCACGTGCGTCAGCGCGATGATCACGCCGGTCTGCGTAAACACCAGCTTCACCGGCGCATCGACCAGGCCCAGCCACTGCAGGGTCTCGTTGATCAGGCCATTGTTGCCCATCAGGATGGCCCAGCCGAGCGTGCGCACCACCACCGAGATCAGCAGCGGCCCGAGGATCACGATCAGGAAGAGGCCGCGCCACGGGCTGCGCATGCGCGACAGGATCAGGGTCTCGGGCACGCCGAAGACCACCGCGAGCCCCGTCACCGCCAGCGCCATGCCAGCCGTGCGCAGGAAGATTTCGTGGTAGTAGCTGTCGCCGAGGATCTCGAGATAATTGGCGGCGGTCATCGCCGGCAGCACGCCGCGGGTGCCGTCGAACGCGTGCAGCGACAGCAGGCCGGTGAGCAGCAGCGGCACCAGCAGCATCGCGCAGAACAGCAGCAGCGCGGGGCCCGACAGCAGCCACGGGGCGGCGCCGGCGAACGGTTTGCCCGGCGGGCGCGCCGCCATCGCGTGCGCGCCTGCAAGGTTGGGGGTGGCGGTATCAGGCATGGCGCGCCTCCGTCGCGGTTTCGCAGGCCAGCACGCGCAAGTCCTGGTCGTGCCACAGCACGCTGACCGCCGCGCCCTCGGCCGGCGGGGTCTCGCCCAGGTTGGGCTGGCTCACGCGCAGCCGGCCCAGCGCGCTGTCGACCTCCAGCATCCAGTGGTTGCCAAGGAACAGCCGGGTATGCACGGTGCCGGGAATGCCGCCGTCGCCCGACCGGCCCAGCCGGATCTTCTCGGGACGCACGTAGACCTGCACCTCGCGCCCGACCTGGCGGCCTTCATGCGGCACGTACGCCAGCGTGTTGCCCAGGCGCACTTCGCAGCAGCGCGCGTTGGTCTGCTCGACCACGCCGGCGAGGCTGTTGGTCTTGCCCAGGAAACCCGAGGCAAAGGCCGACTGCGGGCGCTCGTAGGCCTCGAACGGCGTCGCCAGCTGGACGATGCGGCCGCCATGCATCACCGCGATGCGGTCGCTCATGGTCATGGCCTCGACCTGGTCGTGGGTGACCAGGATGGTGGTGATGCCGAGCTGGCGCTGGATCGCGCGCAGCTCGATATGCATGTCCTCGCGCAGCTTGGCATCGAGGTTGGACATCGGTTCGTCGAGCAGCAGCACCTCGGGCCGGATCGCCAGCGCGCGCGCAATCGCCACGCGCTGGCGCTGGCCGCCCGACAGCTCCTTCGGGTAGCGCCTGCCGAGGCCGCCCAGGCGCACCAGTTCGAGCGCCTCGTCGATGCGGCGGCCGCGCTCGGCCGCGGCGACGCCGCGCATCTCCAGCCCGAAGCCGATATTGGCGGCCACGGTCATGTGCGGAAACAGCGCGTAGCTCTGGAACACCACGCCCATGCCGCGTTTTTCGGGGCGCAGCGCGGTGATGTCGCGCCCGTCGAGCACGATGCGGCCGCGCGTGGGTTCGATGAAGCCGGCGATCATCTGCAGCGTGGTGGTCTTGCCGCAGCCGGAAGGGCCGAGCAGCGACAGGAATTCGCCGCGCTCGACCTCGAGGCTCAGGTTTTCAACGGCATGGAAGCTGCCGAAGGCCTTCGCGAGGCCGCTCAGTGTCAGGAAGCTCATGGGTGTGCGGGGGCAGTCTTGGTGGCTGTCGTGGGGCGATCGGGCCAGGGGCTCAGCGCTCGACCGTGCGGTTCCAGCGGTTGGTCCACTCGGCGCGCTTCTCGTTGACCACGGTCCAGTTGGTCGGCAGCAGCGTGTCGATCTGGGCCTTGCCGTACGGCACCTTGGCGGCCACCTTCGGTTCAAGCTTGACCTTGGCATTGACAGGCCCCCAGCCCTGGCTGTCGGCCAGCACGGTCTGCACCTCGGGCGTGAGCAGATACTGGATAAAGGCCTGCGAGGCCTCGGCCACGTCGCTCTGCACCACCGGGCACGCGGCGGTCAGCAGCGCCGGAGCGCCTTCCTTCGGATAGACGAATTCCACCGGGAAGCCGGTGTCCTTCAGGCTTTGCGCGCGGCCGCTGCCCCACACCGCCAGCGTGACATCGCCGTTCTGGAACAGCTCGGTCATCTTGCCCGGCGACGGCTCCCAGGCCAGCACGTTGGGGCCGACCTCGCGCGTCAGCGCGGCGAAGCCCGGCTCGACATTCTGGTCGCCGCCCTTGCGCAGCTTGGCAAACATGATCAGCGTCTGCAGTCCGTAGGTATTGCTGATCGGCGGGATTGCGACCTTCTGGCGGAATTTCCTGTCGGCCAGCACCTCCCACGAATCCGGTTTCGGCAGGCCGGCCTTGCGGAACGCCTCGGTGTTGTAGACCAGGCCGGTCGCCACCACGCCGATGCCGGTGGCCTTGTCGCCGAGCTTCGCCAGCGGGTAGAGGTCCTTGTAGACCGGCGCGTCCTTGACGGCATCGCAGAAGCCCAGCTGCAGCGCCTGGTACATCGGGCCGTCGTCGAGCAGCACCACGTCGAGTTCCTGGCGCGCCTTCTGCGCCTGCAGCTTGGCCAGCGTGTCGGTGGAATTGCCCGCGACATAGACCACCTTGACCTTATGCCGGGTCTCGAAGGCGGGGATGATCTTTTCCTTGAACACCTTTTCGGTCGAGCCGCCGTACGAACCGACGTAGAGGGTCGGCTGCTGGGCCAGCGCGGCCGAGGTGCCGCACAACGCGACCACGGCCGCGGCGAGAATTTGCTGTTTCATGCTTTCCTCCCTGTTATGCACCGTCAACTTGCCATCGATCCCCAAAACCATGCAGGGGGGTTATCGTTGCACCGCAACGAAGAACATGCGGAAATATGCGGCGTCGGGATAGATTAGGAGGATGCCGTGGCCGTGAAAAATTCTTTTTTTTGGGCCGTCGATAACATGTTGTTATAGACTTGCCTGATGAAAATCCGCCAGCTCGAGGCCTTCCGGGCCGTCATGCTTTGCCAGACCGTTACGCGCGCCGCCGAGATGCTCCACATCTCGCAGCCGGCGACGACCCGGCTGATCGCTGATCTCGAAGAGGCCATAGGGTTTTCCCTGTTCGAGCGCATGCGCGGCCGGCTGCATCCCACCGCCGAGGCGCAGGCACTGTTCGAGGAAGTGCAGCGCTCGCTGGTCGGCATCGACCGCATCGCCCAGACCGCGCTCGACATCCGCGACATGCAGCGCGGCTCGCTGCAGATCGCCGCCGCGCCGGCGCTGGCGCTGTCGTTCCTGCCGCGCGCGATCGCGGCGTTCATGGCGGACCACCCCCAGATCCAGATCACGATGCTGCCGCACTCGTCGCGCACGGTGGTCAACATGATCTCGGAGCAGCGCTGCGACGTGGGCTTTGCCATCCTGTCGATGAACCACCCCAGCACGCACGGCGAGCGGCTGCTGTCGACCCGGATGGTGTGCGCCATACCCGCCGGGCACCGGCTTGCCGGCCAGGAAGTCATCCGCCCGCCCGACCTGGCCGGGGAGCGCTTCGTCTCGCATCCGCGCGTGCTGGACTCGCGCCTGCAGATCGATGCGCTCTTTGCCTCCTATGGCATCGAATGCAAGGTGCAGGTGGAAACGCAGGTGTCCTGGAGCATCTGCGCGTTCGTGGAGGAGGGGCTGGGCGTGGCGCTGATCGATCCGATCACCGCACTGGAGTACAAGGGCGACGGCGTCTGCTTCCGCATGTTCGACCCCCTGCTGACCACCGACTTCTCGGTGCTGTTCTCGGCGCAGCGGGCGCCGTCGATCCTGCTCAAGGCCTTTGTCGCGCACACCCGCGCGTTTGCGCTGGCCCGGCTGGATCCGCGCTTCGTGGTGGCCTAGGACATGGTCAGGGCCGGGCCCACGCTGCCGCCTGGCGCGCCCCAGCCTTGCCGCCGATCGCTTCGACCAGGTAGTCGACGAACGACGCGATGCGCGCTGAGATCGCGGTATTGCGGTAGTAGACCGCATGGATGGGCTGGCGCACGTCCTGGGTCTGGCGCGCCAGCACCTGCACCAGCCGGCCCGCCTCGCGGTCGTGCGCGGTCATGAAGTCCGACAGACACACGATCCCCGCGCCTTCCAGCGCCAGCTGCCTGAGCGTTTCGCCGCTCGACGACCACACCGCCGGCTCGATCCGGTAGGGCTCTCCGTCCGCTCCCAGGACCGGCCACACGTTCAGCGATTCGGGCTGGTTGAAGCCCAGCAGCGCGTGCTTGCCGAGGTCCTGCGCCTTGCGCGGGTGGCCGTGCGCGTCGAGATAGGCCGGGCTGGCCAGCATGCGCACCCGGCTGTTGCCGATCAGCCGGCTATGCAGCGTCGAATCCTTCAGGCGGCCGATGCGGATGGCCACGTCGGTGCGCCGCTCGAGCAGGTCGATGATGCCCTCGTTGCTGTTCAGCTCCAGCTCCACCTGCGGGAAGCGTTCGCGGTAGCCGCGCACCAGCGGCACGATCACATGCAGCATGAACGGCGACGCGGCGTCGACGCGCAGGCGCCCGGACGGCTTCTCGCGCCGCGCCAGCATCTGTTCTTCCGCGTTTTCGACCGAGTCGATGATGGCGCGCGCGTCGTGCAGGAAGGCCTGGCCTTCCTCGGTCAGCTCGAGGCGGCGCGTGGTCCGGCGCAGCAGCGTGGTCTTGAGCTTTTCCTCGAGGCGGGCAAGGGTGCGGCTGGTCGCCGAGACGGTGAGGTCGAGCTGTTGCGCGGCGGCCGTGATCGAGCCGCTGTCGACCACGGTGGCAAAGGCCAGCAGTTCGTCGAGCGTGATTTTCATGGGTGCGCCGGAATCAGGACAGACTGGTTTATAGACGATGCGGCAGCGCGTGGCAATCCTTGATTTCAAATCAAATATTTTTGTCCAGTAAAGGCGTTTATCTCATCAGTCCCGGACGGCAGAATGGCTGCATCGAACCAGCCTTCCCTGGCTTCTCCCCAGGAGTTAACACCATGAGCAAGATTCCCGCCTTCGGCCTCGGCACCTTCCGCCTGCAAGGCCAGGTTGTCATCGACTCGGTCCGCAACGGCCTTGAACTGGGCTACCGCGCCATCGACACCGCGCAGATCTACGGCAACGAAGCCGACATCGGCGAGGCCATTGCCGCGTCGGGCGTGCGCCGCGACGAGCTGTTCCTGACCACCAAGATCTGGGTCGACAACTACGCCCCGGACAAGCTCGTGCCGAGCCTCGAGGAGAGCCTGCGCAAGCTGCGCACCGACTACGTCGACCTGACCCTGATCCACTGGCCGGCGCCCGGCAATGGCGTGCCGCCGGAGACCTTCATGACCACGCTGGCGCAGGCGCAGGAAAAGGGGCTGACGCGGCGGATCGGCGTGTCCAACTTCAATATCGCGCTGACCCGCCAGGCCATCGCCGCGGTCGGCAAGGATGCGATCGCGACCAACCAGATCGAGCTGAGCCCCTACCTGCAGAACCGCGAGCTGGTGGCGTTCCTGCAGCGCGAAGGCATCCATGTGACGTCGTACATGACGCTCGCGTACGGCAAGGTGCTGGGCGACCCGGTGATCGGCGCGATCGCGCAGCGGCACCAGGCCACGCCGGCGCAGGTGGTGCTGGCTTGGGCGCTGCGGCTGGGCTACTCGGTGATCCCGTCGTCGACCAGGCGCGAGAACCTGGCCAGCAACCTGCTGGCGCAGACCCTGCGGCTGGGCGACGACGACATGGCACAGATCGCCGCGCTGGAGCGCAACGGCCGCGAGGTCAGCCCGGACGGCCTGGCGCCGCAATGGGACTGAGCGACCCGGCGCGCCGACATTCCCGATGACCCGTTCGCGGCCCCCGGCCGCGAACCTGACAGGACAAGCACCATGAGCAAGGATCCGCTGTTTCAACCGCTGCAACTGGGTGGCCTGACGCTGCCGAACCGCATCGTCATGCCGCCGATGACGCGCTCGCGCGCCAGCCAGCCCGGTGACGAGGCCAACGACCTGATGGCCGCCTACTACGCGCAGCGCGCCGGCGCCGGCCTGATCGTCAGCGAGGGCACCTATATCGCTCCGCTCGGCAAGGGCTACGCCTGGACGCCGGGCATCCACACGCCGGCGCAGGTCGCGGGCTGGCGCAAGGTCACAGCGGCGGTCCACGCCGCCGGCGGCCGCATCTTCGCGCAGCTCTGGCACGTCGGCCGGCTCAGCCACACCAGCCTGCTGGGCGGCCGGCAACCGGTGTCGTCGTCGCCGATCCAGGCGCAGGGCGTCAATGTCTTCATCGCGGGGGAGGACGGCAGCACCCCGGGCTTCGTCCAGGCCTCGGTGCCGCGCGCCCTGACGGTGGAGGAAATCGGCGAGATCGTCGCCCAGTACCGTGCCGCGGCGCGCAACGCGATGGCGGCGGGCTTCGACGGCGTCGAGCTGCACGGCGCCAACGGCTACCTGGTGAACCAGTTCATCGACTCCGGCGCCAACACGCGCACGGACCAGTACGGCGGCGCGCTGAAGAACCGGCTGCGCTTCCTCGGCGAAGTGGCGCAGGCACTGATCGACGGTACCGGCGACGCGTCGCGCGTCGGCATTCGCCTGGCGCCGCTGACCACGCTCAACGGCTGCGTCGACGACGATCCCGAAACCACGTACCTGGGCGCGGCCGAACTGCTGGGCCGGCTCGGCGTCGGCTATCTCCATATCGCGGAAGCGGACTGGGACGACGCGCCGCTGATGCCGGTCGCATTCAAGCAGCGGCTGCGCGAGGCCTTCCCGGGGGCGCTGATCTATGCCGGCAAGTACACCGCGGAGCGCGCGCGCGAGGCGGTTGCCGCGGGCTGGGCCGACCTGATCGCGTTCGGCCGTCCGTTCGTCGCCAATCCCGACCTGCCCGAGCGCCTGCGCATCGGCGCGCCGCTGGCGCTGCACCAGCGCGACACGCTGTTCGGCGGCGGCGCCCGGGGCCTGACCGATTACCCGACCCTGGCGCAGGCCGCGGCCTGAGTGGTTCCGCGGCGGACCCGAGCGCCGGTCACCGGGGTGCGCCGCGGCCATGGTACTGCTTTAGAGGGATATGCTCGTCCCCGCATAACTAGGCATGATCGGCACTGTCCGAATGCGCCCCCATTCGGCAATGTCCGCCCGCCAGGTCCCACCGGCGGGCGCTTTGTTTTTGGGGCGCGGCAAAACGTCATGAAGGTGCGAATCATTCGCGTTTGATTGGCGTATGCCGTCGGGCGCGCGGGGGAGGTCGCGCCGGAGCGGGACCACGCAGCAGATGCCAGGCCGGCGGGGCCACGCCGGAAACCCGGGAGCGCCGCCAAGACGGTGAAATTCGCTCGATGCGCGGCGGTGCAAGAAATAGAACGAGCCAGAGGAGAGCCAGACCGTGCCTGTCCACCAGTCGCCAGACCATAGCCTTGCGCCGGCACACCCCAACGGTCACCCTTGGTCGCTTGGAGCGGTCCTGCAAGCGCCGTTTGAAACCGACCCGGAGCGCGAGCCGACCGGACCGGAAAAAATTGCCCTGGCGCTGTGTTCGCGCTATTGCCGGCTCGCCGAGGTGGGCCCGCCGTTCGGCGCCGAAACGCTGGCGTGGCGGGGCAGCGCCTACGTCTATGTCTTCGGCTGGGACACGGGCGGCAGGCGCCGCCTGTTCGAGGTGTTCCGCAACCGGCATGACGCACTGGAGCCCGTGCTGGCATTCCAGTATCCCAGTCCGCTGCGAAAACTATTCCGGCACGATCTGGATCCGCTGTACAGCGATCGACGCTGAAATCCCGGGCATGGGTTCCGGCATGCGCGGCGCTCCCGCCTATGTGCCGAGGTGCCGCGCAACGGCCTGCGCCACTTCCGCGGCATCCCGGTAGTTTTGCTCGGGTATGCCCAGCAGGGCATCGACGATCGCGTCCTCCGCGTGGTTGTCGCGCGCGGTAGAAATCAACGCGCCGCGCGTCGCGGGATAGTCCAGGCCGCGCAATGCCTGCTCGAGGGCGGCCGGATCCCATCGATCCGTGCGCGGCGTTCCTTGCGGATGCCTGTCGTTTGCCATGGTTGCTCTCCGTGGATTGCGCCGGACGCGCGATGCTCCCGATCCGGACCACCTGCGCATTCCAGGCCCCGGCGCCGGGCGCTGCGGTCTGGTTGCCGACGTCGGAGCCTGATGGAAACGCAAGGCACATGCCATGGCAGAATCGCGCCCGCGTATCAGTGCTGCCGGCGTCTTCTGCGCAGTTCTGCATCGTCTGCGCTGTCCGCACATACCCCTAATTGACGGTAAAGTTTATATGCGTAAAATAAAATTCATAAATATGAAAAACGGCGGATGCGCCCTCGATGCTGCCACGCTCCCAGCCACCGCCATCCAGGAGACACCTTGATGCAACTGAATCCGCGCCGCCGCCTGATGCTGTGCGCCGCCGTGCTGAGCGCGCTGCCCGCGCTGGCCTGGGGCGACACCTATCCCAGCAAGCCGATCCGCATGGTGGTGCCGTTTGCCCCGGGCGGCGCCACCGACGTGGTGGCGCGCCTGATTTCGCAGAAGCTGGGCGAGGCGCTCAAGCAGCCGGTGGTGGTCGAGAACCGTCCCGGCGCCAACGGCATCATCGGCACCGACGCGGTGGCACGCGCGGCGCCTGACGGCTATACGCTGCTGCTCAATACCGCCGGCGCGCAGACCCTCAGCCCGGTGCTGTACAAGGCCGGCTACGAGCCGCTGAAAAGCTTCGCGCCGATCGCTCAGATCAGCAATATCGGCTTCGTGATGGTGGTGCACCCGTCGGTGCCGGCCAGGACCGTGCAGGAGTTCGTCGCGCTGGCCAGGACAAAGTCCCGGCCGCTTAGCCTGTCGGCCGGCAGCAGCATGATCGAGCTGATCGGCGCCACCTTCAAGAGCGCCGCGGGCACGCCGGACGTGGTCAGCGTGTCGTACCGCGGCACCGGCCCGCAGATGCAGGCGGTGGTCTCTGGCGAGGTCGACATGACCATCGATCCGTTCAACGGCATGGCGATGATCAAGGCCGGCAAGCTGCGCCCGCTGGCGGTGTTCGCGTCCAGGCGGTCGCCCGCGCTGCCGGAGGTGCCGACCATGCAGGAAGCCGGCTTCGACGGCATGGCGTTCAACTCGTGGGCCGGCCTGCTGGCCCCGGCCGGCACGCCCCGGGAGATCGTCGCGCGGCTGAACCAGGAGATGAACCGCATCCTGGCGCAGCCCGAGATCCGCCAGCGGCTGGCCGCGATCGACTACGAGGTGGTGGGCGGCACCCCGGAACAGTTCGCCGCCACCATCGCCGAGGACGCGGCAAGGTGGGCGAAGATCGTCAAGGAAACGAATTACAAGGCGGGTTCCTGAGCCTTCACGACGCCGCCTGGCGCACCAGCCAGTTGCGGAACGCGCGCGCCGCCGCCGGTTCCATGCGGTCGCGCGGCCATACCGCGTAATACCCGCCGCCCAGGCTGGCGCTGGCGTCGCAGGCGCGCACCAGCAGGCCGTCGCGCAGGCAGGCATCGATCATGTGGCGCCAGCCCAGCGCGATGCCCTGGCCCTCCATGGCCAGCTGCAGCAGGATCGGATACTGGTTCGAAGTCAGCACGTTGCGGGGCGTGGCGTCGGGCAGGCCCTGGTGGGCCAGCCAGGTCTGCCATGACATCCACTGGCGCTGGCCGTCGTCGAGCATCAGCAGGGTCTCGCCGGCCAGGTCGGACGGCGCCAGCGTGCGCCCGCCGAGATAGCCGGGCGTGCACACCGGGAACACTTCCTCCCCGTACAACCGGCGCGCGGCCAGCCCGGCCGGTGGCCCTTCGCGCAGGTAATACAGGCCGATGTCGAACTCCGCCGGCGCCAGCGCCGACAGGCTGTCGTTGACGGTCAGGCGCAGCTGGATCTCCGGGTGGGCGGCGCGGAACGACGCCAGCCGCGGCGTCAGCCACAGCACCGCGACGCCGCTGGAGCACGCCACCGTCAGCGCGGTGTGGCTGCGCACCTTCATCACGTCTTCGGTGGCCTCGGCGCAGCCGACCAGCAGGCGCTGCACCACCTCGGCATAGCGTTGCCCGCTGACGGTCAGGCGCAGCGCGCGTGGTTCGCGGATAAACAGCTTGCGCCCGAGGAAGCGTTCCAGCTGGGCCACCTGGCGGCTGATCGCGCTCTGCGTCAGGTGCAGTTCAGCCGCGGCGCGGGTAAAGCTGCCGTGCCGCATCGCGGCTTCGAAGGCGACCAGGTTGGGCAGGGGCGGGAGCGGGGAAATGCGCATGGGGGCGTCCGGGCCGGAGATGCCGCCATGATAGACCGCCGGCATGTGCCGGCGGGTGGGGCGGGAGAAAGAGCGGGCCACTCGTGGCCAACGGCTGGGGTCAGCTGGCTCAGCCGGCGGCGCGGCGATGGATGCGGCCGGCCTGCATCACCACGCTCAGGCGTTCGCCTTGGCCGGCGATCAGGCTGATGTCGGCGAGCGGGTTGCCGTCGACCAGCAGCAGGTCGGCCAGCGCGCCGGCACGGGTGGTGCCGAGCTCGCCTTCGCGCTGCACGATGGCCGCGGCGATCGAGGTCGCCGAACGGATCGCTTCCAGGTTGCCCAGCAACTCGGCGCGGATGCGGAACTCGTCGGCCTGGTGGTCGTGCATCTCGCCGAGCAGGTCGGAGCCATAGCCCATCGGCACGCCGGCATCGGCATAGAGCCGCAGCGAGTCGCGGCCGGCCTGGCGCACGGTCTCGATCTTGGCCACCGATTCGGCCGGCAGGCCCAGGCGGGCACCGTCGCGGGCGAGCGCATCGTAGGTGACCAGCGTCGGCACGACAAAGGCGCCGTGCCTGCGCATTTCGTCGGCGGCGGCGCGATCGACCAGGTTGCCGTGCTCGATGGTACGCACGCCGCAGCGGACCGCGCGCGTGATGGCGCGGCCGGTGTAGGCGTGGGCCATCACGTAGGTCTGCGCGGCCTCGGCCTCGGCGACGATGGCGCGGATCTCGTCCTCGCTGTACTGCGTGTTGCCGATCGGGTCGGTGGGCGAGGCCACGCCGCCCGACGCCATGATCTTGATCTGGGCCGCGCCCTTCTGGATTTCTTCGCGCACTGCCAGGCGCACGGCGTCCACGCCGTCGGCCACGCGCGCAATGGCGCCGGCGCGGAAGGCGCACGAGCAGGGCTCGAGCACATCGGAGCGCGGACGGAAGTCGCCATGGCCGCCGGTCTGCGACAGCGCCTTGCCCGAGGCAAAGATGCGCGGGCCCGGCACCAGCCCGGTGGCGACCGCCTGCGACAGGCCCCAGTCGGCGCCGCCGGCATCGCGCACGGTGGTAAAGCCGCGCTCCAGCATGCGCTGCATGATCGGCAGCGCGCGGATCGCGACCAGCACATTGGGCTGCACCGCGTTCAGGCCGAGATTGGCCAGCGACGCCAGCACGTGCACGTGGCAGTCGATCAGGCCCGGCATCACGGTCTTGCCGCGCGCGTCGATGCGCTGCGCATGCGGTGCGTCGATGGCGGGGCCGACCGCGGCGATGCGCTCGCCTTCGACCAGCACGTCATGGCCGCGCAGCAGCTCGCCGGTGCCGGGTTCGAGCACATCGCCGCCGTGGAAGAGGATCTGGGTATGGTGAAGCATGTCAGCGTTGTTGCAGGTAGGAAGGTTCGCGCACGAAGCGGGTGCCGACCAGGCTGATGGCAGCGGCGATCATCACGTAGATGGCCGGCGCCATGCTGCTGCCGGTGGTGGCGATCAGCCAGGTGATGATGAACGAGGCAAAGCCGCCGAAGATCGTCACCGCGAAGTTGTACGCGACCGACAGGCCGGTCGACAGGACGCGCGCCGGGAACAGCTCGGAGAAGGCCGCCAGGATCGGGCCGGTATAGGTGGCGATCAGCACCCCGAACACCAGCTGGAACACCAGCAGCGAGCCCAGGCCCGGCACATGGTTGATATACGCGAACATGGGCCAGGCCAGCGCCAGGATCAGCAGCGCCGAGCCGCTCAGCAGCACGCGTCGGCCGATGCGGTCGGCCAGCAGACCCACCAGCGGCGCGAACACCATGATGGCGCAGCCGCCCGCCATGCCGGCGGCAAAGCCGTCGGCCTGCGGCACCTTGAGCACCTTGACCGCGTAGGTCGGCATGTAGAACAGCAGCACGTAGGTGCACACGGTCCACAGGATCACCATCGAGAAGCTGGCGGTGGTTTCGCGCGGGTAGGTCCGGAAGATTTCCTTCAGCGGCGAATCGGCGCGCTCGGCGGTATCGCGAAACGCCGGGGTTTCATCCAGGTGGTGGCGGATGTAGTAGCCCACCGGGCCGATCACGATGCCCAGCAGGAACGGCAGGCGCCAGCCCCAGCTGTTCAGTGCCTCGGGGCTCAGCGAGCTGGTGACGAAGGTGCCCACCGCGGCGCCCAGCAGCACCGCCACGCCGATGCTGGCCTGGATCCAGCTGGAGTAGTAGGCGCGCTGGCGTGCGGGGGCGTATTCGGTCAGGAAAGCGGTGGCGCCGCCCATTTCGCCGCCGGCGGAGAAGCCTTGCATCAGCCGCGCCACCACGATCAGCAACGGGGCGAAGATGCCGATCTGGTCATAGGTCGGGGCAATGCCGATCAGCGTGGTGCCCACCGCCATCAGCAGGATGGTCAGCGACAGCGCCGCCTTGCGCCCGACGCGGTCGGCGTAGACACCCAGCACGATGCCGCCCACCGGGCGCATGAAAAAGCCCACGCCAAAAGTCGCCACGGCCAGCAGCAGCGAGCTGAGGTCGTTGCCGGTGGGGAAGAACAGCCGGGCGATGATGACCGCGAAGAAGCTGTACACGGTGAAGTCGAACCACTCCAGGCCGTTGCCGATCACCGTGGCGATGATGGCACGCCGGCGCTGGCTGGGCTGGATGGCGGGCGCCGCCTGGGTCGGCGGCGTGTAGGGCGCGCTCGTTGGCGCAGCACTGTTAGGCATCTGGATTCCTCCTCTGTGGCACCTGCCCGGGGCATGGGACGGTCGCTGGCCTGCGCCCGGCCGGGCAGATGGTGCAGACGATGTTAGGAGAGGGCGGCCGGCGCGCGGTAGCGATATCTCCGCATGCCGCCATGCGCGTGGCGCATGGGTCGGGTTGACCGCACCACGGGCCGGCATTACACTGCGCCCCGTTCCAGCCAACGGAGCTATCCGTGGACAGTTGTCCCAGTCCTTCTCGCGCAACGGGAGCCTTCCCGGCCGCGCCGGCGCGCTGAGGCACTGCGGTCTTTCGCTGCAGTGCCGCCGCCCCGGCGCTGCCATGCCCCATGCGGCCAGGCCGATGCCTGCGCCCGCCGGTGCCAGACCTCCCTTGCTGCCTTTCGATGTCTTGTCATGGCCCGTGTGTATCGTCGCCGGGTATATGGCTGTTTGCTCAGGAGGTTGCCATGGTGTGGCACCAGTTCTTCGTACGCGTGGCCGCGCTGGCCATGGTGGCCGCGGCCTGCCGGCCCGCGCTGGCGGCACGGCCGCTCATCACGGACGATGCCCGCATCGTCGATCCCAAGGCCTGCCAGCTGGAATCGTGGATGCAGTTCCAGTCCGGCGGCAATGAGCTGTGGGCGCTGCCCGGCTGCAATCCCACCGGCAACCTCGAGCTGACGCTGGGCGGTTCGCTGCAGCGCGTCGATGGCGGCTGGGACGGCACCAACGTGCAGTTCCAGGCCAAGACGCTGCTCAAGCCGCTGGAAACCAACGGCTACGGCATCGCGCTGTCGGGCGGGGTGATCCACCATCCCGATGCCGAGCCCGGCAAGGTGCTGGGCAACCTGTATGTCAACGTGCCGGTGTCGATCTCGTTCGCCGACGACCGCTTCGTCGCGCACCTGAACCTCGGCGCCAACCGCGACACCGGCAACCGCCAGACGCGCATGACCTGGGGCGCAGGCACCGAGACCCAGCTGCATCCGCGTGTGTTCCTGATCGCCGAGACCTTCGGCGAGAACCGCGGCAAGCCGTCGTTCCAGGGCGGCTTTCGCTTCTGGGTGGTACAGGACCGGGTGCAGGTCGACACCACCTACGGCAACGTGTTCGGCGGCGGCACGGGGACGCGCTTCTTTACGGTCGGCCTGCGTTTGCTGTCGCCGCCGTTCCTGCCGTAGCGGCCAGCAGCGCGTCCACCTCTTGCCGCAGCGGCGGATAGGCGCCGGCGCGGGTCGCGGCGATCGCCGCCGCGGCGCTGGCAAGACGTGCCTGGGCGCCGAGGTCGGCGGCGGCATCGCCAAGCACGCTGGCCATCCAGCCACCCATGGCCGCGTCGCCGCAGCCCACGGTATCGGCCACATCAACGCGGATTGCCGGCTGTTCGACCGCGGCATTGCCATGCAGCAGCGTCATGCCGTGCGCGCCGCGCGTCAGCATCACCGTGGCGCGGGGCGCCATCTCGCGCACGCGGGCCAGCGCCGCGCCGGGATCGAGCCCGGGGAACAGCCCGGCCAGGTCTTCGTCGGAGACCTTGACGTAGGTTGCCAGCGCCAGCATATGCGCCAGCACTCCGGCATAGCCGGGCGCGCGCATCAGGTCGCGGAAGTTAGGGTCGAAGGCAATGCGCTTGCCGGCGCGCGCGGCCTGCGTGGCTTCTTCGCACAGTCGTTGCGCCAGCGGCTGGCGCACCAGGCTGATCGAACCGAAGTGGATCACGTCGGCCGCCGCGCGCCAGCCGTCGGGCAGGCGTGCCGGATCGAAATGCAGGTCGGCGCTGTCGTCGCCGACAAAGAAATACCGCGGGGGATGGCGCGAGGCGACAAAGGCCAGCAACGGCGAACGGTCCATGCGCTGCAAAAAACGGCCATCGAGGCCGGCTTCGGCGCTGGCCCGTGCCAGGTCGTCGCCGAACAGGTCCTGGCTGACGGCCCCGGCAAAGCCGGTGGCAAGGCCGAGGCGCGCGCCTACCCGCGCCACGTTCCAGCACGAGCCCCCCGGCAGGGCCAGCCAGCTGCCGTCGGCCTGCCGGACCATGTCGGTCAGGGCTTCGCCGAACACGACATAGCGGGGAAGGGGCGTGGCCATCGATGTCTCCTTGGAGGTAGGGTTTGCGCTGCCGCGCGTCAGTATGGCACCGTGGCCCGCGCCGCGCGGGCGCGCCGGATCAGCGCCGCGGTGGAGGCATCGTGCGCCGCCGCTGCAGGCGTGCCTTCCAGTTCCTGCTGGATCGGCGCCGCCAGCTTCTTGCCAAGCTCCACGCCCCATTGGTCGAAGGAGTTGATCTGCCACAGTGCGCCCTGCACGAAGGTGCGGTGCTCGCAGAGCGCCAGCAGCGCGCCCAGGTGGTAAGGATCCAGCCGCTGCAGCAGCAACGTATTGCTGGGCCGGTTGCCCGCGAACACCAGGTGTGGCACCAGCGTTTCGTCGCGCACGCCTTCGGCGCGCACTTCATCGGCGCTGCGGCCTCGCAGCAGCGCCTCGCCCTGCGCAAAGCAGTTGGCCAGCAGCTTGGTATGGTGGCCAGGCAGGTCGCTGACGGGCGCCAGCGTGGCGATGAAGTCGACCGGAACCAGTTGCGAGCCCTGGTGCATCATCTGGAAGTAGGCGTGCTGCCCGTTCGTGCCGGTGGTGCCCCACACCACCGCGGCCGAGTCCGCCGCGAGCGCGCCGCCGTCGAGCCGCACGGACTTGCCATTGCTTTCCATCTCCAGCTGCTGCAGGAAGGACGGCAGCAGCTCCAGCGGCTCGCAGTAAGGTGCCACGCAGCGGCTGCCGGCGCCCAGGAAGCTGCGGTACCACACGTCCAGCAAGCCCAGGATCATCGGCAGGTTGCGCGGCGGCGGTGCGCTGGCGAAATGCAGGTCCATGGCGCGCGCGCCATCCAGCAATTGCCGGAAACGGTCGAAGCCGATCGCCACCGCGATCGACAGGCCCACCGCCGACCACAGCGAAAAGCGCCCGCCCACCCAGTCCCAGAACGGGAACATATTGGCCGGGTCGATTCCGAACCCGGCCACCGCCTCGCGGTTGGTCGAGACCGCGACGAAGTGGCGCGCCAGGCCGGCGCGGCTCACGCCCTGGTGCAGGAACCAGTCGCGCGCGGTGCGGGCGTTGGCCATGGTCTCCAGCGTGGTGAAGGTCTTCGAGCAGACGATGACCAGCGTGGCGGCGGCATCCAGCCCGGAGAGCGTGCGCGCCAGGTCGCTGCCGTCGACATTGGCGACGAAGTGCATGCGCGGCCCGGTGTTGTGCGTGCCGGCCTGCGCTGTCGCCAGCGCACGGCAAACCATGCGCGGGCCCAGGTCCGAACCGCCGATGCCGATATTGACGACGTCGGTGATCGCGCGGCCGTCGAAGCCGGTCCAGGCGCCGCTGCGCACTGCCTCGGCAAAGCGTGCCATCTGCGCCAGCACTTCAGCGACCTGCGCGCCGACCGGAACGCCCAGCGCGCGATAGCCGTCCTCCGGGTATGCACGCAGCGCGATATGCAGCGCGGCGCGGTGCTCGGTGACGTTGACCGGCTCGCCGGCGTACATGCTGTCGCGCCGCTCGGCCACGCGCGCCTGCGCGGCCAGGGCGAACAGCAGCGCGAGGGTCTCGTCGGTAATGCGGTTCTTGGCGTAGTCCAGGGTCAGGCCGCAGGCCTCGGCGGTGAAGCGCTCGGCCCGCGCCGCGCCGTGCGGGCCGTCGAACCAGTCGCGCATATGGGTGCCGCGCAGCGAGTCGGCATGCGCGCGCAGGGCTTTCCAGGCGGGTAGGGAAGTGGAAATCTCGGTGCTCCGCGATACGTTGACTACATCTCTTCATGCCAGGCCATGCCGTCGCGCGACAGCAGGGCGCTGGAGGCCGCCGGCCCCCAGGTGCCGGCGGTGTATGGCTTGGGCGGCGTGGGCGAGGTCTCCCATGTCTTCAGGATGGGCGCGACCCAGCGCCACGCCTGCACCTGTTCGTCGCGCCGCACGAACAGTCCCAGCCGGCCGCGGATCACGTCGAGCAGCAGGCGCTCGTAGGCGCCCACGCGCCGCACGCGTGGCGCGGCGCTGGTCAGTTGCAGGTCCAGCGAGGCCGGAGTCAGCGCCTGCGTATCGCCCGGCTGCTTGGTCAGGAAATACAGCCGGATGCTCTCTTGCGGCTGCAGCGTGATCACCAGCCGGTTGCCGGAGAAGACCCCTGGCGGATGCGGAAACAGCGGGTGGGGCACGTCGTGGAAGTGGATCACGATCTCCGCCACGCGCGCCTGCATGCGCTTGCCGGTGCGCAGGTAGAACGGCACGCCGGCCCAGCGCCAGTTGGCAATCTCGGCACGGATTGCGACAAAGGTCTCGGTGCGGCTGTCAGGCGCGATGCCGGGCTCGCTGGCATAGCCGGGCACCGGGTCGCCGCCGACGGCGCCGCGCGCATACTGGCCGCGCACCACGGTCTCGGCCACGTCCTCGGGGCGGATCGGCCGCAGTGCCTTCAGGATCTTCAGCTTCTCGTCGCGGATGGCATCTTCCGACAGGCTGGCAGGCGGCTCCATCGCCACCATGCACAGCAGCTGCAGCAGGTGGTTCTGCACCATGTCGCGCAGCGCGCCGATGCCGTCGTAGAAGTTGCCGCGGCGCTCGACGCCGAGTTCTTCGGCGATGGTGATCTGCACCTGGCGCACCCATTCGCGCCGCCACAGCGGTTCGAACAGCACGTTGCCGAAGCGCACCGCCATCAGGTTCTGCACCGACTCCTTGCCCAGGTAGTGGTCGATCCGGTAGATCTGGTCCTCGGCGAAATGGCGCGCCACCTCGGCATTGATGGACTCGGACGATGCCAGGTCGTGGCCGAGCGGCTTTTCCAGCACGATGCGGCTGCGCGGGCCGGTCAGGCCCACGCGCGCCAGTTGCCCGCAGACCGTGACGAACAGGTGCGGCGCCGTGGCCAGGTAGAACACCACCACCGGTGCCGCGCGCGCGTTGACCAGTTCCGCCAAAGCATCGAAGCCGGCAGCGGCGTTGGCATCCACCTGCAGGTACAGGATGCGCTCCAGAAAGGCCGGCCACGCGGCCGCCGCGGCATCGCCCGCCAGCGCTGGCAGCACTTCGTCCTGCAGCATGTCCAGGTAGGCCTGGTGTGTCAGCGGCTGGCTGCCCAGCGCCAGGATGCGACCGGCCGGATGCAGCGAGCCGGCGGCATGGGCGTCGAACAGCGCCGGCAGCAGCTTGCGCCGGGCCAGGTCGCCGGTGGCGCCGAACAACACGAAATCGAACGCCGGGGCAGCGTCATGCGCCGCAGCGCCGGCAGGGTGGCTAGCCATCATGGGTCAGCAGATATCAGGAAAGAAGGCAGGAGGGGGCAGGGCACGGCCATGCCGCTCAGCGTGGCGTGGCCCAGCCCTTGTACTGGCCGACATTGGCCCGCGTGACCAGCGTGGACGGCAGCAGCACGGTCGGGTTGGCCGGGCGCTGGCCGTTCATCATGCCCACGCCCAGCCGCACCGCGGTGCGCGCAATGGCCCAGGGGTCCTGGCTGGCCGAAGCCTGCACCAGGGTGTCGGCCTTGAGCGCGGCCTCGATGTCGGGCGCGCCGTCGACCGAGGCAATCACGATGCCGCGGCGGTTGAGCTGGCGCGCGGCGAGGTCAGCGCCCACCGCTTGCGGGTCATTGATGGTGAAGACCGCATCCACGCTGGGAAAGCGCGTCAGGTATAGCTGCATCACGTTGAGGCCGCCTTCGCGCGAGCCCTTGGCGTCCTGGTCGTCGGACAGGATGCGGATCGCGGGGTGGCGCGCCAGCACCGCCTTGCAGCCCTTGACCCGGTCCAGCACCGCGGACACCGGTGGCCCGTTCTGGATGATGACGTTGCCGCGACCGTTGAGCCGGTCGGCAATAAATCCACAGGCCAGTTCGCCGGCCTGCGTGTTGTCGGTCTGCACGGTGGCGTCGGCCCCGGCCGCGGCCACGTCGACCGCCACCACCACGATGCCCGCCTTGCGCGCCTTGCGCACTGCCGGCTCGATGGCGCGCGCGTCAGCGGCGTTGATCAGGATCAGGTCGACGCCGGCGACGATAAAGCTGTCGATATGGGTGAACTGCTTGTTCAGGTCATAGTCGGCCGACAGCACGGTCACCTTGACGTTCGGGTTCACCTGCCGGGCGGCGGCCTCGGCGCCGCGGGCCAGCGCGACGAAGTACGGGTTGCCCAGTGAGCCCAGCGTGACGCCGACTTTCTTGAGCGGGCGAGGCGTGGCGGACGCGGGCGCAGCGGCAGCGGCGGCGGCGGGCGTGCCCGGTGCGGGTCCCTGCGCCATGGCCGGCACCGCGCACAGCGCAGCCAGCGCGCCGGCGGCCAGGGCCCTGAGGATGAGGTCAGTCACGGTCAGTCTCCGGTTGCGGCAGCAGGTCAGGTACGGGCCGAGCCCTTCTGGCGATAGCGATCCAGCGCGACCGCGCCGATGATCACCAGCCCCTTGATGATGTATTGCCAGATATCCGACACGCCCAGCAGGATCAGCCCGTTCGACAGCACCGCGATGATCAGCGCGCCCACCAGCGTGCCGGCGATCGATCCGACCCCGCCGACAAAGCTGGTGCCGCCCAGGATCACCGCGGCGATCGCGTCCAGTTCATAGGACTGCCCCAGCTGCAGCCCGTTGGCGGCGTACAGCCGCGACGCCGACATCACGCCGCCCAGTCCCGACAGCAGGCCAGACACCGCATAGACGAACAGCAGCACCACCCAGACCTTGATGCCCGACAGGCGCGCCGCCTCGGCATTGCCGCCGACCGCGTAGATCTGCAGTCCCAGCACGGTGCGCCGCAGCACCAGCCATGACAGCGCCACCACCGCACCCGCGATCACCACCAGCCAGGGCACGCCGAGCAGGTTGCCGTTGCCAATGAAGGCGAACGGGATCTCCGGGTTGTAGACCGTGCTGTCGTTGCCGACCAGCCGCGCCAGCCCGCGCACCGCGGTCAGGCTGCCCAGCGTCACGATGAACGGCGGCAGCTTCATGAATGCGATCAGCGCGCCGTTGAGCAGGCCGAACAGCAGCCCGCACAGCAGCGCCGCCGGTACGCTCAGCGCGGCAAGCTGCGGCATCAGCGAAACCAGCATCGCCACCACCGCCGATACCGACAGGATCGATCCCACCGACAGGTCGATGCCGCCGGTCAGGATGACGAAAGTCATGCCTGCGGCAAGCACCAGGTTGATCGAAGCCTGCTGGGCGATGATCGACAGGTTTTGCAGGCTGGCGAAGTTTTCGGTCAGCAGCGTGAAGCCCATGCACAGCAGCACCAGCACCGGCAGCATGCCAAGGGCACGCAGGCGTTCCTGCGTGGAGGCGCGTGCGGCGGTGCGCGCCGGCGGGGCGGCGTGGGCCGTGGGGGAAGTGGGATTGCTGGGATTGGGCATCAGTGTCTCCTGTTGCGGCGAGGCGGCAGGCCGCCCGCGCTCAACCGTTCGTGGCCGGCTTGTACGGGGATTCATGAGGTCAATGCAGGACCGCAGGGGCGGGTTCGCCGGCACCAGTGGCCAGCGCGATGATCCGCTCCTGCATGGCGGCGGCATCGGCACAGCCTGGCACTTCGCCAACCAGCAGGCCTGCGCGCATCACCAGCACGCGGTCGCACAGGCCCACCACCTCGGGCAGTTCGCTGGAGATCAGCAGCACCGCCACGCCGGAGCGCGCCAGCGCATTGATCAGCCGGTAGATCTCGGCCTTGGCGCCGATATCGACGCCGCGCGTGGGCTCGTCCAGGATCAGCACGCGCGGGCGGGTTTCCAGAAGCCGCGACAGCATGACCTTCTGCTGGTTGCCGCCCGACAGCGCACCCACGCTGACCTGCGGGTGCGCGACCCGGATGCCGAGCGCGCGGATCGCCGCGGCGGTGCGCTGGCGCGCGCTGGCGCGGTTCAGCCGGCCGCCGCGCAGGGCATCGCGCGCGGCCACGATCAGGTTGATGTTCTCGTGCACGCTCTGGTCCAGGAACAGCCCCTGCAGCTTGCGGTCTTCGGTCAGGTAGGCGATGCCGGCATCGATCGCCTGGCGCGGGCTGCTGACCGCCAGCGGCGTGCCGGCGACGAACACCGCGCCGTCGGTGCGCGCATCGGCGCCGAACACCAGCCGCGCCAGTTCGGTGCGGCCGGCACCGACCAGTCCGGCCAGCCCCAGCACCTCGCCGGCGCGCAGGTCGAAGCTGCAGCCGCGCACGCGCCGGCCGTCGGACATATTGCGCACCGACAGCATGATCGCTCCGGGCGCGGTCTCGCCATGGGTCTTGGTGTAGAAGCCGGACAGGTCGCGCCCGACCATCATCTTGACCAGTGCCGCCTGCGTCAGCTGGTCACGCGTGAGCGTGCCCACCAGGCGGCCGTCGCGCAGCACGGTGACGCGGTCGGCGAGCTCGTCAATCTCAGCCATGCGGTGGCTGATGTAGATGATGGCCATGCCTTCGGCGCGCAGCTGGCGGATTAGCGCAAACAGGCGCTCGGTCTCGCGGGTGGACAGCGGCGTGGTGGGCTCGTCCATCACCAGGATGCGGGTCTCGAAGTGCACCGCCCGGGCAATCTCCACCAGCTGGCGCTGGGCGATCGACAGCGTGTGCACCGGCGCCTGCGCGGTGAAGTCGGCACCGAGCCGGGCCAGCGTGGCCTCGCACGCGCGCGCCATCGCGGCGCGGTCGACTATGCCGCGGTGGTGCAGGTGGCGGCCCAGGTAGATATTCTCGGCCACGCTCAGGTTCGGCGCGAGGCTCAGTTCCTGGTAGATCACGGCCACGCCGTGGGCGCGCGCCGCGGCAGGGCCGTCGATGGTCACCGGCTTGCCGGCAATGCGGCATTCGCCGCCAGGGTCGGCGACGTAGGCCCCCGACAGGATCTTCATCAGCGTGGACTTGCCGGCACCATTCTCGCCCATCAGCGCATGGACCTCGCCGGGGTAGACCGTCAGCGCCATACTGCTGAGGGCCTTCACGCCGGGGAAGGTCTTGGAGATGTTGTGCAGCTCGAGCAGCGGCGCGGTGCCGCCCTGGCCCGCCTGGCCGCCATGCAGGGGCGCCGGTGTCGGCGGGGCAGGCGTTGCTTCAGACCATGGCATGGCGGGCCTCCGGCACGATGGCCGACGCACCCCGTAGCAGCTCGGCGCGTGGCGAGAAGTTCATGAACATCGGCAGCGACGCGGCGCCCACCGCACCGGCGTTGGCGCCAAAGCAGCCCCGCACCACGGTGGCGGGCGCGCGCGCCTCGGGCGCGCTTTCGGCGAGTGTCTGCTGCAGGCGCGCGATCAGCGTGGCGACCAGGCCGCCGTCGATGTCGGCATCGAAGATCACCAGCGGCACGTCGAGCACGGCCAGTGCCGACTGCAGCGCCGGCGCGAGCGCATCGACGCAGTCCGCCACCCACTCCTCAACCGCCGGGTGGCCCAGCTCGACCTGGCGTTGCAGGTCGGCATGGCCGTCGACCATCACGCCATGGTGGCGCAGGTGGCGCGTCAGGGCGTTGAGCGAAGCGCGCGAGATCAGGATATCGCCCCGCCTGCCATGGTTTGTGGCCGGCAGCGCGGAAGGCAGCGTGCTGCGTGGCACCGGCATCATGGCGATATCCCCGGCATTTCCGGAAACACCGCGCACGCAGTCGCCGTTGAGTACCACGCCACCGCCGATGGCGGGGCCCAGGAACACATAGAGGAAATGCTGGGCGTGGTGGCGCCCATAGAACAGCTCCGCCACTGCCGCGGCGGTGCCGTCGTTTTCGCCGAACACCGGCAAGCCGGTGGCGGCGTTGAGCATCGCCGGGAAGTCGGCCTGGTCCCAGGCGCGGAAGCTCGCCTGGAAGGCTTCGCCCTGTACGTCCAGTTCGCGCAGCCAGGCGCCAAGGTTATAGGGCTGCGCCACGCCGATGCCCATCAGCCGCTTCTGTTCGTCCGGGGCAAGCTGGGCGCGCAGCGCGGCGATATCCTGCCGCACCAGTTCGAGCGCCTGGTCGGGGTGGGGCAGGACCAGCTGGTGGGCCCGGCTGGCCAGGATGTGGCCGGCAAAATCCACCATCACTACCTCGATGCTGGCCCGGTCCAGCCGCACGCCGATGCCGAAGGCACCCTTTGCCTGCAGCCGGATCAGGCTGGCGGGTTGCCCGCGCTGGCCTTCGGTGCGGCGCCCCGCCTGCTCGACCAGGCCTTCGTCGGACAAGGTCTGGACGATGCTGCCGACTGCGGTATTGGTCAGTTGCGCCATGCGCGCCAGGTCGGCCTTGGAAGCCTCGCCGGCCCGGCGCAGCGCCAGCAGCAGCGCGCGTTCGTTGTAGAGGCGCAGGCTGGCGGAATTCACGCCACGACCCGCCTTGGATGCGGTCATCTCGTCTCCGTGCTGTTTTGGCTGCCCGCCCACGTGGGGACGCGCCGCTATTAATTAATTCATGTTGAATTAAATGACAGGCGGAGACAGAACTCACTACGGAGAAACCCGAATGGCGGTTATTGCACCTCACAGCGGCAAGGGACGCGCCGTTGGGCTCGAGCCATCGGCGAACTGCGGGCCCGCTACGACACTGACCGGTTGTCGGCCTTGATGGCGAGATCGTAGTAGTGCCGGTTACAGGGCCCGCCGGCTCCAGGCGGATGCCTCACTCCGGCAACGCCCCCGCCTGCCGCAACGCCGCGCGCGCAATCTCCATCCGCGCCCTGGCATGCTCCGGCCGCAGCAGGTCCAAATTGAGCGCGAACAGGTAGTCGTCCTTGCCGCGCTCGACCCAGCCCACCAGCCAGCCCACCGCCGGCTTGGCCGAGTCGGCCCAGCCGGTCTTGGCGTGCAGGGTGTAAGCGGGGGTGCGCTCCAGCACCGTGATGTCGTCGACGGCGTTGAAGGTGGCGGGCGAGAACGGCAGCGTCCGCTGCACCAGTCCCTTGAGGAAATCGATCTGCTGGTAGGCGGTGATCTGCAGCTTGCCGTTCAGCCAGAAGCGGTCCACCGGCCCGGAGCTGTCGGCATTGCCGTAGTGCGACGCGGTCAGGTAGCGCTGGTAGGCGGCGCTGCCGACCCGGCGCGCCAGCGCCTGGTAGGCCGGCACGCAGGAGTTGGGCAGGGCCACGCGCAGCGGCACGTCGGCGTTGCAGGCCTCGGGTAGCACGGCCTTGCCGCCAACCAGCCAGACCTTGCCGTCCCAGGGCAGCTTGTCGTGGTCGACGTCGGCGACCGCGCCGGTCTCGAGGCCGATCAGCGAGTTCATGATCTTGAAGGTCGATGCCGGCGAATACGGCGTGGCGGCGCGTGACGGGTTGTAGGTCAGCATGCGGTCGCGCCGCAGGTCGTAGATCACCATGGTGCCGGTGGTCTCGGCCTGGCGGAACAGTGGCGCGATGTCGAGCGGCGCTTCCTTGGGCGCGGCCAGGGCGGGCAGGTGGGCGGCAAGCAGGCCGAGGCCGAAGGCCACCGGTGTCAGCAGGCGGGCAAGACGATTGTTCATGGTTATGCGTGGGAAGTTTGAGGGAATGACAATCCGGGCCCGGACCGTGATGCGCAGCATAGGAGAGGGCTCGCGCAGCGCCAACCGCGTGCGCTGTAACTTGCGTAACATGGCGGGCATTGCCACGGATGCCTGCTGCCAAATCGATGCCCGCGCCTGCCCTGATCCATGTCGATGTGTCGAGTCCCTACCGGGTCGATGGCCAGCCCGCGCGCTACCAGTCGGTCTGGCTGCTCGCACGTGCGTGGCATGCGCAGCGCAGCGCAGAGGGAGCAGTCACGGCCGCCGCGGTACGCAGCGCGTTCCCCACGGCGGCCAACCTGCGCATGCTGGTGTCGCGCGCGTTTGCAGACTTCGCACGCTGGGGCATCGTGGTGGGATGGGGCGCGGACCGCGCCCGCGATCCGGCCGCGGCCAACCCGGCGCAGCGCAGCCGCGGGCCGTTCTGGCTGGCGGCGGCCAGCGCGCGCCGGCTGCGCTTCGTTGCCAATGGCCGCACGCTGGGCCCGGTTGCGCTGGCACGGCATTTCGGTTTCCCTGCCGGCGCGCAACCCGTGCCGGCGGGGCAAGCGGATGGCACCGGCTACGTCATGCGCGACATGGCTTTCTGGAGCGAGCTGACGCAGGCCATGCGCAGCGCGCAGGACGGCCATGCCGGCGCCCACGGCTTCGCCGTGGCCGAGTCCTTTGGCGCGGCGCGCCGGCTTGCCGGCGATGGCTTCCAGCGGGCCTTGTCGTTGCTGAAGGAAAGCCAGGCCTGGCGCCGCTGCGGGCGCCTGGACCAAAGCCGCGCGGCGCTGCGGCGCTTCGACCGGCTGGTGCAGGCGGCCGACGCGGGCGCGGCCACGCCGGCGTTCCAGGCCATGGCGCAGGTGGTGCGCGCCTGGGAGCGCTACACGCGCGGCGACGGCGAGGGTGCGCGCGCCGGGCTGGATCTCCTGCATGCCGATGCCGAGCTGCGCCTGGTGGTGCGCTACAACCCACGCGTGCGCTTCGAGGTGCTGAACCTCGAAGCGCTGTTGCACAAGGCCGATGCCATGCGCCCCGCGCATGCGGCCGCGGCCACGGCGGCGCAGCGCGCGCTGGACGCGTTCGCGGGCGCGCTGCAGGCCGCTTACGAGGCCGATTCGGTCGATGCCGTGCAGCATGCCGCGGCCAATATCGGGCTGAGCCTGTGGCTGTTCTGGCGCCATGGGCTGATCGATGCCGGG
Organism: Cupriavidus neocaledonicus; assembly: GCF_000372525.1. Lineage (GTDB taxonomy): Bacteria > Pseudomonadota > Gammaproteobacteria > Burkholderiales > Burkholderiaceae > Cupriavidus > Cupriavidus neocaledonicus. Next base: position 180,542 of record NZ_AQUR01000102.1, read on the forward strand.
CGCAGCCTGTCGGCCAGCGCCGTGCAGCGGCAGGCGATGCGCTGGCTGGGGCTGTCGGAATGGATCTGCGACCGCTTCGGCGTCGGCGGCGGCACGGCGTGGAACGCGATCTTCCTGCTGCGCATCGCGCGCGGCAGCTGCGGCCCCGATGCGCCGCCGCTGGACCGCCCGGCCAGCGCCAGCGACAGCATGGCCGTGTTCCGCCGCCAGCGCCCGCTTTCGGTGGCCGACGCGGTCGAGGCGCTGCGGCCGTTCCATGCGCCGTTTGCGCCGGCGCGGGGCTTCGTGCGCTGGTCGGCGGTCGCCGCTTTCGCGCTGGAAGACCACGACGCCGGCCACGTCAGGCTGGCACCGCTGCAGCTGGCCAACCTCCTTCTTGAATCGGCCTGGTACCTGACCCATGAGCAGGGCGCCACCTCGGCCGCATGCGCCGCGGTGGAGCGGCTTGCCGGGCAGCTGCCCGCGCTGCGCCCGGCGGAACGGGCCTTTTTCACGGCCGAGCTGCGCGCGCTGCCGCCGGCGTTGCGCGACGCCGCCGCCGAAGCGGCGCGGCGCCACCGCCAGCGTGCCTGACCGCATTCGCTAACTGGCCGCGGGAACGACGCGGTTGGCGCGCGACAACTCGCCCGGCGTCATGTTGTAGAGCCGCCGGAACGCCGCGATAAACGCCGACAGCGACTCATAGCCGCAATCCAGTGCCACCTCGGTCACGGCTTCGCCGCGCTCCAGCCGGGGCACCGCGTCGAGCAGCCGCAGCCGCTGGCGCCAGGCGCGGAAGGTCAGTCCGGTTTCGCGCTGGAACAGCCGCGTCAGGGTCTTGCCCGAGACTGCCAGCCGCGCGCTCCACGCCGCCAGGCTGGTGTCGCGGTCGGCATGGCGCTGCAGGCCATTGCACACCAGGCGCACGCGCGGGTCGGCCGGCAGCGGCAGCATGAATTCGACTTCGGGCGCGGCGCCAAGCTGGTCGATCAGCACGCGCGCCAGGCGTCCGTCGGCGCCGCGCTCGTCGTATTCGGCCGGCAGGTGGCTGAAGGCGCGAATCAGTTCGCGCAGCAGCGGGCTGACGGTCAGCACGCGGCAACGGGCCCGCGCTGCCGCGCACACGCTGTTGTCCAGGTAGAGGCTGCGGATGCGCGTGCCCGTGGCGCAGCGCACGCGGTGCGCCACGCCGGCCGGAATCCATACCGCCCATTGCGGTGGCGCGACAAAGCGCCCGCGGTCGGTCCATACCTCCAGCACGCCCTGCAGCGCATAGGCGAACTGGCACCAGGGATGCCGGTGGCGATAGCCCAGCACGCGGTTGGGCAGGGCTTCGATGTGGCCGTACAGCGGGCGAGGCAGCCGCGCGAGCGCGCGCAGGGCGGGATCATGGGCAGGCATGCGTGGTCCGGTTTAGGGGTGGAGGTAGTGGGGGACGAGGGCTGGCGCCACGGGCAGCGCCGCGGCCGATATCCGCTCATGTCCGTTTGCCGACACCGGATGCGACTTTGCCGTTAGCCAGATTGTCTGGCGCAGGCTAACTTGCGCTCGCCCCACAAGACAATCCGGGCAATCCGCTCTACCGCTCGTGCCGGTTGCGTCCGCTCCGGCATGCAACTTCGCTGTGTTACCCAGGGAGCCTGCGATGCACCGCACCAGATTCTTCACCGCTCTGCGCCTGGCCGGCATGTGCTCGGCACTGACGCTGGCCGCCGCGCCGGCATGGGCCGTCGACGAGGCCGGCAAGTACTGCGACACGCCGTCCACCTGTATCAACCCGATGGCCACCGGCGGCATGGTGACCTCTTCCAACCGCCTGGCGACGCAGGCCGGGCTGCGCGTACTGGAGCGCGGCGGCAATGCGGTCGATGCCGCCATCGCGGTGGCCTCGACCATCGCGGTGGTGTACCCGCACATGAATTCCATCGGCGGCGACGCCTTCTGGTTGATCTACAACGCCCGCACGCGCGAGGTGCGCGCGCTCAATGCCAGCGGGCGCGCCGGCGAACGCGCGACCATCGCGCTTTACCGCGACAAGGGACTCGACCGGGTTCCCGCACGCGGCTACCTGTCGGCGATCACGGTGCCCGGGACCGTCGCCGGCTGGGAAGCGGCGTACCAGTACGCGCGCCAGGGCATGGGGCGCAGCCTGCCATGGCCGGAGCTGATGGCCGATGCCATCCGCCATGCCGAGGGCGGGTTCCCGGTGTCGGCGTCGCTGGCATCGTGGAGCCGCGTCAATCTCGACCCGGCCGACACCGAATTCCGCGCCTTGCAGCGCTTCGACGGCTTTCGCCAGACCTTTCTGAAACCGGATGGGTCGGCCTACCGGATGGGCGAAACGCTGCGCCAGCCCGATCTGGCGGGCACGCTGCGCCAGATTGCGTCGGGTGGCGCCGCCGCGTTCTACCAGGGCGAGATCGCGCGCAAGATCGTGGCCGACCTGCAGGCGCACGGCGGCGTGCTGACCCAGGCCGACTTTGCCCGCCACCGCGCCGACTGGGTCCAGCCGATCTCGGTGAAGTACCGCGGCTACCAGGCCGTCAACGTTCCGCCCAACACCCAAGGCTTTGCCTCGCTGGAGATCCTGAACATCCTCGACAAGCGCGACGTGCGCGCGCTGGGCGAGGGCACGGCGGACTACTACCACGTGCTGGTGGAGGCGACCAAGCAGGCGTTCGCCGATCGCGACCGCTACCTCGCCGATCCGGACTTCGTGCAGATCCCGCTGGAACGGCTGCTGTCGTCGCGGCACGGGCAGGCCCAGTCCGGGCGCATCAGCATGCTGCGCGCCGGCGCTGACGTGAAGCCGATGGATCCGCACGGCGATACGGTATGGTTCGGTACCGCCGACAAGGACGGCAACGTGGTGTCGATGATCCAGAGCGTCTATCACGACTTCGGCTCGGGCATCGTGCCCAGGGGCACCGGTGTCCTGTTGCAGAACCGCGGTGCGTTCTTCTCGCTCGATCCCGCGCATGTGAACCACCTGGCGCCGGGCAAGCGCACCTTCCATACGCTGAACCCCGCGCTGCTGCTGAAGGACGGCAAGCCGTTCCTGGTCTACGGCACCATGGGCGGCGAGGGGCAGCCGCAGACCCAGGCCGCGCTGGTGACGCGCATCGTCGATTTCGGCATGTCGCCGCAGGACGCGGTCAATGCGCCGCGCCTGCTCTATGGGCGCAACTGGGGCGTGTCGTCGAACGATCTCAAGATCGAGGGCCGCGTGCCGGAAGCGGTGACTGCCGAACTGGCGCGGCGCGGGCATCCGGTCAGGCGGGTGCAGCCCTTCACCGACGCCATGGGCCATGCCGGCGCCATCCTGATCGACCCGGTCACCGGCGTGATGTATGGCGCGGCCGATCCGCGCGGCGACGGTCTCGCCGCCGGGCTGTAGGGGGACGTAAACGATGAAAGGGCGACCACGGTCGCCCTTTCCTTCCATCGCTGGCCGGCTCAGTCGAACAGCTCGTGCCAGATGCTCTTCTTCCGATAGTGCTTCTGCTCGCGCTCGTAGTAGCGGTCACGGTCGCGGTCGCCGTAGCCGCGCTGGTAGCCCTGCTGCGGCGGTGCATTGTGCACCGGGGCCTGCGGCTGCGGGGGTTGCTGCATGGGGGCTTGCTGCGCCGGGGCTGCCGCCGCCGAGCGCTCCAGGATCTTGTCGAGCTCGCCCCGGTCCAGCCAGACGCCGCGGCACTTGGGGCAGTAATCGATCTCGATGCCCTGGCGTTCGGACATCACGAGTTGGGTTTGCGGGCACACCGGACAGTCCATGGGTTCTCCTGTTGCAATCAAAACGGTCCAGTTATGACCGGCCGCGGCGCCGATGGTTCGGCCCTCACCGGGCCAGAAGTGGTGTGTGCGACCCGTAAGGTGGGTGCGTGGGCGGGAATTCGCACGCCAGGCTGCCGTCGAAGGCATATGGCTGCCTCGCGTCTCGTTCCCCCTTTACTTGCGCTGGTGCGCCGGCTGGCATGGCTGGCGCTCTGGATCGGCCTGGGCTGGCTGGCCTGGCCGTGGCTGCAGCCGCCGCTGGAGCGCGCCATCTACGCGGCCCGCCTGTCCGCCCGGCCCGCGCCGGCGACGCTGCCGGTGCCGGTCGCCGGGGTTGCCCCGAGGGCGCTGCGCGATACCTGGCACGGCGTGCGTTCCGGCGGGCGCAAGCACGAGGGCATCGACATCTTCGCGCCGCGCAGCCGCGAAGTGGTGTCGGCCACCGAAGGCATCGTCACGCGCGTGGGAACCAGCGAATTGGGCGGCAACGTGGTGTGGGTGATGGGTCCGGGGCGCCAGCTGCACTACTACGCCCACCTGGACCGGTACGCCGGCGTGCGCGCCGGCGACATCATCGTCGCCGGCACCGTGCTGGGGTATGTCGGCACCACCGGCAATGCGCGCGGCACGCCGCCGCACCTGCACTATGGCATCTACACCGCGGGCGGGGCGATCAATCCCTACCCGCTACTGCGGCCATCCGCGGCCGCCGGCGCGCGCTAGCACAGCCGGCGTGATGGCATTCAGGCGGCCTCGCCGACGGTTTCGTGCCCGGCTTCGTCGGCGGCGGCTTCCTTGCCGCCGGGCAGCAGCAGGTTCAGGATCACCGCGGACAGCGAGCCCACCGTGATGCCGGAGCCGAACACCTCGTGGACAAAGGCGGGCAGCTTCGCCAGCAGTTCCGGCCGGAAGGTCACGGCCAGGCCGCAGCCGATCGACACCGCGACAATCAACGTATTGCGCTGCGTGAAGCGTACCGTGCTGAGCATCTGGATGCCGCCGGAAACGATCATCGCGAACATCATCAGGCCGGCACCGCCGAGCACCGGCTGCGGAATCGTCACCACCAGCGCGCCCAGCACCGGGAACAGCCCGGCCAGCAGCAGCATCACGCCGGTCAGCGCCACCACATGGCGGCTGGCCACGCCGGTCAGCGACACCACGCCGACGTTCTGCGCAAAAGTGGACAGCGGCGGGCTGCATACCAGCGCCGCGAAGGCCGAGCCAAAGCCGTCGCACAGGATCCCGCGCGACAGGCATTTGCCCGACACCGGCCGCTGCGTGGCCGAGCCCAGCGCCATGAAGGTGCCGGTCGATTCGACGATGGTGACCAGGAAGGCGATCGACATGGCGACGATGCCCGAGATCGGGAACGACATGCCGAAGTGCAGCGGCTGCGGCACCGCGAACACCGGCGCCTGGTGGAACTGGGTGAAGTCGACCAGGCCCAGCGCCAGGCACAGCAGATAGCCCCCGGCAATGCCGACCACGATGGCCGAGGCCGACAGCATGCCCTTGCCCCACTGCACCACCGCCACCACCAGCGCCAGCACGGCGACGGCAATCGCCAGGTTGCCGGGGGCGCCGTAGCGGCTGCTGCCCTGGCCGCCGGCGGCCCAGTCGATCGCCACCGGGATCAGCGACAGGCCGATCATGGTCACGACCACGCTGGTGACGGTATGCGGGAACAGCTTGCGGATCGCCGGCATGAAGAAGCTGCCCAGGATCATCACCAGCGAGCCCGCCAGCGCCGAGCCCAGGATGCCGGCCACGCCGTGCTCCACACCCACGCTGATGGCCGCGCCAACGAAGGCAAAGCTGGTGCCCATCACGCACGGCATGCGGATGCCGACCGGGCCCACGCCCTTGCACTGGATGATGGTGACGATGCCCGAGCCCAGCAGCGCGGCATTGACCAGCGCCACGACCTGGTCGGAGGGCAGGCGCAGCGCGCCGCCGATCACCAGCGGCACCGCAATGATGCCGCCCAGCGCGGCCAGCAGGTGCTGGAGCGCCAGCAAGAACGTCGTCAACCGTGGGGGGCGGTCTTCCACCTGGAATAGCAAGGGCGCCATTCGAGTCTCCTGTCGTCTGCCCGGATATTGCGGGCTGTCTTGTTCTTCTGGCGCCGGGCGGGGAACCCGGCGCCCTCGTGCACGCTCGCGGGCCAGAGGCGGCTGTTCCGCGAGCGAGGCGGGCAGGACCTGCATCCCGCCTCAACAGGCGTGCAAGAATAACAGGGATCAGCGAACCGTGATACAAAGATTGCATACAATTTGTATCAACTCCCATGCGCCGGAAGACAAGGCGGTCGACCGGCAACCCGCCTGCAGGGCGGCTTTTAGGCTCAGCGGCGCTGCGCCAGCGCCTTCTGGATCGCCGCCTCGGTCTCGGCGTACTGGCCTTCGCCGAAGTGCTTGTAGACCACGTTGCCGTTGGCATCGACCAGGTACAGCGCGGGCCAGTACTGGTTGCGCCAGGCGTTCCAGGTGGCATAGGCGTTGTCCTGCGCCACCGGGTAGCGGATGTCGAAACGCTTGAGCGCGGCCTGGACGTTGCTGGTGGAGCGCTCGAACGCATACTCCGGCGTGTGCACGCCCACCACGACCAGGCCCTGGTCGCGGTATTTGTCGTACCACTTGCGCACATGGGGCAGGGTATTGATGCAATTGATGCAGCTGTAGGTCCAGAAGTCGACCAGCACGACCTTGCCGCGCAGCCCGGCAACGGTCAGCGGTTCGGAGTTGAGCCACTTGCCGATGCCCGTGAATTCGGGCGCCTTGCCGTAATCGGCGGGGGCGGCGGCGGCGGGGTGGATGGCGAGCGGGGCGACGGCAAAGGCGGCCGCGGCAAACAGGGTGCGAAGGATGCGGGGCATGGTTCAGGCTCCAGGTTGGGTTGCGGGGAAAAGCGAGGTCAGCCAGGCGACGGCAAGGGTGTCGTACTGGAAGTACATGGCGACGGCGGTGGCTACCACCAGCACGCCGAAGGCTTGCTGCAGCCGCGGCGTATGGCGCGCCAGCCGGCGCACATGGGTGGTGGCGAACTGGCCGCCGTAGGCGATGCCAAGCATCGGCACGGCGGCGCCGGCGGCAAACAGCGCCAGCAGGCCGGCGGCGCGGTGCAGGTCCTGCGCCTTGGCCACCAGCGCCAGGATCGAGGCCAGCACCGGGCCCGCGCACGGGGTCCATACCGCGCCCAGCGTCATGCCCAGCACGAAGCCGCCGGCGAGGCCATTGCCGGCCCGGCTGCCGGCGCCGGCGGCGCGGTCGGTGAGCGCGGCAAATGGCGCGGCGAAAGGTGCCGTGAGACGTCCGAAGCCGGCCGGCCACAGCCGTGCCAGGCCGGCGGCGAACAGGATGGCGATGGCGACGTTGCGCACCACGCCCGGGGCGTCGCTGAAGGCGCTCGAGAGTGCGCCGAAGACGATGCCCAGCGCGGAAAAGGCGGAGATGAAACCCAGCGCGATCGCGAGCGGACGCAGGCGGCTGGTTTCGCCCAGCGAAGCGCCCAGCAGCATGGGCAGCACGGGCAGCACGCACGGTGACGCAATCGTCAGCACGCCGGCGGCAAAGGCAAGGTAGGCATCGATCATGGCGGTGGACTCCCGGATTGGTATGGCTGCATTGCACCGCCCCGGCGTATCCGCGGTGTTTCCGCATCCGACCCGCTGTGCAATGTTTCTTGTCCGGACCCGGCCCGGATACACAGCGATACAAAGCGCGCCGCCGACGCCGCATAATGGCGGCACCGGGCCAGGCCAGAGCTACTTTTGCGAGCGCCGGCCGCGCCCTTTCTCCTTCTTCTTTTTCTTCGATTCCGGGACCCGCCATGACCCCGCAGGACCATATCCTTATCGTCGACGACGATCGCGAAATCCGCGAACTGGTTGCCGCCTACCTCGAGCGCAGCGGCATGCGCGTGTCCCTGGCCGCCAACGGGCGCGAGATGCGCGCGGCGCTGGACAAGGGCTCGGTCGACCTGGTGGTGCTGGACCTGATGCTGCCCGGCGAAGACGGCCTGGCGCTGTGCCGCGACCTGCGCGCGGGCGAGCGGCGCAACCTGCCGGTGCTGATGCTGACCGCGCGCAACGAGGAAGCCGACCGCATCCTGGGGCTGGAGATGGGCGCCGACGACTACCTGGTCAAGCCCTTCGCCGCGCGCGAACTGCTGGCGCGGATCCGCTCGGTGCTGCGGCGCACGCGCATGCTGCCGCCCAACCTGCAGGTCACCGAGGCCGCCAGCGTGCTGGCGTTCGGCCCGTGGCGGCTCGACACCAACGCGCGCCACCTGATCGACGAGCAGGACGTGATCGTCGCGCTCAGCGGCGCGGAATACCGGCTGCTGCGCGTTTTCGTCGACCACCCGCAGCGGGTGCTGACGCGCGACCAGCTGCTGAACCTGACCCAGGGCCGCGACGCCGAGCTGTTCGAGCGCTCGATCGACCTGCTGGTGAGCCGCCTGCGCCAGCGCCTGCGCGACGATGCGCGCGAGCCGCGCTACATCAAGACCGTGCGCAACGGCGGCTATGTCTTCAGCGCCGCCGTCGAAATCCGCCAGGAGCGCGCATGAACGGGCGCGCGCGCAAGGGGCTGGCATGGCCGCGCACGCTGTTCGCGCGGCTGATGGTGATCCTGCTGGTGGGGCTGGTGCTGGCGCAGAGCCTGTCGTACAGCCTGGTGATGATGGAGCGCAGGAACGCGGCCGACCGGCTGATGCTGGGCAACCTGGAGCGCGACGTGGCCAGCTCGGTGGCGATGCTCGACATGCTGCCGGCGGACCAGCGCGCGGCCTGGCTGGAACGGGTGCGGCGCGACAACTACAGCTACCGTCTCGATGCCGGCACGCCGGGCGAGCCGCCGCGCGCGCCGCTCGCGCGCAAGGCCGTCGACACCATTGCCGAGGCGCTGCAGGGCCGCTATCCGGTCTCGGCCAGCAGCCAGCCGGGCGGCGGTTTCCAGGTACACCTGCGGCTGCACGACGGCAGCCCGCTGACCATCGACGTGCAGCCCAGGCGATCGCTGGTATCGCCGTGGCTGCTGGCGATGCTGGCGGCGCAGCTGGCGCTGCTGGTGGCCTGTGCCTGGCTGGCGGTGCGCGTGGTCACGCGCCCGCTCAGCCAGCTGGCCAGCGCCGCCGAGAACCTGGGGCCAGACCTGAAGGCGCAGCGCGTGCCCGAAACCGGGCCGACCGAGGTGGCCCACGCCGCCGCCGCGTTCAACGCCATGCAGGCCCGCATTGCCGGCTACCTGGATGAGCGCATGCAGATCCTGGCGGCGATCTCGCACGACCTGCAGACGCCGATCACGCGCATGCGCCTGCGCGTGGACCTGATGGAAGACTCGCCGACGCAGCAGAAGCTCTACCACGACCTGCGCGAGATGGAACACCTGGTGCGCGAAGGCGTGGCCTATGCGCGCACCCTACAGGGCGGCACCGAGACGCCGGCCCGCATCGATGCCGATGCGCTGCTCGACAGCCTCGCCGGTGACTACCTCGATGCCGGCCACACCATCGCCATCGAAGGGCAGGCCGGCGCGCCGCTGCTGACGCGTCCGCAGGCGCTGCGGCGCATCCTGACCAACCTGATCGACAACGCGCTGAAGTTCGGCGCCGAGGTCACGCTGGCGGTGGCACGGCAGGACGATGGCTGGCTGCAGATCGCCGTGCAGGACCGCGGCCCCGGCATTCCGGAGGCCGAACTGGAGCGCGTGATGCAGCCGTACTACCGTCTCGAAACCTCGCGCAACCGCGGCACCGGCGGCACCGGCCTGGGCCTGGCGATCGCGCAGCAACTGACGCAGGCCCTGGGTGGCACGCTGCAGCTGGCCAATCGCGAAGGCGGCGGCCTGCAGGCCACACTGCGCCTGCCCGCCTGATTGCCTGTTTTTTCTCTCCCTCTCCCGCCTGCTGGAGAGGGGCGGGGAGAGCGGGCGCCCCACGAAGTCAGCCCTGAAGAAATTCACACTCCGTCCTCGCGGCGGCCCAGTTTCCCAAATCCGTTAGGGAAAAATCCCATATCATCCCCTGATCGGGGGATAAATTCCTTTTGGCCTATTCGGGTTATGTTATAAAAATCATAATCAATTATCGCTGGATCGGTTCGCATGACCGGATTGATTTATTGGATGAAAATTCGCGGGCACCTGTTGAAATGACAAAGCCAAAGAGGAATGCCTTGATTTCCGTGAAAGGTTGATTGCGCTGGGATCCGCGCCGGATCGCACACCGCAGCCAGGTTCCAGTCCCGCAACCGGATCCGGATAAATCGAGCGCGACACAGACGAATTAGTGATTGAATTCCTTTATCCAGTCACACATCCGTTTGCGAAAATTAACAATCTCATCGCGGTACCCTCCTTACAATCGCCTTCGCATTGCGGCAACGCAGCCCGATTCCTCGGCCGCTGCGGTTGCACGACGCCATTCCCGCTGCGAATGGCCATCCGGCGCAGTTCCTCGGTGCCGCGCCGGATCCCGTAGGCCTGTTCTGCCGGTGTTCGCAACCGGCCCGGCCCGGTCGGGTTCCGTGTCCTCGTGCCGCCATGCGATAAGCCGATAACGGAGCTCAAGCCCGTGCGCGCCTGTGTCATCGGTGCGCGGCGCCAGCTTGGGCAACACAGAGACAGGCTGCGGATCCCATGGATTCACTGATGAAGCGCCGTGAGCGTACCCGCGACGGGGCGCTGCGGCGGCAAGGGAGGCGTCGGCGCGCGCCGGTCGCGCTGGCGAGCGGACTCGCCGCGGGGCTGGCGGCAATGTGCTGGCTGCCGGCACACGCGCAAGCGGATTCCGACTATGACGCTCTGATCCGGCGCGCCCGTGCCGGCGACTATGCGCCCGCGCTGGCGATGCTGCGCGAGCGCGTGGCACGCGCACCCTCGGACCAGCGCGCGGCGTGGGACCGCATCGTCATCGCCGGCTGGGCGGGACGACCGGGCGAAGTGCTGGAAGCCTATGGCAACCTGGGCCAGACCCGCGCGCTGCCGCCCGAGGTGCTGGCGGCCGTGGCCGGTGCCTTGCGCGACGAGCGCCGCTGGGACGAGGCGCTGGCGCGCTATCGCGAGGGCCGGCAACGCTTTCCCACGCACGCGGTATTCGCGCTGGGCGAGGTGAAGGTGCTGGCCGACAGCGGCCACGCCGCCGAGGCGGTGGCGCTGGGGCAGGCGCTGGTGCAGCGAGAGCCCGCCGCGGTCGACAGCCGCCTGGCACTGGCCTACGCGCAGGCACGCGCCGGCGAGCCGTATGCGGCCTTGTTCGAGGCCGACCAGGCTTACCTGCGCGCGCCGCAGCGCGCCGATGTCGTGCGCGAGTATGTCGGCGCGCTGCAGCGCGCTGGCCTGCCCGAGGCGGCGTTGCGCGTCGCGGGCGAACATGCTGGACGGTTCGACCAGCGCGCGCGCCTGGCGCTGGAGCTCGATGCCGTGGCCGAACTGGTGCGCCTGGCTGACCTGCCGACGCGCACCGAGGCCGAGCGCTTTGCCATTGCCGACCGCGCGCTGGCGCGCTATGACGCATTGCTGCCCGCGCTGCAGGCACTGGGGCCGCAAGCCGCGCCGCAACTGCGCCGCGCACGCATCGACCGCCTCGCCGCGCTGCATGCGCGAGCGCGGATGCAGGACGTGGTGCATGAATACGAGGCGCTGCGCGCCGAGGGCATCGAGGTGCCGGCGTATGCCTTGGGCGATGTCGCCGCCGCCTACCTGTACCTGCGCCAGCCGGAGCAGGCCGCGCCGCTGTTCCGCCAGGTGCGCGACGCCTACCCACAGGGCCTGGATGCCGAGACCCGGCTCAAGGCCCAGACCGGCCTCTACTACGCGCACGCCGAGGCCGAGGCCTTCGATCCCGCCGTGCAGGCGGTGGCGCAGGCCAGCGCCGAGCAGCCGCGCTGGCGCTGGGTGCGGGGCCAGCCCATGCGTCAGCCCAACGACCTGTGGCTGCAGGCACAGCAGACCGCCACGCGCGCCGACCTGCAGGCCGACGCCACCGAGTCGGCGCAGCAGAAGCTGGAAGACCTGGTGCGCAAGGCGCCGGGCCATTCCGGCCTGCGCGCCGCGCTGGCGGACGTGTACCGCGCCCGCGGCTGGCCGCGCGCGGCAGAGGGCGAGCTGAAGCTGGCCGAGACCCTGACCCCGCGCAGCCTGGCAGTGGAGGTGCAGCAGGGCCATGCGGCGCTGGACCTGCAGGAGTGGCACCAGGCCGAGCTGCTGCGCGACGATACCCTGGCGCGCTTTCCCGAGGACCTTACCGCGCGGCGCCTGGACCGCGAATGGCAGGTTCACAACAAGGCCGAGCTGCGCATCGAAGGCTACCGCGGGCTGGCCAACGACAGCGCCGTGGTCGGTAACGGCAATTTCGGCATCGAAGCGGTGCTGTACACCCCGCCGGTCAACTATGACTGGCGCGCCTTCGGCGGCATCGGCTATGCCACCGGCCGCTTCGACGAAGGCCGCGTGGATTACCGCTGGGCGCGTGCCGGCGCGCAATGGCGCGTGCGCGACCTGACCGTCGAGGGCGAGCTGTCGCTGCACGGCTATGGCCAGGGCACGCGCCAGGGCGGGCGCATCGCCGCGGACTACGACCTCGACGATCGCTGGCGCGTGGGCGCGTCGGCGGCGCTGCGCTCGACCGGCACGCCGCTGCAGGCGCTCAAGCACGGCATCTATGCCGACACCGTGCAGGCCTACGCGCGCTGGCGCCGCAGCGAGGCCAGCGAATGGATGCTGACGGTGGCGCCGTCGCGTTTCAGCGACGGCAACGACCGGCTCGAAGCGGGCGTGTCCGGCGTCCAGCGCTTCTATACCGCGCCGCACCTGAAGGCCGACCTGCTGGTCGACCTGTGGGCGTCGCGCAATAGCCGCGCCGACACGCCGTACTACAACCCGCGCTCGGACCTGACCGTGCTGCCGTCGGTGCGGCTGACGCACACGCTGTACCGGCGCTACGAGACCGTCTGGGAGCAGCAGTTCCTGGCCGGCACCGGCGCCTACAGCCAGCGCGGCTTCGGCACCGGGGCGATCCTGCTGGTGGGCTACGGCCAGCGCTTCCGCACCAACGACGTGTTCGAGGTCGGCGCCACCATGACCGGCACCAGCCGCCCCTATGACGGCCAGCGCGAGCGCGAGCTGCGCATCGTCTTCGACATGACCTACCGCTTCTGAACAGGAATGCAAGCCATGAACGCAACCCTGCGGCGCGCCTGCCGCCTGCTCTGGCTGGTGCTGGCCGCATGCCTGCTGGCCGCCTGCGCCAGGGACATCCCGGTGTTCACGCCGCCGGCCCAGCGCCCGGCCGCGGCCGCCGAGCAGCCGTGGCCGCGCAACCATGTGGTGGTGCTGGCCTATCACGACGTCGAAGACAAGGACCCCGACCAGGCCTACCTGAGCGTGCGCACCGACCACCTGGTCGGCCAGCTGGCGTGGCTGCGCGAGAACGGCTATCGCGCGGTCTCGGTCGACCAGGTGCTGGCGGCGCGCCGCGGCGGGCCGCCGCTGCCCGAGCGCGCCGTGCTGCTGACCTTCGACGACGGCTACCGCAGTTTCTACACGCGCGTGCTGCCGGTCCTGAAGGCCTACCGCTGGCCGGCCGTGCTGGCGCCGGTGGGCGCCTGGCTCGATACCCCGCCGGGGCAGCCGGTCGATTTCGGCGGCGCGCCAACGGCGCGCGAGCGCCTGCTCGACTGGCAGCAGGTGCGCGAGATCGCGGCGTCGGGCCTGGTGGAAATCGGTGCGCATACCGATGCCTTGCACTACGGCGTGCGCGCCAACCCGCAGGGCAATACCGAGCCGGCCGCGGCGGTGCGCGCCTTCGATGCCGGCACCGGCCGCTATGAAAGCGATGCCGCGCAGCAGGCGCGCTTGCGTGCCGACGTGGCCCGCATCACCGCCAAGGTGCGCGCCGTCACCGGCAAGCCTGTGCGCGTGTGGATCTGGCCGTACGGCGCCGAGGGCGGCGCGGCGCTGCGCATCGTCGCCGAGAACGGCTACCAGATGGCGCTGACGCTGGAAGACGGCCTGGCCACGGTGGACCGCATGATGTCGGGCGCGCGCCTGCTGCTCAGCGACGATCCCGGCCTGCGCAGCTTCGCGCGCTCGGTGGTCGCGATGGAAGAGCCCGGCGGCATGCGCGTCGCGCACGTAGACCTCGACTATGTCTATGACCCCGATCCCGCCCAGGTCGAGCGCAACCTGGGCCTGCTGGTGCAGCGCATCGCCGACCTGAAGATCGACACCGTGTTCCTGCAGGCGTTTTCCGACGACGACGGCGACGGGCTGGTCAGCTCGGTGTACTTCCCCAACCGCTGGCTGCCGGTGCGCGCCGACCTGTTCAACCGGGTCGCGTGGCAGCTCGACAACCGCGCCAACGTGAAGGTGTATGCATGGATGCCGGTGCTCAGCTTCAACCTCGACCCGTCGCTGGCGCGCGTGGCGCGCTGGGACCCCGCCACCGGCGCCGCGGCGGTCGACCCGAAGCAGTACCGGCGCCTGTCGCCGTTCGATCCGGTGGCCCGGGCGCGCATCGGCGACCTGTATGAAGACCTGGCGCGCCACGCCTTCTTCGACGGCATCCTGTTCCACGACGACGCCTTGCTGGGCGATTTCGAGGATGCCAGCGCGCCGGCGCTGGCCGCATACCGCGCCGCGGGCCTGCCCGGTTCGATCGCCGAGCTGCGCGCCAGCCCCGAACAGATGCAGCGCTGGACCCGCATGAAGAGCCGGGCGCTGGTGGACTTCACCCACGAACTGACCGCGCGCGTGCGCGAGGTGCGCGGGCCCGCCATCAAGACCGCGCGCAACATCTTCGCGCTGCCGGTGCTGCAGCCGCACAGCGAAGCGTGGTTCGCGCAGAACCTGGACGACTTCCTCGCCGCCTACGACTGGACCGCGCCGATGGCGATGCCGTACATGGAGCAGGTGCCCGCCGGCCAGGAGAACGCGTGGCTCGACCGCATGGTCGACACCATTGCGCAGCGCCCGGGCGCGCTGCGGCGCACCGTGTTCGAGCTGCAGGCGCGCGACTGGCGCGCCCCCTCGGCCCGTGCGGTCGACAGCGCGGTGCTGGCCGGCTGGATGCAGCGGCTGCAGCGCCGCGGCGCGCGCAATTTCGGCTATTACCCGGACGACTTCCACAACAACCAGCCCCGGCTCGAGGTGATCCGGCCGGCGCTGTCCAACGCCTGGTACCCCGCACCATGATCGAACGACTGTTTGCCCTGGTCATCCTGTGCCTTGCGCTGGCGCTGCCGTTCGCGCTGGCCGCCCTTGCCACCGGTGACCTGCTGCTTGCCTTTGTGTTCTTCTATCCGCTGTTCATGTCCGGCCTGTGGATCGCCGGCGGGCTGTACTTCTGGTGGCACTGGGAGCGCCACTGGCGCCGGGGCGCCGGACGCGAGGCGCCCGCGGTGCCCGGCGAGCCGTTTATCTCGATCCTGGTGCCGTGCTACAACGAGGAAAAGAACGGCGAGGAAACCGTGCTGGCGGCGCTGGCGCAGCGCTATCCGGACTTCGAGGTGATCGCCATCAACGACGGCTCGCGCGACGGCACCGGCGCCTTGCTCGACGCGCTGGCGGCGCGGCATCCGCGGCTGCGCGTGGTGCACCTGGCGCACAACCAGGGCAAGGCCATGGCGCTGCGCATGGGCGCGCTGGCCGCGCGCGGCGAATACCTGGTCTGCATCGACGGGGACGCCGCGCTGGACCCCGACGCGGCCGCCTACCTGGTCGCGCCGATGGTGGCCAACCCGCGCGTCGGCGCGGTCACCGGCAACCCGCGCATCCGTACCCGCTCGACCCTGGTGGGGCGGATCCAGGTAGGCGAGTTCTCGTCCATCATCGGCCTGATCAAGCGCACCCAGCGCGTCTACGGCCAGGTCTTCACCGTCTCGGGCGTGGTCGCGGCGTTCCGGCGCCGCGCGCTGGACCGCGTGGGCTACTGGAGCCTGGACATGATCACCGAGGACATCGACATCAGCTGGAAGCTGCAGCGCGACCACTGGTCGATCTTCTACGAGCCGCGCGCGCTGTGCTGGATCCTGATGCCCGAGACCGTGCGCGGCCTGCTCAAGCAGCGCCTGCGCTGGGCCCAGGGCGGCGCCGAGGTGTTCATGAAGAACGTGCGCTCGATCTGGATCTGGCGCCACCGCAGGCTGTGGCCGCTGATGGCGGAATACTGCCTGTCGGCGGGCTGGGCCTTTGCCTTCGCGATGTCGCTGCTGCTGTGGGCGCTGGGGCATTTCATCGAGCTGCCGCCCAATATCCGCATCCAGAAGCTGATGCCGCCCGGCTTTACCGGCATGGTGCTGGCCGCCGTGTGCCTGCTGCAGTTCGGATTGAGCGTGCTGATCGACCGCCGCTACGAGCCGCGCCTGGCGCGCACGCTGTACTGGATCATCTGGTATCCGCTGGCGTACTGGATGGTCGGGATGCTGACCACGCTGCTGGCCTTTCCCAAGGTCATGCTCAAGACCCGGCGCCAGCGCGCGCGCTGGACCAGCCCCGACCGGGGCATCCACACCATGAGGCCGTGATGAAACCCGAATCCATGATCATCCGTACCCGCGGCTCGCGCCTGCGCTGGCTGTTCGACGCCGTGCTCACCGCGCTGGCCTGGGTTGGCTTCTTCTATCTGGGCGCGAGCGGCATCCGCGCCATCCTGCAGCAAGCGTCCGCCGGCCCCGGCGTACCGTTCTGGGCCGCGCTGCTGCCGACCATGGGCACGCTCACGGTTTACGTGCTGGTGGGGCTGTTCAACGGCATCGTGCTGCTGTCATGGGCGCTCTACAACCAGTACCGCTTCGCCGGCCTGGACCGCCGCAGGCCGCTGCCCGCGCTGCGCATCGACGAGCTGGCGCGCAGCTTCGGCCTGCCCGGGCAGCGCGTGCGGTCGCTGCAGCTGGCCAAGGTGGCGGTGGTGGACCATACACACGAGGGGGACGTGGCGGAGGTGAGGGCGGTGTCGTGAGGGGATTGAAGTGGGTTGGCCGGTGGCGCTCGCCGAGCCGCTGCGAACGCTCCGGCCGCTCGCTCCGGCCCAAACATCGCAGTCCTCGGCTTCTGCCAGGCTGCTGCCACCCGGCGTACCCTGGACAATGAAGTCAGTTCGACCGGGACAAGTCCGCAAATAGCGACGCCGCGGACTGTATGCCAGACAGGATTGCCGAAGGCACGCCATAGCCTGGGAACGTCGTTTGTCCGCCCAGGTATAACCCCTGGATCGGTGTCCGATGCGGGAGGAATCGATGGGGTGGAGAGCCCGGGGCAATTCCATACAGCGCACCTTCATGCAAGTGTCGTTCCCGGGCAAAGTCCTGCGGATCGAGCACGCGGGTTGTTTCGATGGTTATGCCGGGGACCCGTTTCTGCAACGCGTCCAGGTATCTCTCCAGTGCCGAATCGCGCCATGCCGGATTCCATTCGGATACCGACGGGATATCGCTGGCGGGTGCGTACAACTCGATGATATGCCTGCCCTCAGGTGCCAGTTCCGGGAGAATTCGCGTAGGCTGCGTGTACGAAATCCATTGGGGGACGCCGGGTCTGCGCACGTGCATGGCGCCTTGTCTTTCCATCGCCGGTACATGGTTGACGATGAACGCTTCGGCTGCCGCCGCACCGGAATATCCGATCTGGATGGAGATGGCCCTGTGCGACAACGGGGCCTTATCTGCCTTTGCGGCCAGGCTTCGCGGGACCTCGCCGGCACGCAGCAGGTCCTTCACAACACCCAATCCCGAACACGTGGCGACGACGTGCGAGGCTGGGATGTGTTCTGCGTCGGTTAGCACAACGCCATGCACCTGACCGTCCCTGACGAGGATTTCCTTGACCGTGGTACCAAAACGCACCGGCACGAATCGACTCTGCAGCGCACGCAGCAGCGCAGCACTAATGGCTCCCATGCCGCCGCGCGGCAGGTGAAAGCCTTCCTCCAGCAAAGCCAGCAAGCCGATGATCTGTGTCGCGGGGAGCCGGTCGGGTGCGAGGCCCGTGTAGAGCAACGTCGACGCGACGGCAGCTTGCAGATCCCCGTCCGGAAAATAGGACGCGATCAGGCCGTTGACGTGCCCTCCCATTCGCGGCAGGTGCCGCCAGAGTTTGCCGATCGTACGTAGCAGCGACGGTTCTTCCGGAAGCACGTCGCGAACCAGGGTTCCGTAGATCGGACGCCAATCGGCCCGAAGCCTGGCCAGCCCGTCTCGCAGCGCCTGCGTCCGGCGGTGGTGGTCGGCCCCGTCCACGCACGAGTGCTCCGCGGTTGAAAGGTGCACTGCGGTGCCATTGTCCAGATAAGTCGCATGGGGCTTTGCTATGCCGACGAGCTCGACTTCGTCATCGAAGCTCAGGCCCAGGCGCCCGAAGGCAGCACGAAGCAATGAAGGCACGGCCACGTATACCGCGCCATTGTTGAAGGTATATCCGTCCAATACGTCGGTCGAACAGCATCCGCCCGCGCTCTGCTGCGCCTCCACCACCATCACCGGGAGGCCACGACGAGACAGCGAAAGCGCAGCGGCCAATCCTGACAGCCCGGCCCCGATCACCACCGTGGGCAATTCTCTCCTTGCGCGCATCAACGACTTCCCCTTGCGAGAATAGACAATGTACAATACTAGACAATGTCCAATTCAACCGCAACTGCAATGAGCGAAGACGATCGGATGGCCCGCAAAAGAAAGCAGACGCGTGACCGCATCGCCGCCGCCGCGCACACGTTATTTGAACGCGACGGCTATGAAGGGGTCACGATGGAACAGATCGCGGCAGAGGCGGATGTTGCAAGAGGAACGCTCTACAACCACTTCCCCGTCAAAGAAGCGGTGCTGGTGCACTGGATGCACAACGAACTCGAGGAAGACCTGCAAGCGGCGGTGGCGGACTACGTTCTGAGTCGTGAGTCCTTCGTCGCACGGGTGGCAACGCTGTGGCATGGCTCGGCCAACTGGTGGGAACACCATCGCCAGTATGCGGCGCCGTATATCCGCTTCCGCTTCCAGCAAGTGCGCGATGGCATGGAACAGCAGACCAGTTCGGACATGCTTCCCTTGTATGTGCAGCTTATCGACCAGGCACAACAGGCCGCAGAGATCCGGCCTGATACGGCGGCCGAGCGCCTGGCGCACTATCTGCATTTCCTGTATCTGAGTGCCGTCATGACCTGGTTGAGCGGCCCGGACGTGCACCTGGAGGACGAGCTTGGCAAAGCCCTGGATTTCTTCATGCAGGGCGCCGCCCATGCTGATGACACTGCGCCCGGTACCAGGCCGCATGCAGCGGGATCGCGAAGGCGATAGACGTTCAGCACAACACCCAGTGCCTGTCGATTGGGCTTCCCTGCGTATCGATTCCAGGAAACTGAATGACCACGTTTGATGCGCTCCTGATCAGGAGCGAGCGTCCGGACGACGCCCACGCAATTTCCCAGGTGACACAGGCCGCCTTCGCGGTCGCCACCCACTCCAGTGGCACGGAACAACTGATCATCACGTCCCTGAGGGAGGCGGGACAGTTGGAGATCTCGCTTGTCGCGGAACTGTCTGGCCAGGTTGTCGGCCATGTCGCCATTTCCCCGGTCGACATCTCAGACGGAAGTGCGCAATGGTACGGACTTGGTCCGGTATCGGTGCTGCCTGCTCATCAGGGCATGGGCGCAGGCTCGCAGCTGATACGTGCGGCCCTGGATCGCCTGAAACAGTCCGGCGCGCAAGGCTGCGTAGTACTCGGGGAGCCGGCCTACTATTCCCGCTTTGGATTCTCGGCACAGTCGACGCTCGTACTCCCCGGGGTTCCGGCAGAGTACTTTCAGGCCCTTGCGTTCGGCCCGCACGTGCCCTCGGGTGTCGTCAGGTATCACGAGTCATTTGACGTAAAAGGCTAGCTCCGGAGCAGGATTGGGGTCACGAGGATTGGGGCACGAGCACACGGTCTGGATGGATTCCTGAGCCAGCACCCATGTCGTGCCCGGCCGGCTGGCTCCGTTCAGGGTTATGGCCATTTGGGTACTTTTCTTAAGTCACCACTCCAAAAGATTCACTTCCGCTTGGCACCGCGACTGCCCGAAACTCGGCCCAGTGAGGGTCGGCTGCCGTATCCGCTGGCCTGTGCCCACGGCAACGCAGCCAGAAACGCCAGCAAGGAGTCGCAGTCATGGAGCCCCACTTTCAGGCCTTCACTCGGGTCGCCGTCGCGGTGGCCGTATCGTTCTGTTCCAGTGCGGCGCCAGCACAGACTGCGCGCTATGACGCGCTCGTCAATGCGCCGTTCGAGAAGGACTATCCGACGCCGACCGCAACCAGCCTGCTGCGCGATGAACTGATCTTCCAGCGCGCCGTGCAGGCTTATCTGTGGGCGCTGCCTGCCATGAATCTGTGGGCGATGAAGGAGGGCTCGGAGAAAGTGTTCGGTGCCGGCTACCACGTGCTGCCCACATGGAAGGAACGGATCCGGGCGTCGACGCTGGTGACCACCCCCAACTCCGACGTGGTCTATGCAATGGGATACCTGGACCTCAGGAAGGACGGGCCGCTTGTGGTCGAGGCCCCTGCCGGCGTCCAGGGTATCCTGGACGACTTCTTCCAGCGCCCGCTGGTGGGTCCGACCGTGGACGGGCGCACCTGGAGCGGAGACGTCGGCCTGGCGGGGCCGGACAAGGGCAAGGGTGGCATTTACGTGCTGCTGCCGCCGGACTACAAGGGCGAGCCGCCGAAGGGCAGCATTCCGAAGGACGCCTTCGTCTATCGTTCCCGTACTTATAACGTGTTCCTGTTCTGGCGCACGTTCTTCAGCGACCCGCGCGACCTGGCGAAGCCGAACGCGCAGATTGCGGCCACGCGCATCTACCCGCTCGGACAAAAGGCGAGCGCCAGGCCGATGCAGTTTCCCGATGGCAACGGCAAGCCGGCCGACCTGCTGTTTCCGCGCGACGGCGCCTATTTCGACATGCTGTCGCGGTTCATTGACAGCGAGTATGTCGACCCGTCCGACCTGGACATGCGCGGCTTCCTCCATACGATCGGCATCGAAAAGGGCAAGCCGTTCTCGCCGACGCCGGAAATGCGGACGCTGCTCGATCGCGCCGCGAAGTCCGCGTTCAAGATGAGCAAGGTCGTGATCGGCGAAATGCTCCCGCACGAGCCGGGCGGAAAGTACTATCCGGATCGCCAATGGGTCAATGTGTTCGCCGGCGAGGACACATCGTTCCAGTCCGCCCGCACCTACACCAATCTTGAACAGCGCTCCGCCTATTTCACCAGCGCCTATTCGGCCAGTCCGGGCATGGTGAAGAACCTCGTCGACGCCGGCGCGAAATATCCGGTCACGTTCCGCGACAAGGATGGTCATTTCCTCGATGGCGGACAGTCGTACAAGCTGTACCTGCCACCGAACATCCCGGCAAAGAACTTCTGGTCAGCCACGGTCTATGACGCGACGAGCGCCTCCGGCCTCGACAACGGCCAGGACCACCCGTCGCTGAACCAGATGGACAAGCCGGTGCAGAACGCCGATGGTTCCACGGAGCTGTATTTCGGCCCGACCGCCCCTGCCGGCAAGGAGAAGAACTGGCTCCGCACATTGCCCGGCAAAGGTTACTTCGTGATCCTCCGCCTGTATTCGCCGCAGCAGGCGTTCTTCGATCAGGCCTGGAAGCCCGGCGACATTGAAAAGTCCAAATGACATGTGCGAGGCATCGGCATGGAATCGATCAAAGCGACAGTCGAAAGCGCGAGGCGTGTAATGGCAAACGAAGACGATGTGAACATGACACGGAGGATGCTGACGATGCTGGGCGGCGCGATGCCCCTGGCTGCCAGTGCGTCGCTGACGGCGATGCCGCGCGCGGTGGCTGCCGCCGAGTCCAAGGGCAATGGCCGGAAGCCTGACGGTGCGGCCGCCCGGGCGGCGACAGGATCCACACTGCCACCGTCGGGACTGCAGATGCATCCGGCCTATGCGCAGGTCATTGCCCGCATGGCCTACGTGTGGGCATGGCCGATGGTCAACATGCTGAACCGGAATGCACGCATCACGCAGGCGCCGCATCCCGGCCTGTTGAACGGCGTGCTGCCCGCCGCCCCCCGCGGCCAGGTGGGGATGCTTCACGACTATATCGACCCGGCAGAGACCTTCGTGACCTGTCCGAACCAGGACGTGGTCTATGGGCTCGGCTTCTTCTCGCTCGACGAAGAGCCGGTGGTCGCGCAAGTGCCTGACTTTGGCGACCGGTTCTGGGTCTATGCGTTGTATGACGCCCGAACCAACCAGTTCGGCCATGTCGGCAAGCCGTACAAGACGCGCCGGGGCTTCTACCTGCTCGTCGGGCCGAACTGGAAAGGCAACAAGCCTGCGGGCATCACCGAGATCGTCCGCTGCCCCACGGCCCTTGCCAATGCCATCCCGCGGGTCTTCATGAACGATACGCCGGAGGACCGGAAGGCGATCCAGTCAGTGATCAACCAGATCGTCTTCTATCCGCTGAAGCAATTCGATGGCCGCATGAAGACGATCGACTGGGCCAGCGCGCCTGCCATTCAGGGACCGAAGTCGGACAGCGGCGGCGGTGAAACCAAATGGGTGATTCCGGAGCAGTTCTTCGACCAATTCGAACAGGTTCTCGACACCGTGCCGCCGCTGCCCGGCGAGGAGGCGCTATACGGGCAATTTCGCTCCATGATGGAGGCGGCGAAACGGGATCCGGAAGTGAAGAAGGCGATTGCGGCGATTGCTGCCGATACGGAACGCGATGTGATCGGGCCATTCTTCGAATGGCGCCGCAACGGTCTTCCCGCCGGCAATGGATGGAACCGGTCCACTAACAACGCGCAGACCGGACTCGACTATTTTGACCGCACCGGTACGGCCAAGTCGAACATGTTCGACAACCGGCCTAACGAGACGCAGTACTTCTATACCGACGTTGATGCATCGGGTGGCCAGCTCAATGGCACGAGTACTTACGAGATCGTCTTTGCCCCGGGGCAGGAGCCACCCGTCGATGGCTTCTGGTCGCTGACCCTCTACAATGACAAGCACCTCTTTCATCCGAACGATCTCAAACGCTATTCGCTCGGCACCAAGAACAAAAACCTCAAGCGCAATGCCGATGGCTCGCTGACGTTGTACGCCAGCGCAAAGCCGCCCGGCGGCGGGAAAGAACCGAACTGGCTGCCCGCGCCCGGCGGCTCGTTTTCGCTGTACATCCGCGCTTACTGGGGCAAGCAGGGCATTCTGGACGGCTCATGGCGGCCCCCTGCCATTCGCAAGGTCGCGTGAATGCCCGGCCGGACACCCGAAGCGACTACCGCGAGTTGCGCGAGATCGGATTCGGGTCCATCGCGGACCGCCCTCGCAGTGGTATGAGGGCGACGGCAGCGGCCCTCACCGATACGACAGCACCAGCCCCTGGATCAGCTGCGTCCACCCCTCCAGCATCACGAACAGCAGCAGCTTGAACGGCACCGAGATCGTGGTTGGCGCCACCATCGACATGCCCAGCGCCAGCAGGATGGCGGCGACGATCAGGTCCACCACCACGAATACCAGGTAGACCACGAAGCCGATCTGGAAGGCACGGGTCAGCTCCGACAGCGTGAAGCTGGGGATCAGCACCATCATGTCGTCGGACTTGAGGTCGTCGGCGCGGCCTTCGGGCCAGATGCGCTTGGCGGACTGGACGAAGAAGGTTCGGTTGCGCTCCTCGGTGTGCTTGACCAGGAATTCCTTGAGCGGGCCGCTGACCGCGTCGTAGACGGTGACCACGTCGTTGACGTTGAAGGCGGCGTTGGCGTCGGCGCGGCGCTTGATGGCGTCGAAGGCGTCGGAGCCGATCGGCGCCATGATGTAGGCGGTCAGGATGATGGCGATGCCGTTCAGAACCATGTTCGGCGGCACCTGCTGCAGGCCCAGCGCGGCGCGCAGCAGGCCGAACACGATCACCAGCTTGGTGTAGCTGGTCACCATCAGCGCGACGAAGGGCGCAATGCCGAACGTCAGGATGATGGTCAGGATCAGGACCGGATTGTAGAGTCCGCTGTTCATCGCATGCACCCGGGCGGAACGGGAGAGGGCGGCCTGCCGCGGCTCATGCGTCGCCGCCGGCAAAGGTGGTGATGCGCACCCCCAGGCGGTTGCCGACCGCGATCAGGGTGCCGGTGCCGATGCGATTGCCGTTGGCGACGATGCGCACCTCGCTCTGCTTGAGCGGCTGCGGCAGCTCGAACACATAGCCCGGGGCCACCGCACGCAGTTCGGCCAGCGGCACCGCGACGTCGCCCACTTCAAAGCGCAGCGTCACTTCCAGCTGGTCCAGCCGCGACAGCGGCGGCTGCGCCGCGTCCGGATGGGGAATGGGCTGGGCCTGCCGTGCGGGGTCTTGCTCTTCCATGTGCGCTCCGTTTGAAACGTCCGTACTGTCCGTACTATCGGCGCCCGCCTGCACCAGCAGGCGCCGGCCCTCGGCCAGCGCATTCCAGCCCGGGCCGTGGCGGCCGGTGGTACAGCGCACCACCAGCGCGCTGCCCTGCGAATGCCAGTCGTCGATGCCGACGATGTCGCCCGGCTCGATGCCGTGCATCTCGCCCAGCGCCAGCCGCGTGGTGCCGATGCGCACCGCGATCGGCACAGGCAGGCGCTCCATCCACGCCGGTGCCTGCGCCGGCGACCCGGCGGGCAGCGCCGCGAGGCGCTCGGGCTGGTCCAGCTGCAGCGTGCCGCGCAGCCGCGCCACGGGTTCGACGCGCCGCAGTTCGAAGCCGAAGGCGTGGGCCGAAGCCAATGCCGGCGCACGGGCGCCGTCGGGCTGCCAGCTGAACGCATCGGGCACGGCATGTCCCAGTGCCGCCACCGTTTCGGCCAGCGCGTCGGCCATCAGCGCGTGGCGCAGCAGCGCGGGCAGCGCCTCGGCGGCGCCGGGCGCCCCCAGCAGCAGGCGTTCGCTGGCCACATCCCAACGCACCACGCCGTGGCTGCCGCCAAGGGTGAAGGCATAGCCGGACCGCGCCGCGATTTCCGGTTCGGCGGGTACAAAACGCAGTTGCCAGTCCTGGCCGCCCGCGCGCACCGGCACGGGCGCCGCGCGGCAGGCCAGCCAGCCGGACAGCCGCGCGGTTTCAGGCTCCATATGCGGCAGCGCCGGCGTGGCATCGAGCCCCGCCGTGGCCAGCCGTGCCGCCGCCTGCGCGCCGTGCACCAGCACGCGCGCGGCGCTGCCGGGCAGGGCCGCGGCGGGCGCCTGGGCGGACGGATCGCGGCCGGGGCGATGCAGGACAAAGGACATGTTGGGCGGCTCGGTTGCTCGAAACGCAACGATAAGCAGCCGGGTGCAGCCACGTCCACTACGAGGCCTTGTAGGCCGGCGCGGGCAAGCGCCCGGCGCGGGCGGTGCAGGCGCGATGTGCGGCGTGCGCTACGAATCCTCGGTACTGGTCGCTGTGCGGGGGCGGCCATACACTGCGCCCACTGATCCCACCGGCAAGGACGATGGCGAAACTCCCGGCAAACCTCCCAGCGTTCCCGCGCGGCCTCGGCCCGGGCGCGCCGGGGCTGCAGCAGATGGCGGCGGCGGCGTCGCGCCAGTCAGACCTGGCGCTGACGCTGCTGCTGTTTGCCGTGATCGCGCTGTTCGTGCTGCCGCTGCCGACCTTCCTGCTGGACCTGCTGCTGACGATCAACCTGGGCATGAGCCTGACCCTGCTGATCGTCGCCACCTATATCCCGTCGGCGCTGTCGCTGTCGACCTTCCCGTCGCTGCTGCTGTTCACCACGCTGTTCCGGCTGTCGCTGAACATCGCCTCGACCAAGCTGATCCTGCTGCACGCCGACGCGGGCCACATCATCGATACCTTCGGCAAGCTGATCGTCGGCAACAACGTGGTGGTCGGCGGCGTGGTGTTCCTGATCATCGCCATCGTGCAGTTCATCGTGATCGCCAAGGGTTCGGAGCGCGTCGCCGAGGTGGGCGCGCGCTTTGCGCTGGACGCGATGCCCGGCAAGCAGATGAGCATCGACGCCGACGTGCGCGCCGGCACCATCAGCGCCGGCCAGGCGCAGGAGCGCCGCCGCGCGCTCGAGCAGGAATGCCAGCTGCACGGCGCCATGGACGGCGCGATGAAGTTCGTCAAGGGCGACGCCATCGCCGGCGTGGTGATCGCGCTGGTGAATATCCTGGCGGGCATCGCCATCGGCACGCTGATGAAGGACATGAGCATCGGCGAGGCACTGCAGCGCTATGCCATCCTGACCATCGGCGACGGCATGGTGTCGCAGATCCCGTCGCTGCTGGTCTCGATCGCGGCCGGGGTGGTGATCACCCGGGTCTCGTCCGATGAAGAGCGCGCCCGCGCGCCCAACCTGGGCGAGGTCATCGGCAAGCAGATCCTGGCCCAGCCCAAGGCGCTGGTGGTATCGGGGCTTGCGATTGCGGTGTTCCTGGTGGTGCCGGGCTTCCCCAAGTGGACCTTCGGACTGATGGCGCTGGTGGTGGCCGGCGGCGGCTACCTGCTGCTGCGCCGCGCGCAGCGCAGCACCGGCACCGTCACCTGGATCGAGATGGCCGATGCGGACGCGGGCGCGGCGGCGGCCGGCACCCAGGCGGCGGTGGCGCCGGCACTGGCGCTGGAGCTTGACGACGCGCTGCGCGGGCGCATCGACCTGCGGCTGTTCGAGCAGCGCATGACCACCGCCAAGGGCGAGGTCGAAGCCGAGCTCGGCATGGTGTTCCCGCGGCTGCGCATTCAGCACCGCGCGCTCGGCGAGCGCGATGCGTATGCCATCCGCGTGCAGGACGTGGTCGCTTCCGGCGGCGTGCTGCGCCCGGGCAAGCGGCTGCTGGAGCCCGGTGCGCGGGCGCGCGTGGACCAGGGCGTGGCCGAGGCCGGGGCGCCGTTCGGCCCGTTCCCGGAAGTGGTGTGGGTGCCGGCCGAGACTGGCGCCGCCGACGGCGTGCGCACGCTGTCGTGCGAGGAAGTGCTGGCGGTGCACGTGGGCGCGGTGATCAAGCAGCATGCGGCGCCGCTGCTGGGCATCCAGGACGTGCAGTCGATGATCCACGTGATCCAGGCCGAGGCGCCTGACCTGGTGATGGAGCTGGCGCGCGTGGTGCCGCTGCAGCGCATCACCGACGTGCTGCGCCGGCTGCTGCAGGAAGGCGTGCCGATCCGCAACCTGCGCACCATCTTCGAAAGCCTGGTGACCTGGGCGCCCAAGGAAACCGATGCGATTGCGCTGACCGAGCTGGTGCGCGTGGACCTCGGCCGGCTGATCACCAGCCGCCATGTCGGCGCCAACCGCTCGCTTGACGCGGTGCTGTTCGAGCCCGCGCTGGAGGCGCGCGTGCAGGGCGCGATCGAAAAGGCGGCGCGCGGCAACCTGCTGCTGCTCAGCCACGACGTCACGCGCGATATCCGCGAGCAGCTGCGCGTGCTGCTGGAGAAGGCCGCCGAGAAGGCCGGTGCGGCAGGCGCCGCGGGCGCCGCGGGCGGTGCCGGCGCCGCGCGCGTGGTGGTGGTGGTCAGCGTCGACGTGCGCCGCTACATCAAGCGGCTGATCGAGCCGGTCGCGCCGCGCATCCCGGTGCTGTCGTACCAGGAGGTCGACGAGGACGTGACGCTGGTGCCGGTGGGCTGGATCCAGAACCCGGCCGGAGAGTGAGATGGGCGCCGACACCATCCTCGACATCACGCGCCAGGCGCTGCTGGTGGTGCTGTGGGTCACGCTGCCGGTGGTGCTGATCGGCACGCTGGTGGCGCTGGTGGTGGCGGTGCTGCAGGCGGTGACGCAGATCCAGGACCAGAGCATCGGCACCTCGGCGCGGCTGATCGCGGTGCTGGTGTCGCTGGTGCTGCTGGGCGGCTGGCTTGGCGGCGAGGTGATGCGCTTTGCGCAGCGCGCGCTGCAGACCATGCTGACCTTCCTGTAAGGAGAAATCGATGCGCAGGCAACCACGCAGGAACAACGGACAAGCAAACTGACATGACGCTGGGGCACCACGGGGAACACGGATCGACTGGCCGCGCCACGCGCCTGCCGGCATGGCGCCAGGGCACGCCACCACGGCGGCCATGGCGCGCCGCGGCGGCGCTGCTGTGCCTGGCGGGGGCGCTGCTGGGCGCCACGCAGCCGGCGCGCGCGGCGGACCTGCGCTGGCCCAACAAGCCGTTCCAGGCCTCGGCCAGCGACAAGCGGCTGGCCGACTTCCTGCGCGAGCTGACGGCCTCGCAGGGCACCACCGCGGTGATCGATCCCAAGGTCGAAGGAACCATCAGCGGCAAGTTCAATGAATCCGCGCAGCACGTGCTCAAGAGCGTGTGCTCGATGTTCGGGCTGACCTACTACTACGACGGCTCGCTGCTCTATATCGATGTCGCCAGCGAGGCGCGCAGCGAGGTGCTGCCGATCGCGCGGGGCTCCGGCGCGCGCCTGCGCGATTCGCTGGAACGGATGCAGGTGCCCGACTCGCGCTACCCCATCACCATCAACGATGCGGAAGGCACGCTGATGGTGGCGGGCCCCAAGCGTTACGTCGAGACCGTGCGCGCCGCGGTGCGCGCGGTCGACGACCGCTCCATCGCCGACGAGCGTGCCGAGATCCAGCTGTTCCCGCTCAAGTACTCGTGGGCCTCGGACTTTCGCATCAACCGCGCCGGCAAGGAGATGACCGTGCCCGGCGTGGTCACGGTGCTGCGCAACCTGTATGGCCGCAACCGCGCGCCGGCCACCGGAACCGGCCCCAGCCTGGGCACCAGTCGTGGCGCCACGCGCCAGGCCAAGCTGCGCATGGGCGAGGGCGGCGGGGGCGGCATGGGCATCCCCAGCGCCGAGCCGTCGCAGATGCTCGATGCCATGGGCGGCGGTGGCGTCGGGCCGGGCCTGCAGAACAACTGGGGCAGCGGCCAGTTGCCGCAGTTCCAGGCCGATACCCGGCTCAACGCGGTGATCGTGCGCGACACCCCGGACAAGATGGCGCAGTACCGGCGCCTGATCGAATCGCTCGATGTCAAGCCGCGCCTGGTGGAGATCGAAGTCACCATCATGGACATCAGCCAGGCCGACCTGGACAGCCTGGGCGTCGACTGGCGCCTGCATACGCCCCATGTCGACCTGCAGCTGGGTGGCGGCAACGGCAACGCCGGGCTCAGCTTCGGCAATCTCGCCAATGAAGCCGGCACCACCGCGGCGACGATCGGCAGCGGGCTGCAGTTTACCGGCGCCATCGGCAACGATGTCACCCGCTACCTGCTCACGCGCGTCAAGGCGCTGGCCGAGCGCGGCCAGGCCAATTTCGTGGCGCGGCCCAAGGTGCTGACGCTCGACAACACCGAAGCCGCGCTGGAGAACCTGCAGGAATTCTATGTGCGCGTCGACGGCTTCCAGGATGCGGGGCTGTTCAACGTCACCGCCGGCACGGCCGTGCGCGTGACCCCGCTGGTGGTCGACGAGCAGCAGAACCGCGCGGTGATGCTGACCATCGATATCGCCGACGGCAACCTGTCCGGCGAGACCGTCGACCGCATCCCGGTGGTGCGGCGCCGCTCGATCACCACGCAGGCGATGGTGGAAGAAGGCAAGAGCCTGCTGATCGCCGGCTACACCACCGAAGAGAAGATCAACGCCTCGTCCGGCGTGCCGCTGCTGCAGGACGTGCCGATCATCGGCAGCCTGTTCAAGTACCAGGAGAAGCGCCAGAACAACATGGAACGCTTCTACCTGCTGACGCCGCGCCTGGTGATCCCGGGGATGAGCTGATGGCCGAGCTGCGCGACTCTCACGCTTCCGGCTGGACGCTGCGCTTTCTCGGCGGCGACGTCTACGGCCGCCAGGTCACGCTGCGGCGCGGCGCCAACGTGCTCGGCACCGCGGCGGACGTGGACATCAGCGTGCCCGGCGCCGAGGTGCAGCCACGCCACCTGGTGCTGAACGTGGGCGAGCTGGCGGTTTCGGCCGAGCGCGTCGGCGAGGCCGCCGTCAACGTCAACGGCCGCGCCACCACGCAGCGCGCGTTCGCGCTGGCGGGCGGCGACATCCTCACCATCGGCGCGCTCGACGTCGAGTTGCTGCGCGCGCAGCCGGGGATGTCGGAGGCGACCGACACGCTCTTCGCCTGGGCCGAATCCGGCCGGCGCGCCGCGCGCGACGCCGACGCGCAGCAGCAGGGCGGGCGCCGGCCCGGGCGCGCGCTGCTGGCGGCGCTGGGCGTGGCCGGCGTGGTGGGGCTGGTCGGCGCCGGCTGGCTTGCGGCCACCTATGCCAACGGCGGGCTGGCGCCGCGCACGCAGCAGGCGGACCCCGCGGCGGTACGCAAGACCGTGGCGGCGTATCCGGAGCTGGAGGTGGTGTCGCTGCCCAACGGCACGGTCACGGTCAAGGGCTTCGTCAATTCGCGCGTGGACCGGCAGCGCATCGTGCAGGCGCTGGCGCCGTTCGGCCGCGGCGTGCAGCAGCAGGTGCGCTCGGCCGACGACCTGATCGAGCATATCCAGCGCTACCTGGACGAGCCCGGCGTGGGCATTGCCTACCAGGGCCAGGGCCGCGTGCTGCTGAGCGGCACCGCCGACCCGGTGCACGGGCGCGACAAGGTGCGGCGCGTGATCGAGGACCTGCACCCGGGCGTGCTGGTGTCCGACAAGATCGATTACCGCGAGAGCGCCGACAGCCGGCGCCGGCAGGTGCGCGACGGCCACATGGAGAACTGGCAGGGCGTGTTCCCCGCGCGCGTGGTCAGCATTACCGAGGACGGCAACGGCACGCGCTCGGTTCAGCTGGCCAACGGCGCGCGCTATTTCGAAGGGGCGGTGCTGAAGAACGGCGCCGAGATCGAACGGATCGACGCGGACGGCGTGGTGCTGAAGGACAGCCCGGTGCCGCCGCAGGCACGGCGATGACGGCGCACGCGCGCGCCGTGCCACAGGATTTGCGCCTGCGGGCGCAAATGCCGCTTGCCCCCGGAGGGCAGGTGTATGACGCCAACCTACCTGAAGGAGATTGTCATGGCTGAAGTCGACCTCAATGCCAAGATGCAGGAAATCCAGCAGAAAGCGCAGGAGTTCTCGGTGAACATCCTGGGCCTGCAGGACACGCTGACGCGCCAGAACGCGGTGGTCAGCAGCGAGATGGCCCACAACACGCAGAAGGCCAACCTGGTGCAGGGCGCGATGCAGGACGTCAAGCAGACCTCGCGCACCAACTGACGGCACGCCGCCACGCGCCCCGGCATGCCGGGGCGCCCAACGCTTTGCAAGGAGAGCCATGATGGACCCGACCGCCGCCATTGCCGCCGCCAATGCCACGACTGCCGCGGGCGCAGCGCCCGACAGCGCCACCGTCGCCGCGCACCAGTCGCCGCCCGCGGCCCCGGCCGCGCAGGCCGACCCGGCCGATGCGCGGCAGTTCGCGCAAATGGTCCAGCAGGGCCGCGCCGCCGACGGCTCGCGCGCCGCGCACGCGACCCAGGCGGCAGACCCGACTTCGACCACGCTCGGCAACGCCATCCGCGCCAGCTATGTCTCGGCCGGCGAGGAATCGGCGCGCCAGGCCGCGCGCCTGCAGGAGCTGCGCGACGGCATGTTCGCGTCGATCTACGAGGGCAGCACCAGCGAGGTGGTGTACCAGGCCATGCTGCTGCAGACGCAGTCGCTGGAGCTGTTCTCGTCGATCCACGTGACCTCCAGCATCGGCAGCGCCGGTACCAACCTGTTCAACAGCCTGCTGAAGAACCAGCAATGATGTCCAAGCCACCGCTGTGCCGGCGCCTTTCGCGCGCGGCCCGGCTGGCACCGGCGCTGATGGCGCTGGCGCTGGCCGCGTGCAAGGTCGACCTGTACGCGTCGCTGAACGAACCCGAGGCCAACCAGGTGCTGGCCGCGCTGACCGCCGAGGGCATCGACGCGGAGAAGGCGCGCGCCGACACCAGCGGCGGCACCGGCGAGGGCCAGTGGCGCGTGCGCGTCGAGGAATCGCAACTGCCCGCCGCGCTGGAGATCCTGCGCAGCGAGGGCCTGCCGGGCGAACGCTTTGCCTCGCTGGGGCAGGTGTTCCAGAAGCAGGGGCTGGTGGCGACGCCGACCGAAGAGCGCATGCGCTACATCTTTGCGCTGTCGCAGGAGCTGTCGGAGACGCTGCGCAATATCGACGGCGTGGTCACCGCGCGCGTGCATGTGGTGATCCCCGCCACCGATCCGCTCTCGGACAAGATCCGGCCGTCGTCGGCGGCGGTGTTCATCAAGCACCGCGCCGATACCGACCTGCGCCTGCTGGTGCCGACCGTCAAGGACATGGTGGCGCACAGCATCGAAGGCGTGACCCACGACAACGTGTCGCTGTCGCTGGTCGAGGCGCGCCCGTTCGCGCCGCAGGCGGGCGCGGCGGGGCCGGCGGCCGGCTTTGCCCTCGGGCGCTTCGCCGCGATCGCGGTCGGCGCGGCGGTGGCGCTTGCACTGGCCGTGGCGGCGGTGGTGGCATGGCAGCGCGGCGTGCTGCGCTGGCCGCAGCGCCGTGGCGCGCCGCGGAGCGCGAATTGACGCCGCTGTCCACCGTTGCCGCCGCCGAGTCGGCGACCGGCGCCTACCTGCCCGGCGCGCTGGCCGCCGCGTTGGCGCCTCGTGCGCCGGCATTGCCGGACCCGGCGCTGGCGCGCGCGGTGGCGGACTTCATGCAGCGGCCGCTGGCGCATCTGCATCCCAGCTGGCTGCCGGCGGACTGGCCGCTGGCGTGGCTCCGCGCGGACCGCTTCGGCCCCGCCGCCGCCGACGTGCTGGCGCAGCCGCTGGGCCTGGCCGGCGCGGAGGGCGAGCGTGACGCCGCGATCCTGCGCCTGCTGGAGGGGCCGCCCTCGCTGGCGCGGCTGGTGCTGATGCCGCGCAGCGACCTGCGGCTGCTGGCGTGGTGGCTCGGCCTGGCGGTGCACCAGGCCGGCTTTGCCAGCGAGCGCCGCATGCTGCCGGCGCAGCTGGCCGACAGCATCGCGCCGCTGCCCGGTGCCCTGGCGGCGCCGCTGATCGGCAGCACGCCGCGGGCGATGCGCCGTGCCGCGCGCCGGCTCGACCGCCACGCCGTGGCTTTTATCCTGAAGCGCGTGCCGGCGTTGCCGGCGTTGCCGATGAACCTGGCGCCGCTGCGAGAGCACCCGGCCGGCGCCGGCCGCCTGATGGCCGAGCGCGGCTACCGGCTGCTGTGCGGGCTGCTGTGCGGCGTGCTGGCCGTCGAGGCGCCGCACCCGGAGCATGCGGCGCCGCTGCTGCAGGCGCTGCGGCGCAAGTTTCCCCGGCGCCTGGCGGCGTTGTCGCCGGCTCCGCTGGCCCCGGCGCAGTCCGCGCAGCTGCGCGAACTGCTGCTGCTCAACCTGATCCCCGAACGGTTCCCGGCATGGCACTGGCTTTTCTGATCACCAGCGAAAACCTGCAGCTGCTGTCCGAGCGCAAGGTGCTCAAGGAGGCCGAGTATGCCGCCTTGCTCGACGCCGCCGCGGTGATCGAGTCGGCGCGCAGCGAGGCCATGCGGATCCGCACGGAAGCCCAGCGCGAGGCCGAGGAGCGGCGCCAGCACGGCTACCGCGAAGGCTGGGCGCGCGCCCACGCCGACCACGCCGCGGCGCAGGTCAGCACCGCCGCCGAGGCCGAACGGCAGCTCGGCGCGATGCGCCGCACCATGGCCGAGATCGTGATGAAGGCGGTGCAGCAGATTGCCGGCGAGCTTGACCCCGACATCATCCTGGAGGTGGCGCTGCAGCGCGTCGAGGCGCTGGTGCGGGCCGAGCCCTTCATCACCATCCAGATCCCGCTGGGGCGCGAGCAGGCCGTGCGCAGCCTGCTCGACCGCCTGGCCGAGACCCAGGAGTGGCCGCGCCGCGCCAACGTGGTGGTCGAGCCGGGGCTGGAACCCGATGCCTGCCGCATCCAGACCCCCTCGGGCACCATGGAAGTGGGCCTGCAGGCCCAGCTCGAAGCGTTTGCACGCCGGTTGAGGGCGGGCTGATTCCCGAGGCCGACGACATGTCCACAGAACTCCCTGCCACCGATATCGAAGCCGCGCTGCAGCATGCCGCCGCCGACCTGGAACGCGCGTTCGAGCATTTCACGCCGGTGGCGATGCGCGGGCGCGTCAGCAAGGCGGTGGGCATGCTGATCAACGCCACCGGCATCCAGGCCCATGTGGGCGAGCTGTGCCAGCTGGTCACGCCGGGCGAGCCGCCGCTGCTGGCCGAGGTGGTCGGCTTCGTGCAGCAGACCGCGCTGCTCACGCCGCTGGGGCGCACCACCGGCGTGTCGGCGCTGACCGAGGTCATCCCCACCGCCCACGGCCACCAGTGCCCGGCCGGCGCCGCGCTGCTGGGCCGCGTGCTCGACGCGCTGGGCGAGCCCATCGACGGCAAGGGCGCGCTCGATGGCGTGGCGCGCGTGCCGGTCGACAACGAGCCGCCCGACCCGCTCACGCGCCGGCTGATCCGCGAGCCGCTGGCCACCGGTGTGCGCGCCATCGACGGGCTGCTGACGCTGGGCGAGGGCCAGCGCGTGGGCATCTTCGCGCCGCCGGGCGTGGGCAAGAGCACCTTGCTGGGGATGCTGGCGCGCGGCGCGTCCAGCGATGTCAACGTGGTCGCGCTGGTGGGCGAGCGCGGCCGCGAGGTGCGCGAGTTCATCGAATACAACCTGGGTCCCGACGGCATGGCGCGCACGGTGCTGGTGGTTGCCACCTCGGACCGCTCGCCAATGGAGCGCGTGCGCTGCGCCTATACCGCCACCGCGATTGCCGAACACTTCCGCGACCAGGGCCGGCGCGTGCTGCTGCTGGTCGACTCGCTGACGCGGCTGGCGCGCGCGCAGCGCGAGATCGGCCTGGCCAGCGGCGAACCGCCGACGCGGCGCAGCTATCCGCCCTCGGTGTTCTCGATGCTGCCGCAGCTGCTGGAGCGCGCCGGCACCGGCGTGCAGGGCTCGATCACCGCGGCATACACCGTGCTGACCGAAGGCGAGGACGACAGCGACCCGATCGCCGAAGAGGTGCGCTCGATCCTCGACGGTCATATCGTGCTGTCGCGCAAGCTCGCCAGTGCCGGCCAGTATCCGCCGGTGGACGTGCTGCAGTCGGTCAGCCGGGTGATGCCGCAGGTGGCGGCCGGCGCGCACGCGCGCGACGCGGCGCGGCTGCGCCAGCTGCTGGCCCGGTACCAGGAGCTGGAGATGCTGCTGCAGATCGGCGAATACCGGCCCGGCGCCGATGCCGTCGCCGACGCGGCGGTGGCGGCGATGCCGGATATCCGCGCCTACCTGGCGCAGCCGGCGGCGCGGCTCGACACCTTTGCCGGCGCCGTCGACAAGCTGGCGCAGGCGCTGCGCGTGCGCCAGCCCGCACCGCTTGCCGGAGCCGCGCGATGACGGCCGGCGGCGCCGACCCGCGCCTGGGCCAGCTCGAGGCGGTGCGCCAGCGCCGCCACGAAGAGGCGCTGCGCGCGCTGCAGCAGCACCGCGCGCAGGTGATGGCCGGGCTGCGGCAGGCCGAGGCCGCGCAGCAGGCGGTGCAAGGCGCGCTGGCCGAGCGCGCGGCGTTCATCGAACGCCTGCGGCAGGGCGCCTCGCAGGGCGGGGTGTCGGTGTCGGGGCTGCTCGATGCGCAGGGCTGGCAGAACGCCTTCGACGCCCGCATCGCCCGCGCCAATGCCAACCTGGCCACGGTGCTCGACGAGGTGGCCCGGCGGCGTGCCGCCTTCGACCAGGCCCGCCACGCACTGCTGCGCGCGCAGGCGCGGCTGGACGGCGCGCGCGAACTGGCGCTGCGCGAGCGCCGCGCGCTGCGCGCCGGCGCCGGGCGGCGCGAGGATGAAGCCATCGACGAAGCCGCGGCGCGCGCCTGGCACGCTGGCCGGCACGACGCGCGGCACGCCTGAGATGCAGGCCGAACTGCTCGATCCTGCCTTGCTGTTCCAGTGGGGACGCGAGGTCATCATGCCCATCGTGATGGTGATGCCGCGCCTGCTGACGGCGTTTACGGTGCTGCCGTTCCTGTCGCAGCAGGCCATCCCCGGGGTAGCGCGCAACGGCATCGTGCTGGCGATCGCGCTGTTCGTGTCGCCGGGGGCGCGCATCGACCTGGACGCCGTCGCCGGTGGCCTGTGGCTGGTGCTGATCTTCAAGGAGGCCTTTATCGGGCTGCTGCTGGGCATGGCGTTCGGGCTGTTCTTCGTCGCGCTGCAGATGATCGGCGAGCTGATCGACTTCCAGACCGGCTCGGGCAATGCCACCTTCTTCGACCCGGTGACGCAGCAGGAGGACGGGCCCATGGAGAACCTGCTGTCGCACTTCGGCATCGCGCTGTTTGCGGCGCTGGGCGGCTTTATCGCCATGGCCGGGGTGACCGTCGAGTCGTTCGCGTTCTGGCCGGTGATGTCGTTCGGGCCGGAGATGTCGCTGGCGTCGATGGGCTTTGCCAACCTCTACGCCGGCACGCTGTTCTCGTGGGTAGTCAAGCTGGCCGCGCCGATCCTCCTGCTGCTGGTGATCGTCGAGCTTGGCTTTGCGCTGATCGCGCGCTTCGTGCCGCAGTTCGACGTGTTCCAGTTCGCGCAGCCGGTCAAGATCTCGGTGGCGTTCCTGATGCTGGTGCTGATGCTGGCGGTGATGGTCGATACGCTGCAGGGCTTCCTGCGCCCGGACAATATCCTGATCGAGATGCTGCGCCGGGGCGCGGCACGCTAGCATAGGCGGCGGCATATCCAGACCCAATGAGCGACAGCGAAAAGAACCTCGAGGCGACCCGGCGCAAGCTGGACGAGGCGCGCAAGCGCGGCGAGGTGCCGCGCAGCAGCGACGTCACCTCGGCGGTGGTGTTTCTCGGCGTGCTGGCGGGGCTGTGGCTGCTGGGCCGGTATTTCGTGCGGCTGTTCCAGGCCTTGTGGCACAGCGCCATGGGCAGCGTGCCGCAGCACCTGGCCGACCAGCAGATGCTGGTGCTGGGCGAGGCCGCGGCGCGCTTGCTGCTGATGGGCGTGCTGCCGATCGTGGCGCTGGCGCTGGTGTGCGGCATCGTCGGCGCGTTCCTGCAGGTGGGACCGCTGGTGGCGTTCGAGCAGATCAAGCCGGACCTGGCGCGGCTGAACCCGGCCGAGGGCCTGAAGCGCATGTTCGCCGTGCGCAACCTGGTGAACCTGGCCAAGATCCTGGTCAAGATCCTGCTGCTGGCCGGGCTGGTCTATGTGCTGGCACTGGGCGCGATCGAGGATGGGGTGCGCACCGGCTATGCCCGCCCGGCGGAAATCCTGCTGCTGGTCGCCTACATCATCCTGCGCATGTGTTGCTGGGCCGCCGTGATCTACCTGGTGATGGCGGTGGTGGACTACGTGCACGAGCGCCACCAGTTCATGAAGCGCCAGCGCATGAGCGTCGAGGAGTACCGCCGCGAATACAAGGAGACCCAGGGCGACCCGATCATGGCCGGGCGCCGCCGCGCGGCGTTCTTCGAGGCCGCGTTCTTCGGCGTCAGCGAACGGGTGCGGGTGTCGACCGCGGTGGTGTATTCCACCCAGTACGCGGTGGCGCTGCGCTACGACGGGCCCGGTACGCTGCCGCGGGTGGTGGCCAAGGGCAGCGGCCAGGTGGCGGCACGCATTCGTCAGGCCGCGGCGGACTACCTGGTGCCGTCGGCGTTCGATTCGGACCTGGCGCAGCGGCTGTACCTGAACGTGCCGCTGGACCGGTTTATCGACCGGACCTTGTTCGAGCGGGTGGCGGAGTTGATGCGGTGGGCGAAGGGGGAGTGAGTTGGGGTGGGTTGGGGTGGATCGGGCATGTCCACGCTGCGGGTTTTCTCCCCTCTCCCGCTTGCGGGAGAGGGGCGGGGGTGAGGGCGGGCGTTGGCAATAGCGACGGCCTTCACTTCGTTGATGCTCCGGCCCTCACCCCAACCCTCTCCCGCAAGCGGGAGAGGGGGTACGCAGTCGGTCGAGCCAAGGCTAAGGCGATAGCCAAAGTTCGGCCAAAACTCAAGCCAAAACCATCAAACTAAGCCGCAATCACCCCCGCCGCATCCTTCTCCCTGTCCACTGACAGCGGTACCCCCGGCGGCCGCAGCAGCGTTGCCGCGCTGGCCAGCTGCACGCGGTTGCGCACGCCGAAGTGGCTGCGCAGCCGGCGCATGTGGTAATCCACGTTGAAGATCGACATGTCCATGCGCCGCGCGATCTCCTTGTCCGACAGGCCCTGCGCCAGGCAGGCGAGGATATCGCGCTGCACGTCGGACAGGCCTTCGCGATGGCGGCCGGCAAATGCGGGGATCTCGACGTGGCAGGTCAGGAACTCATGCAGCGCCAGCCCCATCGCCAGCGCCTGCCCCACCACCGAATCGCCGATCCAGCGCCGGCTTTCGATGCCTGACATAAAGCTGATCAGCACGAACTCGCTGTTGCCCGGCATCGGCAGGTTGAGGAAGATGCCGCTGCGCACGCCGGCATCGCGCAGGTCCTCCAGGAAGCGGCGACGGCGCAGCGGCGGCACGTTGCCCAGCGGCGTCTGCGCCAGGTCGTCGGCATCCCACACGGTGGGCAGGCAGAACGTGCCCGGCTGCGGCGTGCGCGGGTCGATCTCGTAGTAGCGCTCGCGGAAATAGCGCTCGCGCCAGCCCGGCGGGGAATAGCTTTCAAAGAACGTGCGCGGCTGCAGCTGGCCGCCGACATGGGCGGCGGTGGCGTAGCCCAGCCAGTCGAAGCCGATCGCGCGGATGGCGGACTGCATCACGGCGCTGCGGCCTTCGTGGGTGGGCTCGGCCTGCAGCGCAGTCACCAGGCCGGGGGTGGCGCCGTGGCGCACGCGCTGCCTGACCGGCACCAGGTGGCGCTCGCCGAATACCTTGATGCCGTTGTTGGCCACCAGCGCCGGCGCGATGCCGGGAGCGGGGGCCGGGCGGGCCGTGGGGCGTGCGGTGGTTGCTGCGGTGCCATGCCCGGACGCCCCCGCGTCACGGTACGGCACGACTTCCACATCTTTGATCATGTAGGCCTCCGACAACGAGTCTTGGCGTGCGACCACGGCCTTGTGAGCCGGTCCACGCGCGCAAACGGGGCTGGCCTGCGCGGCGGCACTGCGGGGCGCGGCGCGTCGTGCCGGTCGTGGCGGTCCGCCGATGCTGCACGGCGGCCGGCCATCGCCAGCGCGTATCGCGGCTGCGCTGCATTGCCGTCGAGCTGGCAAGCCCGACATACTGCTGACCCGAATCCCGTCGGAAGGACTGGCGTGCCCGCGTGGGGCCGCCTTGATTGTTGTTGTTTTTGCGCGCCGCGGCGCCGGACCGCGGCGATGTCATGCTGGCAGTTGTCGCCGGCTTCTGTCGATTTCCGGCGGCGGCATCCCTGCCGCGCGTAGGGTTTTTGCCGTCGCTAAGCTTCCAGCGCCTTGCCGCGCGTTTCCGGCAACGTCAGCGCGGCCAGGATCAGCACGCCATACGCGGCCGCGGCGAAGATGCCGATGGCGTGGCCCAGCGACATCTGCTGGCTGACATGGCCGATCAGGAACGGGAAGAACGCGCCGATGGCACGGCCCACGTTGTAGCAGAAGCCCTGGCCAGAGCCGCGCACGCTGGTCGGGAACAGCTCGGTCAGGAACGCGCCCATGCCGGCGAAGATGCCCGAGGCGAAGAAGCCCAGCGGAAAGCCCAGCAGCAGCATCACGGTGTCGTTGACGGGGATGTGCGTGTAGGCCAGCGCGATCGTCATCGAGCCCAGCGCGAACAGGATGAAGTTGCGCTTGCGCCCGATGCGGTCGGTCAGGTAGGCGCTGGTGACATAGCCGATATAGGAGCCGACGATCACCATCGCCAGGTAGCCGCCGGTGCCCAGCACGGTCAGGCCGCGCTCGGTCTTGAGGAAGGTCGGCAGCCAGGTGGTGATGGCGTAGTAGCCGCCCTGGGCGCCGGTGGTCAGCAGCGCCGCGCGCAGCGTGATGCTGAGCAGGCGCGGCGAGAAGATCGCGGCGAACGAGGTCTTTTCGCTGGCCTGGGCTTCGCGGGCCTTGTGCTCGGTATAGACCTCGGGCTCCTTGACCAGGCGGCGCAGCACCATCACGAACAGCGCCGGCAGCAGCCCGATCAGGAACAGCACGCGCCACGCGGTCTCGGCGGGCAGCAGCGAGAACACCAGCGCGTAGAGCAGCGCCGCCAGCCCCCAGCCCACGGCCCAGCCGGCCTGCACCATGCCCACGGCCTTGCCGCGGTCCTGCGCGCGGATGGCTTCGCCGATCAGCACCGCGCCGGCGGTCCATTCGCCGCCGAAGCCGAAGCCCATCAGCGCGCGCGCCACCAGCAGCTGTTCATAGTTCTGCGCCAGCCCGCACAGGAAGGTGAAGAAGGCAAACCACAGGATGGTCAGCTGCAGCGTGCGCACGCGGCCGATGCGGTCGGACAGGATGCCGGCGACCCAGCCGCCCGCGGCCGAGGTCAGCAGCGTGGCGGTGCCGATAAAGCCCGCGTCGGCGCGGCTGATGCCCCAGGTGGCGATCAGCGTGGGGATGACGAAGCTCAGGAACTGCGTGTCCATGGCGTCGAGCGCGTAGCCGACCTTGCAGCTCCAGAAGGTGCGGCGCTCATTGGCGCTGATGTCGCGGTACCAGGAGAAGAAGCCGCGCGAAGGGGCGGCCTCGCTGCTGGCGGGTGACGATGGCTGGGGGCTCTGGATACTGCCGATCTGCGTTTCCATGCATTCCTCTCGTGCGATGTCTGGCTCGGCCTGGCAGCGCGCGCTGCGCGGCGCTTGCCTTGTGGTGCCGGCATGCGTTGCCGGCTACCGCTGGCGCATATCGATGGCGGGTATCGATGGCGCGGCGGCACGCGGTTGCAGCGCCTCCTGCGGTGCGCCCGCTGACTGCATTCTTGAAAGGCACGGCAGCCCGCGTCCAACTAGTTTTTCGGGCGGCGGCCGATAAGAAAAATTGATTCCTGTGCTGAAAGCCCGTCAATGCGCGGCTGGCGCGGGCCTGGCCCGTGGCGCCATCGCCACGGCCCGCGGGTTTTCCCCGATGCGGCGGCGGCGCGCGGGCCGCACCCGCGAGGGCATAAGCATACGGCGCGCCAGCGCATGCGGGTTGGCCGCGGGCCTACGGAAACCCGTAGGGCGGGCCGCGCGCGCACGGCGGCTACGAGCCTTCGGTAATGGCATACGCCGCCGCGCTCGGCTAGGCTTGCAGCCATTGTCCCGACCCTGCGCGAGCCGCCTTGCCGATGCCCAGCCTTGCCCGCCTGACCTTG
The DNA here is from genome assembly GCF_000372525.1 of Cupriavidus neocaledonicus. Classification (GTDB taxonomy): domain Bacteria; phylum Pseudomonadota; class Gammaproteobacteria; order Burkholderiales; family Burkholderiaceae; genus Cupriavidus; species Cupriavidus neocaledonicus. The sequence continues at coordinate 221,503 of NZ_AQUR01000102.1, forward strand.
TCCTCGCTCCGGCTCGCCGTGCCTGCGCTGCTGCTCGCGTGGCAGGCGCCTGCGCACGCGCAGCTGATCCCGGTGGAGCGCTCGGTCGAGGTGCAGGCGGATCCGGCACGCGTCTGGGACCTGGCCGGCGGCTACTGCGCGGTGCCGGACTGGGACACCGTCTACAAGGACTGCCGCGTGGTGCTGGGCAGCGGCAGCCCGGGCACGGTGCGCCGCATGGCCCACCGGGCCGGCGGCCTGCCGGCGGTCGACGTGCTGACCGACAGGGGGCCGTACTCCTACAGCTACCGCAAGCTCTCCAGCCATACGCGCGGGCGGCTGCAGGCCACGCCGGGGCCGGACGTGGGCACCACGCGCGTGACCTGGCAGGTGTGGCTGGACCCGTCGGCGGTGCCCGACGGCGCGCGCGCGGAGTACCCGGCTGCGCTGGGCGACGACCTGCTTGCCGCGCTGCAGCGCATGAAGGCGCAGGCGGAAGCCGCGCAGCAAGAAGCCGAGGAAGCGGCCGCGCGCGGCCCGGCGCTGATCCCGCCGCGCCAGGCCCCGACGCCGTCGCAGCCGTCGCCGCTGGGGGCGTGAGCGCGGCGGGTCCCGATGCCGCACCGCGGCGGGGCACGCGCCCGGGCGCCGCTTTCAAACGCTTGTTTGCCACCGTGTGATCGCGTAGATTCTGTCGCTCACCATGCCGACGCCGCAGCGCCCGGCCCGCATCCATCGCCCATGAACCTGCGCTTTCTCGAAACCTTTGTCTGGGTGGCCCGCCTGCGCAGCTTCCGGCTGACCGCGGAGAAGCTGTTCAGCACGCAGGCCTCGATTTCCAGCCGCATCGCCGTGCTGGAGGAAGACCTGGGGGTCAAGCTGTTCCTGCGCGATTCGCGCGGCGTCACGCTGACGCCGGAGGGCCAGCGCGTGCTGGAGTATGCCGAGAAGATGGTCAACACCATGCACCATATGCGGCAGTCGCTCGACCGTTCGCGCGCCATCGCGGGGCGGGTGCGCATCGGCGCGATGGACTCGGTGATCCATACCTGGCTGTCGACCGTGGTCAAGCGCGCCATGCAGGCCTATCCGGCGCTCGAAATCGAGCTGACCGCCGATGCCGCGCTGAACCTGTGCGACCAGCTGCAGAAGGGCTATCTCGACGTGATCTTCCAGACCGACCTGCTGCGGCTGGAAACGGTGCGCAATGTCGAGCTGGCGCGCTACCCGATCCGCTGGATCGTCGCCACCGGCTCCGCCTGTGACCGGCCCTATGCCTCGCTCGATGAACTGGCCGCCGAGCGCGTCATCACCTTCGTCAAGAATTCGCGCCCGCACCAGGACATACTGAGCCTGTTCCACCTGAACGGCGTGGCCTCGCCGCGCATCAACTGCGTGAACTCGGTGGCGGCGATGACACGGCTGATCGGCGACGGCTTCGGCATCGGCGCGGTGCCGCCGGCACTGGTGCGCAAGGAGCTGGCCGACGGCACGCTGTCGGTGGTGGACGTGGAGAACCATCCGCCCGCGCTCGATATCGTCGCCTCGTGGCGCATCGGCGCGGGGCTGGAGGTCAACGAGTCGATCGTCGGGCTGGCCACCGGCGTGGTGGCGGAATTCTGCGCCGAGGTCGGCGAGGACATGGCGGTGCCGGTGCAGCCGCCGGCGGCGGCGTCGGCGGCACCCCACGCGGGCTCGTAGTCATCGGATTCCTTTATCGCGCTCGATCCGAAAGATTTGTTGGACGCCGGCGCCGGCGGGCGCCCAGAATCGGCAGGTCAACCCGACTTTGCGCGCCGCCCGGCGCCCGCCTGCCGACCATGAACCAGCCGCTCCAGCACGCCGCCTCGCTCCTGCCCGAAGACCCCGCCGCACTGCGCCAGCTGATCCGCGCGGGCCGCTACCGCGGTCACACCAGCGGCCTGGCGCGCGGCCACGTGCAGGCCAATATCGTGATCCTGACGCGCGACTGGGCCTATGACTTCCTGCAGTTCTGCGCGCTCAACCGCAAGGCCTGCCCGCTGATCGACGTGACCGATCCGGGCGACCCGGTGTTCCGCAACCTCGGTCGCGATGTCGACATCCGCACCGACGTGCCGATGTACCGGGTCTACCGCGATGGCAACGCCTACCACGAGACCACCGGCATCACCGAGCTGTGGCGCGACGACTTCGTCGCCTTTGCGATCGGCTGCTCGTTCTCCTTCGAGCAGGCGCTGCTGGCGGCCAATGTGCCGCTCAAGCACATCAACCTGGGCCGCAACGTCGCCATGTACCGCACCGCGATCGAGACCCGCCCGGCGGGCCGGCTGTCGGGCAAGCTGGTGGTATCGATGCGCCCGCTCAAGGCCGCCGACGCGATCCTGGCCACCGAGATCACCGCGCGCTATCCCGATGTGCACGGCGCGCCCGTGCATATCGGCGACCCGCGGCTGATCGGCATCGAGGATATCGAATCGCCCGACTACGGCGATGCGGTCCCGCTCGACGCCGATGAAATCCCGGTGTTCTGGGCCTGCGGCGTCACGCCGCAGGCGGTGATCCGCGAGGCACGGCCCGCGATCTGCATCACTCATGCGCCGGGCTGCATGCTGGTGACCGACCTCGACAACAACCGCCTGTAGCCAGGCTGTCCTTGCGGGCCCTACGAATTCCCATAGTTGGCCTGCGCCGCCGGCGCGCGCAGAATCGGCGCGCATGATGCCCGCGGCTTGTCCGCTGCTTGCGCGTGGCCCCGGCCACCCAGGGCATCGGCAACCGTCTGACCTGCCGGCAGGCGCCGGCGTCGCCAGGAGACTTGCGTCATGCTGGATTTCATGGATGCCATCCGGGCTGCCGCGCGCGCGGCCGCCGAGGCCGCGGCCCGTGCCGCCGCCGAAGCCGCGCGCGAGGCCGCCGAGCGGGCCGCCCGCGAAGCCGCCGAACGCGCCCAGCGCGCCGCCGAGGCGCGCGAAACCCAGCGCCAGCAAGACACCCAGAACACGCAGCAGGCGCAACAGTCGCAACAAACCCAACAAAATCAGCAGGCCAGACCTGCGGACCAGCCTGACAAGCCGCAGGCGGTGGTGGTGACGCCGGCGCTCTACACCGCCAATGCCACCGGCGCGCAGTCGCCCAAGGCCATGCAGGTCGATGCGCCGGCGCCCGAGAAGCCCAAGACCGACCCCGCCGAGGCAGCGCGCAAGAAGAAGGAAAACGATGCGAAGGCGCTGACCGATGGCTGGCAGCAGCAAGCGCAGGACGCCTATGACAAGGTGGTGGCCGATCTCGACGGCCGCGCCATGACCGACAAGGAGTGGCAGCCGCTGGGACTGAAGTACGGCAACGTGATGGGCGGCGCGCAGAACGAGCTGCGCGTGGCCGCCAACAACGCCGCGGCCACCGGCGGGGACGTCAAGGCCGCGGTCGAGGCCAAGGCCGAGGAGATCCGCAAGCGCTATGACGATCCGAACGTCGCGCTGAATATCGAAGAGACCAAGACGCAATTCCTGAAGAACGAAAGCACGCAGCAGGCGCGCGACACCCAGGGCGCGCGCTTCAACGTGGTGCTGGCGCAGGAAAAAGAGCAGCAGGCCGCCGCCAGGGTCGACGCGGAACAGGCCGCGTACCTGAAGATTCCCGGCGGCATCCGGCGCTTCGAGCCCGAGGCCGACGACGAACTCGTCGCCGCGCGCGACGCCCATGAGCAGGCCCAGCAGGAACGGGTAAAGGCCGAGGAGACCTTCCTCGGCGCCATGCAGAAAGAGATCGACACGGTCGCGGCGAACGGCTACAAGCAGGACGCCGACCAGGCGCTGAAGGACCTGCGCAACGAGCCGCACGACCGCACCCTCTCGATGGCGGACCGCTCGTACGACCTGACCCTGGCCAACGGCAAGGTCAGCGACGCCGACGCTCAGCTGCAGGCGCTGGCGTCGGGAAAGGGCATCAAGGTGCCGGACAGCTATCGGCAGCAGGCGGTGCAGGACCTGAAGGCGCGCTACGGCACCGAGGGCGGCATGGGCCAGCTGATCGACCGGGTCGACCTGCGCGGGCGCATCGCCGGCGAGATGGCGCACCTCACGCCATCCACCGACTTCGAGCGCAAGCTGGCGCAGAACGACCCGACCACGCTGGCGATGGCGCAGGCGCAGGGGCTGACGCTGGATCCCCAGGCCAGGACCGATCCCAACGCCACCACGCCGCGCGACCTGCCGCAGGCCGAGCGCGCGCTGATGGAACACAACCCGGCCGGCTACGTCATGTTCAAGGCGCTGGGCGCGGACGGCCTGGTTCCGGCCGCCGACCTGCCAGCGACCGATCCGGCCCGGATCGCCTACGACAAGGGCGTCGCCGAGAAAGGCCTGCTCGGCTATACCGTCGAGCAGCTCAAGGCGCGCAGCGAGGATCCCAAGCTCAGCCAGGCCGAGCGCGACCAGGCGGCCAACGGCCTGAACCGGATGCTCGGCTACATGGAGGGCTCGGTACCGCTGCGGGTGGACGCCATGACCCGCGGCATCGCGCAGAAGCTGGACAGCGGCGACGTCACCGGCGCGCTGCAGATCCGCAAGGCCGGCGCCGATGCCGCGCAGACGCCCGAGGAGCGCGAACTTTACGTCGACGTGCACGACGACCGCTTCAGCGACGACCTGTTCAAGGCGCAGATCGAAGCGTCGATGGACAAGGACCTGAAGAACAAGACCCACGACGACGAGGGCCGGCCCATCATCGGCCAGGAGAAGATGTACGCCGACAAGGTCGGCGTCTACCTGCAGGAAGTGGCGCCGCACCTGATCGAGGAAGACGCCGGCACGCTGCTCGATACGGTGAAGGCCGAATACAGCAACGACTGGACCGGGCGCAACAACAGCCAGTCGCCGGGGTACAACGACTGGGACGACTTCTACCATGGCCTGTCGGCGGTGGTCGATGCGGCCGATGCCGGCTACTACGCGCGCAACCCGCAGGCCCAGCCCGGCACGGCCCCGGCCGCGACCAGCACGGCCAGCTGGCTGACCGATCGCGACAACGAGGTCAGCATGCTGATGATGGCGAACCAGGCCGGGTCGTCGCGCCAGGGACGCATCTACGGCGGCGCCCAGGACGCGGCCGCCAAGGGCCATATCGGGCTGTCGGCCGCGTTCGAGCAGGCGCTGAAGTCGAGCAAGGAGGCGCCGGTGATGTCCGACGTCTACCTGCGCAATGCGGTGCAGCGCGGCAGCGAGGACTACGCCGGCACCGACCAGGCAAAGGAAGCCAACCAGCGCTTCGAGCTCGACAAGGACGAGATCCTGCGGCAGACCTTCGACAGCCTGGCGATGCGCAAGGAAGAACTCAGCGCCAAGGCCTCGGACGAGAAGGGACTGTCCGAAGCCATCGCCCTGGGCGCGCCGCAGGGCGACGCCAGCGCGATCCGCGAGCAGATCGCCGCCGACGCCAAGGCCGGCACCACGGTCAGGGCGATCCCGATGTACGTGGCCGGCCCCGGCGGGGTGCCGTACCAGACCGCGGTGTTCGAGTTCGAGGGCAAGGACGGCAAGACCCTGTGGGTGGACGACCAGGGTGCGGTCTACGGCAAGGAGGAACTGGACGCGAAGCGCGATTTCCAGGAGAACAACCTGCTCTCCGACAAGGGCACGGTCTACTTCGCCGAGAACCTGGACCTGGGCCGCGACGGCCATGTCGACTACGCCGCGATGGACGCGCATATCGTCACCACCAGCGAGAAGGTGTGGGGCTGGGTCAACCTGGGCGTGGCCGCGGTCGGCGCGGTCGCCGGCGGAGTGCTGGCGGTGGCCTCGGGCGGCACGCTGACGCCCCTGGTGGCCGCGGCGTGGGTCGGCATGGTGGGCAGCATGGGCTACGGCGTCGGCACCTCGTGGGCCGCGCTGGACAATATTTCGGACCATGGCCGCTCGGTCAATCCCTTTGCCAGCCAGGAAGCGATGGCGCAGTGGCTCAACGTCGCCGGCTCGCTGGCGGGCATGGGCGGCATGGGCCTGGCCAAGACCGGCGCGCTGGCGATGAACGCCGGCACCCGGCTGGCCGGCAGCACCAACCCGCTGCGCCAGATGGCGGGCGGCATGCTGACCCACAGCGCCGGCCACTACGGCAGCGCCAGCCGCGTGCTCAACGGCGTGGGCTTCGGCATCGGCGGCGTGCAGACCCTGCAGCAGGCCGCCATGTTCGCCGAGCATGGCAGCGAGATGAGCGTGTCGGAGAAACTGCAGAACGGCGCCATGCTGCTGATGGGCGCGACGCAGATGCTGCCGTTCGCCATGCAGAAGCGCATTGGCGAATCCGTGCGCGACGGCTACCAGGCCATGCGCGGGCGCGGCGTCGGCGCGGGCGATCCGGCCGGCATCGGCGCACCGGTGCGTGGCGCGACACCGGAAGCGCTGGGGGATTTCCGCGACGCCAATGGCGTGCCAGCCGCGACGCGGCCGACCACGCGGCGCGGCCCGGCCGGCCCCGACGCCGAGGGCCACGCGCCCGCGCGCACCGACGCCGACGGCCAGTCCGGCCGCTCCGGCAAGCAGGCCGACGGCGAACCCGCCCCGGGCGCGGCCAGGCCCGCGACCCCGGAGCGCGGCAACGGCGCCACGCCGGCGAGCGACGGCGGCACCGCTGCGGCCCGCGACCTGCGCACGCCGCAGCGCCTCACGCCCTGGCAATCGGCCAAACTCAGCACCGCCGCGGCCTTCGACATGGCGGTTGCGCGCGGCAGCCTGCTGCAGGAACGGGTGATCCACGGCATGATGGACCGAGCCATGAACCGGGCCATGGCGCGCTACATGACCGAATCCGCCGCGCGCAACCCGTCGGGCGAGCGCAGCGGCGGCGGCCGCGCCGACGCGCCGGTGCCGGCCTCGCGCCGCCGCACCGCCAGTGGCACGCCGGCGCTGGCGCGCGCGCCGCGCCACCCCGCCGGCGACGGCGAGGCCGGCGTGCAGCGCCGCACGGTGAGCCACGGCCCCGCGGTGGTGGCGCATGCCGACGGGCCCGAAGCCCCCGCGCGCATGTCGCTGCGGCAGAACGCGATCTCGCCGCTGGACAACGTGCTGTGGATCGACGGCAGCATGGAGAACATCGGCGTGCCCTACGGCGCCGAGATGGCCGCGCGCGCGCTGGCGGACCTGGACTCGGTGATGATCGTCACCGGCCCGCTGACCGCCCACGGCCGCGCCGAGACCAACGGCCCGGTCGGGGCGGCCTCGCTGGGCGCTTACCTGGCCTCGCTGGGCAAGGACGTGGTCTATGTGACCGACCGCGCCCATGCGCGCACGCTGCGCAAGATGCTGCGCCAGGACCTGAACCAGCCCAATGCGCGCGTCGAGACCTTCTCGGCCCGCGACTTCGCCAGCGCCGGGCGCCAGTCGCGCGCGCTGCTGGCGATGCACAAGCCGCAGGCGGTGGTCGCGGTGGAAGTGGCCGGGCGCAACACCAACAACGAATACCGGCTGCAGAATGGCGAGCGGGTGCGCGGCAACGCCATGCTCGACCAGCTGCTGATCGACGCCAACGACATCGCCGACATGGTCACCATTGCCGTGGGCGACCACGGCAACGAGGCCGGCATGCGCGCCGCGCGCGACCGCCTGCTGCGCGACATGGCGGTAACCGAGCAGCTCGCCGACAGCTGGTCCGACGTCGGCGCCGACCACCTGGTGACGGGCATGAACTCCAACCTGGCGGCGCAGGCGATCGGCTTCGGCGTGCAGCGCGCGCTGGGCCGCGACAGCGGCATGCCGAGCGTGGAGACCGTGGGCGCGCTGCTCGACACCATGGCGCGCCACAAGGCGCGCGACGGCGTCACGCTGGAGGTCGGCGCCACCAGCGTGCGCGGCTACGACAAGACCGTGCAGAAGGGGGTCTACGAGCTGCTGCAGAAGGCGGCCGAGCGCCTGCCCGCGGGGCTTGACATGGCCCAGCTGTTCGAGGGCATCCAGCGGCGCTTCCTGCCCGACGGCGTCGACCCGGCCGACTTCGGCATCCGCGTGCAGGACGATGCGATCGTCATCACCGCCTTCGATTCCAGCAACGGCGGCCTGCTGGCAGCGCAGAACATCGCGCGCCATACCTATGCCATGACCGGCAAGGCGGTGCAGGTGGTGGCCTTTACCGACCATGCCGCCGGCACCTACGGCGGGCGCGAGCGCGGCGACCTGGTCAACCTGGTTCACGCCGGCGTGGTCGCGGCGCAGAAGGCCAGGGGCGCGGTCGACCTGTTTGCCTGCAACACCGCCTGCACGGCGTTTCCGGAGGCGCTGGCCGGCACCCACCAGGCCAAGGTGGTCAACCTGATCATGCAGACCGCGCCGAAGATCGTCACCGAGGGCGGCGCGCGCCCGGTGGTGGTGGCCACGCCCGGCACGGTCAAGCTGCACGCCTACCTGGAAGCGGTGGCAGAGGCCAGCGGCGGCAGCGTCACGGTCAAGGAGATCGGCGCGACCGAGTGGGCCGATGCGGTCAACAACCTCATGCACCTCGCCGACGGCGCGCAGCTGGAACAGCTCAAGGGGCTGGTGGCCAAGTACATCAACGCCGAGCAGATCCCGGCCGACGCTACCTCGCTGTGGTTCTGCTGCACCCACTATCCCGCGCTGGAGACGCTGGTGCGCCAGCAGCTCGATGCCATCGGCCGCAGCGACGTCAGGCTGATCGACCCGATGCAGTACCAGGCGCGCAAGGGCGTGGAGATGCTGGTCGACCAGGGCCTGATCGACCGCAGCGCACTGCTGGAGCAGCCGCTGGACCCGTCGGCGGTGCCCGACGACAAGACCCTGCCGACCATCGTCTTCACCACCGGCCAGCCGTCGCGGGTGTCCGGCCTGGCGCACGCGATGGGGCGGCGCCCCGATATCCGCGTGTTCAAGACTGCCTTCGGCGAGGCCGCCGACGTGTCGGCGGCGCTGGCGCTGGTCGACGGCGGACGCCACCTGTCGCCGGTCGACCGCATCAGCTTCAACTATATCGGCCGTGGCCTGCGCGAGTTCTACATGCCGGGCGGTGCCGAGCGCGCCGCGGCGTCGCTGGAAGACGCCAGCAACGTGATGCTGGTGACCGGCTTTTCGGTGGCCAAGGACATGCCGGAAACCGACGGCCCCCCGGGCACCGCGGAACTGGGCCGCGCGCTGCGGCTACGCGGCAAGCAGGTGACCTACGTGGTGGATTCGGCCAACCGGCCGATCCTGGAGGGCATCCTGCGCGAGATGGGCGAGCCGCTCGACAATATCCGCGTGTTCGATGCCCCGGTGGGCAGCGCGGCCGGTCCGGCGCGCGCGCTGTTGCGCGAGGTCGGCCCCGACCGGGTGATGGCGATCGAGCTGCCGTCGCGCAGCGCGCGCGGCACCAAGCACAATATGCGCGGCATCGGCATCGACGACTTCAACCCGGCGCTGGACCAGATCGTGCTGGAAGCCAATGCCATCGACGGCATCGAGACCCTGGGCGTCGGCGACGGCGGCAACGAGGCCGGCATGGGCGGTGTGGGCGGACTGATCCCGCGCGCGCTCGACGGCAGCGATATCGCCGCGGTGGTGCCGGTGGACCATGTGGTCACCGCCAGCGTGTCGAACTGGGGCGCGTACGCGGTGTCGGCGCTGCTGCTGCGCCGGGGCAATATGCCGGAACGCTTCCAGAGCCCCGAGGAACTGGGCCGCGTGCTGCAGGCCGCGGCCGATGCCGGCGCCGTCGACGGCGTCTCGCGCGAGCGGGTGGCAACGGTGGATGGCTTTTCGACCGAGGTGCACCAGGCGGTGATCACGCTGTACGGACGCGCCGCCGCCGGCGGCACGCCGCGCGGTCCGGGTGCCGCGGGCGCACCGCTGCCGGGCGGGCCGGCGCTGGCGCGCACGCCGCTGGCGGACGCCGCCGAAGCGGTGGTCGCGCACGGCGGGCAGCTGCCGCGCAAGACCGCTTCCGCAAGCAGCGCCGACGACGCGGGCGGCCGGCCGGCGGCCCTGCCCGCGACGCGCCCGCAGATTCGCGACGGCAGCTGGTCGGTGCGCGACGGCGCGCCGAGCCGCGCCGCGATCGAGGCCACGGTCGACGGCATCCATGCCTCCGGCGGGCGCCTGGCCGGCGTGCACTACGTGGTGACCCATGGCGATGGGCTGTCGGTGCCGCTGCGCGCGGGGCTGCCGGAAGCGTCGTTCCTGTCGCTGCAGCAGGCCATGCGCGACCTCGGCCCGGCGCTGCAGGCAGGCGGCAACTTCCGCATCGCCATCGTTTCGCAGCGCGAGGCGGCGCGGCACGGCGCGGTCGACGCGCGCAGCGTGATCGGCACCGTGCCGCTGTCGCTGCGCGGGCACAAGCCGCACGCGGAAGGCTTTGCGCTCAATCCGGATTACCACGGCGAGATGCGCGCCGCGTTGCCCGACGACTTCCGCGCCGGCCTGCCGCTGGTGCGCCAGCAGGACGGGCGCCGCATCGACGTGCTGGCCCAGCTGGAGCAGTTTCCGCGCGGGCGCGCGGACCTGGACCTGGCGCAGCAGGCCGGCCAGAAGACCTTTGGCGACGAGGCGGTGGCGGTGTCGGTGCCGCAGGTTCCCGGACATTTCACGGTGCGCGCCGAGGGCCTGTTCGGCGGCGTCGCGATGCGCGCCGGCGACGGCCCATCGTCGCGGATCGACGCCGCGGCGGTGATCGACCGCATCCGCGCGCATCCGGACTACCAGGAGGGCATGCCGGTGGTGCTGTACGGCTGCTACGGGCAGGACGGCGCGGTGTCGCTGGTGCAGGAGCTGGCCACCGGCCTGAACGCCCGTGTCTACGGCGCCGACGGCCGGCTCGACGTGGATGCGTTCCGCGCGCCGGGCAGCGACCTGGCCTATGGCGCGCGCCTGCGCGTGGCCGCTGATCCCGCCACCATGGCGGCGTCGGGCGCGCCGGTGCATGTGCTGGACGGCGGCCGCTTCCACGGCGCCATGCCGGCGCTGCCGCTGGTGGCGGTCACCGGCGGCGGCAAGCCGGTGCGCCAGCATGGCGCGCGCGCCGCGGGCGATCCCGTGCCCGCAGGCTGGCAGCAGGTGCCGGACCGCTGGGCCGAACTGGCGCTGGGCGAGCCGGCGGTGCGTGTCAACGCGCCCGGGGATCATCTGGTGGTGGTCGGCGCCGTGCGCCCCGAGGGCGGCCTGCGCGGCGAGGCGGGCGAGGGCGTCGGCGCCCACGAGCTGGCCTTGCTGCTGGCGCACGACTGGGAACCCGGCCAGCCCATCGTGCTGGCGCTGGACGGCGCGCATGCGCCGCAGGGACGCATGCTGGCGCAGCAGGTGGCCGATGTGATGGGCACCGAGGTGCTGGTGCCGGAGTTCGCGCTGCGCCGCGGCGCCTACGCGCAGGACCCGGCCAGGAGCCAGATCGACCTGGCGCAGCCGGGCCGCTGGCGCCGCGTGTCGCCGCAGCCCGATCCCTACGCCGGCCACAGCTTCAAGATCGACCACCACGGCAACGTGTTCCTGCGCCGGCCCGACGGCACCCGCGAACGGGTGCGGCTGGAGAGCTACCTGGGTCCCCGGCTGGGCAGCGGCGGGGCCAAGACGGTGTTTGCGCTCGGCAAGGACCTGGCGGTCGGCATCGCCAACGAAGCCTGGCTGGGCGACATGGTGCACGGCGAGCGCGCCGCCATGGCCGAGGCCGCCGGCACGCACGGGCTGGACACCGTGCGCAGCTTCGGGCCGGCATCGCTCGAGGCGTTCGGGCGCCCGGCCATCGGCTATGAACGCTACGCGGCCAGCAGCAAGGACCTGTTCGACGCCGCCGGCCAGTTGCGGCCCGAACCTGCCGCGCTGCTCAACGACCGCTCGGCGCGCGATATCGCCGCGCTGGCCGACACCATGAAGACGCGCCGCCTGCACCTGGGCGACGTGGAGTTCGCGCTGTTCCCGGACGGCACGGTCAAGGTGGCCGACCTGACCCATGTCGAGACCGGCGCGGATGCGTCGCAAGGGAGCGCGGTGTATCGCATGCTGGACGCGATGCAGCAGGCAGCGCGCGCCAGGGGCAGCGACGGCACGCAGGGCCGCGACGGCGGGGAGGGCGCAGTGGTGCGCGCCACCATCTCGCATGGTCCGGCCGGCAACGCACCGCCGCCCGGCGGCAATGGCCCGCGGCCGTGGAAGGTGCGCACCGCGCTGGCGGTGTCGGCGGCCGGCACCTTCGCCGCCGCCTCCGGCGCCGCGGCAATCTCGGCGCAGACCGGTGCCAACCTGGTGCTGACCAGCGCCGGCTGCTTCATCTACCGCGGCAGCGTGGCGATGGGGCGCACCGTGCATGCCAACAAGGTGATCCGGCGCGCCGGCACGCACACGCCCGCCGATATCGCCTGGCTGCGCCGCACGCTGACCGAGAAGCCCGGCACCGCGGTGTGGGGCATCAACGAAGCGAACCAGCAGAAGTTTGCCAGGGCGCTCGACCAGCTCGACGCCTACGCCCACGCCCCCGACAAGAAGGACCTGCCTGAGGCGGCGGACAAGATCCGCGAGGCGCAGGCAGTGATCGGCACCATCGGCGCCTCGATGCTGACGCCCGATACCCGGGCCGGGCAGGTCAACGACGCGCTGCAGCTGACCACGCTGGCGATCAACAACGGCAACACCATGCTGTGGTTCGGCGAGCACGGCGTGACCCAGGTCGGCGAGCCGCTGACCTACAGCAGCGCGGTGTTCCTGGCCGCCAACTCGGTGCTGAGCACGGTCAACTTTGCCGCCCGCGCGGGTTATCACACCGGGCTGGCGCAACCCGCCTTGCTGGGCGCGCGGCTGCGCAAGTTCGTGATGAACGCGTATTCGGTCGGCGCGGTGCCGCTGGCCGTGGCCGACATGATGCATACCGGCGGCGTGGTCGGGGCGATCGAGGCGGGCAGCCTGGCGGCGTTCGGCATCGGCGCGCACCTGCAGTCGCGCAACGAGCAGAAGCTGATCAATGCCGAGAAAAACCGGCTGGCCAGGGCCGCCGATCCCGACGCCGTCGACAAGCCGGTCACGCCATGGCTGGCGCAGAAATGGGATTTCTTCGGCCGCGCCATGCCCAAGGGGCTGGTGCTGCTGGGTGGCGGCGTAATGGTCAACTTCGGCGCCAAGATCCTGGTGGAGCTGCTCAAGGACGAGGACAAGGGCGCGCCGCGGCCGACGCCGACGCCCGGCGGCGGCCCATCGACCCCGCCGGCGCCGCCGACGGGATCCACGCCGCCGCAGGAGCCGCCGAAAGAGCCCCCCACAGAACCGCCCAGGGAGACCCCGAGGGAGCGCCCCGGCTCCGGAACGGTACGCGTGCAGCCTTACAGCCCCGACCACGTCGCCAGTTCCACCCTATGGGGCATTGCCGGCGCGCATCTCGACACGCTGCTGTCCGACGGCCAGAAGGCCGAGGCGCAGGCCCAGGCGATGACGCCGGACCAGCAGGTGGCCAACTTCGCGCTGCGCGAACTGATCAACCTGAACCCGCGCTATCGGCTCGCCGACAACCCCGACCACCTGGAGCCGGGCTGGGAGCTGGACGTGACCCGATAAGGCGGCTGGCGCGCCGCCTGCTTCAGTGGCTGCCGTGGCGCTCCAGATAGTCCGCGAACTCGTCGCGCACCACCGCTTCGATGCGCGCGAGTTCGTCGTCGGTAAGGTCCTCGAACAGCTTGCGCTTGCGCCGCGACAGCTCGCCGTGGTTCTGCACGACCAGGTCGATCAGGTTCGACAGCCGCGACTGGCGCAGGTCCAGCCAGCTTTCGAGCCGGGTCACGCTGGCGTCGTACGCGCGCAGGTACTGGATTTCCTGCGCCAGGTCCTGCTCGACGCACTGCTCGATGCACTCGAACACGAATTCGCACAGCGCGGTGGCGTCGAACGAGGCATAGAGCCAGTAGGGCTGCGGCGACTTGATCAGGATGGTGTCGCTGTCCGCATCCAGCGCGTAATTGAGCAGCGCCGTGCGCGGCGCCGAATAGGCCTTGAGCAGCCCGGCGTAGACGTCGAGCTGCTTGAGCATGCGCGCCGACACCGGCAGCACCACGCCCGCGGGCGTCACGCCGGCCTGGCGCAGCAGGTGGTGGATCAGGAAGCGATGCAGACGGCCGTTGCCGTCATAGAACGGATGCGCAAAGACAAAGCCGAACGACACGCACGCCGCCACCACGATCGGGTTTGCCGCCTGGGTCTCGACCAGCCCCGCGACCGCGGCAATGCCATCCATCATCGCGCCCAGCTGCGCGGGCGGCGGCGGAATATAGTCCGCGATATTGCGCAGCCGCCCGCCGCGCGACAGCCAGTTCTGCTGGTCACGGAAGCTGTATTCGGCGCGCAGCCCCGAGATGATCTCGTTCTGCCATTCGCACAGCTGGGATTCGGTCAGCGGCGCGCGCTGGCCGGCATATTCCAGCAGCCGCCGGAACTTGGCGACGCGCTGGTTATCGGGAATCTCATGCTCGATCGAATAGGTCGAGCGGGTTTCCGCCAGGTAGAGATAATCCACCGCGCGCGCCAGCAGCTCCGGCTCCAGGCGTTGGATGGCACTGCCGACACGGCCCGGCAAGTCGGCGGCGAGCCAGCGCGCCAGCTTGTCGGTGCGGCGCACCACCGGGCAGAATGCCGCCGGCCCGAGGTGGTTGTTCTGGATGCCGAACTGCAGGTCCGGCGTCGACGGGCCGGTCACGTATTCCGCCTCGTCCAGCGCCAGCACCCGCGGCGCGCCCGCCGGCAACTTGTAGTCGAGCTGCGCCCCGGCCAGCCATTTGGCATAGAAGGCGCTCAGCCGGGCATAGCGCGAGGTCGGCGTCGCGGCCAGCCATGCTTGCACGTCCTGCACTGCCTGTGGCTGTTCGAACAGCGCGGCCAGCACGGTCAGGTCGACCTGTTCCTTCTTCAGCGCAAAGGTGAGGTGGTCCACCGTGGTGTCGCCGCCGCGGTAGCGGTTGCGGGGGTAGACCGTGCGCGTGGTGCCGTCCGGCCCGGTGTGCGTGCTCAATACGCCGGTCTTGTCGCCAAGCGCGGAGGTGCAGCGCAGCGGCGGCACGCGCAGGCCGAACTGGCGGATCAGGGCGTCGTAGCCTAGTGGTGCGTGAGCCATACGGACGTCGGGGAAGGGGGGCAGATGCCCGCGGAGCTTACCATAGCTTCTACAGGACTTACCAAAACATCTACTCCGCGCAGAATTCTATCAATTTCATCTAGGATGCAGAGCGCTGTGAGGCAGGCAGGGCCAACCGGCGGGTCGTTTTACGCAGCGTTCTACTGCGTTTGCTGTTTCCTCTATTCCAGGCGCAGGGATGACGATTTCGTCTACATGCGGCGCGCACCGCACCAGCGCCGCGGTATTCCAACGTGCGCCGGAAATGACAGCCTTGTCATCATCGAACCCGGTTTCGCCATAATCGGCGGGGGCGACCCAATGATTTTCTCAGGGTTTTCTCTGAGTTTGCCCATTAATCGGCCTGAAACCGATTTCCGGTATTTGACCGCTTCCATTCATCATCTATAACTGCAACTACATGTTGCGGCCGATGTCACGCACCATGCCTCAGCCCGCCAGGTTCGCCTGCGGGCATTTTTTTATGTTGGCACGAGATTAATAGTTGGAATTTAGCCGGGATTCCATGTGGCGGCTACGCATAATCATTACAGTGCTGTAATCATTAGCCCGCCGTCAGCATGACAATATTGTAATGATCAGGCGAAATTGTGGGCCCGGGGGATTCAGCAGAAATACTCATCAATGCCGGGCCTGGGACCAGGATTTCCGCGCCAGCAAAGGGATTGCCGCCACTCTCCGGTGCCGCCCCGGTGTTTTGCATCCAGCTTCTGATGCGATTTTGTCGTGAATATTCGGCGCCCATCCCCGGTCCGCATTAATTCAGTGAAAACCCTGCCCCGGCTTTCGCTTGACTTCGTTGATATATCACATACTGTGTATCCCATCGCCACTCCAAAGTTTGGCAGAGAGGTGAGGGCGGAGACCTCAGGTCGCGTCGTGATAAGAGGCACATAAATGCCAATGACATTAGGAGACATGAAATGCCAGCAGCCACCCCTAAGCTGAGGCGCAGCGCGACCATATATACCCCCACCCGGTCGCAAATTAATGGCCAATCGATTCAAGGAGCGCGCAATGAGTAATCCAACGGCAATGGGGATGGGCGTCAATCACCAGGTCCCGGAAGGCACACGCTGGATGCAGCTGATCGTGGGGGTGATCTGCATGATCGCCACCGCCAACATCCAGTATGCATGGACCCTGTTCGTCCCGGAGATCCAGGACACCTACGGCTGGTCACGTGCCAGCATCCAGGTCGCCTTTACCGTCTTTGTGCTGGTGCAGACCTGGCTGGCGCCGATCGAAGGCTACTTCATCGACAAGTTCGGGCCGCGCATGATGGTCGCGTTCGGTGCGGTGTTTATCGGCGCGGCATGGTGCATCAACTCGCAGGCGACCTCGCTGATGGGCTTCTACGTCGGCGCGGCGGTGGGCGGGCTGGGCGTGGGCTCGATCTATGCCACCTGCATCAACAACGCGCTCAAGTGGTTCCCGGACCGCCGCGGCCTGGCCGTGGGCCTGACCGCCGGCGGCTATGGCGCGGGCTCGGCGGCGACCATCCTGCCGATCGCGGCGATGATCGAGTCGCAGGGCTTCCAGCACACCTTCCTGTTCTTCGGCCTGCTGCAGGGTTCGCTCGCCTTCATCGCGGCGTGGTTCCTGCGTTCGCCCAAGTCGCATGAAGTCAAGGCGTCGGCCAAGCTGGTCCAGGCCACGCGTGACTACACGCTCAAGGAAGCGCTGTGTACCAAGCTGTTCTGGCTGATGCTGATCATGTTCGTGCTGGTCGTCACCGGCGGCATGATGGCGGTGGCGCAGCTGGGCGTGATCGCCAAGGACCTCGGCGTGAAGGAGTTCAAGGTCGACCTGCACTTCTTCGTGATGGCCGCGCTGCCGCTGGCGCTGATGCTGGACCGGATCATGAACGGGATCTCGCGGCCGCTGTTCGGCTGGATCTCGGACAATATCGGCCGCGAAAAGACCATGGTGATCGCCTTCACGCTGGAAGGGCTGGGCATCATCGCGCTGGGCTACTTCGGCAGCAACCCGTACGCGTTCCTGATCCTGTCCGGCGTGGTGTTCCTGGCCTGGGGCGAGGTCTACTCGCTGTTCTCGGCGCTCGCCGGAGACGCCTTCGGCACCAAGCACATCGGCAAGATCTATGGCGTGCTCTACACCGCCAAGGGCATCGGCGCACTGTTCGTGCCGATTGGCAACCTGATGATGGAAGCGACCGGCACCTGGTCCACCGTGCTCTACACGGTGGCCGCGATGGACCTGACCGCGGCCTTCCTGGCGATCATGGTGCTGCGGCCGGTGCTGAAGAGCCACGTCGCCAACGCCAGGACCCTGTTCTCGAAGGAGACCGCGGCAGCCGGAACGCAGGTACCGGCCTGAGCGGGATGACGGCGGCGACGCCAGCATTCCGGCGCTGTCGCGGCAACAAAGGGCGGGCTTCTTCGGAAGCCCGTTTTTTCATGGGGCCGGGTGGTTGCGCCGTGGGTGCTCGGGCTGTGATAAAGGTATGCCCGTGCCAACCCCAGCGCGCCCCGTGCGCGCCTGCATCATGTTCCAGGTCCTCGCCCCGTGCCCATCCCTGACGCCCTATGTCGACGGCTACTGGTTCGTGCAGGACCTGGAAGGTGCCTACGCGGGCAGCGATATCACCACCTGCCCGTATCCGGGCGCGGTGCTGTCGGTCAATTTCGGCCGGCCGAACGCGATGGTGGGCGGTCCCACCGTGCCGACGGTGTCGCTGCTGGGCTTCCAGTCGGCCAGCCGGCGCTGGCGCTCGTGGTCCGACACGTATTTCGTCATGGCCATGCTGAGCGGTGCCGGGCTGGCGCGGCTGTTTCCCGGCATCGGGCCCGACTGCCGCGACCAGCTGCTGGACCTCGCGGGTTACCTGGGAGACGGCGCCAGCCATGCCCTCAGCGCCGACCTGAGCGCCGCCTGGACGCCGGCGCGGATCGTTGCCCGGCTGGATGCCTGGCTGCTGCGGCGGCTTGCCACGCTACGCGAGCCGGCAATGCTGCAATCGCTGCGCGCGGCCCACGCGCTGTTGCGCCAGGGGCGCCAGGTTCAGCAGGTGGCCGGCCTGATGGCGGTCAGCCGGCGTCAGCTGAACCGCTGGTTCGAGCAGCAGCTGGGCCTGGGGCCCAGGCAGCTGATGGACCTGGAGCGCCTGCAGCACAGCATCCAGGCGGTGCAGCGCGGCGCGGGCGATGCGCTGGACGGCTACAGCGACCAGGCCCACCAGATCCGCGCCTGGCGCCGGCGCGTGGCGCAGACCCCGGGCGCGTATGCGCGCCGTGGCCAGTCGCCGCTGGCGGCGTCGTTCGGGCAACGCCCGGCCGGCGCGCCGGCCTTCTACCTCTGACCGGCGCACCGGCGGCGCGCGCCGCCCACGTCCCAAACGTTCAATACAGCGTTCCTGCGCGGGCGCATGCTGGCGGCCTGAACGGAGGGAACCATGAACGCTGCAAGCCTGCCGCCGGAGCGCGGCTTCATCACCTATACCGACGGCACCACGGTATTCGAGGGCTACCTCGCCAGGCCAGCCGCTATGGCCGCGTCACCCATGCCGTGCGTGGTGCTGGCCCATGAATGGAGCGGCCTGAACGCGGCGATGCGCCGCTGCGCCGAGCGCTTCGCGGCACTGGGCTATCCCTGCTTTGCCGCCGACGTGTACGGCAAGGGCGTGCGCGGCGACGAGCAGGGCGACAACGCGCACCTGATGGATCCGCTGCTGGCCGACCGCCGCGTGCTGCGGCGGCGCCTGCTGGCGGGGTTTGCAGCGGCTACGCGGTTGCCCGGCGTGGACCCGCGGCGCATGGCCGCGGTGGGCTACTGCTTCGGCGGCCTGTGCGCGCTGGACCTGGCGCGCGCCGCCGCGCCCGGCCTGGTGGCCGCGGTCAGCTTCCACGGCGTGCTGCAGCCGCCGCGCATCGGCCCGCAGGGCCCCATCGGCGCCAGCGTGCTGCTGCTGCATGGCTGGGAAGATCCCGTGGCGCCGCCCGCGGCGGTGCTCGGCATCGCCACGGAATTGACGCAGGCCGGGGCCGACTGGCAGCTGCATGCCTATGGCCATGCGCGCCACGCGTTCACGTTCGAAGGCGCCAACTTCCCGGAGCGCGGCATCGTCTATGACGCCGCCGCCGACCGGCGCTCGTGGGCGGCATGCGCGACATTCCTGGCCGAGCGGTTCGCGGCGTCGGCCGCCTGAGCCAGAAGATCAGCCCGGTCACGGTGGCTCCCGCCGTGATCACGGTCAGCAGCGCCCGCAGGTGACGCTGCGGCGCAGCTGCGCCAGCAAACGCGGGGCCTGCAAGATGGCGTCGTGGTCTGCGCCCTCGAGCAGGGGTTCTGCGCGCGGCGCGCCGACCCACCGGCAAGTCGCGCGACTGTGGGCCAGCTCGTCGGCGCCGTCTGGCGCATCAACCTGTTGGACGAACGGAACGGGAATACTCAGGCGGGAAGGGGCAGCTGCGGCGGCCGGTGGCACGACGGGCAGGGCGCCGGCTTTTGCGGGAGGAACAGGCGGAAACGGCGCTGGTGTCGCGGCCCGGGCAGGCCGCGACCGCGGTTGGTCACGACGGCGCCGTCATGCCCGGCCCTCGATGAACTCCTTGAAGCGCTTCAGGTCGCCTTCGACCTTGCGTTTGAGCACGCCGGCGGCATCGCCGACCGCCTCGACCACGCCCTCGGTTTCGTAGTTCATGCGTACGGACACGCGGGTCGCGCCCGCATCCAGCGGAGAAAAATTCACCTGGCCCGAGTTCTCCGCCCCGGCGACGCTGCGCCACGCGATGCACTGGTCGGCGACGTTCTGCGTTATCTCGGCATCCCACTCCTTGTGCTTTCCGCCGACCTCGGCGCGCCAGTGCAGACGGCGGTCATCGAGCTGCCTCACCTCCTCGACGCCCTCCATGAACCGCGGAAATTCTTCGAACCGGCACCATTGCTGATACGCGACCTGCACCGGCACCCGGACGTCGATCGACTCTTCGATGGTTGACATAGCACCTCCTTGTTTCAAAAGGCGGGCGAACCGGTGCAAATCCCGTTCCAGACGCGCGGCGCGGCGCCGGCCCCCGCTGCGGCGACGGGGGGCGGAAGCGGTGCAGAAATTACGCGCAGGACTGCAAGAACAGGTCGGGGCTACCGGACGCCGCCGGAGACGCGGCGTGCCGATGCCACCACACCGGGACGCACCCCGGCCATCGGCCGGCCACCCGCGATCCGGCGATGCCGGCTGTCCAGGGTTCAGCCTGACCGTTCGCGCCGGTAGCCCGCCACCAGCTGCTTCATCGCGCGGAACGCCGTGGCGCGGTCGTCTCCCAGCAGGAAGGCGTGCACGCCTTGCTCGCGCCATTGCTCGCATTGTCCGGCCGCGCGCGGAATGGCACAGAATGGCACGCCCCTGGCCTGGCAGGCCTGCGCGATGCGGCGGATCGCAGCCTGCACGGCGGGATGCTGCGCCTCGGCGGGAACGCCCAGGCTTTGCGACAGGTCGATCGCGCCCTCCAGCACCATGTCGATGCCCGGCACGGCCACGATCTCTTCGATCGCATCGACGCCGGCGCGGTCCTCGATCATGGCCACCACCATCAGCTCGCGGTTGGCCCGTTCCATGTACTCCGGCAAGGTCAGCGTACCGAAGCCGGTGGTCCGCCCCCCGGCGATGCCGCGCTTGCCCAGCGGGTGGTAGCGCGTGCTGTGGACCGCCAGCTCGGCGGTCGCGCGGCTGCATACGTGCGGCACCACGATGCCCTGCGCGCCGGCATCCAGCACCCGCAGGATGATGTCCGGCGCTGCCCGCGGCACCCGCACCAGTGCCGTGGTGCCGGCGCATTCCGCGGCGCGGATCATGTTCTCGAGCGTCTGCGGGTTCACGCCGGCATGCTCGAGGTCCAGGATCACGAAGTCGAAGCCGGCGTAGCCGATCATCTCTGTCATCAGCGGCAACGGCAGCGAGTTGATCAGCCCGAACACATCGTGCCCGGCGGCGAGCGCGGCCTTGAGCCGGTTAGGCTGCAGCATGGGTATCCTCCACGGGCAGGTAGCAGTGCCGTGGGTGAGGGTGGCGTAGGAAGTCGTGGTGCGAGATA
The DNA here is from genome assembly GCF_000372525.1 of Cupriavidus neocaledonicus. Classification (GTDB taxonomy): domain Bacteria; phylum Pseudomonadota; class Gammaproteobacteria; order Burkholderiales; family Burkholderiaceae; genus Cupriavidus; species Cupriavidus neocaledonicus. The sequence goes on from NZ_AQUR01000102.1 coordinate 242,592, forward strand.
TGCCAGGCATAGGCGCCGGCATAGGGGAACACCACCAGGTCGCCGGCGCGCACGCTGTCGACGTATGCGTCGTGCGCCAGGATGTCCTTGGGCGTGCAGAGCTGCCCGACCACGCTGACGCGCGCCTCGCGCACGCCGGGGCGGGCGAACGGATAGCGCCAGGACGCCACCGGCAGCACCCGGAACGGATGGCTGTGCCCCTGCGCATAGGGCGTGCGGAAGTGGTGCGTGCCGCCGCTGGCCACGACGAAGGCGCGGTCGAAGGCGTGCTTGACGTCGATCACCTCCATGGCGTAGTAGCCGCAGAACGCGGTGATATAGCGGCCGCATTCGAAGCGCACGGTCAGCCCGTCGCGCCGCGCCGACAGCGCCGGCAGGCCTTCGGCAAAGCCGGCCCAGTCGAACTGCCGCTCGGGCTCGCGGTAGTTGACGCCGATGCCGCCGCCGACGTTGACCTGGTCCAGCGTGTCGAGCCCGTATTGCGCGCGCCAGCGCCTGACCTGCTGCAGGTAGGCATCGAGCAGGCGCAGGTGGGCGGCGGCGTCGAGCTGGTGGGACATCAGGTGGAAATGGAAGCCGCGCAGCCGGATTTCGGGGTGCGCGCGCAGCCATGCCAGGCAGGCGGGCAGCTGGTCGCCGGCGATGCCGAACGGCGTGGGCCTGCCGCCCATCATCAGCGTGGTCGCCTGCAGCCCTTCGAGCGCCAGGTTGACACGCAGCAGGACCGGCGCCGTGGTGCCGCGCTCGCGCGCGAGCCAGGCCAGGCGTTCCAGCTCATGCAGGCTTTCCACATGCAGCGCCTCGACGCCGAGATCCAGCGCGCCGGCCAGTTCCGCATCGGTCTTGCCGGGTCCGCTGAAGATCAGCGGCACCTCGGCAAAGTGCTCGCGCACCCAGGCCAGCTCGCCGCCGGAAGAAATCTCGAAGCCGTGCGCCAGCGGCGCCAGCGTCTGCAGGATCGGCAGGTCGGAGTTGGCCTTGATGGCGTAGAACAGCTCGAACCCCTGCGGCAGGCTGCCGGCGATGGCGGCGGCGTGGGCCCGCAGCGCCTCGAGGTCGTAGACGTAGGCGCTGAGCGGGGCGCCCGTGCCGGCGCGCGCCTGGTGCAGGTGGTCGGCGACATGCGACCAGCGCAGTACGGGGGCGGTCATTGCCATGCCGCCTCCAGGCCGGCGAAGGGAATCGGATTGGCGACGGGCACGTAGGTCGAGGCGCGGTCGGCGCGCTGGAAGAAGCGGTTGCTGAAATTGGTCTTGGCCGGGAACGGGCGGCCGGCCAGCAGGCCGTTGATGCGCCGCGCCGACGCCGCGTTGCCGTGGCGATGCTGGTAGGTATGCAGGTGATGGCGCACCACCGACCACAGCCGCGCGCTCCGGGCCTGCCTGCCGGCACCGAGCTGCGCGATCACTTCGCACAGGTTGTTGACGAACAGGCAATAGGCGACGCGGTTCCAGCCCTGCTCCTCGTCATACCATAGCGACGACCGGGCGCGCTCGCTGATGCCGGCCATGGACGACGCGGGATGGCTCGCAGGCGTCAGCTTGACCCCCTCGAAGTCGCGCAGGAACAGCTGCGCCGGCATGTCCTGGCGCAGGCCCAGCACCACGTTCTGCAGGTGCGGCTCGAAGATGATGCCGTGCGCGAAGAAGAGGTGGAACACCGGGTAAACCAATTGCTCCACATAGGCGGAGAACCAGCGCTCGGTCATGGCATCCACCGTGGTTCCGTGCTGCGCGGCGAGCGCCGTGAGCAGCCGCTGCATGCGGGCATCGCCGTAATAGTGGTTGCCGAACAGCGAGCCGGCCAGCAGCGGCACGCAGTCTGGCGCGCGCAGCGTATCCACGCTCTGGCGCAGGATCAGGCCGAAGCCTTCGATGACCTGGCGGTTCTGCTCGATGTCGGCGTGCCGGAGGTCGACCGACAGGAACGCCGGCTCCTCCATCAGCGCCAGGCCCGGGAACGCGCGCGCCAGCTCCGGCAGCAGCGGGCGCAGCACGCGGTTGACGTGCATGGCGCTCTCCAGCTCATACCAGGCGTTCTTGCGCACGCAGTTGGTGATGCGGATGTTCAGCGACAGCTTGTAGAAGTACGGATTGCCGGGCTGGTACAAGGTCCGGATCGACGAAGTGGGAAAGAAGTCCGCGCCCTGCGTGCCCAGGTCCTGCACCCGTCCGCTTGCCAGCGCCGCGCGCACCAGCGGATGCTCGCGCAGGTAGCCGGCCTGCCACGGATGGACCGGCACTGCGACGCGGCCGGCGGCTACGGCCGGGGCATTCGCCGCGATCAGCTGGTCGCAACTCACGCCGAGCAGCGACTGCTGCGCGATGTCGTCGCGCGGCACCGCGAACCATGCCAGCGCAAAGCGGGTGCGCAACTCAGGCGAGTAGCGCAGCAGGTCCTCGTCGGAAAAACCCTGGCGGCTTTTCGGCGTGGGGTGGAAGGGGTGGCCGAAGGTCAGCGATTGCTCGGAGTCGATATAGGCGTCGACCGGGTCGGCCGGGATGGTCTCGGATACCGGCACCGACAGCACTTCGGTGCTGACGGCGACGCTGTTGCGGATCTGCTCCATCAACTCGGTGTTGAGCGGCAGCTCGTGCTGTTGCGCCATCTCGCGCAACAGCAGCGCGGCCAGCGCTTCCCAGTCGAGCAGCGCCCACGGCTTGTTCTCGGCCTTGTGGAAGAGCGGCGACAGGTAGCGGTAGTTGCCGGTCAGCCAGGCACCGCCGACCACGGCCAGCAAGCGGCCGTGGCTATGCGGCAGCTGCACTTCCAGCACCTGGGCCACCTCGGCCGCTGCGCGCTGCAGGGCCATGGCGATGGTCGCGGGCCAGTCGTTCTGGCCGGCGGGCGGGCCAACGCGCAACTGGCCGGCGGGGGCCGCGACTTCGCGGCAGTAGCAGTTCAGCAGCGTTTCCTGGCAGCGCCGCGCGGCGGCCAGTCCTGCCAGTCTTGCCGGTTCAGCGTTCTCGCCCAACGGGTGGCGCGTGCCGGCATATTCCATCTTGCTTTGCGTTTGCATTGTCTTGTGACCTCGTTCTTGGAGGGATCAGAGCGGGCTCATCCGCTGTCGGGCGGTAAGGACCAGGTAGGCGACGGCCGGCGCCAGCAAGGCCGCGCCAAGCAGGTAGGGCGCGCGCTGGCCGGCCAGGCTGACCGCCGCGCCGGCGCCAAGCCCGGCGGCTACGCCACCCCATTTGGAACTGCTTTCGAACCAGCCGAAGGTGCGGCCGGCGTTGCCTGCGTGCACCACGCTGGCGACCAGCGCATGCAGCGCGATAAAGCCCACCGTCATGGCGATGCCCATCAGCAGCCGCCAGGCCACCAGCGCGGGCAGTCCCAGGGGCGCGGCCTGCGCCACCAGCGCGAGCGCCAGCGTGCCGTAGGCGGTGGCAAGCAGCGTCAGCGACGGCGCCAGCCCCAGCCGCCGCGACAGCAGCGGTGCCGCGGCCAGGTACACCAGGTGCGGCAGGCCGAACAGCAGCCCGGCGGTGGCCGTGGCGAGGGCGGGCATGCGCTGCTGCAGGTCCGGAATGAAGTAGGGGAACGTCACCACGGTGGCAAACACGAACGCGAACTGCAGCGCATAGATCTGCCGCGGCGTGGCCGGCGCCGCCGAGCTGGCGCCGCCGGCGCCAGGGGAGCGTGCCGCCGGCCGCTGCGCCGTGCCGGTGGCGCCGCCCGCCGGCAGCAGGGCAATCAGCGCCGCGGCGGCCAGTGGCAGCAGCGCCAGCCAGCGGTACAGCAGCAGCGGCGATTCGGCGCCCATCCACAGGCCCAGGCAGGCGGGCGCCGCCACCAGCGCGGCGCGGGCCGACCACTGCATCGCCGTCAGGCTGCGCGTGAGCGTGGTGCCGCTGGCGACCGTGGCCAGGTAGGCGTTGGAGGCCGAGAACGTGCCGCCCAGCACGCCCTGCAGCACCAGCGCCGCCAGGAACGCAAACGAGCTGGTCGCATAGCTGGCGAGCAGGAAGCTTGCCGCGAGCCCCAGCTGCGCGCGCATCAGCAGCGGCTTCTTGCCGAAGCGGTCGGCGAGCCGGCCCCACCATGGCGCCGAGATCGCCGCCAGCAGCGTGGGCACCACGTAGAACGCGCCCGCCAGCCATGGCACGTCGTTGTGCAGCGAGCGCTGCAGGATCAGCGCGAAGAACGGCGGCATGCCCAGCGCCGCGAACGCGGCGATGAAATGGCACAGCATCACCACCGCGACCACCTGCCGCGTGCCGGCGCTCATGCGGCCACCCTGAGGAAATTGGGGGCACGCTTGCCGTAGAACTTGTTGACGTCGGTTGCGCCGGTCTGCGCCTTTTCCGCCAGCGACGCGGCGGTCAGCAGGTACTTCAGGTGCAGCCGGTCGTCATCGAGCAGCACCTGGCGCGCGAATGCGGTGTCTTCACCCGCGGCGGCCAGGTCGGCAAGGACAGCCTCCACGTGGCGCCGCACGCGCGCGTAGCCCGCGGCGGGGTCGGTGCCGCGACGCTGCGCCAGGCCTTGGACCAGCGCCGCGATGTTCAGCTCCAGCGTGATGGTGACGAACATCTGCGCCAGCGGCAATGCCGCGTCGACGCCGATGCGCTGGTCTTCCAGGCCATCGAGGCGGGCCGCCAGGGCCGGCCAGCGGCGCGCGAGCATGGCGCGGTCGATGCGCGCGGCGTCATTGTCCTTGAGCATCAGGCGCAGGCCGTCGGCGCCGTACACCAGCATCGAGTTCTGCTGGTTGGATTCCAGCGCCACGCCATAACGCAACCATAGCGTCAGGTGCAGCTGCAGGGTCAGCGCCAGGTAGGCGTCGAGCCAGGCATCGAGATCGCCCCCGTGATATCGACCGGCGAGTTCCTCGGCCACGCACCGGCCACTGGCGGTTTCAGCCAGCAGGCCCGCCACCGCGACCACCGTCTTGTCCGCCAGCTGCGGCTCGGGATAGCGGCGCAGGATATAGCCCAGGAACGGGCGCTGGTCGACATGGGCGCCGTTGGCTTCGTCGGTCAGCAGCACCTGCCCGTGCAGGCCGGGTTCCTGGCGAACGATGTCGCCAAGCAGGGTCTGGATGCGATGGCCGTCGCCGATGGTGCTGGGCTTGATGGTGCGGATGTTCTTGGCGCCCAGGGTGCGGATCGTCAGCGGCAGCTTGATATGCCATGCGGGCGCGTCGAGCACGACCAGCGAGCGCACCGACAAGGTCGGCGACACGCGCAGGCAGGCCCGTGGTGCGCGAATGACCTGGCCGTCAAGGCCGCAGTCGGCGAGGAAGCCATCGAGGTGATGCTGCCAGACGAAGGGATGCACCGGCACCAGCGCATGCGAGCGGGCGAGCGCGGGATCGAGGCCGACCGCGGCGAAATCGGGCCAGTTCGGCGGCAGCGCATCGCCGGCGGGATGATGGCACTCGCGCGGGACCGCGAGCCAGTTCAGCGCGAATGCGGGCTGGAACTCGGGCGCGTAGCGGGCCAGGTCGGCGGCGGCAAAGCCCAGCTTGGCGCGCGCGGTGGGGTAGTAGGGATGGTCGAGGAAGCCCGCGACGCGATCGTAGTGCAGCATGCGCTGGTTCCAGGCGGGCAGCGCGTGTCCGTCCGCGCTGTCGGCCTGCGCGAACCAGCGTGCGCGCTCGGCCATCGAGACCGTGCGATGCTCCGCCGCGACACGGCACTCCTCGGCGTAGGCGGCGAACAGGCGCGCATCCGCCTCGGGCAGCCCGTCCGCAAAGGCAGCCAGGATGGTGTCGACCTGATGCAGCGCCGAGAACACGCCGCCGGCTTCGTGCAGCACTGGCAGGCGGGTCAGGCGCCATTGCTGCATGTAGCGCGTTGGTGTTACCGGGACCCACAGCACGCCGGCGCCCAGGCGCGGGACGCGCAGCCACTGCTGGCCGGCGTCGAAACCGTGCGCGGCACCCGGTACCGCGTCAGCGCCGTACAACTCGCCGCGGCTGACGCAGGCGCGCACGTCCTCGCGCAGCAGGGTATCGACGACGCGAACGCAGATGTAGTCCACATCCGCGTCGGCGGCAGTGGCGGACCGGGACGGGTGGTCAGTCATGCGGCCGCTCATTGCGCGATCTCCCAGGCGAGCTTGCTGCTGGCCAGTTCGACCGCCGCGGCCAGGCCCGCGCTGTCGGGGCCGCTGCCGCGCAGCACGCCCAGGTAGTCCTTGTTGGAATTCGTCAGCTGGATGGCGTCGCCCACCTTGCGCAAGGGCTGGTAGGTCAGCCGGACCCCGTCGCCTTCATGCTGGCTGTGTGCCGGCGCATGGCGCAGCGTACCTTCCGCCTGCGCGGTGAAATAGCGGATCCACGCCGCCCGCCTCGGCACCTCCAGCGCTGGCAGCGCCTCGCCCAGGTGCAGGCGCAAGACCTGCTCGAACAGCGGGAACTGCAGGGTGTCGGACAGCAGGAACTCGCGGTAGTCGCCGATGCTGCGGTAGTTGATCTCGATAAGGCGCGGGCCGTTCGCGGTCAGCACGTATTCGGTATGGCAGGCGCCGAAACCGATGCCGAAGCGGCGGATGGTGTCGAGCACCTCGGCCTCGACCGAAGCGGGCAGGCCGGTGCCCCATACCGCTTCCAGCTCAACGAAGTACGGCGGCGGCGACAGGGTCACGCGGAAGCCGCCCAGCGCGCGCAGTTCCTTGCCATCGCCCAGCGTTTCCAGCGTATACAGCGGGCCCTCCAGGTACTCTTCCAGCAGCAATACCTGGCCCGGGTGCCGCGCCCAGATCGCGCCGCAATGCTCGGCCAGCTCGGCGTGGCTGCGCGCCAGGCTGACCTGCTGACTGGCCACGCCTTCGCGCGGCTTGACGATGCACGGCATCGGCACGTCGGCCAGCGCGGCCAGGCCGGCGCTGTCGCAAACGACCGCGTGCCAGAGCGTGTCGATGCCCGACTCTTGCAGGCGCCGCCGCATCTCGGCCTTGTTCTTGGCGGCGTAGGCGGTGCGCCAGTCCTTGCCCGGCAGGCCAAAGTACGCCGAGGCGATCGCCGTGGCCGCCTGCAGGTGGTCGCTATTCGAAAACACGGCCGCGGGCTTGCCGCCGCGGCGCGTGATGGCATCGATCACCGCAAGCGGATTGAAGACATCGCACGCGACGATGTCATCCGGGTAGGCGGGCAGACCGGCGCCGGCAAAGTGTGCACGGTGGGCGTCGGCACAATCGGTCAATAAGACGACGGAGCGTCCAAGCGCGCGCGCCGCGGGCAGGAATCCTTCGTTGACGGCAGGGGTCGGTACGTGGGCGAGTACGAAGATCTCTTGCATGCGTTGGGGGCCTCAGGTGAATGTGCTGGGGAGAGCAGCCGGAATGCTTGGGGAGGAAAAACACCGACCCATGCTAATGCGACTCATTCTCATGTTCAACGCGTTGAAGACCCTCTGCTGGCATTTGCCGGGTCCGTTCAGGCTCTTTGTTCCGTATTGAAGTGTCATACCCAGCACATGATGGAGCATGGGACATATGTCCCGCCGCGGAAATTGTGATACCTGCGCCACTTTAAGCGTCACTACATTCGCCGCGGGGTCTTGGCCTGTTATTGAGAATCAGTTACATTACGCGTCCGCGAATGCTCGTTTTTGCCCGCCGGCTTGCCCTGGCCGGCCCGAGACCGAACGCCTATGCCCCCAAAGTTCTTGCTCCTGCTTGCCGTCTTTCCGCTTTATCAGGCATGGGACCTGTACCAGCTTGTCAGCAGCGGACCGTCGTTCCACTTCTATGCCGAAACCGCCGCGACCATTGCCTTCCTGGTGATCCTCGGGATCGTGATCGGCGAGCGCCGGCGGGCGCTGAACGAGTTCGAAACGCTCAAGCATTCGGCCGCCGCCGCGGCGCGCGCGGCGGCGGAACGCGATGCCGCCGCGCAACGTTCCACGCGCGATTTCCTGCAATCGATGCAGGAGCAGTTCGAGCGCTGGGGCCTGACCCCGGCCGAACGGGACGTCGCGTTACTGCTGGTCAAAGGCCTGTCGCTGGAAGAAATCGCCGGCGTGCGCGAGACCGGAGCGAAGACCGTGCGGCAGCACGCCGCCAATCTTTATGCCAAAGCCAAGGTGAACGGACGTCATCAGCTGGCGGCCTTCTTTTTCGAAGACCTGTTGGCGCCGCGCCCTGGTGGTGGACCGTAGGGCGATCACGCTGGCGCGCCTTTGGCTCGGCCATGCCTGCCTTGCCTACACCGCGGCCACCAAGTCGTCCGTATGCACCATCAGTTCGCGCACCTGCCGCAGCGTTGCGTACTGGTTGAGCACGGCGCGCCAGCCGGGCGCTTCCAGCAGCGCACGCCAGACCGGCTCGAGCTCGCGCACGCCGGCAGGCGATGCCGCGGTCAGCGCGGCGGCGAAGTCCAGGGTCGGCGTTGCCGACAGCAACTGCATGCGGCTGGCGGCGCCGAGCAGGCGCGGTGTCGGCTCGGCAGGCGCGTCGCAGCAATAGAGCACCGTGCGGGACAGCGCCGCAGCGGCCGAGGGCAGGGCGCACAGCGCGGCACCGCGCAGCGGCACCGTGCCTTGCCGGGTCGCAAACGGATAAACGACGTCCTTGTCCGCGTGCGCAAGCAGCCGCAAGCCGCGCAGCAGCCGGGGGAAATCCGTGGTCGCAGCATCGACGGAGGCCTTGACCTCGACCAGCAGGCACACATTCCAGGCCGGAGTTTCATCGGCGGTCTCACCTGCCGCGGCAGATTGCCCGAGCAGCACCACATCCCATTCGCTCTTGGCGTGCTGATGCGCGGCCGGGATCGCGGCCGGTACGCGCATCGACGTCACCACGCGGTAGGGTGCCGACGCGCCCGCCGCGGCGTTAAGGCGCTGCGCCAACGCCTCGATCGCCTGCGTGGCCTGCGCCTCCGCGGCTTCGCCACGCCGCCGTGACGACACGCCCTGCGCGACGGCCGAAGCGCTGCCCGAGCGCGGACCGTACCGTTCCCACAGCCTCCGGTATGCCACGACCTGCGCGTCCGACGCCAGCGTATCCAGGCGCCGCAGACGTGCCAGGGCCGGGTGTTCCAGCAACAGCGTCAGTCCGCGCGCCGGCGGCGGTCCCCCCACCGACGCAGGCGTCTGCGGGGTGTCCAGCAGTCGCTGTGCGGCCTCGTGCAATTCGTCCCAGGCTGCAGCGCCCGCGTATGCATGCATCCGGGCCAGCGCCTCGCGCTGCGGGCCGGCGCCGAGGCGTTGCTGTTTGCCGGGATGGGCAAGCGCATTGACCGCAGCGTGGATGGTGCGGCGGTCCTGGTCCGCGCGCGCGGACAGCGACGCATATTCCCGCACCGGCGCGGCCCGATGCCGCAGGACCATCGCCTGGAACACCGGATCGCCGCCATCCGCACGCATCGCTTCCCGCACCATGCGCGCGAGCGCGCCAGTGAAGCGATCTTTCAAGGCCGCATCCGGCGTCTCGCCACGCGCCAGCGCGGCGCGGGCCTGTTCGATCACGAGTGCGAGCGTCGTTGCCGGACTGGCATCCAGGGCTGGCGCAAAGGCATCGTCAAGTTCCGGCAGGCGATAGCGGCGTGGAACGGCGCGCAGCGTCGCATCGAGCAAGGCGTTTGGTGCCAGCGGAGGCTTGTCCATGTCCTGGGGGCGTCGCATTAATTCAATGCCTGAAGTCTCCGGCAATCCGGGGCCGGTTGTCCATCGGAGCGGGTTGGCGGGGCGGTTCCAACGTTTCCTCCAGGCGGCGCCGAATGACCTGACCGACCGGGATCTCGAGGGATGCCATAAGGGCCACGCGCCACCCCAGTGCTCCGCGGCGTCCGGGCTGAGCGTGGTGCGATCGAGGGCATTGCAAGTCTCCCGCGCAGCGATGCGGCCCCCATGGCTGATTGCCGCATTATTGGAATGCAGGTCCGACGAGCGGCCGCATGGCGGCGCGCGCGATCGCGCCCAGCACCTGTCGTTCGCGTCGCGCCTGGAATTTCATAACAAGTCTCCTGATTTGTGGTCGCGCCCCGCCGCAGCGGGGCACCAGCCCGTTATTCCAGGCGGAAGCCGGTCTGCTTGATGGCCAGCGCCCATTTCTTCTGCTCGGCGGCCATGAAGGTGGCGAACTGGTCCGGAGAGCTGCTGCTGGCCGGCTCGTAGCCCTTGTTGGCGAGTTGCTGGCGCACGCCGGGCGCATTCAGTGCCTTCTCAATTTCCTTGGCCAGCAGCGCGACGATCTCCTTCGGCGTGCCGGCCGGCGCCACCAGGCCATACCACTCGCTGGCCTCGATGCCCGGGAAGCCGGCCTCGGCCATGGTCGGTATTTCAGGGAACAGTGGCAGGCGCTGCTTGCTCGCCACGGCAATCCCCTTGAGCTGGCCGCCCTTCACGAAGGGCATTACTGCCGGCACGCCATGGAACATCATCTGGATGTGGCCGCCGACCATGTCGGTCAGGGCCTGGGGGCCGCCCTTGTAGGGGGCGTGGACAATGTTGACGTGGGCCATCTCCTTGAACACCTCGCTCACCACGTTCTGCTGGGTCCCGGGGCCGACCGATGCATAGCTCAGCTTGCCGGGCTCGGCTTTCGCCCGTGCCACCAGTTCCTTGACCGAGCCGGCGACCGATGGATTGACCACCAGCATGTAGGGCGAACTCGCCATCAGTCCCAGCGGCGCGAAATCCCTGCCCAGGTCGAACGGCAGGTTCTTCTGCAGGCTGGCATTGATAGCCATGGGCGCGCTGGCCACCAGCAGCGTGTAGCCGTCCGGCACGGCCTTGGCGCCCATGCCGGCGCCGATGTTCCCGGTGGCGCCCGGCCGGTTGTCGACCACGAACTGCTGGCCGAGGCTCGCGGTCATTTTCTCGGCCACGGTACGGGTCACGGTATCGACGCCACCGCCAGCCGGCCACGGCACGATGATGCGCACGGGGCGGTTCGGGTAGCCACCCTGGGCCAGGGCGCTGGCGGCACAGGCGGAAAGAGCAATGGCACCCAGGGCGTGTCCGACGCGATGCAGCATGGATTTCATGGTTTGTCTCCTTGTTTTCTCTGATGGTCCCCGCTCCGCAACGGGCGGGGCTTCTACACCATTTATCTTCAGGCAGCCACGGCGGGCCCGCTTGCCTCGTGCCGGACCTCGCCGTTCTCCCATTGCGCCATCAGCCGTTCCCAGCGGGGGCGGACGGCGGCCAGGTTGCGCACCTTGACGTGGCCATAGCCGCGGATCTCCATCGGCAGGCGCGCGATCTCGAGCGCCAGGTCCAGATTCTGCGCGGACAGTTTCTGCAGCAGTCCGTCGATGCAGCGGCCGTATTCGGCGATCAGCGCACGCTCCAGCTTGCGCTCGGCGGTATAGCCGAACGGGTCGAATGCCGTGCCGCGCAGGCCGCGGAAGCGGGCCAGTACGCCGAAGGCCGCGTGCATCCAGGGGCCGTAGGCGCCCTTGACGGGTTGCCCATCCTGGTTCTTTTTGGCGAACAGGGGCGGCGCGAGGTGGTGCACCAGGCGGACCTTGCCTTCGAACATCGACTCGATCTGCTTGCGGAATGCGGCGCCGGTGTGCAGGCGGGCCACCTCGTACTCGTCCTTGTAGGCCATCAGCTTGAACAGCGAGCGCGCCACGGCTTCGGTCATTCGGGTGCCGCCAACCACCGATTCCGCCATTTTCACGCGGCCGACAAACGACTCGTATTGCGCCGCATAAGCCCGGTTCTGGTAGCCGGTCAGAAACTCGGCGTGCTGCTTCAACAGTTCCTCGACGGACAGCTTGCGCACAAACTGGATCACTTGTGCGTCGGCGGCGCGCACCGGAACGCGTGACATGTCGTGCGCGCACATCCGGCCCCATTCGAAGGCGGCCTGGTTGCTGTCCACCTGCACGCCGTTGAGCTCGATCGCACGCATCAGCGCGGCATGCGACAGCGGCACGCGGCCCTTCTGCCAGGCGTAGCCCAGCATCATCAGGTTGGCGTAGATGGACTGACCCATCACGGCCTTTGCCACCTGCTCGGCGTCAAAGCTGCCGAGCTGGCCTTCGCCGACAGCCTGAGCGATGCGGCTCACGGCCTCCGCGGTCTGTGCGTCCCAGTCCGGATTGCGCACAAAGGCGGCGGTGGGGGTGACATGGCTGTTGAGCACGACATAGGTGCGCTCAGGCGACATGGCGGCAAGGGTCGCCTTGCTGGCCGCCACCACCGTGTCGCAGGCAATCACCAGGTCGGCCATCGCGATATCCACCCGGCTGGCATGCAGGGCATCGGGGCTGGCAGCGATCTGGATGTGGCTCCAGGTGGAACCGCCCATCTGTGCCATGCCGGTGGCGTCCTGGGTGATGACGCCTTTGCCTTCGAGATGCGCGGCCATGCCAAGCACGCCGCCGACCGTGACGATGCCGGTGCCGCCAATGCCCGCCACGACGATGCGCCGCGGCGTCGCCGCGTCGGGCAGGGCGGGCATCGGGATGTCGCTCGGGGCCGGATGGCGCCGGGCTGCTGTCGACGGCTGCCTGAGTTGGCCGCCCTCGACGGTGACGAAACTGGGGCAGAAGCCCTTGGTACAGGAGAAGTCCTTGTTGCAGGTATCCTGGTTGATCTTGCGCTTGCGGCCAAATTCCGTCTCCACCGGCTGCACGGCCAGGCAGTTGCTCTCTACCGAGCAGTCGCCGCAGCCTTCGCACACCAGTTCATTGATGACCACGCGCTTCGCAGGATCGACCATGGTGCCGCGCTTGCGCTCGCGGCGCTTCTTGGTGGCGCAGGCCTGGTCGTAGATGATCGCCGTGACCCCGCTGACTTCGCGCAGCTCGCGCTGTACGGCATCGAGTTCGTCGCGATGGCGCACCGTGACCTCCGTTGCCAAGTTGGCGACACCCTTGTACTTGTCCGGTTCATCCGTGACCACCACGATTTGCCTGGCGCCCTCGGCGGCCAGTTCGCGCGACATCGCCGGCACGTCTAGCTGCCCGTCCACCGGCTGGCCACCGGTCATCGCCACGGCGCTGTTGAACAGGATCTTGTAGGTCAAGTTCACGCCGGCATGGATGGACTGGCGCACCGCCAGCAGGCCGGAGTGGTTGTAGGTGCCGTCGCCCAGGTTGGCGAACATGTGGCTGCGCTTGCTGAAGGGTGCCTGGCCCATCCAGTGCACGCCTTCTCCGCCCATCTGCGACCACGAGGTGGTAGAACGGTCCATCCACACCACCATGCCGTGGCAGCCGATGCCGGCCGTCGCCACCGAGCCTTCCGGCACGCGCGTGCTGGTGTTGTGCGGGCAGCCCGGGCAGAACCATGGCAGGCGGTCGGTGCCGCGCGAGTCGCCCTGGGCGGTGGCGCGTTCCCTGGCCTCGATTTCCTTCAGACGCACGTCCATGCGCGCCGCCACATCGGCCGGCACGCCGAGCAGCCGGAGGCGCTGGGCGATGGCCTTGGCCACCAGCGCCGGCGACAGGTCGGCCTTGGCGCGCAGCAGCCAGTCCTCGGCCGGCCGTGGATGGCTCCATTCGCCACCCACGCCGTCGGTGTGGTGGTACTTGCCGAAGACGGCCGGGCGAGCGTCGGGGGGATAGTGGTACAGCTCGTCCTTGAGCTGCTGCTCGATGAGGGGGCGCTTTTCCTCCACCACCAGCACTTCGCGCATGCCGTGCGCGAACTCGCGCACGCTGAGCGATTCCAGCGGCCACACCACGCTGACCTTGTGGACCCGGATGCCGAGCGCGCGACAGGCGGCGTCATCGAGTCCGAGGTCAAGCAGGGCCTGGCGCGTATCGCTGTAGGCCTTGCCGCTGGCAATGATGCCCAGCCGGTCGTTGGGGCCCTCGACCACGTTGCGGTTCAGGCGGTTGCTCCGCACATAGGCGAGTGCCGCCGGCCACTTGAACTCCATCATGCGCGCCTCGGCCGCGAGCGGATCGTCCGGCCAGCGGATATGCAGGCCGCCCGCAGGCATCGCGAAGTCTTCAGGCAGCAGGATGCGGACGCGGTCCGAGTCGGTGACCACCGAGGCGCCCGACTCCACCACCTCCTGCACGGTCTTCATGCCGGACCACAGGCCGCTGAACCGGCTCATGGCAAAGGCATGCACGCCCAGGTCCAGAATGTCCTGCACGCTGGACGGAAAGAACACCGGCAGGCCGCAGGCGATCAAGGTGTGGTCGCTCTGGTGCGCCAGCGTGCTGCTCTTGGACACGTGGTCGTCGCCGGCCAGCGCGATCACGCCACCCAGCCGCGAGGTGCCAGCCAGGTTGGCGTGCTTGAGTGCATCGCCGCTGCGGTCGACGCCGGGGCCCTTGCCGTACCAGATGCCGAACACGCCGTCGTACTTCTTGCTGGCCGCATCGAAGTCGAGTTGCTGCGATCCCCACACGGCCGTCACGCCAAGCTCTTCGTTGACCCCGGGCTTGAACACAACATGGTTGTCGGCGAGATACTTCCTGGCCTGCCACATGGCCTGGTCATAGGTGCCTAGCGGCGAGCCGCGGTAGCCGGAAATGAAGGCAGCGGTGTTGTGGCCTGCCATGGTGTCGCGCCGCCGCTGCAGCAGTGGCAGCCGCACCAGGGCCTGCACGCCGCTCATGTAGGCGCGGCCGGATTCCAGCGCGTACTTGTCGTCGATCGACACGGCTTCCATGGCCTGCCGGGCTGCCTCGGGGAGTATTGGAGCGTTCATAGGGCGGAATCAGCCAGTATGGGGTTGGGTAGGGGCGGCCGGCGCCTGCCGGTGGCCCGGTTCTCTGTGATGTTGTCGTGGATGTTTTCGTGGATTCGGCTAAGCCGGGAACGGGATGGCGAGCTGCCTGCCCAGCGCGGTCAGCTCGCAGGTAATGGCGTCGGGCAACGCGACGCCGTGCTCGCGGCCTTCACGTTCGAGGGCGTTGCCGCGATGGCCCGGAAGCCTTGCATCGCCACCGCCGGCGGCAAGGTAGTTGCCGCTCCAATGGGCCATGTAGTCGGCGAACATGCCCGGGCCGGCGAAGGCATCGGGCCTGACGAGCCAGACAAAGCCGCCCTGGCGGCCCACGGCGCCGGCACTGCCGACGTGATTGCGCTCGGGGGAGAGCGAGTCGGCGGTGGCGCTGAGGGCGCCTGCCAGGCACTCGACCATCATGGCGATGCCGATGCCCTTGTGGCCCCCGGTGGGCAGCAGCGAACCGGCCAGCGCACGCTGTGCATCGGTGGTTGGCTGGCCCTCGGCGTCGAGCGCCCAGCCCTCGGGAATTGCTTTGCCCTCGCGGGCGGCCAGCAGGATATGGCCGCGCGCGGCGACGCTGCAGGCCACGTCGAACACGATTGGTGCATCGCCAGGCAGGGGGCAGCCGAAGGCGATCGGGTTGTGGCCGATGGCTGGGCGGGCGAAGCCCTGCATGCCCAGCACGGGCGGCGTGCGCTGACCGACCAGGCAGAACGCTCCCGCCTCGGCGGCCAGCAGGGCATGGATGCCCAGTGCGCCGAGGTGGCCGCACGACTGCACCGCAACCAGTACGGATGCGCTCGATTCCAGCGCCTCCAGGCCAAGCTGCACCGCGTGCGGCCCGGCGATCTGGCCCATGGCGCCATCGGCGTCCAGCACGATGCCGCCGGCAAAGCTGCGGTGAGACATCCCGGCGCCCGGATTAAAGTCGCCGGCACGCAGACGCTCGACATACGAGGGCACGCGCGTCATGCCATGGGTCTTGTAGCCGCGCAGCTCGCTGCGAACCAGCACGGTGGCGGCCTGGATGGCGTGCTCGCGCGCCACGCCGCACGATTCGAAAACAGCAGACGTCCAGCGCTCCAGGCGGTGGACGCTCCATCGCTTAGTCATGAGGACTTCTCCCGCACGATCATCAGCCGCTCTGAGAAGGGGGCGGCGTAGACCGACTGGTAGTAAAGCGGCTGGTCGCGCAGCGTGTAACCGCGCATTTCCATGATAAAGGCCGGCGCGTCGGCCTTCAGCCCGATCTCGCGCGCCGCCGTGGCGGGCGCCGGGCCGAAGCGGATCCACTGGTCCACGCGCAACGTCGGCAGCGACAGCCGCTGGCCGATCAGTTCGCGCAGGTTCTTCTCCAGCGCGTCCCGGTCCAGGCCGCCAAGCTGGGCGAAGTCCTCGTCGCGCAGCCAGAACTCGCTGTAAAGGTCCAGACGCCCGCCCACGCTGATCACGCGCTCGATGCGCACCCAGCCATCGCCGCCGAGGAACTCGGACCATGGCCCCGGGCGCTTGATACGCTTGACGGAGCGCGCGTGCACGTAGGACGGCAGCTCGTTGCCCTGCTCGTCGCGAAAGCGCAGGTAGCGCACATCCGCGGGCGCCACGCGCGTGCCGGAAACAAAGGTACCCCGCCCCTGCTCGCGCGTGATCAGTCCGGAGTGCTTCAGCCGGATCAGCACCTTCTGGATAGTGCCCACACTAACGCCGTGCATGGCGGCCAGCTCGCCCTCTGACGGCAGGCGGTCGCCCTCGCGCAGTGCGCCGGATTCGATGGAGCGGATGATCGCGTCGGAGACGCTGTTAAGTTTGGTCATGGTTGCTCAGAGGCTCAGTGCGAATCGACTGATCGCGGTCTCCCGGATATCGAGCACCTCGCTGGTCAGCCGCGTGCCGGATGCGACGTCAGTCGCATAGCCGTACAGCCGCTCGCCGAGGTCGGAGATCTTCTCTCCGCGTTGCAGGACGCCGCTGACGTCGAAGTCAATGTTGTCGGCCATGGTGTGCAGGGTATTGACGTTGCCGCACACCTTGACTGTCGGTGCCACCATGCTGCCGATCGGGTTGCCCACCCCCGTGCCGAAGAAGGTCAGCTGGCATCCGCCGGCAGCCAGCGCAGTCAGATTTTCCACTGCCGCGGCCGGTGCGTCCATGAAATGCAGGCCTTTCTTCTGCGGGGCCTCGCCGTAGCGCAGCACGCCCACCAGCGGGCTGGTGCCGGCCTTGGCCATGGCGCCCAGCGCCTTCTCTTCGACGGTGGTCAGGCCGCCGCGCTTGTTGTCGGGCGAAGGCTGGTCCTCGCGCATGTCGACGCCGCGCGAGATGGCCAGATTCTCCATGTTGCGCACAGCGCTGACGAAGGCCTCGCGCACACGGCCGTCTGCGGCGCGTTCGGCGAACAGGTGATCGGCGCCGATGAACTCCGACGTTTCCGAAATGATCACGGTGCCGCCCTCGGCGATCAGCATGTCGGCCATGCGCCCGATCACCGGGTTGCAGCTCAGGCCCGAGGTGGTATCGGACCCGCCGCACTCCACGCCGATCACCAGCGACGACACCGGGCATGGCACGCGGCGCGCGCGGGACGCGGCCAGGACAAGGCGGGTGGCCTTGCGGGTGCCGTCGGCAATGCAGTCAACGGTGCCGTTGGGCTGCAAGTGCACGCGTTCGACCGGCTTGCCGCTGAGCTGGATGCGGCGCGCCACTTCTTCGGTCGACGACGGCTCCAGGCCCACCAGCAGCACCGCGGCGACGTTGGGGTTGCGCCCCAGGCCGGCCAGCGACTCGAAGGCGAAGTCCAGGTCGGCGCCGAACTGGCCGCGCACGAACAGCGTGGTGACGGGAATGCAGCCACCCACGGTGCGGGCAATGGTGCGGGTCACCGGATTGCAGTTGTCCATCACCGAAACCACGGCGATCCAGTTGCGCACACCGACCGCGCCGTTCTCGCGGGGATATCCCAGGAAGGTTGTTGCCATCTGCATTACCCCTTGTGCAGGTCGCCGCGGGCGCGCGCCGACTCGATGTTGTGAACATGCATGTGTTCGCCGGCACGCACCGTGCGGCTGGCGCGGCCGATGACCTGGCCGTACTTCAGGATGGTGTCTCCCGCTACCGTGTCGGCGATGCAGATCTTGTGGCCAAACGGCACGTCTTGCAGCAGCACCAGCCTGCCTTGCCGCTCGCCCTCGAGCGCACAGGGCTCGCCGGCTTCGCCGGCGTCGAGCAGGGTGGCCACATTGTCGGCGGCGTTCAGTACGATGGCTCGTGGCATTTGATC
Organism: Cupriavidus neocaledonicus; assembly: GCF_000372525.1. Lineage (GTDB taxonomy): Bacteria > Pseudomonadota > Gammaproteobacteria > Burkholderiales > Burkholderiaceae > Cupriavidus > Cupriavidus neocaledonicus. Next base: position 260,461 of record NZ_AQUR01000102.1, read on the forward strand.
AACTCCTGTATAGATGTTGGGATCCAATGTAGGAAGACTGCCGGTTGATGGTCAAGCTAAAACCGGCCATATCAGAGAAAACCACTACTCACACAGCGTAAGTCCTATATAGAAGTTTGTTGACATCGGTGCGGCCGCTGTCTATCGTCCTGACAACGGCGATGTTTGTCAGCGCCGGAACTTCGACGCTGTGAATCAACGGAGAAAGCCGACATGAACGTCATGTCACACAAGGAGAAGATCGCCAAGTTGCAGGCCCTGCGCGCGCGCCTGGACCCGCTGGAGGATTTCGGCCTCTGGTTCTGGGCCGGCATGACGGCCGGCACCCATGCCGTCAATGCAGCACTGCACCAGGCCCGCATCACGCTGGATGACGACTGCTTTCCGACGCAACCGGGCGTCTATCTGATGCCGCAGCCCGACGGCAGCCTCAAGGCGGCGTTGCGGCCGCTGGGCGATGTACTGCATGTTGGCCGCCCAAAAGTGGAGGGCCCGGTGCCCGCCGATATCGCCGAGATGATGGAGGCGATGGAGCACATCGAACACCACCGGGATCCTTGCCTGCGCGAGGGGCTGGCGCCTACTGCCGAAATTGCGGCGGGCTGCGACGCCGCGCTGCGCCGCTGCCTTGACTTGCTGGAAGCGCGGCTGGAGGGGAATCGCCATGGACATTGAACAGCACATGGCAACGGCGCGCAGCATCGAGGCATCGCTGCGCAAGTGCACCAGCGCTGACTACGAGATGACCATCGAGGGCGCGATGCTGGCCGGCACGCACTGGCTCAACGCGCTGCTGCACAAGCTCGGCACCACGTCGCGGCAGGCGGATGTATTCCACACGTACCTGTTGACGGTCAATGAATTCCGGCGGCTGTCGGTAGCGGCGGAAAGGCCGCTGCAGGCGCTGGCTGCGATCGAAGATGCCCGCCCGCCGTTCGTGCGCGGCAACCACCCCGGCGGCGAGGCGGCCGCCGAACGCGCGCTGGAACTGCTGTCGCTGATCCGTGCGACCGCGCAGTGCGCAGTCCAGGCATTCGCGAACGAGTCAGGCGCAGCAAGAAAAGCGTAGAGAGACGAAAAGGAGACAGCAGTGAAGGCAGTCCGTGTAGTGCCGGGCCCCGAGGGCGGCAAGGTCGAAGTGCAGGATATCCCCGTGCCGGCGGCGGCAGCGGGGCAGGTACTGGTGAGGGTGCGCGCGGCGGGCCTGAACCGTGGCGAAATCAACCAGGCGAAGGAGCTACGGTCGGGCGATACCATCACGACCGGCGTCGAGTTTGCCGGCGAGGTGGCGGAAGTCGGCGAGGGTGTCAACGGCTGGCGCGTGGGCGACCGCGTGATGGGCCATGGCCGCGGCTGCCAGGCGGAGTACGTGGTGGCCGATCCGATGGCGCTGATCCCGGTGCCGGATGGCCTGTCGTGGATCGATGCCGCGGCGTTCCCGAACGTCTTTATCACTGCGCATGACGCACTGGTCACGAATGGCCGCCTGGTCGCCGGCGAGTCGGTACTGGTCAACGGCGCCTCGGGCGGCGTGGCGATGGCGGCGATCCAGATCGCCTCGCTGATGGGCGCCCGTCCCGTGATCGCGTCGTCGCGCTCCGCCGCCAAGCTGGACAAGATCAGCCAGTTCGGCGTGGATGTCGGCATCGATGCGTCGCGCGACGACCAGGTCGAGGCGGTCCTGGCGGCCACCGGCAACAAGGGTGTCGACATCATCATCGACACGGTAGGCGGTCCGGTGTTCGAAGCCAATATGCAAAGCCTGGCGGTCAAGGGCCGCCTGGTGAACATCGCGCGGCTGGGTTCCGCGACTGCGCAGATCGACCTGACGCAGCTCTGGCTCAAGCGCCTGCAGCTGATTGGCGTGACCTTCCGCACCCGCACGGAACAGGAGCGGCTGGAGTGCATCCAGGCCTGCGCCCGGGACATGCTGCCATTTCTGCGCGCGGGCCGCGTGCGCCTGCCGATCGACCGGACCTTTGCCCTGACCGACATTGACGCTGCCCACGCATACATGAAACAAGACCAGCACGTCGGCAAGATCGTATTGCTGATCGGCTGAATCCACAAAGAAGCCTGAGACAAGAGGAGACATGATGACAATCCAGATCAAGCCGCTGACCGGCTCCGTGGCGGCAGCCGTGACCGGTGTCGACCTGAACCAACCGCTCGACGATGCCAGCTTCGAGATCCTGCACCGAGCCTTCCTCGAGTATGGCGTGCTGGTGTTCCGCGGCCAGCACCTTCAGCCTGCCGCCCAGGTCGCGTTTGCCAGGCGTTGGGGCAAGCCAGTGCAGGGCAACCCCTTGCTCAAGGGTCTGACAGAGTTCCCGGAACTGGCCCAGGTCACCAATATCCCCAAGGAAACCGCCTCGACCGAGGCCTGGCATTCGGATTCGATCTATACCGAGGTGCCGCCCAAGATCTCGATTCTCTCGGCAGTGACCATCCCCGTCGGCGGCGACACCATGTGGTGCAACCAGTATGTCTCGTACGACCGCCTGTCGCCGGCGATGCAGCGCATGATCGAAGGGCTGCGGGCCCGGTTCTCCGGCACGCGGCTGGCCAAGATGACCGGTTCGGACAAGGTCCCCACGGCAGTGCACCCGATCGTGCGCACGCACCCGGAGACGGGGCGCAAGGCGCTCTATGTAGGCCACCCTGATACCGCGCAGTGCATCGAAGGCATGACCGAGGCGGAGAGCCGTCCGCTGCTCGACTTCCTGTACGAGCACTCGGTGACGCCGGACAACGTCTACCGCCATATGTGGCAAGAGGGCGATGTACTGATGTGGGACAACCGCTGCACCATGCACTATGCCGTGCATGACTACGGCAACGCCGAGCGGATACTGAACCGCGTCACGCTGGAAGGGGACGTGCCCCGCTGAGTAGTACCGCCAATACCGGCGCCCTTTGCCTTAGATCCGGCGGTGGCGCCCGGCATCAAGGGCCTGTCCGGTTTGCGGACGGGACCAAACGGAGACTGATATGCAGATAGGGATCCCGACTGAGACGCGGGCGGGGGAAGCGCGTGTTGCCGCGACACCGGAGACCGTCAAGAAATACGTCGCCCAGGGCCACAAGGTGGTGGTGCAGGCCGGTGCCGGCCTGAACGCCAGCCAGCCCGACAGCGCGTATGAGGCGGTCGGCGCCACCATCGGCAGCGCCGCCGACGCGCTCGGCGCGCAACTGGTGCTGAAGGTGCGCGCGCCCGATGCCGCCGAGCTGGCGCAGATGAAGCCCGGCGCGGTGCTGGTGGGCATGCTCAACCCCTTCGATGCCGAGAACAACGCGCGCATGTCNGCCGCCAACATCACCGCCTTCGCGCTCGANGCCGCGCCGCGCACCACGCGCGCGCAGAGCATGGACGTGCTGTCGTCGCAGGCCAATATCGCCGGCTACAAGGCCGTGCTGGTGGCNGCGCACCACTACCAGCGCTTCATGCCGATGCTGATGACCGCCGCCGGCACCGTCAAGGCCGCGCGCGTGCTGATCCTGGGCGCCGGCGTGGCCGGCCTGCAGGCCATCGCCACCGCCAAGCGCCTGGGNGCGGTGATCGAAGCCTCNGACGTGCGCCCCGCGGTCAAGGAGCAGATCGAATCGCTCGGCGCCANGTTCCTCGACGTGCCGTTCCTGACCGACGANGAGCGCGANATCGCGCAGGGCGTGGGCGGCTACGCGCGCCCGATGCCGCCGGACTGGATGAAGCGCCAGGCCGAGCTGGTGCACCAGCGCGCGCTCCAGGCCGACATCGTCATCACCACCGCGCTGATCCCCGGGCGCAAGGCACCGGTGCTGCTGCAGGAAGCCACCGTGGCGCAGATGAAGCCCGGCTCGGTGGTGGTCGACCTGGCCGCCGCGCAGGGCGGCAACTGCCCGCTGACGGTGGCCGACCAGGTGGTCAACCACAACGGCGTGATCCTGGTTGGGCATACCAACCTGGCCAGCATGGTGGCGGCCGACGCCTCGGCGCTCTACGCCCGCAACGTGCTGGACTTCTTCAAGCTGATCATCGACAAGGACGGCCAGCTTGTTATCAACAAGGAAGACGACATCGTCGCCGCCTGCCTGATGACGCGGCGGGACGAACAGGCAGTGGCCTGATCAGGAGAGCAATCATGGAAATGGTGAACCACACGGTGATCAACCTGATCATCTTTGTCCTGGCGATCTACGTGGGCTACCACGTGGTCTGGACCGTTACCCCCGCGCTGCATACCCCGTTGATGGCGGTGACCAATGCGATCTCGGCCATCATCATCGTCGGCGCCATGCTGGCCGCCGGCCTGACCGAGGGCCATGTCGGCCGCGCAATGGGCACGCTGGCGGTGGCGCTGGCGGCGGTCAATGTGTTCGGCGGCTTCCTGGTCACGCAACGCATGCTGGAGATGTTCAGGAAGAAGGCACCCAAGGCGCGGGCTGAAGCAAAGAGTCAGCCTGGCGGCAAACTGTCGGAGGTCGCGCAATGAATGGCCTGTCGATGAATCTGGTGACGCTGTCTTACCTGGGCGCCTCGGTCTGCTTTATCCAGGCGCTCAAGGGGCTGTCGCACCCGACCACCGCGCGGCGTGGCAATGGCTTCGGCATGGCCGGCATGGCGGTGGCGGCGCTCACCACGGTGGCGCTGATCTTCAAGCTGAAGAGCGAGCTGCTGTCCGGCGGGGCGGACGCATCAGCGCCCGGCACCGGCCTGGCGCTGATACTGGCCGCGCTGGTGGTGGGCGGCGGCATCGGCGCCTACGTGGCCAGGAAAGTGCAGATGACCAAGATGCCCGAGCTGGTGGCGGCGATGCACTCGCTGATCGGCCTGGCGGCGGTGTTCATTTCGGTGGCGGCAGTGGCGGAGCCAGCCGCGTTCGGCATCACGGCTGCCGGTTCGCATGACATCCCGCTCGGCAACCGGGTCGAGCTGTTCATTGGCTGCTTCGTCGGCGCGATCACGTTCTCGGGCTCGGTGATCGCTTTCGGCAAGCTGGCCGGGCGCTACAAGTTCCGCCTGTTCCAGGGCGCGCCGGTGGTGTTCGCCGGCCAGCACTGGCTGAACCTGCTGCTCGCGGTGGCGATGGTCGGTTTCGGCATCGCCTTCTTCCTGACACAGGCGTGGGAGCCGTTCCTGGTGATGCTGGCGATCGCCTTCGTGCTGGGCGTGCTGATCATCATCCCGATCGGCGGCGCCGACATGCCGGTGGTGGTGTCGATGCTGAACTCGTACTCTGGCTGGGCGGCGGCGGGCATCGGCTTCTCGCTGAACAACCCGATGCTGATCATCGCCGGCTCGCTGGTGGGTTCGTCCGGTGCCATCCTCTCGTACATCATGTGCAAGGCGATGAACCGCTCGTTCTTCAACGTGATCCTGGGCGGCTTCGGCNGCGATGCCNNNGCCG
>NZ_AQUR01000102.1:265852-269696 GCF_000372525.1 Cupriavidus neocaledonicus
GNNNCNGNNGCGCAGGCGCAGCGCAACGTCAAGTCGGGNTCGGCNGANGACGCCGCNTTCCTGATGGGCAANGCNGANACNGTNATCATNGTGCCNGGCTACGGCCTGGCGGTNGCGCGCGCCCANCANGCGCTNAAGGAGCTGACCGANNNNCTNNCNGANAAGGGCGTNACCGTNAANTANGCGATCCACCCGGTGGCGGGCCGCATGCCNGGCCACATGAACGTGCTGCTGGCCGAGGCCGAGGTGCCGTACGACCAGGTCTTCGAGATGGAAGACATCAACAGCGAGTTCGGCCAGGCCGACGTGGTGCTGGTGCTGGGCGCCAACGACGTGGTCAACCCGGCGGCCAAGACCGATCCCAAGTCGCCGATCGCCGGGATGCCGATCCTGGAGGCGTACAAGGCCAAGACCATCATCGTCAACAAGCGCTCGATGGCCGCCGGCTACGCCGGCCTGGACAACGAATTGTTCTACATGGACAAGACCATGATGGTGTTCGGCGACGCCAAGAAGGTGGTAGAGGACATGCTCAAGGCCGCCTGAGCCGCGGCATTCGCAGCAATACAGAGAGGAGACAAGCAATGAACCAGCAAGGACGCGAGCTCGGCCTGTTTGCCGATCTGGACGGCAAGGTAGCGCTGGTAACCGGGGCCTTTGGCGGCCTGGGCCTGCACTTTGCGCAGACGCTGGCGCGCGCGGGCTGCAAGGTGGCACTGGCGGGCCGGCGCGTGGCCGAAGGCGAGGCCGTGCTGGCCGACCTGTGCAGGCAGGGCGGGCAAGGCTGCGTGGTGGCGCTCGACGTCAGGGATCCGGCATCAGTCGGTGCCGCGTTCGAGGCGGCGCACCAGCAGCTCGGACCGGTCCAGGTAGTCGTCAACAGCGCCGGCATCGCCACCACCGGGCCGGCCATGGAGGTAGAGGAGGGCGCCTGGCAAAGCGTGATCGACACCAACCTGAACGGCGCCTGGCGCGTGGCGCAGTGCGCGGCGCGGATGATGCGCGCAGCCGGCGGCGGCAGCATTGTCAATATCGCGTCGATCCTCGGCCTGCGCGTGGCGCAGCAGGTGCCCGCATACACCGCCGCGAAGGCAGGCCTGATCCACCTGACGCGCTCGCTGGCGCTGGAATGGGCGCGTCACGGCATCCGCGTCAACGCGCTGGCGCCGGGCTACTTCGAGACCGACATCAACCGCGGCTTCTTCGAGAGCGACAGCGGCCGGGCCATGATCGCGCGCATTCCGCAGCGCCGGCTCGGCCAGCCCGGCCAGCTCGATGGCGCGCTGCTGTTGCTGGCCTCGGATGCGTCCGAGTACATGACAGGTACGGTCCTGCCGGTTGACGGCGGCCACTCCATCAACTCGCTCTGAGACAAAGGCCCATGTTCACTCCCTGTCCCACCGAACGCAGCCGCGCCATCGCGGATCGCGTCGAGTCCTTTGTGCGCAAGATCGTCGCGCCCTACGAGCGCGACCCCCGTTACGGTGCGCATGGCCCGTCGGCGGACCTGGTCGACGAACTGCGCGCCAAGGCGCGCGAGGCGGGCGTCATGACGCCGCACATCCTCAATGACGGCAGCCACCTGACGCAGCTGGAGACCGCAGCCGTGCTCAAACGCTCCGGGCTGTCGCCGCTGGGTCCTGTGGCCGTCAATACCATGGCCCCCGACGAGGGCAATATGTTCCTGCTCGGCAAAGTCGCCACCCCGGAACAGAGGCGGCGCTTCCTCGACCAGCTTGTCAGTGGCGCAGCCCGCTCCGCCTTCTTCATGACCGAGCCTGCCGAAGATGGCGGCGCCGGCTCGGATCCGTCAATGCTGCAGACCACCGCGGTGAAGCGGGGCGACGAGTGGGTCATCAACGGGCGCAAGATGTTCATCACTGGCGCGGAAGGTGCTTCGGTCGGCATTGTGATGGCGCGCACAAGCGAGGACGGCAAGGTGCAATCCACCATGTTCCTGGTAGACCTGCCCGATCCCGCCATTCGGATCGAGCGTGTGCTGGACACCATCGACAACTCGATGCCCGGCGGGCACGCCCTGATCGTCATCGACAACCTGCGGGTGCCGGCCAGCCAGGTGCTTGGCGAGATCAACGAAGGCTTCCGCTATGCCCAGGTCAGGTTGTCTCCGGCCCGCCTTTCGCATTGTATGCGCTGGCACGGCTGCGCCACGCGTGCGCATGAGATCGCCGTGGCTTACGCGACCACGCGCAAGGCGTTTGGCAAGCTGCTGATCGACCATGAAGGCGTAGGATTCATGCTGGCCGAGAACCTGATCGACCTGCAGCAGGCGGCATTGATGATCGACTGGTGCGCCGGCGTGCTCGATGGCGGTGCACTGGGGACCAACGAGAGCTCGATGACCAAGGTGGCGGTGTCCGAGGCGGTGTTCCGCGTGGCCGACCGTTGCGTGCAGATCATGGGCGGCTCGGGGGTGTCGCGCGATTCCATCGTCGAGCAGGTGTTCCGTGAAGTCCGCGCCTTCCGCATCTACGACGGTCCCACCGAGGTACACAAATGGTCGCTGGCAAAGATGATCAAGCGCAAGACCCTGAGCGGGGAGGCGAGCCATGGCTAGCGCGCAAGAGTTCGCCGGCACAGGGCCGGTGCGCGACCAACATCGCTTCGACCAGGCTGCGCTGGAGCGCTGGATGGCGCGCAACGTGGCGGGATACGCCGGACCGCTGACGATCGACCAGTTCAAGGGCGGGCAGTCCAATCCTACCTATCGCCTGCGTACGCCCGGGCGCAGCTATGTGCTGCGACGCAAGCCACCCGGCGAGCTGATCAAAGGCGCCCACGCCGTGGAACGCGAGGCAAGGGTGATGGCAGCGCTGGGCCAGGCGGGCTTTCCGGTACCCCGGATCCACGGGCTCTGCACCGACGACGCGGTGATCGGCAGCTGGTTCTTCGTCATGGATCTCGTCGAGGGCCGGATCTTCTGGGATGCCGGTTTTTCCGATGTGGCGGCGGGCGAGCGCGCGGCCTACATGGACGCCATGAACGCCACGCTGGCCAGCCTCCACACCATCGATCCGGCGGCCATCGGCCTGGGCGACTACGGCAAGGCTGGCGGCTACGTCGCCCGTCAGGTCGCGCGCTGGTCGGACCAGTACCGCAGCGACGAGCTGGCCGGCCGGCATCCTGCGATGGACCAGCTGGTCGACTGGTTGCCCCGCCATCTGCCCGCCGCCGATGAGGTTGCCATCACCCACGGCGATTTCCGCGCCGACAACCTGATCTTCCACCTCACCGAGCCGCGGGTGTTGGCGGTGCTGGACTGGGAACTGTCGACACTGGGCGATCCGCTTGCCGACTTTGCCTATCACGCCATGATGTTCCGCATGCCGCCCGATATCCTGGGCGGCATCGCGGGGCGGGACCTGGCGGCGGCGGGATTGCCCGACGAGGCTGCCTATGTCGAAGCCTACTGCCGCCGTACCGGGCGCCCGGGCATTGGCAATCTGGATTTCTACATCGCTTTTAACATGTTCCGCTTTGCCGCGATTCTCCATGGCATCAAGGGCCGCGTTGCACGCGGTACGGCGTCCAGCGCCGACGCGCGTGCCATGGGCGAGCGATTCGCTCGGGTGGCTGATCTCGCCTGGACACAGGCGCAGCGCCTTATGGCTTGAGCAGGCGGCATGAGGGCAGATGGTGGCTGCCGAACGAATCGGCCTAACACAGGAGAAAATCAACTGTTCCCAGCGCCTGCTGGCAGCCACCTCCGAAATCCCTTTTATTTAACATAACACTTATTATGCGCAAATGCCGTGTAGCGGCTAAGTTGTAATGTCCGGTTCTGGCTAAGTTCAAATGTCCGAGTTTGGCTGGCGTAAGCTTG
>NZ_AQUR01000103.1 GCF_000372525.1 Cupriavidus neocaledonicus
CCTATCATGCCGGTTACCAACGCGATCGAGAGCATCAACGCGCAGCTGCGCAAGATCATCAAGACGCGCGGTCACTTCCCCAGCGACGAGGCGGCGACCAAGCTGCTGTGGCTGGCGCTGCGAAACATCACGGTGAAGTGGGGCAGTTCAACCCATGACTGGAAGGCTGCCATGAACCAGTTTGCGATCCTCTACGAGGAACGCTTCACCCACCCTTATCGTTAAGATATTGCTGGCTCACCGTTCCATCGACGGTGAGCCTTTACCTGCCCTGCACACAAAAAAACTGACAGGCCCGCAGCGCCGGACAAGCACGACCACCGACCGCAGTTCCAACGAATCCCAAACACTCACACCGTAGCAACCGGCGTAACCGGCGACCCCACCGCCCCGGGCAACCTCAACGGCGGCGCCGTCAACTGAAACCGCGTACGCCCATTCGCTCGCAACCAGTCAGCCAGTTCCCGCAAATACCAAAGCTCCCCCAGCGGCAATCCCAGCTTGAACAGGCAATGGTGATGCAGCGGCAGCAAAGGATGGTGCGATTCGCCGTCGGGCGCCGGCCGGGCAGGGTAGCGTTCCACCGCATAGTTATCCGCGATCAGCGCCGCGATGCCCGCATCGGTGATCCAGTCCAGCAGCTTGTCGTCACGCCCGTCGAGCGCGCAGCAGCTGTGATGCAGCACTCCCTCATCAGGCTCGCGCTGCATCGACAGCACCACTTCGGCAAAGCCCGTCCGCAGCAGCAGCATGTCGCCGCGTTCGACTTCCGCCTTGGCGGCGTCCATCGCGCGCATCAGGTCGTCGTAGCCGACGTTGCGGAAGTCCATGCCAAAGACATGCGCCAGGTCCACCAGCACGCCGCGTCCCTGCATGCCCTTGACCGCGAAGTTCTCGATGCCGAGCGCGTGCGCCGCGCTGTGGTCGTGGCCGCAGGGATGCGCCGCGAAGTTGTCGTCCTCGGCATAGTCGACCGGACCGACGATATGCTCGTTGGCGCGGTAGCCGTTGTAGTAGACCCGCTCGGCGCGGCCATCGCCGTCGGCGTCGAAGAGCGCGCCCACATGCGCCAGCGCGTCCCATTGCGTGCTGTACTGCAGGCACATCAGCACCTGGTCGTCGCTGATGACATCGGTGGCGGCAGGATCCATCTTCGCCAGCGGGAAGTTGGTGTACGGCGCGTCGTCGCGGAAGGTCGGCCGCAGCACCGGCGGATGGCGGCGCGGATTGAGCTTGTTGCCGCCGGGGTAGTCCAGCGGCAGCGACAGGCAGAAGCTCAGCCCGGCCTGCACCTCGCGCGCGCCCTTGATGACCTGTTCGGGCCCGATCAGGTTGATGCGGCCGAGCTGGTCGTCGGGGCCGAAGTCGCCCCAGTTGGAACCTTGCGGACGTTGCTTCCAGCGCATGAGTCTTGCCTCCTTGCGTGTAGGTGGCCGTGCTGAACGACCAGCGGAATGGAATGCGAGCCGGACCGAAACGTTGCGCATGCCCGGCGCGTCGAGTCGCCGGCCTCGCCTGCATGAAACCGGTTGCACCCTTATAGGCCATGTCGGAGGCGGCGGTCATTTTGCGGTGCAGCACAAGGCCCTCGCCTCCGAAGATGGCCTCCGCCTTCTTTCATATGTTGTCGTACAACATCGCCATCATCTAGACTCCGTTTCGCGCCGAATTGCCAAGCGACTAGGGATAACCCGCAGCTAAAATGATAAGGAACCAGCTAAAATGTTGTCCGACAACGTAACACATGCTCTGAACGGGTTTCGGGGCCGGAGAGAACATGGCACCAGCACCTACAGCGACCCCGCGGGCGGTGCGCCCCCTCTACATTGCGATGCACGCCGCCGACAACGTCGCCATCGTCGCCAATGACGGCGGCCTGCCGGCAGGCACCGCGTTCCCGTGCGGCCTGGTGCTGGCCGAAGCCGTCCCGCAAGGCCACAAGGTGGCGCTGGCCGACCTGCGCGAAGGCGATGCGGTGATCCGCTACAACGTGGTGATCGGCTACGCGCTCAGGGACCTGCCACGCGGCAGCTGGGTCAACGAACGCGTAATCAGGATGCCCGATGCGCCCGGGCTAAAGGACCTGCCGGTCGGCACGCGCGTGACGCCGCTGCCGCCGCTGGAAGGCTATACCTTCGAGGGCTACCGCAATGCCGACGGCTCGGTCGGCACCCGCAACATCCTGGGCATTACCACCACGGTGCAGTGCGTCGAGGGCGTGGTCGAGTTCGCGGTGCGACGCATCAAGGAAGAACTGCTGCCGAAGTACCCCAACGTCGACGACGTGGTCGGCCTGGAGCATACCTATGGCTGCGGCGTTGCCATCGACGCGCCCGACGCCGGCATACCCATCCGCACCATCCGCAATATCGCGCTGAACCCCAACTTCGGCGGCGAGGTGATGATCGTCAGCCTGGGCTGCGAGAAGCTGCAGCCGGCGCGCCTGATCGGCGCCGGCACCATTCCGATCCAGAAGGCGGGCGAGCCCGACGTGGTGTGCCTGCAGGACGAGCAGCACGTGGGCTTCGCCTCGATGATCGAATCGATCATGGTCACGGCGGAAAAGCATCTCGCGCGCCTGAATGCGCGCCGGCGCGAGACCTGCCCGGCGTCGGAGCTGGTGGTGGGGGTCCAGTGCGGCGGCAGCGATGCGTTCTCCGGCGTCACCGCCAACCCGGCGGTGGGCTTTGCCACCGACCTGCTGGTGCGCGCCGGCGCCACCGTGATGTTCTCCGAGGTGACCGAGGTGCGTGACGGCATCGACCAGCTCACCGCACGCGCCGCCACGCCCGAGGTGGCCGAGGCGCTGGTGCGCCAGATGGCCTGGTATGACCGCTACCTGGAGCAAGGCCAGGTCGACCGGAGTGCCAACACCACCCCGGGCAACAAGAAGGGTGGCCTGTCCAATATCGTCGAGAAGGCGATGGGCTCGATCGTCAAGTCCGGCACCGGGCCGATCCACGGCGTCAGCGGCCCGGGAGAAAAGGTCACGCAGAAAGGGCTGATCTACGCCGCCACGCCCGCCGGCGACTTTGTCTGCGGCACGCTGCAACTGGCCGCCGGCATGAACCTGCATGTGTTCACTACCGGGCGCGGCACGCCGTACGGGCTGGCGGAAGTGCCGGTGGTCAAGGTCTCCACCCGCAATGACCTGGCGCGGCGCTGGCACGACCTGATGGACATCAACGCCGGCCGCATCGCCACCGGCGAAGCCACCATCGAGGAAGTGGGCTGGGAGCTGTTCCACACGCTGCTGGCCGTGGCCAGCGGCAGGAAGTCGTGGGCGGAGCATTGGAAGATCCGCAATGCGCTGGTGTTGTTCAATCCGGCGCCGGTGACCTGAAGGCTGGGTTTATTCGGGCGATGCGTGGCACCGCAACGGCTTCAGCAAATACGCCAGCCCGTTGTGATCCAGTTCATGCATCAGCGCCAGCAGCGCGCCGATCTGTCCCGGCGGAAAGCCTTCGCGCGCGAACCAGTTCAGGTAGTTGCCGGGCAGGTCCGCGATCAGCGTGCCCTTGTGCTTGCCAAAGGGCATGGTGACGGTGACCAGGCGCTTCAGTGCGTCGGCGTCGAAATCGGTCATGGAAGCAAGCCAGTCGGAAAGCGCCACGCTACCACAGTCGTGCTGGCAATAGCTGGGCTCAGGAGGCGCGCGGGCGCGCACGGGCCGGGGCCGCGGTTGCCTCCGCCACGGCGGCGCGCACGCATTCTGCCAGCAATTCCGACGCGCGCGACCGCGTGGCGCGCGCCGCGCGCGCGATCACCAGCGGCTGGCGCACGGTGTCTTCGCGTATCGGTTTCTCCACCACGGCGGTGATCTGCGATGACGCGGGCGCCTGCGTGATCAGCAGCGCCACGCCGAGGCCGTTGGCGACCATGCCACGCGCCAGTTCCAGCGAGGTGGCGCGGTAGCGCACCTCGGGCTGCAGCCCGAATTGCCAGAACGGCGCCATCAGGAATTCGCGACTGTGCGGCAGGTCGATCAGGATCAGCGGTTCCTGCGCCAGCTCGTGCAGCGAGAGGCTGCCGCGTCGCCGCGCCAGCCGCGAGCCCGCCGGCACCAGGCCGTAGGGCCGCAGTTCAGCCAGCAATTCGCGCTCCAGCTCGTCGGGCATGCCGACGTCATAGCTCAGCGCCAGTTCGATCTGTCCGCCGTGCAGCCAGTCTTCCAGCTGGGCCAGGTCGCCTTCGACAAAACGCACTGCCAGGTTCGGATAGCGCTCGCGCGCCAGGCGCAGCAGCACCGGCAGGTAGACCGGCGCCAGCGTGCGGAAGACCCCGATCTGCACTTCGCCGGCCGCGCCGTCACCGCGCTTGTCGACCTCGAACGCCGTCGCCGCGCCCAGGATGTGGCGGGCTTCGGCCAGCTTGCGCACGCCGAAGCGGGTCAGGGTCATGCGTGCGCCGGCGTCGCGGGCAAACAGGGCTTCGTCGAACAGCGCTTCCAGCTCGCGGATGGCCACCGAGATCGACGGCTGCGAGACGTTCAGCAGCCGGGCCGCCGCAGTGGTGCTGCCGGTTTCCGCGGTCGCGGTGAAGTAGCGCAACCGCCGCAGCGAGATGCGGGAGACAGGCATCAGGAAATCCTATAGGCGCTAGTCGAATTCCATATTTTACTTGATAGCCTGGGCTGCGCAGAATCGAGCCACTGAAACGCAAGCCATGCGCTTGCAAGCCATGCGCTTGCAAGCCATCGAGGAGCAAGCCTTGGACCCTTCCAGCCATTCCAACCTGCCGCTCGCCGGCATCCGCGTAATCGACTTTTCGCGGGTCCTGGCCGGCCCTTACTGCACCGCGCTGCTGGGCGACCTGGGCGCCGAGGTGATCAAGATCGAGCCGCCGGGCGGCGACGACTACCGCGGCGTAGGGCCCTTCGTTGACGGCAGCAGCGGGCTGTTCTCGGCGATGAACCGCAACAAGCAGAGCATCGTCATCGACCTCAAGACTGCGGCTGGGCTGGAGCTGGCCCGCGCGCTGTGCGCGCGCGCCGACGTGGTGGTGGAGAACTTCCGCCCCGGCGTGGCGGACAAGCTCGGCATTGGCTACGAGGCGCTGCGGGCGCTGAATCCGTCGCTGGTCTATGCGAGCGTGTCGGGCTTCGGCCAGACCGGGCCGGAATCGCACCGGCCGGCCTACGACATCATCCTGCAGGCGATGTGCGGGCTGATGGACGCCACTGGCGCGCCCGACGGTGCGCCGACCATGCTTGGCGAGGCGGTCTCCGATGTGGTCAGCGGGCTTTTTGCCTCGTGGGGCGTGCTGGCCGCGCTGCTGGCGCGCGAGCAGAACGGGCGCGGCACGCATGTCGACGTGTCGATGTTCGACGCCACGCTGAGCCTGAGTGCGACGCTGGTGGCGCGCTATGCCGCCACCGGGCGCGCGCCGCAACGGGTGGGCAACCGCCATCCGTCGTCGGCGCCGTTCGGCGTGTACCGCGCCGCGGATGGCTTCTACGTGGTGGCGGTGCTCAACAACAAGCTGTTCCACACGCTGGCCGAGACCATCGGCTGCCCGGAGATGGCGCATGACCCGCGCTTTGCCGATGACGAATCGCGCTGCCGCTTCGAGCCCGCGCTGCGCGCCGGGCTCGAAGCCTGGTCGGCAGGCCTCACCGTGGCCGAGGTGAACCGTCTGCTGGGCGCGGCGGGCATTCCGGTCGCGCCGATCCGCAATGTCAGGCAGGCGCTGGAAAGCGAGCATGCCGCCCATCGCGGCCTGCTCACCGAGGTGGCGCGTCCGGAGGGCGGCACCGTGCGGCTGCCGTCGCAGCCGGTGAAGTTCTCGGGGTATGGCCCCAATCGCGTCACGCCCGCGCCGGCGCTGGGGCAGCACACCGCGGCCATCCTGGCCGCGCACGATTTCAGCAAGGAGACACGACATGCTTAATATGCTTAAGCGACTAGGGGTCGAGCCGGCGGACCTGGAAATCGCCGATGCCATCGGCCGCTACGCGCAGAGCGAGCTGGCGCCGAAAGCGGCCGAGGTGGACCGCGCCGAGACCTCCACCACGCGCTATGTGCCGCAACTGGCCGAACTCGGCCTGATGGGGATGAACTTGCCGGAACGCTGGGGCGGCACGGAGACTTCGCCGGTGGCGCTGATCCTGTCGCTGGTGGAGGTCGCCAAAGCCTGCGCTTCGACGTCATCGATGCTCGGCGCGCACTACCTTGCCACCGATTCCATCCTGATCGGCGGCGATGACAGCCAGCGTGCGCGCTACCTGCCTGACGCGGCGGCCGGCACGCGGCTGGGTGCATTCGCACTGACCGAGCCGCGCGCCGGCTCCAACCCGGCCGACATGGCCACGCGCGCCACGCCCGAAGGCGATGGCTACCGGCTGCGCGGGGTCAAGCACTTTATTTCAAACGCCGAGGCGGCGGACTTTGTCGTGGTCTATGCCAGGACCGACCCGGCCGCGGGCACGCGCGGCATCAGCGCCTTCGTGGTGGACCGCCACAGCGACGGTGTGCAGGTGGCGCCGGCGGAGAAGCTGATGGGCATCCACGGCGCCCCGGCCCACGAGGTGGCGCTCGACTGCTTCGTGCCCGCCGCCAACCGGCTCGGGGCCGAGGGCACGGGATTCCGCACCGCGATGAAGGTGCTGGACAACAGCCGGCTCGACGTCGCCGCCACCAGCCTGGGCATTGCCGAGGCGGCACTGGCCTGCGCGGTGGACTGGGCCCGGCAGCGCCAGGTGGGCGGCGAGCCGCTGGCGCGCAAGCAGGGCCTGCAATGGATGTTCGCGGACATGCGCACGCGGCTGGAGGCGGCCTGGCTGCTGACGCTGCAGGCCGCGGCGCGGCGCCGCGACGGCGAGCCCTTTACCGAGCAGGCATCGATGGCCAAGCTCTATGCGTCGGAGATGGTGGGCTTCGTCACCGATGCCGCGCTGCAGATCCACGGCGGCTACGGCTTCACCCGCGAGATGCCGCTGGAGCGGCTGGTGCGCGATGCGCGCATCCTGCGCATCTACGAGGGCTCGTCGGAGATCCAGCGCACGGTGATCGCGCGCGCGGTGCTGGGTTAGGCGCCGCCGGACGGCCGGCGGCGCGGATCAGGGCGTTGCCGGGGTATCGGGCGTAGCAGGCGTTACCGGGGTATCGGGCGTAGCCGGTGCCTGCGCCTCGGCAGGCGCCTCGGCCGACTCCGACGCGGCGCCGGCGGCGGGCGCCGCAGTGACGGCAGGCGCGGCAGCCTTGGCCTTCTGGCGTGCGGCGCCGGCGCGGCGCGCCTTCAGTTGCTGGGCGCGCTTGGCGTCCGCCTGCGTGACCACGCCGGCTTCGTTGCCGTCCAGGTCCAGCCGCTTGGCGCCTTCCACCATGCACGACCAGTAGCGCGCGCCGCTGCACCAGGTGCGGATTGCCTCGCGCAGTTCGGCCTCGTCCAGGCCGAGCTTGCCGGCGTGCTGGGTCAGGTCTTCGAAGGTGCCGATCTTCAGCGGCACCTTGGGCGCCGGGTTCTTGGGGAAGGCCTTGGGGAAGTGCTTCTGCAGCCGGGCAATGGAGTGCACCACCGGATCGACCGGCCTGGCCGGCGCGGCGGCAGGCGCCGCACGGCGGCCCTTGGCGCCCGCGGGTGCGCCCGCACCCGCGCCGGTACGCTCGCCGTCACGCGGACGGTTCGGCGCGCCCTTGGATGCGCCCTTGGGTGCGCCCTTGGACGCGTCGCCGGTGGTGGCGCCGGTCGCGCCCTTGCGCGGGCCCTTGCGCTCGCCCTTGCTGGATTCGGCGGCCGCCTTCTTGGCGAGTTGGTCCCTGAGTGCTGCCAGTTGTTCGAAGCCCATGATGTCTGCCGTTGTGTGAACCGGGATTGTATCAAGGCCGGCAGAGCGGGGCGGCGGCGCCCGGTGACGGCGCCGGCTGGCCAGCGCAGGGCAGGTGCCGCCGCAGTCTCAGGCGGCCAGGTCCACGCGGGCACGCGGGCGGGATATCCGGCAGCTGGCTGCATGCGGGCCTGCGTAGATGATGGCCGCGCCATGGTGGCGCGAGGCATGCGCTTCGACGCTGGCGAAGGAGTCAAAGCCGGTCACGCCGCCGCGGGACCCGTCGGCAAAGACCGGCGTGGCATACCAGCGGCCGCACAACGGTCCCTGCAGGATGAACTTGACGATATTGGACACATCCGCTCCCGATTGAGACGCCCGAGCCACCCGAGACATCCAGGGAACACCATGCCCTGGCTGGTGCCGGGCGGGTTCCGGCATGGCAGGCAAAGTCGCCCGCCGACGCGATCAGTTGGTGCGCAGGCCGGTCTTGCGCTGCGACCCGCGAATGTCGGTATAGCCAAGCTCGCGCATGTCGATCCACACCTTGCCCCAGGCAATGCCTTCCGCCATGGCGCGTTCCAGCGTGCGGTGGCTGCCGAGCGGACCCGAGAGGATCACGGTCTGGCCGTCGCGCTCGACGGATACGGAAGCTTCGAACAGGGCATCGGCCAGCGGGCGGGCGCTGCCGCGCACGACGTAGCCAAAATAGTTCTGTGTGGCCATCGCTGCTCTCCTTGTCTACCCATCCTGTGCGGCCTCGCGCCATCGGCATGCCGGTGCGACGGGTGCCAGGGTGGGTCGCCTTCCTTGCGATGCTAGCGAACTCCGCTGGCTGCCGGTGCATGGCGGGCATGTACGGAATTTTTCCTTTCGTACCCAGGCCGGGCGCTGGCGAACCGATGGCGGTTGCCGGCGCGAGCGCGCACGCTGAGGTACATTGCCTGCATTGGCTGCAATCGTGCGCCAGCCACGATCCGCGGCCCTGAGCCTGCATCCGCGTTCCTGCCCCATGCCGTCGACCTTTGTTTATTCAAACCGAGTCCGCAACCCGGAGGCGATGGAAGCCGAACTGCACCTCGCATACCGCGCCGGCTATACCGTGGATCTGCGTCGGACCTTCTGGGAACACCAGCCGCCATCCGTGCTGATCGCGGATCGGCCCAGGCTGCAGTCGATGCTGCGGCAGGTCCGGCACGGCGACACGGTGGTGGTGATGGCATTGCGCTGCCTGGGTTCGACCGTGGCCGAAACGCTGGACACCATCGGCCGCGTGCGGCAGCTGGGTGCGGCGCTGTATTGCCTGCAGCTCGGCCAGGTCAACCTGGCCAGTGCCACGCCGCCGCAAGCGGTGAAGGTGCTGCGCGCCGCGGCCACGCTGGAAGGTTCCCGGCGCAGCGCGCGCATACGCGAGAGCCTGGCCGCGGCCAAGGCGGTGGGCCATCCGGTCGGCCGTCCGCCGAAACACACGGCCGAGCAGCGCGCGGCCATCCTGCAGGCATTGCACGCCGGGGAATCGGTCAGCGCCGCCGCGCGGCGCTTCCATACCACGCGCCAGACCGTGATGCGCATCCGCGCCGGCAGCGCCGCGCCGGCGCCCGCGGCCACCAAGTCCGGCAAGGCCTGATCCGAAGCTGGCCGGGCCGGCACCATGGCCGGCCGCGACATTGCGTTTGGAACGATACTTGCGTGAACCCGCGTATTCCCACGCGAAGTAGCGGAGTTCCCTATGCTGCGCGACACGGTTGTGGTCGGCACCTCGAGCGGCGGGGTAGATGCCTTGCGGCAGCTTGCCGCAGACCTTCCGGCCCGCTTCGAGGCGGCAATCCTTGTGGTCCTGCACATTGGCGCCAACCAGAGCATGCTGCCGCAGATGCTGATGCAGGCAGGGCCGCTGCCGGCACGCCACGCGCGCGACGGCGAAGCGGTGCTGCCCGGGAACATCTATGTCGCGCCACCCGACCACCACCTCATGATTGACGGCGAGCGCACCATGCTGCGGCGCGGCCCGAAGGAGAACTTCGCGCGCCCGGCCATCGACCCGTTGTTCCGCAGCGCGGCGGTCAGTCGGCGCAACCGTGTCATCGGAGCCATCCTGACCGGCCAGCTCGACGACGGCTCCGCCGGCCTGCACGCGGTGCACGAATGCGGGGGCATCACCATCGTGCAGGATCCCGACAGCGCCTACGCTCCCGACATGCCGCGCAACGCGCTGCGGGCCGTCACACCGCATTACGTGCTGCCGCTGAGCGGCATTGCGCCCGAGCTGGCGCGGCTGGCGGGCAGCACCGCGTCTGCGGCGCCCGAGCCGCGCGCGTCGCTGGTGCGCGAGCATGCCGTGTCGATGGGGCCGACCTCGATCGACAAGGTCCGGCAGATTGCGCTGCCATCGGCGCTGACCTGCCCGGAGTGCGGCGGTGCGCTCTGGGAGATACGCGACGCCGTGCCGCCGCGCTTTCGCTGCCACACCGGGCACACCTTCGGGCTGTTCACGCTGCGCCACACTTGCAGTAACGCACTCGAGCACAGGCTTTACGATTCGCTGCGGGCGCTGCACGAGCAGAGTGAACTTTATACACGTATTGCGGCGTATCATATGCAAATTGGGGACAATGACGTGGCACGTCAGTTCACCGAGGCAGCTGGCCGCGCGGCAGCGTCCGCGAAGCGTATCGCAGATTGGCTTCGCGAGAGCTAGCGCCCCGAGCGGCCGGCGCATTCCCTTCTTTCCGTGCAGCAATGGCCAAACACCGCGAACGCTCTTTGCCGAGCCAGCTCGCCTTTCCCGTGGTGGGGATCGGCGCGTCGGCCGGTGGTATCGAAGCCCTGATCCAGATTTTTGAAGGACTGCCCAGCACTACCGGGGCGGCCTACGTGCTGGTGGTTCATCTCGCTCCCGACCACGCCAGCCACCTCGCCGACCTGCTGCAGTCGCGCACCAGCATGCGGGTCCAGCAGGTCACCGCGTCGATGCCGATCGAGGCCAACCACGTTTACGTCATCGCGCCGAACCACCATCTGACCAAGGTGGACGGCTATCTGCGCGTAAGCCCGCAAGAGCCCGGCCGCAATCGCAGCACCGCCAACATCGACCTGTTCTTCCGCTCGCTTGCCGAAGCGCACCAGCGGCGCGCGGTGTCGGTGGTGCTGTCGGGCGCTGGCTCGGACGGCTCGGTGGGCCTGACGCGCGTCAAGGAGCTGGGCGGCATCGCCATTGCCCAGGAGCCGGACGATGCCGCGTATTCCAGCATGCCGCGCTCCGCGATCAGTACCGGCATGGTCGACTTCATCGTCCGCGCCAGCGACATCCCGCAGCGCCTGATGGACCTGTGGAGCGCCGCCAGCCATATCCGGCTGCCCGCGGCGATCGACGACGCGGAACCCACCACGCACCCTACGCCGCAATCCGAAAGCAGCGAGCGGGCGCTGCGCGAGATCATGGTGATCCTGCGCAGCCGCACCTCGCACGATTTCCGGCACTACAAGCGCGCCACGGTGCTGCGCCGCATCGAGCGGCGGCTGCAGGTCAACGGATTGACCGACCTGCAGCAGTACCGCGACTACCTGCACCTGCACCCCGACGAGACCCCGGCGCTGCTGCAGGACATGCTGATCAGCGTGACGAACTTCTTCCGCGACAAGGAGGCGTTCGACGCGCTGCGCACGCAGGTGTTGCCGCAGCTGTTCGAGAACCGTGCCGAAGGCGAAGTGATTCGCGTCTGGACCCCGGGCTGCGCCACCGGCGAGGAAGCGTACTCGCTTGCCATGCTGCTGCAGGAGGCGTCGGCGCATGCGCCCCAGCAGGTGTCGTTCCAGGTCTTCGCCACGGATATCGACGAGCGCGCCGTGGCCATCGCGCGCAACGGCCTGTACCCGGAGCCGATCGCGAACGACATCGATCCGGCCCGGATCCGGCAGTTCTTCACCAAGGAAGGCTCGCACCTGCGCGTGCGCAAGGAGCTGCGCGAGCGGGTATTGTTCGCGCTGCACAACGTGCTGAGCGACCCGCCGTTTTCGCGGCTGGACCTGGTCTGCTGCCGCAACCTGCTGATCTACCTGGACCGCGACGCGCAGACCGAGATCCTGCGTACCTTCCATTTCGCGCTGCGGCCCGGCGGCTATCTGTTCCTCGGCAACTCCGAAGCGGCAGACAGCGTCAGCAACCTGTTTTCAGTGGTCGACAAGAAGGCGCGCATCTACCGCGCCAACGTCGCGGTGCGCGCCGACACGCCGCTGCCGCTCGCCATCGCCGGCATCAGCGCGGCCCGTCCTTCCGTATCGGTGCTGCAGCCTTCGGGCAAGCGCAAGTTTTCCTTCGGCGACCTGCACCAGCGTCTGATCGAGCAGCATGCGCCGCCCAGCGTGCTGGTCAGCCGCGAATCCGAGATCGTGCACCTGTCGGACCGCGCCGGGCGCTTCCTGCAGTACGTCGGTGGCGAACCCTCGCACAACATCATCGCGGTGGTGCGGCCCGAGCTGCGGCTGGAGCTGCGCACCGCGATCTACCAGGCCCTGCAGACCAACCATAGCGTCGAGGCCAGGCGCGTGCAGCTGGAACGGGACGGCAAGCACTTCTTCGTCAACATGACCGCGCGCCCGGTGCACGACGCCGAAGCCAATGGCGACTTCGTGCTGGTGCTGTTCGACGAGGTCGAAGACAGCATGAGCGCCGCGCCGGCCGGCCAGCCGGGCGAGGAGCGCGATCCGATGATCGCGCAGCTGGAGCGCGAGCTGCAGCGTACCAAGGAACAGCTGCAAGCCACCATCGAGCAGTCCGAGACTTCGACCGAAGAGCTCAAGGCCTCCAACGAAGAGCTGCAGGCGATCAACGAAGAGCTGCGCTCTGCCACCGAGGAACTGGAAACCAGCAAAGAAGAGCTGCAGTCGATCAACGAGGAACTCACCACGGTCAATGCCGAGCTGAAGTCCAAGGTCGAGGAAACCGGCAAGATCAACGACGACCTGCAGAACCTGATCACGGCCAACGACATCGGCACCGTGTTCGTCGACCGCAGCATGTGCATCAAGCGCTTTACGCCGCGCGCGATCGATGTGTTCAGCATCATTCCCTCCGACATCGGCCGATCGCTGCTCGACATCACCCACCGGCTCGAGTACGACAAGCTCGCCGACGACGCCGCCGAGGCCTTCGACTCGCTGCGCCTGATCGAACGCGAAGTGCGCAGCAACGACGGCCGCTGGTACCTGGCGCGCTTCCTGCCCTATCGCACCACCGAGGACCGCATCGACGGCGCGGTGCTTTCCTTCATCGACATCACCTCGCGGCGTGCCGCCGAAGAGCGCCTGCGCGAAGGCGAGAAGCGCATGAACATCGTCGCCGAGAGCACGCGCGACTACGCCATCATCACTTTCGACGACCAGGGCCGCGTCAACAGCTGGAACACCGGTGCCGAGCGTATCTTCGGCCTCAGCGAGGCCGACATGCTGGGCGCGCCGGCGGACGTGCTGTACACGCCGGAGGACCGCGCCGCGGGCGTGCCGCAGGAAGAGATGGCGCAGGCGCGCATGTACGGCCGGGTCGAGGAGGACCGCTGGCACGTACGCAAGGACGGCAGCCGCTTCCGCACCACCGGCGTGCTGTCGCGCCTGGACAAGGGCGGGGTCAGCGGCTTTGCCAAGATCATGCGCGACCTCGACGAACTGGCGCTGACCCGCATTGCTACCCGCACCGTGCGTCCAGGCGATGCCGCCAGCGTGCCGGGCAACGAATCCATCGACCGGCGCGCGGAACGGCTGCGCGACGAATTCCTCGCGGTGGTGTCGCACGAACTGAAGCATCCGCTCAACCTGATCAGCGCAAGCGCGGAACTGATCAGCCGTGCGCCCGATGCGCGTGGCAGCGACGTGATCCAGCGCGCCGCCGCCACCATCCGCCGCACGGTGATGAGCCAGGCGCATATCATCGACGATCTGCTCGACATGTCGCGCCTGCGTACCGGCAAGCTGTCGATCGCGCATGCGCCGCTCGACTGGAGCGAGGTGGTCGCCCGGGTCTGCAGCGCCATCGAGGAGGAGGTCGCGCGCAAGCAGATCACGCTGGAGCGATCACTGCCGGCGCGGCCGGTGATGATCGACGCGGACCTGACGCGCATCGAGCAGATCGTGTGGAACCTGGTCAGCAACGCCATCAAGTACACCGGTGCCGGCGGCGTCATCACGGTGTCGCTGAAGCCTGCGCAAGGCGAGGGCGTGCTGGAGGTGCGCGACACCGGCGCCGGCATCGATGCGCAAAGCCTGCCGCACATCTTCGACATGTTCCGCCAGGGGGCCGCACCGTCCGCGCGCAAGGGCGGACTGGGCATCGGCCTGTCGCTGGTGCGGGAACTGGTCACGGTGCAGGGCGGTACCGTCCGGGCCGAATCGGAAGGGCAGGGCAAGGGGGCGCTGTTTACCGTGACCTTCCCGCTTTGCGCCAGCGTCCCGCTGCAGAACGGCGCCAGCCAGACCTCGACGCGGCCGCTCGAAAACACCACCATCATGCTGGTCGACGACGATCCCGGCACGGTCGAGACCTTCAAGCTGCTGCTGGAGATGGAAGGCGCGCACGTCAACGTTGCCACCAGCGCGCAGGATGCCATGCGCCAGCTGGAGACGCTGCGGCCCGACCTGCTGCTGTCAGACATCGGCATGCCCGACATGGACGGCCTGGAATTCATCCGGGCGATCCGCAACGACCCGCAGCTGAGCCAGCTGACCGCGTTTGCGCTCAGCGGGTACGGGCGGCCCGACGATATTCGGCGCTCGATGCATGCGGGCTTCGACGCCCACCTGACCAAGCCGGTATCGCTCGATGCGCTGATCAACGCCATCGACGAACTGCGCGCCAGCTAGCGCGCAGTCCCGCGCGGCAGCGCATGCGCTGCCGCGCTGCTTACATCCGGCCCTTCCAGGGCACCAGCCACCGGGCCAGCTTTCGCATCAGCAGGTCGAACACATAGGCGATCAGCCCGATCAGCACGATGCCCATGATCACCACGTCGGTGCGCAGGAAGTTGGAGGCGTTCAGCACCATCTGGCCCAGCCCGGCGGTGGCCGCCACCATCTCGGCGGCCACCAGCGTGGTCCAGCCGAAGCCGATGGCGATGCGCATGCCGGTCAGGATATCGGGCAACGCCGCCGGGATCACCACATGGCGCACCACCTGCCACGGGCTCGCGCCCATCGAATAGGCGGCGTTGATCTGCTCGATGGTGACCGAGCGCACCCCCGCCTGCGCCGACATCGCCAGCGGCGCGAAGCAGGCCAGGAAGATCAGCAGCACCTTCGAGGTCTCGTCGATGCCGAACCAGATCACGATCAGCGGCAGGTAGGCCAGCGGCGGCAGCGGGCGGTAGAACTCGATCGGCGGATCGAAGATGCCCCGGGCGATGCGCGACACGCCCATCATCACGCCGATCGGCACCGCGGTGGCGACCGCCAGCGCGAAGGCGCCGAACACGCGCAGCATGCTGGCGGCGAAATGCTCGGTCAGCGGCTGGCCGCCCTGCAGGTTGCCCTGCCAGGCATCGATGAAGGCGGTGAAGATCGACTCGGGCGTGGGCAGGAACAGCGGCGGCAGCCAGCGCAGGTGGCTGGCCAGCCACCATAGCGCCAGCAGCAGCACCACGGTGATGGTGGAAATGCGCGAGCTGGACCCTTCGCCAGGCAGGCGGTAGCCCGACACGGTCTTCATGGGGCGGCCGGGCGGGGCCGCGGGCGCCGCGCCGGCATGCGGCGGCGGCTCGATGCGTTGGACGGTTGCGGACATCTGGTTCTCCTCAGGCGGTGGCATGGATCAGGTCGACGATCTCTTCGCGGTAGCGGATGAACTCCGGGTCGGACTTGACCGCGCGGGCGTCGCCGCATGCGATGAAGCGGCGCGCGAACGGCAGTTCATAGGTATGGGCGATGCGTCCGGGCGAAGGCGTCATCACGATCAGCCGCGTGGCCAGGAACAGCGCCTCTTCCACGCTGTGCGTGATGAAGAAGACGATCTTCTGCTCGCGCGCCCATAGCTTCAGGATCAGCGCCTGGATCGACTCGCGCGTGAGCGCGTCGAGCGCGCCCAGCGGCTCGTCCATCAGCATCACCGCCGGATCGCAGGCGAGCGCGCGGGCAATGCCCACGCGCTGCTGCATGCCGCCCGAGAGCTGGTAGACCGGCTTGGCGGCGACGCTTTCCAGCCCGACCGCGGCCAGCTTCTCATGGGCGATGCGCAGCCGCTCGGCACGGTTGACGCCGCGCAGGCGCAGGCCCAGCGCGACGTTGTCCTCGACGCTGAGCCACGGCATCAGCGCATGCTTCTGGAACACCACGCCGCGCTCGGCGCCGGGGCCATGCACGGGCTTGCCGCTCAGCCGGATCTCGCCCTCCGACGGCTCCATGAAGCCTGCAATGCATGACAGCAGGGTGGTCTTGCCGCAGCCCGAGGCACCCAGCGCGACCACGAAATCGCCGCGCTCCATGGTGAGGTTGACCTGCGACAGTGCCAGCGTCTTCGCGCCGCCGGCCGTGCCGTAGTTGACACTGACATTATCGATTTCGAGTTGATACATGATGGGCTTCCGCAACAGGATCGACGGGACCGCCGCATGAAACAGGGGAAGCGGCGGCCAGCTTCGGCAACTGGGGTGGGTGGTCAGCGCAGCGCCCGCCTGGCCCATTCCGCGTTGACGCCGGGGCCATAGTCCGGCAGCACGGTCTGGATGGTGCCCTGCTCCTTGAGGAACTGCGCCGCCGACTGCAGCGCGCGCGCCGCGCCGCCGCCGAGCCAGCGCTCGGAGACCTGCTCCTGCAGCGTGGGGAAGCCGTACAGCGCCATGCTGGCGGGCACGGTCTCGGGCTTGGCGCCAGAGACCTTGGCCACGGCCTTCACCATGGGCGAATCGGCGGTCCACGACGCCTTGTTCTTGCGGTAGTTGTCATCCGCCGCGGCCAGCACGCGCACCAGCTTGACCATGAACTCGGGGTTCTCGCGTGCGAACTTCTTGTTGGCGATCATGCCGTCGAAGGTCGCCTTGCCGGTGTCGGCGGCGATCTGTCCCGAGGTGGTCAGCACCGTGCCGGACTGCTTGAGCTTGGCCAGCACCGGATCCCAGATGAAGGTGGCGTCGATATCGCCGCGCTCCCAGGCGGCGGCCACCTCGGGCGGGCGCATGTTGACGATGCGCACGTCCTTCGGATTGATTTTGGCGCGCTCCAGTGCGACCAGCGTGTGGTAGTGCGTGGTCGACACGAACGGCACGCCGATGCGCTTGCCCTTCAGGTCGGCAACGCTGGCAATCTTGCTGCCGTTGCGCGCGACCATGGCTTCGGCCGCGTTGATGTCGTCCAGGATCCAGAACAGCTCGACATCCAGTCCCTGCGACAGCGCCGAGGCGATCGGCGAGGTGCCGGCTTCTCCGATGGCGATCTGGCCCGACGCCATGGCGCGGATCACGTCGCCGCCGCCGCCGAACTGCCGGAACGAGACCGTGTAGCCGGTCTGCTTTTCCAGCTCCTTCATGTCCTGTGCATAGCGCCAGGGCACGACCATGTCCTGGTAAGCAATCACTACATTCTTGCTCTGGGCCTGGACGGCCGGTGCGGCCGGTGCCAGCGCCGCCGCCAGGGCGAAATACATCGCGATCTGCCTGATCCACCGCATGGTTGTGCTCCTCGGATGAGAAATGGGTTTGGGGGTGACGGCTTTATAGGTGAGCCCGATTCCGGTCCTATAGGACCAGTTGCCGCAATTCGGTGGGGCCAGAGCCGGCCGCGCACGCGCAGCCCGCGCCGGGCCGCGGGGAGCGCTGGCACGGGGCTGCGTCAATCATGGAATTCCTGTACCGGCCGCGGCGGGGGCCGGGGCCTCGCCGGCGTCGCTTGCGGCGTCAACGCGACGGGCGCGGTCGCTCAGGCGCTCAGGGAGAACCCGGAGTCGAAGGTCTGGCGCACCTCGAGCCGCTGCTTGAGCAGGCCGGAATTCAGGTAGAAATCCGCGGTGCGCTGCTGTTCGGCGATCAACGCCGCGTCGATGCTGCGCCACTGCGTGCGGCGCCGCTCGAACTGCAGCCGCGCCGCCTGCGGCGAGATGCCGATGATGCGCGCCAGCGTCGCCGAGAACTCCGGCACATGCTGGTAGGACCACTGCTGCGCGCGCACCACGCGATGCAGGAAGTCCTGCAGCACCGGGCGCTTGGCCGCCAGCGCCGCGTCGGTCGCGGCCAGGTAGCTGAGGCCGGACCACAGCCCGCGGCCGTTGACCAGCACGCGCGCGTGCTGGCTGGTTTCCGCCATCGCGGTATAGGGCTCCCATGTGGCCCAGGCATCGATCGAGCCGCTGCTCAGCGCCAGCTTGGCGTCCGCGGGCGGCAGGAAGCGCAGGTCGGCGTCCTCTGGTTTCAGCCCAGCGGATTCGAGCGCCTTGAGCGCGATCAGGTGCCCGATCGAGCCACGGTTGGTGCCGATGCGCTTGCCTTTCAGGTCCGCCGCCTGCTGCAACGGTGAGTCGGGCCGCACCAGCACCGCGGTGCCGTAGGGGTCGGAGCGGTTGGCGCCGATCAGCCGGATGCGCGTGCCGGCGGCCAGCGCGAAGATGGCCGGCGCATCGCCGATCGGGCCGCTGTCGACCGCCCCCGCGTTGAGCGCCTCGGCCAGCGGTGCCGCGGCGGGGAACTCGGTCCACTGGATGTCGTAGGCCAGGCCCTCGAGCGCGTTGGCGGATTCGAGCAACGCGCGCAGGCCGCCCTTCTGGTCGCCGGCCTTCAATACCGGCCGGCCCTGGGCATATGCATGGCCGGCGGCGAAGGTGGTAAAGGTCAGAACGGGGCCGGAGGCAAGCGCGGCCGTGGCGGCGGCGCCGCGGCGCAGGAACTGGCGTCGGGAAGCGGTCATGGCTCTTCGGGGGTTCGGGGTGATCAATATCGGAACCCCCGAACCTACGCGCGCCGCGCCCTCATACCAACGAATAAATCCGCGCTTCGATATGCGTGGCAAGCGGCGGGCCATGGCCGCCGCGGATGCGCTCAGTCGAGTCCGGCGGACTCGGCGGGATCCCGTTGCGAGCGGATGTCTTCCGGGCTGAGCAGGATATAGCCCAGCGACTTGAGCAGCTGCACGGCCTCCAGTTCGGCGTCGAGATACACCGGGCGTTCCGGGGTGCGCGCGCGCTGCGCTGGCAGTGGCCACGGGCCGCTGCCATGCGCTGCCAATGGCGCCGCTGGCGCCGTCTCCTGCAACCAGCGCGCGGTCAGGATGCGGCAGTGCTCGAGGTTGGGTTTCCATGACACGTCGACGGCCGCATTGAACCGGCCGGTGCAAAGGCGCAGCCGCTTCAGCGCTTTCAGCCAGCCGACGAAGGCGTCGGGCTCGGCGGGCTGGTAGCCGCGCAGCAGGGTCGCGAGATAGTCCTGCGCCGTGCGGCCGTCGAGCGCCGGGTCGTCGTCGAGCAAGGCAATTTCAAGCGCCACGTGCTTGCGGCCGTCGTGGTCATAGATGGTGCAGTCGCCATCGACCACGCCTTCGCGCAGCAGCTCGCACAAGAGCGCCCAGGCCCTGGGGTTCTTGTCGAGCCGGCTTTCCAGCGTGGGGTCGATGCGGGCGAGCAGTTCCGGCATGGTGCGCACCTCGCCGGACTGGGCCGCCGCCGCGAACGCCATGGCGTTGGCGGAAGGCTTGTCCCCGTGTGCAATCCGTTGCAGCGAGGCATCCTTGAGTTCGCCGATTTCCGCGGCGGTGTCCACCGCGTGCATCCACGCATAGTCTTCCAGGCTGGCGCACAGCTTGCGCGCGGCGCGGGCGAGCTGGCCGGCCAGCGACTGGACAAAACCGGTGCACAGCGCGCAGCGGCATTCGAGCCGGCCCGCGTGCAGGAAGCCGGCATAGAGCCGCTCCTGGTGTCCGCAATGCGCGCATTCGAGCGAAAAGCCGCCCTGGCGCACCGGCCGCTGCGACGCCAGCAGACCATCGACCTGATACTGCGCCCGGCCGCCGCAGCATGGGCACAGCCATTGCAGCTTGTGCGCACCGTCGCGCGGCGCCACGGCGCGCTCGAACTGGCGCGCGATGGCGCTGCGCGGTATGCCCTGGGCGCGCCCGACCACATCGGCGCAATAGCACCAGTAGCAGTACGAGTGGGCCAGCGCGGCCTGGTCCGAGGACAGCTGGCGCAGCGCCGGCAGCACGCCCGTGCTGCGGCGGATCTCGGGCGCAAGCGCGTCGATCAGCTCCGGCCCGCCCGGCATCGCGGCCTCGAGGGCGGCGCGGCTCTGCGCCAGGAAATCGGGCACGTAGACCCGGCGGATGAAATCCTCGTTCTCCAGCCAGAACAGGTGGCCCGGAAGCGCTTCCAGTGCCTCGATGCCGTCCCTGACTTCGGTCATGCCGGCACAGGCGAGAAACGTGAACGGCTTGCTGAACAGGAATTGGTCTGTCATGTTGTCGTCAACGGTGAATCCCGCCCATGAGCCCCCACAAGCTCGCGTGCGATCGACTCACCCCGTGACCAGGCCAAGGCAAAAGCAGGGAGGCGCCAGCCGCTGCGCTTCCCGCTCGTGGGGACTTGCCCCTTCTTGTTTTCAGTGCATGTGATGCTGCGGTTTTTTTTTCGTTGCCGCACTGGACAGCATAGGCGAGACGGCGGCTTCCATACAAAGGAATCGTCCAGCGCATCAAAGTCGTGCAGTGATGATCTCGGCGCCCGGAAGCGCCTGGCGACACGGCTCGGCCGGTCCGCGCCGCGGCCCGCCGCTACAGCGGCGCAGGCTGGGGCGGGGCCGCGGGCTTCTTGCCGGCGCCGCTGTAGGCGAAGTACCTGGCCTTGGCGCCCCTGGCCCAGTAAGCCACGGTGAAGTGCTTGCTGTCGCGCCCGTAGAGCAGTTCCAGGCTGCCATTGGCCGCGCTCCATTCGGCATAGCCGTTCTCGGCCGCGCCTTCGGTCTTGCGCACGGCGGCATAGCGCTCGTCCAGCTTCCTGCGTACGTCTTCCATGACAGAGCGCTCGAAGGTCATGGTGACCAGCGCCACCGCATCCTGCGCATCGCAGTTCAGCACCACGCGCGACAGGCCGGGCAGATGGAAGCGCTCCAGGTGCTTCAGTTCCACCGTATCGCCGCCGGCCCACTCGGAGGTGCCGGTTTTTGCATGGTTCTGCGGCGGCGCCAGGCGCGAGCAGCGGGCCTTGCCGAGTTCGAGCCCAAGTGGCGCGGCAGTGTTGCCGGCCGCTTCCGGCGGGGCGGCAGCGGTGGCGGCTTGGACGGAAACCGAGGCCAGCAGTGCGGCGCAGAGCAGGGACAGTTGCTTCATGTTGAGGCGGGAAAAGGCTTTCACGTTTTGCATTCGGGTTGGATGCGAGATTCTAAAGCCTTCTTGCACGGATCTTTCCCCGGCTTTCGCGCTGCTTTGGCCTGAACGGGTGAGGCCACGCTATGACGCGGCCCGCGCCGGCATCCATCGTCGCGTGCCGGCCCAGAACAATAGCGCCAGCAAGCTGACCCCCGCGCCGAGCATGCACACGCCGCGCCATCCGGCAATGTCATAGGTCGCCGTGGTGGCCAGCGCGCCCACGCCGCTGCCGCTCGCATAGAACAGCATGTAGGCGCCGACCAGCCGGCTGTGCGCGGTGGCGTCGGCGCGGAAGATCATGCTCTGGTTGGTGACATGGATGGCCTGGCCGCCCAGGTCGAGCAGCACGATACCAAGCGCCAGCGGCCACAGCGAGGTGCCCAGCCATGACAGCGGTAGCCATGCGGCCACCAGCAGCACAAGGGCCGCGAAGGTGGTGCGCTGGCCTAGGCCCTGGTCCGCCCAGCGCCCCGCGCGCGCCGCGGCCAGGGCACCGGCCGCGCCGACCAGCCCGAAGGCGCCGATGGCCGTGTGCGACAACTGGTAGGGCGGGGCGCTCAGCGGCAGCACCAGCGCGCTCCAGAAGATATTGAACGCGGCGAACATCAGCAGCGCGATCATGCCGCGGATCTGCAAAACCCGGTCGCGCCGCAGCAGCGCGAACATCGACCACACCAGGCTGGCATAGCGCATCCGCTGCGCCGGGCCTGGCAGCACTGGCAGCGAGCGCCACAGCAGCCAGGCCAGCACCAGCATGGCGGCGGCGGCGCAGACGTAGACGCTGCGCCAGCCGCCCAGGTCGCTGACGCCGCCGGCGACCACGCGCGCCAGCAGCAAGCCGGCAAACACGCCGCCCTGCGCGGTGCCGACCACGTGCCCGCGTTCCCGCGGCGCCGCGGCGGCGGCCGCATAGGCGATCAGTCCCTGCGTCATGGCGGTACCGAGCAGGCCGGTCAGCAGCATGCCCGCCAGCAGCATCGGCACCGATGGCGCCAGCGCCACCACGGCCAGCGCGCCGGCCAGCGCCAGCACTTGCGCCAGCATCAGGCGGCGGCGCGGCAGCAGGTCGCCCAGCGGCACCAGCAACAGCAACGCCAGTGCGCAGCCGGCCTGGGTGGCGGTGACCACGCCGCCGATGGCGGCGGCACCGATGCCGAAGTCCGCCATCAGCGCGTCCAGCAGCGGCTGCGCGTAGTAGACGTTGGCCACGCTCAGCCCGCTGGCGCAGGCGAACAACAGCACCGCGGCGCGCGGCAGCGGCGCGGGCAAGGCCGCGGGGCGAGCGGTGGGCGATGCCGTATCCGGCGCGCGCGAGCAGGATTCCATAGCGCTTCCAAGTAGTTGCAAATCAAAACCAGTTGAAGCGTAAGCCTGCCGGTTTTAAAATGCAACCACTTCGACAGCGCGCGATGCGCCCAAGGCTTTCCTGACATGGTCACCCGCAAGGACCCGAGCGAAGAGACCTGCCCCGTGGCGCGCGCGCTGGCGCTGGTCGGCGACCGCTGGTCGCTGATGATCGTGCGCGATGCCTTCGACGGCATGCACCGCTTCAGCGACTTCCAGCGCAGCCTGGCGGTGGCGCGCAATATCCTGTCGGACCGCCTGCGCCGGCTGGTGGACGCCGGCATCCTGGCGACGCGTCCGGCCTC
The DNA here is from genome assembly GCF_000372525.1 of Cupriavidus neocaledonicus. Taxonomy (GTDB): domain Bacteria; phylum Pseudomonadota; class Gammaproteobacteria; order Burkholderiales; family Burkholderiaceae; genus Cupriavidus; species Cupriavidus neocaledonicus. The sequence goes on from NZ_AQUR01000103.1 coordinate 22,738, forward strand.
GGACGGCAGTGCCTACCAGGAATACGTACTGACGGAAATGGGGAAGAGCCTGTTCCCCATCGTGGTGGCGTTGCGCCAATGGGGGGAACACCACCTGTTCGCACGCGGCGAGCGCCGCTCGCAACTGGTGGAAAAGCGCACCGGCAAGCCGGTGCCGCCGATGATGCCGCGCTCCGGCGACGGCAAGGTGCTGTCGCCCGACGAGGCGCAGGTGCGCAAGCCGCGGTAGGCGCGGCCCTGCGCCCCCGCGTTCAGCTGCCGCGATAGGTGCCGAAGCTCCACGGCGAACACAGCAGCGGCACGTGGTAGTGCTGCGCGGCATCGGCGATGGTAAAGCGTACCGGCACGATGTCGGCGAACACGTCGGGGGTGCGGAAATAGTCCGCCACCCAGAAGCGCAGCTCGAACTCGCCGGTGCGCGCCTGCGCCGGCGGCAGCATCGGCGCGTCGGTGCGGCCGTCGTGGTTGGTGCGGGTGCGCGCGAGCAGCCGGGGCGGCTGCACCGCGACGTCGAACAGCTCGACCTGCATGCCGGCCACCGGGCGGCCCAGCGATACGTCGAGCACATGGGTGCTGATACCTGCCATGATGCGATCTCTCTGGGTTGGGCCGCGCGCTCAGCTGCCGCGGTAGTAGTTGTAGCTCCACGGCCCGAACAGCACGGGCAGGTGGATGCGCTGGCCGGCGTCGGTGACGCGCACGCGCAGCGGGATCTTCGACAGGAACGACGGTTGCGGCAGGCTGGCCTTGCGCGCGGCGAAGTATTCGTCGGCATGCAGGATCAGCTCGTAGGTGCCGGTGCGGTAACTGTCGCCGACCAGCAGCGGCGGCTCGCTGCGGCCGTTGGCGGCCAGCGTGATGGTCTGCAGCGGCGTGCGCTGGCCATGGTCGATGCGGAACATCTCCACGCGCATGCCGGCCGCGGGCGTGCCGTGGTAGGTGTCGAGCGCATGCATTGTCAGGCGCGGGCCCAGGCCGCCTTGCTGCACCGGCGCCGCGGTCTGGTTGGGCGCGGGCGCGTCGGGCGTGGCGCCCCAGCTAGTGCCGGCCAGCAGCGCGCCGCCGCCCAGCGTCATCGATCGCAGCGCAAAGCGCCGGCGCGAGGGATCAAAGGTATGGTCGTCCATCTCGGGCTCCTCCTTAACGTGCCGGTGCCGGCTTGCCGCGCAGCTGGCGGATGCCCACCAGCACCAGCACCGCGGCCAGCACTTCGATCACTGCCACCAGGTACAGCCCCGAGGTGAGCTTGCCGGTGGTGTTCTTGACCAGCCCCATCACGTACGGGGCGCCGAAGCCGGCCAGGTTGGCCACCGAGTTGATCAGCGCCACGCCCACCGCGGCGGCGCTGCCGGCCAAGTAGCGGTTGGGCAGCTGCCAGAACACCGGGATCGCGCTCATGGTGCCCACCAGCGCGGCGGTCATGGCCAGCAGCGCGATCACCGGCGACAGCACCTGCGCGCCCAGCAGCACCGCCAGCACGGCCATGGCACCGCCGCCGACCAGCGCCGCGCCGCTGAAATGCCAGCGCACTTCGTTGCGGCGGTCGGAATGCGCGCCGTTGAGGATCATGCCGGCGGCGCCGCACAGGTAGGCCACCGCGGCGATCCAGCCCACCGCCATCGGTGTGGTGAAGCCCACGTCCTTGATGATGGTCGGGATCCAGAAGGTCAGCGTCGAGTTGGCGCACAGCAGGCAGAAGAAGATCGCGATCAGCAGCCAGACCTTAGGATTGGTGAAGGGCGTGCGCCAGTCGTGGCCGCGCTCGCCCATCGCCGCGTGGTCGCGCCTGAGCGCGTCCTGCACCACGCGCTTCTCGGCGTCGGACAGCCAGCGCGCCTGCTCGGGCTTGTCGGTCATGTAGAACCAGGCAAAGATGCCGGCCAGCACCGACGGGATGCCTTCCAGGATGAACAGCCACTGCCAGCCGTGCATGCCGTTGACACCCGCCATGCCGGTCATGATCCAGCCGGCCAGCGGGCCGCCCAGCACGCCGGCGATGGCGGACGCCGACATGAAGGTGCCGAAGGCGCGCGCGCGGCGCTGCGAGGGGTACCAGTAGGTCAGGTACAGGATCACGCCGGGGTAGAAGCCGGCCTCGAACGCGCCCAGCAGGAAGCGCAGGATGTAGAACTGCGTGGGCGTGGTGACGTAGCTCTGCAGCATGCAGATCACGCCCCAGCAGATGGTGATGCGCATGATCGTCTTCTTGGCGCCGATCTTCTGCAGCAGCATGTTCGACGGCACTTCGAAGAAGAAGTAGCCCAGGAAAAAGATGCCCGCGCCCAGCCCGTACACGGCTTCGCTGAAGCGCAGCGCGTCCAGCATCTGCAGCTTGGCGAAGCCGATGTTGACGCGGTCCAGCCACGCCAGCACCCACAGCACCCCGAGGAAGGGCAGCAGGCGCCAGGTTACCTTGCGGTAGACGCTGTCCTCGGCGTCTTCGGCGGTGCCGGCGAAGACCGGTATGCCTTGTTTCGTGATCGACATGATGTCTCCTGTCTTGTGGTGTTCTGCCAGGCCGGGCCTGGTGGCGGTGCATGCGCTCCGCCGGGTTGGGAGCAAGTATATGAATGGCCCGCCGATGCGAAACGAGGGGGCTGGTATAGGCCCCATAGCAGCGTCGATATGGGCCGCCATCCCTTGCCTGGCGCGGGTTTGCGGGCAGCGGCGGCGGCTGCCGGCGGACCTATGGATTACCCTGACCGGCCCGCGGCGGGGATGCCGCGCATGCGCAGCGGCGGCGCCTGTGCGGGTTCCACCGGTTGCCGTGCGGTGCGCGACACGCTACAAAGTCGCCATGGCCTGGCATACCGGCACCGCCGCGAGCGGCGGCAGCCGCACTCGCCATGCCTTCCTTTTTCTTGCCACGGACTCAACATGATTCGCGCCGACGACCCGTTCGACACCTACCTGCTGCGCGTGCTGTGCATCCTGATCGCCGAGCAGAGCGTGTCGCGCACGGCGATCCGCCTGAACCAGTCGCAGCCGGCCATCAGCGCCGCGCTCAAGCGCCTGCGCGCGATCTTCAACGACCCGCTGCTGACGCGCGAGAAGAACGTGATGGTGCCGACCGAGCGCGCGCTGCAGCTGGCGCGCAACGCCCAGGCCGCGCTCAGCGCGCTCGACAACCTGCTGGTCTCGGACGACCGCTTCGATCCGGCCACCACCGAGCAGAGCTTCGTGGTGGCGATGCCGGACTACCTGGCGCCGCCGTTCTTTGCGCACGTGGTGCGCGCGGTGCGCCGCGCCGCGCCGCATGCGCGGCTGTCGGCGCTGCCGCTCGGGGCCAGCTTCGACTATGAGCAGGCGCTGTCGGCGGGCGCGGTCGATATCGTGATCGGCAACTGGCCCAATCCGCCCGAGCACCTGCACCTGTCGGTGCTGCTGGAAGACGAGGTGGTGTGCGTGGTGGCGCAGGACAGCGTGCACGCGCAGCCCGGCAAGTTCACCGCGCAGGCCTACCTGGGCGCATCGCATATCGTGCCGACGCCGTATTCGCGCGACCAGCGCGGGCTGGTGGATGCGGGCCTGAGCACCATGCGCGTGCATCGCGACAACCGGGTCAGCTGTCCTTACTTCAACCTCGCGCCCAGCCTGATCCCCGGCACCGATCTGATCCTGACCACCGCGCGCCACTTCGCCAACTACCACGCGCAGCATGTGCCGCTGGCGGTGCTGGAACCGCCGATCGAGTTCCCCTTCATGCGCTTCTACCAGCTGTGGCACCCGTCGCGCCACCGCTCGGCCGCGCATGTGTGGCTGCGCGGCATGCTGAGCGCGGCCTCGCAGGAACTGCGCGACCTGCGCGACCTGCACCGTTAGCGGTATCGGTTTCTGTTATGCGATCTATAGGGCGCGGGCTCTCGCCGCTGCGGCGGGGCGTTCCTATACTCGGCCCCGTATTCAACGATTGCCCTTGCGGGAATCCCTACGGGAGAAGCCTCCATGTCTCAACCCCTCGACCTGGCGTCGGTCAACGCGCTGGACGAAGCGGCCTTTGCCGAGGCCTTCGGCAGCGTGTTCGAACACTTTCCGCAGGCCGCGGCAGGCGCCTGGGCGCAGCGGCCGTTCGCCTCGGTGGCAGCACTGCATGGCGCGATGATGGACGTGGTGCGCAAGCTGGACGCGCCGCGTCAGTGCGATTTCCTGAACCTGCACCCGCAGCTGTCGGCGCGCAATATCCGCGCGGGCACCATGACGGCGGATTCCAACGCCGAGCAGAAGAGCGCCGGACTGGATGCGATGTCGGTGCAGCAGGAAGCCGCGCTGGACCGGCTCAATGCCGACTACCAGGCCCGCCACGGCTTCCCCTTCATCATCTGCGTGCGCCACTACACCCGCGAAGGCATCTTTGCCGCGTTCGAGCGCCGCATCGGCCGCAGCACGCAGCAGGAGCTGGACGAGGCGCTGGCCCAGATCGCGGCCATCACGCGGGCACGGCTGGCGGCGCGCCTGGCCGGCTGAGCACGGCGGCTATCCAGCCGCTTCCAGGCCCAGCGCCAGCATCCCCACCAGCATCAGGCTCAGGGCCCAGAGCGCCTCCAGGTTGAACCAGCTGCGCGAGACGAACTGCAGCCCCAGGTAGCGGTAGACCAGCCACGCCATGCCGCCGCCCATGGCAAACATCGCCAGCGTATGCAGCAGCGCCACCGCCAGCGCCATGCCGAGGTTAGCACCGGCGAGCGTGGCGGCGGCCTGGTGCCCCGGCTCGCTATCGGTGCGGCACAGGCCAAGATAGATCGGCACCAGCATCAGCCCGGCACCATGCGCGATCGCCACCGCGAACGACCACAGTGCCAGGCGCGACGGCGCGATGCGCACCAGCGCGCGCGGATGGCCGCGCCTGAGCAGCAGCGCGATGCCGCAGCCGATCAGCAGCACGCTGGCGCCGATGCGGATCTGCGCCTGCCAGGCGACCAGCGCGGCCAGCATGCCGAACGGCAACGTCACCGCCAGCACCGCCAGCGCGTGCCCGGCCGCCAGATACCCGAGCGCGGCGACGAGCGCTCGGCCGCTGTGCGCCAGCAGCCCGTTCGATACGGCCAGAGGCCATCCCATCGCCGGGTTGACGCCGTGATAGAGCCCGCTGGCCAGCACCGCCGACCACAGGCCAAGCTGTTCCCACGCGTGACCGGTCAAGCCCTGGCCGAGGGATAGCAAAACGAATCGGTCGAGCAGTCGCCGCCTTCCAGCCGGATCTGGTGCGCGCGGTAGCCTTCGGGAAACTCGACCCAGTAATCGTCGGCCAGCGTCAGGCCGCCGTCCGCTGCGGCCCGCGCCATGACCTGCGCGCCGGGAATGCCGTCGGGGTAGAACTGCTGGTCCCAGCTGGAATACAGCGAGTTGGTCCAGTAGACGCGCTCGCCGTCGCGGCTGATCTCCACCATCTGCGGGCCGCCGGCGAAGGGCTTGCCATTGGGGTGCGGGGTGCGCCGGACCATGCCGCCGAGATGGACCGAGCCCGCCAGCCGGGGCTTGCGCGGATCGGTGACGTCGTACTGGCGCATCTCGCCCGTGCCCCAGCACGACACATAGAGGAATTTGTCGTCCAGCGACAGGTCGATATCGGTCACCAGCGGCGGCACCGCGCCGAAGCCTTGCAGCAGCGGCGGCAGCTGGCTGGGATCGGCGGGCTCGGCCGGGATCGTCGCCGTCTTCTCGGCGTGGAACTTGCCGTCCTCGCGCCACCAGGTCCAGATCGAGCCTTCCAGGTTGGTGGTGTCGACCACCACGCCGACGAAGCCGTACTCGCGCACCGGATCATGCGCGGGCCGCACTTCCAGCGCCATCTGGTGATTGGCGCCGAGGTCGATGGTCTGCACGTTGCGGCGCGCGCGCAGGTCCCAGAAATGCAGCTTGTGGCCGTAGCGGTTGCCGAGCAGGTCCTCGGGCACCAGACCGTTCTCGAACTGCGGCGGCAGGGCCCATTCGCTCGACACCATGTAGTCGCGCGGCAGGTTCCACCAGAAATCGTAGTGCTTCTCCTGCGCGCCGCGGTCGATCTCCCAGCGGCCCAGCACCTCGAAGGTCTCGCAGTCCATGATGAAGATCCCGGGCGGGCCATCGGTGCCATCCGGCCCGCTGCCGCCCAGTGTGCTGACATAGATGCCCTCCGGGCCGCAGTGCACGGTATGCGGCCGCGAATAGCCGGTCTTGCGGAAGATCTCGTCGGGCTCGACGATCTTGTGGATGCGCGCCTGGGTCGGATGCGGCCTGGTGTCGACGATATACAGGCGCGACGAGCGCATCCCCGGGATGATCAGGTAGCGCCGCTCCAGGAACGCATGGCCGGTCAGCGGCGACAGCGCCGACGAACACGCATTCCAGCCGAAGTGATGGAGCTCGTCGCCCTTGTGCGTCATCGGCACGGTATGCACCACCTGGCTGTAGGTCGGCGATCCGGGCTTGACGTCGATCACCGCAAGCGCGTCGGGCTGCGCGCCATCGGGGCTGAGCAGCACGGTATAGGCAAAGGATTCCGCTGGCGCGCTGATCGCTAGCTCCGGCGAGGCGTGAAACGTCGGATCTGGCCGCATGTTCATGGTGTGCCCTCCCTGGTCCTGGCGGACCTTGCGACATCGCCGGTACGTCACCTGGCGCGTGGCCGAGTGCGCGGTAAGCCTACCTAGCCTAGGTCGTTCTGCATGCCGAGTCAAAGCCGCGCGTACCGGGCCACGGGCGTGGATTCATGCACGCGGAAGGTCCGGTTTGCGAAATACAGATGGTCGGAAACACGCGGATCGCGCACAAAGGAGGCTTGATCAGGCAAAGGAACATCCGGGCGATGGACGCGGCAATCGTGGAAGGCAAGGACCAGGCTTACGGCCTCGACAATCCGGCACTGGAAAGCATCGGGGTCAGGATCACCCATTGGCGCGACGACCATGTCGAGCTGGAACTGCCGCTGGCGCGCAGCATGCTCAACCGCAGCCGCGTCGTGCATGGCGGCACGATCTGCACCTTGCTCGATGCCGCCACCGGCTATGCCGGCCTCTACGCCGCGCCGGGCGAGAACCCGCGGCACGCGGTCACGCTGTCGCTGACGTCGAACTTCCTCAGCAACGGGACTGGCAAGCTTCTGACGGCGAAAGGCATGGTCGACCGGCGCGGGCGTTCGATCTTCTTTTCCCGGGCGGAGGTGTGGCTGGATGGCGAACTGCTGGTGGCCACCGGTGTCGCCACGATGAAGTACCTGAAGTAAGCGGCCCGCCTCAGGCGCCGTCCTGGCGCCAGCGCGTCGGCGACTTGCCGAACTGCGCCGCGAACCAGCGCGAGAAGGCGCTCGGTTCCGAAAATCCCAGCAAGGTGGCGACCTGCGCCAGCGGGCGCCCCGGAGCCTGCAGATGGCGCTGCGCCAGCTCGCGGCGCACCTCATTGACCAGTGCGGAAAACGTCAGCCCATCCTGTTCCAGCTGGCGCTGCAAGGTGCGCGGGCTGGTGCCGAGGCTTTGCGCGACCTGTTCCACCGCGCCACGTCCGCGCGGCAGCAGCTGGTTGAGGGTGCGCCGCACGTCCGCGGCGATGGATGGCTTGCCGGCGCCCGGTTGCAGGTCAAGGAAACCCCGCGCGTAGCCGGCCAGGCTGGCATCGGCCAGGGGATTGACGCGGTCGAGGTCGCCGCCGGCAAGCACCAGCCCGTCGAAGTCCGAACCAAATTCGATGCGCGGCCCGAACAGGCGCCGGTGGAGGCGCAGGTCGGCCGGCGCCGCATGCGCGAAATGCACGCTGTGCGGCATCCACGACTCGCCCAGCATGGCGCGGATCAGGCTGTGCAATGCGGCCACGGTCAGTTCCATCGCCTGCCTGCCGGGCTGTTGCCGCCCGGTCTGCAGCGTCACGTGCAGCACCGCGACACCGGGATGCTCGGTGACCAGGATGGCGATGGAGTCGCTGAGCCAGTGGCGGTAGCGCTCGATCTCGGCCAGCGCGTCGCGCAGCGTGGGCTGGTGCTGCAACAGCAGGCTGACCGGGCCGAAGTCCGACAGGCGCCACGATTCACCCACCATCAGGCCAAGCGAATGGCAGCTGGTCTCGCGCGCCGAGGCCTCCAGCACTTGCGCCAGGCGCTGCTCGGGGATGCGCAGGTCGGGCGTGTACAGGCACGCCTGGTCCAGGCCTGCCCGGGCCACCATCCGCACCGGATCCAGGCCCGCGCCCCGGGCGATTCCCAGGTATTTGGTCAGCGATGCGCTGCGAACGAGGACGGTCATGGGGGCTGCCGCGAGAGTGGGGTGGGGGCGTCGGTCGTGGCTGTCGTCAAATGGCAAATCGTGGCGCGATCGGTCAAGGGCGCCGCGCCCCGGCTGTCTCACAATCGACTGCGCCGCGCCAATGATAGCGGCGCGCGCAGGACACCACAATCAGGAGACAGCCTTGGCCAAAGCCATTCGCATGTACGAGACCGGAGGCCCCGAAGTCCTCCGCTACGAGGACGCCGAAGTCGGCGATCCGGGCCCGGGCGAGGTACGGATCCGCCACGTCGCGGTCGGCCTCAACTATGCCGACACTTACTTCCGCAACGGCACCTACCCGGTGCCGCTGCCCAGCGGCATGGGGGTCGAGGCGGCCGGCGTGGTGCAGGCGGTGGGCCCGGGCGTGACCCACATCGCGGAGGGCGACCGCGTCACCTATACCGGCTTCACCAACACACTGGGTGCCTACTGCAGCGAGCGCCTGGTGCCGGCCGCGCCGCTGATCCACCTGCCGGATGCGATTTCCTTCGAGACCGCCGCGGCGATGACCATGCGCGGCCTGACCTCGGCCTACCTGATGCGCCGCATCTATCCATTCAGCGGCGGCGAGACCATCCTGCTGCACGCGGCCGCCGGCGGCGTCGGCCTGATCGTCTCGCAGTGGGCGAAGCTGCTCGGCCTGACCGTGATCGGCACGGTCTCGACCGAAGCCAAGGCCGAGCTGGCGCGCGCGCATGGCTGCGACCACGTCATCGACTACAGCCGCGAGGACGTGGCAACGCGGGTGCGCGAGCTGACCGACGGCGCGGGCGTGTCGGTGGTGTTCGACAGCGTCGGCCGCAGCACCTTCCAGGCCTCGCTGGATTCACTCAGGCGGCGCGGCCTGATGGTCTGCGTCGGCACCGCCTCGGGAACGATTCCGCCGTTCGATCCGCAACTGCTGGCGCGGAAAGGCTCGCTCTACCTGACCCGTCCGGCGCTGGCCGACTACATCGCCGATCCCGCCGAGAAGGCCGAACTGGCCGCGGAAGTGTTCGGCCACGTGGCCGCCGGGCGACTTCGCATCGGCATCAACCAGCGCTACGCGCTGCAGGATGCGGTCCAGGCCCACCGCGACCTGGAGTCGCGCCGGACCACCGGCTCATCGATCTTCGTGCTGTAAAGGAGCGTCTTCATGCAAGTCCAACAACTTACCTGCAGCATCGGCGCCGAACTGAGCGGCGTCAGCCTGGCCGATGCCGCGCGCGATGCGGCGCTGTTTGCCGAGATCAGGTCGCTGCTGCTCGAGCACAAGGTGCTGTTCCTGCGCGACCAGCAGATCTCGCGCGCCGACCACGTGGCGTTCGCGCGGCGCTTCGGCGAACTGGAAGACCATCCGGTGGCGGGCAGCGATCCCGACCATCCCGGCCTGGTGCAGATCTACCGCAGCGACAAGCGCGAGAACTACGAGAACAGTTACCACACCGACGGCAGCTGGCGCGAATGCCCGCCGATGGGCTGCGTGCTGCGCTGCATCGAGTCGCCACCGGTCGGGGGCGACACCATCTGGGTCAACATGGCCGCGGCGTACGAGCACTTGCCCGAGGAAATCAGGCAGCGCATCGGCGGCCTGCGCGCCAAGCACGGCATCGAGCATTCCTTCGGCGCGGCGATGAGCCCGGAGAACCGTGCCAGGCTGGCCGCGCAGTACCCCGCGGTCGAGCACCCGGTGGTGCGCACGCATCCGGAGACCGGCGAGAAGGTGCTCTATGTCTGCGGCTTTTCCACCCACTTCGTCAATTTCCACACGCCCGAGAACGTGCGCTACGGGCAGGACAAGACCCCGGGTGCGAGCCATCTGCTGAACTACCTGATCAGCCAGGCGGCGATTCCCGAGTACCAGGTGCGTTTCCGCTGGCAGCCCAACAGCGTGGCGATCTGGGACAACCGCTGCACCCAGCACTACGCGGTGCAGGACTACTGGCCGGCGCCGCGCAAGATGGAGCGCGCCGCGATCATCGGCGACAAGCCGTTCTGAGCCACGCCAGCGCCGCAAGCCTGGCCAGCACCACGATGAAAGGAGACATGCCGTGCATTACCTAGATGGGTCCCTGTTCCCTGAAAACCAGCAGCCGCTGATCATCACCGCGGCCCCTTACGCGCCCGGCTGGCTGCCGTCCGACTTTCCGGAAGATATCCCGCTGACGATGGAAGACCAGATCCAGAAGGCCGTTGACTGCTACAACGCCGGCGCGACGGTGCTGCACCTGCATGTGCGCGAACTCGACGGCAAGGGCTCGAAGCGCCTGTCCAAGTTCAACGAACTGATCGCCGGCGTGCGCAAGGCGGTGCCGGAGATGGTGATCCAGGTGGGCGGGTCGATCAGTTTCGCCCCGGAGAACGAGGGCGATGCCGCGAAGTGGCTGTCCGACGACACGCGCCACATGCTGGCCGAACTCGATCCGGTGCCGGACCAGGTCACCGTGACGGTGAACACCTCGCAGATGAACGTCACCGAGCATGCCGAACTGGCGGATTTCCGGGGCACGTCGCGCGAGAACCCCGCCATCTTCAACGCGTACAAGGAAATGACGGTGCCCGCCCAGCCCGGCTGGGTCGAGGAGCATATCCGCCGCCTGTCCGCCGCCGGCATCCAGAGCGCATTCCAGTGCTACAACATCAATAGCTTCGAATCCGTCGAGCGGCTGATCCGGCGCGGCATCTACAAGGGCCCGCTGGTGATGAACTGGGTCGCCATCAGCGGCGGCATGGATGCGCGAGCGTGTTCAACCTGGCCAATATGGTCCGTGCGGTGCCGGATGGTGCGGTGCTGACCGTCGAAAGCTCGGTGCGCAACGTGCTGCCGGTGAACATGATGGGTATCGCGCTGGGGCTGCATGTGCGCTGCGGCACCGAGGACTGCCTGTGGAACCAGTCGCGCACGGCCAAGATGAGCACCGTCAGGCAGATCGAGCAGTTGGTGCGCATCGCCGGCGAGTTCGGCCGCAAGGTGGCTACCGCGCAGGAAGCGCGCGAGATCCAGAGGATCGGCGTGTTCTACGACACGGTCGAAGAGACGCTGGCGGCCAACGGCTTCGCGCCGAACCGCAATGGCGGCAACCAGGGCTTCCTGCGCAAGGCTGCCTGAACCGGTCCGCCTGCCACCGGCAAGCGGCCCGCAGAAGGGCAGGGGCGGCAGCGGGCTGCCCCGAGCCCTCGCATATACGGAGAGACAACCATGAAGCAAGCACAACCGTCGGCGCGCCGCAGGGCATTGCTGACAGGCATGCTCGGCCTGGCGCTGCCGGCTGCGTTCCCCGCGCCCGCCCATGCGCAGGCGTGGCCGACCAAGGTGGTCAGGATCGTGGTCGGCGGCCCTGCCGGCGGCACCGCCGACATCCTCGCGCGCCTGCTGGCCGAGGGGCTGACGCAAGCGCTGGGCAAGCCGGTGATCGTCGAGCAGAAGCCCGGCGGTGCCGGTGCGATCGCGGTCGGCACGCTGCTGTCGGCGCCGCACGACGGGCATACCGTGCTGCTGATCCAGGGCGGCATCGTTTCCGAGACGCCGCTGGCGCTGAAGGTCTCGTTCGATCCGTTCAGGGACCTGAAGCCGATTGCCCAGGTGGCGCGCACCGGCCTGGTGCTGGTCGGCAACCCGAAACTGCCGGCGAAGAACTTCAGCGAGCTGCTGGCCTACATCAAGAGCAAGCCGGGACAGATCGACTACGCCTCGTATGCCGCCGGCATGCGCGGGCAGACCCTCGGGGTCCAGTTCAACCGGCTGGCGGGCGTCAACATGAGCCACGTCGGCTACAAGGGCTCGCCGCCCGCGTTGCAGGACGTGATGGGCGGGCACGTGCCGCTGATGTTCGACGGCCTGGCGACCTCATTGCCTCTGATCAAGGCCGGCAAGCTCAGGGCCTATGCCGTGGCCTACCCGAAGCGCATCCCCGCGCTGCCGGACGTGCCGACCTTCGCCGAGGTCGGCTTCCCGGCGATGACGGAGCCCGGCTGGATGGGCCTGTGGCTGCCGTCGGACGTGCCCGCGGCGGTGCAGGAAAAGATCCGCAACGCCACGCTGGCGATCGTGCAGCAGCAAGGCTACCGCAAGCACGTCGAAGACATGGGCATGGACAACGGGCAGCCGCTCGGCAGCGAGGCGCTGTCAAAGGAAGCGCGCGCGGCGTATGAGCGGCAGGCGGAACTGCTGCGGTCGATTGGCTTCGTGCCGGAGTAAGCGCGCACCGGAGCGGTCAGGCCGGGGCTAACGCTTCCTGCGCCGGCGCGCGCCGGCGAACATCGACATGTCGCGCAGGATGCAGTCGAGCAGCGTCTTGGCGGCCACGCCCATCGGCCGGCCCGCCTTGACCAGCAGGCGCGCCTTGGCGGCTTCGAACAGCGGATGGGCGATCGGCAAGGTCACCAGTTCGCCGGACTGCAATTCCCGGTAGGCCGCAAAGCCGCCGATCAGCGTGATGCCGTCATGGCGCTTCACGAAGTGGCGCAGCACCGCCAGCGAGTTGGTGGTCAGCGTCGGGCGGATCTGGATGTTCTCCGCGTACGCCAGCATCTGCACCACCTGGCCCAGGCCGAATGCCGGCGGCATCATGGCCAGCGGATAGTCGGCCAGTTCCTGCACCTGGACCTTGCCGCCGCGGCGCGCCAGCGGATGCCCGGCATGCACCAGCAGCACCACCGGCTGCGACGACGTGGCCACCCAGGCAATGTCCGCATGGCCGGGCGGATTGTAGGCCAGGCCGATATGGGCGCGGCTTTCGGCCACCTCCTGCAGCACGTTGTTCACCGGCAGGATGTCGACGGTCACGTCCAGCCGCGGATAGCGCGCGCAGAAATCCGTCAGCACTTCATCCATCAGGCCGTCGACATAGCCCTCGCTGGTGGCGATGCGCACCTGGCCGTGCTGCAGCCCGCGCAGGGCCTGCAGGCGGTCTTCGAACAGTTCCTGCTGGGCGCGGCAGCCGCGCCAGTATTCCAGCAGGTGCTGCGCCGCTTCGGTCGGCTGCACGCCGCGCGCATGGCGGTCGAACAGCGGCGCGCCCACTTCTTCTTCCAGCAGGCGGATCTGGCGCGTGATCACCGACGGCGAGGTGTTGATGCTGTCGGCCGCGCCACGGATCGAGCCGTGCGTCAGTACCTCGTGGAAATAGCGCAGCCTGCGCTGGTTCAGTTCCCGCATGTCGGTTCTCGCTGTCTGGCGTGGAGGGCGCCGGCGTGTCGTGGTGTTGCCGGCCGGGCAACGATAGCCGACTTAAGTTGCTCTTGCTCTGTTTTTTCAGATGCCAGACGATCAATGCCTGCCAGCCAAAGACATCGCGTCCACAAAAAGCCGACCACCACGGGAGAGATCGACATGTCCGCAACCCTGCCCCCACGCACCCCCACGGAAGCCGCCGCGCAGCGGGCGCTGTACCGCAAGCTGAACTGGCGCCTGTTGCCGTTCCTGCTGCTGTGCTACACCTTTGCCTACCTGGATCGCGTCAACATCGGCTTCGCCAAGCTGCAGATGCAGAGCGACCTGGGTTTTTCCGACGCGGTGTACGGGCTGGGCGCCGGCATCTTCTTCTTTGGCTACGTGCTGTTCGAGATCCCGAGCAACCTGCTGCTGCCCCGGATCGGTGCGCGCAAGACCATCAGCCGCATCCTGGTGCTGTGGGGCCTGACCTCGGCGGGCATGATGTTCGTGCGCGACGAAACCACGTTCTACGTGCTGCGCTTCCTGCTTGGCGTGTTCGAGGCCGGCTTTGCCCCCGGGATGATCTTTTACCTGACCTACTGGTACGGGCAGCAACGCATGGCCCGGGTGATGGCGGTGGTGATGCTGGCCGGGCCCATCGGCGGCATTTTCGGCTCGCCGCTGTCGACCTGGCTGATGACGGCGCTGTCCGGCGCGCACGGGCTGGCGGGATGGCAATGGATGTTCCTGGTGGAAGGGCTGCCATGCGTGCTGCTCGGCGCGCTGGCGCTGCGCGTGCTGGCAGACCGGCCCGCCGAGGCAAGCTGGCTCAGCGACGCGGAAAAGCGCATGCTGGCCGCCGAGTTGCGGGCACCGGCGGGCGGGCATCACTCGTTCGGCCAGGTCGCGCGCGATCCGCGCGTGTACCTGCTGGCCTTTGCCTACTTCACCATGATCTGCGGCATCTACGCGGTGAGCTTCTGGCTGCCGTCTATCCTGAAGGCGGACGGCGTCACCGACACCATGCAGATCGGGCTGTATTCGATGATTCCCTATATTGCCGCGGCGATCGCCATGCTTGTGATCGGGCGCAGTTCCGACCGCCGCGGCGAGCGCCGCTGGCACAGCGCGGTGCCGGCCTTTACCGGCGCGGTGGCGCTGGCCGCGGCCACGCAGTCCAGCGGCAACCTGCCGGTGTCGCTGCTGTGCATGACCATCGCCACGGCGATGATGTGGGCCGCCTATACCGTGTTCTGGGCGATCCCGTCGCAATACCTGAAGGGCGACGCCGCGGCCGGCGGCATTGCGCTGATCAACACCATCGGACTGATCGGCGGCTTCCTCAGCCCCACCATCATCGGCGCCGTGCGCACCGCCACCGGCAGCATGCAGGCCGGCCTGCTGGTGATGGTGGCGCTGCTGCTGGCCGGCGCGGCGGTGCTGGTGGCCAACCGGATGCCGGCGCCGCAGGGCGCGGTGTCGCCGGCCTGACGCCGGACTTTTGTTTCACGGAGAAGAACCTTGGCAACACGGATCCTGGTCGCCGGCTTCCAGCACGAGACCAATACCTTTGCGCCGTCAAAGGCGACTTACGCCAGCTTCGAGCGCGGCGAAGGCTTTCCCGCGATGGTGCGCGGCGACGACATGCGCGCGCTGCGCGACGTCAACATCCCCGCCGGCGGCTTCATGGCCGCCGCCGGGCGCTACGGCTGGACCCTGCTGCCGGTGATCTGGGCCGGCGCCAGCCCGTCGGCCCACGTGACCGAGGACGCGTACGAGCGCATCGCCGGCGAGATCGTCGACGCGGCGCGCGCGGGCGGCTTCGACGCGGTCTATCTCGACCTGCACGGCGCGATGGTGGCCGAGCACACCGATGATGGCGAGGGCACGCTGCTCGCGCGCATCCGCGCGGCGGTGGGCCCCGGGGTGCCGGTGGTTGCCTCGCTCGACCTGCATGCCAACGTCACGCAGGCCATGCTGCAGGCGGCCGACGCGCTGGTGGCCTACCGCACCTACCCGCACGTGGACATGGCCGAGACCGGCGCGCGCGCCGCGGCGCTGCTGCAGCGCCTGCTGGCGCGCAAGGGGCCGCTGCACCGCGCGGTGCGACGGTTGCCGTTCCTGATCCCGATCAACGGCATGTGCACGCTGCTGGAGCCGGCGCGCGCCATGTACGCGTTGTTGCAGCAGCGCGAACGCGGCGAGGTGGCGTCGCTGTCGTTCGCGCCGGGCTTCCCGGCCGCCGATTTCCCGGAATGCGGGCCGGTGATCTGGGGCTATGGCGAGGACGCCGGCGCGGCCGAAGCGGCGGTGCAGGCGCTGTACGACCGGATGCTGGCCGACGAGCCCGCCTGGGAGGTGCCGTTCCTCTCGCCCGACGAGGCCGTGCTCGAGGCCATGCGGCTGGCCGCGGGGGCCGCGCGCCCGGTGGTCATCGCCGACACGCAGGACAATCCCGGCGCGGGCGGCGATTCGAACACCATGGGCATGCTGCGCGCACTGCTGCGCCATGGCGCGCGGCAGGCGGCGATCGGGCTGATCTGGGACCCGGCGGTGGTGGCCGAGGCGCACCGTGCCGGCGTTGGCGCGACCATCGAGGTGGCGCTGGGCGGCGTATCCGGGGTGCCCGGCGACGCGCCGCTGCGGGGCCGCTTCGAGGTGCTGAAGCTGTCCGATGGCGTATGCCGCTACGGCGGGCCGATGATGCACGGCATGCTGGCCGATGTGGGCCCGGTGGCACTGTTGCGCATCGACGATGTGCAGGTGGTGGTCAGCGCCGGCAAGGCCCAGATGCTCGACCGCAACCTGTTCCGCGTGGGCGGGGTCGAGCCCGAGGCGATGAAGATCCTGGTCAACAAGAGCTCGGTGCACTTCCGCGCCGATTTCCAGGGCATCGCGCAGGCCGTGCTGGTGGCCAAGGCGCCGGGCCCGATGACGGCCGATCCGGCCGACCTGCCCTGGACCCGGCTGGCCCCGGGCATCCGGCTCAAGCCGATGGGCAGGCCTTTCCGGCCCGGATGAGGGCGGCAAGGGGCGCGAGGTCTGCTATGCCTCGCGCCGCGCCAGCGCCAGGAAGGTGCCCAGGCCCACCATCGTGACGCCGGAGGCACGGGTCATCAGCCGCGCGCGTGCCGCGCTCGCGGCCCCGGACCTGAGCAGGCGGTGCGCGGCAAACACCACCACCACGTCGACCAGCGTGTTGAGCGCGACGCAGATGCAGCCCAGCAGCGCCAGTTGCGACACGGCCGCCCCGCCGGGCGTAACGAACTGCGGCAGGAACGCCAGGAAAAACAGCGCGGTCTTGACGTTCAGCACCTCGACCACCACGCCTTCGACCAGCGCGCGGCGTGCGCCGCGCGACGGCACCGCAGCGACCGTGGCCGGCGGCTCCTTGCGCAGCAGCATGCGCACGCCCAGGTACACCAGATAGGCCGCCCCCAGGTACTTGAGCACGCTGAACGCCACCGCGGACTGGGCGATGACCAGCGACAGGCCCGCAGCCGCGGCCAGCACGTGCAGCAATCCGCCCAGGCCGGTGCCCAGGCATGAGGCCAGGCCCTCCGGCCGTCCGCCGGCGACCGTGCGCGCGACGACATAGGCGATGGCTGGGCCGGGGGTGATGGCAAGCACGACGGCGGCGATCAGGAAGGGGATCAGCGACATGGTTACGGGTTCCTTGCTGGTGAGGAAGGGTCGAGGGCGTTGCGCATCGACTGCGCCAGTTCCGGGCAGCCGCGCGCCTGCAGCGCGTCGACCACGCCAAGGCGGTCGCGCGTGTCCTTGTTCTGGCCGAGCTTGCGCTTGCCCACCAGCGACGTGACGGCGATCTCGAGGCCGACGATGCCGCGCAGCATGGCGTCGAGGTAGTCGGGCGGGGCATCGCCCATCTTCCACGGACTGGGTTCGGCGGCCTCGTGCCGCCGCGTCAGGCGCGCCACCAGGCCGCGCACGAAGCGCTCGTCGTCGCGCACGGTGAGGGTGCCGTGGGCGTGCACCACCTCGTAGTTCCAGGTCGGCACCTGGCGGTGCGTCTCGTGCTTGCTCGGGTACCAGTTTGGCGAGACATAGGCCTCGGCGCCGCGGAACACCACCATCACCGGCGTGCCGGTCGGGCACCGCTGCCAGACCGGGTTGGCCCGCGCCACGTGCGCGGTGAGCACGCCGTGTACGCCGGCGCCGGGGTCGAATTCGAAGGGAAGATGGTCGGCGTCCAGGCCGTGCTGGCCGTGCGTGACCAGCATGCCCAGCGGGTGCGCATGGATGATGCGGGCAAGGGCGTCGGGGCGGGGCTCGGCGAAATGGTCGGGAACGTACATCGTGGGGGCTCGGGGCGATCGGATGCTCGCTACTGTCGCCGACAACTGGCACAATCGGAAGGTCCAGTTTCCAGGAATTTTAATGGGCCAGTTCGACCAGCCCGCCGGCCGGCGTTCCGATGCTACGGGTGCTACGGGTGCTACGGGCGCGGGACGCCGCATCTATGACCTGCTGCGCGCCCAGATCGCCGACGGCACGCTGCAGCCGGGCGCGGCGGCGCCGTCCACGCGCGGCCTCGCGGCCGAGCTGGGGGTATCGCGCACCACCGTGACGGCCGCCTACGAACAGCTGGCGGCGGAGGGATTCCTGGTCACGGCGAGGGGGCGGGCGGCCCGCATCGCCAGCCCGCTGGCGGCTGCCCCGCCGGCGCGGCCCGCTGCCGCGCGCCGCGCCAGGGTACCGGTGCTGTCGCAGTTCGGCCGCCGCGTGGCGGCACTGGGGCTGCCGGCACCGCCGCCGGCCGAGCCGGTGCGCTTCGATTTCCTGTACGGCGCGGTGGCCTGGCGCGACTTCCCGGCACTGGCCTGGCGGCGCGCCTGGCAGGCCGAGCTGCTGCGCCAGCATGACAGCCTGTCCTATGCCGCGCCGGAAGGCGAGGCATCGCTGCGGCGCGCGCTGCAGGGCTATCTGCGCCGCGCGCGCGGGCTGGCCTGCGACGCCGGCCAGATCGTGGTGGTGCATGGCTCGCAGCAGGCCATCGACCTGTGCGCGCGGCTGTTGCTGGACCACGGCGATACCTTTGCCTTCGAAGACCCCGGCTACCTGATGGCGAGGCGCTGCTTCGAGGCCACCGGCGCGACGTGCCTGCCGGTCCCGGTGGACGGGCAGGGCATGGACACCGCCAGCCTTCCCGCGGACAACCGGGTGCGGCTGGCGTACGTGACGCCGTCGCACCAGTTCCCGCTGGGCGGGGTGCTGCCCATCGGCCGCCGCCAGGCCTTGCTGCAATGGGCGCGGCGCCATGACGCGTGGATCGTCGAGGACGACTACGACGGCGAATTCCGCTACGGCCAGCGCCCGATCGACACCCTGCGCGCGATCGACACCGATGGCCGCGTGATCTATGTCGGCACCTTCTCCAAGGCGCTGTCGCCGCAGCTGCGGCTCGGCTACCTGGTGCTGCCGCCGGAGCTGGTGCCGGTGTTCCGGCAGGCCAAGCGGCTGGCCGACCGCCACGCGCCGGTGCTGGAGCAGCGCGTGCTGGCCGCGCTGATCGACAGCGGCGCCTACGAGCGCCACGTGCGCCGCATGCGCCGCGAGAACGAGCGCCGCCGCGCGGCCCTGCTCGATGGCATTGCGCGCCACCTGCCCGGCGATGCCGAGGTCAGCGGCACCGCCGCCGGGCTGCACGTGGTGCTGTGGCTGCCGTCGCTGCGGCCGCGGGACGAGCCGGCACTGGTGGCCGCCGCGCGCGGCGCCGGCGTGGGCGTCTACCCGGTATCGGCCCTGTATGTCCGGCCGCACGGGGCGGGCCGGCCCCGCGCGGCCGGCCTGGTGCTGGGCTACGCCAGCCTGACCACCGCGCAGATCGAGCAGGGCGTGCGCGTGCTCGGCATGGTGCTTGCCGCGATGGCCTGAAGCGGCCGGCCCGTCCGGCCCGGCATGCCGGGCGTTTCTGCCAATGACATTGAACAGAACGGCAATTGGCCGGCCCGGCGCAACGCTCTAACGTCTGTCGAAAACGACCGCGGCCGGCACACGGGGCGGCAAAGAACGACAACCAGGAGACAGCGCATGGCTATCGCAAAGCGTGGAATGGGGGGGCGTTTGCTATCGGTCGTGGCCACAGCCATGGCGGCAGTGGCGATCTGCGCGGCGGCAGCGCCGGCCGCGACGGCGGCGGGGGAATTCCCGGCCAAGCCCATCGAGTTCTGGATTCCGTTCCCGCCCGGCGGTCCCACCGACGGCTCGCTGCGCACGCTGCTGGCAGCCGCCGGCAAGGAACTGGACCAGCGCGTGGTGCCGATCAACAAGCCGGGCGCGGGCGCCACGCTGGCGGCCCAGGTGATGTCCCAGACCGCGGCGCCGAACGGCTACACGCTGTCGATGGTCGCGGCCAACATCTTTCGCATGCCGCACCTGCAAAAGACGCCGTACGACCCGCTCAGGGACTTTACCTACATCATCGGCCTGACCAACTACCGCTATGGCCTGGTGGTCCGCGCCGACGCGCGCTGGAAGACGCTGGAAGAATTCCTCGCCTACGCCAGGGCGAACCCCGGCAAAGTGACCTACGGTGCCGTCGGCATCGGCAGTTCGGGGCATATCTCGATGGAAAAGCTGGGCCGGGCCGCCGGCGCTAGATTCACCTTCGTGCCCTACAAGGGCGGCGCCGAGGAAATGATAGCGTTGATGGGCGGCGACATCGACGCGGTGCTGGACCCGGGCTGGGGACAATTCGCCGTGGCCGGCAAGGTGCGGCCGCTGGCCATCGTCGGCAACGCGCGCTTTGCGCGCTTCAAGGATGTGCCGACCCTGAAGGAGCGGGGCTACGACATCACCGCCAGCTCGCTGGTGGGCATCGTCGGCCCGCGCGGCATGGATCCGGCGGTGGTCAGGAAACTGCACGACGCGTTCTTCCGCGCCGCGCAGGACCCGGCCTACCTGCGTTCGCTCGAGGCCATCGACCTGGAGCCGGTCCACCTCAACAGCGCGGACTACACCAGGTTCGCGGCCGAACAGTTCGAGCGCGAGAAACGCGTGGTGCAGCAGCTCGATATCAGCCTGCAGTGATCGGCGTGCGATCGCCGCGTGGCTGGCTGCACTGTCTTAGTGCGGCCAGTCACGCAGGGGCATCCTTGGCTCGGGTTAGCGCCGCTTCTTTGGTACGCTGGTGGTATGCCTGCCGCTGCCATCGCTGCTTGCGCCCCGAGCGTGCCTGCCTTCCGCACTACCCGGCTGGCAGCGGCCAAAGGAGTGATCATGCAAGAGCTGAGCTTTAGCGCCCTGCTGTACCGCTATTTCTTCTTCGGCTGGCTGTTCCGGGACGCCAGCCGCGGCAACCGCGCCGAACGCACGCGCGCCTGGCACTTCAACCAGGCGCGCGCGCATTGGCTGCTGACCTACATGCGGCGCTGGCTCTGGTGCGGCGTGTTGTGCTACGCGCTGGGCGGCGCGGTGGAGCTGATGTTGTCCGCGCCGGCGCTGTCGGCGCTTTTTTACGTGCCCGGCGCGCTGTGCGTGCCGGTCAACGTTGTCATCGGCGTGCTGTGGCTGGGCCTGAAGACGTTGCCCGGGCCGCTGTGAACGCGCCGGTATGGCGCGTCGCCGGCAGGGATCGCGCCGGCGCGGTGACGCCGCCGAAGTAGAATCCGGTGATGTTCCTGACCGCGATCGGGATGGAGGGTGTCTCGGCGCGCTCCCGCGCCGATCCTTGCCGCCCATGCGAATTCCACCGGTGAAGGCGATCATCGCCTTTGAAAGCGTTGCCCGAACCAAGAGCGTCAGCCGCGCCGCCGAGGAGCTGGGCCTGACCGCATCCGCGGTCAGCCACCAGATCGGCAACCTGGAAGAGGCGCTGGGGCAGGCGCTGTTTTTCCGCCAGGGGCGCGGGCTGGCGCTGACGCCGGTGGGGCAGCAATACCTGCGCGATATCACCGGCGTGCTGGCGGACCTGAACCGCGCCACCGAGCGCGCTTCCAGCCCGGCCAGCATCGAGATCCTGCGGGTGCATTCCAGTCCCAGCTTTGGCCTGATGTGGCTGCTGCCGCGGCTGGAATCGTTCCAGGCCGACAATGGCGACATCCAGCTCAACCTGTCGTGCTCGTATGAGGACGTGTCGTTCACCAGCGGCTACTACGACGTCGATATCCGGCATGGCTACGCGCACTGGCGCGACCTGCAGGTGAAGACGCTGCGGCGCGAGACGATCACGCCGCTGGCCTCTCCCGCCTATCTCGAAAAGCATCCGATCCGGACCCCGGAGGACTTGCTCGCGCAGCGCCTGATCTATTCCGAAACGCCGCTGGTGCAGTGGCAGCAGTGGTTCGCGCGCTTCGGCGTGCCGGCTTCGCACAAGACCTTCGACTTCAGCTTCGATCGCTCCTACATGTCGCTGGAAACGGCCGCGCTGGGGCTGGGCGTGGCGCTGGAAAGCACGCTGCTGGCATCGGTGCAGATCCGCAAGGGCGCGCTGGTGCCGGTGTTCGACGACAGCCACGCGCTGGAGGTGGGCAGCCACCACGTGGTGTGCCCCGCGCAGAACGCCGAGCTGCCACGGGTGGCGCGCTTCCTGGCCTGGCTCGAGCGCCAGTTGCCGGCGCCGCGCTGAACGCGCGCACGCCGGGCACGGCCGGACAAGTGACCGAAGCGGCTCGCTTCGGGGCGCCCGCCGCCGACGTTTGAAAATTTCTCAGCCATAGCTGAGGCAGACCGCGTTGATCGTCAGGCGGCCAGCGACAAAACTCGACCCATCCCAAGTCCAATTCCAAGGAGACAAAGATGCTGGTCGAGAACAACGTAGTCATCATCACCGGCGCCGCCTCGGCGCGGGGCATCGGCAAGGCCACCGCCAGGGCCTTCGCCGCGCAGGGCGCGAGCGTGGTGATCCTGGACCTGCGCCTGGAGGACGCGCAGGCTGCCGCCGGTGAACTGGGTGACCAACACCTGGGCCTGGCCTGCGACGTGACCGACAAGGCCGCCTGCGAACGCGCGGCGCAGGCCGTGCTGCAGCGCTACGGCCGCATCGACGCGCTCGTCAACAACGCCGGCATCACCCAGCCGGTGCGCACGCTCGAGATCCAGGCGGCCAACTACGACGCCGTGCTCGACGTCAACCTGCGCGGCACGCTGTACATGTCGCAGGCGGTGCTGCCGCAGATGCGCGAACAGGAGCGCGGCAGCATCGTATGCATGTCGTCGGTGTCGGCGCAGCGCGGCGGCGGCATCTTCGGCGGGGCGCACTACAGCGCCGCCAAGGCCGGCGTGCTGGGGCTGGCACGCGCCATGGCGCGCGAGTTCGGGCCGGACGGCATCCGTGTCAATTCGATCGCGCCGGGCCTGATCCAGACCGACATCACCGGCGACAAGCTCACCCCCGAGATGCGCGCCGAGATCATCAAGGGCATCCCGCTGGGCCGGCTGGGCAACGCCGCCGACGTCGCCAACGCGTGCGTGTTCCTCGCCAGCGACATGTCCGCCTACCTGACCGGCATCACGCTGGACGTCAACGGCGGCATGCTGATCCACTAAATTCGAAGAAGCCGCCCGACAGAGGCGCCGCCTTCAACAGCCGGGGCACCGCAGCGCGGTGCCACCAGGCAGGAGACAACCGATGAAGACCAAATACGCGGCTTCGCCCATTGGCGGCGAAACGACGCTGCACGGCGATGCCGCCACCTTCGAGACCCGCACCTACGCCAGGGTGGTGAAGCGGCTGATCCCGTTCCTGATGCTGTGCTACCTCGGCGCCTACCTGGACCGGGTCAATGTCGGCTTCGCCAAGCTGCAGATGCTGAGCGACCTGCAGTTCAGCGAAACCGTCTACGGCCTGGGCGCCGGCATCTTCTTCCTCGGCTACTTCATCTTCGAAGTGCCGAGCAACGTGATCCTGCACCGGGTCGGCGCCAAGCGCTGGCTGGCGCGCATCATGCTGACCTGGGCGGTGATCTCGGCGTGCTTCGCCTTTGTCACCACGCCGACCCAGTTCTACGTGCTGCGCTTCCTGCTGGGCGTGGCGGAGGCCGGCTTCGCACCGGGCGTGATCCTGTACATGACGTACTGGTTCCCGTCGGAGCGGCGCGCCAAGGCCTTGTCGATGTTCTTCATGGCGATCCCGCTGGCCGGCATCGTGGGCGGGCCGCTGTCGGGCTGGATCATGCATGCCTTCCACGGCGTGGGCGACCTGGCCGGGTGGAAGTGGCTGTTCCTGATCGAGGCGCTGCCGTCGCTGTGCCTGGGCGTGGCGATCCTGTACTACCTCGACAACGGCATCGACCAGGCGCACTGGCTCAGCGACGTCGAGAAGGCGCTGCTCAAGCGCAATATCGAAGGCGACAACGCGCACAAGATGGAGCACATGTCGATCCGCGCGTTCATGGCCGACCGCCGCCTGTGGCTGATGGCAGCGATCTACTTCTGCGTGGTGCTGGGCCAGTACGGGCTGACCTTCTGGCTGCCGACCATCATCCGCAAGGCCGGCGTGGCCGACCCGCTGTGGGTGGGCATCTATACCGCGCTGCCGTACCTGTGCGCCATCGTCGCGCTGCCGCTGGTGGGCATGAGCGCGGACCGCCGCCGCGAACGCCGCTTCCACCTGATCGTGCCGATGATGGTCGCTGCCGCCGGCTTTTCCACCTTGCCGCTGCTGGGAAGTGTCAGCGCGTCGCTGGTGTGCCTGTGCATCGCCGCCGCCGGCATCCTGGCCTCGTCGTCGCAGTTCTGGGCGCTGCCCACCGCGCTGCTGGGCGGCATGTCCGCCGCGGCGGGCATCGCCGCGGTCAACTGCGTCGCCAACCTGGCCGGCTTCTTCTCGCCCGCCATCGTCGGCTGGCTCAACGACCTGACCGGCAAGTCCACCGCCGGGCTGTTGTTCATCTCGGCCACCGTGGTCTTCGGCGCCGTGCTGGTGCTGCTGGTGCCGGCCAGGTCGGTGAACCGCTGATGCCGCTTCCTTTTCCTGAAATGCTGATCCAACCGATTGCTGGAGACACCATGCAACAAGCCACCACCGACAAGGCCGTGTCCTTGCGGGAACGCGCCTACCGCATCCGCCGCAACGCCTTGCTGATGGGCGAGGTCCAGGGCCAGGGCTATATCGGCCAGGCGCTAGATATCGCCGACGTGCTCGCCGTGGCCTACTTCGATGCCATGCGCTACCGCCCCGCAGACCCGCAATGGGAAGGGCGCGACCGCTTCCTGCTGTCCAACGGCCACTACGCCATCGCGCTGTACGCGGCCCTGCTGGAGGCCGGCATCCTGCCCGCCGAAGAGCTGGAGACCTATGGCAGCGACGACAGCCGCCTGCCGATGTCGGGCATGGCCAGCTACACGCCTGGCATGGAAATGTCCGGCGGCTCGCTGGGGCAGGGCCTGACCATCGCCGTGGGCCGCTGCCTGGGCCTCAAGCGCAAGGGCTCCGATAACTTCGTCTACACGCTGTTCTCGGACGGCGAGCTGGACGAGGGCGCGATCTGGGAGGGCATCCTTTCCGCCGCGCACTGGAAGCTCGACAACCTGATCGCCATCGTCGACGTCAACAACCAGCAGGCCGACGGTCCGTCCACGCAGGTGATGGCGTTCGAGCCGCTGGTGCCCAAGCTGGAAGCGTTCGGCTGGTTCACGCAGCGCGTCGACGGCAACGATATCGACGCCGTCGCCGCCGCCTTCCGCGCGGCGCGCGAGCACCGCGGCGCGCAGCCGCGCATGATCGTCTGCGATACGCGCATGGGGTACGGCGTGCCGTTCCTCGAGCAGCGCGAGAAGAACCACTTTATCCGCGTCGATGCCCACGAATGGCAACTCGCGCTGCAGGCCCTGGAAGCCGGGAGACAAGCATGAGCACCACCACCGCCACCACCACCGCCGCCAAGCCGAAGCTGAAGACCTCGGCGATGATCGCCTCCATCGCCGGCGAAGGGCAGGCCACCCGCCCGGCCCCGTTCGGCCACGCGCTGGCCGAGCTGGGCCGCCACAAGCAGAACGTGATCGGCATGACCGCCGACCTGGGCAAGTACACCGACCTGCATATCTTTGCGCAGGCATTCCCCGAGCGCTATTACCAGATGGGCATGGCCGAGCAGCTGCTGATGGGCGCGGCCGCCGGCTTCGCGCATGAAGGGGCGCAGCCCTTCGTCACCACCTACGCGGTGTTCGCGACCCGGCGCGCCTACGACTTCATGCACCAGGCCATCGCCGAGGACAATCTCGACGTAAAGATCGTCTGCGCGCTGCCGGGGCTGACCACCGGCTACGGCCCCAGCCACCAGGCCGCCGAAGACCTGGCGCTGATGCGTGCCATGCCCAACATGACCGTGATCGACCCGTGCGATGCGGTCGAGATCGAGCAGATGGTGCCGGCCATTGCCGCGCACAATGGTCCGGTGTACGCGCGCCTGCTGCGCGGCAACGTGCCGGTGGTGCTGGACCGGTACGACTACCAGTTCGAACTCGGCAAGGCCAGGCTGCTGCGCGACGGCGCCGAGGTGCTGGTGATCTCGTCGGGCATCATGACCATGCGCGCGCTCGAAGTGGCCGACGCGCTGGCAAAGGACCGCATCGGCGTAGCGGTGCTGCACGTGCCGACCATCAAGCCGCTCGATACCGAAACCATCCTGCGCGAGGCCCGGCGCACGGGCCGCCTGGTGGTAGTGGCCGAGAACCATAGCGTCATCGGCGGCCTGGGAGAAGCCGTGGCCGCCACGCTGATGCGCGCCGGCGCGTGCGTGCCGTTCCGGCAGGTGGGACTGCCGGATGCCTTCCTCGATGCCGGGGCGCTGCCCACGCTGCACGATCGCTACGGCATCTCGGCGAACGTGATGGCGGGCACGATCCGGGGCTGGCTCGGCTAGCCCAGGGGCGCGGGCGACAGACTGCCTTTCCCTCTGCTATGGTTAACAGGCCTGTCCGCCACGTGCCGGCGCCTCGCCGGCATCGCGCGCGGTGGCCCACGGCAAACTCGAAACCAGGGAGAACGGCATGAAACCCGGCAAGCTCATCGTGGCGGCGGCGCTTGCCGCCGCGTCCGCCGCGTCCGGCATGGCGATGGCGCAACCCGAAACCCGCGTCGACTCGGTGTCCGGCGTGGGCGCGTCGCGCACCACCGGCACGGTCAAGGCCACCGCCACGGTGGCGGCCATCGATGCCGCGACACGCACCATTACCCTCAAGGACGAGCAGGGCAAGCTCACCGACGTGCAGGTGGGCGACGACGTGCGCAACTTCGGGCAGCTGCGCGTGGGCGATGCGGTCACGGCGGAATACACGCAGGCCTTGTCGGTGAGCCTGAACCGCCAGAGCGGCATCCGCTCCAGCAGCGAGCGCGAGATCACGCAGCGCGCCGCGCCGGGCGCGAAGCCGGGCGGCATGGTAGGGCGCGAGGTCACGGTCACCGCCGACGTGGTGGCGGTCGACCCCAAGACCGGCATGGTCACGCTGAAAGGCCCGCAGGGCAGGATGGTGGACGTGCACGTCGCGGATCCGAAGCAGCTGAAGGCGGTCCGCGCCGGCGAGCAGGTGCAGGCGGTCTATACCGAGGCGATCGCGATCTCGGTCACGCCGCGCAATGCGCGCTGACTTGCCGGCCGCCGCCCGCTACATCACGCGCCCGAACCACCACAGCGACAACAGCCCCGCGCAGGCCGCTAGCAGCGCGCCCAGCGCGGCGAACAGGGCGGTGATCTCGACCTGGCTGCGCTTGTCGAACGCCAGCCGCGCGTTGAGCGCGCGGTACACCCGCTTCAGTTCGGCGGCGTCCTCCAGGCGGAAGTACTCGGCGCCGGTGGCGTCGGCGACTTCCTTCAGCACCTTTTCGTCCAGCCTGACGCGCGCCGACCAGCCGTCGACCGAGAGCACCACGCCTTCGGGCGTGCCCACGCCCACGGTATAGACCCGCACGCCGTGCTCGGCGGCAAGCTGCGCCGCACGCAGCGCGGCCGGGCCGGCGTTGCTTTCGCCGTCCGAGAACAGCACGATCGCACCGGCGGAATAGGAGCCCGGCTTCACCGGCTCGCTGTCGCCGGGCGGACTGGCCAGGCTGCGCGAGCGCCTCGGCGGCGGGGTGTCGTCGTTCATCAGCCGCTCGGCATCGGGCGTGAGATCCGGCAGCAGCGTGGTCAGCGCAATCAGCATGCCGTTGCCGAGCGCGGTGCCGCCTTGCGGCTGCAGGCGCTCGATCGCGGTGGCAACGGCCTCCCTGGCGCGGGTGGGCGCCTGCGCCACGGCGGCGGTGCCGGCCATCGCCACCACGCCGACGCTGACGCCGGCGGGCTGCGCTTCCAGCAGGATGGTGGCGGCCTGCTGGGCGGCGCGCAGCCGGCTGGGCTTGACATCCTGGGCCCGCATGCTGCCCGACAGGTCCATCACCAGCACCACCGTCTCGATGCGCGATGGCAGCATCATCACGGCCTGGGGCCGCGCGACCGCGGCGATCAGCGCGGCCAGTGCCAGCAGGATCAGCACGGGTGCCACGTGGCGGCGCCAGCCGGCGCCGCCGCGGGCGGCAACGCCCGCGGTCTTCAGCGCCGGGTAATGCACGGCGGCGTGCCGCCTGCGCCGGTCGAGCCAGACATAGCCCGCCGCCAGCCCGCCGACCAGCGCGAAGCCCCACAGCATGCCTGGCCACAGGAAGCTGAACACGGGCAGGCGGCTGATGGCATCGATCATGCGGCTCCCCTGGCAATGTTGGCGGCCCTGGCGCTGCCTTGCTGGCGCCGGCGCTGGCGCGCGAAGCTCAGCAGCGCGAGGTCGAGCCGGGCGTAGGTCGACAGCGTCAGGCACGCCACCCCGGCGCGCGCGAACGCCTGGCGCAGCTCCGCCTCGCGCGCCTCCGCGGCGGCGGCGAAGCGCTTGCGGAAGGACGGGTCATGGGTATCGACGAACAGCTGCTCGCCGCTTTCGGCATCCTGCAGCACCACCAGTCCCAGGTCGGGTAACGCGGTTTCGAGCGGATCGACCAGCCGCACCGCGACCACTTCATGCCGCCGCGCCAGCATCCCCAGCGATGCCTGCCAGCCCGGCGCGCTGATGAAATCCGATACCACGAACACCACCGAGCGCCGCCTTGCCACCGCGCGGGCACGCTCGAGCAGGTCACGCAGGCGGGTGTCGCCCGGCGATGCGGCGGGCGTGGCGCGCATGCGGTGCAGCAGGTGCAGCAGCTGGCGGCGTCCGGCGCGCGCCGGCACCACCGTGGCGTCGACGTTGGTGGCGCCGCCATAGAGCACGGCGCCCACCCGGTTGCCGTAACGCGTCAGCAGCAGCGCCATCACGGTGGTGAAGTCGCTCAGCAGGTCGCGCTTGCGCACGCTGCCCGAGCCGAAGTCGATCGAGCCGCTCAGGTCCAGCAAGAACCAGGCCGCGACTTCGCGGTCTTCCTGGTACTCGCGGACATGCGGCGTCTGCAGCCGCGCGGTCACGTTCCAGTCGATATGGCGCACGTCGTCGCCGGGGTGGTATTCGCGCAGGTCGGCCAGGTCGAGGCCGAAGCCGCGGAACAGCGTGCGGTAGTCGCCTTGCAGCAGCCCGTCGAGGCGGCGCACCACGGTCCATTCCAGGCGCCGCAGCAGGGCGTCGGTCTGGTTCGCGCCGGTGCCGGCCAGCGCGACGGCGGGCGCGGCGCAAGGTGTGGCGCCGGTCGCGCTGCCTGGCTCGCGCCGCCTAGTCCGCCGCCCGAACATGGGATTCCATGGGCCGCTCGGGAACCGGCAGCGCCTGCGAGATGCGGGTGATGAGCTGGTCGGCCGTGACGCCGTCGGACATGGCCTCGTACGAGAGCGACAGGCGATGGCGCAACACGTCCGGCACCAGGTCGGCGACGTCCTCGGGCAGCGCGTAGTGGCGGCCGCGCAGGTAGGCCAGCGCGCGCGCGCCTTCGACCAGGCCGATGGTGGCGCGCGGGCTGGCGCCGAACGACACGTAGCGGTCCAGGTCAGCGAGGCCGTAGTCGCCCGGCTTGCGCGTGGCCGCGACCACGCGCACCGCGTACTGGACCAGGCTGGGATCGACGTACACCTTGCGGCAGGCCTCCTGCAGCGCGGTCAGGTGCTCGGGGGTGGCCACCGGGCTGACGTTGATGCGCGGGCCGGTGACGCGGTTGACGATCACCACCTCTTCCTCTTCCGACGGGTAGCCCACCAGCACCTTCATCATGAAGCGGTCGACCTGCGCCTCGGGCAGCGGGTAGGTGCCTTCGGTCTCGATCGGGTTCTGCGTCGCCATGACCAGGAACGGCGCGGGCACGCGATGGCTTTCGCCGGCGATGGTGACCTGTTTTTCCTGCATCACTTCCAGCAGCGCGCTCTGCACCTTGGCCGGCGCGCGGTTGATCTCGTCGGCCAGCAGCAGGTTTGCAAAGACCGGGCCGCGCACCGTGGAGAACTCGCCGGTGCCCTGGTTGTACATGCGCGTGCCGACCAGGTCGGCGGGCAACAGGTCCGGCGTGAACTGGATGCGCTTGAAGGTGCCGCTCATGGTCCGCGCCAGCGTGTTGACGGTCAGGGTCTTGGCCAGTCCCGGCACGCCCTCGACCAGCAGGTGGCCGCCGGACAGGATGGCCACCAGCACGCGTTCGAGAAAGTGGTCCTGCCCGACCACCACGCGTTTCACCTCGTACAGCAGGCGTTCCATCAAGTTGGCGCTGTCGGCGGCGCCCCTGGCTTGGTCGTTCATAGGTCCCCGCGTCAGAAAGGAGAAGTTCCGATGGATACACCGGCACTTTCGATCGTGGTGGCGAAGCCGATGCCGATGAAGGTGCCGCTGTTGCCTGGATTGAGGATGGCGGTGACGATGCCCACCACCTCGCCGTTCATGTTCACCAGCGGACCGCCCGAATTGCCCGGATTGACCGCGGCGTCGAACTGGATCAGCTTGTCCAGGGTCCGCTTGTTGTCCGACGCGACGAACTCGCGGTCCAGCCCGGACACCACGCCGGCGGACACCGACGGGCCGATGCCGAACGGAAAGCCCACCGCGACCACCTCGGAGCCGGGCAGCAGGTCGCGGCTGGAACCCAGCGTGGCCGCGGGCAGGTCGTCGGGTATCGACCTGGCCTGGATCACCGCCAGGTCTTTCTCCGGAATCGTCTGCAGCACGGTGGCTTCGGACGTGTGTCCGTCGTGGAAGGTCAGCTCCAGGCGCCGCGCCCCCGCAATCACGTGGAGGCTGGTCAGGATCACGCCGCGCTCCGTCACCACCACGCCCGAGCCGATGTGGCGGGATTCCGGCTTGTTGTCCGCGCTGTTGCCGGGCGGGCGCTCGTTGGGCAGGGGCGGGACGGCCGGGGCGGGGGGCGCCGAGGGCGGGGCTTCGGGCGGCGTGGCCGGGGCATCACGTCCGGCCTGCGGCGCGGACGCCGCCTCGGGGGCCTTTTCCGGCGCGGGGTAATTGCGGATTTCGACCACCGATTCGCGCACCGCCTCGGCCGCCATGGCGGTGCGCGAGGGCAGGGGCTTGGTCTCGAGCGTGTGCAGCACGGCCGCGTCGATGTCCTTCTGCGTCAGCGCGCGCGGCTTGGGCTGCAACAGCCATGCCGAGCCGACGCCGGCGGCGAGAACCAGCGCGACGGCCCCCGAGACCCATCCGTAGATCGTCACCCGTTTCATCGCAGCCCCCGAGGTCCCGTCCCGCCTTAAAAAATACAGTACCATCCTCTTACCCACGCGCCAAGGAGCAGGGCATGCAGTTTCTCTGGCCGCAGATGCTCTGGTTGCTGCTTGCGCTTCCGGTGCTGGCAGCGGCTTACCTGTACCTGCTCGCGCGGCGCAAGAAGGCCGCGGTGCTGTATGCAAGCCTTGCATTGCCGCGCGCCGCGCTCGGCCCGCGCCAACGCCTGCGGCGCCACATTCCCCCGTTGCTGTTTTTTCTCGCGCTGGCCGCCGCGCTGCTGGCCTGCGCGCGCCCCAGCGCCACCATCACGCTGCCGGCCGATACCGTGACCCTGGTGCTGGCGATGGACACCTCGCGCAGCATGGAGGCCGCCGACGTGCCGCCCAACCGCATCAGCGCCGCCCAGCAGGCCGCGCGCGACCTCGTGGTCGGGCTGCCGGCCAGCGTGCGGCTGGGCATCGTGTCCTTCGCCGGCACCGCGGCGGTGGTGCTGCCGCCCACCGACAACCGGCAGGACATGCTCGACGCGATCGAGCGCTTCCAGCTGCAGCGCGGCACCGCCACCGGCAGCGGCCTGTTCCAGGCGCTGGCGGTGCTGTTTCCCGAAGACGGCATCGACCTCGAAGTGATCCTGTTCGGCAGCCGCTCCGACCGCGCCGGCCGCGGCACCTCGCTCGACGAGTCCGCCGCCGCCGATGCCGCGCGCCGGCGCGAACAGACCCAGCAGGCGGCGCAGCCGGGCTCATACCGCCACGGCGCCGTGATCCTGCTCAGCGATGGCCGGCGCACCACCGGCCCGGACCCGCTCGACGCCGCACGCATGGCGGCGCAGCGCGGCGTGCGCGTCTACACCGTCGGCTTTGGCTCGCAGCAGATCATGGCCGCGCCGGAATCCAGCCTTGCGTACTTCATGCAACTGGACGAACCGGCGCTGCGCGCGGTCGCCAGCATCACCGGCGGCGAATACTTCCACGCCGGCTCGGCGGCCGACCTGAGCCAGGTGTACCGCCAGCTCAGCGCGCGCTTTGCGCTGGAGCGCAGGGAAACCGAGTTGGGTGCCTTGTTCGCCGCAGGGGCGGTGGTGTTGCTGGCGCTGGCTTGCGGGCTGTCGATGTTGTGGTTCAGGCGGTGACGGCGGTGGCAAGCGATGGCGGAGTCAGGTGAGGAGGCGACGGCCGCCGCTATTGCTACTGGTCTGCCTTCGCGCCCGAACGCCGCACGATTTCCGCCCATTTCCTGCCCTCAGCAGCGTTGTAGCGGGCAAAGTCGGCGGGTGACGAGCCCACCGGCTCAGCGCCCATGTCCGCGTATTGCTGGCGCACATCGGGCCGTTTCAATGCGGCAGCCGCATGCGTGGCAAGCTTCTCGACCACCGCTGCCGGCGTGCCGCGCGGCGCCCACAAGCCATACCAGGTACTGATGTCGAAGCCGGGCAAGCCGGACTCCGCAACCGTCGGGATGTCGGGCAACGCGCTCGCGCGGCGTGGGGTGGTAACAGCGATGGCACGTAGCTTGCCGGACTTGATAAACGGCATGGCCGACGGCATGGAATCGAACATCAACTGGATCTGGCCGCCCATCAGGTCCGTCAGCGCAGGCGCACTGCCCTTGTATGGAACATGCTGCATCGGCACCCTGGCCGCCAGCTTGAACGATTCGCCGGCCAGGTGCTGGGCCGAGGCATTGCCCGCCGAGCCGAAGTTTAGCGCGCCGCCCTCGCGCCTGGCATAGGCGATCAGGTCCTGCACGGTCGTCACCGGCGAGGCGTTGTTGACCACCAGCACCAGCGGTACGTCGGCCAGCTGCGTGATTGGCACGAAATCCTTGAACGCGTCATAGCGCATCTTCGGCTGGATGCTGGGGTTAATCACATGCAGCGAGGCATTGGCGAGGATGGTGTAGCCGTCAGCGGCCGCGCGCGCCACGGCTTCGGCGCCGATCATGCCGCTGGCGCCGGGCTTGTTGTCGACCACCACGCCCTGGCCCAGGCTTTCGCCCATCTTGACCGCCACCACGCGCGCCAGCAGGTCGGTGGGCCCGCCGGCCGGGTAGGGCAGCACCATGCGCACAGGATGTTGCGGAAATTCCTCCGCGCCGGCGGCAGCGGGCAGCAGCGCGCTCGCGGCCGACAGTACCAGCGCCGCGCTTAGCCGCGTCCATATTGCATGTGGTTTCGGATATCGGGTGTTCACGTCTCTGTCTCCTTGATTTTTATCGCTACCTTGCCCACCACCTGGCGGGATTCCAGCGCGGCCAGGGCATCGCCCAGGCCGGTGATCGGATACGTCGCGGACACGGTCGGCGCCAGCTTGCCCTGCGCGGCCCAGTCGAACAGCGTTGCCATGACGTCCTGCAGCGCCGCGGCGTGCTGTGCGCGCTCGTTGGCGGGCGTCCAACCGATATAGCGGCCAAAGAAGAAGCCGTGCAGCGTCAGGTTCTTGACCAGCAGCAGGTTCACCGGTGCCTGCGGGATGGTGCCGCTGGCAAAGCCGATGCTGAGGATGCGGGCGTTGGCCGCCGCCGCGCGCAGCGCCTGCTGGAACAGCTCGCCACCAACGGGGTCCACCACCACGTCGGCACCGCGGCCGCCGGTCAGTGCCTTGACCGCGCTTGCCAGGTCCGCCGGCGCCACTGCGTGCGTGGCGCCGCGCCGCAGCGCGTCGGCACGCTTGGCCTCGGTGCTGGCGCAGGCGATTACGGTGGCGCCGAGTTCGCGCGCAATCTCCACCGCGGCCAGGCCCACGCCCGCGCCGGCGCCCAGCACCAGCACGGTATCGGCGGGGCACAGCGTGCAGCGCCACACCAACCCGCAATAGGCGGTGCCGTACGAAATCGGAACCGGTAGCGCGACCGTCGAACGCAGTGCGTCCGGCACGCGATAGACCGTGTATTCGGGCACCGTGACCCGTTCGGCAAAGCAGCCCCAGTCCGCGATCGCCACCACGCGGTCGCCCGGACGCAGTCGCGTGACGGCATCGCCGCAGGCGATCACGCGTCCGACGGCCTCGGTCCCGGGCACGAAAGGCAGCGGCGGGCGCCTTTGGTACTGCCCGGCAATCATCAGGCCGGTGGCGTGGCTTACGCTGGCATACTCGACCGCGATCGTGACCGCATGCGGGTCAGCCAGCGCCGGCTCGGGAATGGATTGCACGGAGACGTCGTGCACGCTGCCAAATTGTTCACACACCAGCGCCTTCATTGGACACCTGCCCCGGCCGCTGGGGCCTGCAGCGCCACGCCCTGGCGCAGCCAGTCGTCGATGGCAAGCCGGCTGAATCCCGCCTCCCGCAGGATCTCGACGGTATGTTCGCCGTTGGCCGGCGCCGGGCCGGCATCCCGGCGCAAGCCGCGCGCCGGGATGCCGGCAAAGGGCAGCGGCCCCAGCCCGGGCTGCGCGATGGCCTGGAA
Organism: Cupriavidus neocaledonicus; assembly: GCF_000372525.1. Lineage (GTDB taxonomy): Bacteria > Pseudomonadota > Gammaproteobacteria > Burkholderiales > Burkholderiaceae > Cupriavidus > Cupriavidus neocaledonicus. The sequence continues at coordinate 57,088 of NZ_AQUR01000103.1, forward strand.
GGTTTGCCGATGCGCGGCCTGCGGATGCGCGAGCACGTCATCATAGGTGCGCACCGGGGCATGCAGCACGTCATGCCGGCTGAGGATGTCCTGCCATTGCGCGGTGGTGCGCGTGGCGATGCAGCTCGCCACCAGCTGGTCGAGCAGCGCGGCATGGGCCATGCGTGCAGCGTTGTCGGCAAAGCGCGGGTCTTCGAGCCAGTCGGCATGGTCCAGCGCCCGGCACAGCTTGCCAAACTGCGCGTCGTTCAGCGCCAGCAGCGTCAGGCTGCCGTCGCGGCTGGCATAGACGCCGTTGGGCGCGCTGACCGGACCTGCGGCGGACGGGCCGCCGATGGCGTGCTCCAGCAGGTTGTTGGCCTGCAGCGCGCAGCAGGCCTCGAACAGGTTCAGCTCGACATGGCCGCCGCGCCCGCTGCGATAGCGCCGGCACAGTGCCGCGGCGCACGCCTGCGCGGCATAAAGGCCGGTGGCGGCATCGGCCAGCAGCATGCCGATGCGGCGCGCGCTGCCGTCGGCGTTCCGGTTGGCGAACATCAATCCGGAATCCGCCTGCATGACAGAGTCCGACGCCGGATAGTCGGCATACGGACCGTCCGGGCCATAGCCACTGATCGACACATAGACCAGCTCGGGACGTTGCGCGGCCAGCGCGGCATAACCCACGCCCAGCCGCTCGGCCACCTGCGGGCGAAAGTTCTGCACCAGCACGTCGGCCTGCAGCGCCAGGGCCAGCAGTACTGCCTTGCCGGTATCGGTGGTGGCATCGATGCAGGCGCTGCGCTTGCCGCCGTTATAGGCCAGCGCCAGCGCGCTGGTATCGCCGCGCACGACACCGACCTTGCGGCCCCAGTCGCCCGCGGGCGGCTCGATCTTGACGACTTCCGCGCCTTGCTGCCACAGGATGTGGGCGCAATACGGGCCGGCAATGCCTTGGCTGATGTCCAGCACGCGCAGGCCGGCAAAGGGCAGGTCGGTGTCGTCAGGTCTGGTGGTGGAGGGTGAGGGCATGAGCTCGTCGGCAGGGATAAACACGAGCTTTATGCTAGGGTTGGGCTCCCGCCGAAACAATCCCTCGATTTGTGCCAATGGTGTTGACTGATGATTGACAATGATTTCGATCTGAACCTGGTGCGGCTCTTCGTCACCATGGTGGAGTCGCGCACGCTGACGGCGGCGGCGCAGCGCAGCGGCATGACGCGCTCGAACGTGTCGCGCCGGCTGAAGCTGCTGGAGCAGCATCTGGGCGCGCAGTTGATGCGCCGCACCACGCGCCATGTCGAGCTGACCGAAGCGGGGCAGCTGCTGTATGCGCATGGCTTGCGCATGCTGGATGAACTGCAGTCCGCCAATACCGCCATCGACAGCCTTGGCAAGGTGGTGCGCGGCGATGTGCGGATCCGCCTGCCGACGGGGCTGGGCCACCTCTACCTGACGCCGCTGCTGCTGGAATTCGCGCGCAGCTATCCGCAGATTTCGCTGCGCGTGGTGATCAACGACAACATTGGCGACCTGATTCCGGCCGAGGTCGACGTTGCGCTGAAGATCACTTCGCAGCCGCCCGACGACCATGTGGCCCGGCGCATCTGCGAGGTGGGCTGGTGCCTGTGCGCATCGGCGTCGTTTCTGGACCGCCATGGGCCGGTGCGCACCGTGGCGGACCTCGAACGATGCGACATGATTGCGCCGGCATCGCTGGGGCGCCGCTTTACATTGAAGGTATGGCTGGCCGGCACGCCGATGACGTTGCGGGTGTCGCCGCGGATCCAGTCAGGCGACTATCCGTTCCTTTTCGAATCGGTAATGGGCGGACTGGGCGTGGCGCTGCTGCCGCGGTATGCGGTCTGGCGGCAACTGCAATCGGGACAGATGCGCGAGGTGCTGGCCGAGTGCGAAGCCGAAGGCGTGGGCGACAGCGTCTACATGCTGACCGCGCCCAACCGCTTTCCGACCCTGGCCACGCGCACGCTGATGGACTTTATCCGCCAGCACCTCGAGCGGCAGGCCGAGAACTGGGGCCGCCGCAATGTGCCCCCGCCCAGCCGTGGCAAGGCAGCAACCCCGCCTACCTCTCCTGCATCTTCGCCGCCTTGACGATCTCGCCCAGGCGCCGGCGTTCCGCGTCGACGAACTTGATGAAGTCCGCGCGCGTGCCGCCGATCGGCTCGATGCCCACTTGCTTGAGCTTGGCAGCGGCGGTGGGGTCTTTCATGGCCTTGTCGACCGCCGCGGCGACCGTGTCGAGGATGGCGTCGGGCGTGCCCTTCGGCGCATGGACGCCGGCCCAGTGCGCGATCTGCAGGTCGGCGAAGCCTTGCTCCACCGCGGTGGACAGTTGCGGGTAGGCCGAGATGCGCTGCGTCCACGTGGTAGCCAGCGGCTTGAACTTGCCGTCGTGCAGGATATGCGGCAACGCAATGATGCTGGCCTCGGAGGTGCCTTCCACCTGGCCGCCCAGCACGGCCGTGGTGCTTTCCGACCCGCTCTTGTACGGCACGGGCTGCAGCTTGGCGCCGTACTTCACATTGAGGATTTCCGCAACGAAATGCGGGGTGCTGCCGGTGCCGGCGGTGGCGAAATTGAAGCCGGTGCCTTTCTTCGAGGCCTCGACGAAGTCGCGCAGTTCCTTGTAGGGCGCGTTCTTCGGCACCACGATCACCGACGGCGCCAGCCCGATCATCGCCACCGGCACCAGCGCGTCGTCCTTGAACGGCATTGACTTCTTGATCATGCTGTTGGAGATCACGCCGGCGGCACTGATCAGGAAGGTGTAGCCATCCGGCGCGCTGCGGGCCACCAGGTCGGCGCCAACGGTGCCGCCCGCACCGGGCCGGTTCTCGACCAGCACGGTCTGGCCCAGCGCCTTGCTGGCGCCTTCGGCGGCCGCGCGCGCCATCAGGTCATTGGCGCCGCCCGCGGCGAACGGCACGACGAAGCGGACGGTCTTTGCGGGCCAGGGGTCTTGTGCGTTGGCGGTCGATGCTGCAAGGCAGGCCGCCGATGCCAGCAGGCCCAAAGCAAATCGGTTTTTCATCGTCAAGTCATGTCTCCGTTTCGGGGTTGAACACACACAGGCAGTCAGGTAGCGGCATCGCTTCCGGCCTTAGCCGTCCCGTTCCCTGACCCGGGCGCTGTGCCGACATTGTCACGCATCCGGCTCTACGGACGGGTGCTATGTGACTGACGAGCCTTCTACACCCACGTCTCCATATCTGCCAGACGCGGCATCGACAATTCAAATTCATATATATGAGTTGGTTGACATGGATGAATCCAGCGCCTACCATGATTTTCACGCAAGACCCACAGAGAGGAGACAACGATGATTCACGTAGTGCTTCATGACGCCAAGGACACCGTCGCGGTGGCCGTGGTGGAGGGGATCCAGCCCGGCACCCAGCTCAATGCCTGGATCATGGACGAAGACAAGATCGTGACCGTGACCGCGCTGCAGCCGATTCCCATCGGCCACAAGGTGGCGCTGCGCGACATGGATGTGAACGAGACGGTCTACAAGTACGGCATCGACATCGGCAAGGTGGTGGCGCCGATCAAGGCGGGGCAGCACGCCCACGTCCACAACATCAAGACCAAGCGCTGGTAAGCCGGGCGCGCCGCGCCTGCGTTCCATTCGCCTTCATTCCGCTTCAACTCCGCTTCCATCGCGCATCCAAGGATCCACGTCATGTCCGTGATCGACCAAAACACCACCTTCTGGGGCTACCGCCGCGACAACGGCCGCGTCGGCGTGCGCAACCACGTCATCATCCTGCCGCTGGACGACTTGTCCAACGCCGCCGCCGAGGCCGTCGCCGCCGCGATCAAGGGCACCATGGCGATTCCCCATCCGTACGGCCGCCTGCAGTTCGGGCCGGACCTGGACCTGCATTTCCGCACGCTGATTGGCGCGGGCAGCAACCCGAACGTCGCCGCGGTGGTGGTGATCGGCATCGAGGATGGCTGGACCAAGAAAGTGGTCGACGGCATCGCGCAGACCGGCAAGCCGGTGGTCGGCTTCGGCATCGAGGGCCACGGCGACCATGACACCATCATGCGCGCCTCGAAGGCCGCGCGGGAGTTCGTTCAGTACGCCACCGCGCTGCATCGCGTGGAGTGCCCGATCAACGAGCTGTGGGTGTCGACCAAGTGCGGCGAATCGGACACGACCTCGGGCTGCGGCGCCAACCCGACTGTCGGCAACGCCTTCGACAAGCTGCATCCGCTGGGCACCACGCTGGTGTTCGGCGAGACCTCCGAGCTGACCGGCGGCGAGCATATCGTCGCGGCGCGCTGCGCCAACGACGACGTGCGGCACCAGTTCATGGCGATGTTCGAGCGCTACCAGGGCATGATCGACCGCTGGAAGACTTCCGACCTGTCTGAGTCGCAGCCAACCAAGGGCAATATCGCCGGCGGCCTGACCACCATCGAAGAGAAGGCGCTGGGCAATATCCAGAAGATCGGCAAGAAGTGCACCGTCGACGGCGTGCTCGACAAGGCCGAGGCGCCGACGCATCCGGGGCTGTGGTTCATGGATTCGTCTTCGGCCGCGGCCGAGATGGTCACGCTGTGCGCGGCGGCCGGCTACGTGGTCCATTTCTTCCCGACCGGGCAGGGCAACGTGATCGGCAACCCGATCGTGCCGGTGATCAAGCTGTGCGCCAACCCGCGCACCGTGCGCCTGATGAGCGAGCACATGGACGTCGACTGCTCGGGCCTGCTGCAGCGCGAGCAGACGCTGGACCAGACCGGCGACAAGCTGCTGGAATGCATGCTGGCCACCATCAACGGCCGCTGGACCGCGGCCGAGGCGCTCGGTCACCGCGAGTTCGTGCTGACCCGCATCCACGAGTCGGCATGATGAAGCGCATCTGCATCAGCGAGTTCATGGACCCGGTCGCGGTGCAGGCGCTGAGCGCCGGCTTCGACCTGCGCTACGAGCCCGGCTGGGTGGACCGTCGCGGCGAGCTGCTCGAGGTCCTGGACGGGGCGCACGCGCTGGTGGTGCGCAACCGCACCCAGGTGGATGCGGCGCTGCTCGCCAGCGCGCCGGCCTTGCGGGTGGTGGGGCGGCTCGGCGTGGGGCTTGACAATATCGACGTCGCCGCCTGCCGCGAACGCGGCATCCGCGTGATTCCCGCGGCCGGGGCCAATGCGCGCTCGGTGGCGGAGTACGTGGTGACCACGGCCGCCGTGCTGCTGCGCGGCGCCTACCTGTCCAGCGCCGAGGTGGCGGACGGCCAGTGGCCGCGGGCCAGGCTGTCGGAGGGCCGGGAGGCGCTGGGCAAGACACTGGGCCTGATCGGCTTTGGCGACATCGGCCGGCAGACCGCTGCGCTGGCGCGCGCCTTCGGCATGGAGGTCATTGCCAGCGATCCGATGTTGCCGGCAGACGATCCGGTCTGGTCCGCCACCGGGGTGGCCTGCGTGCCGCTCGACGCGCTGCTGGCGCAGGCCGACGCGGTCAGCCTGCATGTGCCGCTGGTGGCCGCCACGCGCAACCTGATCGATGTCGGCCGCCTGGCGGCGATGAAGTCCGGCGCGGTGCTGATCAATACCGCGCGCGGCGGCGTGGTCGACGAGGCGGCGCTTGCCGATGCACTGCGGGCCGGGCATTTGGCCGGCGCCGCGCTGGACGTGTTCGACAGCGAGCCGCTGCCCGCGGGCAGCGGGCTGCGGGGCGTGCCCAACCTGATCCTGACACCGCACGTCGGTGGCGTGACGCGCGAAGCCAATGCGCGCGTATCGATGATGATCGCCCGCGAGGTGCGGCAATCGCTGGAGCAGATGCCATGAGTTGGATCGCGTTGCAGGAGCTGGAGCGCGTGGCCGCCGCGGGCCTGCGCCGGGCCGGGGCCAGCGCGCTGCAGGCCCGGGCGACGGCAGCGGCGCTGGTGCGGGCCGATGCCGCGGGGCTGCCGTCGCACGGGGTCTCGCGCGTGCCGATGTACGTGGCGCACCTGCGCCATGACCGGGTCGACGGCAATGCCGAGCCGGCGGTGCAGGGCACGCGCGTCAGCGCAGTGCTGGTCGACGCGCGCTGCGGCTTTGCCTTTGCGGCGTGCGACCTGGCCATCGCCGAAGCCATGGCACGCGCGCGCGCGACCGGCGTCGGCGTCGCTGTGGTCACCAACAGCCATCACTTCGGCGCCGCGGCGCTGCCGCTGGAGGCCGTGGCGCGCGCCGGCATGGTCGGCATCGCCATGGGCAATTCGCCCGCGGCCATGCCGGCGTGGGGCGGCAAGCGGCCGCTGTTCGGCACCAACCCGATTGCGGCGGTATTCCCGCGGCAGGGCCATGCGCCGGTGGTGATCGACCTGTCGCTGTCGGAAGTCGCGCGCGGCAAGATCATGGTGGCGGCGAAGCAGGGCAAGCCGATTCCGCTCGGATGGGCGCTGGATGAGGCCGGCCAGCCGACCACCGACGCCCAGGCCGCGCTGCGCGGCTCGATGCTGCCGGCGGGCGGCGTCAAGGGCGCGATGCTGGCGCTGCTGGTGGAGCTGCTGGTGACGTCGCTGGCCGGCGCGCAGTTCGGCGCCGAGGCCGATTCCTTCTTCAGCGATGCGGGCAACCGTCCGCGCATCGGCCAGCTGTTCTTCGTGCTGGACCCCGGTGCCTTCGCCGGTTCGCAGGTCTACGCCGCGCGCGTGGAAGCGCTGCTTGCGGCGATGTTGGACGACGAAGGCACACGGGTGCCGGGCGACCGCCGTGTAACCGCGCAGGCGCAGGCGGCAGCGCATGGCGTCGACATGCCTGACGCGCTGTGGCGTGAACTGCAATTGCTTGCGGGCGAGGAGGTTGGCGCGCCGCATTGATTTCCTCACAACGGACCCACGCTCAGATGGGCCGGCCATAACTACCGGAGACAAACCATGGATCGACGCTTGATGTGCGGCGCGCGCAGGCACCTGAACCGCGTGCTGCTTGCCTTGTCAGTTGTATCGGCCCTCGCTGCATTGGCGCCCCGGCCTGCCGCGGCGCAGGGCGGCAGCGATGCCGCCGCCGCGGACTATCCGGGCAAGCCGATCCGGTACGTGGTGCCGTTCGCGGCCGGCGGCCTGACCGACATCATGGCGCGCATGGTCGGCCACCAGCTCTCCGAAGAGTGGAAGAAGCCCATCGTGGTGGATAACCGGCCGGGCGGCAATGCCAATATCGGCGCGGAGCAGGTCGCCAAGGCGCCGCCCGACGGCTACACCTGGCTGGCGGTGACGCTGACGCACGCGTCCAACGTGACCTTGTTTCCCAAGCTGCCGTTCAGCATGCAGAAAGACCTGGTGCCGGTGGCGCGGATCGCCTCGTCGCCGATGATGGTAGTGGTGCCGGCCAGCTCGCCGATCAAATCGATGAAGGACCTGGCCGCGGCGGCACAGAAGTCCAAGCTGAACGCGGGCTCCAGCGGCAATGGCACGCCGCCGCACCTGACGCTGGCGCTGTTCGAAAGCCAGACCCGCACCAGCTTCACCCATGTGCCATACAAGGGCGGCGCGCCGTCGATGACCGACCTGATCGGCGGCCAGATCGACGTGGTGTTCTCCAACTTCCCCGAGTCGCTCGCCTATGTGAAGGGCGGCAAGCTGCGCGCGCTGGCCGTGACCACGCGCGAGCGCCATCCGCTGCTGCCTGACGTGCCCACCGTGGCCGAGGCCGGCTATCCGGAGCTGATCGTCGAGAACTGGACCGGCCTGATGATGCCGGCCGGCACGCCCCGGCCCATCGTCGACAAGGTGGCGGCTTCGGTGGCACGCATGCTGGCCACCGAGTCGGTGCGCGGGCGCATCGTCAGCGCGGGTTTTAGCCCGGCGGCCGGCGGGCCGGCGTTTGCCGACTACTTCAGCGGCGAGGTGACGCGCTGGGCCCGGCTGATCGAGGAGAAGCAGATCCGGGTCGAATAGCGGCGCGTCGCGCCGCCGCGAGCCGGGAGGCCGGCGTGCGGGCGTGGCGGCCGGCTTTAGTATGATTCGTATTATCTATATGAGTCAGTCATGGATCGGCCGGCCGCCCCGCAGGCGGCGTTGCAAAGGACACTAACGTGGGTTCCAGATTCGATGCCGGCGCAGCCATCGGCGGCGTGCTGTACAAGGACGTCAAGCACGCCATCCTGGCCGCCCTGGCCGAGGGCGAGTGGAAGCCGGGCGAGGCGATTCCGCCGGAGCGCAAGCTGATCGAGCGCTTCGGCGTCTCCATCGGCACGCTGCGCAAGGCCATCGACGAACTGGTGGCCGAGAACATCATGATCCGTCACCAGGGGCGGGGAACCTTCGTCGCGACACACCGGCAGGAAGACCATTTCTTCCGCTTCTTCCGCATCGTGCGCCAGGACGGGTATCGCGAGTTTCCGACGGTGCAGCTGGCAAAGTTCCGCCGCGCCAAGGCCGACAAGGAAGAAGCCGCGGCGCTGGGCCTGCCGCTCGGCGAAGCCGTGTTCCGCTTCACCAACGTGCTGTCGCTGGAAGGGCGCGCGGTCATGATCGACGCCATCACCGTGCCGGCGGAACGCTTCCGGACGCTGACTGAGAAGCTGCTGCGCGAGCGGCCGAACACGCTCTACAACTTCTACCAGGACGTCTTCGGCATCAACATCATCCGCACCGAAGAGCGCCTGCGCGCCACGCTGGCCGACGAGGAAGACCATGAACTGCTGGGCATCCCCGTCGGCACCGCGATGCTGAAGATCCTGCGGGTGGCGTCGTCCTACCAGAACGAGCGCGTCGAGTACCGCGTCTCCAGGCTGGATACTTCGGATTACGAGTTCGCGCTGTCGCAGCCGTGAGGGGCTGCCGGGTAGCGGTGGCCAGGCTCATTCCACCACCGCCACGACGCTGGCAATGCCTTGTCGGGCCATCTTCACATAGGGGCAGAAGCGCTCGGTATTGCGCACCAGTTCTTCGGCCAGCGCCCGGGCCACGCCCGGCATCCTGACGCGGACGTCCGCGGACAGCGCATAGGCGCCGTCCACCGGGTCGCGGCCGAAGGCGACTTCGACTTCCACGGCGATGTGGTCGATGTGGAGGCCGGCGCGCCGGGCCAGCAAGTGCAGGGCGCCGTGGAAGCACGCGGCATAGCCCGCGGCGAACAGCTGTTCCGGGTTGGTGCCGTTGCCCGGACCTCCCAGCGCGGCCGGCAGCCGCAGGTCGATGACGAGGTTGCCGTCATCGGAGCGGGCCACGCCGGAGGCGCGCCCATGTCCGGTTTCGCCGCCCGTGACGGTGACGGTGGTGGTGTAGAGCGGATCGAAGCCGGGCCCGCGGTATTTGTCGAGCAGGCTCAACGGCGGGGCCTGCAGCTTCCGGTTCGCCATGCGCCGGCCCTGAGGTCAGGTCCGCGCTTGCTGGCGCTGTCGCAGCCATGCCTCGAAGTCGGTCTTGCCCAGCCGCGCGGGGCCCTCGGGCACCAGCGTGCCATCGTCCAGCTCTGCGCCGAAATAGCGGGCCCCGGCGTCGACGACCACCTTGCGCGGATCATCGGTGGCTTCGAGATAGCGTTGCACCAGTTCGCTCAGCGCAAAGCGCTGCGGCCCGGCGATATCGACGATGCCGTTGACGGGATCGGCAAGGGCCTGGTCGGCGACGGCGTCGGCCACGTCATCGGAAGCGATCGGCTGGATCGATGCGGACGACAGGCGGATCGCGTCGCCGTCGGCGCCGGATTCGGCGATGCCGCCGAGGAATTCGAGGAACTGCGTGGAACGGACGATGGTGTATGGGATGCCGGCATTGCGGATCAGCGCTTCCTGCGCGATCTTGCCGCGGAAGTAGCCGCTCTGGGCAAGCTTGTCGGTGCCGACCACCGACAGCGCCACATGGTGCCTGACCCCTGCGGCTTTCTCCGCCGCCGCCAGGTTGCGGCCCGAGGTCTCGAAGAAATGCAGCACGGCATCGTCGGCGAACGACGGAGAATTGGCCACGTCCACGACCACCTTTGCGCCGGCAAGCGCCTGCCCGAGGCCTTCGCCGGTCAGCGCATTCACGCCCGTCTGGGGCGATGCCGCCACCACTTCATGGCCCTGCGCGGCAAGCCGGGCCACGACCTTGCTGCCGATCAGTCCGGTACCGCCAATCACAACGATCTTCATCACGCACCTCGGTTCGGTTGGAAGGGATGGGCCGTCGACCCATGTCCCATGCTAGGTGAGCGAGGATCGACGCGGTAGCGCCGCGGGCGGATGCACGCTGTTTCCCGTCCCGCACCAATCGCCAGGCTGCGGCAAGGAGGTTTTCAGCCGGTCACCCCGGCGCGGTACGCGCTCGGCGAGAGGCCAAGGTGGCGCTGGAACGTCAGCCGCATCCGTTCCTCGCTGCCGAAGCCGCACTGCCTGGCGATCTGGTCGACCGGACGGTGGGGATCCTGCAGCAGCCGCCGCGCGGCTTCCAGCCGGAAATGCTCCACCCCCTTGGCGGGCGTGCGGCCGGTCTGCTGCTTGTACACCCGCGCAAAGTTGCGCGGGCTCATGCCGGCCTGCTCGGCAAGCTGCTCGACCGAGAGCGTTTCCCGCGACAGGTTCTCGACGATCCAGAGATGGAGGGCCTCGAACAACGGCACCTGCCGGCTCTGCGTCAGCAGCATTTCACTGAGCTGTGGCTGGCCGCCGGGTCGCTTGATGAACACCGCCAGTTCCCGCGCCGCGCTCAGCGAGATGTCGTGGCCGTAGTCGTCTTCGACCAGCGCCAGCGCCATGTCGATGCCGGTGGTCACGCCGGCCGAGGTCCAGATGCGGTCCTGGCGCACGAAGATGGCATCCTGGTCCAGCGTGACCGCGGGAAAGCGCGCGCGGAACGCCTCGTGCATGGCCCAGTGCGTGGCCGCGCGCTTGCCGTCGAGCAGGCCCGCCTGCGCCAGCAGGAAGGCGCCGCTGCAGACCGACGCGACGCGGGGCACCTGGGCGGCAGCCTGCTCCAACCAGGCGACCAGGGAGGTGGCGCTGTCCAGCAGGGCGATCATCTCGGGCGCGCCCGGCAGGACGATGGTGTCGATGCGCCGCAGGTCGATGGCCGCAAGCGGCAGGGTATCCATGGACGTGCCTTCGGCCGAGGCGGTCAGGCCGCCTTGCTCGCTGGCCAGATGTATCTGGTAGCCGGGCAGGCCGCGCTCGCGCGCGTAGCGCGACGCCGCCCAGAACGCGGTTTGCGGCCCGGTGAGGTCCAGCATGCTCATGCCGGGAAAGGCGACGAACAGCAGGCCGCGCGGCTGGTGGCCGAACGGCAGGGCAGAGTCGTGTGCGGCGGGCGCGGATGCGGAAGGGGCCATGGCAAGGATCGCGAAAGTCGGTCGATGTTATGCCAGGCGCGCGATGCGCGGCAAGGCACGACGGCCGCTGTCGCGGGGCGTGCGACGCCTGCGCCACGAAGCGGCTGCGGCCAGGGTCTGGCGCAGCGCCATGTCTGCATTGTTGCGTGTCGCAGCGGCCGGCTGGCAGAAATCGAGGGGCATCTGGCATTTACCGGGCCCGCGGCGGCTCATTAAGATCCCGGCATGGTCATGCGCCACGCAGCGTGGACCTGAACCCTGGCATTGCGCCGAAAGGCATTGACATGGACATCGTCGTTCCCGATCTCCGTCCGGCGTCCCCCGCCAGGCGCGCCGGCCCGGACACGGGCACACCCGGCCTGTTGCAACGGGGGCAGCAGCACGGCCGGAGCGAGGGCGCGCCCGACCGCGCCGACGGCTTGTCCGCCAGCTTCGCAGCCAGCTACGCCGGCATCATCGCCTTCATGGCGGTCGCCACCGAAGGCAGCTTCTCCAAGGCGGGCGAGCGGCTGGGCATCGGCCGCTCCGCGGTCAGCCGCAACGTGCAGAAGCTGGAAGCGCAACTGAGCACGCGGCTGTTCCTGCGCACTACGCGTTCGACCCGGCTGACGCGCGAGGGCGAGCGCTTCTTCGAGAACTGCCACCAGGGCGTGGCGCAGATCGTCGAGGCCATGAACGACATGCTGGCGCTGCGCCAGGGGCCGCCCAGCGGCCTGCTGCGCATCAGCGCGGCGACGGGTTTCGGGCGCAAGGTGGTGGCACCGCTGCTGGGCCGGTTCTCGGCAGCCTATCCGGAAATCTCGCTCGACCTGCTGCTGGACGACCGCCCGCTGGATTTCGCGGCGGAGAAGATCGATGTGGCGTTCCGCAACGGGCGTATCGAGGATTCCAGCATCATCGCCAGGCAACTGATCCCGATGCAGATGGCCGTGTGCGCGTCGCCGGCCTATGCCGCGCGGCACGGCCTGCCGGCGACGCTGGACGATCTCGACCAGCATGCATGCATCAATACCCGTGTCGGCGGCGCGCGCGTGCTGGAGTGGGAGTTCAAGGTCAACGGGCACCTGCGCAGGATCGTGCCCCACGCCGGGCTGACCTTCAATGACCCGGAGCTGGTACTGTCGGCGGTGCTGGATGGCCGCGGCCTGGCGCAGATGGCGGGCTACCAGGTGTGCGACGCCATCGCCCGCGGCGCGCTGGTCACCGCGCTGGGGCGCCACGCGCCCGACGACCGCGGCCACTACCTGTGCTACCTCAGCCGTCAGCACCTGCCGTCGCGCATCCGAGTGTTCATCGACTTCATGACGGAAGCCATCCGCGCGCAGAACCTGCATTGCCTTGGGGGACTCGGCATGGATCATGCGAAAGCGGGTCCGGGCGGCTGACGCCGGCAGCGGTACCCTATGACTCGCCGGTTTGGGCCTCAGCAATGGGGCGGCTTTTTTTTATGAGAACTGCTGATACGGGGCGTTCACCTGGATCTGCCATGTGCTGGTCAGGACTTGCCGTTGGCATAGCGCCGCTGCAAGTCCTTGAACGACACCAGTTCCCCATAGATCGCCTGGAACCGGGCGGGCCGGCGTCACCGGCGTTGCCGGCAGATGTCGCTGGACGATTTTTTCCAACGGGGTCTGCGGGCCGTCGGGCTGGCCGTGGGCCGTGGGTTCCACGTCGCGCCGATGTGTCTGCCCGAACCTGGGCAGCCCGCCGTGCCGCATCTTGCGCGCGTCAGCTGCCGCAAGCGTGGATCAGGAATTCGCGCAGCGCGTCGGCGGGTTTGCCCAGCTTGCGGCCGGGTTGCCACAGCATGCCGACCTCCATGTCGGGCACCGCGTTGGCAATCGGCCGGGCCTCGATCTGCTTGCCTTCCAGTGACCAGGGCCGATACACCATGTCGGACAGCACGGTGACGCCGAAGCCATGCGCCACCAGCCCGCGCAGCGCTTCCATCGAGCCGGTGCGGAAGGCGATATTGGGCGCGAGCCGGTGGCTGCGCCAGTAGCGCAGCGTCGAGTCCTCGGCCTCGTCGACGGTGATGAGCAGGTACGGATACGCCGCGATATCGCGCAGCGAGGGCCGCTCCACCTCCAGCAGCGGATGGCTGGCCGAGGTCCATAGCTGGCGCCGCGACCGCATCAGCGTATGGCGCTGGAAGCGCTGCGGCTTCTCCAGGTTGGACAGCAGCGCGATGCCGAACTCGATCTCGCCCGCCAGCACCGCGCGCTCGATGTCGGGGCGGTCCATGTCGAGCAGGTCCAGTTCGATATCCGGATAGTTGGTGCGGAAGCGCGCCAGCAATCCCGGCAAAAAGTATCCCAGCACGGTGTAGGACGCCGCCAGCCGCACGCTGCCCTGCAGCCCGTGCACCTGGAAGCGCGGCTCGCGCAGCGCGTCTTCGACCGAATCCAGGATCTGGCGGGCGTGCTGGAAGAACAGGTGGCCTTCGGCCGTCAGCGTCACGCCGTGCGGCCGCCGCTCGAACAGGCGCACGCCCAGGCGCTGCTCCAGCGCCAGCACGGCATTGGTAACGGCCGACTGCGACACGTGCTCGGCGGTCGCCGCCATCGAGAACTGCCCGGTTTCCGCCGCCGCGACGAAATAGCGGAACTGCCGCAGCGTGACTTCCTTTGCCAGTCTTTCCGACCCTTCGCGCGCCTTGAACATGGTGTCTCCGAGGTATCCGTTTTACAGATATCAGGTGTTGGAATTGATGATTTTACGATGACCGCGCCGATTTCTACACTCCTTCGGACAGCAAATAAAGCAACCAGAACGAAGCCCGGAGACCCACATCGTGAATGCCCCGCTCAATCCCGCCTTGCTCGAAGCCCTGGCCAGCGCGAGCCTGGACGACAAGTACACCCTCGACCAGGGCCGTGTCTACCTGAGCGGCGTGCAGGCGCTGGTGCGCCTGCCGATGCTGCAGAAGGCGCGTGACCGCGCCGCCGGGCTCAATACCGCCGGCTTTATCTCGGGCTACCGCGGCTCGCCGCTGGGCGGCGTCGACCAGGCGCTGTGGAAGGCCAAGCAGCATCTCGCGGCCAGCGACGTGGTGTTCCAGCCGGGCGTCAACGAAGACCTGGCCGCCACCGCGGTATGGGGCAGCCAGCAGGTCAACCTGTTCCCCGGCGCCAGGCGCGATGGCGTGTTCTCGATGTGGTATGGCAAGGGGCCGGGCGTAGACCGCTCCATCGACGTGCTCAAGCACGCCAACTCGGCCGGCTCGTCGCGCCATGGCGGCGTGCTGCTGCTGGCCGGCGACGACCATGCAGCCAAGTCTTCCACCGTGGCGCACCAGTCCGAGCACGTGCTGCAGGCGGCCGGCATCCCGGTGCTGTATCCCGCCAACGTGCAGGAATACCTGGACTACGGCCTGCACGGCTGGGCCATGAGCCGCTATTCCGGCCTGTGGGTGGCGATGAAGTGCGTCACCGACGTGGTCGAGTCGACCGCCTCGGTCGAGATCGACCCAAACCGCGTGCAGGTCGCGCTGCCACAGGACTTTGCCATGCCGGCGGGCGGCCTCAATATCCGCTGGCCCGATTCCCCGCTGGAGCAGGAAGCGCGGCTGCTGGACCACAAGTGGTATGCGGCGCTGGCCTACGTGCGCGCCAACCGCCTGAACCGCGTGGTGCTCGATTCCCCCAACGCGCGCTTCGGCATCATGACCGCCGGCAAGGCGTATCTGGACGTGCGCCAGGCGCTGGTGGACCTCGGCCTGGATGACGACACCTGCGCGCGCATCGGCATCCGCGTCTACAAGGTGGGCTGCGTGTGGCCGCTGGAGGCGCACGGCGCACGCGAGTTCGCCACCGGCCTGGAAGAGATCCTGGTGGTCGAGGAAAAGCGCCAGATCCTCGAGTACGCGCTCAAGGAAGAGCTGTACAACTGGCGCGAGGATGTGCGGCCCAAGGTCTTCGGCAAGTTCGACCAGCGCGGCAACGACGGTGGCGAATGGTCGGTGCCGCGCGGCGACTGGCTGCTGCCGGCGCACTACGAGCTGTCGCCGGCGCTGATCGCCAAGGCCATCGCACGGCGGCTGGAACGCTTCGACTTGCCGGCCGAGGTGCGCGCGCGTATTGCCGCGCGCGTGGCGCTGATCGAGGCCAAGGAGCGCGAAGCGGCGCAGCCGCGCATCGCGGTGGAGCGCAAGCCGTGGTTCTGCTCGGGCTGCCCGCACAACACCTCCACGCGCGTGCCGGAAGGCTCGCGCGCGCTGGCTGGCATCGGTTGCCACTACATGACCTTGTGGATGGACCGCAATACCGAGACCTTCAGCCAGATGGGCGGCGAGGGCGTGGCGTGGACCGGCCAGATGCATTTCACCGACGACAAGCACGTGTTCGCCAACCTCGGCGACGGCACGTACTTCCACTCGGGGCTGCTGGCGATCCGCGCGTCGATCGCGGCCAGGGCCAACATCACCTACAAGATCCTGTTCAACGACGCGGTGGCGATGACCGGGGGCCAGCCCATCGACGGCGTGCTGACGGTACCGCAGATCGCGCACCAGGTGCTGGCCGAGGGCGCGAAGAAGCTGGTGGTGGTCACCGACGAGCCCGCCAAGTATGGCGATGGCGCGATGCTGCCGTCGGGCGTGGCGGTGCTCCATCGCGACCAGCTCGATGCCGTGCAGCTGGAACTGCGCGACACCGAAGGCGTCACCATCCTGATCTACGACCAGACCTGCGCCACCGAAAAGCGCCGCCGCCGCAAGCGCGGCACCTATCCGGACCCGGCCAGGCGCGCCTTTATCAACGACGCGGTGTGCGAAGGCTGCGGCGACTGCTCGGCCAAGTCCAACTGCCTGTCGGTGGAGCCGCTCGAGACCGAGCTCGGCACCAAGCGCCGCATCAACCAGTCGTCGTGCAACAAGGACTTCTCCTGCGTCAACGGCTTCTGCCCGAGCTTCGTCACCGCCGAGGGCGCGCAGGTGCGCAAGCCCGCGGCGGCGGCTGGCAAGGGCAGCGGCGCCGACTTCGCGGCGCTGCCGCAGCCGCGGCTGCCTGCGCTGGAGCGTCCTTACGGCGTGCTGGTCACCGGCGTGGGCGGCACCGGCGTGGTCACCATCGGCGGGCTGCTGGGGATGGCATCGCACCTGGAGCGCAAGGGCGTGACCGTGCTCGACATGGCCGGCCTGGCGCAGAAGGGCGGGGCGGTGATCAGCCACGTGCAGATCGCGCCGGCCCCGGAACACCTGCATGCGACCCGCATCGCCACCGGCGAGGCGCGCCTGGTGATCGGCGGCGACGCCATCGTCTCGGCCTCGGCCGAAGTGCTGTCCAAGGTCCGGCACGGCCTGACCGCCGCCGTGGTCAACAGCGCCAACACCCCCACCGCGGAGTTCATCAAGAACCCGAAGTGGAAGTTCCCCGGCGCCAGCGCCGAGCAGGACCTGCGCGCCAGCGTGGGTGAGGCCTGCGCCTTCTTCGACGCCAGCGCCTGGGCGGTGACCCTGCTGGCCGACGCGATCTACTCCAACCCGCTGCTGCTGGGCTATGCCTGGCAGAAGGGCTGGATCCCGCTGCAGCACGCCAGCCTGGTGCGCGCGATCGAGCTCAACGGGGTCTCGATCGAGAAGAACCGCCTCGCCTTCGAATGGGGCCGCTACCTCGCGCACCACGGCGAGGCCGCGGTCAGGGCGCTGCTGCCCACTGCGCCAGCCGCTGCCGCACAGGTCGTTTCGATGCCGCAGACGCTCGACTCGCTGATCCGCAAGCGCGAGGCGATGCTGACCGACTACCAGAACGCTGCCTATGCCGCGCGCTATCGCGACGCCGTGGCGCGCATCCGCGCCGCCGAGCAGCAGCTGGGCATCGACCGCAAGCTGCCGCTGACCGAGGCCGTGGCCCGCAACCTGGCCAAGCTGATGGCGTACAAGGACGAGTATGAGGTGGCGCGCCTGTACACCGACCCCGCCTTCCTCGACAAGCTGCGCGCGCAGTTCGAAGGCGAGCCCGGCCGCGACTACCAGCTCAATTTCTGGCTGGCACCGCCGCTGCTGGCCAGGACCGACGCCAAGGGCCATCTGCTCAAGCGTCGCTTCGGTCCGCGCACCATGACGGCATTCCGCCTGCTGGCGCGCCTGAAGGGCCTGCGCGGCACCGCGCTGGATGTGTTCGGCAAGACCGCCGAGCGCCGCGCCGAGCGCGCGCTGGTCAGCGACTACCTGGCCATGGTCGAAGAGTTCGCGGGTTCGCTGAGCGCGGACAACCTCGACACCGCGCTGGCGCTGGCCGCGCTGCCGGACGATATCCGCGGCTACGGTCACGTGAAGGAGGCCAGCATGGCCGCGGCGGCGGTGCGGCGCGAGGCGCTGCTGGCGCAATATCGGGGGGCGGCGCGGCGGGATGCGGCCTGAGCGCCGAGGCAGCGCGTCGGTCCGGCGACGGGGGCACGTCCACGGGCGTGCCCGAGCAGGGATGATTCGGCAGGCGACGTCATCGTCCACCGTGTCCCGCGCCTGCTGGACGACGCGCGGCCAAAGAATCCAGGCATAGACGGCGTGGCGGCGGCGCGCGCCAAACTTCGGTGCGAAAATGCACACAATGAGAAGAAAAAATCCCCGGCCAAAGGCCCCGCTCTAACTATACTTTCGGACGTCGCGAGGGGCGCGCCAGAGATTATCGGATAACCCCTCGCCGGCCAAGTCATTTTCCCTGAAGCATTTTGTACTGGCTGTACCAGCGCTGCCGGCCTCGTCATGGCGCCTGCCAGTCCTGCGTGCGCGCAGCGCATCAGCACACGATCCGGATCCTGCGCCTGTGGCCAAGGATAATGACTCGCGGGAAACATTATTTGGTATTAGGTAATTACAGAACAGGCTCGGTATCGAAAATACTGCGAACTCCTTGGCCGATTAAAGGAGAGCAACGTAAACAGCAAGCCGATCATTTATCATCCGGGGGCTTGATAGATTCTCTCTGGAGACCAACATGAAGAATCTAGCCCGGCTTTCCTTGGTTGCAGTGCTGGCCGCTCCCGCTGCATGGGCCCTTACCATCGCCGCCAACGGGCCAAGTGGAGCACATTACGCAAACGGCTCTTCCGAGCCGGTCTGCACGATAGATTCATCCCAGGACGTCAGCTGTACCGGCACCACTATCGGCGGAGTCGGCAATACCAATGCGACAGCGATCCTGTCCGCGACTTACTCCGGCACGGTGCAGTGCCGGAACCATGGCGGCCAGATTGTCGACGTAAAAACCCAGACCACCGAGGCAACGTCGTCCGGTACCCTGAGGCCTTCCCGGAACGGCCAACTGGTGGTGCCTCCGCTCAGCACGACGGCGCCGACCGCCCAGGAACTGGTGGCTTCAGCGGTCTGCCCCAACGGAAACTGGACCAAAGTGCTGCTAGGGGGGCCGACCCTTACGAGTTTCGTGTACACGGTCACCTTCGCCGGTTTCACCCAGCCGTATATCAGCATCGTCAGTCCTTGATTCCCTGGCACGGGCTTCGGCACATTCGGCTGATACCGGAACATCCGACACCGGCGAAAGCGTCCTGAGCCACTGGGCGAGCGTGCCGGCAGCACCGGCGCGCCGCCATCGGTGAGGGCTGGTGCTGTCATTGCATGCGGTACCAGTCCGTGTTTTCCTGAGTCATCGGATGATTCGCCATGCGACAAGACGTTCAACTCAGTGACCGCGTGCGGGCGGTCCCACATGCGCCGCACCATTTCCTGCATGCCGGATGGATGCTGTTGTCGGGCCTGTTGTTCGCCGGATGCGGCGGAGGGGACCCGGCACCGGTAGCCACGACCGCTGTGCAGCAAGCGCCGGCGGCACAGAGTCCGTTCGCCGCGCAAGGCATGCCGCGTGCGAGCGAAGCCCCGGCACCGTCGGCAGTGACGGACGAAACTGCCGTACCTTCGGCGGATTCCCCCGAACTTGTGCAACTTGGCGCGCTACCGCACCTGTCATCGCTGTCGGACCGTGAGAAGGCAGGATTGCTCATGCTGCTGCGTACCCGGTCACCCGCGCAACGGATGGCATTGATCAACATGTATCCCAGCCTGGTCAGGCTACCCGAGCAGCAAAAAGAATTGCTGCTGGACAGGCTCGAGCAAATCGTTCCGGTCACGGTAAGCCAGCGTTAGTGGCGGTTGCCCTGAAGAGCCCGGCGGTCGCCTGTAACGCGCCTGTTCCCGCGGCCGGCAGACGGAAGGGTCCTCACTGCGGCGTGAGGCCAGGGGAGTCGTGGCCGCTTGCACACGCTGCCGCGTCGGCGCCGGTTGCGGTTGCGGCCAGGGCCACGCCCCATGCAGAATGGCAGCAAAACTACCTGCCCCCGACATGGAAACGCCAGACCGCCTGCTGCGCAGCTTTTTGCGTATTGCCTCGCTGAAGTCGCTGTCGAAGGCTGCGGATGACCTGAACCAGACGCAGTCCGGCGTCAGCAAGCAACTGGGGGCGCTCGAAGCCCACCTCGGCAAGGCGTTGTTTACACGAACGGGGCGCGGCGTTGCCCTGACCGAAGCCGGGCAAAAGCTGCAGGAAGCGATCGAAGGGCCCTATCGCGCCATCGACCACGCCGTCGACACCATCCGCGACGCGCATGGCAGTACCGAAGGGACGGTCAGGCTGGCCCTGGTCCACACTGTCAGCTACTACTTTATCGGCGATGTGGTGGCGAGTTTCGTCAGTGCGCATCCGGGGGTCAACCTGTCGATGATGGGGCGCAGCTCGCCGGAGGTGGTGGCGCTGGTGGAAAGCGGCAAGGCGGATCTGGGCGTGGCCTACGATACCGCGGTGGACACCGCCGCGCTGGCGGTTTATCCGCTCTTCGACGATACGATGTGCCTGGTGGAGCAGGGCAGCATTGCGCCGGCTGCGGACGATCCCGGCGTCGACCTGGGCGGCCGGAACCTGCGCCTGGTTGCCTTCCCGCATGGCTATGCGCTGCGACGGATGCTCGATAGCGCCGGCCTGAAGGGCGCTTATGTCGCGGAGGCGGAGACGGTGGACGCCATGCTCAAGCTGGTTTCCGCCGGGGTAGGGTCCTGCATCCTGCCGAGCCGCCTGCCAGACAAGCTGCTGGCCGAGTACGGCCTGTGCAAGGTGAAGATCCATACGCCGCTGTTGAAACGGCGCATGGTGGCGGTGGCGCACCCCGAGCGCCAACCCTTGCCGCTGGCCGCCGCGCTGCTTTCATGTGCGCTCCAGGTTGCCAAGGCGCTGGACACGTGAAGCCATGACATAGCTGCTATGAGGCCGGCTCCGTAGCTCGCCTGAAACCCCGATTTCATACTGGATCCCGATCCTTTCGACCTCTCGTCGCAGGGAAAACCCGGAGAACACCAGTATGAACGCCCCCCTCAGAGACAAGTCGTATTTCGACCAGCGCGCGTCCAGCGACATGGCGAAGCATCTGCCGAACCAGTGGCGCAGCACGCAGGAAACCATGGCCTATGCCTGCCGCATCCTGGCCATGACGGAGCAGGAGGCAGGCCTGGCGGGCCAGATCAGTGTCCGTTCCGAACGGCCGGGCGCTTACTGGACGCTGCGTTTCGGGCTCGGCTTCGACGAAGCGACGCCGGCGGACTTTATCGAGGTCGATCGCGATCTCAACACGCTCGCCGGCGGCGGCATGGCCAACCCGGCGACGCGTTTCCACCTGTGGGTCTACGACGCCCGGCCGGACGTCAACGCCATCATCCATACCCATTCGCCGTGGGCCAGCGCCCTCGCGGCCGCGCGCCAGCCTCTGGTCATCGCGCAGATGGACATGACTCCGCTGCACAACGACTGCGCGTTCCTCGGCGACTGGCCGGGAGTTCCGATCGCGGACCAGGAGGGCGTGATCATCTCGGAAGCGCTGGGTGACAAGCGCGCGATCATCCTCGCGCACCACGGCTATCTGACCGCGGGCAAGACCTGTGAAGAGGCGACCTACCTGTCCGTCTATCTCGAGCGCGCTGCGCGCATGCAGATCCGTGCGCAGGCATTCGGTCCGCTCACGCCGGTCGATGACGAGCTGGCCAGGGCGGCTCATGACTACCTGCTGAAGCCGTCCATCGTCAACTCGACATTCGCGTACTGGGCGCGCCAGACGCACGGCATCGCGCCATACGTCAAGCCGTGAAGCGCTGGCAGCACGCATCAGAACAGACAAGGAGACAAGACGATGACCACGCAACCAGGCATGCGCTCGCGCCGCCACTACATCACGGCGGGCCTCGCCAGCATGATGGGCACGACCATCGAATGGTATGACTTCTTCCTCTACGGCACCGCCGCGGCCCTGATCTTCAACAAGATTTTCTTTCCCGCGTTCGATCCTCTGACCGGGACCCTGGCGGCGTTCGCCACCTACTCGGTCGGCTTCTTCGCGCGCCCGCTGGGTGGGATCGTCTTCGGCCATTTCGGCGACCGGGTCGGACGCAAGTCCATGCTGCTGATCACGCTGTTCATGATGGGCATCCCGACCATCCTGATCGGCCTGATCCCGTCCTATGACAGCATCGGCTACTGGGCCGCGGTTGCGCTCGTGCTGCTGCGCTTCCTGCAGGGCGTCGCGGTCGGGGGCGAGTGGGGCGGTGCGGTACTGATGGCCGTCGAGCACGCACCCGAAGGCAAGAAGGGCTTCTTTGGCAGCCTGCCGCAGGCCGGAGTGGCACCGGGCCTGATCCTGTCCTCGCTGGCGATGGGGATGGTCGCGACCCTGCCGGAGCAGGACATGCTGACGTGGGGATGGCGCGTGCCGTTCCTGGCAAGCGTGGTGCTGCTGGCGGTAGGCTGGTTCATCCGGGCGAAGGTGAGCGAGTCCCCGGACTTCGAGCAGATGAAAAAGTCTGGCGACAAGGTCGAGATGCCGGCGCTGGTGGTGCTGCGCCGCTATCCGCGCCAGGTCCTGACCGTGGTCGGTGGTCGCCTGGCGGAAGTCACGTGGTTCTACACCGTGGTGACCTTTGCCCTGGCCTACGCCACGGGCACGCTCGGCATAGCCAAGACCGTGATGCTCGATGCCACGGTCTGGGGCGCCGCGGTTGCGATGTTCACCATGCCGCTGTTCGGCATCCTGGGTGACCGCTTCAGCTTCAAGTGGGTATTCATGGCCGGTACCGTGGGGATCCTGGTCTTTGCGCCGCAGTTCTTCGCGCTGCTGCAAACGCTCGATGCGGGCAACGTCACGATCGCCATGGCGATTGCGATCGGTCTCGTCTACGCCTGCCTGTACGGACCGGAAGGCAGCCTGTTCTCCGCCCAGTTTCCGCCCGAGGTGCGCTATAGCGGCATCTCGATCGCGGTGCAGGTGTCCGGTGCGATCGGCGGGGGACTGGCGCCCATCGTGGCCACGTCGCTATTGAATCATGGCGGCGGCGACCCCTCATACATCGTCTGGTACCTGGGTGCGCTCAGCGTGATCGCCTTTGCCAGTACGGCACTGATGCGCGATGTGAACAAGGCCGGGCACGCGGTCCCGCTGGCAAAGGGAGAGCGGGTATGAACGCCGGTGCGCATATCGACTACTACTTCTGGCTCAATTCCGACTGGGCGTACCTGGGCGCCGACAGGCTCGATGCGCTGGCGCGCCGCACGGGGGTGGAAATTCGGCACAAGCCGGTCGATCTTCCCGAGGTGTATGCGCGGACGGGCGGCGTGCTGCTGGGGCAGCGTTCACCGGAGCGACAGCGCTATCGGATCGTCGAGCTGGAGCGATGGTGCCGGAAGCTGGGGATCTACGTGAACCCCACGCCCAAATACATGTGTCCGGACGCGGAACTCGCCTCTCGTATCGTGATCGCCGCCGATGATCTGGGCTTGCCCGTGCTTCCGTTGTACAAGGCAATTCTCCGCGCCGAATGGTGCGAGGACCTGGACATCTCGGCCGAGCCGACCCTGCAAGCCATTCTCGAACGCCTCGGCCTGCACGGCAGCGGCGTGATGGAACTGGCGCGCGCCAGCGAAGCGGGGATGCGGTACCGGCGCTACACCGATGAGGCCGTCGGCGCCGGCGTGTTCGGATCGCCCGCCTATGTGTTCGAAGGCGAATTGTTCTGGGGCCAGGACCGGCTCGACATGCTCGAGGACGCGGTCCGGGCGCGAAACCGCGCCCGGACCGGATAGCGGCGGCACGCGCCCGCTCGATCCTTCACGAGTTCCACGGCCCGGCGACACGCAGCACCAGTTTGCTCGCCGCCTGGCCCGACCGTACCAGCTCGAGCGCCTGCCCGGCCTGCTCCAGCGGCAGGCATTCGATGCGCGGTGGCCGCAAACGCCCGTCGTTCATCAGCGCGGCGATCTCGCCCAGGCGCGCGCCGCTTGGCATCTTGCTGAACGCGACGGCGGTGCGCACGCCGCGCCGCGCGGCCTTGGCGGGATCGGAGCCGTGGTCGCCGCTGACCAGCGTCAGGATGGCGACGAGGATGCCGCCGGGCCTGAGCAGGTCCAGCCCCATCGGCAGGGTGCCGCATCCCACCGCGTCGAGCACCAGGTCGACGCCGGCCGGCGCCCAGGCCCGCACGGCGGCACCGATATCGCTTGCCCGGTAATCGATGGCCAGGTCGCAGCCAAGCTCCAGCAGCGCGTCGCGGCGGGGCGCGCTGCAGGTGGCAGCGACGGTGGCGCCGGCGGCCCTGGCCAGCTGCACGGCGAACGTGCCGACCGCGCCCGCGCCGCCGTGCACCAGCACGGTCTGGCCCGGGCGCAGTCCGCCATCGTCGAACAGCCCGGTCCAGGCGGCCAGCGCCGGGGTCGGCACCGCCGCGGCTTCGGCGAATCCGACGTTGTCCGGAATCGGCACCACGCAATCCTGGCCGACGGCTACGTATTCCGCATACGATCCCCATTGGCCGGCGCCGACCCCGGTTTGCGCGAACACCCGCTGTCCACGCACGAAGCCCGTGACGCCGGCGCCGACCGCGGCCACCACGCCGCTGGCATCAAAGCCGAGCACGAAGGGAAAGCCGGCCTGCATGAAGTCGCTCAGATAACCCTCGCGGCATTTCCAGTCGGCGGGATTCACGCCGGCGCAGGCGACGCGGATCAGCACTTCGCCGGCAGCCGGCTCCGGCCTTGCGACCTGGCCGAGCCGGATGACCTCGGGGCCGCCGTGACGGTCGATCAAAACCGCGCGCATCATTTCTTGCATGAGGCTTACCTCGCCGACGGTTCGGGCTGGCCCAGCGCCGGATGCGCCCAGGCCGGGATGGCGGGCGGCGGCAGCATGCCCTTGCCGTCGAGCGCGCGGACCTGCAGTCCGTGCGCAAGCGGGAAGTGCAGGCTATGGGCGATCTGGCCGGTGTGCAGTCGTGCCGGCACGCTGCACAGCGTCAGCGCGGTTTCCACCAGGTATTCCACGGGCTCGGTGGGATAGCCGTCGGGAATATAGCGCTCGCTGCCCGGCGTGAGGACCGCGGTGCTCGGCGCCACGGAGTTGACGGCGATGCCATCGGCCTCCAGTTCCGCGGCCAGGCCTTCGGTGAACCGGTTGATGGCCGCCTTGACGGCAGCGTAGGCGGTGACGCCGCCGGTGCGGTCAAAGTCCTGGTAGGGTCGCGCCGGCGACAGCGCGGTGACCGAGCCCAGGTTCAGGATCCAGCCCGCGCCGCGCGCTCGCATCAGCGGTATCGCGGCGCGGCTCAGCACGAACGGAATGCGCAGGTAGTGATCCACGGTCCGGTCGAAGGTGTCCAGCGGCATCGCGTCGATGGCGCTGTATTCCGCCAGGCCGGCATTGTTGACCAGGATGTCGAGCCCACCAGCGGCCTCGGCGGCCCGCAACACAAGATGGTCGCGCTGCGCGGGATCCTCCAGATCCGCCGCCAGCGCCATGGCGCGGCCGCCTTGCTGCGTGATCAGCGCCACGGTCTCGGCCAACGTGCCAGGATCGTCCCCGGAGTTGCCGATGCGCCGTGCGCTGGCCACCACCAGCGCGCCTTCCGCCGCGAAGCGCTGCGCGATGGCACGGCCGATGCCGCGGCTGGCGCCGGTCACCAGTGCGATCTTTCCTGCCAGTGTTCCGTGTGCGGTCATGATGCGCTTTCCTCCTTATGGTTGTGGCTGGCAATCAGGCTGGTCGCGAGCGGGCAGAAGGCATGGCATATCGCCTCGACCGTCCATTCCGGAAACTCCGGGTCGAACCAGCGGTCGACCCGTCCCCAATGGAACGGGTGCATCAGGTATTCGCCCAGCAGGTCGTCCGCGCTGGCGAACTCCTGCTGCCAGACATGGGTCCATGTGCCCGGCCACAGCACGCGGGCCAGCCGCCAGTTGCGGATGGCGGGCATGTACGCCGGCATCCGCAGCAGATCCTGCTCCAGCGCGTGGACCTGCCACGGCGGCGCGTCAGGGCGGACCCGGAACATCAGCGTACGCCAGGTGCCGTCACGCAGTTGCGGCGCGCGCATGCCGTCCGCGATCGCGCGATAGGCGACGTGATCGACCGTTGCGATGCCGTCAAGCGCCGCGGCGAGGCCGGCGGCATTAGCCTGCGCGCCTGGCGAGTAGGGCTTGAATTGCAGATCGAGCGTGTAGTCGCCGGCGCCCCAGCTTCCCGTCAGGTTGCGGCCGAGCGCCACCCGGTGCAGGCCGG
The DNA here is from genome assembly GCF_000372525.1 of Cupriavidus neocaledonicus. GTDB lineage: Bacteria > Pseudomonadota > Gammaproteobacteria > Burkholderiales > Burkholderiaceae > Cupriavidus > Cupriavidus neocaledonicus. The sequence continues at coordinate 82,873 of NZ_AQUR01000103.1, forward strand.
GCAGCCTTTCAACGCGGTCGAGCAGGGCTGGCACCGGGTCGGGCATTCCATCGCAAATGGCGGCGTGCAGGCGCAGTTGCGCAGTCTCAAGGCGCATCGCAATGCTCCTTCGGCCGCGGCAGCACGGGTGTCGCGGCGGCCATCACATGGCGCCGGCGGGATTCGCACAGGGAGCCGACCGTCGACCAGAAAGCGAGGGCGGGGCCATCAATGCCGGCGCGCATGGCGTAATAGGCTGGCGCATCCGGCACTTGCCACAGCAGCCACAACGTATTGGGCGCATCTGGCAGCGCCACGGGTGGCGACACCCAGCGATGCAGCAGCATCAGGCCCCTGGCAGCGCTGCCGGGCAGGTAGCGGGATTCCAGCAGGTCAAGCACCGCGGGTAGCTGGCCTGGCGCGAGCACGATTTCATCGAGTACGTGGATCATGGCTGTGTGGGTTCTTTCATGGGTTGTCCCGTATAGGCATGGCGTTGCGCGCATGGCAACCTCCATGGCCGCCGGGACGATTATGGAAGGCCCGTTGGCGACCCACCCCTACCCGGACGATCAATCACCGCTACCGAAGCAATCACGACCAGCGCCCATGAATGCCCACATCCCGGGGAATCCCGTCCCTGTTCCGCACGGCATGGTGCAGCGCTTGCTGGACGAGCTGAAACGGCAGGGCGTCGAGGTGCCGGATGCCGGCACCGAACCGCCGCGGCCCGCACAGTTCACCGCGCTCTATCGCGCCGCAATCGAGCGGCTGGAAGCGCTGGTCGCCAAAGGCGACGGCCACCCGCCCATGTGCAAGCAGGAAGTGGATCTGCTGTGCCGCTGCGTGTTGAGTTGCCAGACGCTGCGCGAGGCGATCCACTCCGCGGCGGATTTCTGCGCGATGCTGTATCCGCGCGCGGGCGCTCTCAGCCTGGATGAGCGCGCGGGCCAGGCGGTGTTTCAGATGGATTCGCTGCGGCGGGTGAAATCGTCGGCCGCCTGCCTGGTGGACCTGACGGGACTCTTCTTTTATCTGCTGCTGTTCGGCTGGCTGGTGGGGCAGCCGATACGACCGGCCCGGGTCAGCCTGGCGCATCCGCGGCGCGACGACGCCTTGCCGTTCCTCGGCCTGTTCCATGCGCCGGTGACGTCCGGCAACCCGGCCTACGGCTTCGAATTCGACGCGGCCTTGCTCGACCGGCCGGTGGTGCGGCAGGCTGCGGAGCTCGAGGCTTTCCTGAAGGATCTGCCTTACCGGCTGGTCGGCGCGCCGGTCGAGGTGGTGTCGCTGAGCCAGCAAGTGCGCGGCACGCTGCACGCGGCGCTGGTGCATGGCGCCCGGCTGCCGACGCTGGCCGAGCTGGCAGTCCGCTTCGATGTCAGCGAACCGACGCTGCGCCGCCGGCTCGCCGCGGACGGCAGCAGCTACCGGCAATTGCGCGAGCGCAGCTTGCAGGAATACGCCGAGCAATGCTTGCGCACCACCCGCTGGAGCGTGGCCAGGATCGCCGAGCAGCTTGGCTTTGCCAGCGAGGAAGCCTTTCGCCGTGCCTTCCAGCGCTGGACCGGGCATGCGCCAACGCAGTTCAGGCGCGCCAGCCAGGGCAAGGCCACAGGGTAAGCCGGCGGCACTGCGGTAATTCGTGCAAGGCGCCGGCGGCAATATGTGCAAAGCCGGCCGGCACGGCGGCACGCGCCGCTCGCCGGAGGCAACGTGATGAAGCCGGCGAAGCCGATGGCATGACGCTTGCAGCCTTCGTTCCATTCCCCCAGGAACGTAACCCAGCGGAGGCGCCCATGGCACTGGAAGACCCGCTTGCCCCCCCGGCATCCCAGGCCGGCGCAGTGCAACAGATCCCCACCACGCTGCACATCAACGGCATCACCCACGAGTTGCTGCTGGCCCCCTGGGTGATCCTGCTGGACCTGCTGCGCGAGCAACTGCAGCTCACCGGCACCAAGAAGGGCTGCGACCACGGCCAATGCGGCGCCTGCACCGTGCTGGTCGGCGGCAGGCGCATCAAGTCCTGCCTGTGCCTGGCGGTATCCTACGACGGCGCCGACATCACCACCGTGGAGGGTCTGGCCGATCGCGACACGGGCGCGCTGCATCCGTTGCAGCAGGCCTTTATCGACCACGACGCGTTCCAGTGCGGCTATTGCACGCCCGGGCAGCTGTGCTCCGCCCTGGGCCTGCTGAACGAGCATCCGCCGGCGAGCCGGCAGGAGATCCGCGAGCGCATGAGCGGCAACCTGTGCCGCTGCGGCGCGTATGCGCAGATCGTCGAGGCGATCGCCGAAGTCGCCGGGCTGGCGGGCGCCGACCAGGAGCCGTCATGAACCCGTTCCGCTATGAGCGCGCGGCCACGGTGGAAGCGGCGCTGCAGTCGATCGCCGCGGCGCAGCGGGACGCCGGCGTGCAAAGCCTTGGCGACGACCACGCGCCGCACTTCCTGGCTTCCGGCACCAACCTGATCGACCTGGTGAAGGGCGGCTTGATGCATCCGGCCGCGCTGGTCGATGTCAGGCAGCTGCCGCTGCGCATGATCGAGGCCACCGCGGAAGGCGGGCTCAGGCTCGGTGCGCTGGCCAGCAACGCCGATACCGCGCAGCACCCGCTGGTGCGCGGGCAGTATCCGCTGCTGCGCGCCGCGATCCTGGCCGGGGCCTCGGCGCAGATCCGCAACATGGCGAGCAACGGCGGCAACCTGCTGCAGCGCACGCGCTGCTACTACTTCTACGATCCGGGCGTGCCGTGCAACAAGCGCGAGCCTGGGAGCGGCTGCCCGGCGGCGACCGGTCTGGCGCGCCAGCATGCCATCCTCGGCGCGAGCGAGCATTGCGTCGCCACCCATCCCTCCGACATGTGCGTGGCACTGGCGGCGCTGGGCGCGGTGGTGCACGTGGCATCGGCGAGCGGCCGCCGCGAGATTCCGTTTCATGAATTCCATCGGCTGCCGGAGGATCGCCCGCACATCGACACCACGCTGCGCCCTGACGAACTGATCACCCACATCGTGCTGCCGCCCGCCGCCGGGTTCGCGCGCCATGCCTGTTACCTGAAGATCCGCGAGCGCGCGTCGTTTGCGTTCGCGCTGGTGTCGGTGGCTGCCGCGCTGGACCTCGCCGACGATGGCACCGTGCGCGCGGCGCGGCTGGCGCTGGGCGGGGTGGCCCACAAGCCGTGGCGCGATCCCGAGGCGGAGGCGCACCTGCAGGGCCGGCCCGCCACCGCCGAGCACTTTGCCGCCGCGGCCCGCTTCCTGCTGCGCGATGCGCGCGCCTGGGGCGGCCCGGCCGTGCCCGAGAGCCTGCCGGGCAACAGCTTCAAGATTGCGCTGGCCGAGCGCGCCATCGTGCGCGCGCTGGAAATGGCAGTGGCCGGCGTGCTGAGCAATACCGGCGAAGACGCCTTCAGCGAGGAGGACCAGCCATGAACGATCCGATCCCGCCATGCGCGCCGCGCGCACGACCCGGCACGGGCCCGGTCGGCATCGGCACGCCGGTCGCGCGCCTCGATGGCGTGGCCAAGGTCACCGGCACGGCGCGCTATGCCGCCGAGCATCCGGCCTTCGACCTCGCGCACGGGGTGGTGGTGAACAGCACCATTGCGCGCGGACGCATCCTGTCGATCGATTGCAGCGCGGCGCTGGCGGTGCCAGGCGTGCTCGACGTGCTGACCCATGAGCGCCGCCCGCGCGTGCGTTCGCTCGACCTGTTCTACAAGGACATGGTCGCGCCCGCCGGTTCGCCGTTCAAGCCGCTGCACGATGCGCGCATCTGGTATAGCGGCCAGCCGGTGGCGCTGGTGGTGGCCGAGACCTTCGAGGCGGCGCGCCATGCCGCCACGCTGGTGCGCGTGCGCTACCAGGCGTGGCAGCACCAGACCAGCCTGCTGGACCACCTGGGCCGCGCCGGCAAGCCAATGCGCTTCAAGGCGGGCTATTCCGGCCCGCCCAGGGCGCGCGGCGATGCCGACGCCGCCTTCGCGCGCGCGCCTTGCCAGGTCGACGCCGAGTTCTACAGCGGCGTCGAGCACCACAACCCGATGGAGATGCACGCCACCACGGTGATCCGCGGCGGCGACGGCCACCTGACCGTCTACGACAAGACCCAGGGCTCGCAGAATTCGCGCTGGATGGTGTCGCGCGTGTTCGGGCTGCCCAAGCGCAAGGTCACGGTGCGCAATGAATACGTGGGCGGAGCCTTCGGCTCGGGACTGCGGCCGCAGTACCAGCTGATCCTGGCGGTGATGGCGGCGCTGGCGCTGGAGCGCTCGGTGCGCGTGGTGCTGACGCGGCCGCAGATGTTCACCTTCTGCCACCGGCCCGAGACCTGGCAGCGCGTGCGGCTGGGTGCCGACGCCGATGGCAGGCTGGTGAGCCTGATCCATGAAGCCGTGGCCGAGACCTCGCGCATGGAGCACTACGTCGAGGTGGTGGTCAACTGGTCCACGCAGCTCTATGCGTCCGAGAACAGCCGGCAGGACTACAAACTGGTCGACCTGGACCAGCCCACGCCGGCCGACATGCGTGCGCCGGGCGCCGCGCACGGCGTGCATGCGATCGAGGTGGCGATGGACGAGTTGTCCTATGCGGTGGGGATGGACCCGCTCGCGCTGCGGCTCAGGAACTACGCCGAGCGCGACGGCGCCAGCGGCCTGCCGTTCTCGAGCAAGGCGCTGCGGGAATGCTACGCGCAGGGCGCGCAACGGTTCGGCTGGGCCGCGCGGCCGCCGCAGCCGCGTTCGATGCGCGCGGGCCACGAGCTGATCGGCTGGGGCATGGCCAGCGGCACCTGGGATGCGCTGCAGATGTTGAGCCGCGCCCGCGCGGTGTTCCGCGCCGACGGCCGGCTCGAGGTATCCAGCGCCGCCACCGATATCGGCACCGGCACGCTGACGGTGATGAGCCAGATCGCCGCCGCGTCGCTGGGCCTGCCGCTGGAGCAGGTGACGTTCGTGCTGGGCGATTCAGACCTGCCGCTGGCGCCGGTCGAAGGCGGCTCGTCGCATGTGGCCACGGTCGGCACTGCGGTCGACGGCGTGTGCGACAAGCTGCGCCGGATGCTGTGGCACATGGCGCGGCGCATGCAGGGTGCCGGCTTCGAGCAGGCCCGCTACGAGGATCTGGTGTTCGCGCACGGCCGGGTCAGCCTGCGCGCCAGCCCCGGCGTGTCGTTGCCGCTGACCGGCATCCTTGCGGCGGCCCGGCGCGAGCAGATCGAGGCCTCGTTCCTGCAATTGCCCAACCTGTTCAAACAGAAGCAATACACGCGCGCCGCGCACTCCGCCGTGTTCTGCGAGGTGCGCGTGGACGAGGCGCTGGGCACCGTACGCGTGACGCGCGTGGTCAGCGCGGTGGCGGCGGGCCGCATCATCAACCCGAACACCGCGCGCAGCCAGATCCTGGGCGGCATGGTGTGGGGCATTGGCCAGGCGCTGCACGAGGAAACGCACAGCGACCATGCGCTCGGCCGCTTCATGAACCGCAATATGGCCGAGTACCACATCGCCTCGCATGCCGATATCCAGGGCCTGGAGGTGATCTTCCTCGACGAGGACGACCGCGTGGTCAGCAGCCTGGGCGCCAAGGGCGTGGGCGAAATCGGGCTGGTGGGCGTCGCCGCCGCGATCAGCAATGCGATCTATCACGCCACCGGCAGGCGGCTGCGCAGCACGCCGATGACGCCGGACAAGGTCATGGCCCGCTGAGGGGGCGCCGGTGGGGCGGCCGCCGTCAGCGCCGCTGCGCCAGCCAGATCCCGGCGGCGATCGCGGCCAGCCCGACGCCGTGGTACCAGCGCGGCCAGTCGCCCAGCAGCACCGTCGACAGCAGCGCGGCAAAGACCGGCGTCAGCGTGATGAAGAACACCGGCAGCTGCGCGCCCGCGCGCGCGATGGCGCGGTCCCAGGCAAAGTAGGCCAGCAGCGACGGGATGGTCGCGACATAGAGCAGGATGCCCGCGACCTTGCCGTTCCATTGCAGCGGCTGCTCCAGCGTCAGCAGTTCCCATGCGGTCACCGGCGCGCTGGCCAGCACGCCGGTGACGATCTGCGCGAACAGCAGCACCGGCAAGGGCAGCGCGGGGCGCTGCTTGCGCAGCAGCCAGGTGTAGGCGCTCCAGGCGATGGTGGCCGCCAGCATGAACAGGTCGCCCGGCACCAGGTCCAGCTGTGCCAGCCGCGCCAGTTCGCCGCGCACCAGCACGAAGGTCACGCCGACCATGCACAGCAGCGCGCCGGCGACATGCCAGGGCCGGACCCGTTCGCCAAAGCACAGCGCGCCGATCACGATCAGAAACAGCGGCGTGGACGCGCCGATCAGCGTCACGTTGATCGGCGTCGAGCTGGTCAGCGCCAGGTACTGCAGTGCGTTATAGCTGGCGATCGACAGCATGCCCATGGCGGTGATCACGCCCGCATGCCGGCGCAGCACCGCGCGGTGCTCGACCACGCCGCGCCAGGCAAATGGTGCCAGCAGCATGCCGGCCAGTACCCAGCGCGCCCAGTTCAGCGCGACCGGCGGCACCGTGCCGGCGGCAAGCCGGCCCACGATGGCGTTGCCGGCCCAGCTCAGCGGCGGAAAGGTCAGCAGGAACAGGGTGGTCCAGTCGAGGCGTCGGGTGCTGGGGCTGCTGGCGGACATGGGGAAGTTCGATCGATGATGGCGCATTATCCGCGATGGCGGTGTTTTCGGTGCCGGGCACTCACCGGCCCGAGCGCCCGGCTCGCGCCAGCGGCAGCGTTGCCAGGCGCCCGCTGACGACCTCGCGGATGGCCGGCGGTGCGTCGAGTTCGTCCAGCAGCCGCGGCCAGCGCGCATGCGCCAGCGCCACCGCTTCCCTGACCGCGGCGGTGGCGATGCGGCGCGGCACGCCGGCTTTCTCGGCGATCGCCTCGTACATGGCCAGGGTTTCCTCGCGCTGCAGCCGGTCGATGGCGACGTTCTGTCCATACGAGGCAAAGCCGGGCAGCGCGGCCACGCAGACGATGTCGTACGCCGGCGACAGCACCGGCAGCACGCCGTTGGGGTAGGTCACCGAGAAGTTCTTCAGGTGCGCGTCGCTGTTGCCGATCAGCGTATTGACCGCCTGGCGCAGGAAGAACTGCCGCACATGCTCGACTCCGCTCGGGCTCAGGCGGTACAGCGTGGCAACCAGCTGCACGTAGCCGTCGATGCTGGCGTACTTGCGGGCCGGCATCCGGCCCAGCATCTGGCAGCCGTCCTCGGCATGCACGCGCCCGGCCGGGGTGCGGTCGAAGCGGTCGACGGCAAGGTAATGCAGGTCTTCGCCCAGGGCCTCGGCCAGCCCCTCCACCGCGATGGTCGACATGGGCAGCACGCGCGTGGCCGCGACATGCACGCCGGCGGCGGCCGCGAGCTGCATCGAGACCGATTCGTTGAACACCTGCGCGTCGTCGTTCCTCGCCGGCAGCTTGGCGATGATGTCGGACAGCTTGCCGTGGCTCGGCAGCGTGTAGCGCTTGCCGTCCTGCACTGTCGACAGGGCCAGCTTGTTCTGCACGCCGGACACCGACGCGGCCCCTTGCGTGGCACCTTCGACCACGGCGATCTCCAGGTTGTCGGCGCCGCCGGTCACGCCATAGGCGCGGGCATAGGCGGGCAGCGCGCCGATGTCCGCCGGCCGCACCACCACGGCCCCGGGCAGGTCGTTGCCGGCCGAGGCCAGGATGCCGAAGTCGTCCTTGTCTTCGGGCTGGCTGCGGGTGGCTTCGAGCCGCTTGCGCAGCTCGCCTTCGGGCAGCAGGCCGGCAAAGTAGGGCGGTAGTTCATGACCGGTGCTGTAGACCGCGGGATGGAAGGGGTTGTCCAGCACCTCGGCGGTGGCACGGCGGCCGGCTTCGGTCGGCACGGTGATCGACAGGCTCAGCGTGGGGCGGTCCGGGTCGCCGCGGAATTCATCGGCGGGTACGAAGCGGACATTGCCGCCGGCCTCGCACAGGTAGCCGCACAGCCGGTCATAGAGCCGTACCTCCAGGAAGCGGGGATGCAGGGCGTAGCTCATTCCTGGTCCAGGAAGATGTCGAGCGCGGCGCGGGCGCTGCGGTCGGGGCCGCTGCCCTTGCCTTCGAGTACCTGGCGGACTTCGGCGAGGCGTTCGTTGGGCACCAGCACCCACTGCGCATCCAGCGCGGCAGCCAATGCTTCCAGCGTGGAGGCGCGGCTGTCCTTCTTGCCGAGCAGGATGGCCGAGAGGTTTTGCGCCGCCATGCCGAGGATGCGGCCCAGGTCGCCAAGGCTCTTGCCCCTGGCTTCCCGCATCTGGCGGCATTGGGAGATTAATGACATGGCATTAGTCAATGGGAAAAATCATTCTTTGGAATGATAGCTGCCTTGGCGGGTCTTGTGCCTATGATTCGATGGAAGCTTTTTTAGCAGGAAATCATTCTATGGAATGATAGTGCATGGCAGGCTGCATGGCCAAAGACAGACAATGAAGCGCGTGCCGGCGCGTCGTCGAGACGCCCGCAGTGCCTCTGCCTCCACCCCCTGCCGTTACCCCTTGCCTTGTCACCGATACTGTATAAATATACAGTCATCGTAACTATCCTAAATTCTCGTCGCTGTCGGCAAGCGACGCTAACTTCACATGACTGCGCCATCGCACGCAGCCGCGCCAAGAGCGGCGGAGGATCTGCCTTTCCCTGCGCCGGCGGCCTCAGGGTCTGCCTGGCCTGCCGCGGCCGGGCGCCAGCAGGCCCTGTCGGCGCTCGAGCAGCGCTATCCCGGGCTGTGGCGGGCCGGCCAGCTGGGCCGCGCCGGCGGGACCGCGGTGTGCCCGACGGGGTATGACGCGCTCTCGGCGGAACTGCCCGGCGGCGGCTGGCCGGCCGGCGGCCTGACCGAACTGCTGACCACGCAGGGGGGCGCCGGCGAAATGCGCCTGCTGCTGCCGGCCCTGCGCACGCTGGCCGGGGCGGGGCGGCGCATTGCGCTGGTGGCGCCGCCTTACCTGCCCAATGCGATGGCGCTGGCCGCGGCCGGGCTGCCGGCGCGGCAGTGCTACTGGGTGCGTGCTCCCGCCGAAGCGGCCAGGGCCGCGCAGCAGGCCGACATGCTGTGGGCCGCCGAACAGGTGCTGCGCAGCCAGGCTTTTGGCGGCGTGCTGGTGTGGCTGCCGGCGGCGCGTCCCGAGGCGCTGCGGCGGCTGCAGGTGCTGGCGCAGGCCGGCGACGCGGTGGCATGGGCATTGCGCCCGGCCGCGGCGCTGCGCGAGTCGTCGCCCGCGGTGCTGCGGCTGCTGCTGGCGCCGCTGCCCGGCAACATGCTGTCGATCACCTTCCACAAGCGCCGCGGGCCGGTGCGGGACACGCCGCTGCTGCTGCGCCTGGACGGCATGGCGGCGGCCACGCGCGCGGCCGCCTGGCCGGTCCCGGCAGGCGCACCTGCAGCAGCCACCGCGGGCGCGCCCGCAGGGCCCGAACCGCTGGCGCAGTCTTCTCAGCTTTCTTCCGATGCCGTACTGGATCGCGGTGCACCTGCCGCGCCTGCCCCTGGACGCCCTGCAGCCCAACTGGCCTGAGCTGGCGCCCGCCGCGAGCCCGCCTGCCGCCGCCGCCACCCTGCACCATGCGCTGCCGGTGGCGGTGATGGCGCGCGAGCAGGTAGTGCTGGCCAATGGCCCGGCCATGCAGCTGGGCGTGCGCTATGGCATGCGCCGCGGCGGCGTGCAGGCGCTGTCGGCCGATATCGTGCAGCTGGAGCGGGACCCGGCCGCCGAAGCCGCGCTGATGGAGGCGGTGGCGCTGGCGCTGCTGCGTTTCACGCCAGGCGTGACCGTCGACGAGGAGCCGGAGTCGGCCACCCTGATGCTCGATGTCAGCGCCAGCCTGCGCCTGTTCGGCGGCCATCGCGCGCTGTGCCGCGCGGTGCGGGCCTGCGTGCGCCAGCTCGGCACCGTGGCCCAGATGGGCTGCGGCCCGACCGCGCACGGCGCCGCGTGGCTGGCGCGCCAGCCGGTGCGGCGCACGCGGCGCGGCTTGGTGCGGCCCGGCCGCCGGGCGGTGGGCATGGCGCGCCTGCACCGGCTGCTGGACCGCCTGCCGGTGGAGGCGCTGCATACGCTGGCCGATCCGGCCTGGCTGGACGGCATCGGCTGCCGCACGCTGGGCGAGGTGCGGCGCCTGCCGCGCGCGGGGCTGACACGCCGGCTGGGCCCGGCGCTGCTGGCGCGGCTGGACCAGGCCTATGGCGAGGCGCCGGCGCGCTTTGTCTGGTTTGTGGCGCCACCCGCGTTTGCGCAGCGCATGGACTTGCCGGGCCGCATCGAATCGGCCGAAGCCGTGCTGGCCGGCGCGCAGCGGCTGCTGCTGGCGCTGGCGGGCTGGCTGGCGGTGCAGCAGGCCGGCGTCACGCGCTGCGTGCTGGTGCTGGAGCATGAGCGCTACCGGCGCGACGCGGCGACCGAAGGCACCGCGGTGCCACTGGGCCTGGCCCAGCCCAGCCGCGATCCCGCGCACCTGTCGCGGCTGTTGCGCGAAAAGCTCGACAAGCTCAGCTTCCATGCCCCCGTGACCGGCCTGGCGCTGCGCGTGGAGGCCATGGCCGCGTACGTGCCGCAAAGCGAGGCGCTGTTCCCCGAGCCCGGCGGCACGCCGGAAGACCTGGGGCGCCTGCTCGATACGCTGATGGCGCGGCTGGGCCGCGACAACGTGCTGCAGCCGCGGCCGCTGGCCGACCACCGGCCCGAGCGCGCCAACCGCTGGGGCCCGGTCGACGAGCCCGCCGGCAAGCCCGCCAGCCTGCCGGCGCCGCCGCCGGAGCGCCCCTTGTGGCTGCTGCCGCAGCCGCAGCCGCTGCCGGTGCAGCGCCACCGCCCCTGCCACGGCGGCCCGCTGGCGCTGCTGAGCCGGCCCGAGCGCATCGAGGCCGGCTGGTGGGACGGGGCCCTGGCCACGCGCGACTACTTTATCGCCGAGCGCGCCGACGGCCTGCGCTGCTGGATCTTCCGCGAGCGTCCGGGCCATGCCGCGCACGACGATGGCGGCGAGTACCGCTGGTTCCTGCATGGGTTGTTCGCATGAGCGCGCCGCCTTTGCCACCCTCGTTGCCGGCGTCCTTGGTGCCGGCGTTGCCGGATTACGTGGAGCTGCACTGCATCTCCAACTTCACCTTCCTGAGCGGCGCCTCGCACCCCGGCGAGCTGATCGAGCGCGCCTTCGGCCTGGGCTACAGCGGGCTGGCGCTGACCGATGAATGCTCGGTGGCCGGCACCGCGCGCGCGCACGATGCCATCGAGACCCTGCGCAAGCGCCTGCACGACGCGGTGGCGCGCAGCGCGGCACGGGGCGCGCAGGGCGGCGCGGAAGGTGTCGATGACGGCGCCGATGGCATCGACGAACCGCTGCTCGACGACGGCGATGCCTTCGGCAGCGGCGACGACGATCCCGGCTTCCATGCCAGCCGCCACCAGCGGCTGCAGGCGCTGGCCCGCGCCGCCGATGCCTTCTCGCTGCTGATCGGCAGCCGCTTCAGCCTGACCCCGGCCCATGGACCGGAGCAGGCGCCGCTGCGGCTGGTGCTGATCGCGCAGCACCGCGAAGGTTTCGGCAACCTGAGCGAGCTGATCACGCTGGGGCGCCGGCGCGCACAGAAAGGCAGCTACCGGCTCCATCCCGAAGACCTCGCCGCGCCGGCTGGCGACACCGCCCACCTGCGCGGCATGCCCGGCTGCGTGGCGCTGCTGCTGCCCGACTACTGCGCCGAGCCGGAACGGCTGCTGGCGCAGGCCGAGTGGTGCCGCGCAGTGTTTGGCGAGCGCGCCTGGATCGCGCTGGAGCAGTTGCAGGGCCATGCCGATGCCTTGCACCGCGCGCGCCTGGAAGCGGTTTCGGCGCAGACCGGCGTGCCGCTGGCCGCGGCCGGCGCGGTCACCATGCATGTGCGCTCGCGCAAGCCGCTGTCCGACGTGCTGACCGCGATCCGGCTGGGCCAGCCGCTGGCCGAATGCGGCATGGCGCTGGCGCCCAATGCCGAGCAGCACCTGCGCATGCGCCAGGTGCTGTCGCGCCTGTACCCGCGCGAGGCGCTGGCGCAGACGCTGAAGATTGCCCAGACCTGCGATTTCTCGCTGGCCACGCTGCGCTACGAGTATCCCGAGGAACTGGTGCCGCCCGGCGAGACACCGATCTCCTACCTGCGCAAGGAAGTCGAGCGTGGCAAGCACGAGCGCTTTCCCAACGGCCTCAAGCCGGAGTGGGAAGCGCAGCTGAAAGAAGAGCTGGAACTGATCGAGGAAAAGCACTACGAGCCGTTCTTCCTCACGGTGCACGACATCGTGCGCTTTGCGCGCTCGCGCGGCATCCTGTGCCAGGGGCGCGGCTCCGCCGCCAATTCGCTGGTGTGCTTCTGCCTGTATGTGACCGAGGTCAGCCCCGAGCAGGCCAACCTGCTGTTCGGCCGCTTCCTGTCACGCGAGCGCGATGAGCCGCCCGATATCGACGTGGATTTCGAGCACCAGCGGCGCGAAGAGGTGATCCAGTACATCTACGACAAATACGGCCGCCATCGCGCCGCGCTGGCGGCGTCGCTGATCACCTATCGTTCGCGCAGCGCCCTGCGCGACGTGGGCCGCGCGCTCGGCATCGACGCCAGCGTGGTCGAGCAGGTGGTCAAGGGCCAGGCATGGTGGGACGGCGGCCCGGGTTTCGTCGACAAGATCGCCCGCTACGGGCTCGATCCCGAGTCCCCGGCGGTGCAGCAGTGGGCCAGCCTGACCGCGCAGCTGCGCGGCTTTCCGCGCCACCTGTCGCAGCACGTGGGCGGCTTCGTGATCGCGCGCCACAAGCTGTCGCGGCTGGTGCCGATCGAGAACGCGGCCATGGCCGACCGCAGCGTGATCCAGTGGGACAAGGACGACCTGGAGTCGCTGGGGCTGCTCAAGGTCGACGTGCTCGCGCTGGGCATGCTGTCGGCGATCCGGCGCGCGCTGGAGATGATTCCCAACCCCAGCCCCGATCCGGCGCGCGCGGGCCTGCCGGCGCGCATGGAGGACATTCCGAAGGAGGACAAGCCGACCTACGACATGATCTGCAAGGCCGACACCATCGGCGTGTTCCAGATCGAGTCGCGCGCGCAGCAATCGATGCTGCCGCGGCTGCAGCCGCGCGAGTACTACGACCTGGTGGTGGAAGTGGCGATCGTGCGGCCGGGCCCGATCCAGGGCGGCATGGTCCATCCGTACCTGAAGCGGCGCGAGGCTTTCCGCCGCACGCGCAAGCCGCCGGTCTACTTCAACCAGGTGATCGAGAAGGTGCTGGGCCGCACCCTGGGCGTGCCGATCTTCCAGGAGCAGGTGATGCAGCTGGCCATCGACGCGGCGGGTTTTTCGCCCGGGCAGGCGGACCAGCTGCGCCGCTCGATGGCGGCATGGCGGCGGCGCGGCGACCTGCGCAGGCACCAGGACGCACTGGTGCGCGCGCTCACCGGCAAGGGCTATCCGGAATCCTTCGCGCTGGCGATCTGCAAGCAGATCGAGGGGTTTGGCGAATACGGCTTCCCCGAAAGCCACGCCGCCAGCTTCGCCAAGCTGGTGTACGTGAGTTCATGGCTCAAGTGCCACCATCCGGCGGCCTTCCTGTGTGCGCTGCTGAACAGCCAGCCGATGGGCTTCTATTCGCCCTCGCAGCTGGTGCAGGACGCGCGCCGCCATGATGTGCAGGTGCTGCCGGTGGATGTCACCATCAGCCGCTGGGACAGCACGCTGGAGCCGGTGGCGGAGGCCGATGCGGCCAACGCGGCCAACGCGGTCAGCACTCGGCAGGATCGGCCCCGGCATCCGCGCGTGCGCCTCGGCCTGGGCCGGGTCAAGGGCATGCGCGAGGCCGCGGCGCTGCGCATCGAGGCCGCGCGCGCGCAGCGTGCCTTCGACAGCGTCGAAGACCTGGCGCTGCGCGCCGGCCTGGACCGCCACGACATCGACGTGCTGGCCGCCGCCGACGCGCTCGCGCCGCTCGCCGGCAACCGCCGCCAGGCTCGCTGGCAGGCCCGCGCCGCGGCCGCGCATGCCGCGCACCGCGACCTGCTGTACCAGGCGCCGCCCGCCGAAGCCGCGCTGGCGCTGCCCGCGCCGCGCCTGGGCGAAGACGTGACCGCGGACTATGCCAGCCTGGGTTTGTCGCTCAAGTCGCACCCGCTGGCGCTGCTGCGGCACAAGCTGGCGGCGATGCGCTTTGTCACCGCCAGCCAGCTCGAACGCTGCGCCAACGGCCGCCGCGTGCGCGCCTGCGGCATCGTCACCGTGCGCCAGCGCCCGTCCACCGCCAGCGGCACCATCTTCGCCACCATCGAGGACGAGACCGGCAGCATCAACCTGATCCTGTGGCCCGACCTGGTCGAGCGCCAGCGCAAGGAGGTGCTGGGCGCCACGCTGCTGGGCGTGGTCGGCACCTGGCAGCGCCAGGGCGAGGTGCGCCACCTGGTGGCCAAGGAACTGGTGGACCTGAGCCCGATGCTGGGCCGGCTGCTGGTGGGGAGCCGCGATTTCCATTGACGTGCCGGCGGTGCGGCCCCTGGCGGCGCCGCGGCGCATTCGCCAATCCCCGGCGCGGCGGCCTTTGTTGTTCACGCAACTGTCATCAAGCGCGGTTAAGGTAGCGTCCGTCCACCACGGACGACACAGGGCGCTGCGCCCGGCCCGCGCCACCTACATCGGCGCTGCCGGCGCATGCGCCCCGCCAGCCTCACCGGGCTGCCCGCAGTATCTTGCCTGCCGCGCGGGCACGCTTCGCCCGCATTCCTGAACTACCCAGACCTGCCACAGACATGAAAACCCGCCTGATCGCCGCGGCCTTGCTGGCCGCCACGGCGAGTCCTGCCTTCGCCCTGAACATCCTGCTGACCAATGACGATGGCCTGACCAGCAACCTGAAGGCGCTGTACGACGCGCTCAAGGGCGCCGGCCACAACGTCATCGTCAGCGTTCCCTGCACCGGCCAGAGCGGCCGCGGCGCCGGCATCGTGATGTACAGCACCACGGTCATCGTGCCCGACAACGACAAGACCCAGGTCGAGGCCGAAGGCGGTTGCCACAACGGCGCGGCCAAGACCGGCGAGCCGGCGGTCGGGCCCTTCACCAAGGCGGGCTACACCAACGGCGATTACCACTACGCCCATGGCACGCCGGTGATGGCGACCATGTACGGCCTGGACGTGCTGGCGCCGGCACGCTGGGGCAAGGCCCCGGACCTGGTGCTGTCCGGTCCCAACGAAGGCCAGAACGTCGGCCGCATCGTCAACAGCTCGGGGACCGTCAGCAATGCGCAGTTCGGCGCGGCGCGCGGCATTCCGTCCATCGCGCTGAGCGCGGGCACGGACTCGGTCGACAATGCCGGCCTGGCGAGCCCGGTATCCGGCGTGGTCGCGCAGCTGACCATCAAGCTGCTCGGCACGCTGCAGGCCAAGGCCAACGGCGGCCCGCTGCTGCCGGCGGGCCTGGCGCTGAACGTCAACTTCCCGAACGCGCCGACGGCGGCCACGCCGTTCGCGTTCTCGCGGCATGGCACCTTCGACGCCTATGCGCTGAAGTTCAGCGGCACGGCGCCGTACGGGCTCGGCATCGGCGCCGGCACCGGCACGCCCACGGCCGCGCAGGCCGAGGACGAGTCCGTGGTCTACAAGACCAGGACGGCAGTGACCGCCATGCAGATCGGCTTCGACCAGCGTCCCGCCGGCCAGCAATGGCTGCGCCTGCGCCTGGGTGAACTGTTCGGCCAGTGAGGCAGGTCCCGATGAAACGCCTGATTTCCCTGTTTCCCCTGGCAGCCGTGCTGGGGCTGGCCGCCTGCGGCGGCAACGACACGCCCGACAACGGCGCACCGCCCGCCAGCGCGACATTGTCGGTCACCGACCTGGAGCCCGGCGCCTATGTCGTCAGCGTGGGCGATGCCGACAACCCGACCGTCGGCAAGTACTACGCCGGCTCGGACGGCAGCCGCTACCTGGCCCTGGCCGATGCCGAAGACAAGGCCACCGCCATCTACCGTCGCGACAAGGGCGGCAGCTGGGTCGCCGCACCGGGCGCGGACGCGGCTGCCAGCGTCAGGCTGCTGAGCCAGGCGGCGGTGCCAGCCGCAAGCGTCGACCTTGCCAGCGTGGCCGGCACTTACACCACGGTGCTGCCTGCCGGCGCCAGTGCCACCTTCACCGTCACCGCAGAAGGCAAGATCGTGCCCGGCGCTTCGGCATGCCAGCTGTCGGGAACGCTGGCCGCGCAGGCCATGCCCAATACGCTGGGCCTGAAGCTGTCCACGTCGGCCTGCGGCACGCTGCCCGCCAGCGCCACCGGGGTGCTCGCCATCGACGCCGACTACCAGCCGGCCGCATTCCGCCTGATCGCGGACGACGGCGCCCGCGTGGTGGACCTGTGGGCCTATCGCGACTGAGCGATGCCCGACCGAGCGATGCAGCCTGGCGTGCTAGCGCATTGCCAGGCTGCCGGCCAGCATTTGCTGCTCCGAAGGAAGTTCGCGGATGGCCCGGTTCAGCGTCGCGGTCGTGGTGGTGATGGCGGCGCCCAGGCTGGCGATTTCCTGTTGCAGCACCGCGATGCGGATGCGCTTCTGGTCCGGCGTGCCGGTGGGGGCGTTCTTCGCCGCTTCCAGCTCCTGCAGCTTGCGCGCCAGCTGCGCGCTCAGTTCGCGCAGGCGCTTGATCGCATCCTTGGCCTGATCGGGCAGGCCGCTGTCGTCGACATCGCTGTGGTCGCGCACTGAAGCGGCCTGGTTGCCGCCGGCCAGCGCCTGGCCCGGGGCCGAGATATGGATCTCGGCACTGGCCGCCGGCCGGGTACGAATCCCCGGCGCTTCGCTTGCGTTTTCGCTGGTGGAGGTGGCAGGGGTTGCCGCGGGGGCATCCATCGACACGGCAGCGGCTGCCCCGGCTGCAATCGGTTCGATCATCGTCACGGTGGTACTTTTCCTGGTTCGCCGGCGTTGGGCAATGCGTCCTCGGAAGCTGCCGGCTCCAGGCGGATATCGGCTGTTTCGAGCGCCGACTTGAGCTTGCGGCACGGCCATCGAGCCGCGGAAACCGGTGTGAAGACGCGCTGAAACCTTGACGCACAGACCTGACTGTTGCGACGGGGACGATGACGCGCCGATAGCGCGCCACCGCATACGCACGGCTTCCCTCAGGCATCCGGCGTGGCCGGCGCCGGGGTTGAGCCTGCTCGCCCGGCATGGCAGGATACGCCGATGCCTGCCGCGACCCCCGATACCGTGCTGCGCGACCTGGCCCGCCTGCGCCGGGTCCGTGACCGCATTGACCGCGACTATGCCCACCCGCTGGATGTCGAGGCGCTCGCACGCGACGCCCATATGTCGGCGGGCCATCTCAGCCGGCAGTTCCGGCTGGCCTATGGCGAGTCGGTCTATGCCTACCTGATGACCCGGCGCATCGAGCGCGCGATGGCGCTGCTGCGACGGGGCGACCTGACCGTGACCGAAGTCTGCTTCGAGGTCGGGTGCTCGTCGCTGGGCTCATTCAGTTCGCGGTTTACCGAACTTGTTGGCGTCTCGCCGAGCATCTACCGGCGCGATTGCGCGCGCCAGGCCGAGGGCATCCCGTCCTGCGTCGCGCGGCAGGTGACGCGACCGATCAGGAATCGAGAAGCGCCGCAGCCGTTGCCTGATTAGACTGCGTGGCGTGGATTCCGCATCCGCGCGGCGGCGGCCGCGGCCACCGCTTCCTTACCATCACGGAGACTGATCATGGACCTGACCATTCACTCGACCTTTCTTCCCCATTCGGATCCGGAGACCTCGCTGGTGTTCTACCGGGACGCCCTGGGCTTCGAGATCCGCAAGGACGTCGCCTTCGGCGGCTACCGCTGGATCACCGTCGGGCCGCAGGACAAGCCCGACACCTCCATCGTCCTGTACCCGCCAAACGCTACCCCGGGCGTCACCGACGAGGAAAAGCTCACCATTGCCGAGATGATGGCCAAGGGGACGTTCGCCATGCTGCTGCTTGGCGCCAAAGACCTGGACACCGTGTTCCAGCGGCTGCAGGACCGCGACGCCGAGATCGTTCAAGAGCCGACCGACCAGCCATACGGCGTGCGCGACTTCGCGGTGCGCGATCCGGCCGGCAACATGATCCGCATCCAGCAACTGCAATAAGCCGAGGCGCCGGCTGTACGCCGGCCCGCGGGACTTGCGCCCCAGGGCATTGCGGAGCGATCGGGTTATTCGATGGTGACCTTGCCATCCCTGACCAGCACCGCGAACTTGCTGGTCTCGTCGTTGATGCGCCGGGCAAACGCTTCGGGCGTGCTCGACATGGGCTCCGCACCCGCGGCCAGCATGCGCTGCCGGAAATCGGGCGAATTCACGATCTTGACGATCTCGGCATTCAGGCGCGTGACCACCGGCTTTGGCGTGGCGGCGGGGGCAAGCACGCCGAACCACGTGCCGATATCGAAGCCCTTGAGCCCGGACTCTTCCAGCGTCGGTACGTCCGGCAACGCGGTGGAGCGCTTGGCCGTGGTCACCGCCAGCGCCTTGAGCTTGCCCCCCTTGATATGGGGCAGCACCGTGGTCAGTGTGTCGAAGGACATCGATACCTGGCCCCCGAGCAGGTCGGTGGTCAGGGGGCCGCTTCCCTTGTAGGGCACATGCAGTAACTTCACGCCGGCGGTTGCCTGGAACTGCGTGCCGATCAGGTGTTGGGCGGTGCCGTTGCCATTGGAGCCGTATGACAGTTCCGGCGACGCCTTCCTTGCCAGCGCGACCAGTTCCGCGACATTCTTCGCCGGCGTCCTGGCACTGTTGATGACCAGCACATTGGGCACCATCGCCAGCGTGGAGACCGGCGCCAGGTCCTTCTGGAAGCTGTAGGGCAGCTTCTTGTAGACGGAGGTGGCGATGGTGTGGTGGACGGCGCCGATCAGCAGCGTATAGCCATCGGGCTTCGCCTTCACCACATAGTCGGCGCCGACGGTGGCGCCCGCACCGGGGCGGTTCTCGACGATGACCGGATGGCCCAGCGACCGCGACAGCTGGTCGCCGAGCGCGCGCGCCAGGACGTCCGTGGTGCCGCCCGATGGGAACGGCACCACCAGGCTGATGGGCTTGGCCGGCCAGTCCTGCGCCATCGCGGCGGCCGCGCCGCAAAGGCCGACGGTGAAGACCGACAGGCCGCAGAGGCGGCGGATGGTCCGGGTGGTGAAACGTTGCATGGTTGTCTCCTTGGTTTTTTGTGGCGTAGTGCGTGAGGGGGGCTATGTCGATGCCCGGGCTGCGCTCCCTGCTGCCGTCGGCCGGCAGCACCGGGCGGCCACGGCACGATTGCCGCGTGAAGCGGCGCTCCCGTAGCGGCGCGCCGGGTGGATCACTGGCATGGCGCGTCCCTCACTGAACTTGCGCAATGCGCAGCAGGTTGGTGGTGCCGGCCACGGTGAACGGCAACCCGGCCGAAATCACGATCGACTGGCCGCGTTCGCCAAAGCATTCCTTGAGCACGGTACGGCTTGCCAGTTCCGTCATTTCGAGCACGTCGACGACTTCATGGCACAGCACCGCGTGAACGCCCCACGCCAGCGCCAGCCGGCGGGCGGTGGCCATGCGCGGCGTCATGCCCAGGATCGGCACCTCGGGGCGTTCGCGCGCCATGCGCAGCGCGGAATAGCCCGAGCTGGTGTAGGCGACCGTCGCCGGCACCCCGAGCAGACCCGCCACATGGCGCACGGCGTAGCCGATGGCGTCGGCCGCCTCGGCGCGCGGCGGCGTGTGCGAGGCCTGGATCGCCTCGTGGTAGAGCGGGTCGGATTCGGTGCGCGTGATGATGCCGTTCATCATCTTCACGGCCTCGACCGGGTACCGGCCCGAGGCCGATTCGGCGGAAAGCATCACCGCATCGGCGCCGTCGTAGATGGCCGTCGCAACGTCGGAGGCTTCCGCGCGCGTGGGTACCGGGGCGGCGATCATCGACTCCAGCATCTGCGTGGCCACGATGACCGGCTTGCCCGCCTTGCGGCAGGCGCGCACGATCTGCTTCTGCAGCGACGGCACTTGCTCGGCCGGCATTTCCACGCCGAGATCGCCCCGTGCCACCATCACCGCGTCGGCTTCGGCGACGATGGCATCCAGGCTGTGGATCGCGGCCGGCTTTTCCAGCTTGGCGACGATGCCGGCGCGGTCCTGCACGACCGCCTTGATCTCGCGGATGTCTTCGGGGCGCTGCACGAATGACAGTGCAATCCAGTCCACGCCGAGCGCCAGGCCAAATTCCAGATCGCGGCGGTCCTTGTCGGTCATGGCCGAGAGCGGCAGCACCACGCCGGGCACGTTGACGCCCTTGCGGTCGGACAGCGTGCCGCCATCGACGACCGTGGTGTCGGCGAAGTCGCTGCCGCAACGGTCCACGCGCAGGCGGATCTTGCCGTCGTCGAGCAGCAGTTCGGTGCCTTCGCGCAGCGCGGCGAAAATCTCCGCATGGGGCAGGCTCACGCGCGTAGCGGAGCCGGGCAGGTCGTGGTCCAGGTCGAGGCGAAACGGGGCCTGCGCCGCCAGCCGGACCGGGCCCTCGGCAAACGTGCCGATGCGCAGCTTGGGGCCCTGCAGATCCAGCAGCACGCCGATCGGGCGGCCACGTTCCCGCTCGATGGCCCGGATCGTGTCGAGCCGCTGGCGGTGGTCATCGTGGCTGCCGTGGCTGAAGTTCAGGCGGAACACATCGGCGCCGGCGTCGAACAGGGCTTCGATGATCCCGGCCGAGGTGCTGGCGGGCCCCAGCGTGGCCACGATCTTCGCATTGCGAAGGCGTCTCATGGTGATGCTCCATCAGGGTGCGATCAGGATCGCGCGGAAATCATTGACGTTGGTAAGGGTCGGGCCGGTGATGACGGCATCGCCCAGTGCTTCGAAAAAGCCGTGCCCGTCGTTGTTCGCGAGGGCGTCCTGCGCGCGCAGGCCCAAGGCCCAGGCGCGCTGCAGGGTATCGGGCGTCACCATGGCGCCGGCAATCTGTTCCTGGCCGTCGACCCCATCGGTGTCGCCCGCCAGCGCATGGATGCGGCCGTCGCCACGCAGTGCCAGCGCGAGCGCGAGCAGGAATTCGACGTTGCGGCCGCCTCGTCCCGTGCCCCGCACGGTGACGGTGGTCTCGCCGCCGGACAACAGCACGCACGGGGCGGGAAAGAGCTGGTGGTGGGCCGATTCGAGGGCAAGCGAGCCGAGTACCAGCCCGACATCGCGCGCCTCGCCCTCGATGGCATCGCCCAGCAGGTACACGCGGAATCCCGCCTCGCGCGCGACGGCGGCAGCCGCCTCCAGGGCCATGCGGGGCGTGGCGATCAAGGTGGTGTCGATGCGCGGCAGCCGCGCATCGCCGGGCTTGATGGTTTCAGCGACTTCGTGCTCCAGCACGCGCATGACGTGCGCGGGCACCGCCAGGCCGTAGCGGCGAACGATATCGAGCGCGTCCTGGCAGGTGGTGGGATCCGGCACGGTGGGACCCGAGGCGATGTCGATGGGGTCATCGCCCGGCACGTCGGACAACAGCAGGTTGCACACCCGCGCGGGGTAGCAGGCCGCGGCCAGGCGCCCGCCCTTGATCGCCGACAGGTGGCGCCGGACGCAGTTCATCTCCGCGATCGTGGCCCCGGACCTGAGCAGCGCATGATTGACGGCCTGCTTGTCTTCGAGCGAGAGGCCCGCCAGCGGCAGCGGCAGCAGCGCCGACCCGCCGCCCGAGACCAGGCTGACCACCAGGTCGTCCCCGGTCAGGCCGGACACCCGCTCCAGCATGCGCCGCGCGGCGTCATGCCCGGCGGTGTCCGGCACCGGATGCGCGGCTTCCACCACCTCGATGCGCTCGCACGGCACGGCATGGCCGTAGCGCGTGACGACGAGACCCTCCAGCGCCCACGGCCAGGCGGCTTCGAAAGCCTGCGCCATGGCTGCCGATGCCTTGCCGGCACCGATCACGATGGTGCGGCCCGGCGGGCGTTCGGGCAAATGGTGCGCCATGACCCGCGCTGGCTGCGCGGCGGCGACGGCGGCGTCGAACATGCGGCGCAACAGGGCCGAGGCGGCTGGTGTAGGGAGGGTCATCGTCATTGGCGTCGATGCGTCGGTCCGGGGTGAGCATCGGCAGCGCGGCATTCGCTCTGCGATCGATGCAGCGGCGCGCCTGCCGGCGGCCCGGCCGGAACCGGGGCGCCAGGGGGCTGCGGGAAAGGCAGGCGGCAAGGCCGCCGGGCGGGACCCCTTACGCGGCCTTGGGCTGACTGCTTGCCGCCAGCAAGTCGCACACGGCCCGGGTCACGTCAACCGTCCTGGCCTGGCCGCCCAGGTCGCCGGTATGCAGCGCCGGATTGGCGGTCACGGCTTCGATTGCCGCCATCACGCGTTGCGCGGCGGCGTGCTCGCCCAGGTGTTCCAGCAGCATGACCACCGACCAGAACGTGCCGACGGGGTTGGCCAGGCCCTTGCCCATGATGTCGAAGGCGGAACCGTGGATCGGTTCGAACATCGACGGATAGCGGCGCTCCGGGTCGATGTTGCCGGTGGGCGCGATGCCGAGGCTGCCGGCCAGCGCGGCGGCCAGGTCGCTGAGGATGTCGGCGTGCAGGTTGGTGGCGACGATGGTATCGAGCGTCGCGGGACGGTTCACCATGCGCGCGGTGGCGGCGTCGACGAGTTCCTTGTCCCAGGTGACATCGGGAAAGTCCTTCGCCACCTGCACCGCGACTTCGTCCCACATGACCATGGCATGGCGCTGCGCGTTGGACTTGGTGATCACCGTCAGCAGCTTGCGCGGACGCGACTGGGCCAGCCTGAACGCGAAGCGCAGGATGCGCTCGACCCCGACCCGCGTCATCATCGAGACATCGGTGGCGGCCTCGATCGGATGGCCCTGGTGCACGCGGCCGCCGACGCCGGAGTATTCGCCTTCCGAGTTCTCGCGCACGATCACCCAGTTCAGGTCTTCCGGCGCGCAGCGCTTGAGCGGGCCATCGATGCCGGGCAGGATGCGGGTCGGGCGCACGTTGGCGTACTGGTCGAAGCCCTGGCAGATGTTCAGGCGCAGGCCCCACAGCGTGATGTGGTCGGGGATCTGGTTGTCGCCGGCCGAGCCGAACAGGATGGCGTCCTTGTCACGCAGTGCGTCCAGGCCATCCGCCGGCATCATCACGCCGTGCCGGCGGTAGTAGTCGCCACCCCAGTCGAAGTTCTCGAATTCGAAACGAAAGCCGGCGCCATGGGCGGCCAGCGCTTCCATGACCTCGCGGCCGGCGGGTACGACCTCCTTGCCGATGCCGTCACCGGGGATGGTTGCAATCTTGTACGTCTTCATCGTTCGTCTCCTGTCAGTTCTGGAAATCCGTTGGGTGCCCGGCATCGCCGCCGTGAGCGTTGGAGGGATTCTGGTAGGTGGACGAGGTGTTGGATCGGGGCTAAAGTTAAACCATTATTAACTTGGGGTTGAAGGTGAGACATGGCGGCCACTAGTGCGATCCAGCCCTCGGAGCTGGGCTTCTTCGCCGCGCTGGCGACGGCCGGCAGCCTGAGCGCCGCGGCACGCGACCTCGGTATCACCACGGCGGCGGTCAGCAAGCGGCTGGGGCAGATGGAGGCGCGCATCGGCATGCCGCTGGTGATCCGCACCACGCGGCGCATGAGCCTGACCCCGGAGGGCGAGGTGCTGCTCGAGCACGCGCGCCGTATCCTGGGCGAGCTGGACGACCTGGAGCAATTGCTGACCAGCGCCAAGGGACGGCCCAGCGGGCTGCTGCGCGTCAACGCCACGCTCGGTTTCGGGCGCATGCACGTGGCGCCGGTTATCTCGGACTACAGCCGCATGTATCCCGAGGTCGATGTGCAACTGCAGTTGTCAGCCGACCCGCCGCCGCTGACAGAGGACGCGTTCGACGTTTGCGTGCGCTTCGGCGAGCCGCCGGACGCCCGCATCGTGGCGCGCAAGCTGGCGCCGAACCGGCGCTTGCTGGTGGCGTCGCCGGCTTACCTGCGCAGGCACGGCACCCCCCAGGCGCCGTCGGACCTGCCGCGCCATAACTGCATCGGCATCCGCCAGGGCAGCGATGCCTACGGCGTCTGGCGACTCACCCCAGTCAAGGGAGCCAGGGCGCGCACCGAGGCGGTCCGCGTGCGCGGTAACCTGACCACCAACGATGGCGAGATCGCGGTCAACTGGGCGCTGGAAGGGCACGGCATCGTGCTGCGCGCCGAATGGGATGTCGACCGCTACCTGCGCAGCGGCAGGCTGGTACAGGTGCTGCCGCAGTACGCGACGCCGGAAGCGAACATCTATGCCGTTTACCAACAGCGGCATCAGCTGTCGTCGCGGATCCGGCTGTTCGTGGAGTTCCTGGCCGACAAGTTCGCGGCATTCGGTCAGTAGGGCGGTGTGCCTGGCACGCGAACGGGTCGATAGAATGCGTCCGTGCGTGCGATCGAGGAGAGCATCGTCGCGCTACGCAAGCGTTCGCGGTAATGGATCGCCAGCCACGCGCAATGAAGCGCAGGGGTTGGCAGACACACTGCGTCCGCCGGAGTATCCCGGCTACTGCAAGCGCAAGCGCGGCGCTACGTCGCAAAAGGCCGGGCATCCTTGCGCCGCGACCTGGCGTCATCCGAAAGCCATTGTCATCCGCTGTAGCCCAGGCACGGGCGCGATGGCTGCGCCAGGTTCAGCTCGAACCAGTCGGCGGTGAGCGTCGCGACCTCCTCCAGGGCCTTGCGATCGTCGAAGCCGCATCCGCTGGCCGGCACCAGCCTCAGTTGCCGGGGGCAATGCATCTGTTCGAAGGCAAGATGATTGATCCGGATGCTCTCCGGATTGCCGCTTGCGCAGATCAGCAAGGCAGGCGTCTCGAGCCGCCGCAGGGCCGCGTCGCCCGCGAGGTCGGTTCGACCTGCCACGCAGGCGACGGCGCCAGGTCGTGCTGCGCTGTCCACGGCCGCGCGCAGGGCTGCCGCCGCGGCGGTACCGGCGCTGAGCAAGCCGACGGGCAGGCCGGCGAAGGGGGTGCCGGCACGCAGGAAGCTCAGGGTCCGAACCAGCCTTGCCGCCAGTTCATCGACGTCCGATGGCGGCGCGTCGTCGCTGCGGCTATCGGGCTTCAGGTCGACCAGCATCGTCGCGAGTCCTTTCGCGCGCAGCTTGCGTGCCAGGTATTGGCTACGGGCGGCGCGCCGCTGCGCGCCACCGGCATGCACCATTACCGCGACGCCGATGGGGTTGGGCGCGCATTCGAGCATGGCCCGCAGACGGGTTGTGCCGCAGGGAATCAGCATGGCCTTGCTCAGCGCGGGCACGCTTGCCACCGCATCGCGCCCGGCGCGGCGCGGGGCTGGCGCGGATGCCATGCTGGTCAGCTGCCGGACCCGGTCATCACTGACCAGCTGGAACTCGTGATAGAAGTGCGCCAGGCTTTCGATGCGGTCAGGCGTATCGAGGCAGACGATTTCATCGGCCAGCGCCCGGAGCTGGTCCAGCCCGGCCCTGGTGGCGATCGGCAGGGCGCATATCAGGCGCGCGGGGTGCCGCTTGCGCAGGCTGGCCAGCGCGGCGTGCATCGTCGCGCCGCTCACCAGGCCGTCGTCGACGACGATCACCACGCGCCCGCCCGGGTCCGCCGGCTTGCGAACCGGTGTATAGACCGCGCGCTGCCGGCACAGCTGGTCGAAGTGGGCGCCGCGCAGGCTGCCGGCGCCGCTGCTCGCCTGCGCGCCGTTGGTATGCCAGGCCTTGCCCGTGCCGTCCAGCGCCACGCCCGCATCGATCCGGCGCGCCATCACCAGGTCGAAGTCAGCGCCCAGGGCGTCGGCCACCACGCGTCCGACCGGCACGCCGCCGCGTGGAATCGCCAGCACCAGCGCGCCGGTTCCGCGATAGGGACGCAACGCCGAGGCCAGTTCCGCGCCGGCATGTTCGCGCGTCTGGAAACGAGTCTGGTATCGGCTCATCGATAAGCCCTGCCGGCGATCTATTGACATAGGTTCAGCACCGCGGCGCCGGCAAGGCGGCCCTCGCGCAGTGCGGCCAGCGCCTCGTTGGCTTGCTCCAGCGGATAGGCGGTAGTGTGCGTCTGCAGCGGAATGCGGGCGGCAATATCCATTAACGCCTGGCCATCGGCGCGCGTAAGGTTGGCGACGGAACAGAGACGTCGTTCTTCCCAGAGCAGTTCGTAAGGCATGCCCGGGATATCGCTCATGTGAATCCCGCCGCAGACAACCACGCCACCCTTGTCCACGGCGCGCAGCGCTCTGGGAATCAGTGCGCCCACCGGAGCGAAAATCAGGGCGGCGTCCAGCGGCACGGGCGACTGCAGTTCGCTCGAGCCGGCCCAGCACGCGCCGGTCTGGAAGGCGAGTTGCTGGGCGCCTGTATCGCCGGCGCGGGTGAAGGCGTAGACTTCGCGGCCTTGCGCCACGGCGATCTGCGTCACCAGGTGGGCGGCGGCGCCGAAGCCGTAGATGCCGATGCGGCGCGCATGGCCTGCTGCGCCAGCCATGCGCAGGGTGCGGTAGCCGATCAGCCCGGCACACAGCAGTGGCGCGGCGTGTTCGTCGTCGTAGGCCGGTGGGATGCGGAAGCAGAAGGCGCTGTCGGCGATCGCATACTCGGCATAGCCGCCATCGCGGGTATAACCGGTGAAGAGCGGCGCGCTGCACAGGTTCTCGCGATGACGCAGGCAATAGCGGCACGCGCCGCATGCATGTCCCAGCCACGGCACGCCGACGCGGTCACCCGGCTGGAAGGCGCTGACGCCGGCGCCGCAGGCATCGACCTGCCCGACGATTTCATGCCCCGGAATGAGTGCCGGCTTGGGATGGCGCAGGTCGCCATCGACTATATGCAGGTCGGTCCGGCATACGCCGCAGGCCGTCACGGCGATGCGGACCTCGCCGGGGCCGGGTTCCGGCACCGGCAGCTGACAAAGGCGCAGCGGCAAGCCGGCGCCTTCGAAGACCATCGCTCGCATGGTTGGGCCTGGCATGGGGTAGGGTCGCGCAGGGCTAGCCTTCGACTTCGCTGCGGACCAGCAGCACCGGCTTGGTCGTCCTGGCCAGCACGCCTTCCGACACGCTGCCCATCAGCAGGCGCCGTACCCCGCGGCGGCCGTGCGTGCCGAGCACGATCAGGTCGGCGTTCCAGGCATCGGCGTCGGCCACAATGGTCGATGAGATCTTGCCCGGTGCCACCGGCTTTTCATCCAGCTGCACCAGGTTCGGCACGCCTGCCTCGCTGAGCCTGACGGAGGCCGCATCCAGTGCCTTGCGGCCATGCGCGATGATGCTGTCGACCAGTTCTTTCGGGTTGAAGTAGCTGGCTTCGAAGAAGACATCGGTGTCGTCCGCTACGAACAGAGCCTTGACCTCGGCGCCGGTCGCCTTGGCGATGATGATGGCCTGGCTCAGGGCTAGGTCCGAGGAGCGGCTGCCATCGACGGCGAGCAGGATGCGCTTGTACATGATGAGTCTCCTGGTGGGAAATGTGCGGAACCGACGGTTGCGAGGCGTTGCATCCAGCGTAGATGCCGGCGTGGCCGCGCGTTTGACGTGCATCAATCTGAAGCGGCACGGCCGCCTCCTCTTTGATCCCGTCCAGCAGTGGGGTGATGGTGACGAGACTTTGGGGCTGCACAGCCGGCCTGTTGATCTGCGTCGAGCGCGGCCGCGCGCGGCTGCCTAGACTGTCCTGTAGCGGACCGGGATGCCGGGCATGGCTGGCGACAGCGTTGCCGGATTGCGGCCAGCGATGCACGGGCACGTTTGCGCCCCGAGTGGCGCCGACGATCGCCGCAAGCACCATTGCGCGCCGCCTGGCCGCTCAGACGAACCGAAGATCGGAAACCATCATGGACTTCAGGACTATCCTGGTCGACCTCAGCGAAGACGCTGCCCGGTCCGCGCGCATTGAAACCGCGGCACACCTTGCCGCAAGGTCCGGCGGCACCGTGGTCGGCCTGACCGCAACGGGGACGCACCTGGAACCCTTCCGCGGCGCAGGCGAGGGAGCCGGGCAATACGCCGCGCTCTCCGCCAGCCATATGCAGGCCCTGGCAGACGCGCACAGGAACGCACTCGACACGCTCGCGCGGCAGGTGTCGCCCGGCATTGCCACGCGGCACGTCGTGGTCACGGCGGAATCCGGCTGGGCGCTGGCCGACGAGGGACGCTTCGCCGATCTCGTGCTGCCGGCACCCCCCTCCGCGCCGGCCGATGTGCCGGGCCTGCTGGCCGGGGTTGCCGAGTATGCGATGCTCAACGCCGGCCGGCCCATCCTGCTGGTACCCGGCGATCCGGTCCCGCGCATTGGCGGCCATATCGCCATCGCCTGGAACGGCGGCCGCGAGGCCGCGCGGGCGGTAGCCGACGCACTGCCCTGGCTGGTGCATGCCAGTACCGTCTCGGTGCTGATCGTCAGCGCCGGCAAGCGCGACGCCGACGCCGAGGCAGACGGTTTCGTTGCCAGCGCGGACCGGCTGACCGCCTGGCTGCTCGCGCATGGCATTGATGCGGCAGTACTGGCCCGCGAGGGCGACCCGGACCACGTGTTGCCCGCACTGGCCAGCGAGATCCACGCGGACCTCCTGGTCGCCGGCGGCTATGGTCGCTCGCGGCTGCGCGAACTGGTGCTGGGCGGAACCACCCGTGTCTTGCTGCGGCAGTCGGCCTTGCCGGTGTTCATGTCGCATTAGGCCGGCATGAGCCGGCCTGCAATCGGCTTACGCGTCGGGCGCGTGGCAGACCACCTCGATATTGTGCTCGTCAGGTCCGATGACGAACGCCGCATAGTAGTTGGCGTGGTAGTGCGGACGCAGCCCTGGTCCGCCATTGTCCGTGGCCCCCGCGGATAGCGCCGCGCGGTGGAAGGCGTCGACCTGCTGCCGGCTCTCGGCGGTAAACGCGAGGTGCAGGTGCGCGGGCTTCTCGTCGGTCTGGAACAGGCACAACGACGCCTTGCCCTTTCCGCTGAGCTCGACACCGTAGGCCGGCGGCCCCTCCGCGACCACCGCCAGACCGAGCGGCTCCAGCGCCTTGAGGAAAAATGCCTTGCTTGCTGCATAGTCGCTGACGCCGAATTTGACGTGGTCAAACATGGGTTCTCCTCAGTCGTTTTGTGTGCCCGCGTTGCGCCTGCTGCCGGAGGACGGTGACTCTCAGCCAAGCAGTGCCAAGGCGTCAGCGAGCGACAGCACCGTGGTGCGCGAATCGAACGCCGTGGCAAACAGATGGTCGTGCACGACCTGGTCGGGGTCGTAGCAGCAATCCTTGACCGTGAACAGGCGGAAATCCGCATCGCTCGCATACGCCACCGACGACAGCACCACGCCGGTCGAGGCAATGCCCACCATCAGCAGGGTATCGATGCCCTGCGCGGACAGTCGTACCTGCAGGTCGGTACCAAAGAACACGCTGGCGCGATGGGCGATGACCAGCGGTTCACTGTCCCGCCGCCCAAGTTCGGGCGAGACCTGGTCGTCGACGAACAGCCCCAGGCGCTTGATGCCCTGCCCATTGCGGTTCAACGGGCTGACTTCCGGATAGCCCGGGCTGAAATGGATCTTGGCGAAATAGACGCCGACACCCCGCGAACGCGCGGCGTCGCACAGCTTGCGCGTATTGGCTAGCAAGGTGGGGGCGACGCAGGGGAAGAGGTTCAGGATGTCGGTCTGGTAGTGCATGACTACCAGAGCGGTTTGCGATGGGACGACAGGCGGGATCGTGACGGTCATGCTGTGCGTACCGGCGTGGTTTTCCATGCGAGGTGGGCGGCGGGCCGGATCGCCTGATCCACGCATCGATGGATGGCGACAAGGCTGGCTACAGAATGAAGACCGACTCTATCACGGCAATCGGGGCAGGTTCCGGTCGCGTTCCGAGCTGCCATATGCCATGTCAAACATAAGCAGGGCCACATCCGCGCTTGCTGACACAATCAGGAATCATTATCATTTCCGGTTTTTGTTACAAATCATTAAAGCCCTCGCGCGAGCGCCTGCTGCCACCATGCCATCCGTTCCGGTCACCTCTATCCGCTTCGCTCTTCGTCCCCGCCCGCT
This sequence comes from Cupriavidus neocaledonicus, assembly GCF_000372525.1. Taxonomy (GTDB): domain Bacteria; phylum Pseudomonadota; class Gammaproteobacteria; order Burkholderiales; family Burkholderiaceae; genus Cupriavidus; species Cupriavidus neocaledonicus. The sequence continues at coordinate 112,911 of NZ_AQUR01000103.1, forward strand.
GTCCCTGCTGATCTGTGCCATCGCTGGCACGCTGCCGCTTGTCTCCGCCGCCCAGGCCCAGGCCTCGGCCGCATCGGTGGAAGCGGGCAGCCTGAATGCCGTGGAGGTGCGGGTCGACCGTATCAAGAGCGACCTGGTCAACCCGATGCGGCAGGTCACGGTGATCGAGCGCGAGGAACTGGACGAGCTGCGCACGGGTTCGACCAACCTTGCCACCATGCTGAGCAAGGTCATTCCGGGCATGGCCGATTCGAGCCGCACGGTGACGGATTTCGGCCAGACGCTGCGCGGGCGCAGTGCGCTGGTGCTGGTCGACGGCATCCCGCTGAACACCAACCGCGATTCGGCGCGCAACCTGGCCACCATCGATCCCAGCAATATCGAGCATCGAGGTGCTGCGCGGCAGCAGCGCGCTCTACGGGGCGGGCGCCAGCGGCGGCATCATCTCGATCACCACGCGCCAGGCCGGCGGGCCGCCGAGCGCGGATACCACGGTGACGCTGGGCACGCCGCTGACACGCCTGAGCAAGGAAGGGCTGAGCGCCAACGTGCAGCAGCATTTTTCCGGCAGCCAGGGCCCGATCGACTATGCCTTCCACCTGGGCGCGCAGCGCATCGGCAGCCCCTACGATGCCGAAGGCCACCGCATTGCGCCGGAGCCCAGCCAGGGCGATCTCTTCGATGCCAACGTCTACAACCTGAGCGGCAAGCTGGGCTGGCGCATCGACGGCCAGCAGCGGCTGCAGCTGAGCGTCAGCCGCTACCAGGCGAAGCAGAACACCGACTATGCCTCCGATCCGTCGGTCGCCCGGGCACCGGCCGGCTCCACCGCCGCGCGCGCCATTCGCGGCCTGCAGCTGGAGAACCAGAACGAGCTGCGCAATACCGTGGTCAACCTGGACTACCAGCACCAGGACCTGTTCGGCAGCACGGTATCGAGCCAGTTCTACTACCGCGACTATTTCACGCGTTTCCCGCCCTTCGATGCGCGCGCGGTGGCCACGCGCGGCGGCAATGTCGACCAGATCAGCCAGAACAGCGACGTCTTCGGCGGGCGCCTGACCATCAGCACGCCGCTGGGCCAGGCCAAGGCCACCAAGCTGCTGTGGGGCGCCGACTACAACCAGGAGCGCAGCGACATGCCGCTGGACCTGTTCGACCCGCGCGCCTACGACAGCAGTGGCGGGCTGGTCTTCAACCGCATCGGCACGGCCACCTATATGCCGCCGCTGACCACGCGCAGTGGCGGCATCTTCGGCCAGCTGCAGCACAAGTTCAGCGAGCAGTGGTCGGCCGAGGGCGGCCTGCGCTACGAGCGCGCCAGCGCCAGCTTCGATGACTTCGTGCCGCTGTCGCAATCGCGCGTCAGCAATCCGGCCACGGTCAAGGGCGGCACGGTCGACTATGGCGCCTGGCTGTTCAACCTGGGCGCGGCCTATGCGCCGGTCAAGGGCCAGGAGTTCTATGCCTCGTTCAGCCAGGGCTTCCAGCTGCCGGACATCGGCCTGCAGATCCGCAATGCGCGCGCCGGCTTCGATATCAATTCGTCCAGCCTGGATCCGGTCAAGACCAACAACTATGAGGTGGGCTGGCGCGGCGCGCTGGGCAATACGCTGGCGAGCGTGGCGCTGTTCTACACCACGTCCAAGCTTGGCGACGTGCAGAGCTTCAACAACGGCCTGATCCTGACCCGCACCGAGGAGCGCATCGCGGGCGTGGAAGCGGCCGCCGACTACCGTTCGGACGACGAGCGCTGGGGCGCGGGCGGCACCATCACCTGGATCAACGGACGCGAACGGCCGCAAGGCAGCGCGTCCTTCCAGGACATGACCGGGTACCGAATTCCGCCGCTCAAGCTCACGGCCTACCTGCAGTTCCGGCCCGTGAGCCAGTGGAGCAACCGCGTGCAGCTGAGCTACTACGCCAGCCGCGATTACCGGCTCAACGGGCAGAACAGCTTCGGCCGGCGCGAGGTCAGCAGCTATACCACCGTGGACCTGATCAGCCGCTATGAACTGACGCGCAAGGACACCATCACGGTCGGCATCGAGAACCTGTTCAACCGCAACTACTACCCGCTGTACAGCCAGCTGCTGCGCAACAGCAACAACACCAGCCGGCTGCCGGCACCGGGCATCACGCTGACGGCGATGTACCAGCACCGCTGGTAAGCGCGGCCCGGCGTGGCTGGCGGCGCTTGCGGTCCGCCAGCCCGCGGCCTTAATCGAGCGTGATCTTGCCCGCCTTGACGATCTGCGCGTACCGCTTCGTATCGCGCTCGATCAGCTTGCGCAATTCCCCGGGCGTCCCGCGCACCGGAACGGCGGCCGAACCACGTCCAATGTGCGATAGCCGAACCAGGCTGGCTGCGCGCCGATCGTCAGAATTCGTAGTTGACCGACAGGTCGAACACCGCGTTGGTGCGCTTGCGCGTGATCGGGCTGTCGGCCGCATCGCCCGTCAGCTGCGACACGGCCACGTCTGAGCTGGCAAACCAGTGTTTGGCGAAGTACCACACCGAGGTTACGCCGAAGCCGTATGACTTGATCCCGCCGCGCGCGTGGTATTGGGGCCGGCCGGCGCGCGCCTGCGCCGCGCTGACGCCGTACCAGGCATTCATGTAGCGCGAGTCGGCCAGCGTGACGGTGGGACCGGCGAACCAGAAGAATTTCTCCGAGCTGCCGGGCAGCGGCATATAGGCGCCGATGTCGCCGATCCAGCCGTCGCTGCCGCCCAGGCTGCGGCGTGCGTCGATGCGCAGCACCAGCGGAAACTCCTTCGACACCGCGTATTCGGCGAACAGCTTGCCTTCCGGCGCCGGATTGATATTGCCCATGCCGTCCAAATGGGGCGAGTCTTCCTGCCCGCGCCGGCCCAGGTTGTAGGTGAGGGCGATGCCGGCGCGCCAGTTCCTGCCGCGCAGCAGGTTCACGCCCAGCCCTTCGCCGATCGAGGCAAAGGCCAGGTCGCGGTAGCGGATATCGATGCTGGGACCGCCGATCACGATGTACTCGGACGAACCGTCGTAGCGCGGCCGCAGCATGGCGGCGGCGCCAAGCCGGACCTGCCAGTCGGGGATGTCGTCCTGGAACAGCTTCTGCAGCGGAATGCCGGCGGAGAACTGCCATTCGGCCAGCGGTGCCGGCGTCTGGGCGCTGGCCCCGCCGGCGCCCAGCAGCGCGCCGGCGGCCAGCAGCAGGGCGATGCACGAGGAAGTGCGCGGTGGAATTCGCTCGGTCACGGCAGCCTCCATGAATAGCGGGCGCAGGGCCCGTGGGCGACATCTTTCCACCGGATCGCCGCCTGCGCAACCACTGGCGCGGCCCGGCGATGAGTGCCGGGCGTTCAGTCCAGCAGCTTGTCCAGCGTGATCGGCAACTCGCGCACGCGCCGGCCGGTGGCGTGGTACACGGCATTGGCAATGGCCGCGGCCACGCCGACGATGCCGATCTCGCCGATGCCCTTGGTGCCGAGCGCGTTGATATGCGGATCGTCCTCGTCCACCACCGTGACCTCGATGGCGCCGATGTCGGCATTGACCGGCACGTGGTACTCGGCCAGGTTGGCATTGGCGACGCGCCCGGTGGCCAGGTCCAGCTCAGTCTTCTCGTGCAGCGCCATGCCGATGCCCCAGACGATGCCGCCCATCAGCTGGCTGTGCGCGGTCTTGCGGTTCAGCAGCCGGCCGGCGCCGTAGCTGGCAACGACGCGGTGGACGCGGATTTCGCCCAGCTCCGGGTCGACGCGGACTTCGGCAAAGACGGCGCCGAAGGCGTGCATGGAATACGCCTGGCGCTCCTTGCCGGGCTTGGTGGTGGCGCGGGCTTCGAGCGCACGGCCGCCTGCGCGCCGGATCGGCGCGCAGGCGGGTTCGCGCCGCGCCGGATCCGAGCGGCACTGCAGCCAGCCATCGACGATCTCGACGTCCTCCACCGGCGCGCCAGCCAGCGGCGAGGCGGTATCGGCCACGGCCTGGCGGATCAGGCGCTGCCGTGCCGCCTCGGCCGCCTGCTGCACGGCGGGCGCGACGCTGGCCACGGACTGCGAGCCGCCCGACACCGGCGCCTCGGGGAAGGCCGTGTCGCCCAGTTCAAGGCGGACTTGTGCTGGCGGCAGGCCCAGCGCATCGGCGGCGACCTGCGTCATCACCGTATAGGTGCCGGTGCCAAGGTCCTGCGAGCCCGTGCGCACCAGCGCCGTGCCGTCCGGCAGCAGGCGCACCAGCGCGCTGGCGGGCGAGCGGTAGGTGGGATAGGTGGCGGTGGCCATGCCCAGTCCCACCAGCTTGCCGTCGGCGTGCATCGAGCGTGGGGCGGGATCGCGGCGGGCCCAGCCGAAGCGCTCGGCGGCGTCGCGATAGCATTCGCGCAGCGACTTGCTCGAGAACGGCAACTGCTTGTCCGGATCGGTGTCGGCGTGGTTGCGCAGGCGCAGCGCGACCGGGTCGAGGCCCAGCCGCTGCGCCAGTTCGTCGAGCGCGCACTCCAGCGCAAAGCTGCCCGGGGCTTCGCCCGGCGCGCGCATGAAGGTGGGCGTGCCGATGTCCAGCTCGACCAGCCGGTGGCTGGTCTGCACGTTGGCGCAGGCGTAGAGCCGGCGCGTGATCAGCGCGGCGGATTCGAGCCATTCCTCGATCGCCGAAGTGCATGCGCTCACGTCATGGCGTAGCGCGTGCAGCGTGCCATCCGCCGCCGCGGCGGCGACCACATGCTGCTCGGTCAGCGGACGCCCGCCCACCGGGCCGAACATCTGGGTCCGCTCCACCACCAGCCTGACCGGACGGCTGACCTGCCGCGCCCCCATCGCGGCCAGCACCACGTGCGACCATACCGAGCCCTTGCAGCCGAAGCCGCCGCCAACATAGGGGCAGATCACGCGCACCTTGTCGGCAGCGATGCCGAACGCGGCGGCGACCGCCTTGCGCACGCCGCTGACGTATTGCGTCGCGTCGTACAGGGTCAGCTGGTCGCCGTCCCATGCGGCGAGGGTGGCGTGCGGCTCCATCGGGCTGTGGCTTTCCATCGGCGTCGTGTAGACCGCGTCGATGACGGCCGCGGCGCCGCGCAGGCCCGCATCGGGGTCGCCGCGGCGGCTGTCGGCGTCTTCGTCCTCGTCAGGCTTGCGGGCCCGCGCACGCGCCTGCGCGAAGTCCAGCGTGGCATCGGCCTGTCGGTATTGCACCGGCAGGCAGTGCGCGGCGTCGCGGGCCTGCTCGAGCGTATCGGCCACCACCACCGCGATGGGCTGGTTGTTGTAGTGGACCGCGGTGTCCTGCAGCAGGCTCATGACATGGCCGGCGGTGGGGATGTCCGCGGCCGCCTTGCCGCCCCGGGGCAGGTGCGGCGCGTTGAACGGCGTCAGCACCAGCCGCACGCCCGGCATCCGTTCGCACGCGGCGGTGTCGATGGCGACGATCTCGCCGCGCGCGATGGCGCTGGTCACCATCACCGCATGGACCAGTCCCGGCAGGGTGTGGTCGGCGGTGTAGCGGGCGCGGCCGGTGACCTTCGGGATGCCGTCGACGCGGTCGAGCGGAGTGCCGGTTATGCTCATGCCGAAGCTCCTTGCGGGCCGCTGGCAACCTTCAGCGCCAGGGCGACGGCGCGCTGCGCCAGGCCGATCTTGAACGCGTTGTGCGCATACGGGTGCGCGCCGTCGAGCAGCAATCGCGCGGCGTCGGCCGCGCTGTGCGCACTTAGCGGCCGGCCCGCCAGGGCGCGTTCCGCCGCGGGCACGCGCCAGGGCTTGTGCGCCACGCCGCCCAGCGCCAGCCGGGCGCTGCGCACGAGCTTGCCGTCGAGTTCGAGCGCCGCGGCGACCGACACCAGGGCGAAGGCAAAGCTGGAGCGGTCGCGCACCTTCAGGTAGTGCGCATGGGCGGCGTAGGGCGAGGGTGGCAGGTCGATGGCGACGATCAGCTCGCCGGGCGCGAGCATGGTGTCGCATTGCGGGGTGTCGCCGGGCAGGCGATGGAAGTCGCCGATCGGGATGCGGCGCTCGCCGGTGGTGGCGCGCACCACGATCACGGCCTCGAGCGCGGCCAGCGCCACGCACATGTCGGACGGATGCACGGCGATGCAATGCTCGCTGGCGCCGAGGATGGCATGGATGCGATTGATGCCGTCGCGCGCGCCGCAGCCCGAGCCGGGCTGGCGCTTGTTGCAGGCCGGGAAGCCCAGGTCATAGAAGTAATGGCAGCGGGTGCGCTGCAGCAGGTTGCCGCCCACCGTGGCCATATTGCGCAACTGTCCGGACGCCCCCGACAGCAGCGCCTGCGCCAGCAGCGGATAGCGTTCGCGCACCAGCGCGTGGTTGGCCGCATCGGTGTTGCTGGCCATCGCGCCCACGCGCAGGCCGCCGTCGGGCAGCGCCGTGACCTGGTCGAGCGGCAGGCGGCTGACATCGACCAGCAGCCGCGGCGCTTCCACGCCGGCCTTGACCAGGTCGAGCAGGTTGGTGCCGCCCGCCACATAGCGCGCGCCGGGCTGGCTTCCCAGGCGCATGGCCTCTTCGACCGAGCCCGGCCGTTCGTAAGCGAAAGAATTCATAGCCAGCCTTAGCTGCCGCCCTTGCCGCAGGCTGCGCGGACCGCGGCGACGATATTGGGGTAAGCGCCGCAGCGGCACAGGTTGCCGCTCATACGCTCGCGGATCTCGTCGTCGCCGAGCGGCAGTGGCGCCGGGCCCAGCGGGTGCACCGCGCTGGCATGGCCGGCCTGCGCCTCGGCCAGCATGCCTACCGCCGAGCAGATCTGGCCCGGGGTGCAGAAGCCGCACTGCAGCGCGTCGTGCGTGACGAAGGCCTGCTGCATCGGATGCAGGGTGTCGCCGCTGGCCAGGCCTTCGATGGTGGTGATGTGGCGGCCTTCCTGCATTACCGCAAGCGTGAGGCAGGCATTGATGCGGCGGCCCTCGACCAGCACCGTGCACGCGCCGCACTGGCCGCGGTCGCAGCCTTTCTTGGCGCCGGTCAGGTGGAGCAGCTCGCGCAGCGCGTCGAGCAGCGTGCAGCGCGGTTCCAGCTGCAGCGTGCAGGGCTTGCCGTTGACGTGGAGCGTGACTGCGCGGGTGGCCGCGCCTGGCGGGGCGGTGGTGCTGCAATGGGCCGGAACGTTGTCTTCGGACATGGGCGAGCCTTCTGTCGGCGTCCCGGCATGTCGTGAGATCGCGCCGGGAATACCGGACGGCTGCAAGTTCAGTGCCGGCCAGCGCCCGGCCAGCGCCCGGCCATGGTGCCGCGCGCGGCCCGGCAATGCGGCGCGGCAAGCGTCAAAAACGCCACGCGGTGCGTGTAGAAATTACGCTGGGCGCTACGTGCAATACCTGCGCCGCCCCGTGCGGCGATACCCGTGACCGCCAACCCGGGACCGCCAACAAAAACGGCGCCCGAAGGCGCCGCCATGAGGCTGTGCGGGACCGGCTTCAGCCCTGCAGCACGCTGCCGATGGCCTTGGCCACGATGCCGACATTGCGCTCGTTCAGCCCGGCCACGCACATCCGGCCCGAGCGCAGCAGGTACACGCCGTGCTGCTCGCGCAGGCGCTCGGCCTGGCCGGCGGTCAGGCCGGTGTAGGTGAACATGCCGCGCTGGGTCAGGTAACGCGACAGCGCCTCGCCGCTGACATGGTCGCGCAGGTGGTGGTGGATGGCCTCGCGCATGCGCGCGATGCGGCCGCACATCTGGGCCAGTTCCTGTTCCCACAGCTGGCGCAGCTCGGGCGTGGTCAGCACCTTGGAGACCACGCGCGCGCCGTGCGTCGGCGGATTGCTGTAGTTGGCGCGCACCGCGCCGGTCAGCTGGCCCAGCACGTTCGAGGCCTCGGCCGCGGTGTTGCAGAACACGCTCAGGCCGCCGCAGCGCTCGCCGTACAGCGAGAAATTCTTCGAGAACGAGTTGGCCACCAGGCAGGGCACGTCCTGCGCCACCAGTTCGCGGATGGCGAAGGCGTCGTCTTCCAGGCCGGCGCCGAAGCCCTGGTAGGCCATATCGACGAACGGCAGCAGCTGGTTGGCCTTGAGCAGCGCGATCAGCTGGCGCCACTGGTCCTGGTTCAGGTCGACGCCGGTCGGGTTGTGGCAGCAGGCGTGCAGCAGCACGATGCTGCCGGCCCGGATGACGCGCAGCGCGTCCATCATGGCGTCGAACTTCAGGCCGCCGGTGGCGTCGTCATAGTACGGGTAGGTATTGACGGTGAAGCCGGCGCGCTCGAACACCACGCGATGGTTTTCCCAGCTGGGGTCGCTGATCCACACCTGCGCCTGCGGATAGTAGCGCTTGAGGAAATCGGCGCCCACCCGCAGCGCGCCCGAGCCGCCCAGCGTCTGCAGCGTGGCGATGCGGCCGGCGGCGCGCGCCGGCGAGTCCTCGCCGAACACCAGCGCCTGCACGGCGTTGCGGTAGGCCGCCAGACCCGACATCGGCAGGTAGGGGCGCGGACCCATGTCGGCCAGCAGCGCGGCCTCGGCCTGCGCCACCGCCTGCATCACCGGCAGGCGGCCGTCGTCGTCAAAGTAGATGCCGATGCTGAGGTTGACCTTGTCGGTGCGCGGGTCGCGCTGGAAGTCCTCGTTGAGCGAGAGGATCGGATCGCCGGGAAAGGCCTCGATGTGTGCGAACATGGGATGCGATGGAGTTGGGTCGGGGGCGGCTGCCGCGGCGCGAGACGCCGCGCAGCACTGGGATTTTAACCGGCGGCGCCCGCAGCCTGCAGGCGCCAGCCTGACTGGGGGCCGCTCAGCGCAGTTGCTGCGCTGCCACGCCGGCTTGCAGCGCGGCGCCGGCCTTCTTCTGACGCACCAGGTAGCTGACGCCGAGCACCACCAGCCACACCGGGATCAGGTACACCGAGATGCGCAGGCCTTCGGTCAGGTACATCACCACCAGGATGCCGCCCAGGAACACCAGGCACAGGTAGTTGGTGAGCGGATAGCCCCAGCTCTGGAACGCCGTGGCCTGGCCGGCCTTGCGCTTGTCGGCGCGGAACTTCAGGTGGATCAGGCTGATCATGGCCCAGTTGATGATCAGCGCCGACACCACCAGCCCCATCAGCAGCTCGAAGGCCTTGCCCGGCATGAAGTAGTTGATCACCACGCAGGCCGCGGTGGCCACCGCCGAGAACGCCAGCGCCGTCAGCGGGATGCCGCGCTGGTTGACCTTGAGCAGCGCCTTGGGTGCATTGCCCTGCTGCGCCAGGCCGTACAGCATGCGGCTGTTGCAGTACACGCCGCTGTTGTAGACCGACAGCGCCGCGGTCAGCACCACCACGTTCAGCACGTTGGCCACCCAGTTGCTGTTGAGCGCGTGGAAGATCAGCACGAACGGGCTGCCGCCGGTGACCACGTTCTCCCACGGGTACAGCGACAGCAGCACCGCCAGCGCGCCCACGTAGAAAATCAGGATGCGGTAGATCACCTGGTTGGTGGCCTTGGGGATGGTCTTTTCCGGCGAATCCGCCTCGGCCGCGGTGATGCCCACCAGTTCCAGGCCGCCGAACGAGAACATGATCACCGCCATCGCCATCACCAGGCCGCCCATGCCGTTGGGGAAGAAGCCGCCGTGCTGCCACAGGTTGGCCACGCTGGCCTGCGGGCCGGCATGGCCGGACAGCAGCAGGTAGCCGCCGAAGCCAATCATGCCGATGATCGCCGCGACCTTGATGATCGAGAACCAGAATTCCATCTCGCCGAAGGACTTCACGCTCGCCAGGTTGATCGCGTTGATGATGACGAAGAACGCCAGCGCCGAGACCCAGGTGGGAATCTCCGGCCACCAGTACTGCACGTAGATGCCGACGGCGGAGAGTTCCGCCATGCTCACCAGGATGTACAGCACCCAGTAGTTCCACCCCGACAGGAAGCCGGCGAAATGGCCGCAGTACTTGTCGGCAAAATAGCTGAACGAGCCGGCGACGGGCTCGTCCACCACCATCTCGCCGAGCTGGCGCATGATGAAGAAGGCCACGATGCCGGCGATCGCATAGCCCAGCAGGACCGAAGGCCCCGCCATCTTGATGGTCTGGGCGATGCCCAGGAAAAGTCCGGTGCCGATGGCGCCACCGAGGGCGATCAGCTGGATGTGCCGGTTCTTCAGCCCGCGCTTGAGCGAGCCGTCATTGTTGCTGGAATGCATGCAGTGTTTCCTCTACCCATTCTCATGGAATGCGGGCCCGCGTCTCTGGCTGTTGTCTGAGTCGGACGCTTGGGCCTTGGGGGTCGTCGCCGCGCGCGCGGCAGGGTGTCTGCCGCCCGGGGCGTGCGCGTTGCCGGACCGGCGCGCCGTCGAAGGCGGCCGGTCAGGCGGGGCCGATGCCGGTCAGGCCTCGACCTTGAGCGTGCCGCGTTCGATCTGGTCGCGCTCCAGCGACTCGAACAGTGCCTTGAAGTTGCCTTCGCCGAAGCCTTCGTCGCCCTGGCGCTGGATGAACTCGAAGAACACCGGGCCGAGCGCGGTCTTGGAGAAGATCTGCAGCAGCAGACGGGGCTTGCCGCCTTCGGTGGTGCCGTCCAGCAGGATGCCGCGCGACTTCAGTTGCTCGACCGGCTGGCCGTGGCCGGGCAGGCGGGTGTCGAGCGCCTCGTAGTAGTAGTCGTTCGGCGCGGTCATCAGCGGCACGCCGGCCAGTTGCAGGCGGTCGATGACTTCGATCAGGTTGTCGGTCAGGAAGGCGATGTGCTGGATGCCCTCGCCGTTGAAGGCCATCAGGAACTCTTCGATCTGCCCGGCGCCCTTGGACGATTCCTCGTTCAGCGGAATGCGGATTTTACCATCCGGCGCGGTCATGGCCTTGGAGGCCAGTCCGGTGTACTCGCCCTGGATGTCGAAGTAGCGGATTTCGCGGAAGTTGAACAGCTTTTCGTAGAAATTGGCCCAATATGCCATGCGGCCACGGTAGACGTTGTGGGTCAGGTGGTCGATCAGCTTGAGGCCGTGGCCGACCGGGTGGCGGTCGACGCCCTCGATGAACTCGAAGTCGATGTCATAGATCGACTTGCCTTCCTCGAAGCGGTCGATCAGGTACAGCGGCGCGCCGCCGATGCCCTTGATCGCCGGCAGGCGCAGCTCCATCGGGCCGGTCGGGATCTCGACCGGCTGCGCGCCCAGCGCCAGCGCGCGGGCATAGGCCTTGTGCGAATCCTTGACGCGGAAAGCCATGCCGCAGGCGCTCGGACCGTGCTCGGCGGCAAAGTAGGCGGCGTGGCTGTGCGGCTCGCGGTTGACGATGAAGTTGACCTCGCCCTGGCGGTACAGCACGACGTCCTTGGAACGGTGCTTTGCCACCAGCGTGAAGCCCATCTGCTCGAACAGCGGCTCAAGCAGGTTGGGGGTGGGCGAGGCGAATTCCACGAATTCGAAGCCCATTAGCTGCATCGGATTGTCAAACAGGTCGGCCATGGCTTTCTCGGTAAGAACGTAGGGGCGGGAAATAATATTGTGGCTTCAGCACTGCTTGCGCAGTCGCGCCGGGGCCAGCCGGCTCGGCACCGGGCCCGTAACGGCACGGGTTTGCGGTGCGCTTGCTTGGGATGCAGTGTATATTCGGGGCGGCAAAATTGGATTTCGTAAAAGAGGCAGGGAAACCCTAGATTATGAAATTTGATTGCTTGAATTCTTGAGATGAGGAAACCGAAGTGCAATCAATCGAGCTGGACCGCACCGATCGCCGCTTGCTCGGGGTGCTGCAGGAGCACGGGCGGGCATCCAACCTGGAGCTGGCCGAGGCCATCGCGCTGTCGCCGGCGCAGACTTTGCGGCGCCACCGTCGGCTGGAAGAAGCCGGGCTGGTCAAGCGCTACGAGGCGCGGCTGGACGCCGCGGCGCTGGGCTTCGGCGTGGTGGCCTTTATCCACGTGACCATGGAGCGCGGCCATATCCGCGACCTGTCCAACTTCAAGCGCCTGGTCGCGGAACTGGCGCAGATCCAGGAGTGCTTCTCGGTGACGGGCGATATCGACTACGTGCTGAAGGTGGTGGCGCGCGACCTGAAATCGCTGTCCGACTTCCTGCTCGATACGCTGATGCGCATTCCCGGCGTCAGCGGCGTGAAGTCGAGCGTGTGCCTGGACGAGATCAAGTGCACCAGCGCGGTGCCGATGGAGCCCTGAAGCGGACCGGTCAGTCCTCGGGCAGATCGATGCGGTCGCACTGCACGTTCATCGCACGGCAGACCGCACACCACGATGCCCGCGCGCCGGGGGCGGCCTCGCCGTGGCAACTGTCGCCGCCCCCCGTGCCGGCGGGCAGCGCCAGGTCTTGTGCCTGAGCGGGACCGGGACCGGCTGGTTCCGGCTGCGGCGACCCGGACGGCGGCGGAGGCCGGCCGCCGCACGCCTGCGACACGGCGGCATCGAGGGCCTGCAGGCCCACCGGCTTGACCACCACGGCGTTCATGCCCGCGGCCAGGGCCGCGGCGTGGTCGCTGGCCACGGCACTGGGGGTGCAGCCGATGATGGGCACGCGGCGGTGCGCGTCGGCGCGGGCCCGCACCGCGCGCGTGAAGGCGAGGCCGTCCATCATCGGCATGGCGCAGTCGCAAACGATCACGTCGAACGTGCCGCGGTCCAGCGCGGCCAGGGCTTCGCGGCCATCGCATGCCGTGCTCACGCGGTGGCCCAGGTGTTCCAGCTGGCGCTGCAGCAGCAGCCGGTTGGGGGCGTGGTCATCGACTACCAGGATACTGGCGTCGCGCCGCGGGCAAGCGGCCAGGGGTGACGGCGGTGCCGGTTCGGCCGGTTCGGCCGGATCGGTTGGCCGCGGCGCGCTGGCGACCCGCAGCGGCAGCGACACCAGCACGCGCGTGCCCCGGCCCGGCTGGCTGGTCAGCGTGATGCGCCCGCCCATGGCCGTGGCCAGGCGCCGGCAGATTGCCAGTCCCAGCCCGGTGCCGCCGGCGTGGCTGCGCGCACAGCCGTGCGCCTGCTCGAACGGCTGGAACAGCCGGGGCTGGGCCTCGAAGGGAATACCGACGCCGGTATCGGAGACGGTCAGCATGACGTGCTGGACGCCGTCGCAGGGCGCCTGCGCGTCCAGGCGGACATGGACCGTGCCGCTGTCGGTAAAGCGCACCGCATTGGACACCAGGTTGGCCAGGATCTGCCGGAAGCGCAGCGCGTCGACCTGATGCAGCGGCGCCAGCGCGGCGCTGACGCCGCTGGTCAGGGGCAGGCCTTTTTGCGCGGCCACGGGTCCGAAGATCAGCAGGGTATCGTCGACCAGCGCTGGCAGCGACGCGGGCGCCGGGTGGATGCTGAACTTGCCCGCCTCGAGCTTGGACAGGTCGAGGATGTCATCGATCAGCGCCAGCAGTCCCAGTGCCGACCTGTGCGCGGTGACCAGCTGCAGCCGCTGCGCATCCGGCAACTGGCCTTGCGCCAGGGTCAGCTCGAGCATGCCGGTGATGGCATTCATCGGGGTACGGATCTCATGGCTGACCGATGCCAGGAACGCCGACTTGGCGCCGTTGGCGGCTTCGGCCTCGGTCTTGGCCTGGGCCAGCTCGGCCAGCATCTGGTGGCGCTCGGTCAGGTCGACGCAGCCGCCGGCCAGGCCCTTGATGGTGCCGTCGGCGCCGCGCAGCGGGGTCAGCCAGTTCAGCACATGCAGGGTGCGGTCGCCCAGGCGCAGGCACCGGTCCGTGCGCAGCGGCGCGCCGTCTTCGATGACCCGGCGGTAGTCGCGCGCCAGTTCGGCCATGTCGATGGCGAGGGGGTGTGCCGACAGCACGGCGTCCAGCGGCTGTCCCAGCAGGCTGGCGCGCGTGGCGCCCACCAGTTCCTCATAGCCGCGGTTGCAGGCGATCAGCCGCAACGCGGCATCGCGCAGGTAGACCGGCTGCGGAATGCCGTCAAGCAGCGCGGTCTGGATGGCCACGCAGTCTTGCAGGGCGGTTTCGGCGGCACGGCGCCGGCGCACCTCGCGGTACAGCGCAATGATCCAGGCCAGCAGGCAGGGCGTGAGCGCACACAGGATGGCGGTGCACCAGCCGAGCAGGTGCGCATGGAAGTCCGCTGCCGGCGCGGTCGCTGCCAGCGCGGCGCTCGCCGTGCCATGCGACAGGCCGATGGCCGGGGCCAGGGCGCACGCCGGCAGCCGCGCACGCACGCTCGGGCCGACCCGTGCCGAGGCCCGGGCGGGCTGGGTGGGGTCGACAGCAGTTCGAAGCGGGCGCGTAGTCGCGGAAGACGCAGCGGAAGAGGGTGGACGGAACGGCAAGCGGGTAGGCGAGGTCGGTGAACTGCCTTCACTCTAGGGGCGCCGACCCGTCATCTCATTAGGACGAATCTGAAATTGATACGGAAATTTCGAAATCGCGGGCACCTTGCCGGCCGGCGTGCCACATATAGAACACAATCTGGGCCCGCTTGCGGCGCGATGGAAAGCATGGCCAGGGCGCGACAATGCCAGCGCGTTAGCGGTGCATCCCATGCACGGCGCCACCGCCATGGGCCAGCACGGTCTTTCGGAAGAAACCACCTGTGCCTCGGAAATTTCCGGTTTCGTGAGGCGCAAATGCTTAGCACAATGATGTGCCGCGCTCGCGCGGAAAACGCGATGTTGCCACGGAGTACAAGCTTGACCACGATCCTGATCGTCGATGACCACCCGCCCATGCGCGCCGTACTCAAGACGCATTTTTCCCAGGTGCTGGGCGTCACCCACGTACTGGAAGCCGACAATGGCCAGGCTGCCATCGAGATCGTGCGGCAATACCTGCCCGACGTGGTCATCCTCGATCTGGATATTCCCAAGATCAACGGGCTCGACGTGATTCCGCGCCTCAAGGCCAGCCATCCCACCGTGCGCATCCTGGTCATCTCGGGCCAGGACCAGAACGCCTTCGCCCCGCGCGCGCGCCATGCCGGCGCCCACGGCTTTGTCAGCAAGACACAGGAACTGGCCGAAATCGTGCGGTGCACGGAGTCGGTGCTGGCGGGCTATACCGTGATGCCAGAGATCGACCACGGCAAGTCCGGGCTGGCTGACGAAGCCGAACGCCTGGCCTCGCTGTCGGACAAGGAACTGGTGGTCATGCAGATGCTGGCCAAGGGCATGTCGAACAAGGAAATCGGGCAAGTCCTGTTTATTTCCAACAAGACCGTGAGCACGCACAAGACCCGGGTGATGGAAAAACTGGGCGCAACATCGATTGTCGATGTCATCGATTTTGCGCGGCGCCACCATATTGCGGTGGGATAGCGTGGACGCCGCCGAAGCGCAGTCCCGACCAAGGGCCTTGCTGCTGGCACGCGCCGGCGATTCTGGCTGGCTGGCGGATGCCGTGCGGATCCTGCGTGGCCTCGGCTTTGTGGCGCAGATCGAAGTGAACGCGCGGGTGGCGGATATGGCTGCCGAGGGCGACCTGGTGATGGCCAGTGCCGCTGCCGGCGTGCCTTCCCCGCTGATGCACGCATGGCGCGCGCGCGGCGCGGTTTGCGCCGTGGTGTCGCCGCCGGGCGCGCTGCCCGCGGCCGGCGCAGACGCCGACGTGGCCACCCTGGCCGCGCCGGTCACCGAAGCGGCGTTGCTGGCCATGCTCGCCGGCCAGTACTACGTGGCGCTGTCCGCGCGCGAGGCCGCCGGCATCGCCGGGGCCATAGCCAGGCAAACCTTCGGCAATCCGGCATTCGCCAGGGAACTGTTGCAGGCGCTGGTGAGTTCTACGCGCGATGACCTGGCCCAACTGCGCCAGGCCGGCGCCGACCTCGAGGCGATACGGGGTGTTGCGCACCGGCTCAAGGCCTCCGCCCACTACGTCGGTTGCCATGCGCTGCGGTTGATGGCGCAGCGGCTCGAGCATGCCGCCCGCGATGGCGATGCAGCCACGGCCGCGGCGCTGGCAGCGATCGTGGCGTCAACGGCGGCACGCCTGCTCGGCCTGCTGGCCAGCCTGCCTTGCGCAAATCACGCTGATATCGACGATAACGACGACAACGTCCCCGGAAAATAGTACAGCGGGAATACACCGAATTGGCGCGGGGCCGGCGCTTGATTATTCTGGTGCATTAAAACGAAATAAGGCGTGCCTGTTTGATTTTCAGGAATAAATCGCCCTGATTTATTTGGCGCGCGACTGAGCGAGCGCCGGATTACCGCCAGGCGCTCGCTGGGCTGCGACTTCAGGGATTTCGGGAGAGGAGGGCAGGGATGGCCCATATCATGGCGTCAATGCCGGATTCGGCGGCCTATTTCCATCTGGCCGCGGTGGCGCTGCTGCTGCTGGGGCTGGCCGCGTTCCGCGCGGTGGCTTATGTCATGGCGTCGCAGCACGGGCGCGCGGCGCGTGCCCGGCGCGTGCTGCTGGTCAGCGCCGCACGCGTGCTGGCGGTCGGCGCCATCTGGACCGCCATCGTCTACGGCCATGGCGTCACCGAACGGGCCGGCGCGCACAACTGCCGCCGCGTGCCGGCAGTCGATGCCGCGGCCCGCTACGCCGCCGAATACTGCTACCTGGGCGGCGAGCGGATATTGCTGCGGATCTACGGCGCCGAACGCGACCGGGTACTGGCGCAGCGCACCTTCACCAGTACCGGGCCGGTGCGGCTCAGCTGGGACGGGCAGGCGGTGGTGTTCGATCCGGCTGCGCCGGGCCGCAAGGGTCGGCTCGCATTGCCGCCTGCGCTGCACGACCGGCTGCTGGCGCGGCTGCCTTGAGCACAGCTCAGCACGCGGGTCAGCGCTTTAGCGCTGGCCGGGCCAGCATGCGGTCCAGCACCGCGTCCAGTCCGTCGGGCCGCGGCAGCTGCGCGATCAGCCAGCGCACGGCCTCGGACAGCTGCTGCGCGTCGTAGTCCGGCGCAAAGCTGTGCAAGGTGGCGCCGTGCAGGAAGCAACGCAGCGCCAGCCATTCGGGCTGGGGCGGGGCGTCCGGCGGCTGGCCGAACAGCCGCTGCGGCACCGCCGCCAGCGGCGCATGCACGGCGCGCGCCAGGCGGATGTCGCCGCGCGTTGCCATCCACACCTCCAGGATCGCCAGCGAGGCATGCCGCTGCGGCCGGTGTGCCAGCACATGCAGCATCAGGTGCAGGCGCACCGACGGGCTCAGCGGCCCCAGCGCCGCCAGGCGGTCGGCTTCGCGCTCCAGCAGCGACTCCAGCATGGCCGGCAGCAAGTCGTAACGCCCTTCCGGAAAGTGATGGCGCAGCGAGCCGCGGCTGGTGCCCGCCAGCTCGCACACGCGCGCTTCGGCAAAGGCCGCGTAGCCTTGCTCGATGAGCAGGGTCGCGGCGGCGTCGATCAGGGACTGGCGGGTACTGGCGCTGCGTTCGGCTTGGCTGGGCATGGGCCGGATTGTAGCAACCGCGCGAGGGTGGCTCGCCGTCCCCGCGGTATCGCGGCGCTTCGATCCACTCCGGAAATGCGGGCCCGCGCAGCGCTGGCCGCGGCGCTGAGCCGGTGCTTCAGTGCGGCGCTGCCGCCGGAATGTCGGCACTGCAGCTCGGTGCCGTTTCGTCGTGCGAATGCGGGGCGAGGGCGCCGGAGATGCGGGGGGTGTCGAGGCCCTTGCCGCGCAGCCACTCGGCCGTGGTGGCCGCGGCGCGGTCGATCAGCTCGCCGCAGCGGGAGTAGTCGTAGGGCGAGATATCGAGCGGGCACAGCGGCGGCACCACGCTGATCTGCGCCTGGTTGGCGAAGTGCTGCAGGTCGTGCACCAGCTGGCGCGCCACCAGCAGCGAGAGCGCGTTGAACGCATGCTCGAGCGCGCCGCGCGGCGGGCGGCGCTCGGCGCAGGTAAAGCCCGCCGGCAGCACGATCACGCGGGTGGCGCCCAGACGGATCGCGGTGGACACCGGCGTATTGTTGGCCACGCCGCCGTCGATCAGGGTACGGCCCCCGAACTGCACTGGCGGAAAGACGCCAGGGATGGCGGCGCTGGCCAGCACCGCGTCGACGATGCTGCCACTGGACAGCACCACCTCGTCGCCGCTGTGCATGTCGGTCGCCACCACGTGCAACGGGAGTTCGGCGGCCTCCAGGGCGCGCGGCCCGAAATGCCGTGCCAGCAGGGTGCGCAAACCCGTCGCCTCGACCAGGTGGCCGCGGCTGCCGCCGAACACGTTCCAGACACTGCGCCAGCTCCACGGCAGGATGTCGGTGCGCCGGATCGCGCGCCAGAGTTCCTCGAGTCGCTGCGCGCCGGCCAGGCCCGGGTTGCAGGCAAAGTACGCGCCGTTGATGGCCCCGGCCGACGCGCCGATCACGATATCCGGCCTCACGCCCCAGGCCGCCAGTTCACGCAGCATCCCGACCTGGATCGCACCCAGGCTTCCGCCGCCGGCGAATACAAAGGCTGTCTTGTCCATGGCTGCGGCGGTCTCCCCTGGCTTGTCGGCGTCCTGTGCAAAAGGATAGGCGACGCAGGGGCCATCCGACAGTTCGGCCTGCCACCGCGGCGGGCGCGTTCTTTTGCGCGACAGTGCAATTAACCGCCATGAGTTCACCCCGCCCGTTGATGTGAGCCAGCAAGGGGCGGGCAGGGCTTCCGGCGGGGTGGTGATGCCTGGATCAGCCGAGGAATTCGTCGGCGGAGATGCCTAGCTGCGCGGCCATGTGTTCCACCAGGCCTTGCAGCCTTGCCACTTTTTCGGACAGGACCTGGTGCTCGGCGCGCAGCTGTTCCAGTTCGGCCGACGGCGCGGCGTCGGCGTCGGCGGCACGCCCGCTGTCTTCGGCCGCCGCGGCGGCGCTGGCTTCGCCGCTCAGCAGATGCATCCAGCGGTTTTCGCGCGCACCGGGGGCGCGCGGCAAGCGCACCACGCGTGGCGGCGTCTGGCCGGCCAGCTCGTCGAGAAAGGCCTCGACCGACGAGATGTCGGCAAAGCTGTGCAGTCGCGCGGTATTCAGGCGCAATTCCGCGGCGGTCTGCGGGCCGCGCAGCAGCAGCATCGCCAGCAGCGCGACTGACTGGCTCGGCACGCCGAGCGCGCGCTGCATGTTGTGCTCGAAGCGCGGCACGCGGCTGCTGCTGCCTTCGAAGACCAGGCTCAGGCTCTTGAGGCCGTCGATGGCCTCCAGGATTTCGGCCTCGCTGACGTTCATCACCGGCGCCCGGGCGGTCTTCTGGTTGCAGCCGGAAGCCAGCGCGTTGAGCGACAGCGGGTAGGTGTCGGGTACGGTGTGCTGCTTTTCGACCAGCACGCCCAGCACGCGTCCCTCGACCGGCGTGAGGGCGCGCAATGCCGGGCGCGCGGGACGGTCGTTGGGCGGAGTCGGATCGGATTCAGGGGTGGATTGCATCAAGGCTTGATTTTGCTGACGGTGGCGGCGCTGCCGGGGCTTGCCGGCGCGCCGAGGCGACCATTCAATCCCAAGCCGGCGCAATGCGCAACTGTTGGCGCCGGCGGCCTCGCATTCCCCGTCGCGCCGTCTACTATCCATAGGTCGCGCCGCGGCAGCCGGAAACTTGCAATCTGGCGGTGACTGATGCAATCAGGGAGGCAGCATGGCGAACTTGCAGGCGGATGCAGTGGCAGCCGAAGCCGAGCCGGGCGCTGAGTCCGGTCCGGACGCCGTCGGCGGGCTGGAGGCACCGTACTCCACGCTGGAATCACGCTGGCACCAGATGTTCCCGCAACTGACCGCCGACGAGATGGAGCGCGTGCGCCGCTTCGGCACGCCGCAGAGCTGGCGCGCGGGCGAGAAGCTGTTCGCCATCGGCGACGCCGGGCGCGGCATGTACCTGGTCACCAGCGGCCGCGTGCGCGTGATGCGGCGCGACGGTCTGGGGCGCGAGCACCAGATCACCGAGCAGGGGCCCGGACACTTCCTCGCAGAGGTCGGCACCCTGTCCGGCCGCCCCGCGCTGGTCGACGGCGTCGCGGTCACCGAGACCCACGGCTATGTGATCCCGCCGGAGCGGCTGCGTGCGCTGCTGGTGGCCGAGGCCGAACTGGGCGAGCGCATCATGCGCGCGCTGATCCTGCGCCGCGTCGGGCTGATCGAGTTCGGCAGCGGCCCGGTGCTGGTGGGCCACGGCACCGAGCCGCAACTGCTGGCGCTGCAGGCCTTCCTGCGCCGCAACGGCTACCCGCATACCGTCATCGATATCGACGCCGACCGCGACTGCTCGCTGCTGCTCGACTACGCCAACGCGCCCGCCAGCGACTTTCCGCTGGTGATCTGCGCCGACGGCCGCGTGCTGCGCGCCCCGGACGAAGGACAACTGGCGTCGTGCCTTGGCCTGCTGCCGGAGTTCGATCCCGACTACGTCTATGACGTGGTGGTGGTCGGGGCCGGACCGGCAGGATTGGCGACGGCGGTCTATGCCGCGTCCGAAGGCCTGTCAGTGGCGGTGATCGATTGCCGCTCGCCGGGCGGGCAGGCGGGCGCGAGCGCGCGCATCGAAAACTATCTGGGCTTTCCGACCGGCATTTCCGGGCAGGCGCTGGCTGGGCGCGCCTTCGTGCAGGCGCTCAAGTTCGGCGCCCACATCGCGATTCCGCTTGAGGTGAAGGCGTTGCACTGCGGGGCCGACCCGATCCGGCTGGAGCTCGCGGACGGCCGCATGGTCCCGGCCCATACCGTGGTGATCGCCACCGGCGCCCAGTACCGCCGGCCCGGCATCGCCGCGCTCGAGCATTTCGAAGGACGGGGGGTCTACTACTGGGCCTCGCCGGTGGAAGCCAAGCTGTGCAAGAACGAGCCGGCGATGCTGGTGGGCGGCGGCAATTCGGCCGGGCAGGCGGCGGTGTTCCTGGCCTCGCATGCGGCGCACGTGCATATGCTGGTGCGCGGCCCGGGGCTGGCCGCCACCATGTCGCGCTACCTGATCGACCGCATCGCCGCGCTGCCGAATATCACGCTGCATACCCATGCCCAGGTCAGCGCGCTCGACGGCGACGGCTGGCTCAGCGCGGTGCACTATGATTGCCGCGCCGAGCAGGCCACGCCGGTCACCATGGCGGTGCGGCACCTGTTCCTGTTCATCGGCGCCGACCCGAATGCGGCGTGGCTGCGCACCTGCCATGTCGAGGTCGACGACAAGGGCTTCGTGCGCACCGGCGGCGGCGCGCTGGGCTGCGCCTCGGCGGTGCCGTATCCGTTGCAGACCAGCGTGCCGGGGGTGTTCGCCATCGGCGACGTGCGCGCGGGATCGACCAAGCGCGTCGCCGCCGCGGTCGGCGAAGGCGCGGCGGTGGTGGCGCAGATCCACGACTACCTGGCAAAGATCCAGGCGCCTGCCCCCCACTGAGCGGCAGGCCGTTTCAGCCCTGCGCCTCGCGCTCCAGCAGCTCGCGCTTGCGCGCCACGCCCCAGCGATAGCCTGACAGGTCGCCGTCGCTGCGCACCACGCGATGGCAGGGAATCGCCACGGCCAGGTGGTTGGCCGCGCAGGCCTGCGCCACCGCGCGCACCGCACGCGGCGCGCCGATGCGGGCCGCGATCTCGGCGTAGCTGGCGGTGCTGCCGACCGGGATCTCCCGCAGCGCTTGCCATACGCGCTGCTGGAACGCGGTGCCGCGCACGTCCAGAGGCAGCGCCAGGCCGATCGAAGGTGCTTCGATCAGCCCCACCACCTGGGCCACCAGCTGCTCGAACTGCGCGTCGCCGCCGATCAGGTTGGCGCGCGGGAAGCGGTCCTGCAGGTCTTGCAGCAGCGCTTGCGGATCGTCGCCCAGCAGGATCGCGCAAACGCCGCGCTGGCTCTGCGCCACCAGGATTGCGCCCAGCGAGCATTGGCCGATGGCGAAGCGGATATCCATGTCGGCGCCTCCCGCGCGGTAGCGCGACGGAGTCATGCCGAGCACGGCGTCGGAGGCTTCGTAGAAGCGGCTGTTGGAGCCGAACCCGGCATCGTAGATGGCCTCGGTCACGGAGTCGCTGGTGCCTAGTTGCTCGCGCAGTTTCCTGGCCCGATGCGCGGCGGCGTACGCGCGCGGGGTCAGGCCAGTAGCGGTCTTGAACAGGCGGTGGAAATGATAGGGGCTGACACCAGCGGCGCTGGCCAGCTCCGGCAGCGTGGGCACGGCGTCGGCGGCCTCGATGCGGCGGCAGGCGTCGGCCACCATGGCCGCATGCCGTGCCGCCAGCGCGGGCAGCGTCGCACGGCGGCTGGGCCGGTAGCCGGCGGCTTCGGCCGCGGCGGCGTTGTCGAAGAATTCGACATTGGCCGGATGCGGCAGGCGTGACGGGCTGCTCGGCAGGCAATACACGCCGGTGGTCCTGACCGCATAGACAAAGTCGCGGTCGGCGCCGGGGTCGCGCGCCAGCACGCGTGCCCAGCGCGGATCCTGTTCGACCAGGGTGGCTTCGGCTGCCGGTGCGGAACGGAAGGATCGGGTCATGGATGCCTCACGTAGCGTCGTGAAAGATGATGCCGAGCGTGTAGCGCTGTCCGGCATGCAGCCGGCTGACGCCGTGCCGCAGGTTGACGCGATAGCTGCCGCGGGTGCCCTGCACCGGCCGCTGGCTGACCGCGAACACCACGGCATCGCCCTGGCGCAGCGCCACCACCTCGGCCCGCGACTGCATGCGCGGGCGCTGCTCGGTCAGCACGAACTCGCCGCCGGTAAAGTCGCGGCCGGGCTCGGAGAGCAGGATCGCGACCTGCAGCGGGAACACGTGCTCGCCGTACAGGTCCTGGTGCAGGCAGTTGTAGTCGCCGGGGCCGTAGCGCAGCAGCAAGGGCGTCGGCCGCGACTGGCCGGCGTGGTGGCAGCGCGCGATGAAGTCCCGGTGCGCGGCGGGATAACGGACGTCGATGCCCATGGCGGCATTCCAGCGGTTGGCCACCGGCACCAGGCGCGGGTAGAGCGCCGTGCGGAGTGCGGCGACCAGGCCGGGCAGGGGATAGCGGAAGTACTTGTATTCGCCTTGGCCGAACCCGTGCCGGCGCATCTCGATGCGGGAGCGGTACAACGCGTCGTTGCCATAGCCGGCCGCCAGCGCGTCGCATTCGCCGGCGGACAGCAGGCCGGGGATGGCGGCGCAGCCGAAGTCATCGAGCTCGCGCGCCACCGCGTCCCAGTCGATGCCATTGACCCGGGTCGCCACGTCTGCCGCATGCCGACGCGCGACAGCCGCGCGTCCGGCGACGGCCATTTCCGGGTGCTGGATCTGGCTGGTGCCCACTGCAAATCTCCTGTCCTGTGCTTGCATGGTGCCAACTTTAGGCCGGGGGCGTGCGCGGCGCACTCCGGGTCTTGCTTTTGAATTTTGCCCGGCATCCTTGGCTTGACAATACAAATCTGTCTACCAATAATGAGACAGACCTGTATCACCTCGTCTTTTGCCAAGGAGCCTCCATGTCCACACCCGTTGAAACCCGCCCGCCGCTGCCTCCCTTCACCCGCGAAACAGCTATGGCCAAGGTCCGCGCCGCCGAGGACGGCTGGAACAGCCGCGACCCGGAACGCGTGGCGCTGGCCTATACCGTCGACAGCGCGTGGCGCAACCGCGCCGAATTCGTCAACGGCCGCGCCGATATCGTCGCGTTCCTGCAGCGCAAATGGCACAAAGAGCTGGATTACCGCCTGATCAAGGAGCTATGGGTGCACGAAGAGAACCGCATCGCCGTGCGCTTTGCCTATGAATGGCACGACGATTCCGGCAACTGGTACCGGTCATATGGCAACGAGAACTGGGAATTCGATGAGGCGGGGCTGATGCGCAAGCGTTTTGCCTGCATCAACGATGCGCCGATCCGGGCGGCGGAGCGCAAGTTTCACTGGCCGCTGGGCCGGCGTCCGGACGGGCATCCGGGCTTGAGCGAACTGGGGCTGTGATCGGTCGCGCCGCCTCTCACGCGCGCGGGAGAGGCGGCAAAAACAAAGGCCGGTTTACTGCATCTTGTCCAGGTTGCCGATCCGCACCAGCATCTCAGTGAACATCTGCATATCGAGATTGAGGTCGGCCACTTCCTTGTACTCGCGCGCATTATGCGCGGTGTACTTCTTGCCCGGCATGGCCGGGCCGAAGTTGATGGCGTTGGGCATCAGCTTGGCGGTGGTGCTGCCCGCGGTGGAGACCGGCTTGGCTTCGAGCCCCGTGGTATCGCCGAAAATGTTCAGCAGCGTCGACAGCCACGCGCCCTTCGGATCGCGCGCCATCCAGTTGCCCTGGTCGTACTTGATCTCGACCGGCCCATGGGTGGCAGCCCAGCCGAAAATGCGCTTGGTGATCTTGCCGCCCAGCTCGTCCGGGGTGCGCCCGCGCGGCATGCGCACGTTGGTGACCACGTCGACGTACTCACCGCGCTCGCGCACCAGCGTGGGCGACATGGTCAGCGGGCCCATGAACGGATCGCGGTAGGCCACGTCCATGCGGTTGCCCAGGTAGTCCAGGCCGTACAGGTCGTTCAGGTAGCGGACCGCGTTCAGGTAGTGGTTTTCGGCAAAGCGCACGCCGCTGGCCTGCAGGAACAACGCCAGCCGCGGCAGCGGGTTCACGCCTTCTTCCGGCCGCGAGCCGTGCGCCGAGGCGCCGGTGACCTTGACCTCGACATCGTTTCCGGCGCGCTTGACGTCGATCGAAAACTTGCCGCGCGGCGTGTAGCGGCGCACGAATTCCGCGCGCGCCTGTTCCAGCGCGGCGGCCACCGCGGCGGGATCGCCGCCGGCGATGCGCGCGGTGGCGGTTTCGGGAATGGCGTTGGCCGAGGCCGCGCCGCGCATCGCGACAATGGCCGGGCCCTTGCTGTCGGCCTGGCTGGGCGCGCGCTTGTCGTCGGCCGCCTTGATGCCGAACGAAACCGTCAGCGTGCCCGCGCCTTTCTCGGCCACTACGGCCGGATACTTGCTGTCGAGCACCACGTTGTACTCGGGCAGCGTGGTGTGCTGGCGGTAGTATTTCATGCCGTCGCCGCCGGTTTCCTCGGTGGTTTCGATCATCAGCCGGATGCTGCGCTCGAGCGGCACGCCGCTTTCCTTGACGGTCTTCATCGCGTACAGCACCGCGGCGATCGAGCCCTTGTCGTCGATGGTGCCGCGCCCGTAGAGCAGGTCGCCGATGCGCGTCATGCGGAACGGGTCCAGCCTGGTGCCGTCGTCGAGCACCCATTCCTCGGCCACCGCCGGTACCACGTCGGCGTGGGTCAGGATGCCGAAGGTGTCCTTGCCGCCGCCGGGCAAGGTCACCTCGAAGACCCGGTTGTCGACATTGCGATAGGCCAGCCCGAAATCGCGCGCCATGCCTTCGATCATCTTGCCGAATTCAATGATGGCGGGATTCTCGTGCTGGGCGATCTTTTCCTCGCGCACGGTGCGCAGCGCCACCATCTTGCCCAGCACATCGATGGCGGGGGCCTCGTTGCGCAGCCGGTTGTAGACCCCGAGCAGCCGCGCGACATTGACCAGGTTGTCGCCTGACAGCGGCGCCTTCGCCTGCCACGCAGCCACCGCGGGCGCGACCAGGGGCTCGGCCCTGGCTGCCGCCGCCATGAAGGCGGGCAGGTCGGCCTGGGCCGCCTTGGCGACGGCCGGGCTGTTGCCCGTCAGGGCTTCCAGCGCCGGCTTCTTCAGCGTCTGGGCGTGCGCGGGGAGGGCCAGCGCAAGCGACAGCACGAGCAGGGATGCCCACCGATGGCGGTACGGCAGGCGGCAAGGTCGGGTCATTGCGAAGAAGGGAGTCTTAGGAGATGCCGCATGATAGGGCACTCTCCGGGCTTTTCCCGAAAAAATATGCTTTTTCGTCCGCGCGGCCCGCATGCCTTGCGGACCGATAGGTGGTGCCTATGTCTCAATCATAGTCTTTGGCAATCATCGCTGTTGAAATGATGAATTGTACAAATCACTTCCCGGTCTACAGAATGGGGCCTTCGCTGCAACCCGCAGCCGAAACCAACCCGATCCAGAACCAGGAGTGAACCAATGCTGCAATCCCGCGAAGGCCAACGCGTTCCCAATGTCGCTTTCCGTGTACGTGAAGACAACGAGTGGAAGACCGTCACCACTGGCGAGCTGTTCGACGGCAAGACCGTGGTGGTGTTCTCGCTGCCGGGGGCTTTTACGCCGACCTGTTCGTCGACCCACCTGCCGCGCTACAACGAACTGGCCCCGGTCTTCGCCAGGCATGGCGTGGACGACATCCTGTGCGTGTCGGTGAACGACACCTTCGTGATGAACGAATGGGCCAAGGATCAGGAGTCCGCAAACATCACCATGATCCCCGACGGCAATGGTGAATTCACCGAAGGCATGGGCATGCTGGTGGACAAGGCCGACCTGGGCTTCGGCAAGCGCAGCTGGCGCTATGCGATGCTGGTCAAGGACGGCGTGGTGCAGAAGATGTTCATCGAGCCGGAAGAGCCGGGCGACCCGTTCAAGGTGTCCGATGCCGACACCATGCTGGCCTACATCGCCCCCGGCGCGCGCAAACCTGACCAGGTGGTGGTGTTCTCCAAGGTCGGTTGCTCGTTCTGCGCCAAGGCCAAGCAGCTGCTCGACGACAACGGCTTCGACTACGTCGACGTGCCGCTCGACAACAAGGTGCGCGGCAAGGTGCTGGGCGCCGTGTCGGGAGAGATGACCGCACCGCAGGTCTTTATCAACGGCAAGCTGATCGGCGGCGCCGAAGCGCTGCAGCAGTACCTGGCCGCCTGAGCCGCAATCAGCTGATTCCCATTCTTGCCCCGATGCACGGGGCCGGCAGTCGCCGGACCCGATGGCGCCGCCTTGCCCGCACCGCGCCGGGCAGCGCCATCCAGCCCGCTGATTGACCCAGCCTGACGCTTAACAAAGGAACCACCGCCATGACCACCATCCAGACCGACGTCGCCGTGATCGGCGCGGGCACCGCCGGCCTTGCCGCCTACCGCGCCGCGATTGCGGCGGGCAAGCGCGCCGTGATCATCGAGGGCGGCCCCTACGGCACTACCTGTGCCCGCGTGGGCTGCATGCCGTCCAAGCTGCTGATCGCCGCTGCCGAGGCCGCGCATGAGCTGCGCCACACCGCGCCGTTCGGCGTGCATGTCGACGGCCAGGTCCGCGTCGACGGACGCGAAGTGATGGCGCGCGTGCGCAGCGAGCGCGACCGCTTTGTCGGCTTCGTGGTGCGCGGCGTGGAGAACATCGCGCCGGCCGACCGCATTCGCGGCTATGCCCGCTTTATCGACACCACCACGCTCGTAGTGGACGGGCACACCACCGTGCGCGCCAGCCGCGTGGTCATCGCCACCGGTTCCACGCCGGTGCTGCCGGCGCCGTTCCAGGTGTTCGGCGACCGCCTGATCGTCAATGACGATGTGTTCTCCTGGCAGGACCTGCCCGGCAGCGTGGTGGTGTTCGGCCCCGGCGTGATCGGGCTGGAGCTGGGGCAGGCGCTGTCGCGGCTGGGCGTGCGGGTGCGCGTGTTCGGCGTCAGTGGCTCGCTCGGGCCGCTGACCGACCCGGTGATCCGCGCCGACGCGGCGCGCACCTTCAACCAGGAGTTCTACCTCGATCCCGACGCGCAGGTGACCGACATGGACCGCGATGGCGACCAGGTGGTGGTGACCTACCTCGACCGCGAAGGCCGCAGCGTGACCGAGCGCTTCGACTACGCACTCGCGGCCACCGGCCGCGCCCCCAATGTGCGCGGCCTGGCCCTGGAAAACACCGGCCTGGCGCTGGATGCGCGCGGCGTGCCGCTGTTCGACGCGAACACGCTCCAGTGCGGCAACGCGCCGGTCTTTATCGCCGGCGATGCCAACAACATCCTGCCGTTGCTGCATGAGGCCGCCGACGAGGGCAAGGCCGCCGGCGAGAACGCCGCCAGCTATCCGCAGGTGAGGCCGCTGGCGCGCCGCGCGCCGATCGCGGTGGTGTTCACGGACCCGCAGATCGCGATGGTCGGCCAGCGCTACGCAGACCTGGCCGAGGGCAGCTTCGTCACCGGTGAGGTGAGCTTTGAAGACCAGGGTCGCAGCCGCGTCATGCTGAAGAACCGGGGACTGATGCACGTCTATGCCGACAGGGCCACGGGCCGCTTCCTGGGCGCCGAATGGACCGGCCCGCGCGCCGAGAATATCGCCCACCTGCTGGCGTGGTCGTACCAGCAGGGCCTGACCATCGCGCAGATGCTGACGATGCCGTTCTACCATCCGGTGGTGGAAGAAGGCCTGCGCACGGCACTGCGCGACGCGGCCGCCAGGCTGGAAGGCTGATCGCGGCGATTGCTAGACAGGTCTGTCTGTCATAGTATCGAAGCACAGGCCCGGGGCCGCGCTGCGCGCAACCCGGGCGTTCTCCTGTTCTCGCTATCCCGCTTGAATCACATGGCCACGCCTTCCGCCCGCGACCGCATCCTCGACACCGCCGCCCGCCTGTTCTACCAGGAGGGCTATCGCGCCACCGGCATCGACCGGATCATTGCCGAATCCGGCGTGGCGAAGATGTCGCTCTACCGGCATTTCGCCTCCAAGAACGCGCTGATCGCGGCGTTCCTGGCGCGCCGGCATGACGAGTGGATGGCGTGGTTCCGCCAGGACGTGGAAGCCCGCCTCGCCGAGCGGCCCCGCCTGGACGTGATCGCCGACGCGCTGGCCGACTGGTTCGCCCGCGACTTTCGCGGCTGTGCCTTCATCAACGTGGTGGCGGAAGCGGGGGGCGACGCTGAGGCGCAGCAGCAGGCGGTGGCCCACAAGGCTGACCTGGAGGCCTTCGTCGCCGATATCGCGGCGCACCTGGGGCTGCGCGAGCCACTGGCGGTGGCGGCGGAGGCGATGCTGTGCATCGAGGGCATGATCGTGCGCTACCAGATGCAGCCGGACAGCGCGGTGATCGAGGCGGGCAGGCGGTTCCTTGGCCGTTTGCAGGGCGAATGACGGGATCGTCCGGCCTGGCGCCGGGGCAGCATCCTGCGGGCTGCCGGATAGTCGCGCAGCGCCTCGTTCATCAGCGTTTGCCAGCCGCTACCGGTTGCCTTGTAGGGCGCCAGCACGTCGGGATCGATGCGCAGCGTCTGATTCACCTTGCGCTCGCCAACCGGTTTGGCAGGCCTGCCGCGACGTTTCGCCAGTGCCTCGACCGTCTCGTCGCCGAGCAACTCTCATGCCGGGCGCATCTTCGTGAACTGCTCTGTCGGCACTGACGCCGCATCGGGGTCTAGCTCAATGCCGCGCGCGATGGCGGCGTCCTCTGCCGGGGGGGGGGGCGGATGAGGTCAGGTTTCCTGTTCATAGTCCCGCAGGAAAATCGGTCTCTCGAGCAAGGAAGATCCACGAAAAGTCCGAATCATATGTCTCGTCCGTGACACATTCAGGCTACAATTCTGATGTAATCACGAATCATTCCTATTCGTAATCAGAATTTTCCACTTGTGATGCCGCTTAGCGGCACCGCCACAATTTGATCCCTGAGTGATGTCTCTGCACCCGAACCGTCGGGCGAAGTCGCGCTTTGCCCGCTCCCCGCTTGTCACCCCATGCCGTCTTTCCTTGACCACCCTTGTGCTGAGCCTGCAGGCCGGCGGCGTGTTTGCGCAGGTCGGCGATAGCCCTGTGCCGGCCACGCCGGCGGCCGCAGCCGCAGGAGAATTGCCGGCGGTCACGGTGCGCGCCAGCCACGACGATGAGACCGCCACCGGCCCGGTCCATGGCTTTGTGGCGAAACGCAGCGCCACCGCCACCAAGACCGACACGCCGGTGATGGAGACGCCCCAGTCGATCACCGTCATCACTCGTGACCGCATGGAAGCGCAGGGTGCGCAGACCGTGCAGCAAGCCATCGGCTACAGCGCCGGCGTCTACGCCGGTCCCTTCGGCAATGACGCGCGCGGAGACTGGGGCAAGTTCCGCGGCACGGACTTCACGCAGTATCGCGATGGCTTGCTGAACCAGGTCGGCTTCTACAACAACGTGCGTCCCGATGTTTATGCACTCGAGCGCATCGATGTGCTGCGCGGGCCGTCGTCGATGCTGTTCGGGCAGGGCGCGGTCGGCGGCATCCTGAACCTGGTCAGCAAGCGTCCGCAGGCGGAAGCGGCGCGGGAGGTCGGGGTGCAGTTCGGCAACTACAACCGCAAGCAGGTGCAGGCCGACCTGACCGGGCCGCTGGATGCGGACGGCAAGTGGCTGTACCGTCTGGTGGCGCTGGCGCGCGACAGCGACACGCAGGTGGACTACGTGCAGGACAACCGCTACCTGCTCGCGCCGTCGCTGACCTGGCGGCCGACACAGGACACCTCGCTGACGCTGCTGGCCAACTTCCAGCGCGATGTGAGCGGGACCTCGGTCGGATTCTTCCCATGGCGCGGCACGCTATATCCGAACCCGGGCGGGCAGATTCCCGACCACCTGTTCATCAGCGAACCCGGCTTTGACCGCTACACCGCGGAGCAGCAGTCGGTCGGCTACGAATTTCGGCACAAGTTCAACGACACTGTGACGGTGCGGCAGAACCTGCGCTATTCGCACAGCTCGGTGGACTACCGCAGCATCTATGCGCGATTCAATGATGCCAATCGTGGCTGGGTGCCGGGCAGCAACACGCTGATGAACCGCACCGTCTACGTGAATCAGCCGACGCTGAATTCGTTCGCGCTGGACACGCAGGCACAGACCAACTTCCGCACCGGCCCGATCCAGCACACTTTGCTGACGGGCGTTGACTACCAGCACGCTGAAATCACGGGGACCACCGGCGTGGGCGGGTCCGCCGCGCCGCTCGATGTGTTCAACCCGGTCTACGGCAATTTCACGCCGCCGGGCACGCGCTCGCTGAATCCGGCCACGCAGGCGCAAACCGGCCTGTACGTGCAGGACCAGCTGGCCTGGAACAAGTGGCTGCTGATGCTGGGGCTGCGCTATGACTGGTCGCGCGCCGCGCAGGACAACACGCCCTCGGCCAGCCGCGACGACAGCGAGCTGACCAAGCGTGCCGGCCTGATGTACCGTTCGGACATCGGCCTGAACCCGTACGTCAGCTACTCCGAGTCGTTCCAGGGGCTGGCCGGGTTCAACAAGGCCAACCAGGCCTTCAAGCCGCTGCGCGGCTCGCAGTGGGAGGCGGGCATCAAGTACCAGCCGCCTGGCAAGAACGCCACGCTGACCATCGCGGCATTCGACATGCGCGAGAAGAACCGCAAGACCGCCGGCGTGGTCAACGGCATTCCGGATTCGGTGCAGGTGGGCGAAGCGCGCACGCGCGGCATCGAAGTGGAGGCACTGGCTTCGCTGACGAACCGGCTGGACCTGATCGCGACCTACACCTACCTGGATGCGCGCGTGATCGACGGCACCCCGGCCGAGGTCGGCAAGAAGCTGGCGAGCACGCCGTCGAACATGGCCTCGCTGTGGGCCAACTATCGCTTCAAGCTGTTCGGGATGCCGGGCTTCGTGGCGGGCGGCGGCCTGCGCTACGTCGGCCCCAGCTATGACGGCGCCGACCAGAACCGGGTGGGCGGCGTAACGCTGTACGACGCCATGATTGCCTATGACCATGGCCCGCTGCGGGTCGCGCTGAACGCCAACAACCTGTTCGACAAGCAGTTCCTGACCACTTGCCTGGCGCGCGGGGACTGCTACTTCGGCGCGCGCCGCACCGTGGTGGGTACCGTCACCTACCGCTTCTGAGCGGAACTGGCGCAAAGCCTCGCGCCCCCGGCCAGGACGGTCGGGGGCCGATAAGCCGGCCAAAGTCGCCGCCCGGCGGGCTAATCGGCGTCGGGGATGGGCGCGCCTTGCACCTTGGGCGCCGGCTCGGCCTGCAGGGCATCGGCCGGCAACAGCCGCAGGAAGGTGCGCGCGATCTCGGGGTTCCGGCACGCCAGCCAGTCGTCCCACTGCGCGCGCGGCACGATCACCACCGAGCGCTTCTCGTCGCCCGGCTTGTGGAAGCGCTGCATCAGCGGGTGCTGCGCCGAGTCGACGGTCAGCATGGTGAAGGACAGCGCCTGGTCCGGCCAGCCGCGCCACAGCCCGGCAATGCCGAAGGCCGGCTCGCCGGGCAGCCAGACGCGCCAGCGCACTGGCTTGCCCGGCGCCGCACTGTCCGCCCCGTGGTCGGGATACGCGAACTCATAGAACGCCGTGGCCGGTATCAGGCAGAGCTGGCCCTGGCGCCAGTAGCCCGCAAAGGCGGGGCGCTCGCCAACGGTTTCGCTGCGGGCATTGGTGGTGTCGTAGCGCCGTGCGCCGGGCGGAATGCGCGCGCGCGGCACCATGCCGAACGAGGCCAGGTCGGCACTGCGGCTGCCATCCTCGGCGGCGCGCACGATCGGCGCCGCATAGTCGGGATAGGTCTCGGCCTTGTACACGCCCGGCGGTGGCTCCACGCCGAAGATTTCGCGCAGGATGCGGCGCTGGACCGGGGCATAGTTGGTGCACATGCGCTCTCTCCGGAGGGTGATGCCGGTATCGTGTGGGGCCGCGGGCGCCGCGTCAAGGCCGCTGCGGCGCCCCGTTGATCCGCAATGCAGGCATGGCAAAAACCGTCAGCCGCGCTGGCGGAATCGGTTATTGCCGGACCGGCGCGCCGTGGCGCACACTCTTGCGACAGCCGTGGCGCGGCGAACGCGCACGGCCACCGACTACAAGGCACAAGCCGGATTCAGGAGACCCCATGCGCGACTACGCCCAAGCTTTCGACGGATTTTCCTATGACGACGCCGTGGCACGGCAACTGCACGGCAGCCTGGCGGCGATGAACGCCTGCGTCGAATGCTGCGACCGGCACGCACAGCCAGGCCGCATTGCGCTGAACTGGGAAGGCCGCCACGGCGACGCGCGCAGCTGGACCTTTGCCGAGCTGCAGGCGCTGTCGGCGCAGTTCGCGGGTTTCCTGAAGGCACAGGGTGTGCAGCCGGGCGACCGCGTCGCGGGGCTGCTGCCGCGCAACGCCGAGCTGCTGGTGACGATCCTCGGCACGTGGCGCGCCGGTGCCGTGTACCAGCCGCTGTTTACCGCCTTCGGCCCCAAGGCCATCGAGCATCGCCTCAATGCGTCCGGGGCGAAAGTGGTGGTCACCGATACCGCTAACCGGCCCAAGCTGGCCGAAGTAGCCGGCTGTCCGGCTATCGTCACCGTGGCCGGCAGCCGGGGCGGCACGGAACAACCGGCCGTGACGGCAGGCGATTTCAGCTTCTGGGCCGAGCTGGCACGCCAGCCGGCATCGTTCGCGCCCGTGATGCGGCGCGGCGACGACCCCTTCCTGATGATGTTCACCTCCGGCACCACCGGCCCGGCCAAGCCGCTGCTGGTGCCGCTCAAGGCCATTGCCGCGTTTGCCGCCTATATGCGCGATGCGGTTGACCTGCGCGACGACGATGCGTTCTGGAACCTGGCCGACCCGGGCTGGGCCTACGGCCTGTACTACGCCGTCACCGGCCCGCTGTCGCTGGGCCATGCCACTACGTTCTACGACGGCCCGTTCAGCGTCGACAGCACCTGTCGCGTGATCCGCAAATACGGCATCACCAATCTGGCCGGGTCGCCCACGGCCTACCGGCTGCTGATCGCGGCGGGCGAGGCCGTGTCCGGCCCGCTGCGCGGGCAATTGCGCGCCGTCAGCAGCGCCGGCGAGCCGCTCAACCCGGAAGTGATCCGCTGGTTCGCCAGCGAGCTGGGCGTTACCATCCACGACCACTATGGCCAGACCGAGCTGGGCATGGTGCTGTGCAACCACCACGCCCTGGCCCACCCGGTGCGCATGGGCGCGGCCGGCTTTGCCAGCCCGGGGCACCGCGTGGTGGTGGTCGACGAGGCCCTGCGCGAGCTGCCGCCGGGCCAGCCGGGCACGCTGGCGCTAGACCTGAAGCGTTCGCCGATGTGCTGGTTCGGCGGCTACCACGGTACGCCCACCAGCGCCTTTGCCGGCGACTACTACCTGACCGGCGATTCCGCCGAGCTCAACGACGACGGCAGCATCAGCTTTATCGGCCGCGCCGACGACGTCATCACCACCTCCGGCTACCGGGTCGGCCCGTTCGACGTGGAAAGCGCGCTGATCGAGCACCCGTCCGTGGTCGAGGCTGCGGTGATCGGCAAGCCCGACCCCGAGCGCACCGAACTGATCAAGGCCTTCGTGGTGCTGGACCCGCAGCACCCGGCCTCGCCCGAGCTGGCCGAGACCCTGCGCCTGCACGTGCGCCAGCGCCTGGCCGCCCATGCCTACCCGCGCGAAATCGAGTTCGTCGCCGAACTGCCCAAGACCCCCAGCGGCAAGGTCCAGCGCTTTATCCTGCGCAACCAGGAGGTCGCCCGCGCGCGCACGGCGGCCGGCGCCTGAACCGGGCGCTGCCGGCTCGGCTGGGCGGCAGCGCCCCGGGGGCGGACCGCTTCCTATAATGAGGAAGCGGTTGCCGGGGTCCCGGGGGTGAAGGAGGCCGCGGCGCCGCTCCGGCGCGCCTGCAGGCAGGGGCGCGCCTCCCTCCATCTCCAGACAACCGGCGAGGCGACAACATGCAGAGTAGCGAAGCGGTGCTGACGCAGGCGCGCGCAGCCCTGGCCCATGTGCCCTATCAGGGCCATGTCCTCCATCCCACCATCCAGCTGCGGCTCTCGGACGGGGCCCTGATCCTCGAGGGCGAAGTGGCCGATATCGTCGACAAGACCCGGGCCGCGGCGACGCTGCGGCGCGTGGACGGCGTCACCAGCGTGATCGACCACCTGCGCGTGGCCGACGGCGGCGCCCCGATCGGCGACGGCGAGCTGCGCGACGCCGTGTGCGAGCGCCTTCTCAATGCCGTCGAATTTCACAATTGCAAGATTTGCGCGCGCGTCAAGGGCAAGCCAGAGGCCATGCGCGAACCCGTGAGCGAACGCAACGGCTGGATCGAAGTCGCGGTGCAGGACGGCGTGGTGACGCTGTGGGGCCAGGTGATCAGCCTGTCGCACATGCGCCTGGCCGGCGTGCTGGCGTGGTGGTCGCGCGGCTGCCGCTGCGTGGTCAATGAACTGGTGGTGGCGCCCGCCGAAACCGACCGCGACGATGAAATCACCGAGGCGCTGATGCTGGTGCTGGAAACCGACCCCTTTGTCGATGCCGCCCAGCTCAGCGCGCATACCCAGGACCGCGTGGTGACGCTCGAGGGCTGCGTCAGCAACGAGCGCACGCGCCTCCAGGCCGAGCGCGATGCCTGGTACGTGCAGGGCGTGGAGGACGTGGTCAACCACATCTCGCTGCGCCCCTGAGCGCGGGCCCGGGACCGGCTACCGGTGTGCGCCGCGCTGCGCGGCGCGCTTTGCCGCGGTATCTTCCATGCGCCAGTAGCGCCGCCGCGCCCGCAGCGCAAAGCGGGCGCGGTAATCCGACATCGACATGCCGGTGGCGCGCTGGAACAGCCGGCGGAACGCCGCGGCGTCGCTGTAGCCGCAGGCCTCGGCAATGGCATGGGTGCCGTGCAGCGTGACTTCCAGCAGCATGCGGGCACGCTCCACGCGCAGCGTGTGCAGGTAGTCCAGCGGCGTCATGCCGGTGACCTGGCCGAAATGCCGCAGCAGCGTGCGTTCGCTGACCGCCGCCGCCTGCGCCACCGCAGCCAGCCGGTAGGGCTCGGACACATGGTCGCGCAGCCACTGGATGGCGCGGTAGACCGGGCTGTCGGCGGTGCGGCCGAGCCAGCGTTGCGACACCAGCGCCGGCACGCTGCGCTGGCGCTCGGGCTGGAACAGCATCAGCCGCGACGCCGCCTGCGCCAGGTCAGGATCGTGCAGATGGCCCAGCACGCGCAGCATGAATTCCACCTGCAGCGCGGGCGCCACGCAGGAAAACACGTGGCCGTGCACGCTCATGGCCGCGTCGCTGGTCAGATCGCAATGCGGGTACTGGCGCGCCATCCAGCTCTGGAACATCCATGGCGCCCCCACGCTGGCGCCATCCAGCAAGCCCAGCTGCAGCGGCAGCACCATCCCCGACGCGCACGCGGCGATCCAGCCGCCGGCGCGCGCGTGGCGCTCCACCAGCCGCAGCGCCGCGGCATCGCGCAGCACCAGTTCGCCCAGTTCCGGCGCATTGCTGGCCAGCAGCGCGGGAATGACCAGCAGCGTGCGGCTGCCCGGCGCACGGGCGCGCCGCGTCGACGACACCAGCCCGGGCAGTTCGGTGGCCAGGGTGCGGCCGTTGGCACGGCACAGTTGCCAGCTCAGCGTGGGCGCGGCGCCAGGGCGCTGCAGGCTGGCTACGCCGGCGACCGTGCGCAGCACGTCGAGCGTGGTGAACAGGCTGCCGGGCATGGCTTGCGGCAGCCACAGCAGGCGCACGTGCAGCGGGACGTTCTGTGACGGGGGCGCGATGGCGACGGTGGGGGCTGGCATGCCTTGAGGCGCTTCGAATGGTTGCGGACGGGGGGCGCCGGGGCTCGTGGCGGGATCGGCATCCGGATTGGCGATATTGAACCTCCCCATAGTTGCTGGCAAGGACTAGCATCGTGCCGTTGTGTCGCGGCGAACGGCCATGCCCGCGGCACCACCAACAAGACCAAACCGAGGAGATTCCATGCCGTTTTCCGTTCGCCACGTTGCCATTGCCGCTGCCCTGACGCTTGCCGGAGCCGGCATGCCGGCCATTGCCGCGCAGCCCGATGCCGCGCTGCTGTCCGCCGCGCAGGCTGCGCAGCCCAGGGTCGTGCAGTCGCTCAAGGAGATGGTGTCGATCGAATCCGGCAGCGCCAATGCCAAGGGGCTGGCGCAGATGGCCAGCTACACCGAGAAGCGCCTGCAGGCGCTGGGCGCCAGGGTGGAGCGCCTGCCCGTGACCAAGGGCCCGGGCACCATGGTCAAGGCCACCTTCACCGGCACCGGCAAGCGCCGCGTCATGCTGATTGCCCACCTCGACACCGTGTACCCCGACAACACGCTCGCCACGCAGCCGATCCGCGAGGAGGGCAACCGGCTCTATGGCCCGGGCATCGCCGACGACAAGGGCGGCATCGCCGTGATCCTGCACTCGCTCGAGATCCTGAAGCAACAGGGCTGGCGCGACTACGCGCAGATCACGGTGCTGTTCAATCCCGACGAGGAGGTGGGCTCGGTCGGGTCGGCCGACACCATCGCCACGCTGGCGGCGCAGCATGACGTGGTGCTGTCGTGCGAGCCCACCGCGGCCAAGGACGTGGTCAAGGCCGAGGCACTGCTGCTGGGCGCCTCCGGCACCGCCACCGCCACCATGCAGGTCAAGGGTCGCGCCTCCCACGCCGGCGCCGCGCCCGAGCGCGGCCGCAATGCGCTGCTCGAACTGGCCCACCAGCTGCAGCAGACGCGCGACGCGGCCAGCCTGGTGCCCGGTTCGCAGCTGAACTGGACCCAGGCCCAGGCCGGCACGGTGCGCAACCAGATCCCCGAAAGCGCCGTGGCCTATGGCGACGTGCGCACCACGGCCGCCGGTGCCGCCGAAAAGCTGAAGGTGGCGCTGCAGGACAAGGTCAAGTCCAGCCAGCTGGTGCCCGACACCCACACCACGGTGACGATGGAAGAAGGCCGTCCGCCGTTCGTTGCCGACGCGCGCGGCCGTGCGCTCGCCAGGCGCGCGCAGGAAATCTATGCCGAGCTGGACGGCCGCACGCTGGCGCTGGCCGAAGGCACCGGCGGCGCCACCGACGCCAGCTACGCCGCCCGTTCGGGCAAGCCCGCGGTGGTGGAAAGCTTCGGCCTGGCCGGCTTCGGCTACCACGCGCGCGACGAATATATCGAACTGGATTCGATCGTGCCGCGCCTGTACCTGATGACCCGGATCCTGCAGGATATCGGCAGCAACTGAGCCGCCATCACCTTGCCCGCCCCCGGGCTTTCCCCCATCCCGGCAAAGGCCATCCACGGGCCTGCTACAGTGTCATGGCCGCCTGCCTGGCGGCCATGACAAAAGCGCTTTCGGGGAGACAGCAGATGAATCGCAAAGGCCTGGTCGACGCCGCCATGGCGCTGGAAGACCTGGCGGCCGGCCACACCCCCGCGCCCGCGCAGGTGGAGGCGGGCGCCGCCGCCCTGGAGAAGCTCCATGCCGATTTCCCGGCGTGGCGCGACGTGGGCGATGCACTGTTCGGCCTGAAGGCGCTGGCCGGCGGCAGCGGCATGGGGCTCGACGCCAAGGGGCGCCAGCGCGCCGGCCGGCTGGCCGACGTGGTGCGCAGCCTGATCGACCAGATCTGAGCGGTCGGACCTGAGTGGCCGGACCTGAGTGGCCGGACCTGAGTGGCCGGACCCGAGCGAGCGCGTGGCTACAGCATCGACTCGATCGGCAGGATCGACAGGAACCAGATGCCGAGACGGCGCCACCAGCTGGTGTTGGGCTCGGTATCGTGGCGGATCACTTCGTCGCCACGCCGTTCCAGCCAGTAGAGCTGGCCGGTCTGGTCCAGCTTGACCTGGTAGGCCGCTTGCGGGACCACGCTGGCGAAGGTGGATTCGATGCGGCCCGCCAGCGCGGGGCTGTCGATGATGAAGCCGAGTTCCGTGTTGAGCATGGCCGAGCGCGGATCAAAATTGAACGAGCCCACGAAGACCCGGCTGCCGTCGACCGCGAAGGTCTTGGCGTGCAGGCTGGAGCCCGAACTGCCGAAGGGGCCGGCGCGCTCTTCCTTCTTGCGCGGCTCGGCCGCGCGCCGCAACTCGTACAGGTCCACGCCGGCCTCGAGCAGGGCCTTGCGCCGCTTGGCATAACCGGAATGCACGGCGGCCACGTCGGTGGCCTCCAGCGCATTGGTCAGCACGCGTACCGCGACGCCGCGACTTGCCATGTCGGTGAAAAAGGCGGTGCCGCCGGTCGAGGGCACGAAATACGGCGAGACCAGGTCGAGCTCGCGTTGCGGCTCGCCCAGGATCTCGCGCAGCTGGTGCGCCACCAGGGTGCCGCGCGTGGCTTCGCCCAGCGCCTTGGCGGGATTGTCGCTGACCATGCGCGTGGTGGCCCACTGGAACTCCAGCGTGCCGTCCAGCATCCGCTGCACGTCGGGCAGTTCGCGCACCGCGGCCAGGTAGGCCGCCGCGGCCGGGTTGCGCTCGACCTCACGCGCGTGTCCGACCAGAGCCTGCAGGCGTTCCATGCTGACCGGCGGCAGCAGCCGGTCCACCGGGTAGGCCGAGGCACTGGACCAGTAGCGGTCGAAATCGTGCGCCACGTCGCCGGCCGCGGGGCCGACGGCAATCACGTCGAGGTCGGCGAACAGCACGCCGTCGCTGGCGCCGAAGTATTCGTCGCCGACATTGCGCCCGCCGATGATGGTGGCAACGCCGTCGGCGGTGAACGACTTGTTGTGCATGCGCCGGTTCAGGCGCCCGAAGTCCGTCAGGAAATTCAGTGCCTTGGGATGGCGGATCACGAACGGATTGAAGATGCGCACTTCGACCTGCGGGTGCGCGTCCATCGCGGCCAGCAGTTCGTCCATGCCGGCAATGCCGTTGTCGTCGAGCAGCAGGCGCACCCGTACGCCGCGTTCGGCGGCCTGATGCAGTGCCTCGAGCAGCAGCGTGCCAGTCAGGTCGTCGCGCCAGATGTAGTACTGCACGTCGAGCGTGCGCTGCGCGGTGCGGGCCAGCTGCA
The DNA here is from genome assembly GCF_000372525.1 of Cupriavidus neocaledonicus. Taxonomy (GTDB): domain Bacteria; phylum Pseudomonadota; class Gammaproteobacteria; order Burkholderiales; family Burkholderiaceae; genus Cupriavidus; species Cupriavidus neocaledonicus. The sequence goes on from NZ_AQUR01000103.1 coordinate 152,291, forward strand.
CGCGCGCGGCAAAGGCGGCGTAGGCGTTCGGCAGCGGATGGATGCCGCTCAGTCCCGGGTGCCGGGCCAGTTCATCGGCCAGCGCCTGCCCCAGCGGCGTGGCCCGGCCCTCGGCCGGCGTCAGCGCCGAGGATTCGGTGCGGGGACTCAGCGGCGGCAGCGCGCAGCCGCCGAGCAGGGCGGCGCAGCACAGCATCAGCGAACTGGCGCGCAGGCGGCGGGGCGGGGCGAATGCGGTGTCTGTCGGCAAAGGCATCGGGCGTCCGGGCGGCCCGGTTGCGGGCCCGTGGTGTCGGCGATGCTGCCATGTTGCCATGCCGCGCCGCGGGCGTCGCGATTCGGGCCGGCCGGCGCGACTGTGCACTGCACCAGAGAGGCCCCGGCATGCGCCATGACGGCGCACCGCGCGGGCCGCCATGGGGCAAAACCGCCGTGTCGCGCGGGCACGGCGCTGGCCCGGAACCTGCGTAAGCGCTGGCAAGAGTAGAAGCGTTCACCAGCCGCGCGCCAGATCGATGCGCATGCGGGCTGGCCGGGAATTGCTCTTGAAGTCCGTGCCCCGCGCCGCTGCGCAGGCTGGCACCGTCGGCCTCAGGAGCGCGCTGTCCCGGCGCGCATTGTCGTTGGCGGCCATGCCTGGGCCGGCACGGGGCCAGTCCCTGACCCGCTTGCCACGAGGAATGCCATGACCCAGCCAGACCAGGCCTGTACCCTGGACGAACTCCACCGCGAATCGCGCATGGGCGCGTTCGGTTCCGAAACCCGCCGGCGCGAGATCCGCCGCATCGACCTGTCCGACTACGCGCGGCGCAAGCCGAAGATTGCCGACGCGCTGTGGCAGGCGTCGGTCGATGTCGGCTTCTTCCAGCTTGCCAACCACGGCATCGACCTGGACAGCGTGCGCCATGCCTTTGCCATGACCGAGCGCTTCTTTGCGCTGCCCGATGAAGTGAAGGCGCAATATCCGCTGCAGAAGGCCAACAACGCCGGCTGGGAAAGCCGCGCGCAGGTCCGGCCCTCCACCGGCACGCCGGACCAGAAAGAGTCCTACCAGATCACGCGCCCGCACATGGATAGCCTGTGGCCGGGCGATGACGAACTCGACGGCTTCCGCGACACCATGCTTGCCTTCGAGGCGCAATGCTGGGAAGTCGGCATGAAAGTGCTGTCATGCTTTGCCGACAAGCTGGGCTTCGCCAGCGACTTTTTCAGGCAGGCGCACGATCCGCGCGCGCCGGACTACCAGAGCACACTGCGGCTGCTGCACTACTACGCGATCCCGCCCGAGCGGCGCGACGGGCTGGGGCTGTGGCGCGCCGGCGCGCATACGGATTTCGACTGCCTGACGCTGCTGTTCCAGCGCCCCGGGCAGGGCGGCCTGCAGGTGTGCCCCGGCAAGGAGATGGCGGCGCAGGCATGGACCCCGATCGAGCCGGACGAAACCGTCATCACCTGCAATATCGGCGACATGCTGATGCGCTGGAGCGATGACCGACTGCCGTCGAACTTCCATCGGGTCCGCAATCCCGCGCCGGGCGAATACATGGGGCCGCGCTACAGCATGGCGTTCTTCTGCCAGGCCAACCGCGGTGCGACGATCGCAGGACCGGGCGGCAAGTACCCGCCGATCAGCGCGGGGGATTACCTGCGCCAGCGGGTCAATGCGAACTTCAAGGGGTATTGAAAGGAGCGCGGCAGCGCGGCGAGCCCGGACCCGCGTGGTCCAGGCCCGCCGCCCGCGCGGCGCTCAGGACGCGGCCACCACGCCGCAGGCAATGCGGCCGCCGGCGTTGCCGGTGGGTTGCGTCTTGTAGTCGTCCGGATCCTTGTGCACCACCACCGCGCGGCCGATCACGCTGTTGGCCCCGGTGCCCACCGATAGCGACGGCAGCAGCATGCTGACGCGCACGTTGCCGCTGGCATCGGCGGTGACGTTGTTCATGTCGCCGGCATGGTGGTCCGGCATGGTCATCTGCCCGTGGGGCTTGCCGGTCGGGTTGAAATGGCCGCCCGCGCTCATCGCGTCAGGCGCCGAACAGTCGCCCTTCTCGTGGACGTGGAAGCCGTGGACGGAATTGGGCGGCAGCCCGGTAATCGCCGCGGTCATCATCACGCCGCCCGGCTGCTGCTGGAAGGTGACGGTGCCCGCGGTGTTGGAGCCGCTCTTGGGCTGCAGCGTGGCCGACGCCCTGGCACCGGTGGTGGCGCCGGTGGCGGCGGGCTGGGCCGCCGACGACGAAGGCATGCCGGAGCCGGCGCAGCCGGCTAGTGCCACGGTTGCGGCAATGCACGCCGCCAGGGGGAGAAGCACTTGTTTCATCGGAATCCTCTTCTTGTCGTGATTTCGGAAGAAACAGTATAGGTCGGCGGCCGCTGAACCGATTTCCGGTTTTATCCTACATGGCGCCTGGCATGCGCGCCGATGCCGGACGCGCCAGCGCAGGCCAGCCACGCATTCACCTGTCAGGCCGCCACGGGCAGCGGCTGCTGTGCCGCACCAAAATGCGGATGACGCGAGAACAGCTCGGCGGCCCAGTTCACGAACACCCGCACCTTGGCCGACAGGTGCCGGTTCTGCGGGTACATCGCCGAGATCGGCAATTCATCGGTCTGCCAGTCGGCCAGGATTTCGACCAGCCGGCCGCTGGCCACATAGGGCTCGGCCATGGCGCGCGAGATGCGGGCGATGCCGTGGCCTTCCAGCGCGCAGCCGAGGTAGACATCGGCGTCATTGGTGGAAATGGCGGAGGGCAGCAGCACCTCGCCGCGCTCGGTGCCGCGCGCCAGCGGCCAGGGCATTTCCCGGCCGGTGCGGTTGGACAGGAAATTGACCGCCTTGTGCTGCGCCAGTTCGGCCAGGTCGCGCGGTGTGCCGTTGCGGTTCAGGTAGATCGGCGAGGCGTAGAACGCCAGTTGCACGTGGCCGATGCGGCGGGCCACCATGGCCTCGTCCAGCGGAATGCCGACGCGCAGCACCACGTCGACGCCTTCCTGCAGCAGGTCGATCGGCTTGCCGTTGATGGTCAGCTCCAGCTTCAGGTCCGGATAGGCCTGGAAAAATTCATGCAGGTGCGGCACCAGCACCAGTTGCGCCAGCCCGGCGGTGGTGTCGACCGACAGCGTGCCGCGCGGCGAATTATTCTGCCGCGTCAGCGATTGCTCGGCTTCCTCGACATCGGCCAGGATGCGCACGCACCGCTCGTAGTAGGCGGCGCCGTCGTTGGTCACGCTGATGCGGCGCGTGGTCCGGTGCAGCAGCTTCACGCCGAGGTGGGTCTCCAGGTTCTGGATCAGGCGGGTCAGCGTGGCCTTGGGCAGGTCCATCGACTCGGCGGCACGCGCAAAGCTGCCGACGTCGACGACCCGGGTGAATGCCTGCATTGATACGAGACGGTCCATGATGAGGTTCCGACGATAGATCCGAACGGCGCGCCGCCCGCGCTCGTGGCGCACGCGGCCTGTCTTGTTGTTGTGATGGGGAGTCTGCCGGCGGCTGGCACTGGATGCGCGCTGGCTGGGCGCGATGCCGGCATGGGTTCAGTCAGGCGTGCGGCGCCGCCAGAGTCCGACCCGCGGACCGGGCGCGCAACGGCCTGGCCAACCGCCGCGCGTGCCGAGATCGGGAGTGAATCACAAAATCCAAGACCTTGTCATGCGTGGGGATTTCGGTTTTCAGACGCATGACAGGGCGGTTTGCGATTATTCCAATCCCGGAACAGTGCATTGGCGATCTCTCGCTTTATCCCATCCTCGTCAATCACCATAATCCGTTGCATCGCAACACTCAAGCGCATTGTCCATGCCGTGCGCCGATGCCATGTCACAGAAGCCAGGCCAACGCTCCGCAGCCGCCAGCGCCGCCACTGCCCCCGCGGCAGCCGGGCCGGGACAGGCGCGCGTGGCCGAGCACACGGTGACCAGCGACGGCCGCGAGATCCTGGTGCGGGTGTGCTATCCGCCGGGCTACCCGGCACCGGGCATCGACAGCGCCGCGCTGTTGCCGTGGCTGGTGTACCTGCACGCCGGCGGCTTCGTCGACGGCGGCCTGGAGCACGCCTGCCACCTGGTGCAGGACCTGGCCACGACGGTGCCCGCGGTGGTGGTCACGCCGGCGTATTCGCTGGCGCCCGACCACCCGTTCCCGGCGGCGCCCGAGGACGCGCACAGCACGGTGCAATGGGTGTTGCGCAACGCCCGGCGCCTGAAGGTGGACAAGACCCGCTTTGCGCTGGTGGGCGAGGAAGCCGGCGGCAACCTGGCGATCGCGCTGGCGCAGATGCTGCGTGACCGCGGCACCGCCCAGCCGCGCGGTCAGTGGCTGATCCGCCCGGTGACCGATCCGTGCCTGCAGCATGCCTCCTGCGCGGGTTTTGGCGGCGGCACGGTGCCGATGGAAACGCTGCGCCGGCTGGCCGACAACTATCGCGACTACCTGCCGACGCCGGCCGATACGGTGCATCCGTATGCCGCCCCGGCGCTGGCCTCGCGCCTGGCCGGGCTGCCGCCCACGCTGGTGCAGGTGGCCGAACACGACGCGCTGCGTGCCGAAGGCGAAGCCTTCGCCGGGCGCCTGGGCAAGGCCGGTGTGCCGGCCCAAGCCATGATCATGCCCGGCGCCTGCGGCGACGGCGTGGAAGAGGCCCATGACAGCTGTCAGGCATGGGTCGACGAAGGGGCGCGGTTCCTGCGGCGATGTCTGGCCGTGGCCGACGCTACCTCACCTTGACTGAACGCTGCGCTGGCGCCAACGCCAGCCGGCCTGGAGCCAAGCCCGCCGGCTGAGCCGCTCCAGACAACCGCCAGCCGGCTCTGTTTCGGCCAGAGCCAGGACCGCAGCGCGCGCCGTGATGCGCGCGGTCCCAAGTCCGACCATCAGTTTGACCATGGTTCCGATCCGCCCGCGCGGACCGGCAGGCGGCGTTCGGCCATTTGCTTTTCCGGTTGAAGAAAACCCGATCCAGGAGTTTGAGAAATGCAGCAGCAGAAGCGACGTACCCTGATTGCCCTCGCCATCGTCGTGGTGCTCGGTGCCGGCGTGGCCGGTTCGGTCCTGCGCCCTTGGCACAGCGGCGAAGCCCACGCCAACACGCCGCCGCCGGCGCCGGCCATCGAGGTGGCCGCCGTGGTCGGGCAGACCATCACCGAGTGGGATGAATTCTCCGGCCGCCTCGAAGCGGTGGACCGGGTCGAAATCCGCCCGCGCGTGGGCGGCACCATCGACGCCGTGCACTTCCGCGAAGGCGCGCTGGTGAAGAAGGGCGATCCGCTCTTCACCATCGACCCGCGGCCTTATGCCGCGGAGGTGGCACGCGCCGAGGCCGCGCTGGCCGCGGCGCAGGTGCGCGCGGCGCACGCCAAGAGCGAGGGCGAGCGCGCCCAGCGCCTGCTGGACGACAACGCGATCTCGCGGCGCGAGTTCGACGAGCGCATCCACGCCGCGCGCGAAACCGGCGCCAACGTGCGCGCGGCGCAGGCGCAGCTGGAAACCGCGCGCCTGAACCTGGCCTACACCCGCATTACCGCGCCGGTGTCCGGCCGCGTGTCGCGCGCCGAGATCACGGTGGGCAACCTGGTGGCGCCCGGCGTGGCCACGCCGCCGCTGACCACGGTGGTGTCGGTGTCGCCGATCTACGCCAGCTTCGAGATCGACGAGCAGAGCTACCTGCGCTACACCGCTCCCGGTGCCGGCGGCGGGCAGGCCAACCTGCCGGTCTTCCTGGGCCTGGCCAACGAAGACGGCCATCCGCACCAGGGCAAGATCCAGTCGGTCGACAACCGGCTCGACACCCGCAGCGGCACCATCCGTGTACGCGCGGTGTTCGACAACGACGACGGCCGCCTGCTGCCGGGCCTGTACGCCAAGGTCAAGATGGGCGGTGGCGCGCCGCATGCGGCGGTGCTGGTCAACGACCGTGCGGTTGGCACCGACCAGGGCAAGAAGTTCGTGCTGGTGGTCGACAAGGCCAACAAGCTGGTCTACCGCGAAGTCGAGCTCGGGCCCAACTATGAAGGCCTGCGCGTGATCCGCAAGGGGCTGAAGCCGGGCGAGAACATCGTCGTCAATGGCCTGCAGCGCGTGCGGCCGGGCGACACGGTGCAGCCCAAGACGGTGGCCATGGCCTACCGCAGCGAACTGGAACCGCGCCCGGCAGCGCCTGACCGCAAGCAGGCCGCGAGCGAGAAGGGCGAGGGTGAGGCAAAGCCGGTGAGTTGAGCGCAGCAGAGCTTGAGGCGGTTTGCTCCCCTCTCCCGCTTGCGGGAGAGGGGCAGGGGATGAGGGCAGGAGCGTCAAAGGCTGAGGCCAGTGGGTTAAAACAGTTGGCTTCGTTTGTTGTGGTTCCTTGTTAGACCCCCCTCACCCCGGCCCTCTCCCCATGAGGGGAGAGGGAGAACACCTTGCCTAGGCTAGTTCGGGCGGCTTTGGCGCACCCAAAACCGTCGGCCTTGCCAGCGCCCTAGTTTGTATTGCTCCCAAAGCAGTTGATGGTGCCCGCCACGAGCGGGCCGCCAGGGGAGCGCTTTTAGCAGAGACCAACATGAATCTCTCAAAATTCTTTATCGACCGCCCCATCTTCGCGGGGGTGCTGTCGGTGCTGATCTTCCTGATCGGCGCCATCTCGATGTTTAAGCTGCCGATCTCGGAGTACCCGGAAGTGGTGCCGCCGTCGGTGGTGGTGCGCGCGCAGTATCCGGGCGCCAACCCCAAGGTGATCGCCGAGACCGTGGCGTCGCCGCTGGAAGAGCAGATCAATGGCGTCGAGGACATGCTCTACATGTCCTCGCAGTCCAACAGCGACGGCCTGCTTACCCTGACCGTGACCTTCAAGCTGGGCACCGACCCGGACAAGGCGCAGCAGCTGGTGCAGAACCGCGTCTCGCAGGCCGAGCCGCGGCTGCCCGAAGACGTGCGGCGGCTTGGCATCACCACGGTCAAGAGCTCGCCGGACCTGACCATGGTGGTCCACCTGGTCTCGCCCAACGACCGCTATGACATGACCTACCTGCGTAACTACGCGGTGATCAACGTCAAGGACCGGCTGGCGCGGCTGCAGGGCGTGGGCCAGGTGCAGCTGTTTGGCTCGGGCGACTACGCCATGCGCGTGTGGCTCAACCCGGAAAAGATGGCCGAGCGCCAGCTTGCCACGGGCGACGTGATCAAGGCCATCCGCGAGCAGAACGTGCAGGTGGCGGCCGGCGTGATCGGCCAGTCGCCGTCGCTGCCGGGCGCCGACCTGCAGCTGTCGGTCAATGCGCAGGGCCGCCTGAGCACGGTGGAAGAGTTCGGCGATATCGTCGTGCGCACCTCCGCCGACGGCGCCGTGACCTACCTGAAGGATGTCGCCCGGATCGAGCTGGGCGCGTCGGAATACGCGTTGCGCTCGCTGCTGGACAACAAGCCGGCGGTGGCGATCCCCATCTTCCAGGCGCCCGGTTCCAACGCCATCCAGATCTCGGATGACGTGCGCAAGACCATGGAAGAGCTGAAGCAGAACTTCCCCGACGGCATCGACTACAGCATCGTCTATGACCCGACGCAGTTCGTGCGCCACTCGATCGAGGCGGTCACGCACACGCTGTTCGAGGCGATCGCGCTGGTGGTGCTGGTGGTGATCCTGTTCCTGCAGACCTGGCGTGCGTCGATCATCCCGCTGCTGGCGGTGCCGGTGTCGATCGTCGGTACCTTCGGGCTGATGCATCTGTTCGGCTTTTCGATCAATGCGCTGTCGCTGTTCGGGCTCGTGCTGGCAATCGGTATCGTGGTCGATGACGCGATCGTGGTGGTGGAGAACGTCGAGCGCAACATCGAGGAGGGGCTGACGCCGAAGGAGGCCACCTACAAGGCCATGCGCGAAGTCAGCGGCCCCATCATCGCCATCGCGCTGACGCTGATCGCGGTGTTCGTGCCGCTGGCCTTCATGACCGGCCTGACCGGCCAGTTCTACAAGCAGTTCGCGCTGACCATCTCGATCTCGACCATCATCTCGGCGTTCAACTCGCTGACGCTGTCGCCGGCGCTGTCGGCGCTGCTGCTCAAGAGCCACGACGCGCCCAAGGACTGGCTGTCGCGCTGGATGGACCGCGTCTTCGGCGGCTTCTTCAAGCGCTTCAACAAGTTCTTCGGCCGCAGCGCCGAGAGCTACGGCCGCGGCGTGAAGGGCGTGATCCGCCGCAAGGGTTCGGTGTTCGGCGTGTACGCGGTGATGCTGGCGCTGACCTGGGGCGTGTTCCAGCTGGTGCCCAAGGGCTTCGTGCCGGCGCAGGACAAGCAATACCTGGTGGGCTTTGCCAAGCTGCCTGACGGCGCCACGCTGGACCGCACCGAAGACGTGATCCGCAAGATGAGCGACATCGCGCTCAAGCATCCGGGCGTGGAATCGGCGGTGGCCTTCCCTGGCCTGTCGATCAACGGCTTCACCAACAGCCCGAGCGCCGGCATCGTGTTCGCCACGCTCAAGCCGTTCGAGGAGCGCAAGAGCGCCGAGCTGGGCGGCGCGGCCATCGCCGCCGAGCTGAACCAGAAGTACGCGGCGATCCAGGACGCCTTCATCGCGGTGTTCCCGCCGCCGCCCGTGCAGGGCCTGGGCACCATCGGCGGCTTCAAGCTGATGATCGAGGACCGTGCCGCGCTGGGCTATGACGCGCTGTTCGAGGCCACCAACGCGTTCGCCAACAAGGCGCGCGCCACGCCCGAGCTGACCGGCATCTTCAGCAACTACCAGGTCAACGTGCCGCAGCTCGACGTCAGGCTGGACCGCGTCAAGGCCAAGCAGCTGGGCGTGCCGGTGACGGATGTGTTCGACACGCTGCAGACCTACCTGGGCTCGGCGTACGTCAATGACTTCAACAAGTTCGGCCGGACCTACCAGGTCAAGGTGCAGGCCGACGCGCCGTTCCGCGCCCATGCCGAGGACATCCTGCAGCTGAAGACGCGCAATGCCGCCGGCGACATGGTGCCGCTGTCGTCGCTGGTGCAGGTCAAGCAGGGCTTCGGTCCGGACAGCGTGGTGCGCTACAACGGCTTTACCGCCGCCGACATGAACGGCGGGCCCGCGCCTGGGTTCTCGTCGGGCCAGGCACAGGCCGCCGCCGAGCGCATCGCCGCGGAAACGCTGCCCAAGGGCATCAAGTTCGAATGGACCGAGCTGACCTACCAGGACATCCTGGCCGGCAATGCCGGGATCTGGATCTTCCCGCTGTGCGTGCTGCTGGTATTCCTGGTGCTGGCTGCCCAGTACGAGAGCCTGACGCTGCCGCTGGCGGTGATCCTGATCGTGCCGATGAGCCTGCTGGCGGCGATGACAGGGGTGTGGCTGACGCAGGGCGACAACAACATCTTCACGCAGATCGGCTTCATCGTGCTGGTGGGCTTGTCAGCGAAGAACGCGATCCTGATCGTCGAGTTTGCGCGCGAGCTGGAGCATCACGGCCGCACCGTGGTGCAGGCGGCGATCGAGGCCAGCCGCCTGCGCCTGCGCCCGATCCTGATGACGTCGTTCGCGTTCATCATGGGCGTGGTGCCGCTGGTGGTCTCCACCGGCGCCGGCGCCGAGATGCGCCATGCGATGGGCGTGGCGGTGTTCGCCGGCATGCTTGGCGTGACCTTCTTCGGGCTGTTCCTGACGCCGGTGTTCTATGTGGCGCTGCGGCTGCTGGCGACGCGCGGCCAGCGCCGCGCGCAGCCGGCGCAGGTAGAGCACCAGGCCGTGGCTTCGGCTGAATAAACGCATGTTTGCTCCCTTCTCCCACTGGGAGAGGGAGCGATCTCGGCGGGTGGAATCCGCCAGAGCGCAGAACAATCAAGGAATGAACATGATTGCCCAGATCTCAAGGCAGTTGCCCCGAATCGCCACGCTGGCCGCCGCACTGGTGCTGGCCGGCTGCTCGCTGGCGCCGACGTACAAGGTGCCGGAGACGGCCACCGTGCCGGCCTTCAAGGAAGCCGAGGCGGCCCAGGCCGAAGGCGCGCAATGGAAGACCGCGACGCCGGCCGAGGGCCAGCACCGCGGCGAATGGTGGAAGATCTTCGGCGACGCCGAACTCGACCGCCTGATCGCAGCGGCGGGCGAATCCAACCAGGACCTCGCCATCGCCGCGGCCCGCCTGAAGCAGGCGCGTGCCTTCACCGGCGCCACCGAGGCGGACCTTTATCCGCAGTTGAGCGTGGGGCTGGACCCGACCCGCTCGCAGCCGTCGGCGGCCTCGCAAGGCCTGCCCGACGGCACCCGCGTGCCGCCGCAGACGGTGCTGAAGGCACGTGCCTTCGCCAGCTATGAGCTGGACCTGTTCGGCCGCGTCGCGTCCAGCGTCAACGCCGCCCGCGCCGAAGGCGAGGCCGCGGAAGACCTGTACCGCTCGGTGCAGCTGGCGCTGCAGGCCGACGTGGCGCAGGCGTATTTCGCGCTGCGCACGCTGGACAGCGAGCGCGAGCTGCTCAACGCCACCATCAGGCTGCGCGAGGATGCGCTGTCGCTGCTGAAGAAGCGCTATGACGCCGGGGAAACCACCGACCTCGACCCCGCCCGCGCCGAAGCGGAACTGGGCACCGCGCGCGCGGACCTGGCCGGCATCGAGCGTCGCCGCGCCAACCAGGAGCATGCGCTGGCGGTGCTGACCGGCGTTCCGCCGGCGGCGTTCGCGCTGCCGTCCAGGCCGTTCGATGCCGCGCCGGTGGCGATCCCGGCCGGGCTGCCGTCGGAGCTGCTGGAGCGGCGTCCGGATATCGCCGCGGCCGAGCGCCAGATGGCCGCGGCCAACGCGCGCATCGGCGTGGCCAAGGCGGCGTTTTTCCCGCGCATCACGCTGACCGGGCTGTTCGGCTTTGAATCGGCCGACCTGTCCAACCTGTTCAAGTGGTCATCGCGCACCTGGATGCTCGGGCCGCTGATCGGCTCCAGCATCGCGCAGACCGTGTTCGACGGGGGCCGCAACAGCGCCAACCTGGCCGGCGCCCGCGCCGCGCATGAGGAAACGGTGGCCAGCTACCGCCAGACCGTGCTGGTGGCGTTCCGCGAGGTGGAGGACAGCCTCGCGGACGTGCGCTGGCTCAGCCAGCAGGCCGGCGCGCTGGACAGCGCGCTCGGCGGCGCGAAGCGGGCGGCGCGGATTTCGCGCAGCCGCTACGACGCGGGCGCGGTCGACTACCTGACGGTGATCGACGCCGACCGCACCGTGCTGCAGTCGCAGCGCGAGGCCAACCAGGTTGCCGGACTGCGCGCGGCCGCCACCGTTTCGCTGGTGCGGCGCCTGGGCGGGGGCTGGGGACCGCTGCCGGCATCCGTGGCGGCGGCGCCTGCGGCCGACGGCGCCGCCGCTCCGGTGGCGCGCTGAGCCACGCATGGGACTGGCGCGATGCCGGGCAGTCACTACACTGTAAGCATCGCGCCATGCGTATGGGATGCACGGGTGCGCCCCGGTTGCATCCGGTCCCGCCGCCATGCTTGTCCGACACAGGAAACTGCTCTGGGGTTTTGTCTTCGCCGCGGTCACGGTGGGCGCGCTGCTGGCGCCGCTGCCCGGGCTGGACCGCACCGCCATCCATGACGAGGTAGTGATCGCCCGTCCGCTGGCGCTGGTCTTCGATTTTGTCGCGACCCCGCGGCACTGGCCCGCCTGGCATCCGGCCTCGCTCGGCGTGGCGGGCGCCACTGACCATCCGCTGGAGCGCGGCGAGCGCGTCGCCGAAACGTTCATGCTGGCGCGGCGCGGCGGCGTGGTGGTCTGGACGGTGATCGAAAGCCAGCGGCCGCGCACGTGGTCGATCGAGGGCGTGGCCGCCGGACGCCGCGTCGGCACCATCACCTACCGGCTGACGCCCGCCATCACCCCCTCGCTGACCCCGGCGGCCGAAGGCACGCGCTTCGAGCGCGAATTCCACTACCGCTCGCCGACGCTGCTGTTCGCGCTGATCAACCGCCTGATGCTGCGCGACCAGTTGCAGGCCGAGTCCACCGAAGCGGTGCGCCGGCTCAAGGCGCTGCTCGAGGCCGAGCCGCCGCCATCGCAGCGCGGCGCCTTGCGCGCGGCACCGATCCGGCCTAAGTTGGAGCCATTGCGCATTGCCTCCAGGGAGGCCCGTATGCCGTTCCAGCTGCAATCGACCGCATTTGCCCCGGGCGGCGCGATCCCGGCGCAGCACACCTGCGAGGGCGCCGATATCTCTCCGCCGCTGGCCTGGAGCGGCCTGCCGCCCGGCACGGCAAGCCTGGCGCTGATCGTCGACGACCCGGACGCGCCCGACCCTGCCGCGCCGAAGATGACGTGGGTCCACTGGGTGCTCTACAACCTGCCGGCCGACGCCGCCGCGCTCCCCGCCGACATCGCCAGGACCGGCTTGCCCGCCGGCACGCGCCAGGGGCTCAACGACTGGCACCGCACGGGCTACGGCGGCCCGTGTCCGCCGGTCGGCCGGCACCGCTATGTCTTCAAGCTCTATGCGCTGGATGTGGCGCTGCCGGACATCGGCAAGCCGGACAAGGCCGCCCTGGAGCGATCGATGCAAGGCCATGTGCTGGCCAAGGCGGAACTGATCGGCACTTACCAGAAGGCACGCCCGTAGGCGGCGCGCGCGGGGCTCGGCCAGCCCTTGCGTTTGTCGATATTGCACAATACCGGCTTTGCAGATCTTGCATCGACCGGAGATACCGCATGGCAAAGCAGGGCGCACTGGGCCTCAGGAGCATTGCGTTGTTCGAGGCCGCCAAGGGGCTGCTGGTGATCGTGGCCGGGCTGGGCCTTGCCGCACTGCTGCATCGCGATGCCCAGGCACTGGCCGAAGCCATCATCCAGCGCTGGCATGTCAATCCGGCCAGCCGCTATCCCACCATCTTCCTGTCGCTGCTCGAGCATCCCGACAATGCACGCCTGTGGGCCATCGGCGGATCCGCCGCGGCCTATGCGCTGCTGCGCTTTGCCGAGGCCTACGGGCTTTGGCGCGGGCTGGCGTGGGGCAACTGGCTCGGCGTGTGGTCGGGCGGCATCTATATTCCGCTGGAACTGTACGAAGCGCTGGTCCACCCCAGCTGGCTGCATGGCGCGCTGGCCGCTGCCAACCTGCTGGTGGTGCTCTACCTGGTGCGCGGGCTGCTGGCGAAGTCGACCACCAAAGGGTCGTGATCGGAAGAGCGGTACGGGCCGGGCGCATAGAAGCCAGGCGCGCCGCCGGAGCCTCGGGTCGGGGCATAGGCGAAGGCTGCGGGCTCGTCGGCATTGATATGCCAGGCTTGCACGGCCACCACATGCGCCGCGGCCAAGGGGTCGGCGAGCACATGGTCCAGGTAGCCGGCCTGCGCCGCGTAGACGTAGCTGTAGGCGTGCGGGCCGGCAAAGCGCGCCACCAGGTCGGAGTAGCCGCGTCGTGCCAGCAGGCGTATCGGGTCTTCCATCGCGTAGCTGTTCAGGTCGCCGATCACCAGCACGCCGGCGTCGGCGATGCCGGTCGGCGCGGTGCCGAGCCAGCGCGCAAGGGTGTCGGCGGCCTGCACGCGCGCGGGATTCCAGCAGCCCTGGCCGTCGCGCTGGTCGGCTTGCGCGCCGGCGGCCTCGACGCAGTTCTTGGACTTGAAATGGTTGACCACCACCGTCACCGGCGCGCCACTCACCGCGGCACGGAAGGTGGCCGCGAGCGGCTGGGGGCTGCGCTCGCCAAGCCATGTGGTGGCCACCCGGCCGGCGGGAAGCGCGCTGCGGGCGTTATAGAGCAGCCCGACCGCGATGGCATCTGTGCCGAGCGCGGGGGTGCCGGGATCGGCGACGCGCCAGTCCGGCCCCAGCATCGCGGCCAACTGGCGGATCGCGCCGGTCGGGCCATAGCCATTGTTCTGGACTTCCATCAGGCCGATCACGTCGGCGTCCAGGCCGCGTAGCGCGGCCACAAGCTTGGCCTGTTGCCGTGCCAGCGCTGCAGTGTCCGGCGCACCGCGATTGTCAGGGGCATCCAGGCCTCCGCCGTGGCCATCGCCATTGAAATAGTTCTGCAGGTTGAAGGCCGCCACGCGCAGCGCGGTGGCGGGATGCCGCGGGGGCGCCACAGGGCGCGGGTTGGCGTGCTGGTAGACCGGTGCGCCGGCACCGCGTACCGGCTGCAGCCGCCATTGTCCGTGGCGTCGCTCCAGCACGCCCTGCACGCCGGTAATGGTATCGCCGGCGCGTACCGGATGGTCCGGCGACAGGCGCGGGGGCGGGTAGGGCACCACGGCGGGAAACTGCCGCGTCGAGCCATCGTCGAGCAACAAGCGGTTGCGGGCATTGGCCACGGCGGCCTGCTGCGCAGCCGGCCCCGGCAGGGCCTGTTGCGTGGGCGCGATGGGGCGCCCGTGGCTCAGCGCCAACGTGCCATACCGGCCGAGCTCGTGGACATCGCTGACGGTCAGTGTCTGCGGCAGCCGCACCAGCATGCCCTCCAGCGCGGCCAGGTCGGATTCGCCGGCAAGCGGCAGCGTCAGCGTTTGCGGCGTGACGGACAGCCCCCGGGCGCAGACGACGGGGGGCGAGCCTGACAGCACCAGTTGCGTTTGTCCGAATTTTTCTTCGATCTTTCCGGACACGCGCACCATGTCGCCGACATCGGCACGCGCGCGCGGTGCGTAGACAAAGAGCCCTTCCGAAAGGCCCGGCCGATGCACGCGTTGCGCGTCCGCGGTCTGCAGGAAAAAGCCGCGCAGGCCGCCGTCGCCGCTGAAGTCCGCCGTGACAATGGCCTGTATTTCGATCATGCGTCCCGCCAGCGCCGCGACCTGGGCCGGGCTGCGGACGTCGGCAAGCGCGGTTGCCGGGCTGCCGCATGGCTGCATTGCAGCATCCGCGCCGGACGGCAATCCCATCAGGCAGGCCAGGTACAGGGCGGGCAGCGCAGTGCTGGATTCAGGCAAGGGCAAACGCATGGCGGTTTCGGCAGGTCGAGGCGAGGTGGACGATGCTAACCCCCGCTTGTAACGGAATGCTTGCCGTGGGCATGTGACGTCGCGATCGTGCTAAGGTAGTAGAGACCCGCCGGTACCCGACCGGCGCCGGCAACCACTTCATCGCCACGACGACATGATCAAGGAAATCGCGCAAATCACCATCAAGCCCGGCATGGACAAGCAGTTCGAGCAAGGCGTGAGCCAGGCCACGCCGCTGTTTCTGCGCTCGCACGGCTGCCACGGGGTGCAGTTGTTCCGTTCGATCGAGCAGCCGGAACAGTACACGCTGGTGGTTGACTGGGAAACCGTCGACGACCACATGGTCCTGTTCCGCGAATCACCCGAGTTCCAGCAATGGCGCGGCCTGGTGGCGGAAACCTTTGCCGCGCCGCCCAACGTGCACCACGTGTCCAAGGTCCTGTAAGCCGCGCCATGAACACCCGGCCCGAACGCCCCCGCCATTTCTCGATGCTGCGCGAATTGCAGCTGGCCGATGTCTTTACGCTGGGCAACGCGGCCTGCGGCATGGGGTCGGTGTTCTTCGCGATGTTCTTCGTCGCGGACCAGCGAATGGCGCATTTCTATACGGCCGCGGCGCTGGCGCCGCTGGCCTTTATCTTCGACGTGCTGGACGGTCGCATCGCGCGCTGGCGCCATGCGCATTCGGCACTGGGGCGCGAGCTGGATTCTTTGGCCGACGTGATCTCGTTCGGCGTCGGCCCCGCCACGCTGGCCTTTGCCGCCGGCATGCGCGGCGGCTGGGACCTGGCGGTGCTGATTTACTTTGTCTGCTGCGGCGTCAGCCGGCTGGCGCGCTTCAACGTCACCGCCGAATCGCTGGCGGCCGGCAGCGACAGCGGCAAGGTGGCGTACTTCGAAGGCACGCCCATCCCCACCAGCGTGCTGCTGACCGCCGTGCTGGCGTGGTGCGCCTCGCAGGGACTGCTGGGTGCCGAACTGCCTGGCGGTGCGTGGGTGCTTGGTCCCGCCGTGCTGCATCCGCTGGTGCTGCTGTTCGCGCTGTCGGGCACGCTGATGGTCAGCAAGACCTTGCGTATCCCGAAATTCTGAGTGGCCGGCGCGCATGGCGCCGGCGATCTCTCGTTTTCGTTCCCTCTCTGCCAGCTCTGAGGCGAACAGCGCCTTGCGCCCTGGTCAGGCGCGCGCCGCCTCCGGGGCCACCCCCGCACGCTGGCGGCTGACCATCAGCGCCATCAGCGCCGCGACCAGGCAGGCCGCCCCCGCCGCGTACAGCGCCGGCGTATAAGTCAGCAGCAGCGTGCGGCTCAGGCCCGCGCCGAACGCCGCCACCGCCGCGCCGATCTGGTGCGCAGCGAAAATCCAGCCGAACACCATCGGCGCGCGCTCGCGCCCGAACGCCGTGGCCGCCAGCTTGACCGTCGGCGGCACGGTCGCGATCCAGTCGAGGCCGTAGAACATCGCAAAGATCGACAGCCCGTACAGCGTGAAGGTGGAATGCGGCAGCCAGAACAGCGACAGGCCGCGCAGCGCGTAGTACCAGAACAGCAGCTTGCGGCTGTCGTAGCGGTCGGAGAGCCAGCCCGACAGGATGGTGCCGACAAAATCGAATGCGCCCATCATGGCCAGCGCCGACGCCGCCGGCACCGGGCCCATGCCGAAGTCGCCGCACAGTGCGATGAAGTGCGTCTGGATCAAACCGTTGGTACTCAGGCCGCAGATGAAGAAGGTGCCAGCCAGCACCCAGAATGCCTGGTTACGCGCCGCGTCGCGCAGCACGCTGAACGGACCGCTCAGCGTGAACGGCGTAGCAGCCTGGGGTGCGGGCGGCACGGCCGCGCTGGCCGGCACTTCGCCGAACGCCGCCAGGCCCACATCGGCGGGCCGGCTGCGCATCAGCCCGAATACCAGCAGCGCCAGCGCCGCGCACGCAACCAGCACCGGCAGCACGGCTACGCGCCAGCCCATATGCTCGATCAGCCAGGCCGCCACCGGCAGGAATGCCAGCTGCCCGGTGGCGGCGCTGGCCGTCAGGATGCCCATCACCAGGCCGCGCCGTGCGCTGAACCAGCGATTGGCAACAATCGCCGCCAGCACCAGCGCCGTCAGCCCCGAGCCGACGCCCAGCATCAGACCCCATGCCACAAAGAGCTGCCACAGCTCGGTCGACACCGTGGCCAGCGCCATGCCGCCGGCAATCAGCGCCAGCGCGGCGCAGACCACGTTGCGCACGCCGAAGCGATCCATCAGCAGCGCCGAAAACGGCGCCATCAGCCCGAACAGCGCAAAGCGGAACGCCAGGATCGACGAGATCTGGTCGGTGTTCCAGCCCATCTCCCGGCTCAGTGGCTGCAGGAAGGCCCCGGGCAGGCCAAGCGCGGCCGAGGTGGTGAGCATGACCAGGAAGGTCAGGGCGGCGATCAGCCACGCGTAGTGGATGCCGCGCCGGTCGAGCCGGCGGGAAAGGGCTTGCGCGAACATGGGGCTCTCGTGGTCTCGGATTCGATGTGGGTCGGAAAGGACAAAGGCAGGGCATCCCGCTGCGTTCGGCCGCGGGTTGTCGGTCAATCTTCAGGAAAAAAGCTTGGTACTACGCGGGGCCGTCCAGGAGGTGGCTTCGCACCGCGTTCAGCATCTCGTCGGAAAGCGGATCGCCTTCGGTGGCGCGTGCGAGCGTGAGGGCGCCGACCAGCAACGCCATGCGCACCAGCGCCTGGTCGTGGCGTTGCTGCGGATCGTCGGACGCCACGGTCTGCGCCATGTCATCGATCATGGTTCGCAGCCCTTCCGCATAGGCCTGGCGCACCGGTTTGCCGGCGGGCTCGCGGGCGACATCGACCGCCAGCGCGGCGGCCGCGCAGCCGACGCCTGGGTTGGCGCAATGCGCGGCGGTCAGGTAGGGCTCGACCAGGTTGGCGAGCATGGCCTTGCGGTCGCCGCCGGCGCGCGCGAGGCGGCGCTCCCAGCGCGCGGTCGATTCCTCGAAGGCGCGCTTGCAGGCCTGCGCCGCGAGCGCATCCTTCGAGGCAAAGTGGCCGTAGAAGCCGCCATGGGTCAGGCCGGCGCCGGCCATCAGTTCCGCCACGCTGACCCCGTTCAGGCCGCGCTCGCGGAACAGCCGCGACGACGCTTGTTCGATCGCCTCGCGATTCTTGTCGGTTTGCTCGCGTGATGCGCGTGCCATTTGCAGACCTCGCTGGGAAGTGGACTTTCGCCAAGCTTAGATGATGCGCATCATTTATTCAATAGATGTTGAGCATCATCTAATCTGTCTTGTTCGAAGGTAATGTGCATACATATGAATGCGTCTTCAGCAAGGTGAAGGGTTTTCCCGTATCGTCTTGCCTGATGATCGCCCGGCCTGCAGTGCACCTTCGCACCGCCGAAACCGGCCTGGCGGCAACCGGTAAAGACAGTGTCCAGCACAGCCCCTCTCCAGACCGCCTCCGCGGCGGACGCCATGACCTCGCGCGAGCGGCGCGGCATGGCCGCCATCCTGATGGCCGTCGCGCTTGCCACCCTCGACACCGCCATCGCCAATACGGCGTTGCCATCGATCGCAGCGGACCTGCGCGCCACCCCGGCGGCATCGGTGTGGGTGATCAACGCCTACCAGCTGGCGATGGTGGCAACGCTGCTGCCGTTCGCGGCGCTGGGCGGCGTGGTTGGCCACCGGCGCATCTACCTGGGCGGCGTGCTGCTGTTCACGGCCGCATCGGTGGTGTGCGCGCTGGCGTGGTCGCTGCCGACGCTGGCGGCGGCGCGGGTACTGCAGGGCATCGGCGCGGCGGCCATCATGAGCGTTAACACGGCGCTGATCAGCGCGATCTTTCCCACGCACCGGCTGGGCCGCGGGCTGGGGCTGAATGCGCTGGTGGTCGGGGTTTCGTTCGCGGTGGGGCCGACGGTCGCGTCGGTGATCCTGT
The DNA here is from genome assembly GCF_000372525.1 of Cupriavidus neocaledonicus. Classification (GTDB taxonomy): domain Bacteria; phylum Pseudomonadota; class Gammaproteobacteria; order Burkholderiales; family Burkholderiaceae; genus Cupriavidus; species Cupriavidus neocaledonicus. Next base: position 171,096 of record NZ_AQUR01000103.1, read on the forward strand.
CGTTCGGCACATGGCCGTGGCTGTTCGCCGTCAACCTGCCGATCGGCCTGCTGGCGCTGGCGATCGGGCGCGGTTCGCTGCCGCAGACCGCACGCAGCACGCATGGTTTCGATCGCGTGGCAGCGGTGCTCAGCGTGATCGCCTTTGCCGCGCTGGTCCTCGCGCTCGGCGAGGGCGGGCAGCGCGCGCCGCTGCACTTGTCGCTGGCCGCGGCCGGCGTCTTCGTGGTGGCGTTCGGGCTGCTGCTGTGGCGCGAGCGCGGCCATCCGGCGCCGATGCTGCCGGTGGACCTGTTCCGGCGGCCGATGTTCGCGCTGTCGACGCTGACCGCGGTGTGTTCGTTCGCGGCGCAGGGCCTGGCCTTTGTGTCGCTGCCGTTCTATTTCCAGCACGTGCTGGGGCGAGGGCAGGTGGAAACCGGCTTCCTGCTGACGCCATGGTCCGTGGTGGTGGCGCTGATCGGGCCGCTGGCCGGGCGCCTGTCCGACCGCTATCCGCCGGCCGTGCTCGGCGGCGTGGGCCTGGCCGTGCTCAGTGCCGGCATGCTGTCGCTGGCGCTGCTGCCGGCCAACCCCAGCACGCTTGATATCGGCATCCGCATGTGCCTGTGCGGCGCCGGGTTTGGCTTCTTCCAGTCGCCCAATCTCAAGGCCTTGATGACGAGCGCCCCGCGCGAGCGCAGTGGCGGCGCCAGCGGCGTCGTGGCGACGGCCCGGCTGCTGGGGCAGGCCACGGGGGCGGCACTGGTGGCATTGTGCTTCGGCATCGGCGGCGACCACGGGCCGGGTCTGGCGCTGGCGTTGGGCGCGGCGTTTGCCGGCGCCGGTGCCGTGGCCAGTTGGATGCGGCTGGCCGCTGACACGCCACGATCATAGCGGCGGAGGCCGCCGTTCGCTCCTTCAGTTCAGGCGCGTGATCCGGTTCGGTGTGCCGGGACTGACAGGGGATTTCGCCCTGAAATAAGCTTCGAAGACATCGATATCCACGGGGCCAGCCTGCTGGTTCGTGCCCTGCTTCAGTACCGTGAAATTGTCGCCGCCGGAGGCCATGAAGTTGTTCACCGTGACTCGGTAGATCTTGGCCGGGTCGATGGCGATGCCGTTGAGCCGCAGCGATGCCGGGTCGACGCGATTGCCCTGTCCCGCGGCCGCGCCTGCCGGCTTGCTCGCGTACCAGGTATAGCTAAAGCCGCTGGAAACCTGCAGCACGCGACCGCCCGCGGGTTGCGGCGCTTCCCATTGCTGTTCCAGCAGGCGCAGGATCTGCGCGCCGGTCAGGTCCATCGTCACCATGCTGTTGCCGAAAGGCATGACGGCATAGAGCTGCCCGAACGTGGTCTGGCCATTGGTGGCGGCGTCGTACGTCAGGTTCTGGCGCAGCCCGCCCGGATTGGTGAAGGCGATCACCGCCGGCCCGAACGACGCATCCGACGTGCCGGCCAGGTAGGCGTCCGCCACCAGGTCGCCCAGTGCCGATTCGCCCGCAGCAGTCTGGGTGCGATCGATGCTCGCGGTGATGGCGCCCACCACCGCGTTCTTGATCGGCGCGGTCAGTTCCACGTAGCGGCTGACCATCGCGTCGACCGCGCTGTCCTTCGGCAGCGCCGTATAGCCGGCAGGCAGCGGGATCGGCTTGCCCTGGCTGTCCTTGATCACCAGATCGTTGACCGCCACGCGGTTGTTCGCCAGCTTGGAGGAGACCCGGCGCGTGGCCGGATCGATGGTGATATCGATTTCCGTGGCCAGCCGGCCATAGAAGCCCGTCTGCGTCAGCAGCTTGCCATCCGGTCGGGTGCAGACATATTCCTGATGGGTGTGGCCGCTGACCACGATATCCACGGCGGGATCGAGCTTGTCGACGATCGACACGATGGCGCCGTTCAGTCCCGGGCAGCTCTTGTCATTCACCGTGCCCGCCGTGGTCGATCCGCCTTCATGCAGCAACACCACGATCGCATTGACGTTCTGCTGGCGCAGTTCCGGAATCAGCCTGTTGACCGTATCCGCCTCGGACTCGAACGTCAGGCCCGCCGTGCCCGCGGGCGTCACCACAGACGGCGTGTCCTTCAGCGTCATGCCGATAAACGCCACCCTGGCCCAGTCGAAGGTCTTCATCTGGTATGCCGGCAGCAGCGGCTTGCCGGTCGCCTGGTCGATGACATTGGCGGCCAGGTATTTGAACTTCGCCCCGGCGTAGGCGCCGTTGGTCATGCACGTATCCACGCCGACAATGCCGCGCCGGCCGTCTGCTGACCGCGGAAAGCAGCCCCCGTTCTGCAGCCGCAGCAGCTCATCGCGGCCCTTGTCGAACTCGTGATTGCCCACCGACGAGATCTCCAGCCCCATCTGGCCCAGCACATCGATGGCCGGCTCCTCATGGAACGCCCCGGAAACCAGCGGCGAAGCGCCGACCATGTCGCCGGCAGCCACCACCACGTTGTTCGGATTCTTCGCCTTCAGGGTCTGGATCAGCGCGGCCAGGTACGCGGCACCGCCCGCCGATACCCGGGTACCAGCCGGGTTGGCGGCATCCTGCACCACCACGCTACCGCCCGGCGCTTCCAGGTTGCCGTGGAAATCATTAAGACCGATGATCTTGACCGATACCGGAGCATCTGCGACCGGAGCGGGGCTTGACGGCGCCGAACCGCCCTCATCATTCCCGGAACCGCAGGCGGCAACGATGCCTGCAAGAGCGAGCGCACCCAGGCTCGCGACGAGATACCGTTTGCGTGTCATGTGGCCAATCCTTTGGGAAGCGGCTGCAGGCAGCCACTCTGCACCGAACTGCCGCCAGCCGTGGCGCAGGCAAGCCGGCATGCCATGGCGGCCTGCCAGGAATACATGCATGACGACGCCGACGAATACCGTTCCTGCATCGACGCCGTCGCCCGCGAGATTCCGCGCGGCCGCAAGGATACGACGGCGCGGTTGCTCGGGCATTACTACTATGCGTGGGTCGGGGCCAATAGTTCGGCGCGTTTGTCGTTGCCGGGGGCCAAGGCGGCGGCGCGGGTTTATTTGCGGGAGTTTCGGGCCTTGCAGCGCAAGCTGGGGGTGGATGACAAGACGCTGTGCAAGGCGGTGGAGGGGGATTGTGGGCAGAGGGTGGGGGTGATTGAGAAGATGGAGCGGGAGAGGGGGAGGTGAAATGCTCGAGGAATAGCTGCGCGCGATAGGTGCAGGCGGACTATTCGCTGTACGCGCGGAGCAGGTCGCGTATCTCTTCCTTGGTCAATTGGCCCGAGCCGAGCACAGCTGAAAAATCATCCTTCCCTAGTGGAAAGCGCGTGAGCAGCGCATGCAGGCTATCCTGATCGAAGGGGCGTTGCAGTGAGCGGGACTAGCCAGAGCTTTTCCGTTGTCCGGCTTCACAACGCATGTGATAGGTTTGGTCCTCGGCACCTTGAGTCGACAAACTCCGCTTCGAGGGCATGCATGTCCTGGGGCGGTGGTCAAAATTTGGTCGATGGTGTGGCGAGGATAAACGGAGGGTTTAGGAAGGAGACCTTGCCTGTTTAGAAGCTCGATTGCCTCTGTGCTGTCACCGGCATGGCTGTCGTCGCGGTTCAAGTAAACCTGGTCGGCACCGATATTCATTCGCTGCAGCCAAAGGCTGCCCTTGCCGCGGTTATTGTCAAGTGTGGTAGCTGCGGTGCCGCAGGCATAGATTTACCTTTTGGATGGCAAGGTCCCAGCGTGATCGCTCCTCATCCGACATCCAGCCAAGCGGCTGTTCAATCATGCCGCGAAAATCGGTCGACGGTGCCTCGATCAGATCAAGGAGCGACATGTAATCGCCGCCAAGTTCAACGAACCGGATGCCTCGTCTGATGCTACTCGCATGGGAGCGATAACGTGCTACCCAGTAGTCTAGCGCTGCTGCACCGTGTACGTCGTTATCGGTGATCAGGGAGTCATAGAGGTGGGCGAAGTCCTCGCACAGGCGCGCGCAACACTCATAGTAGGCGAGCGAACTGGTTTGATACAGGAACCAAGCATCCTGGTCGAGATTTCGCTGCGCGACTGGATAGTGTTTCAGGTTGGTGGAACTCATTAAATATCGTCAGGAACGCTGGCTTGTGCGCGGGCGGGGCGTTCGCCCTTGTACCCCAGACCGCACGCAGTTTCGGGTGACTTGCCTCGTATTCCTGAATCAATGAAGCGTCTAATCGGAGGCAAAAACCCACCGGGTCGAGCGGCCTCGATGCATAGGAAGTTTTTCGCCGGCTTGCACGACGATGCTCACGGAGAGGTCATCTTCTGGAAGCCAACGTCCCGCTTTTGGGGCGGGCTGGCCTGTTTCGAACCAAATCATGGTGCTATCCGTTTCGCTTGTCGCGGACGAATCATCTGTAGCTCCATTTGGCTTCTGGAAGACATACTCGTCTTCCTCCGCAGGGATTGAACCATCTTCGTAGCGCGTATCCTTCCATAGCAGACGCCAGGTTACAGGTTCTGAAAAACTTTCATCCTGATGTTCGTACCTCGATGCTGGGGCTGGCGATCCTGCGTGCAAGTAGTTCATACATCCGCTGATCGGGAATGGTCCTTTGGGCTCTTCCTTTTTCTTGAATAGCGAAAATCCAACTGATTTCGGAACCTCAACAGGTTCCCATATGCCGGAATAAGGAATGGTGTTTCCGGTTGAAATGAGCAATGGTACCTTTGGGTCAGGTACATCGACTAGGAAATTGGGGAAATGCATGCTGGCGAGTTGATCTCGCAGCCAGCTGCCAAAACTATATGGCGCGGCGTCATCAAGCCATTTGCTTTCAAGTATGTCGGAACACTCTCCCCAGGCCTCCGAGAGATCTTTAAAGGTATTGAGGAAACTAGTCGCCCCAGGACTGCTAGGCTCCTCGATCGCTGGTTGTTCTCGCCAATCAACACGAACCAGGTAATTTCCCCAATACGATCGAGGCCGATCTGCCAGTGCAAAGAGGCCGTTAACGTCATATTTAAATACTAGCTTGTCTCCAGCTTTAAGTCGAAGTACCGCATCCTCAAAGTGGGCAAGCCCTTCCAGAGCGTCGATATAGTGAGATTCGGTAATTTGTGAAGAATGCTCCTTACCCGATTCACTAGCCAGTTTTCTACATTTTTCGATGGCGAAAGTCCAGGCCTCGTAGTATCCAAGAATGCGCTTCCATGCTGTGTATGAACTGATTCGCTTGAGCCAATGAAAGATTTTTCGACGCTCATCGTCGTTTGGTAGATGGATGTTATTGACGGAGCTCGGTTTCATGGTTTCACCAATACTTGCCGGTTTTCTTTCGTTGCTTTCTCGCGTGCACCAAGCCGCAAGGTCTGAACTGTACCTTGTCCCAAAGGTGACTTGTATCCCCAGACACCGTTTGCGTCCGTCCATCCGGTGGGAGCTATGCGAAAGGTCAGGCCACTGACCTCGTCTGTCCACGTCGCTGCTTTTCCGGTCCCAATAACTTTTTTTCCAAGTGCTTCCAGCGCGTCGGACACCTTCTTGTCGAGGAAGAAGAACGCCTGTGTTGCCCCTCCGGGAAGGTATTGACCTGGTAGCATCTCGCCAGCTTGCTCCGCAACGGTCCCGACTACTGCCTTGGGCCCGGTCTTCCCGTTGACACTTCCAGTAACGAAGAACCCATCGCGGTTGAATTCATCCAAGACGGCTGCTCGTTCGCGCCATTCTTTTGCCGACTTCGGTGGTGAGCCAAGCCCCCACCAGGCGCCCCCGGGGAAGGTCTCATTAATTTTCTTGCCGTGAGTTGTGCCCTCTGGACCAAAGAATCGGAATATTCTCTCGCCCTGCTTCAGTTCACGATTGACCAACCTTCCGCTATAAGCTCGAATGGCGGGATAGAATTTACCGTCAGGTGAGGTTCGGGCGGTAAGGTCCGGATATCCAGGCGCTGGCCGATACTTGCTTCTCCAAGTTCCCGGATCGCGAACGAGAGCTTCGTTTTGCTTCCAGCCTCCCCTGGCGGAGCGCACAGGCAGCGATCCATTTTCAACCAATCTCGCCTCATCGGCCCGAGTAATGACCCGCTGCCCTGTGGCCACCTGATGCATCGTTTTTCGACTAGTCGACTCGCCACCCGATCGAATATAGGCTTGGACCTCCCTTAGATATTGATCCAATTCCTTGATAGCCTTAGGAATCATTTCGTTTCCCTTGGCTTTGAGTTGTAGCAGTCCACTGCGCAAACCATCGATTCGTCGTAACAAGACCGCCGGAATCGCTGTGCCGGCCTTGTTCTTAATCTGACCGAGTACCTTATACAAGTTGTTCATCAATGCCGCGAATCGTTCCATGATCGCTGCCTGATGATCCGCAAAACGCAGCTTTAGCAGCCACCGTTCAGCATTCTTGACACCTATCCGGTTCAGGAAAGCAATGATTTCATTAGCGCCTTCAAGCAGCTTAGCGGCTCGCGCAGCGCCCTTCAGCGCAGCGGCTTCCTTGCAGACTTTGATGAGAATGCGGCCGACGCCCTTGATGACACCACCGAATACAGGGATCAAGGCAACGACAAGAACAACGAGCAGCACCCACTCCCAGACACTTTCCCGCTTTTCCGGCTTGTCAACCATGCCAATAACGACGGCGATAATATCGCGAACGGCGGTCACATCGCCAACAAGCGGGATCATGCCGATTACGGCATCTACGATGATTTGGGAAAAACTTGCCTTCTCATTGAAGGCGCCCTGGACCGTACCCCAGGTCCAACTGCCGACGTCGGCGCAGATGGCACGGAAGCGACTCCAGGTGAGGCCACCCGGTGGCGTTGTGTTTGCAACTGAAGGCATGTTTTCTTGCTTCTGGAGTAGGCTAAGCGGACTTTGCTTCCGGATCCGTCTCAGTGGACAGGTATTTGTCCACCAGGCTGGCTAACTTGGCTTCCGTCGGATTAGGGTCGTGGCCGGGCGTCGGTGTCTTGTCTTTGCGTTCGAAGGCGCCTGGCATCGGGCCGAAGCTGACCTGCACGGGCCCCGGAGGAATGCCTTCAATGACGGCGCGTCCCTGCGCATCGAGTGTTCCCTGACGTTGAGAGCCGTCAGCCAACTTCGCAAAGTATTGGGCGCCTGCAAGGCCTTCGTCGTCGTGATATCGGTGATCGAGCATTAGCGTCGAGGGCGACATCGCCCCCACCGGCAGCGCCACCAACTCCGCCGGACTCCCCCCACCCCCCACCAACGGATGCCCAGCCCCCTTCACCGACAACAACCCCGGCGTCTCAAACGTAATCGCATTCCCGTCCAGCACGATCCGCGACGAGCCGCCGTGCAGCACCACTTTCTTCTGCGCCAGCACCTCGATGCCGTCGGTCGATGAAGTCACCGTCACCGCCTTGTCCGCCATCACCGCCAGCGCATCGGTGTGGGCCTGGATGGAAACCGGTCCACCAGCCGCAATGGCGCGAATCCCGTTGTTCTGGCTGAACAGGCTCACGCCCTTGGCCGCGGCCGCGGCGACTGTGTTGCCGGCGCCGACATGCCAGTCGGCCTGTGCCAGGCCCAGCAGGTGGCGTCCGGCAAAGATGCTGGTGGTGGCCTGCGTGGCCAGCGCAATCGAGCTGGGCGATTCCGCGACGAGCCATGGTTGCCCGAAGTGCTCGGCAGCGGTGCCGGTATCCGGGCGCTTGGCGTCCTGTTCGTTGACGCGGTCCGGATAGCTGCCGTCCTGCTGCGGGTCGATGGCCTTGGTCAGCGGTTCGAAAGCGGCGATGGCTCCCAGCGGCAGCGCCTGCTGCGAGGTGGCGGCATCGGACAGGCGCTGTGCGGTACGCTCGGCGGCGGTGATTTGTCCGCGGGCTTCGCGGATGTCGAGCATGGTGCCTGCTGCCCTGGCCTGGATCGTGGTCGACAGCAGCAAGCCGTTGCCGGCGCGCACGATGGCCCAGGCGTCGGTGCGCAGTTCGGCGCCGGTGCCGCGCCAGACGCCGCGTTCACCGCTGGCGGGGGCCTGCGCGATCACGTAGCCAAGGTTGAGCTGGGTGTCGGCGGCCGAGCTGGCCAGGCGCATGCGCAGCTGGCCGGTGTTGTCGTCGACGATCCACTGGTTGTAGCCGCCGTCGCCGAGGTTGTGCGAATGCCAGCCGGACAGCGCTGTGTTCAGCGGCGCCTCGGTGGCAGGCCAGGGCAGGGCGTCCTGTTCGTTGTGCAGTTGCGCCACCACCATCGGGCGATCGATGTCGCCATCGAGGTAGGTCAGCATGACTTCGGTGCCGGCGCGGGGCAGGTGATGCACGCCCCAGTTGGGTCCGGCTGCGGCAGTGGCCACGCGCACCCAGGCGGTGACCTGGGCCAGGTCGTCCTGGGCCGGATCGGCGGCGGTGTCGGCCCTTGGATCGGCCATCGGCGCGCGCAGCCAGGGGAGGCGCACGCGCACGCGGTGATCGCGCTCGGTGGTCAGCGGGGCGCCGCCTTCGGCGATGACGACTGCAGGCTGTCCTTCCGGTGCGGTGGGCTTGGGCGAGTACACCGGCACGATCGGGGCATCGGCGCGCACCGCTTCGAAGCGGTTGCGGTAGCTGCCGGCCTCGATGTCGGACAGGCCCAGCAGCAACGCTACCTCGGCTCCCAGGTTGTTGGCCGCTTCATGGCGCACGGCCAGCGTGACGAACTCGTTCGCGGCGGTGTCGAAGTGCCCGGTCAGCGTGAAGCGTTCGCCGGCGCCCAGGGCGCGGACGCTGCCTTCGCCCGCGTAGCGCAGGTAGCGGCTTTCATGTGCTTGCGCGCGCAGCTGCGCGGCGCGGCGGGCGGCGTCGGCGTCGGGGAAGCGGTACGTGCCGCGCGTTTCGAAGGACTCCAGCGTGGGCCATTCGCCCAGACTTTCGCTGCCGGCGTCGGCGGCGGTGGCGGCCAGGGACTTGTAGTCCCATGAGGCCACGGTGACGGCGTTGGTGCCAGCGGCTGCCTGCAGCGACCAATGATCGATGGCATCTTCGCGCTCGGTGGCGTCGCTGCGGTGGAAGCGGATGCTGGGCTGCGCGCAGGCGGGGCGTTCGGCCTGGTTGTCGAAGATCACCAGGCAATGACGGGACTGAGCTTTGTCCTCCTGGCTGGATTGTTCGGCGCCGTCCTGTTGATGCTCGAAGCGATAGGACAGGCCTTCCTCCGCCAGCAGCCGCGTGACAAAGGCGAGATCCGTCTCGCGATACTGGCAGCAGACCGAGCGCTTGCGCAGCGGCTGGCTCACCGCCATGCGGTATTGGGCCAGCGGATAGTCAGCCAGCACGTCTTCGATGATCTCCAGCGCGGTCTTGTCCTGGTAGACATAGCAATCGGTGCGCGCGCGCAGGTGATCGAACCAGGTGCCCACCGTCAGCCGGTAGCGCGCCAGGCCACCGTCGCCGCCGATGGCCGCGCAGTTTTGCACATAGCCGTGCCAGGCGCGGCGGGTGCCGTCGGCAAGCATCAGCCGCAGCGTGATTTCCTCGGTGGCCAGGCGCGCGGTGTCCAGGTGTGCCGACGGGCTCAGGCAATCGATCTGCAGCTGGAACGGTGTGCAGACACCCTCCTGCGCGACAAAGCGCTCCACTACCAGGTCGTCGGCGGTAAGCGCCGTCTCCAGCGTGATCTGGCGCGTGCGCTGGCCCAGCAGCCCGGACAGGGCGGCCATCGCGGATGACGGGTAAGAGGACAAGGGCTTCATCGGAGCAGGGTCGCGCTAGAGGGTTCGGCATGCGGCCCTGGATACGGCAGGACCGCCTTCGATGGCATCAACGCGGCATCAGGGCAGCGAGATGGTCAGGTGCGAATAACGCGGCCCCAGCTTGATCACCTGCGAGTAGCCCTGCAGCGTGTCGCTGGTCTGCGAGCGCAGCGTGGTCGACAGCCCCAGGAAGGCCAGCAGTGCGATCAGTGCAAAGACCGCGCCGAAGATCCACAGCGGGGTTTCGCGCTTGAGCGCGTGCGAGATCTTGTCCGGGATCGGCCATTGCGGTGCAAAGGCGGCGCGTTTGCCCTTGATCGCCGAGATCTCGTCGCCCAGCCGCGCGGTCAGGTAGGCCAGTTTCTCGGGCCCTTCCAGGATGTACTTGCCGCGGAACCCCAGCAGCAGGCACATGTGGAAGACTTCCAGCGCCTGCAGGCGCGGCGCGCCGTGTGCGCGCAGTTCTTCCAGCTTGGTGAAGAAGCCTTCGCCGGCCAGTTGCTCGCCGAACAGCACCAGTTGCAGCGGCCGCCGCTCCCACGTGCTGCGGATGCTGAAGTTCGACGCCAGGATGGTTTCGTCGATGGCGGCGCAGAAAGCGTACTTGGCGTCGAAGATGTCTTCGGCCGCCACGTTGAGCCGCTTGGCGCCGCGCTCGAAATCATCGAGGAAGTCGCGCACCTTCTGCAGGAATTCTTCGGCGCTGCCCGGCTGCTGGCCATTGCGCAGCAGGAACAGCATGAAAAAGCCATCGTAGAGCAGGTCCAGCAGCGTGCGGGCGTGCATGGCGCCGTCTGCCGAGCCTGCGGCGGCGGGAGAGGGCTGGCCGGCCGGCGAGGCGCCGAACAGCGAAGGCGTGGAGGTAGCGCTCATGAGGTCACCGCAATCAGTTCAAGTTTGAGTTCCCGGATGCCGGCCGGGGTGTAGATGGTGATGGTCTGGGCCTGCAGCATGCGGTCGTACAGCGCGCCGCGCGCCTCGATCGCGAAATAGCACGCGCCCGGACGCACCGGGATCGCGGGCGGCACTTGTGGCGTGTAGGTCAACGGCACGCCCGGCATCGACGACAGCACCAGCTTGTCCACATCGTCCGGGGCGCCAACCTTGAAGCGGCTGGGGATGGCCTCGACCAGTTCGGCCACGGGCATGTCCGCGCTCACTGAAAGGTAGAAGCTGGTCTTGTCGTCGATCTTGCCGGAATCCAGGCGCCCCAGATGGAACGAGGGACGGGTCTCGTCCAGCGCGATCGAGAAGTAGCGCGTGGAGATAACGGTATCGAGCAGGTCGCGGATGATGCTGTCCAGCCGCGCAAAGACCGGGCCCGGACTGTCGTGGTCGTAGACCGGAAGATCGGCCAGCGTGTGGCTCTTCGAAAAGGTCATCAGCGCGCCGGCCAGGCGCAGCATTTCCTGGAACAACCGCTCGGGATGCAGTTCGGGATGGTGGAACAGGTGCGCCAGCGCAGCGAAAGAGGCGTTGGCAGTGTGCAGCAGCCAGAACGACGCGATATCGCCCGAGCGGAACTCGATGATGTTCTTGGTGGGTTCGCGATGGAAGCCGTACAGTGCATTGACCTTGGCCTGTAGCGCGTCGATCAGCCGCCGCAGGCGCAGGTACAGCACGGCCGACGCATTGATCGACAGGCTGGGAGCGACAAAGGTCTCGTCCAGTTCGAAGCCGCCGGTCGCGGTGCGCCGGATGCGCACGACCGGCAGCGAGATGAACTGGTCGCGCGGCTCGGTCTCGGCCACCAGCCGGACCGCCTTTTTCAGGTAAGTGATGGCGGCCGGCTCGGCTTCGGTGAACAGGTCCGACGTTTCGGTCTGCAGGCCGACATAGCGGGACGACAGCGATCCTTCCGCGTCGTCGCGGTAGTTGCCGCCGGCGTCGTGCAGCGGCTGCAGCGCCAGGTAGAAGGTCAGTTCCGAAGTGCCGGCGGGGATCGCGTCAAGCACCACGGGCGGTGGCAGCTCATCGGCCTGGGGCGCGGAATACAGTTCGCCGTCGGGAAAGAACAGCGACAGCTCGGTCACGCGCAGCACCCCGCTGGCGAGCGCATCGGTGTCAAAACTGGCATTGCGCACGCCCCAGCCGTAGGGCTGGATTACTTGCGCGGTGGCGTGCAGGCGCGACTCATGGTATGCGTCCTGCCGCTGGAAATGCTGGGGCCGCAGGAACAGGCCTTCGCCCCACAGAATCTTGGCGGAATAACTCACGTTTGCCTTTGTTGTCCTTGTTGGTGCCTGGTCGGCTGCGTCAGGTGCGGCAGCCGGCTGCCGAGACGAGGTTCAGATTGCTGCTGGCCGCGGCGCCCGCTGGCGTGATGGCATCGCCAACGGTCAGTGTCATGGCGCAGGCGTGCAGGCCGATGGTCACGCCGGACTTTTCGCTCCTGGCGCTGTCGAAGGCGAATTTCCAGCGCTGCGGGGCAGGGCTGCGAAACAGTGCCACCACGCCGAAGGTGCCTGCCTCGCGCGTGATCTTTTCCACGATTTCATAGCGCTGGCCGGGAATTAGAGTCATCTCTCTAACCTGTACCAGGTCAGCGCCGAGTGTCTTCTGTTCTCGTTGCGGGTCGATGAAGGTATCGAACGGCGCCTGCAGGAAGCTGGTGGGGTCCTTCAGCTTGTAGAGCCGCACCACGATGGCGGCCGGCCGGTTATCGGCTGCTGCATTGAGGTTGTTGCCGGCGTACAGCTTCAGCGGGACTTCGCGCGGCGGCTTCTGTGATTCCGGCAGGTTGGACGGTTTGAGGCCAACTGCTTCCAGCGCGCCGCTGGCCGCCCCCGCCAGCAGCGTGCCGCCAACCGCGCAGCCTGTCAGCGCCGCAACGCAGGCAGCCGCAGCCAGCCCCGCCGCCAAGCTCGCCCGCTGCCCTGCGGCGGCGCGGCGCGGGGCGTGCCCGGTTGGCTTGCTGTCCGGCGCCCGACTGAGTTCAATTTGTCGCATGACAGAAGTTAGGAATATCTAATTCAGCAGTTGGAGACCTATCCAACAAAATGGTAGAGAACTACCAAAAAGTACTAATGCTGACAATATCCACCGATCTGTTGTCAGCCGTAAGCGGCAGAGTGTACTATTCCGGCCAATTCGGGTTCAACACAGTTCTGACATTATTGGCATTTGGCACTTTTCCCCAGACGGATCTTGCCAGGGCCAGGCCCGAATCGCCCCGCCGCAATCTTGAACTTTCACAGAGACTCGCCGTGAACGACTACAAGCCCAAGTCAGGAATCCATCGCACCCTGGTGATGCTGGCCAGCACCGCCGTGCTGCTCGCCGGCTGTGCAACCTCCAACCCTGGGCCGCAGAGCGATGAGTCGTTCAAGCAGAGCATGTCCGAGGCCGAAGCGGCCCTGGCCAACGGACAGCGCGAGCAGGCCATCAGCCTGTTCGAGCAGATCGCCAAGAACAATCCGACGCGCGAAGAACCGTGGTCGCGCATGGCGCAGATCGAGTTCGGCGCCGAGCACTATCCGCAGGCCATCGTCGCGGCCGAAGAAGCGCTGCAGCGCGACGCCACCGATCGCAAGGCCAAGAGCGTGCTGGCGGTCAGCGGCCTGCGCGTGGCGCGCCGCTCGCTGCAGGAACTGCGTGCCGACAGCGCCCTGGCTGGCGACGTCCGCTCCGACGCCCAGTTGCTGGCCCAGATGCTGCGCGACACGCTGGGCGAGCAAGTGCTGTTCCCCCGCGACAAGAATGCCGCGCCCGTGGCCAAGCCGGTGCCGCGCCGCCGTGCTGCGCCTGCCAAGCCGACCGCCGCCGCGGCGCAGCCGGCACAGCCCGCGGCTGCGGGCGGCGGCAGCGCAGACCCGTTCGGCGCCCTGCGCTGATTCTCAGACCGGATTCCGCCAGATCGGAGAGTAGTGATGGCCAAGAAAGAAAGTGTCCAGAAGCGCCTGCAGAAGGTGCGTCCCCCGCGTGTGCAACTGACGTACGACGTCGAGAAGGGCGATGCCATCGAGCAGAAGGAACTGCCCTTTGTCGTTGGCGTGGTGGCAGACCTGTCGGGCCAGTCGGAAGTGGCCCAGCCCAAGCTGCGCGACCGCAAGTTCGTCAATATCGATCGCGACAACTTCGACGACGTGATGGCGGGCATCGAGCCGCGCGCGGCATTCCAGGTGCCCAACACGCTTTCCGAGGAAGGCGGCAAGTTCGGCGTGGACCTGAAGTTCCATTCCCTCGAAGACTTCAATCCGGAAGCCGTGGTCGAGCAGATCGAGCCGCTGCGCAAGCTGCTCGAAGCCCGCTCCAAGCTGGCCGACCTGCGCAACAAGCTGGCCGGCAACGACAAGCTGGAAGACCTGCTCTCGGAAGTGCTGACCAATACCGAGTCGCTGCAAAAGCTCGGTGCCAATGCCAGGAACGGTGGCGACGATGCTTGATAACCAGTCCGCTGCAATTGCCCAGCCCGGCGCGGCTGTCGGCACGTTGAACCTGCTCGACGAGATCGTCGAGCAAAGCAAGGTGGCGAAGTCGGATTCCGAGCATGCGCGCGCCAAGGACATCATCGGCGAGCTGGTCAGCCAGGTGCTGGACGGCACCGTGGTGGTGTCCGACAACCTGTCGGCGACGCTGGATGCGCGCGTGGCCGAGCTGGATCGCCTGATCTCGGCCCAGCTTAGCGCCGTAATGCATGCGCCAGAGTTCCAGAAGCTGGAGAGCACGTGGCGCGGTCTGTCATACCTGGTCAAGGAAACGCAGACCGGAACGATGATCAAGATTAAGGCCTTGAACGCGACCAAGCGCGACCTGGTGCGTGACTTCAAGACCGCCATCGACTTCGACCAGAGCGCGCTGTTCAAGAAGGTCTACGAAGAAGAGTTCGGTACCTTTGGCGGCGCACCGTTCGGCGCGCTGATCGGCGACTACGAAATCACGCGCCAGCCCGAGGACGTGTATTTCATCGAGCAGATGTCGCACGTGGCCTCGGCCTCGCACGCACCGTTCATCGCATCGGCGTCGCCCGAGCTGCTGGGCCTGGAAACCTTCGCCGATCTAGGCAAGCCGCGCGATCTGGCCAAGGTTTTCGATACCGTCGAATATGCCAAGTGGAAGTCGTTCCGCGAATCCGAGGATTCGCGCTACGTCGGCCTGACCATGCCGCGCTTCCTGGGGCGCCTGCCGTACAACCCCAAGGACGGCACCACGGTCGAGGGCTTCAATTTCGTCGAAGACGTGGACGGCACCGACCATGGCAAATATCTGTGGTGCAACGCCGCCTGGGCCTTCGGCGCGCGTCTGACCGCAGCCTTTGAGGATTTTGGCTGGTGCGCAGCCATCCGCGGCGTCGAAGGCGGCGGCCTGGTCGAGGACCTGCCGACGCATACCTTCAAGACCGACGATGGCGAGATCGCACTGAAGTGCCCGACCGAGATCGCCATCACCGATCGCCGTGAGAAAGAGTTGAGCGACCTCGGCTTCATCCCGCTGGTGCACTGCAAGAACTCGGACTATGCCGCGTTCTTCGCCGCCCAGTCGGTGCAAAAGCCCAAGAAGTACAACACCGACAGCGCCAATGCCAATGCCGTGCTGTCGGCTCAGCTGCAGTACATCTTCTCCGTGTCGCGCGTGGCGCATTACCTCAAGGCCATGATGCGGGACAAGATCGGCAGCTTTGCCTCAGCGCAGAACGTAGAGAGCTTCCTGAACCGCTGGATCTCCCAATACGTTCTGCTGGACGATAACGCCAGCCAGGAGCAGAAGGCTCAGTTCCCCCTGCGGGAAGCCTCGATCCAGGTGTCGGAGGTACCCGGCAAGCCGGGCACCTACCGCTCCGTCGCCTTCCTGCGCCCGCACTTCCAGCTTGACGAACTTTCGATCTCGCTGCGGCTGGTTGCGGATTTGCCGAAAGCGGCAAACTCCTGACCGTGATCCCTGCGGGGGAATGCGGGCGCAGTACCTAGCAATGCCAGGAAACTGGCAAGAAGCCTAAATAGCGATTTTCATCGAGGGTCTTTCCATGAAGGATATCTACGTCAAGTTCGGCAGCCCGGCAATCAAGGGCGAATCGCAAGACAAGGACCACAAGGACTGGATCGAGGTCAACACCTGGAAGCACAGCATCACGCAGCCGCGTTCGGCCACCGCGTCCACCGCGGGCGGCCATACCGCCGAGCGCTGCGAGCACGGCGAGATGGTGTTCACCAAGGATCTGGACGTGGTCAGCCCGCTGCTGTACCAGCACGTATCGGGCGGCACCACGTTCGACGAAGTCACCATCGACTTCCTGCGGGCCGACGGTGAAGGCAAGCGCGTCAAGTACCTGGAAATCAAGCTGAAGAACGCCATCCTGGGCGCGGTGTCGGCCAACGTGGTTGCCGAGGGCATCCCCAGCGACAGCTTCACGCTGAAGTACGCTGCCGTGCAGTGGAAGTACACGCAGCAGAAGATCGGCGGCAACCAGGGCGGCAACTCGCAGGGCGCCTGGAGCCTGACCAAGAACGACAAGACCTACTCGGTCTGACGTTCCTGCAGTCAAGCCTTGCCGCGGCAGCGTTGCCGCGGCATTTGCTTGTTCGCTCCCATGAAAGGCTTTGAGCCCAGCCTGCTCGACAAGCTCTTCGACGACGAGCCGCACGCGCCGCTGCCCAGCGCGCTGCGGCAATTGTCGCTGGAGGAGCTGAAGGCAACGGTTGCCCGCGACATCGAGTCGCTGCTGAATACGCGCATCGTCCATGAGGATGCCGATTTCAACGGCTTGCCCGAATGCCGGCGGTCGCTGCTGACCTATGGGCTGAATGATTTCGCGGGGCTGAGCCTGGCCAGCTTCGATGACCGCCAGTACATCTGCCAGTCGTTGCGCAATGCAATCGAGCGCCATGAGCCGCGCTTGCAGAACGTCAACGTCGCGCTGTCGGTCAACGAGCGGGCTACCAGCGTGCTGTGCTTTGGCATCAGCGCGGTGCTGCTGGTGGGGCCCGCGCGCGAGCCGGTCAGCTTCGATGCCATGCTGCAGCCATCGACGCTGCAGTATTCGGTCACGCGAGGGCGGGGCTGAAGCGCGGCGGCGGGTCAGGTTGGCCGTCGGAGCCACAGACCTCATCGCTGCGTATCCGCCTTACTAGTGTCACCACCGGCCACACAGAATGGAAGACTTGCTGCCATATTACGAACGCGAACTGGCCTTCCTGCGCCGGTATTCGCGCGACTTTGCCGAGCGCTATCCCAAGATTGCGGCGCGCCTGGCAATGTCGGCCGATGGCTGCGACGATCCCCACGTCGAGCGGATGATCGAATCGTTCGCCTTCCTGTCCGCCCGCATCAGCAAGAAGCTCGACGACGAGTACCCCGAATTCACCGAAGCGCTGCTGGAGGTGCTGTATCCGCACTACCTGAGCCCGTTTCCGTCCTGTTCCATTGCGCATTTCGACGTGGCCGGCATGGCGGCGCAGTTGAGCGCGCCGGTCACGGTGCCGCGCGGCACGTTGCTGATCACGCGCCCGGTGCGCAAGGTGGAGTGCCGTTTCCGCACGGCCTATGACGTGACCTTCCTGCCGTTGCGCGTCGCTGCCGCGGGCTTTGAGCGGGCGGTGTCCGCGCCATCGACGGTGAACTTGCCGAAGGGGGCGACGGGCGCTATCTCGATCGAGCTGGAGTACCTGGGCGAGCAGGGCGGCTTCGATGCGCTGGGCCGCCAGGCAGTGCGCGTGTACCTGGACGGCGAACCGTCATTCGTGGCGGCGCTGGGCGACGCACTGTTCCTGCACGTGGCTGCGGCGTATGTGGAAGAGCGCCCCGGTGTGTGGAAGCGCCTGCAGCGGGCGCCGCTGCGCGAAGTGGGTTTCGGCGCGGACGAGGCGCTGATCGACACCCCCGCGCGCTCGCATCCGGCATACCGCCTGCTGAGCGAGCATTTCGGCTTTGCCGAGAAATTCAACTTCTTCGATCTCGACCTGGACCCGGTGCAGCGGGCGCTGGTGCCCGGCGGCGCTGTGCGCCGCGTGACCCTGCACCTGGTACTGACCGAGGTGCGCAGCGACAGCAACACCGCGCGTCTGCTTGAAGGGCTTGGCGCGGCTCACCTGCGCCTGCACTGCACGCCGGTGGTCAACCTGTTCCGGCAAAAAGCCGACCCGATCCGCATCGAGCATACCGCCACTGCTTATCCGGTGGTGGCCGACAGCCGCCGCGCACACGGTTTCGAGATCTATTCGATCGACCAGGTGCAACTTGTGCGCGAAACCGCAGCCAGTCATGACGTGGTGGAGTTCCGGCCGTTCTACTCTCTGCACCACGGCGAAGATCCGGGCAGCGCCGGACACTACTGGATTGCCCGCCGCAATGCCCTGGTAGCGGAACGCAGCCCGGGCTTCGAGACCGAAATCTCCATCGTCGATTCGGACTTCGATCCCGCCAGCCCACGCACGGAAACGCTGAGCCTGAGCGTGACCTGCACCAACCGCGACCTGCCCGCGCTGCTGGCGTTCGGGCAGCCCGATGGCGACCTGACCATGGAGGGCAGCTCGATCGCGCGCCGCATCAGCTTCCTGCGCAAGCCGACGCCGTCGATGCGGCTGAGCAGCGGGCGCTCGTCGCAGTGGCGGCTGGTTTCGCTGCTGGCGCTGAATCACCTGTCCCTGGTGCAGAACGGCCTGGCCACGCTCAAGGAGATGCTGCGCCTGCATGACCTGCCGCGCAGCGCGATCTCGGCGCGGCAGATCGAAGGCATCGTCGGCCTGGACTACAAGCCGACGACGCAGTGGCTGGCCGGCAAGCCGTTCGCCACCTTTGTGCGCGGGCTCGAGATCCAGCTGACGCTGGACGAGGATGCCTTCGTCGGCACCGGCCTGCATCGCTTTATCCGGGTCATGGATCATTTCTTTGGCCTGTATGTCCACCTGAACAGCTTTGTGCAGCTGGTCGCGGTATCGCGCCGCGGCGGCAAGGAACTGGCAAGATGCGCACCCCGCAGCGGCGAATCGATCCTGGTGTAATCCGCACGCTGCTGCGGCAACCCTACCGCTACGAGTTCTTCCAGGCGGTGCGGTTGCTCGAGCTCCACTATGCGCGCGAAGGTGCCGGCACACCGGAGCAGGTGCTGGCCACGCGCGTCGCTTTCCGCAATACCCTGTCGCTGTCGTTCCCGCCGAGCGAGCTGCAGTCCATCGAGGCCGCCACGGCGCTGAATGGGGAACTGGATAGCGATGCGGCCTTTGCGCAGGCCCTGGCCGATGGTGCGCTGGACCAGGTGTCGATCACTCCCACCTTCTTCGGGATGCTGGGCGCGCAGGGCGCGCTGCCGCTGCACTACACCGAGATCGTGGCGGAGCGCGAAACCCTGCGCCGCGACCGTGCCGCACGCGCCTTCTTCGATATCTTCTCCAACCGCGCGACGGCGCTGTTCTACCAGGCGTGGAAAAAGTACCGGCTGCCGTTCCAGCACGAAGTCGACCGCAACCGGCATTACCTGCCACTGCTGCTGTCGCTGGCCGGCATGTCGGACAAGTCCATGCGGCGCAGCCTGTCAGCCACGGCGGGGGTCGTGCATGACGAAGCGCTGGCCGGGTATGCCACCGCCGCGCGCCACCGGCCGGTATCGGCCGCCTATTTGCAGCAGGTGCTGTCCGATTACTTCCGGGCTGAAGTACGCGTGGAGCAGTTCGTCGGCGGCTGGTACCAGGTGCCGCCGTCGCAGTATTCGCGGCTTGGCGGCACCAACAATCTGCTGGGCGCCACCGCACTTGCCGGGGCCCGCGTCTGGCAGCGGGACCTGCGCGTTCGGATCTGGATGGGGCCGGTGGGCCGAGAACAGTATCGCAACTTCCTGCCGGGTGCCGAAGGCGCCCTGGCCTTGCGCAAGATGGTGACGGTGCTGTGCGGTGCGACGCTGGAGTACGAAGTCGGCCTGATCTTGCGCGCCAGCGACGTATCCGGCTGCGCGCTTGGCGCCGAAGGCAGCGGCAGGCTTGGCTGGGATACCTTCCTCAGCACCAGGCCCGCGCGCCAGGACCGCAGCGATGCGCGCTACACGCTTGCGCCCGTGCATTGAGTACAGCTTTGCTTTCGTCACGATTTCGCCACTAACGCGCGCCACCAACGCGATTCACACCTACCGGAGCCCAAGCCGCCATGGCCATTCCCCTCAAGACGTTGATCGCCAAACTGAATGCAAGCTGCCGGCAGGCCGCAGAGCGCGCCGCGTCGCTGTGCATGGCGCGCGGCAACTATGAGGTCGACCTGGAGCACCTGTTCCTGGCGTTGCTGGAAAACGCGCGCAGCGATTTCTCGGTGGCCGTGCGTGCCAGCGGCATCGATCCCTCGGCGCTGCAGCGCGACCTGGAAGCGGAAATCGCGCGCTTCAAGGACGGCAACACGCGCACGCCGGCTTTTTCGCCGTATCTGCCGAAGCTGTTCGAACATGCGTGGCTGATCGCGTCGCTCGACTCCCAGACGACCCGCATCCGATCCGGCCACCTGCTGCTGGCCTTGCTGACAGAGCCGGCGCTGGCGCCGCTGGCAGTACGCGGCTCGCATCGCTTTGCGGAGTTCGATGCGGACCGCCTCAAGCATGATTTTGACAAGCTGACCGCCGGTTCCGAAGAGCGGGAGCAGGCGGTGGACATGGCCGATGGCAGCGGGACCACGGCAAGCGCCAGCGGTGCCACGGCGGCGCCCGCGTTGACCGCGACGCCGGCGCTCGACCAGTTCACCGTCGACCTGACCCAGTCCGCCCGCGATGGCCGTATCGACCCGGTGATCGGGCGCGATGCCGAAATCCGCCAGGTCATCGACATCCTGATGCGGCGCCGGCAGAACAACCCAATCCTGACCGGCGAGGCCGGCGTCGGCAAGACCGCGGTGGTCGAAGGCCTTGCGCAGCGTATTGCGGTGGGCGACGTGCCGCCGCCGCTGCAGGGCGTGACCGTGCGTACGCTCGACATGGGGCTGCTGCAGGCCGGTGCCAGCGTGAAAGGCGAATTCGAGAATCGCCTGAAGAACGTCATCGAGGAAGTCCGCAAGAGCCCGCAGCCCATCATCCTGTTTATCGACGAAGCCCATACCATCATCGGCGCGGGCGGGCAGGCCGGGCAGAACGATGCCGCCAACCTGCTCAAGCCTGCGCTGGCGCGCGGCGAGCTGCGAACCATCGCCGCGACGACCTGGAGCGAGTACAAGAAGTACTTCGAGAAGGACGCCGCCCTGGCGCGTCGCTTCCAGGTGGTCAAGGTCGACGAGCCCAGCGAGACGCTGGCTGCAGCGATGCTGCGCGGCATGGTTCCGCTGATGGAGCGCCATTTCGGCGTGCGCGTGCTGGACGAAGCCATCACCGAGGCGGTGCGCCTTTCGCATCGCTACATCAGCGGCCGCCAGCTGCCGGACAAGGCGGTCAGCGTGCTCGATACTGCTTGCGCCAAGGTGGCGCTGGGGCAGAACGCCACGCCAGGGCCGATCGAGGACGATCGCAAGGCGCTTGAGCGCCTGGCCGTGGAACTGGCTGCGCTGCAGCGCGAGCAGCGCGTCGGCGCCGCGCACGCGGAGCGTCTGGCAACGCTGGAAGCACAGCGTGCCGAACTGGAGCAACGCGTGACCGCCGCCGATGCGCGCCTGGCGCAGGAGCGCGAGCTGGTGGCGCGCATCCAGGCACTGCGTACGGCACGAGAGCAGGGCAACGATGCGGAGACGGAAGCAGCCGAGCCGGCCATGGCCGCCAACAGCGATGTGGTGGCAATGCCGCGCAAGGGCAGCCGCAAGGCAGCTGCTGCGGCTGCGGAACCCGACGAACTCGACCGGCTGCTGGCGGAGCTTCGTGCGCTCCAGGGTGAAGCGCCGATGGTGCCGTTGCAGGTCGACGGGCACGTGGTTTCGGAGATTGTATCGGCATGGACCGGGATTCCCCTTGGCCGCATGGTCAAGGATGAGCTGCGCACGGTGCTGAACCTGAAGCCCTTGCTGGCCGCGCGCGTGATCGGCCAGGACCATGCGCTGGATGCAATCGCCCAGCGCGTGCGCACCGCCACCGCGAACCTGGAAGATCCAAACAAGCCGCGGGGCGTGTTCCTGTTCGCCGGCCCGTCCGGCGTGGGCAAGACCGAAACCGCGCTGGCGCTGGCAGACATCCTCTACGGTGGCGAACGCAAGCTCATCACCATCAACATGAGCGAGTACCAGGAAGCGCACAGCGTGTCGGGGCTGAAGGGATCGCCGCCGGGCTATGTCGGTTATGGCGAGGGCGGCGTGCTGACCGAGGCCGTGCGCCGCAACCCCTACAGCGTGGTGTTGCTGGACGAGATCGAGAAGGCCCACCCGGATGTGCTGGAGATGTTCTTCCAGGTGTTCGACAAGGGCGAGATGGACGATGCCGAAGGGCGGCCCATCGACTTCCGCAACACCATCATCATCCTGACGTCGAATGTCGGCTCGTCGGCCATCATGCAGGCCTGCCTGAACAAGCCCGCGGAGGAACTGCCTGACGCCGACGCCCTGGCCGAGATGCTGCGACCGACACTGTACAAGGCCTTCAAGCCGGCCTTCCTGGGACGTACCAAGGTAGTGCCGTACTAC
The DNA here is from genome assembly GCF_000372525.1 of Cupriavidus neocaledonicus. Lineage (GTDB taxonomy): Bacteria > Pseudomonadota > Gammaproteobacteria > Burkholderiales > Burkholderiaceae > Cupriavidus > Cupriavidus neocaledonicus. Next base: position 193,236 of record NZ_AQUR01000103.1, read on the forward strand.
CCGATTCCGGACGACGTGCTGGTGGAAATCATCACGCTCAAGCTGGGCCGCATCCGCGACCGTGTGGCCGCCAACCACAAGGCGGAATTCCAGTGGGATAACGCGCTGGTCGAGGCGGTGCTGGCGCGCTGCACCGAAGTCGATGCCGGTGCGCGTGCGGTCGACCAAATCCTGAACGGGACGCTGCTTCCGGAAATCGCGCAGACCGTGCTGGTGTGCATGGCTGAAGGCGGCGGCGTCGACAAGATCAAGGTCACCACGGGCAAGAACGGTGAGTTCAAGTATCGCATCAGCTGATATCGGCATGCGCAGACTGGTGACATCGCGGGAGTAATTCATGGTTTCAGCGACCGACCTGGCCAAACTGCTTGGCGCCGCTTTCACGCAGGCCAACCGCTTGCTGCGCCTGCAGACGCCCCTTGGGCAAGACGCGCTGATGCCGGAGCAGCTGCAGGCGGCAGAGCAGCTGGACGGCGGCGGGTTTCGCATCGAACTGACGGCGGTATCGGATAACGCCGGCATCGAGGCGCAAAGCCTGCTGGGCCAGGCCGTGCGCGTCGACCTGCTGACCCAGCGCAGCCGCACCACGCTGCGGCCCTTCCATGGCCACGTCACGCGCTTCGAGCGCGTGGGCGCCAATGGTGGGCTGGCGCGCTACCGGATGGTGGTGGAACCCTGGCTGGCATTCCTGCGCCACCGCCGCGACAGCTTCCTGTTCCAGGACATGTCGGTGGTCGACGTGGTGGACAGCGTGTTCGGCGACTACAACGGCCAGGGCAAGCTGGTGCCGGCGTGGCGCTGGGCGCTGCGCGACGCCTCGGCCTATCCGCGCCGCAGCATCGTCACGCAGTACGAAGAGAGCGACTTCGACTTTGTGACGCGCCTGCTCGCCGAAGAAGGCTTGTTCTATTACTTCGAACATGAAGCCGGCGACGGCGAGGCGCTCGGCACGCACCGCATGGTGATCGCCGATGCCAACGATGTCTTCCAGGACAACGAACAGGCCAGCATCCGCTTCGGCCGCGCCGATGCCACCGCTGCCGAAGACGTGATCGACCGCTGGCAAGGCGCGCGCAGGCTGCAGACCAATGCCGTCGCCGTGGCCAGCTGGGACTACCGCGCCAAGGCGGTGCGCAGCGCCGAGGCCGGTGCGCCGGCCGAGGGCAATTCCGCTGCCCCGGCCCTGCAGAACACCGACTATCCCGGCCAATACTGGTTCGAAGACGGCGACCAGGCGCAGCGCCATGCACGGCAGCTGGTGGAGGCGCTGGAAGTCCGGCGCCTGTCGTTCTCTGGCGAGGGCAGCGTGCGCACGCTGGCGCCCGCCAGCCGCTTCGTGCTGACCGGCCACTATGACTACGAGCGCGTGCAAGGAGACGACGAGCGCCGCTTTGTCGTCCTGGCGGTGACGCATGCCGCCCGCAACAACCTGAACGAGCGCTTCCGGGGCGTCATCGATCAATTGCTCGGGACAGGCCTGCCTGCTGCGGCGCCAGCTGAAAGTACGTCGGCCGCCGCGGACGTGCCGTTCTACCGCAACCAATTTACGGTTGTGCCGGCAAGGCTTCCATACCGCCCGCAGCAGCTTGACGGACAAGGCCGGCAACTACACCCGCGACCCACCGTCACTGGCGCACAGACCGCCATCGTCATCGGCACCGACGGTCCCGTGCATACCGACCGCGACCATCGGGTAAAGGTCCAGTTCCACTGGCAACGCGGCGCCCGCTCGGCCAGCCGGCTGGCGCATCCCGCGGGCGACGACAACGCCCGCGCCGAAGCCGGTTTGGGCACCTGGGTGCGTGTAGCGACCCCGGTTGCCGGCGCGAACTGGGGCGGCGTGGCATTGCCGCGCGTCGGCCAGGAAGTGGTGGTGGAGTTCCAGCATGGCGACATCGACCGCCCGGTGGTGATCGGCGCCGCGTACAACGGCCGCGGCCAGGCCAGTGCCCAGTACAACCAGAATCAGACTGGCGCTACCAACGCCACCGGCAATGCGCCGGCCTGGTTTGCAGGCAGCACCGAAGCGGCCGATGGCAAGCAGGACAGCGCCGGCCAGGCAAATGGCCAGCAAGGACACGCCCACAACGCGGTCCTATCCGGCATCAAGACACAGGCGCTCGGCAACAGCCAGAACGGTACCGGTGGCTATAACCAGCTGGTCTTTGACGACACCGCCGGGCAAAGCCGCACGCTGCTGTCGACCACACAGGCTGCCTCCGCACTGACGCTCGGTCACCACCTGGAACAGCGCGACAACGCCCGGCAGGCTGCACTCGGCCACGGGGCCGCGCTGGAAACTGCGGACAGCGGCGCGCTGCGTGGCGGTGCGGGCATGCTGCTGACAGCGCACGACGCGGGCACCAGCGTGCCGTTGCTCGACAGCGAAGCAGCCGCTGCGCAGGTAGAGGCCAGCACCGATCTGCTGACTTCGCTGGCAGACGTCGCGCGCAAGCAGAAGGCGAACCTCCCGGAAGAGCCCGCCGCAGCGGAACTGCCGGCCATTGTCCAGCTGAAGCACACCACCGAAGTCCTGCGCCATACAGAAGCTGGCGCAGACGGCAAGGCCAGCGCCACGGCTTACAACGAACCGCATCTGCAAGTCTCCGCACCCAAGGGCATTGCCGCGACCACGCCTGCCGATGCTGTGCTGATCGCCGGTACGCAACTGACCCTTGCCGCGCAGAAGGATGCCAATGTGGCGGCTGGCGGGAATCTGTCAGTGGCGGTTGCGGACGGGCTGAGCCTGTTCACACACGGCAAGGCTGGTGGAGATTCCGGCGCGGGTATTGCCATGCACGCAGCGAGTGGGAAAGTGGTAGTTGCCAGCCTGCAGGGGCAGGGGCGCATCGCCGCGGAGAAGCTGGTGACGGTTTCGTCGTCGCAGGGGGCGGTGAAGGTGCAAGCCAAGGACCATGTGTTGCTGAATGCTGCGGGGGCGCAGGTTCGGGTGGTGGGGAACACGATTGAGGTGCATGCGCCGGGGATGACTACGTTTAAGGGGGCGCGGCATTTGTTTGTGGGGCCGGGGGGAAGTGGGGCGGAGGCGGGGTTGCCGAAGGGGGCGATGAAGGGATGCGACATCCAGGAGGGCGAGGCCGCTAACCTGGGTCTGGCGTCGGTTTCCCGTTGATCGCTTGCAGGCTGACTAACCTTACAGATTATCACGTCAAAACCCATGCTTTCCGACCTCGCGTTGCCAGGAACTCCGCTGTATCTACAAACACTGGCGCTAGCACGCATGTTTGCCGAGCATTGCCAGGCCTCGGCGGGCCTTGATGGCGAACGCAAAAGCGATGAGGCGCCGGTTGCGTGGCTGCTGCTCGACAGCTGGCAAGACAATCCCGTCGGTGAGGCATTTGCCCTTGATTTTGCGGAACATGCCGAGGCCAGGGTCGCAGTGCCGGATCCATTCTTTGAAGGCAGGGCGGGTAGTGCACCGTGCCTCGTTCCCCTGCCGCCGGCCATGCAATGTGCAATACCCGGATCGTTCGCCGAGGCCAAGGCGCAGCAGTGGCTGGCCAGCCATCTGGCCATGGCCTGGCTCGCGTCCAGGCAACGCATGGTGCGGCAGCCGCTGTGCGGTGTGCTGGTTAGCCGCGCACCTGGACATGCCGTCGCAGCGCATCTGCTGCGGCTGGGCTTCCAAATGCGGGGCAAGGAGGAGCCAGCGCGGCTGTTCCGCTATCACGATCCCCGTGTCATGCAACGCGTGTGGAAGCATCTGTCTGCGGCCCAGCAGTCCGCCTGGATGGGGCCGATCGACAACTGGTGGTCGTTGGAGCAGCCGTGGGAGCCGTGGGATCCTGATGAACTAATCGAGGGCATCCCGACCGCCACCGCCGCGCCGGCATGGCAGCACGTTTCCAAGCCACAGGCGGTGCGGGCGGCGGCTGGCATGCTGTTCAGCCGCCTGCTCGATGACGAACAATGGTCATGGGCTGATGCTTCCCCCGTCGCCAGCAAGGTATGGCAGCGGCTGGCAGCAGACGAAGTTGACGTGGCCTTGCAACCTGATGGCATCACGATGAGCAGCATGGTGGCGCAAGGTATTGGAGCAGGTCTGGCAGGTGCCTGCCTGGAAGCCTTTGTGCGAGAAAGTTGGCTGGCGCGCACAGGCTCCGTGCCCCTGAATTGGGATCAGCCCGGGCTGCGCGAACGCCTTGCGGGGATACTGCAGCGGCTGAAGTCCGACCCCGAGGCGTCGTTTGCCGGCCTGCTTCATGAATCCGTACTGGAGAGGAATATCCCATGACCGCAAGCCAGCCTTGCAAGACGCCGTGCTCCAATTGCTCCCGTACCGGGTTGCCGATCCTGTTCGGACGGTATGGTGTCGCCTACCATTCGCAGGCTTCCGCGATGGCATTGCTGAAGCGATATACGCCGAAGGGCCATCTGCAGACCGAGCCGGGAGGCATCGGGCTGGATAAGGCTGCCTATAACCTGCGAATGCTGCGGGCAGGGTACCTGTATCTTTGCATAGAGCGTCTGACCGGAAAGGCATGGGAAGGCTATGCCGTGCATCCGCAAGGGTTCCTGAACAAGTTTGATGTAATGCTTCCCGCCACGGCAAAGGTGAAGATCGCCTGCGCCCGCGGGCCACGCCAGGCAAACAACAGTCTGGTCTGGATCGACAAGCCGACTGAGGTCACGAAAGTCTGGTACATGTTCCATCCGGACCTGCTGGACCCCAGGCATCTCAAGCGCGAGGTAGAGGCAAAGCTCGATACTTACATGCAGAGCTTTGACGCGAAGGGATGGTTCACGGGCAACCACGCGCAAAAAGACACCGCGGAGCCAGAGAATCTATTTGCAGATATGCTGGACTACGGGGCGTTCTCCAATAAGCTCAAGATTTGCGATGCGTGCGAGCCGCTGCTGTATGGTCTGATGGGCAGCAGTGCCAGGGAGCGTGGCTGGGGCGACTACCTTGAAGACGTCGAAATGCCCGTGTATTCGTACGATTACATCAGCCCCGTCGGCGCGACCGAAACCATTCCGATGACGGTCAAGCAGCCAACCTATGGCAAGGCACATGCGACTCGGCTACTGGCCATGCGCGAAATGCTGATGTCAGGAAAAGGAGCGGTCGTTGCCTGCGAGGATCCGCTTGGAATTTGCCAGGAACTCGGGCATCTGCAGGCCGAAGCGCAAGTGGCCTATACCGCCTGGCAGGCCAGAAGCGCGAATGGCCTGCACGAAAGCATCAGCAATGAGTGGGTGTGCCAGACGGCGGTTGCCGCCCAAAGCCTCCGGAAGCTGATTAAGGAGGGCACCGTTGCTCGCACCGAGGCGGATATCAAGCAGCGCATGGAAGTTATTCAGCGCATGCCGCCGATGATCTATCCGGACGAGGCTATGCGCCGGCAGCAGCAGGAAATGATGATGCGCCGGCGCGAAGAGCAACTGGCCCGTGAGCGGGCACTCGCCGCAGCTGCCGGAGAGGCGGAGTACGGCAAGTACTATGACGAGGCAAAGGGCAAGGAAATTCTGGAGGAACAACGGAAGCAGGTTGAGCTGGACGCGCAACTTCGAGCCAATCTGGGCAAGGACCAGGTGGCGTGGCTGAACAGCCAGGCGTTGCTTACGGTTGCAAATTGCTACAGTGCCGCCGATGACCGGATCGGATCTCTGGGAGGTGGAGCAGCATTGTCCAAACAACTGGCACATGCGCTTGCCGGCACGGAGAGCAACCGGTCCGGACACGCATGGATCAAGGCGGCCAAGCTGGTCGATGGAAAGCCGCTGTCTTTGATGCTGACGCGCGGGAATGGCACACTGAAGGCTGCCATGCGTGAGATCATGGGTGAGGGCAGCGTGACGCTTCCATCGGTCGATCCTACGACACCGATTGCCGACAAAGTAGCCAACTGGCTCAAGCCATTTGGCGCACGCGTGGCGCTTGGCGACAAGGCGTTGGGTTTCCTGGATGAGTTTCCGGCCATCAGTCAGAGCGACAAGCTGCAGAAGCTTGCGTGGCCGGCACATGTGGCCAGCTTGATGAGTGTCAAGATGGTGCAGACCGTGCAGGGGATGCCGGTGACGCGTGCCGAAGCGGCCCTGACACGTCTTCTTTCCCTGACTGCTGTTGCAACAGTTGGCAGCACGGCAGACCGCCATGCCGCACAGTTGGCGCAGGCCGAACGAGACCGGCTCAGGAACGCCAAGAATGCCGCAACAGTCCGCGTGAGGCGAGGCCTTCCGGCTGCAGCTGCGAAGGTCGTTCCCAACGCGCGAGCATCAGCGCTGGCAGGTGTGTTGGACGTAGCTCAAGGAATTATCAAGGGTGTTCAGTTCGGTGTGAAAATGGATGCCCGAAGCGGGACCGACATGGTCGGTGGCATCTTGCAAGGCATTGGCAGTGTCATGGACTGGCGTGCCAAAGCCTACGAAGAGACGATCTTCAAGAGCGTCAAGGCGCATGACTTGTTCACCGCTCCGGGGATGCGTAGTACGTTTGAAGGTCTGCAGGTTCGGCACCTCAAAGCACTACGCGTGACCGCGTTCAAGTTCCTGGCGCCGGCAGCAGTGATTTCCATGGTCCTTGACTCCATGGATGCGGTCAAGTCGGCGCAGCGGCAGGAATATGGACTGATGCTGGCGCAGATCGTCAGTGCTGTCGGGACGCTGTTCACGATCGCGGGGTCCGGGGCAAGCATTGTGGCGCTGATGACTGGAGGCGCTGCGGCGGGTATATCGGCCGGTTGGGCCGCTGCGGCCGCGGTATTTGGCCTGATTGGCGCGGTGGTCGCCGTGGTCGCTATCGTTGCCATCTGGGCATTGAGCGACGAGCCATGGGTCAACTGGTTGCAGGACAATCCGTTGAACAAGCTACGCAACAAGGACCGGAAGTCGCCGATCCACGATAATCTGAAGGATACCCTGCAGCAGTTGGCGAACGCACAGGCTGAATTGCAGGGCGGTTAAGCCGGGGCAGATTTACAAGGAATTTCATGTTCGGTCGCGAATACGAATACGCACGCGCAAGGCGTCGGTCCGTCGCCAAGGGCCGTGAATTGTTGAACATTGAAGGACAGCGCCGCTGGCGTGTCAACGAGGCGGGCGCGGCTGAAGGGGTGTTTGTCCCTGGCCGATGCGTCTATGCGCAGAACGATGCCTACCTGGAACTTGCCAACCCGGGCTTCGGTGTGCAGAGCATGGTGACGTCATGGGCGTTGCTGGTACTGCTTGGCTGCCTGTTCACGGTTTGGGTCTGGTATGGCCTGGCTCTCCACCCGCTGCTGTCTGGCAGGATATTTTTCCTGGGCTGGTCCGAGCCCTATGAATCGGCGATGCTTCCGTTGGTGATCGGAGGCTGGACGATTTTGTTGTTCCTCTTGGCCGGCTTCGTGTTCCTCGTAATCATGATGTTCGTTGGTCTGGGAGGGCGTACGGCATTCTTCGGCCCCCTGCGCGGGCGTATTCGGTTCAATCGCAAGACGCGCCAGGTCTATGTCTTGCGCCCAGACTATTGTGGCGGCAACAAGGTGTTTGCATGGGGCCGGCTGGAGGCCGTGCTGAAGCCCTTTCCCGCACGCATGGAGCCCAAAGTGGTCCGCTACAAGCAGGCCCAGCCACTGGCGCTTTACCACCCGCCATTCAATGCTGAGGATCCCGCCGCGGACGGCGAGGACGTTATCTTTATCGAGTCCGCGACGACCGCATACTACCCGGACGGCGTTGCAGGCCTGTGGGAATACATTCGCCAATATATGGAGGAAGGTCCTTCGGTCGACGTGATCCCACCCAATGCGCCGACGACATTCAAACAGGTACCCCGCTACCTGCCACCTGCCTACAGCACCTACTGCGGAATGCCAAGCGCTGCGCAATGCAGGCTGGAGATGGATGCGTCGTTCTATCTACCCCTGTATATGGCCCTGGCGCAATCCACTTGCGCGTGGCCGCGTTTTCCGAAGGCCTGGGAGAGCGATTCGGGTATTGGAGAGCCAGAGGATAGGCCGGTGCAGACAGGTGCTGTGATGACTGCGATGGTGTATCGCGCAGAAGGCAAGCTGGCCCAGGCAGATGAAGTGGAGTTCATGAGGCACTGGGGTACTGCAGAGGGCCTCGACGAGGCGATGGCGCGTTAGCTTCGTTGTTTGTAATTTGGATACGATGGGTAACACTTTGAGACTTAGATTGCCCTTCCAGCGGTACACTTACCCCTTGTTTCCAAAGCTGATTGACCATCATGGCTTCCCTCCAGTTCGACCGCCTGCTTGCCCCCCTTCCTGGCGACCAACCCTGTGGTGAAGACCTGCTCTTCTCTGCTGAATTCGACCGCATTCAGGAGGCGCGCCGCTTCGATGACCCGTCACTGGACCAGGGTGACTGGGTGACGGATATCAAGGAGGCTGACTGGCGCGAGGTCATCGGCATCGCCACCGCGCTGCTGCAGGACCGAACCAAGGACCTTCGCCTTGCGGTCTGGCTGACCGAGGCGCTCTCCAAGGTACGCGGGTTCGCCGGGCTGCGCGACGGCTATCACCTGACGGCGGAACTTTGCAGCCAGTACTGGGATCACCTGCACCCGGTGATGGAAGCCGATGATGTCGACTACCGCACCGGCAGCGTAACGTGGCTGGCAGGGCGATCGAGCCAGCTGATCCGCGAGATTCCGCTGGTCGATGAATCGGCCGGCGGCTACTCGTACGTTGACTGGGAGGTCGCGACGCACCTGGCCGAAGCGATCCGCCGCGACCCTGAGCAGGCGGATGAACTGGCACAGGGCAAGGTCAGCCAAGAGCAGTTCGAGGCAGCGCGCAAGAAGACGCCTGCGGCATTCTATTCGACCCTGCACGCGGACCTGGTGGCTTGCGAGGCTGCGCTGAAGCAGCTGAGCGATGTGCTCGACGAGCAGGCTGGCGAGCATGCACCAAGCTTCCGGCAAGCACGGGAGGAGCTGGAGGCGGTGCGTGCGCTGGTGGAGCGTTTTGTCGGCAAGCCAGCGGAAAAGGCCGCTGGCGCTGATGTGACGCCAGCATCGTCGGCGGTGGTGCAGGCTGGGCAAGCCACAGCGCCGGTCGGCGCCGCCGACACTGTGCATGCAGGCCCCATCCGTACACGCGCACAGGCTCTATCCCAATTGCGCGAGGTTGCAGATTTCTTCCGCCGCACGGAACCGCACAGCCCGGTAGCCTACCTTGCAGCGCGCGCTGCCAAGTGGGGCGACATGCCGCTGCACGCGTGGCTGCGTACGGTGGTCAAGGACGATGCCACGCTGTCGCAGATCGAGGAACTGCTGGGCGTTAGCGCGGATCCTTCCACCGACAACGACGCGTAGTCGCAGGCCACGCCGGCAGTATCGATGCGCCGGCGTGACACAGCAATGCTGGATTACTGCCCCGCCCGGAACTCAATCCTCCGGTTCTTCGCCCGCCCTTCCTCCTTGTCATTCGGTGCCACGGGCTGGTCCGGCCCCACGCCCACCGCAGTCAGCATGCCGGGCTCCCCGCCTTTGCCGATCAGGTAGTTCTTCACCGTCTCGGCGCGTGCCTGGCTTAGCGTCAGGTTCAGCGCGCGGCTGCCGGAGTTGTCGGTGTGGCCGACAATCTCGATCTTGCGGCCGCTCAGGCGCGGCAGCACCGCGGCCATTTCATCGAGGATGGCGCGACCCTTGGGCGTCAGCGTGGCGGCGCCCGTCTCGAATTCGATGATCCGGTTTGCCAGGGTCTGGTCCAGCAGGTTCTGTTCCGAGGCCGGCACGCGCAGGCCGTTCTTCACCGTATAGCTCTGGCCCAGGCCGGTGGCCATGTCGCTGGCGATCTGCTGGCGCTGGGCCTCGTTGCGCACGTCGCCGTGCACGGATACCTGCGTGCCATCGATGCTCAGCTGGCCGCGACTGACCTGCTTGATTTGCGGCGAGAGGATCTTCTGCACATTGGCCGACCAGTTCGGGGGCGAGACCACGTTGCCGACTTCGATCTGGTCCACCACGTTGGCGCTGCCATACAGCTCGCGCAGGCGCGCCAGCACACTGGCCTTGGTGGCTTCGTCAGGGACCGCGCCGCCTGCGACGACGCGGCCTGAAGGGGCGGCCGCCGGCGCGGCAGGCGTGGCCGTGGTGCCGGGATCGCCGGGCGCGGCATGGCCGGGCAGCATGACCAGCGCGGCCAGCAAGCCCGCGGCCAGTGCAGGGGTACGTGTTCGAACGGCGGCGGAGGCGGCCTTGAAGTGGGCCGCCCGGTTGCGTACTGCATTGACACCCATGCTCATTCCCCGGCAAAGACTTCACGGAAGGTGTCGAGCGCCAGGCGCAGCGACAGCTGCGGCTGGTCCATGTAGCTGACGAACTTGGCCATGCCGTAGTCTCCGTTGACGTGTTGCTCGACCCATTCCGGGTCATCGATATTGATGTTCTGCTCGGCATAGGCCAGCGGCGAGATCACGCCGTGCAGCGTGCGTGACGAGGCGCCGTTGAAGCCGATCACCAGCCGCTCGTTGCCGCCGATCTGCCCGAGGAAGATCGATAGTTCAAAGTCGGCCCGGTGCAGGAAGCGCGATACCAGTTCCAGCCAGAAGCTCGCGACCAGGCTGCGGTAGAGCGGGTCGGCGGGCAGCGGCAGGGTCAGGCCTTTTTCCAGGTGCGACGATCCGGACGACATCAGCGGCTGCAGCAGGATGCCGAGCGCCAGCAGCGTGCGGCGCAAGCGTACATGCTGGCCCTGGCCGGCCAGCATGTGTTCCAGGCCGGCCACGGTCTGGAAGTCGATGAAGTCGGCAAAGCTGGCGTCGTGGGTCTGGGCGCCGGCACCGGTTTCCACGCCCAGCTGGGACTGGGCCAGCTGCTGCAGGCCTTCGGTGGCATCGGAGGCCTGGGCGAGCGCATGCATCTGCTGCCCGGCGCGCGTCCACAGGCGGGCCAGCGCCAGCGGGCTGCGGGCGATGAATTGCAAGGGACGCTCCACCTCCATCGCCGCTGCCGTCAGGAACGGGAAGCGCCGCGACGACAGGTCGCTGCTGGCCATCAGCACACCCGCAATGGCGAGCTTGCTTTGCGAGCCCAGGAAGGCGAAGTGCATCGGCTTCCACGCGTCATAGCAAGCCTTCCAGGCCGGGTCTTCGGCCAGCAGTTCCATGCCTTGCGCAAGCCAGCGGTCCAGCGTATCGAGCAGCTGGGTGTTATTGGCACTCTTGACGAAGTCGCCCCGGGAAGGGAGCTTGCCGAAATAGGACAGCTGCAGTTGGGTCGGCTGGCTCATTGCGCCGTACCTCCTTGGTTGACTTGGGCCGAGGCCTGCGCGCTGCCCGGCGTGCTGGCCTGCGGGTTCGGGACAGGCGGGGCGGACGGCGCTGCCGCGGGCGAAGTCGACGGTGAAGCGGCTGGCGGCGTCGCGGTATTGAGCGGCGCATTGGCGTCGGCGATCGCGGTCGGCAGGCGCAGGCCGCGCAGGCCCTGGCTCTGCGGCGAGTCGGATGCGCTGGCGTTGCCCGCGGTCTGCGGGCTGCTGATGATGCGCAATGCCACGCTGACCGCGATGTTGTCGCGGCTCCAGGTCAGGTCGAAGGCGCCATCCGGGCGGCGCTTGCGCGCAGCGGTCGCAATCAGGCGCTCGAGGCCAAAGCGGCCGGGCTCGTTAAGCAGCTCGACGGAGCGCCCATCGAAGGTCGTCGCCGTGATCTTCGCGCCCGGCGAACCCTGCGGGTTAGGCCAGACAAAGTTGGCCCACTGCGCCGGCGTATTGCGATAGCGCAGCTGCTGCCCGTCGATCTCGATGGTGTACTCGGTGGTGCCGGTCGCGGGCGTCGGCAGGATCTGGAATACGGTCTGCTGGGCCGCCGCGGCCGTGGCGCCGCCACCGCCGCCCGCCGCGCCGCCGGTCAGCGGCGCCACCCAGCGCGTGAAGTTGGTGGTGAACTCCGGCGCCAGCGTCAGGCCCAGGTCGCCCCAGGTGCGCGCGGCCAGCATGTCGCCGCGGCGCACCGACAGCGGACCGATGGTGGCGGTGGTAAACTTGGCGATGGCCCCCTCCGGCCCGAAGATCTGGCCGATTTCCGCCGCGCTGGCTTCGATCTTGGCATCCGAGGCAAACGGGTACTTGGTCGCCAGGGTCTGGCTGAACGGCTGGTACACCTGTGCGTTCCAGACCTTGTTGATCTCGACGCTGGCCGGGCGGATCACCACGGCGTAAGACTGCAGCAGCGGGCGCACCAGCAGCGGCCGCAGTGCCTGGCGCTGGCTGTCGGTGAGGCCGGTCATCATCTGCTCGTCGACATACTTCAGAGCATCGGACAGCTCCGAACCATTGCCATCCAGCGTCTGCTGCATCAGCTGGCGTGCGCCAGGGCCGGGGTCGCCCTGGTTCTTGAGCTGGTTGAAGCGCGTGCGCACCTTCGACAGCGACTCCATATAGCCGCGCAGCATCGAGTTGTTGTCATGCATGACGACGATGCGCGCCAGGCCCGAGAACTCCTTGCCGACCGGGCCCATCGGGATGGCGCCCGCGGCGGTATTGGCGCCGCTGACATCGACATTGACACTGACCTGCGAGGGCGTGCCGCGCGAGATCAGGCGCTTGAACCAGTCGAGCATGCCGGACTTGGCTTGCTTCAGGCCGGCATTGAGCAGCGACGGGTTGTCCCACGAGGTCTGCTCATAAGCAGTGTCCAGCACCTTGCGGATCGGCGAGTTTGCAGGATCACCAAGCAGGTTCATGCTGGCCACCGCCTGCTCGAAGCTGCCGAAATCCTGGATGGTCACGCCCTGCATGAAGCGCTGCCATTCCCGCGCGTATTCGGTCTTGTACATCGTGACCAGCGTCTTCTGGATCTGCTCGGGACTGCCTTCCAGGGTCAGGTCATCGCGCGCGGCAACGTTGAGCACCCAGTCCTTGCTCTGCAGTTCCTTGCTGGCGGCCTCGCGGATGGCAGGCTGCACGTAGCCAAGCCAGGCCTCGCGCGTGAAGGTGCCGGGCACGGCGTAGCTGCCGGCGACCACGGAGGCGCCGGTGTCGCCCACGATTCGGGCCACGGTCATCGGGGCAAAGCGGGTGGAGGCGCGGGCCTTGATCTCGGCGTAGGCGCGCTCGCGCGCGGGCATGCCGCGCACCACGCGGCGCAGGTTCTCGCGGGACTGGTCGATCAGCGACAGGTTGCCTTCGAGCAGCGGCCAGTTGTCGTCATTGACGCGGGCCAGGAAGAACGACAGGTTGCGCTCCGCCGAACGGATCAGCTGCTCGCGCGGCATATTGCCGCGATTGTCTTCGAGCCAGCCGCGCCAGAAGCGGGTCATCTGGTCGGTCAGGTGCGCGACCTCGACATGGCGCTTGTCGGCCAGCATCAGGTAGGTCTTGAGCGCGTTGTACGCGTCTTCCACGTTGGAGGGGGAGGCGTCGGTGTAGCGCTTGCCAGCGGCGGGCGCGGCGGTTGTCGCAGCGGTGGCGGCGGTGGCAGCGGGCGCGGAAGCCGGTGCTGTCGACGCCAGCGACGTCGCGGCCACTGCTCCGGTTTCCGGCGGGCGCACCATCGGCGCAAGCTGCTCGGGATGGGCGTTGACTTCTGCCAGGAAGGTCTCGATGGCCCCGCCGACCGGTTTCAGCATCACCTGGCGCAGGCCGTTGTAGTACTCGTCCAGCAGCTTGTGCTGCAGCGTGTCGCCCTGGTACAGACCGAGCGACAGCGCCAGCGGATGGTCGGCGCGGAAGCGCTCAAGCTGCTCGATGCGGTCCTGCAGGATGTCCAGCGCTTCCAGCCGCGCCTGCAGGTCGACGCGGTTCTGCTGCATCTTGACGATCTTGTCCAGGTCCGCCTGCACGTTTGCGGTCAGCTGCCGGTTGCCGAGAAACGACCAGGTCCAGCCGCCCAGCAGCAGGCCCAGCACCAGCACCAGCCCGAAGAACGTGGCAAAGCGCAGCCGCGTCTTGGCGGGGCTGGCGAACTGGCGCACGGTGCGGCGGTCGGCGAAGATCACCTTCGAGAACAGGTCGCGCAGGAAGAAGCCGTTCTTCGAGAACACCTCGCGGTTGCCGGCCACGCCTTCCAGCTTGAGCCCGAAACGGCGCGCGATGCGCTCGGCCGAGACGCTGGTGGTGCTGGCCTCCTGCACAGCGCTGGTGAAGTAGAAGCCGCGGAACACGGGCTTGTACTGGAACGGGTTCTCGTCGAACAGCGTGACCAGGAAGGCGCGCAGCGTGGGCTTGACCGAGGCGAACTCCAGCGGAAAGCTCAGCAGCCCCGGCGACAGCTTGCCGTTGCGGTGCTGCGCGATCTGCGCCACGCTGATCTCCTTCAGGCCGTCGCACAGTTCGTCGAAGCGCTGGTCGAATACAGAGGCGACGTCGCGGCGCTCTTCGGGAGCGAAGGGCAGGGTGGCGCCCCAGACGCGGTCGCGCTCCTGCTTCTCGTTGTCGCCAAAGAATTCGGTAAAGCCGGTGATCAGGTCGGCCTTGGTGAACATCACGTAGACCGGCGCGAATACTTCAAGCCGCTCGGTCAGTTCCTGCACGCGCTGGCGCAGGTTCTTGGCCAGGTTGATGGCGAACTCGGGCCGGTTCTGCGTCAGCTCCGGAATGCTGACCGTGACCACGATGCCGTTGATCGGCGCCTTGGGCCGATAGCGCTTGAGCAGGTCCAGGAAGCCCAGCCATTCGCGCCGGTCTTCCTCATGCACGGCATAGCGGCCAGCGGTATCGAGCAGGATGCCTTCGGTGGTGAAGAACCAGTCGCAGTTGCGCGTGCCGCCAATGCCGTGGATCACGGCGTTGTTCTTGTCGGCGAACGGAAATTGCAGACCCGAGTTCAGCACCGCCGTGCTCTTGCCCGCCGCGGGGTTGCCGATCACGATATACCAGGGCAGCTCGTAGAGCGCCTCGCTCCCCGACATCTGCCCCAGCTTCGAGGTCTTGATGGTCTTCACGGCGCTGGCCAGGCGCGTGCGCAGCGCCTCGACCTCGTCGCGCTTGTCGGGCGGCGCGGCCTTGGCGGCCATGTCGGCCTGCTGCTCGAGGATGCCCTCGAGCTTGCCGCTGGCCCGGCGCGCGCGCCAGCGCTTCCACAGGTAGGTGGCCAGCCACGCCAGCAGCAATACGCCCAGGACAATGGCGACCCAGGCCAGCCCGATTTCTAAAGTCTGCGCCATCAGCAACAGGAAGACGGTCAGCACGACCACGCCAAATACCGACAGCGTGCGTGTGTGGGTCAGGAAGTTAAGGATGCGATGCATGTTGCCTTTGGCTCGGGAGCAATACGGGATTCGGGGGCGCGGTTCGGGTCAGGCGATGGATCACGCCGGCAGGATTGCGACGGCGCCACGCTGCTGCGCGTCGCCGGCGCTCAGTGCCAGCACGGGCCGGCCGCCGTCGAGCGCCAGCTGATGGGCCACGACCACTGGCAGCAGCGCACCGGCGGCGCCGGCATAGCCGCACGGCAGGCCCAGCGCCAGCAGGTCGGCAACGGGGTCCAGCGTGGGGAAACGCGTGCTGACGACCTGGGCGATCTCGACCGTGCGCACGGGGTGGACGCCGGTGTCTGTGACGACGGTTGCCACGGCCGCCGGGGCTTCTTCGGACTGCTGCGCGGTGTCTGCTGCATCCTGGGGCGCGGCTTCGGCCTTGCCGGCAATGGTCTCGAGCGCCTGGGTGACAGCCTGGGCCAGGGCCTCGAGCTGGGGCTGGCCGCGGTCTGCGGTAGGCGCTTCCAGGCGGGCCATTGCAGCGCGCGTAATGAGGATCGGTGCGCTATCGGCTTGGGCGTCGGCATCCTCGTCCGTGCCGGTCTTGGCCGCGCCGGCGGCAGGCCGGTGCGCGCCCAGCAACACGCCGGCGGCGGCCTCGCCCGGGGTCCGGCCATGCGGGCAGCGCGCACTGAACAACTGGTCTTCCTGTTCCAGGGCCTCGATGGTATTGGCGCCGATCAGCGAATCCGCGGCCACCAGCATGCGTAGCGCCGGCTGGCCGTCGACCGGGCGGTTCACGGCCTGGGTGGCACGATCCAGCAGCAGCAGGGCATCGCCGTCGCCGCGCGCGGCCGTGGCTTCGAGCGTCAGTCGCGCGGCTGGCCAGTATTGGGACAAGCGCTCGCGCAACCAGTCGCCTGCCGCGGCCTGGCGCGGTTCAGGCCAGCCGCGTGGCAGCAGCAGGGTGGCCACCAGCGGCGCGGTGCTGTCCGGCACGGCCTGGTCGTGGCCGGCTGGCGCGTAGACGGCCGCCTGCATGGCCAGCTCGTCGGTGACCTCGGCCGCCAGCGCGAGTGCGCGCAGGGCCTCGTCGTCCCAGACCAGATCAGGCGTGCGCGCGTTGAATTCCGTGCGCAGGCTTTCGATATCGAGCGACTCGACCTGGGCAGCAAAGACAGGCGCGGGCAAGCCATCCATCGCAACCAGGCCGGGCCGGTTGCCGGCCTTGGCGGCCTCCGCCAGCGCATCGGGTGCGTTGCCGGCGGGCGTGCGCACGGCGGTGGCAAGCAGCGCCGCGCGCCAGGTACGGGTGGGATCGTTGGGCTGCGCCTGCGTCCCCTCCACGGCATTGCCGGCTTCTCCGGGCGCCGCAGTGGCGGGTGTTTGGCTGGCGGCCGCGACATTGGTGCGGATCCCGTCCAGGGCCCGCTTGATGACCAGGTAGGCAGCCACCATGCCCGCCGGCATCAGCGCCAGGTGCGTGACGATATCCGTAGTGGTCGGCATGCGGTTGATCGACTGCCACCAGGCAATGGTCGCGACCCACACCACGGCGAACACCGCGAACAGGATCAGCGTGGACTTGATCAGTCTTGGAAACATGGTTTCGTGTCGAGTAGCGGCGCAAGGGCGTTTGAAACGGCCGTTCGTTGCCGGGACTTCATGCGCTGCCGGTCACGCCCTGGCTGGACAGCAAGGTTGCGCCACAAGCGGTCTTGTCGCCGTGCCGCGCGGCGGCACGGCCGTCGATGATCACGTTGGGGTCGCCGGTGACGATGACGGTGGTGCCGCCATGGCCTGAGCGAGGGCAGGTAACACGGTCCCCCACGCACGCAATGCCCTTGCCGTTGGTGCTGGTGTTGCCCGAGGCGGTGATCACCACGCCGCCGTGGTCGGTCTTGTCGCCCAGCAGAATGAAAGGACGTGCCACTACGCTCTCCCCAAATTGCGCCGGCCAACCGCTGCCGGTCCTGTATCCATGTTCCTGCCAGCCCCGCCATGCGCGGCGACCGTGCCGTTATTGCTGTGCCGGCCGTTTGCCCAGCACACCCGGACGCCGCAGCTCGACGTGCCCGAGATCCATCATCTTCCAGCGGCCGCCCCAGACCAGGCCGGCTGACTCGGCGGCGCGGCCATACAACTCGTAGCCGCGCATGGCCCACGGGTCCTTCTCGCTGATCACCAGCTTGCCGTCGCGGTAGAAGGCACTGTCCGCGGCCAGCCCGAACTGGTGGTAGCTGTGGTAGGCGCCGGCCTGCGTCACGTGGCTGCCCATCGCCGCCAGCTTGGCCTGCCGTTCCGGGCTGCGGTAGCCCTCCAGCAGCGCCATTTCATAGCCGTGCTCGTCGCGCATGATCTTGTAGACCAGCAACAGACGCTGCCTGAATTCGGCATCCAGCTGCTCCCAATCCCGGCTGGCCTCGCGGATCGCCGGGCGGATCAGCTCCACTTCGCGCGTGGTGAATACCTCTGGCGGCAGCGGTGGCGGCGGCACCAGGCGCTCGCCATTGAGCAGCGCGGCGATCTGCGGATCCGGTTCGCGCACACCGTCATCGTCCTCGAACTGGAAGACCTGCCGGTGACGCAACGCCAGCGCAAGCACCGGCGGCAAAGTCACCACCCCCGCGGCAGCCAGGACCAGTGCGCGGCGCTTGGCCAGGAAGTCCCGGGCCGAAGCCAGTGTCGTGGTGGCGCTGCCCACGGAGTGGCGGATCGAACTGGCCGATTGCGAGCCCGCCGACGCCGCGCTGGTGCTCAGGCGGCGCCACTGCGAGCGCGCTACCGCAAAGCAGCGCTGCCGTACTGCGGGCAGAAGCAGCACGGCAGCAGCGGCAACCATCAACACGAAATAGAGGACCAGTGCGACAAAGACCATGCTTACCTGCTTGACCGGGCTGGGCTGTGCCGCTGCGGCGAAGCCTCCGCAAGGGTGCCGAGCATATTCAGTATTTTTTACATCTGTGTTCGATTTGATCTCAATCCGGGGTGATGTCCCCCGTATCGGGTTTGTCTTTCGACGATGCCAGCCGTAGAATCCGGGAGTCTAAGGCCAAAATGATCGAATCTGACATATATGACACAACGGGCCGGTAATTGTAAATCCGGCCGGTAGCGTCCGCCGCGCATTTTATTTCAAATTTCTTGATGACAGATGAGCAATAGCGACGATGTGAAGCCGTCAGCGCCACCAACGCTCTTCGGCAGCGAGCCTGACGCCGATGCCGCTGGGCAGACCCGCATCCTGGCCAGCCTTGAAGGCCGCGTGCCGATGGCGGCCAAGGCTCCGGCCAGGAAGCCTGCTGGGCGCTACCTGGGAGCGGGCCTGGTCGCTGTTGCCGCAACGGCTGTGGCAGGCTGGCTTTGGCTGGACCCGGTCGACGATACGCCCGTATCGATCCAGGCGGGCAATCCGGCGGTCCCGGCACAGCCTGCCGCCGGCGGAGCTGCGCCCGGCGGGCAGACGCTGGCCGACAATGCGCCAGCATCGGCCCCGGTCACTTCCGCCGCGTCGGCGGAATCCGCCCAATCAGTTGCCGAGAGTTCTCAGCCGCAGGCCGCAACCATCGTCGATGCCGATAACAGCGACCCTGCGCTGGATCGGCTCGGCAAGGTCGATGGCGCAGCGGTTGCCGCAGGTGCGGTCGCGGGCGCGACCACGCTGGCCGCGCTGACGTCTCTCGGTACCCAGCCAGCCGGGGCACGGCCAAAGACTACTGAAGTCAGCAAAAATACCAAAAAGACAGCAACGTCGAAGACGCCGCCGCCGGTGGAAAAAGCCAGCGCCAGTACCGCTGCGAACAGCAAGGACAAGAAGACCGTCGCCAAGGCCAACACCTCGGCCAAGTCGAAAACAACGCGTCGCAAATCTTCAGGCACGGCGGCTGACCCCGACGCCGAAGTCCTGGCAGCGCTGCTGTCCCAACCCGAGGGCAAGCCGATCAGCACGGCGACGGCGAGCACGCGCTCTACCACCAAGGCGCGCAACTGAACCCCGCGACGGTTCGATCGCATTACAGAGAATCGGTGTGGCGGCCCGGCATGCGCCACACCGTGCTTGCAATCAAGGCGGGCACCGGCAACGGTAGATCCGCTGGCATGTCGGCCCCTGACGCAGTTGCGGCTGCACGAACGGACAGCGAATGGATGTAACCACTCTTTACCAACATCTTTTCAGCGCGGCGCACCGCCTGTATGCGCTGGAAGGTGAAGGCGCGCTGGGCGAACTCGCCGTCGAGGCCTGGATCGGCCGCGAAGGCGTGTCCGCGCTGGCCGAGTCGCGCATCGTCGCGGTCAGTGCCAACGCCGATATCTCACTGGACAGTCTGCTTGGCCAACGTGTCACGCTGCGGACCACGCTCGCCGGCGGCGGCCAGTCGCGCCGCACCGGCCTGATCCGGCAGGCCGAGAAGCTCGGCGCCGACGGCAGCCTGGCGCGTTATCGCCTGACCGTGGTGCCGTGGCTGTGGCTGACCACGCAGCAGCGCAACAGCCAGGTCTTCCAGAACCGCAAGCTCGACAGCATCATCGAGACCGTGCTGCAGCCCTATGCGCCGCACGCGCACTGGCGCTACGCGGCCGGCGCCGAGGCGCGCATCGCTGCCATCGGAGAGCGTGCCCATGTCGCGCAGTTCCGCGAGACCGACTATCACTTCCTGTCGCGCCTGCTGGCCGAGGCCGGCCTGGGCTATACCGTCGTGGAAGATGAGGAAGCGCCCAGCGGACATGCCGTGGTGATCTTTGCCGACAGCGCGCAATTGCCGGAAGACGAAGAATCTGCGGCGGGTGGCGGCATCCGTTTCCATCGCGCGCACAGTCAGGAATCGGCCGATGCCATCCAGCAGCTGGCGTGCGAGACCCGCGCGACTGTGGCCGGCGTGGCCGTGACGGCATGGGACCCGGAGGCCAAGCGTGCTATCCGCGGCCACGCACCGGCACGTTATGTTGGCAATGCGGGCCGGGCGGTCAGCCCGGATCCGTACCTGTCCGTCAGCCTGTCCTTGGCGCCGGACGCCGCGAGCGCGCAGCGTGTTGCCGAGCAGGTGATCGAAGCCGTTGAAGCCCGCGCACTGCTGTTCACCGGCCGGGCGTCCGTGCGCACGCTGCGCAGTGGGATGCGCCTGACCGTCACTGGCTGCCCGCACCTGCCGCTGCTGGAAGACGGTGCGGCAGGGTACCCGCTGCTGCTCGATGCGGTGGAGCATTGCGGCATCAACAACCTGGCCGCCGACACGCGCGCCGCACTGGCCGATCGCATGGGGCCGCTCGAGGCAGCCTTGTGTTTCGACACACCCCCGGCCGCACCGGACGCCGCAGAGGCAACGCCCGGCCTGCTGGGCGTGCTGCCGGATCAAGAGCCCGTGCGCCTGGCGCCCACGCAAGCGCTGCAGACGGCAGCACGCGAACAGGGCTACGCGGCTATCTTCCGCGCCATCGACGCCCGACGTCCCTGGCGCGCCTGCGTACTCGACGTCGATTGTCCGCGTCTTTACAGCCGGTCCAGTCCGCTGGGGGTGCATAGCGCGATCGTCGTCGGTCCTGACGGCCAGTCCCAGCCGGATGGCAACGCCGAACACCACGCCAGCCCCGCTGGCGAGATCCGCGTGCGCTTCCACTGGCAGCGCGGCGACCGCCCCGACGACCGCAGCAGCCGCTGGATCCGCGTCGCCCAGCGCCAGGCCGGCGCCGGGATGGGCTGGCAATGGCTGCCGCGCATCGGGCAGGAAGTGCTGGTCAAGTTCGCCGACGACGACATCGACCAGCCTTTCGTCATCGGCGCGCTGTACAACGGCCAGGGCGAAGCCGGCCACGCACCAACGCCAGGCGGCAAGAGTGCCGCGGCGAGCAGCGACAGCCAATCCCTGTACGCACAGGGCACGGACAGCGCCCCCAGCGCGCAAGGCAACCTCGCCGCTGGTAACAGCCCTGCCTGGCACGGCCTGGGTTCACAGCCCGATGGCCACCGCAATGCCGCGGCGCTCACGGGTTTCAAGAGCCAGGAACACGGCGGCAAGGGCTACAACCAGTTGGTGCTGGACGACAGCGACAGCCAGCTGCGCACGCAACTGGCCACCACGCTGCAGTCGACCCAGCTCAATCTTGGCCACGTGATCCATCAGCAGGACAACCGCCGCGGCAGCTTCCGCGGCCAGGGATTCGAGCTGCGCACCGACGGCCATGCCGCCGTGCGCGGCCAGGCCGGCCTGTTGCTGACCACCTACCGCGACGCCGCCACCGGCCGCGCGCTGCCCACCGGCGACAACGCCGCCGGCATCGCGTTGCTGCGCCAGACGGGCGACCTCGTCAAGACCCTGAGCCAGGGCGCGACCACGCACCAGACGCAGGCGCTGTCGACCGGCAAGGATGACGAAGCCCCCTTGCAGAAGCAGACCCAGGCTGCTTCCGGCATGGTCGATGGTCAAGCGCTAGAAGCGGCCAAGGACGATGCGTCCAGCGGCAACACAACGACTCCCGGCAAGGTTCCGCACCAGGCCGCGGCCATGGTGCACCTGAATGGCCGGGCCGGGCTAAGCGTGGTTGCGGGCCAGGACTTGCAGGTCGCCAATGGCGAAAGCGTGGCATTGACCAGTGGCCAGGACAGCAACATCGCGGTAGCCGGCCAGGCCCGCGTCCATGCCGGGCAGGCGATCGGCGTGGCGGCGGGACTTTCAAGCGCGGGGGACAACAACATCGGCCTGCAGCTGACGGCGGGGCAGAATGATATCGATATCCAGGCGCAGCACGATTTGTTAAAGCTGGCGGCACGGGATGACTTGACCGTGGTGTCGGCCAACATGAACGTGGATTTCGCGGCGGCGAAACGGATTCGGATTGCCACGGCGGGTGGGGCTTCGATATTGATCGAGGGCGGGAATATTACGGTTGAGTGTCCGGGGGCGATTACTTATAAGGCGGCGCAGAGGAAGTTTGAGGGGGCGGTGGATACGGCTTACGTCCTGCCGTCATTCCCGGATGCGGCCATAGAGGACATTCCAGTGCAGTTCAATATTGCATTACAGGATGTACCAGGTCCGCTGGGGGCGGCGTTCCCCCTGACGGATTGGCGCATTGTCAAGGCCGAGAGCGAACTCGAAGCCCTATATAGCAATAACGAGATTCTGCGGGGCAAGAGTGACGACGCTGGAAAGCTGGCCTTGTCAACGGCTGAACAAAATGTATTGCAAGGTGCTTGTAATAAGCACATCAATCAGATCTGGCTTGTCTGTGATAGTCAGGTGCACCGGGTTTCGCTTTTGCGTGAATCTGAAGAATGGGATGACCGGCAAAAAATGGCGCATGCGCTCAACGCAATGGGATACGCCGATAGTTTCGGAGTCGCAGAAGGACATCCAGTAGAAGAATACTACGCTGACGTTGCAGCTCGCGATATCAAACATACGACAGGCGAAGCGCTGCTAAACCATATTAAGGTCAAGTGAGCATGGCTGGGCAAGAAAAATCGTCTCGCGTCCTTACGCAAATTATTGGTAAGGAAGGAAGGGCCGCGCAAGGCGCAGCAACCAGCAATCTCTGGGTAGGGCACGGCGCAGTGTTCTCCAAAGAGACAGCGGGAAACAAGGTTGTATCCTTCACTACCGGGCGAGAGTATTTCGCCGACTTTATCGCCGCCTGTGAAAAGGCCTCGCAGGAGATCTGCATCATAGGATGGCAAGTGAACTGGGACGCGATGCTGGCCCCTGGTAAGCGCCTCTGGGATGTGTTGTGTGAAGCGGCCCAGCGCAAGGTCAAGATTTATGTGTTGCCTTGGGACGATACCAGCCCGGTGCAAACTTATGATGATCAAACATGTAATGCACTGGAAGCAATCAATACTCACCTTGGCTACTCCAGCAAGGAAAAGTGTGTGCACGTGGCGGTCGCGAAATCCAATGCTACTAGAAACACAACATATTTCAGTCATCATCAAAAACTTGTAGTCATAGACCGAGCGATTGCATTTGTCGGTGGCATTGATTTAGCGTATGGTCGTTATGATGATGCTAGCTATGATTTGCGTGCAGATGGTGATGGTCGCAAGGCCCTTAATCGTTACAATCCTTGCATTGCTTGGCTAGGTTCACTTGATAAGAGGGCTAGGGATATCGTCGATCCTGATCTGCTTACCGGCGCAGCAGATAGTTTCAAGTTACCTGGTCTGACCAACAGCACGGCCGACGGAGTGCTTAAGCAAATCTCTTCCGGTGGAGTTCAAGTACCATATAGTGAACCGACGATGGATGCCGTCGGAGCCAATGCTATTGGGCTAGGCCGTCGCGCAGAACGAAACCGTGTCCAATACGTGACGTTGAATGCAGCCGTTCAACCACGAATGCCATGGCAAGACGTACACAGCCGTATCGAGGGGCCAGCGGTTTCGGATCTGCTTCGCAATTTCGTTGTTCGGTGGAACGTGGTAAGCAAAATGAAGCTGCCTATGCCTAAGCCACCGAGCACATACGAAAAGCGCGGGAATGCTCATATACAAGTTTTGCGAAGCGCGCCAGCCGGTATGCGGAAAGCCGAGTACGACGCGATGCAGAAGAAGCCGGACACAGCACCAACCGGCACAGAGGATGATATTCACCGGGCGATGTTGCAATTGATCGCCAAGAGTAGGCGTTTCATTTATATTGAGAGCCAGTTTTTTGTATCAGATTTCGGCGAAGAGGCCGATTTTGTCACCGGTTCCTTGTCTCCTGCAGCGAAGTACATCAATGATCTCGGAGGTAAAGACGCCAGCAAGACGGCTAAGCGGCTCGGCGTTCTCGATGACGATGCGCCAGTTGGAATAACGTTGGATGGTTTCAAGCCCCGGTTGAAGGTGGACGATAGCAAACTCCTCAATCCACCAACCAACCGTGTATGCTCCGCTCTCGTTACCAGAATTACTCGAGCTATTCTCGATAAAGACAGGCCGCCTTTTCATGTTTATATTACATTGCCAGTGCACCCTGAGGGAAGTTTGCTAAACGCCAGCATTGCGGTGCAGGTCTATTGGACAATGCAGACGATCGCTTTCGGAAGCAAGAGTTTGCTCAACGGCATTCGCCGGGCCTTGAAGGCGAGAGAGCTACGCGAGAAGAAAGATCCTCGCTACATGCGGGTTATCGAGGATGATAGAAATCGTGAATACGAGAGTATTCCGGTTGCAGCCTGCTTCGACTACGTAACGTTGCTTAATTTGCGTAATTGGAAGAAGCTCGGTGAGCGCTATGTGACTGAGCAGATTTATGTGCATAGCAAGTTGATGGTCGTCGATGACCTGTACGCTTTGCTCGGTAGTGCGAATATCAATGACCGAAGCCTGTTAGGGGAGCGGGATTCAGAGATCGCGGTCTTGGTCATGGACGACGATCATCGCCGCGAGGATATCAATGGAAAGGGGAGCCAGCAGCCAGTCCGGGTTTTCGCGCATGAACTACGAAAGAAAATCTGGGGAAAATTGTTCGGGTTGACGGCTGGTGGCAGCAAGGCGGCTAACGAGCTAAGAGATGCGGTGTTGCAACCGGGCAAGCCAGATAGTTGGCGCATGATACAGAAGCGGGCGGAAGCAAATGCAAAGGCTTATGAGGCTGCCTTCAAGCATGTGCCGAGAAACTGGTCGCCTTTTGAACCGAACCGGCCTGCCTCGATCTTGCCCAATTGGGATCCTCTCGCGCAGAAGTCCGCAGGCGCAGGTGCCAGCGGTGCACCAGCATATCCTCAACCCGCCGAGGACGCATTCTGGCAAAAGCCCCGCCATGAACCGGCGGGCGTAAAGCTGCTTGAATCAGTTACCGGATTTATAACTTCGCTGCCGATCCATTGGACACGAGGCGAGAATAACCGTTTCCCTTACCCGACCGCGTTGGTGGCCCATAACGACGAGCCGCATGACAGCGGAGAACGCTACGCGATGCAAACGCAGTCGGGCGACGACGAAGGACTGACCGTGTTCTCCACAGACGATACCGCCCGCAAGGAACACGCATGACCATATTGAACGCTCAGGCCAAACTAGTCCGCCGTTTTCTGTTTGCCGTTTGTAGTGCCGGGTTAGGATTCGGCGCCTCAGCAGGAGAGGTTCCGCCTAGTTGGAGAACTGAATGTGTTGGGCGCACACTGCTTCAATTGCCTGGTGAAGTAGAAGTGGCGGCGTTATCGGCGGCGGATTTTCGCGAGTACGCGGCTGGCAACGGCGATGCCTATCCCAGAAGCAAATTTCCGGACGGGCAGTATGCATTTGGCCCGATGCAGTCATTCATGGGATTGATGATGGTTTCGCAGCCGGAGGGGGAACCCCGCCTCCGGGAGTTCAGGCAAGCCGCGGAGGGAAGAAAAGCAACCGATTTGAGGAGATTGAAGGCCAATCACGGCATAACGCCGCGTGGGCAGAGAGCAAATCTTGAGACGCTTGCAACGGCTCGACACGCTGGCGTCGCGTGGCGCATGGGATCTCACTATTCTGCGTATATCGAAGTCGGGCGGAACGCGCTTTGGTGGGGCGTATCAGGCCGCCCAGAAGAGATGGCGGTGTTGGAAAAGTACTACCGTACCTTAATAAATGGCGTGCAGCCCCGACCACTATTTACTATTCCTACTGCGCCAGGCGTTTGCTTGCCCCATATGTTCATTGGCGACGATGGAACGAATCCGCGTTCTATCAGCGTAGCGTATCGCTTGCGCGAGCACCCCGATATCACGGTATGGATGGAGGATCGAAATGCCCGTGTGGCGGACAAGAATGAGAATCCGTCGGCCTATTCTGCAGCAGCTCGGGCGGACTTCTTCTGGATGCAAGACTATGCCGGAAATTACCAAAGCGTCAGGAGCCTTTGGCGAGAGTTGTACAAAGACGTAACAGTGCCAGCAGGCCGAGGGGTCGAATCGTTCGTCGCGTTGAAGCGCAAGGACGGCACCGAAGACTATGGTTACCTACTGTCCTTACGTGGCGAGCCTAACGCTAAGGACGACCGGCCAGATCTGATGATGTATGTGATTCGCGACGCGGCCTACGCCCGTGCTAAAGGGGTCGCGCCGGTTAGCCGTGAAGGTGTGCTTGACCTGGGCAAGACTATTGCGGCTGGTATGCGCCCCTTGCCATCGCAATAACCGCGAGAGAAAGGGGCCTTCTCGATCTAGGCTTGCGTTTTGTACCCCCCGCTCTATAAGCAGATTTCATACCGATCGATACAAGACACGCCGATGCCAGCCCCCCATATTCGACGAACAGGTTCCCCTCCCGGCCGCCCTGGACGCTTTCTGCACAATTGCTGCCCATCCTGCTCGGCATGCGTATGTTGGTACGCGCCCACCGGAGCGCGCGCTGCTTGAGGGGAGGGCGCGGCCGACGCTGGGCTTGCTGGGGCTGCCGCCGCTAGGCGCCAGCAACGGTTGACCTCTGCCAGCCTTTTCCTGACTTTCCTTCCGTAAACGCCATGCACGCGGCCTGTTCCGTGTATGGGTGAACCGCATCGATTTTTTCCAGCCCCATGCACTGACGCCGGTGGCCCCCGCATGGTTCATTGCGTGGCGCTTATTTGGGGCCGGTGGGAGGCGGGGCGGCGAGAGCAGGGTGCAGGACGATGATTAGCCGTCTGCAGCAACGCCGGCATAGGCCTAGAATCGGGATTCCTGTCCGCGACCACATCAGGATTCCCGCAAGGAGCACTACGCATGAGCCAACTGTTCGAGCCGCTCGCCATCGGCGGCCTCACCCTTGCCAACCGCATCACCATCGCGCCGATGTGCCAGTATTCCGCGCACGCCGGCAATGCGGGCGACTGGCACATGATCCACCTGGGTTCACTTGCGCTGTCGGGCGCGGGCATGCTGATCGTCGAGGCCACGGCGGTCTCGGCGGAAGGGCGCATCACGCCGCATGATCTGGGCTTGTATTCGGACGACAACGAAGCGGCGCTGGGCCGTGTTATCCACGCGATGCGCGCGTATTCGCCGATTGCGATCGCGATCCAGCTGGGACACGCCGGCCGCAAGGCATCGAGCCAGGCGCCGTGGGATGGCGGCCAGCAGATTGCCCCCGATGCGCCCGGTGGCTGGCACACGGTGGCACCTTCTGCCGTGCCGCACGGCGCCGAGGAGGTCGCGCCGGTGGCGCTGGACCGCGCGGGGATGGACAAGGTGCGCGATGACTTTGTCGCCGCGGCAAGGCGTGCGGCGCGGCTGGGGCTGGATGGCATCGAGATCCACGCCGCGCATGGCTATCTGCTGCATCAGTTCCTGTCGCCGCTGGCCAACCACCGTGAGGACGAATACGGCGGCAGCCTGGAGAACCGCATGCGCTTCCCAATTGAAGTGTTCGACGCGGTGCGCGAGGCGTTTCCGGCGCAGCGGCCGGTATGGATGCGCATCTCGGCGACCGACTGGGTGCCGGGAGGATGGGATATCGAGGGCACGGTGGCGTTGTCGAAGGCGCTGAAGGCGCGCGGTTGCGCGGCGATCCACGTGACCACGGGCGGAGTTTCACCGCAGCAGGCGATCAAACTCGGGCCCGGCTACCAGGTGCCCTACGCCCAGCGGGTGAAGGCGGAAGTGGGCCTGCCGACGATTGCAGTGGGCCTCATCACCGAGCCAGAGCAGGCCGAAGCGATCATCGTCAATCAGGAAGCCGACGCGGTATCGCTGGCGCGTGCCATGCTGTATGACCCCCGCTGGCCCTGGCATGCCGCCGCGCGGCTGGGTGCGAGCGTGCAGGCGCCGAAGCAATATTGGCGCTCGCAGCCGCGCGAACTGAAAGACCTGTTCGCAGGCGCGGCGTTTGGACAGCGCTAGGCGATCGATGATAGTGGAGGACCCCCATGAAAGCCAGGATTACGCTGATCACGCTTGGCGTCGATGACTTGCAGCGTGCGGTGCGCTTTTATCGCGACGGACTTGGCCTGCCTACCGCGGGCATTGTCGGCGAGCAGTTCGAGCATGGCGCGG
Source organism: Cupriavidus neocaledonicus (assembly GCF_000372525.1). Taxonomy (GTDB): domain Bacteria; phylum Pseudomonadota; class Gammaproteobacteria; order Burkholderiales; family Burkholderiaceae; genus Cupriavidus; species Cupriavidus neocaledonicus. Next base: position 221,272 of record NZ_AQUR01000103.1, read on the forward strand.
TGGCGTTTTTTGACTTGCAGGCTGGCCTCAAGCTGGCGCTATGGCCACGTGCCAGCCTGGCGCATGATGCCGGATTGCAAGTAACGCCGCGTGCGCTGACCGATGTCTCGCTGGCCCATAACGTTGCCGACAAGGCCGAAGTCGATGCGGTGATGGCGCAGGCACTGGGCGCCGGCGCCAGTGTGGTCAAGCCGGCACAGGACACCTTCTGGGGCGGATACGCCGGCTACTTCCACGATCCGGACGGGCATCTGTGGGAAATCGCCTGGAACCCCGAGATGCTGCCGGCCGATTGAATCAACCTGCACCGCTGCTGGTGCAGCGCCGCAGAGGGATTTCCATAATTGCCACGCGCCGCCGAAGTGCGGACTATCCTTGCAACAGACAGCCATAGCATGCTGTCGACGGAGCGCCCCCCACGCAGTTCCGCAATACCCCACGCACCCGCCCCGTTGGCAGCCCACCGAAGTAAAGCAATAAGAACGATGGCAAGGGAGACGTCCATGCAAGTCTATGACAGCCTGCTGTATGTGACTGCGATGGTGCTGGTGTGTTTGTATGCGTATCTGGGCGTACTGTCCCGCAGCACGGCGATCCGGCTCGGCTCGCCGGCGATCGTGGCGGGACTGGTGCTGGCCTATTCGCTGTCGCCGCTGCATGCGGGCGGTTGATTGGCTCTGACCCCGGCTTGACCGGGCCGTCGTTCACTTCGTGACCGCCGTCTGGCGGTCCGCCGCCTCTTGGCTCCGTGCCGGGAATTCCCGCAGCAGGGTGTCGATGGCCGCCTGCAATTCCTGCGGCACCACGGGTTTGTGCAGCAACGCGGTGCCGCTTGCATGCGCGGTACGCAGGCGGTCGGCCGCGGTATCCCCGGTGATGATGATGGCGGGCACGTGGCGCCCCAGCCGCTGCCGGATCGCGTCCAGTGCCTGCTGGCCGGTACGGTGCCCGCGCAGGCGGTAGTCGGCCAGCACCAGCCCTGGCGTGAACGATGCCAGCGCCGCCAGTGCCTGTTCCTCGGATTCGACCGTGCGGCATGCGCAGCGCCATGCCGACAGCAATTCGGACATCGCGCTGCGGATGGCCTCGTCATCATCGATCACCAGCACATGCAGTCCATCGAGCGGGCGCGCTGCGACAGGGCGCGCGCGTGCTTCCGGCGCGTGCCACGTCTGCGGCATGCTAAAGCGGAACACGGATCCCCGTCCGGGGCGGGAGGCCAGCGTCACGCGCGTCCGCATCGTCCGCGCCAGCCCCTCGACGATGGCCAGCCCTAGCCCGAGCCCTTTGCGCTGGTCACGCTCGGGATTGCCCAGCTGATGGAATTCCCGAAAGATGTCGCGGTGCTGTGCGGCGGGGATGCCGATGCCGGTGTCCCAGACTTCGATGGTGGCCCGCACGCCACGCTGGCGGCAAGCCACCAGCACGCCGCCTTGCTGCGTATAGCGGATGGCATTGGCAATCAGGTTGCGCAGCACCAGTTCGACCAGCGTAGGATCGCCATGCAGCGTGACAGTGGTATCGCGGGTGCGGTACACCAGCCCGCGCGCCTCTGCCTGTGGCGCGAATTCGTTCTCCAGCTTGTACAGCAGGGGCTGCAGGCGGAACGCACGCGCGCGCGGCGTGATCACGCCGGCCTCGAGCTTGGAGAAGTCCAGCAGCGAGTTCAGCATCTCGCGCGCGGCGCCGGAAGAGGCTTCGATATGCGCCAGCAACTGGCGCTGGCGTTCATCCAGGCAGGTGCGGCCCAGCGATACCAGGAACAGCCCCATCGCGTGCAGAGGCTGGCGCAGGTCATGGCTGGCGGAGGCCAGGAATACCGATTTGGCGCGGCTGGCGTCTTCGGCCGCGTGCTGTGCGGCCTCGGCGCGCACGGTCTGTTCGCGCAGTTGCGAGATCAGTTCGACGTTCTCGAAGCGCAGCGCTATCGATTGCCGCGCCACGCGCGCATAGTTGCGCGCGAACACCAGCAGCACGCAGAGGTACAGCGGCGTGCCGAGGAACATCGGCAGGTATTCGATATCGCCGGTGGACAGGAACGCGATCCAGACCGGCACGATCGCCGGCACGAAGAAGCCGATCGCCACCGGCAGGCAAGCCGAGAATACCGCAAGAGCCGCCGCGCTCATGCCGGCGATCAGCGACAGGATGCAGATCACCACCGCCGGCAAGCGCACGTCCAGGTATAGCCACGCCACCAGTCCCCACAGCGACCCGATCAGGATCAGCATGGCGGTCATGCCGCGTGCATAGCGCGCCGCGCCGGCCTCAGTCAGCCGCCCGGGCAGCCGCAGGCGCCCGAAGTGCGCCACGGCGCAAGCCAGCACCATCGCGCCAGCCCAGGGCAGGGCGCCGGGGTGGTCCCAGTTCAGGGTCAGGCCAGCCGCCAGGATGATCGCCGCCAGCGAACAGCCTGCCATCGCGCAGCCGAAGCTCTGGTCGATCAGGCTCATCTGCGCCGCAAGAATGCGTGGCGCGTCGTAGCGGGGCAGCCAGCGCAGCGGCCCGTGCGCGGGAGCGGCCGGGGCTGTGGTCTGCGCCGTCATCGCGCCGCCTGGACCAGACCGCGCCGCTGGGCTTCGAGGATGGCTTCGACGCGGCTGACCACGCCGAGATGATCCAGGATGGCCGCGACATGGACGCGCACGGTGTTCTCGGACAGGCCCATATGGTAGGCGATGACCTTGTTCGAGCGGCCCAGCGTCAGTTGATGCAGCACCTCCAGCTGGCGCGGTGTGAGGTTGCTCGCAGCGTAGGACGTCTGGGGCGTTGCCGCGGCGTCGGGCTCGCCCGAGAAATGCGTGCCGCCAGCGAGGCAGCACGCGATCGCTTCCTCGATTTCGTTTGCGTCGGCGGATTTGGGCAAGAAGCCCGAAATCTCGCGCCGCACTTCGGCAGGGATGGTGTCCAGCCCCGAGGTGCCCGACACGATCAGGATGCGCGCCGCGGGGAAATGCCGCCGCAATACCTTGACGCCCTCGATGCCGTTCAGTCCAGGCATCTGGATATCGAGCAAGACGATGTCGACCGCCGCGCCGCCGTGGTCCTGAACCGCCTGCATGACCGAACCGGCCTCGATGATATGCACCACGCTCGGGCTGTCGGCCAGCACCAGGCGCAGCCCGGTGCGGAACAAGGTATGGTCGTCGATCAGCAGCAGGCAGGCGTGGGGCATTGTAAGGAGGGGCGCGAGGGCCGATCCATTGAACAAGATTCGCGCACGCTTGTCCATGCAACCGCTGTGGGGGGCACTAGTCCGGAAAGATTATTGGCGCACGGGAAAGCCGATGCAAAGATGCGAGTCGTGGGCAGTTCCGCGACGTGCCCGCACCACTTTTGCTACCCACTACCACCCGGCTGTGGGTATTTTTTTTGCTGGCAAGCTGTTGCGGGCTGGCGTGAATGAAAAAAGCCGGCACCGCAGGGCGGTGGCCGGCTTGGTATGAACCGCATGCAAGGCGCCTGACTTGGCGCCTCTGTTACGGTTGCGGGCGGTTGACCGAGATATCGTAGAACGATCCGTTGGCAGCGATACCCAGGCCCAGGCCGGTATTGCCCGGCACCAGCGAGATCATCTCGGCCGCGCCGCTGGTGGCGGCGCGGTAGCGTAGCCCGATGGCCGGGCTGTTCACTTTCCAGCTGTCCAGGCGGCTGTCTTCCACGCGCTTGCGCGTGTAGGTGCCGGTTTGCGCATCCACCGAGGTGATTTCGGTCGACCACACGGTGGGGCCATTCAGCGTGGGCGTGATGCCGGAAAGCAAGACCGTGTCCCAGTACGAGTTGGTCGTGCCCACCACCGGCAGGGGACGTACCACCTGCTTGGCAGCGATCATGAAGCCATCGTCGTGCGTGATGACGACCGTCACCTGGCCGTCGGTGCCCTTGAATGCATAGGCAAGCTGCGAGCCGAAGCTGTCGCTGATCTTGATGCTGCCGTCGGCGTTGGCGCTGAGCGTCGGCAGTTCTTCAGGCAGCCATGCCTCGCAGGTGTTCACGCCGGAGCAGTCGGCACCCTTGGTCAGCTTGCCCGCGGCATCGATGCTGAAGGTCACGCGGCGCGATGCATACGGGGTTCCGCTGTGGTCCCGCTCCATGCCGAGACCGTTCCAGTCGCCTGCCAGGTCGGCCAGGGCAACGGCCTGGGCGGGCACCAGCAGGGTGGGCAGGTCGCTCATCGCACCAGCGGGCGGCACGGCCAGCGCGATGCCGGACTTGGCGACCATCACGGTGTTGGTGGTCCCGTTCGCGCCGGGCACGGTGAAGCGGCAGTTGTCGTTGGCGACGGCGGTGAAGGGGACGGTCTCGTTGCCGACCTGCAGCTTGAGCGCGGCGGCGTCGAGGTCGCCGGCTTCCGTCGCTGCGGAGCCCAGTCCGATCACATGGTATTTGCCCGTCTTCAGCCCGGCGCAGGTCGCCGCCGCCGGCTGCAGCGCGGTCTTGACCGCCGCGGCGTCGGCATTGGCAGCCACCGCGGAGGACAACTCACCCAGCGTGGTCTTGGACGCTTCCAGGCGATCGCCCAACTGGTCCAGCAGCTTGTCCTGCGCATTGCCGGCGTTGGCGCCGTTGGCGGCCACCAGCGGATCCTTGAGCGGGTCGACGCCGCTCAGGTCCACCACGCCGGTCAGCACCAGGCGCACCGATTCCGTGGCGCTGGTCAGGTTGCCGGAAGTCAGCTTGGCCTGCGCGGCGGCGTCGAACTGGTCGAAGAAGGCCGTGGTGCTGCCCTGCGCCAGCGACGCGGTCACCAGCTCGGTCAGCGGGGTGATGTTGGCCACGGCGGTAGTGCCGGTGCCGGCCTCGACCACCGAATGCAGCGTGGTGCCGTCAGGCGTCTTGACGCTGAGCACGCACGGGCGCGTGGCGCCATTGATGCTGAGTGTGAAGCTCCCGTCCGCGGCGGTAGTGGCCGTGCCGCTCCCCGCGGCGCATTTGGCCTGGACCATGGCATTGCCCAATGCAGCGCCAACGGCCGCGGTGCCGCTGATCTTGGTGGCAGCGGGCGCGGTGGTGGGCGCCGAATCGCCGCCGCCGCCTCCGCAGGCCGTCAGTACGGCCGCCGCCAGACCCGTCAAAAACAGATGTTTTGTTTTCATCCCAGTATTGATTTCTGTGGTTTTTGTTATGGCGGGGGACTGCGTGGTGGAACAATGGCTCGTGCAGGACCCGCCCACAGGGTGGCTGACCCGCCCTGCCGGCGCGATTTTGCGTGAAATACCACAGCGTGCCCAACCCGCGTTGAGGTGATTGACAAACCACGCGCGGCGTGGCGAACGGCTTGCCGCCGCGGGCAGGACGAATCAGGCAGCCGCCCGCGCCAGCCCAGGCCACATTGCCGGCGGCGCGTGAGCGCGGCCACCGGCGCGGCAATCTTCGAGCAGCCGCATGGCGTCGATGCCGAACCAGTCGTGCCAGGCGCGCGCCAGTGCGCTGGCTGAGCGCAGGCCCGCGTGCGCGGCCAGCTGGTCCAGCGCGGGCACCAGGCCGCCGGCGCTGGCCAGCGCGTGCAGCGCATGCGCGGCGCGTTGCTCGCGCAGCAGCGGATGCAGCGCCTCGCCTTCGGCAAAGAGGCGCGCGCGCACCAGGCGCGCCGGCACGTGCCATTGCGCCGCCAGGCGTTCGGCGTTCCAGTCAGTCTCGGGGCGGGAAAAGACCAGGCCGGCAAACTGGCGCGACCAGGGGCGCTCGGCGGGCTTGCCGGCCAGGCGCGGGCAGTCGCTGTCCGGTACGGCGGTCAGGACGATGGCGCAGGGTTGCTGCCAGGTACCGGGCAGGTCGCAGTCGAAGTGGGCGAAGGCGTGCACCACGAACGGGTCACCGGGCCGTACTTCGCGCCGGGCATTGGCGTCGCGCAGGCTGGCGGTGCCGTGCAGGGCTTGCACCTGGACGGCAAAGGGAAAGCGCAGGCGGGCAAAGCGGACGTGGTGACGGCTGACAAGCGGCATGCGGAAGACGACCCGGAAGCTGGCGGCGGTGCGGCGGGTAACTGTCGCAGGATTCGGCGGGCGGCGCAAGGCCGCGGCGGGCGCGTTTGAAGTAAGGGCCAGCCCTGGTGGCTGCAGCGTTACAGCTCTGACATCCCGAAGTGGCGCAGCCGTGGCAGGTCGGTGACGCGGATGCTTTGATACGACAGGCTCACCATGCCCGCATCGGCCAGCCGGCGCAGCGCCTGGTTGACGCGCTGGCGCGAGAGTCCGGTGAGCAGGCCGATCTCTTCCTGAGACAGCTCCAGGACCGGGCTGGTGCGGGGATACAGGTCCGGATGGAACAGCTGCGCGATGGCTTGCGCCACGCGCGCATCGGCGCCCAGCAGGCGGTCGTTCTGCACGGTGGCGATGAACTGGCCCATGCGTTCGTTGAGCTGACGCACGACAAAGCTGGCGAACGGCAGGCTCTGCGCCAGCAGTGTGTTGAAGACCGGCTCGGGCACCAGCAGCACCTGCGAATCGCGGATCGCGATCACGTCATAGCGGCGGTGCTCGCGCTTGATCACGCTGCCTTCGCCGCACCAGCCGCCGGCAGGCACGCCGGAGAAGGTGCAGCCGCGGCCGTCGGGCGTGTACACCGCCAGCTTGATCAGGCCGCTGTCCACGCCGATCCAGTGGCGCGAGGGTTCGCCACGCCGGGCGATGAAGCTGCCCGCGGCAAAGGACTGCAGCAAGGTTTCGCGCGCGGCAAGGGCCTGGTGTGCCGGGGCGAGTTCGCCGAACCAGGCATGGCCGGCCAGCACTGCGGCGGATGCCGGGACGGGAAGGGAAGTGGGGTCTGCGGGTTCGCTCATGGCAGGGGCGGGCGCGCCGCGCTGCATCCTGTAAGAATCGTGTAAGCCTTGCCTGGCGCGGGTTTGCGGCAGGTTTGTCGTCTCGACGACAGTGCGCCGGCGTGTGCGATGATAGCCTTCCATCAGAAAAAGTGACAGCGCCGCAAGGCGCCAGAACGACACAGCGCCCGAATGACCCGGAATGACAGCGACAAGGCGGAGACACTAGCAATGCCAACCGATTTCGACAGCGGCCTGGCCCGCAACGCGGCTAATTTCGTGCCGCTGACACCCATTGATTTCCTGGTCCGCGCCGCCGAGGTGTATGGCGATCGCCTGGCCATCGTCCACGGCCCGCTGCGCCAGAACTGGCGCGACACCTATGCGCGGGCGCGACGCCTGGCCAGCGCGCTGGCACGCGCGGGCGTCGGCAAGGGCGATACCGTGGCCGCGCTGCTGCCCAATACGCCAGCGATGGTGGAAGCGCATTTCGGCGTGCCGATGGCCGGTGCCGTGCTCAATGCGCTGAATATCCGGCTCGACGCCGCCAACCTGCTCTTCATGCTGCGCCATGGCGAGGCGCGCGTGCTGCTGGCCGATACCGAGTTTGCCGAGGTGGCGCGGCAGATGGCGGTGGAACTACCGGGGCTGAAGGTGATTGCCGTGCACGACGTGTTGGGCCCGCCATCGGCGCCGTTCGGCGACACCGACTACGAAGCCTTCCTCGCCGGCGGCGACCCGGCGTATGCCTGGCAACTGCCCGCCGACGAATGGGATGCGATTGCGCTGAACTATACGTCCGGCACCACCGGCGATCCCAAGGGCGTGGTCTACCATCACCGCGGCGCGGCCATCAATGCGGTCTCGAATATCCTCGAATGGGACCTGCCCAAGCACCCGGTCTACCTGTGGACGCTGCCGATGTTCCACTGCAACGGCTGGTGTTTCCCGTGGACGGTAGCGGCGCGCGCGGGCGTCAACGTGTGCCTGCGCAAGTTCGAGCCCAAGCTGGTGTTCGACCTGATGCGCGATGAGGGCGTGACCCACTACTGCGCCGCGCCCATCGTGCATACCGCGCTGGTCAATGCGCCCGCGGCATGGCGCGAGGGCGTGCGCGGGCCGGTGCGCGGCATGGTGGCCGGCGCGCCGCCGCCGGCCGCGGTGCTGGCGCAGATGGAGGCGATGGGCTTCGAGCTGACCCATGTCTACGGCCTGACCGAGGTCTACGGCCCGGCCGCGGTCTGCGCCGAGCAGGACGACTGGAGCACGCTGTCAGAGCAGGACCGCGCGGTGAAGAAGGCGCGCCAGGGCGTGCGCTACCACCTGCAGTCGCAGGTGGCCGTGCTCGACCCCGATTCCATGCAGCCGGTGCCTGCCGATGGCGAGACCATCGGCGAGATCATGTTCCGCGGCAACATCTGCATGAAGGGCTACCTGAAGAACGAAAAGGCCACGCGCGAAGCCTTCGCCGGCGGCTGGTTCCATACCGGCGACCTGGGCGTGTGCATGCCCGACGGCTACATCAAGATCAAGGACCGCAGCAAGGACATCATCATTTCCGGCGGAGAAAACATCTCGAGCGTGGAAGTGGAAGACGCGCTCTACCGGCATCCTGCGGTGCTGGCCGCGGCGGTGGTGGCGCAGCCCGATGCCAAGTGGGGCGAGACGCCGTGCGCCTTTGTCGAACTGAAGGATGGAGCCAGCGTCAGCGCGGAAGAACTGATCGCGCATTGCCGCACGCTGCTGGCGGGCTTCAAGGTGCCCAAGGCGGTCTACTTCGGGCCCTTGCCCAAGACCTCCACCGGCAAGATCCAGAAATTCGAGCTGCGCCGCAAGGTAAAGTCGGATTCGGCGATCGACGTCTGAAATGCAAGCGGCGCCATACGGCGCCGCGTCGTCCATTTAGCGCGCCCGCACCTCGGGCGGCGTTGCGGTCCTGGGCGGTCGATGCCAGTCCGGGCCGATGTCGGGGAACACCTCGCATTCTCCGCGCACGATGCTCTCGATGGTGGCGCATACGCATTCGGTGCCGCGCGGTCCCACGCACACCAGGCTGCGCGGATGATCGCTGTGCTGCGGAATGGCGTAGACCCGCATGCCCTCGCGGAACAGCGGGTGCTTGGTGAGGCGTTCGTTCATCAGTTCAACGAAGCGCTGGGGTGTGACGACCGGCTTGTCCATTGCATGCTCCTGCGGCCTTGGCCACCGTACCCATTTCTTGGGGCGGCATGGCGACCAGGTCAGTAAAGGCCAGGAAGATGACAGGCAGGTGGCAGAAAAGCGCACCGGGCAACAGTGTGTGCCCGGGACGTGGCCGGAATGGAGAATCGCGGGCAATGCATCGCCCGCGTTGCCACTGCCACGCTTCCAGACTAGGTCACGCGGCGCGTAGTGCAAGTGAATCGCGAGATTTCGCCGGCTTCAGGTGATGCGCAATTCGCCTGCGGCGCGCGGGCCGTTCAGGATGCCATTGCCGGCGGCCCAGCACGCGGCCTCGGCCTCCGCGTAGGACCTGTAGGTTCCTGGCGCCGCGACCGTGCAGTCCTCGTCGGCGGCGCCGCAGCGTTCTTCCATGACGATGCGCCAGGTGTACTGGCCCGGTGCGTCCTCGAGGACATGGAGCACCAGGGTGCGATGCTTGTCGGTCAGCGTGAGAGGCAAAGTCGACATGGGTGTCTCCCGTTCGCAGGTAGGCGCATTGATGCTAGCAAGTGCGCGCCGCAAATGCCATGAGGCATTGCGCCCGCGCCATGGCAAGATACGGCCTTTGCGGCAGTCGCCGCGCCGGATTTGTCGCCTCAACATGCCTCTCTCGCCTGAGCTCAACCAACGCATCGCCGCTTTGACGGCACATTACGATGCCGTCGTGCTGCCGCTATGGACCGCCTCCGGCTGGAATCCCGACCTGCTGCTGCCCTATGAAGCGCTCGACGGCGGCAGCGCCGCGCCGCTGCCGCCGTCGCGCTACCGCGCCATGGCGTGTGCGCGCCAGCTGTACGTGTTTTCGCTGGCAGGGCAGCAGACGCATGCCGATACGCTGTTCGGCTCGCTGCAGGCCTATTTCGGCAATGGCGAGGGCGCGTGGATCTACAGCGTCGACCCGGCCGGCGCGCCGCTCGACAGCACACGCGACCTCTACACCCATGCCTTCGTGATCTTCGCCTGCGCCGCGTATTACGCGCGCTTCGGCAACGAGGATGCGCTGGCGGTGCTCGATGAAACCGTCGATATCGTCGAGGACCGCTTCGCTGACGGACAAGGCCTGTACCACGCCGCGCTGACCGAGCACTTCCGCCCCAAGGGCGCGGGCGTGCTGCAGAACCCCGTCATGCACCTGACCGAGGCCTACCTGGCTGCGCTGGATGCTACCGGCGACGAGTGGTATGCGGAACGGCTGCGCGAGATCGCGATGGCGGTGCTTGAGCGTTTTGTCGATGCCGCCAGCGGCTGCGTGGCGGAGTTGCCGCAAGGCAGCGCGGACAACCGCGTCGAGCCCGGGCACCAGTTCGAGTGGTTCTCGCTGGTGGCCGGCAGGCCGGCGCTGTTTGGCGACCTGCCGCTGGCGGATGCCCTGCGCCGCGCCTTCGCGTTCGCGCAGCAGCACGGCGTGGCGGCGGGCACGCTGGGTGTCTGCGCGGCGCTGGAGGCGGGCGGCGCACGGATCGACGGCACCGAGCGCATCTGGGCGCAGACCGAGTTCGCGCGCGCGCTGGCAGTGGAAGGCTCGGCGCAGTCTCTGGCCACGCTGGCTGACTGGGCCGCGCTGTTCCGCAACCGTTTTCTGTCTGCGCAAGGCTGGCATGAGTGCCTGGCGCCGACCGGCGACGTGGTGCGTGCCGAGATGCCGTCGACCTCGCCCTATCACCTGGCCACGTCTTACCAGGCGCTGGCTGTCGTTGCCGGGCTGCAATGGCCTGCGCCGGCTGCCTGACCCCACGGACCAGGGCGTTGTCAATTCTTTGCAGTTGCCGTCAGAGCGCGCGTCTACACTCAAGCCCGCGCTCCGGTCCGCATCGCAATCCTTCTTAACTACCTGGTCGTCGTTCTGAAGTTGCGGGCGGGAGTGCGCCTGCCGGCTTGACGCGGACAGCCATTTGTTCGACGCGCCGCTGCGCCCGGGTTTCGGCGTGGTCGTTCAGGATCAGGCACAGCAGCGTCAGCAAGGCTGCCGCGATCATGCTCAGCGCAATCCAGGCCAGGCAGTGCTTGCGTTCCATGGTGGCGGACAGTGGGGCGTCATTGGTGCGCGAAGTTTAAGCGCGCATACGCCGGGCGATTGTCAACCTTTGCAAACGCAGCCTGCCTTGCAGGCTTCGCGGTCGTCCTTATTCCGTCACGCCGTGCTCGTGCAGCAGCCGCTCGCATTCCTCAAGCATGTCGTAGGCGAACGCGGACTGGTAGTTGGGATCGAGCGCTTCCATCATCTCGTGCGCGGCATAGAGGCCGGCTTCGCGCGACAGCGTCTCGGCGAGCTGCCGCGCAAACTGGTCGCTCAGTTCGGACAGCAGGCGCCGTTCCGACAGCGGCAGCTGCAGCCTGGAGCGCGACAGCCATTCACCGGCCAGCGTGGCGCCCTGGGCGTCGGTCATCCACTTGCGGTGTTCGTAGTAGGCCGACAGGCGTTCCGCGGCCAGCGCAAACAGCAGCGCCTTGCGGGTATTGAAATCGATCCGGCGGGGTGGGGCGAGGGTCATGCTTGCAGCTTGGTGCGGACCGGCGCGGCGAGTGCCGGTCGTCGTCTTGTCGAAGGGATCAGTCGGGCGCGGCGCCGGCCTGCGCAAAGCGCGAAGCCAGCCAGGCGCCGATATCCGCAATCTCTTCCAGGCACACCGCATGGCCCATCGGATAGGTGTGCCATGTCACCGGATTCGGCCGCGCCTGCACGAAATCGCGTGCGGCCACGCCCATGGCCAGCGGCACCACGTCGTCCTGCGTGCCATGGGCGGCGAACACCGGCGTGGCGGCGTTGGCCGAGTTGGTTTCGGCAGCGAGCGTCGACGGTGCGGGGATGTAGGTGGACAGCGCAACGATGCCGGCCAGCGGCTCCGCGTGGGTCAGTCCGGCGGTGTAGGCGATGGCGCCGCCTTGCGAGAAGCCGGCCAGCACGATGCGCCCGGTCGGGATGCCGCGCGCATTTTCTCGTGCGATCAGGGCGCGGATGGCCTCGCAGGATGCGCGGATGCCGGTCTCGTCGGCGCGGCGGCCGGCCTGGTCGAGGGAAACGATGTCATACCATGCCGGCATGACGTAGCCACCATTGCAGGTCACCGGTATTGCCGGCGCATGTGGGAAGATAAAGCGCACGCCGGGCGCGGCCGGCAGCCGCAACTCGGGCACCACCGGGGCGAAGTCGCTGCCATCGGCGCCCAGTCCGTGCATCCAGATGACGGCGCAGCCGGGATTGGGCGCGGTTTCAATTTCGATCGCGGGCAGCAGTTCGCTCATGGGGCCGGTTCCTGTGGGTGGTCTGCCTGCGCCACGGGGGCGTCAGGCAGCGCGAGTATCGCACAGGTCCGGACCTGCCTTGCCGCATGCCCTGGCACGTGCCGCGGCAGGAGTCCGCTTCAGGCTGCGGACGGAACGATCGGCACCGTGGTCAGGCCGGGCGTGCGTGCCGGCAATTCGGGCATGGCGGGTGGCGTGGCGCGGCGCTTGTCGACCACGTCTTCCACGCCCTTGGCCGCGACATCTTCCAGGAACGCCACCATGTCGCGGTAGTAGGCCACCTGCATCTGTGCCTCTAGCAAGCGCCGTTCGGCCTGGAATAGCGTCAGCCTCATGTCTTGCAGTTCCCTTTCGGCGATTTTTTCCGGGGTCGGCGGACTGAACAAGTTTGCAAGCCAACGCATGGCAGTACCTCCAGTGCTGTCAACAGCGAGTTTGCGTGCTTTCGCCATGAGGACCAATATAGACAAGAAATCGATAACGCGTCCCTCGGACACTTGGCCGTGGCGCCTCGCCCACAAGGATGATTGCCGCTTGCGGGACTCTACGTTAGATTAATCGGCCATGATGTGTCCGGCATCACGCGCTTGCTGCGATGGCGCTTCGGGGCCGGTTGCCTGTGCATGCATGAAGCGCAGGATCGGCGGCCAGAAGGTGTCGATATGCTCCGGCAGTATGGCCGCATCGTGCGGCATGGCATCGTGCATGACCAGCGCATGCAGATGCCTGGCAGCGCTTGCCACGCGTTCCGCGTGGGGCGGCACGATGACCACGTCGTCACGGCTGTGCACCACCAGCAGCGGCCGTTCCAGCTTGCTCGCGCGCGCCGCGTTGTTCCATGGGTCCGGCAGCAGCCACGCCGCCCATGCGGGAATGCGCCCGGTCTGCACCGCGGCCAGCCGCGCCGAGCTGAAGCCCGCGGCTATCACATAGCCATCCGGCTGCGGCTCGAAGCGCCGCGCCACGTCGAGCAGGATGCCCGAGCCCAGCGAATGTCCCAGCACCACGCGCCGTTTCGATTGCGGCGTGGCGGCGATGAACTGCCGGTAAGCGGCCAGCGCATCCTGCCGCAACCGGCGCACGCTGGGCCGTCCGCTGCTGCGCCCATAGCCGCTGTAGTCGAACACATAGGAAGCGATGCCCGCATCGGCCAGCATGGCTTGAACCGGTGCCCAGTCGGGCAGGCATTCGTTGTCGCCATGGCACACCATCAGGGCCGGTGCTTCGGGATCTGCCACCGGCATGAAGGCCGCGTGGAGGATGCGGTCGCCGCTGGCGAAGGTGGCGTGCCGCACCATCGGGGCGGAATTGTCGGGTGGTTCCGCGGGGCTTGTCTCATCCGTTGGCGTGACAAACGCTTTGCGCTCCAGCGCACGAAACAGCAGATGCCGCGCGACCCCGGCCGCCACGGCCATGCCTGCTGCCGCAGCCAGCCAGCGGTGACGCACGGTTTGAGAAGTGGGGGGCCGGTCAGGATTCATCTTCTTCAGGCTAGCAGGCCGGGCTCTGCAAGTGAAGAATTGTTCATTCAGAAGCGCTTTTCCCGGGAGGACGCAGTTGGCTATCCCGTCGATAGAAATCTTTTTCCTTGACTATCTACCTATCAGTAGATAGCATTCAGTCCATGGCACCGCTGCACCGCCAACGAAATCAAGAAGGCACGAGAATGTGGCGATTCCATGGCATGACCTGAACGGTCATTTTTTCAGGCCCGGTAATCTATCTACTAGTAGATGCGAGTCTGGAAAGCGACCCGCCGAATCACCACCGACGCCGAATTTGACGCGATCCCGAACATCGCACCCAGGAGCCCATCATGACCAAGACCGCCAAGACCCTGATCACCGCCGCCACCCTTGCCGCCGCGCTCGCCGGCGGTGTCGCGCAGGCCGCCGGAGTGGACGCCAACGCCGGTGACAAGTACGGCTACAGCTATCGCGTCGGCAAGGTCGATGCCTTCACCGACGGCGCCCGCACCGGCAAGTTCGACCCGTTCACAGAGGGTGCGCGCAGCGGCCAGTTCGATCCGTTCACCGAAGGCGCACGCGTCGGCAAGACCGACCCGTACACGGATGGTTTCCGCACCGTGGCGGGCCTGGACCGTACCGGCGTCTCGTCCGAGCCGGCCCGCAGCTTCGACCCGTACACGGACGGTGCGCGCGTCGGCAAGGCCGACCCCTATACCGACGGCGCCCTGGCCTGATTGCTGCCGGCACCGGCCGGCGGCCCACCACTTACGATGGCGGCCCGTGGCCGCCGTCCGATGGAGTCCATCATGAGTTTGCGTGACAGCATCCTGTTGCTTGGCGGATGGCTGGTCCTTTGCGTGACGAGTGGCTCGATGATTACCTTCGCCGCGCAGGTCCTGCCTGGCTAATCGCCCATGTAATGCACTGTGCCCCGAGGCTAGGGAATTACCCCAGCCCCGGGGCATTTCAACTTGAGCGTCTATCTTCGCGTAGATAAACTGCTTGCATGAAAACCCAATCCGTACGCGAGCAATTGCTCGAGCACACCCTGATCCTGATCCGGCGGCGCGGCTTCAACGGCTTCAGCTACCGCGACCTGGCGGAACTGGTGGGCGTGAAGACCTCCAGCATCCACTATTACTTTCCGACCAAGGAAGACCTGGTCCAGGAAGCGGTGAAGGAATACAGCGCCCGCCTGGCCGAGCGCATCAACGGCATCGACACCAGCCTGCCGGTTACCGAGCAAGCCGCGATCTACCTGGCGCCGTTCCGCGCCAGTTGCGGCTCCGACCAGATCTGCCTGTGCGGCATGCTGTCGACCGAGACGCTGTGCCTGCCGGAATCGGTACACAAGATGCTGCAGGGTTTCTTTCTGCTCAACGAACAATGGCTGGCCGGGCTGCTGGAACGGGCCCAGCCCCATCGCAGCACGCCGTTCCCGGTGCCCCCGGCGCGGCTGGCACAGGTGGTATTCGGCTCGCTGCAGAGCGGACTGATCGCGGCACGCCTGTTCGGCACGTCGGACCGCGTTGAAGCCGCTGCCGACACGCTGATGGCTGCCGTATCCGGTTGAGTTTGCGCGCGATATCAGTGGCGCGTCTGAAGCCGTCATGTGGCGCGAGCGGCATGACGGTTTTTTTATCTGCCTGCCGCGCACCCCGTCGTTACGGAAAACCTGTTCATAAACAACGGCTTAAGGCGTTATGAGGAATGCCTATCGGAGCGATAGAAACGTTTTTCCTTGACTCTCTACCTAGTAGTAGATAGTATCAAGGCCATGGAAGCGCTGCACCGCCCCCAACAAGCAAGACCAGGCGGCACGCGGCGATCCCATTGCACGACCGGAAGCGGTCATTTTTTTGAGGCTGGTTATCTATCTACTGATAGATGCGGAATCGAAAGAAGGACTGCAACAGCCACTGATACCGAATTTCACGCGATCCGAAACCATCGCACCCAGGAGCCCATCATGACCAAGACCGCCAAGACCCTGATTACCGCCGCCACCCTTGCCGCCGCGCTCGCCGGCGGTGTCGCGCAGGCCGCCAGCGTGAACGCCAACGCCGGCGACAAGTACGGCTACAGCTATCGCGTCGGCAACGCCGATGCCTTTACCGACGGCGCCCGCACGGGCAAGTTCGACCCGTTCACGGAAGGTGCGCGCAGCGGCCAGTTCGATCCGTTCACCGAAGGCGCACGCGTCGGCAAGACCGACCCGTACACCGACGGCGCGCGCACGGTCGCGGCCGCGGTGCCGGCAGACAGCTACGGCTACAACTACCGCAGCGGCAACGCCGATCCGTTCACTGATGGTGCCCGCGTAGGCAAGCCCGACCCGTACACCGACGGTGCCCGCACGGTAGCCGGCCTGGATCGCGGCGGCGTGTCGGCCGAGCCGGCCCGCAGCTTCGACCCGTACACGGACGGTGCGCGCGTCGGCAAGGCTGATCCGTACACCGACGGCGCCCGCACGGTGGCCGGCCTGGATCGCAGCGGCGTGTCGGCGGCGCCGGCCCGCAGCTTCGACCCGTACACGGACGGTGCACGCGTGGGCACGGTGGATCCGTACACCGACGGCGCCATCGCCTGAAAGCCGGCCGGCCTGGTGCCGGCCATCGACAAACACCGGGCCGCCACGGTGCGGCCCCGCTTCAGGAGTTGATCATGCGTTGGCGTGACACTGCGCTGATCCTGGGCGGATGGGTAGGGCTTTGCCTGGCAAGCGGGTCCCTCATCACGCTGATCGCACAAACGCTGCCGGCCTGAATGGCCCGGCGGCAAGCCGAGGAGTCGATGCCATGAATACGCCAACCGTACGCGAGCAACTGGTCGAACATGCGCTGGTGCTGATCCGCCGCCGGGGCTTCAACGGTTTCAGCTATCGCGACCTGGCCGAACTGGTCGGCGTGAAGACCTCGAGCATCCACTATTACTTCCCGTCCAAGGACGACCTGGTGCTCGAAGCGGTGCGTGAGTACAGCGCACGCAAGCGGGCAAGGCTGCAGGCCATCGATACCAGCCTGCCGTGCGCCGAGCAGGCGCGGCAGTACCTGCAGCCGCTGCGCGACGGCGCCTGCACCGACCAGGCCTGCGTGGTGGGCATGCTGTCGGCCGACGTGCTGACCATGCCTGACACCGTGCGCGCCGCGATGCAGGACTTCACCCGCCTTAACGAGCAGTGGCTGGCGCGCCTGTTCGAACAGGCCGCCGCCCGGGGCGCGGCGCCGTTTGCGCTGCCGCCGCAGCAGCTGGCGCAGGTGGTATTCGGCGCGCTGCAGAACGGGCTGATCAGCGCGCGGCTGTTCGGCACGTGGGAACGCGTCGATGCCGCGGCGGCGCTGCTGGCCAGCGCCATGCCGGTCGAGGAAGCGCTAGCCGAAGCGTGATCCGGCGCGCGCGACCGCATCGCATACCCACTGCGGGTCGTCGTGCGGCAGGTCATGGCCGGCCCAGTGGTGCGTCAGCAGGGGTACATCCCAGGCCTGCGCGATGCGCGCCGAACAGGCCGGGTTGACCAGGCGGTCCGCCGCCGAGGCCAGCAGCAATACCGGACAGCGCGGCGGCTCGGCGGGCGCGCAGTAGCGCGCGGCAGCCAGCAGTTGCGCCAGTGCGGCCTGCCGGCTGACCGGTGCGTCCGCCGCGATGGCCTGCCACTGCGCGAGGTCGGCGGCCAGCGTATCGGTGCGCGCGCAGGTGATGGCGTGGATGGTCCGTTCGCAATACGCGCGATCCCGCCAGCGCTGCGCCACGCGCAGCAGCCTGCCCCAGTTGCGCGGACGCAGGCGCTGCGCCGGCGTGCAGAAGGGCCGCATGCTGGTGTTGACCAGCACCAGGCCGCTCACTTCCTCCGGATACGCGCTGGCCCACTCGGTCGCGGCCATCGCCCCGAGCGACATGGCCAGCACGCGGTATGGTCCCGGCACCCCGGCGGCGGTCAGCTGGCGCCGCACCGCGGTCACCATGTCGCGCACGCTCCACGGCGCGGGCTGCGCCGACAGCGCGCCATTGCCGGGCAGGTCAGGCAACAGCGGGCGTCCCAGACCGGCTGCCTCCCAGCGCGCCGGCAGCGTTCCCCAGTGGCGCGATTCACGCGTCAGTCCCCGCAAGAATACCCATCGGCTCATGGCGGCTCCGTGTGCCAGTGCGCGTGTGCCTGCTGCAGCAGTTCGTCGCGCTGCGCGCCGCGGGGCAGCCAGCGGTCCGACGCATAGGCGATGCGGCCGAGAAAGTCGAACAGGCTGACGTGCCGGCGCAGCACGCGCGCGGTGCGGTGCGCCTTGATCGGGTTGAAGATGCCCTCGCGCGAGAACAGCTGGCGCGGGTTTTTCTTGATCCACAGCCACGAGCCCAGCTCCAGCGTCATCGGCAGGAACAGGTTGCCGCGCGGGGCCAGGTCATAGGCGTGGTCCCACAGGTCGCCGTGCAACAGGTACTGGTGGCTCTGCGGCTCGAAGGTATAGCCATGGTGCGGGTGCGCCTGCTCGAACAGGGTCTTGAGCAGGTACATCTCGGCCAGGTGCGGCATCGGCCGGCGCGTGCGCGCGTAGGGAAACCAGATGCTGTCGCGCCAGCCGTAGCCGGAATGGCAGTCCACCGCAAAGCTGAGCGGGCGCGGCAGCAGTTCCTGCCGGACCACGCGCAGCAGGGCGCTGCTTTCGAGCTCCATCGGCGCGCCCGCGGCGCCGCGGTACCACGGCAGCCAGGCGCCGATACGCTGTCCGCCGGCCAGGAAGGGCACGGGCGCGTCGGCATCCTGCGGGCCGTTGCGCATCAGGTCGACGCCGTTGGGGTTGGCGCGCGTGCCGGCCCACATGCCGCCGGGATTGACGATGGGCATGAACACCAGCCGCACCGATTGCAGCTCGCGGTGCAGCAGCTCGTCCCAGGCCAGGCGGGACAGCACCGAACGCAGGTAATCCAGCACCAGTTGCGTGCCGATGCGCTCCAGCCCGTGTATGCCGCCGAAGATGCCGATGGCCGGCGCACCCGGGTCGCGGCTGCCCAGCGTGGCGACATGCACGCCAAAGCGGTGGCCCTGCACGGTGGTCTCGCACACCACCTGGGTATCGAGCACGTGGCTGCCGGCATCCAGCAAGGTCAGCAACTGATCATATTCCGGGAAGTCGGCGCGCGGGTGCATGGATCAGGTGGCCGGCACGCCTGCCGCCGCGAACAGCTGCATGACCGGCCAGCCACGCGCGCCGGCCGTGTCGCGCAGGGTCGGGTCGGGATTGACGGCGACGGGGTGGCCGACGCTTTCGAGCAGCGGCAGGTCGTTGCGCGAGTCGCTGTAGAAGGTGGCGTGGGTCAGTTCCGTGTGCGCCAGGCCGAGCGTATCGAGCCAAGCCAGCACGCGCAGCACCTTGCCCGGTCCATAGGCGGGCACCCCGGCCAGCGCGCCGGTGAATTCGCCGCGCACGTCGAGCTCGGCCTCTACCGCCAGCAGGTGCGGCACGCCCAGCTCGCGCGCGATCGGCTCGGTGATGAAGCGGCAGGTGGCGGTGACGATGCAGCACAGGTCGCCGGCGCCGAGATGGCGCGCCAGCAGGCTGCGCGTGGCGGGCGGGATCGCGGGCACGATCACGTCGCGCATGTAGTCGGCGCGCCATTGCGTCAGGCGCTGGCGCGGATGGCGTGCCAGCAGGCCCAGCGCAAAGCGCGCATGGGCGGCGAAGTCGAGGCGCCCGGCCTGGTAGGCGGCCAGCCAGCGCGCGTTGTGCGCGTCGATCTCGGCCGCATCGGCGCCGCCGACGGCGACGAGGTAGCGCGCCCATTCGTACTCGCTGTCGAGCGGCAGCAAGGTGTGGTCCAGGTCGAACAGGGCGAGGCGAGGTGCGGCAGGCATGCGGGAGGGCTCCGTAGGCGAAACCGCCAAGCTTGGCGCGGCGCGGTGACCGCGCGGTGATGAAGGACCGAAGTTTTCCGATGCCGGCATCGGCGGCTGCAACGCGGCACGCGTGGGCGCTATTTTCACCACCATGCGTTGCTTCAGGCAGCCTGGACCGCGGCAGCCGGTTCGTCCAGCGCCACGCAATCCAGGAAGGCGCCGACCAGCCGCGTCTGCCGCCGGCTCTGCAGGCAGTACAGGTATTCGTGCAAGACCGGCGCGCCCGACGCAAACGGTACCACGCGCAGCAGCGGGTCGCGCGGCACCTCGCCCAGCGGCACCACGCTGGCGCCCAGGCCCTGGCGGATCGCCTCGTAGATGGCCTCGCGGCTGCCGATCACGGTGTGCGGCGGCAATTCCAGCCCGCAGCCTGCCAGCGCGGTTTCGATCGTCTTGCGCGTCATCGAGCCGTGCTCGCGCACCAGCAGGTGGCAGCCGCGCAACTGCGGCAGGTCGATTTGCGCAAGCCGTGCCAGCGCATGGTCGGGATGCACCACCAGCACCATCGGGTCGCTCGCCAGCCGGATGCGGGCCAGGCGGTCATCGTCCACCGGGTGCGACGACACCGCCGCGTCGATGCGATACTCGAACAGCGCTTCGAGCATCTGTTGCGAGTTGCCGATGTCCAGGCTCACATCGATCGCCGGATAGCGCTGCCGGAACGCCGCCACCGCGCGCAGGATGTAATACGGCCCGGTGGCGCCGATGCGCAGGTTGCCGAAGCGCAGGTTGCCGGCGTTGCGCAGCAGGTAGTCGGCATTGCCTTCCTGCTGCATCAGTTGCTCGACCACCGGCATCAGCGCCACGCCGACGTCGCTCAGGTCGACGCGGCTGGCGCGGCGATGGAACAGCTCCACGCCGTAGGTTTCCTCCAGCTGGCGGATGCGTCCCGTGACCGTGGGCTGGCTCACGCGCAACTGCCGCGCCGCCATGGTGATGCTGCCCTGGCGCGCCACTTCGAAAAAGGTCAACAGCAGGTCGCCTAGCATGGTCATCCGCGCGGAGTTGGGGGGGAAGGTCCGGACCGGGCCGGACGACCGCGCAGTCTAGCGGCCCAATATGACAAAACGGCTACGCCCGCCCGGGCCGGGTCCGCTTGGGACCGGCCGGGGCGGGACTGGCGTTGCGGCCGGGCGGGCGTTGGCGTCAGCCGGCCGCGCCCATCGCCGGGTCGGACACGCCGTCCTTGCCGGTTTCGATGCGCCCGGCAAAGCGGCGCGTAAAGCCGCCTTGCGCGGTGGTGACGGTGAAGTCGTACCAGTTGCCCTGGCGCGCCACCGGCCAGTGCTGCTGCAGCTGCATGCCCGCCGGCACCTCGTACGTCCACGGGCCGTCGGTGCGGTAGGCGTTGGCCTGGACCGTGAAGGTGCAGGGCGCGCTACCGGTATTGATCAGGTCCACGTACACCGCGGCGTTGGCGATGTCATAGCAGACGCGAATTTCCGGCGCGCTGGCGCCGGCCGCGGTCACCGCCGCCACGTCGCCGCGGAAGGCGCGGTGGAAGCCGTTCGGGCCCAGCACCCACAGGTCGTACTTGCCGCCGTCGGTGGCAAAGACGTCCCAGCTGCCATGCAGCTCCTTGCCGGGCTCGACCATATAACGGCGCGGCACGCGGTCCAGGTGCAGCCGGTCGTAGACGTGGAACACCGCCGCCGCGGTGCCGGTGTTGCTGAAGAGCAGCCACACCGCGCGCTGGTCGCGGGCGTCTTCGCGCGCGCTGACGTGCAGTTCATAGGGCAGGGCGCGCGACGGGCGCGTGCCGGGATCCTGTTGCGGCATCTGCTGGCTGCCGGCCGGCGGCAGCGGCACCTGAGGCAGCACGCCTTGCGCGGTGCGGATGGCGTCGGCGCTGGCCTTGTCGCGGCTCGGCAGTTGCGGCAGTGGGTTGGTGTTGGGACTGACGAAATTGAAGGCCGAGGTCAGGTCGCCCGCCACCGCGCGGCGGAAGCCGCTGATATTGGGCTCGGCCACGCCGAAGCGCGCCTCCAGGAAGCGCAGCACCGAGGTGTGGTCGAACACCTGCGAATTGACCCAGCCGCCGCGGCTCCACGGCGAGACCACGTACATCGGCACGCGCGGGCCGGGGCCGTAGGGACGCTTGTCGACGTGGTACTCCGGCCTGAGCTGCTCCGGGTCGAGCGTGGTGGCGCCCGCCAGCGTGTCGCCATCATAGGCCGGCGCGCACGGCGGCGGCAGATGGTCGAAATAGCCGTCGTTCTCGTCGAAGTTGATCAGCAGCACGGTCTTGCTCCAGACCGCGGGATTGGCGGTCAGGGCGTCGAGCACCTCCTGCGTGTACCAGGCGCCCTGCACCGGGCTGGACGGCCCGGGGTGCTCCGAGTACGTCGCCGGCGCCACGATCCACGACACCTGCGGCAGCTTGCCCGCGGCGATGTCGTCGCGCAGCGCCTGCAGGAAGCCGCCGTCGGGCATGGTGTTGGCCACGCCCTTGAGCAGCGGGCTGACCGCGTCGTCGGCGCTGGTGTACGGCGGATACGGGCTGCCGTTGGCCTGGTTGCCGCGCGCGGCATTGGCGTCGCGATATTGCTTGAATCCCGCGAGCGGGTTGTCGGTGAAGTTGTCCGGCATGTTCTGGTAGACCTTCCAGCTCACGCCGGCGGTTTCCAGGCGCTCCGGGTAGGTCTTCCAGGTGTAGGGCGTGTTCGAGCCCGTGAACGAGTCGCCGCTGTTGTCGATCACCGGGCCGCCGAAGGCGCCGGCCGGATCGTTGGTGCCGGTCCAGTGGAACAGGCGGTTGGGATTGGTGCCGCCATGGAAACTGCAGTGATAGGCGTCGCACAGCGTGAAGGCATTGGCCAGCGCCACCTGGAAATCCAGCTCGGCTTCGGTGTAGTAGCCCATCGACTGGGTCTGCTTGTAGGTAGGCCACTTGTTCATGCGGCCCAGGTCCCAGGCGTTCTGCGCGTCCGGATAGGAGTGCGGGGTGCCGCTGACGCGCTGTGCATTGCCGGCGCTGCTGTCCAGGTGGTAGGGCAGCACGGTGCGGGTGGTGCTGCCGTTGGTATAGGTCTGCTGCCAGACGTTCAGGCCGCCCGCCAGCGGGATCGGGAAGCGGTCGCCGAAGCCGCGCACGCCGCGCAGCGTGCCGAAGTAGTTATCGAACGAGCGGTTCTCCTGCATCAGGATGACCACGTGCTCGACATCGCGGATGGTCCCGGTGGCGTTATTGGCCGGGATCGCCAGGGCGCGGCGGATCGACGGCGGGAAGGCCGCCAGCGCGGCGGTGGCGGCGGCGCTGCCGCCGGCAAGCTTGAGGAAGTTGCGTCTGCTTTGGGGATTCATGGGATTCGGTGCCGGATGGTTGCGGGGAGGTAGACGGCCGGGCCGGGTTCAGGGCGCGCAGCGCAGCTGCGGCTTGACCGCCGGGGTCTCGCCTGGCTGGTCGCTGCCGTTCCCCTGTCCGGGATTGCCGCCGGTGCCGGGCGCGCCGGGCGTGGTCGGGGCCGCGGCCGGGACGCCGCTGGTGCCCTCGCCGGAGTCGCCGCCGCAGCCGGCGAGCGCCGCGCTCAGCAGCACGGCGGCCAGCCAGTGCGGCAGGGCCAGGGTGGAAGGTCGAAAGGTCATGGTGTCAATCTCCTGCAGGGGGATCGGGGTGTGGAGAGGGTCAAGGCCGGCCGGCACCCCGTTCCCCCGGGGGAAACGGGGCGCTGCCGATTCGGGGGGTCAGGGATTCAGCGTCGACAGCGGCTGGCGTGCGCCGGTGATGGCCTTCAGCTCGTCGAGGGTCAGCACGCGCGTCCACATCGCCAGGTCGTTCAGGCCCATCACGCCCTTGAGCGCGCCCGGGTTGTTGCCGACGTAGTTGTGGGTGGCATCGTCGTTGACGCCCCAGCCGGTGCCGAGGCCGACCAGCTTGGTCACGTCGGTATTGGCGATCGCCTTGTTCTCGGTCTTCTGCAGGCCCAGCACCGGGTCGACGACGTAGGCGCTGAAGCGCTTCGCCGCCGCGTCCACCGACAGCGCCAGGTAGGCCCACTGGTTGGCCGACACCTTCATGCCATTGATGTCGTCGCGCTTGCCGCTGCCGCTGCCCAGGTTGAAGCGGATCTCGCAGCTCCCGAACAGGGCGATGGCGATGCCGGCATTGCCGCCCGAGATGTAATTCTTGTTCGACAGGATCGGCTCGCCGGTGCCGTTGCCCTGGGTGCAGTCGGTGCGGAACCAGAGGCCGATGGTGAACTGCGGGCTTTGCGCGATATCGGCCGCGTTGTGCTTGAGCTGGTAGCTGTCGATGCGCGAGTCCAGCTGCAGCGACTGCCGGCCGAAGTTGTCGGCGGCGAGCGTGCCGCCGTCAAGACTTGCCGCCCACGGGCCCAGCGTGGCCGCGTTCCTCGCGTCGGCGAACGGCTTGCTGTCCAGGCTGAAATACGACGCCAGGCCAGTGAGCAGCGACGGCATCAGCGTGACGGGTTTGACGTAGTGGATCTGCGCCAGGTACGACACCGGCACGTCGTTGCGCACCAGCGTGTAGTTGAACTGGTACAGGCCAGTGGGCATGTCGAAGGCCTTGTCGGTGAAGGTCCGCACCTCGGGTCCCAGCGCGGCGATCTGCACGCCGTCACGCAGCACGCGCGTGACGCCGTAAGCCGGGCTCGGGTTCTGCCAGGTCAGCGTGATGGCGTCGTTGTACTGGCTGATGCCGGCGCCGATGGCGCGCACGCCGGCGCTGGCGGTGGTCAGCGCGGAGCCGTCGAGGCGCATTGCCGCGGGGTCGGGCGCGACGCCGGCGTGGGCCAGCATGGTCGGCACGATATCGGCCTCGGTCGGCAGCGCGGACAGGTCCGCCGGGGTGTCGGGGGCCGCGGCGCCGGGCCGGGCCAGCGCGCCGTTCAGCGTCTTGTTGGTGGCGAGGAAGGCTGTACGGTTTTCCACCGTCGGCACGGTGGTGGTGGCGCCGGTGGCATCCAGGCCGTGGCTGGTGGTGACCAGCACCAGCCAGTCCTCGCCTGGCTGCGCCTGGCGGCGCGCGGCCACGGCGGCCAGCAGTTCGCCCAGCGCCTGGTCGGTCTCGCCGAGCGCGGTGGCATAGGCGCCGTTGCCGAAGCCGCTGGCTTGCGCGGCCTGCGCCGGGGCGCTGTACTGCGCGAACACCACGCCATAGCCCGACTGCACCTGGCGCACGGCATTCTGGGTGACGCAGCGGTCGACGCCCGCGCAATCTACCAGCGTATCGAGCACGCCGGTTTCCTGGTCGGTCTTGAGCAGCACCGGCAGTACCGGCGCACTGACCACGGCGCCTTGCTGCCCGCCGGATTTGCCGGCTGCGCGCAGGTAGTGGAACACGGTCGGCGCGCGCAGCGCGGTGCTGCCGGTGTCGTCGTCGATGCCGTGGCGGTTGGCCCAGGCGCCGGTCAGCACCGTGGCCCAGCTGGGCGCGTCGAGCGTGGGCTGGGCGGTGATGGTGCCGGGCATGCCGCCGGTGGCGGTCGGCACCAGGTTCAGGCTGGCCAGGTTGGGCAGCTCGCGCCGCAATACCGCGCCTTGCACCTGCGCATACGTGGCGCCGTCGACGCCGACCAGCAGCACGCGCTGGCCACTGGCGCGCTCGGACTCCGGCGCGGGCTTGCTGGGGTTGGTATCGCTGGGCGTGCCGGACGGCGCGCTGTCATCGCCGCCGCAGCCGGCCAGCGTCGCGGCCAGCATGACCATGACGGTGCCGGCCAGCGCACGGGCGCGCGCCGTCCCCGACAAGCAGCCCGCCAGCCAGCCCGGTGCAAGGTTCCCTGCCATCGTTCATTCCCCTGTTCGTCTGCGTTGTTGTGCGCCGGCGGCAATGGCCGCGCGGCGGATTGCGTGTGCCGCAATGCGCTCGCAGAGTAAGAAGCGGGGTTGTCACCGTGGTGACAGCGGAGCAAAGAATGCTGATGGGGCTATTCGGATTCTTGAGGCGGTGCCGGCCGCCGCAAGCTAGTTCTGCGGGGTGGCGCCGGCTTCGGCGCCGGCGCCCGCCTGCATCAACAGCACCGCGTCACGCTTGTCCAGCAGGTGCTGGCGCAGGATCGCGGCCATGCGCTTGCCGTCGCGGGCTTCCAGTGCCGCCAGCATCTCTTCATGGTCGTGGATGGCGCTGTCCCATTTGGGCTTGCGGTAGTTGGAGCGAAAGCGCAGCGCCTGCAGCCGCCGGTTCACCGACAGGTAAGTCTGGCGCAGCGCCGCGTTGCGGGCCGCCAGGTTGATGCGGTCGTGGATCTGGTGGTTCAGGCGGTAATAGCCGGGCAGGTCTTCGTGGGCGCGGCAGGCCAGCATGGCGTAGTGCAGGGCCTTGAGCTCGGCCAGCTCCACCGCGGTGATGCGCTCGCAAGCCAGTTCGCCGGAAAACGCTTCCAGGTTGCTCAACAGCTCGAAGGTATCGCGGATTTCCGTCGCGGACAGCCGCGCCACGCTGGCGCCGCGGTTGGGCGAGATCTCGATCAGTCCTTCCGCTGCCAGCACCTTCAGCGCTTCGCGCAGCGGCGTGCGCGAGATGCCCAGGGTCTCGGACAACTCGCGTTCGTTGAGCTTTCGGCCCGGCTCCAGCGCGCCCTCGATGATCAGCGTGCGCAGGTGGCTGACCACGGTGTCGTGCAGGCGCTGGCGTTCGACCGGGGGCAGTTCGCGCGGCAGATCTGGGTGGGAATTGGCTTGGATTTGCATTCAATTTGTCCGATGGACGATTTGAATGCAATTTTAGCAGGCGCTTAACATGAACGCCAGGTCGCTCGTAAACCCTTATCCAGCCGAGATATCACGGGTAAACGCTACGGAAAAAGGTCGTAACAAGCCCTGTTTTTTTGCCGCTCCTTTGATAGAGTATTTTGCATTCAAAACTCAAACGAAGGAGCTCCATGCTGAACCTCAACTTTCACCCCGCCGGCCGCCATTTCCTGCAGATCCCGGGGCCGAGCCCCGTTCCGGACCGCATCCTGCGCGCCATCAGCTATCCGACCATCGACCATCGCGGCCCGGAATTCGGTGCGCTGGGCCTGAAGGTGCTGGACGGGATCAAGAAGATCTTCAAGACCGAACACCCGGTGGTGATCTATCCGGCCTCGGGCACCGGCGCGTGGGAAGCCGCCTTGTCGAACACGCTGAGTCCCGGCGACACCGTGCTGATGTTCGAGACCGGCCACTTCGCCACGCTGTGGAAGAAGATGGCCGAGAACCTGGGCATCCGCCCTGAGTTCCTCGGCCTGCCGGGCGTCGAAGGCTGGCGCAACGGGGTGCAGGCCGACATGATCGAGGCCCGCCTGCGCGCCGATGCCACGCATGCCATCAAGGCCATATGCGTGGTGCACAACGAAACCTCGACCGGCGTGACCTCCGACATCGCGGCGGTGCGCCGCGCCATCGATGCGGCCGGACACCCGGCGCTGCTGCTGGTCGACACCATCTCCGGGCTGGCCTCCGCCGACTACCGCCATGACGAGTGGGGCGTCGACGTGACCGTGTCGGGCTCGCAGAAGGGCCTGATGCTGCCGCCGGGCATCAGCTTCAACGCGGTGTCGCCCAGGGCGATCGAGGCCTCGCGTTCGGCCCGGCTGCCGCGCAGCTTCTGGGGCTGGAACGAGATCATCGAGATGAACCGGACCGGCTACTGGCCCTACACCCCCAGCACCAACCTGCTGTACGGGCTGTCGGAAGCGCTCGACATGATCCTGGAGGAAGGGCTGGACAACGTCTTTGCCCGCCACCAGCGCCTGGCCGAGGCCTGCCGCCGCGCGGTCAGGGCCTGGGGCCTGGAGATCCAGTGCGCGGATCCCGCGGTGTACAGCCCGGTGCTGACCGGCGTGATGATGCCCGACGGCGTCGATGCGGACGTGGTGCGCCGGCACATCTACGAGCGCTTCAACATGTCGCTGGGCGCCGGGCTGGGCAAGGTCAAGGGCCGCATGTTCCGCATCGGCCATCTGGGCGACTGCAACGACCTCACGCTGATGGCCACGCTGGCGGGCTGCGAGATGGGGCTGAAGATCTCCGGCGTGCCGGTTGCCGCCAGCGGCACCGTTGCCGCCATGGATTACCTCGCCGCGCATACCGTGCCGCTGTCGCTCCAGGCCGCCGCCTGACGCAGCTCTTTCCATCCGTCACCGGGACGGGCGCATGCACGTCCCGGCCGGAAACTGATCGCAACCGATCAGCGCAGCACTGCCGTACCCGACAAAAATACAGAGGAGACGCTGTGGATACGACCCTGCAGGCGGGAACAAGGATCAGGACGTTCGAGGATGCGACCTATCGCAAGGTGAGCTGGAGGCTGGTGCCATTCTTGATGGTGTGCTTCCTGATCGCCTATCTCGATCGTGTCAACGTGGGTTTTGCCAAGCTCCAGATGTCGCAGCAACTGGGCTTCAGCGAAACCGTCTATGGGCTGGGCGCCGGGATTTTCTTTATCGGCTACTTCCTGTTCGAAGTGCCGAGCAACCTGGCATTGCACAAGTTCGGCGCCAAGGTATGGATCGGCCGGATCATGATCACGTGGGGGATACTGTCCGCGGGCTTTGCCTTCGTCGAGACGCCAGCCCAGTTCTACACGCTGCGATTCCTGCTGGGCCTGGCCGAGGCCGGCTTCACGCCCGGCATCGTGTATTACCTGTCGTGCTGGTATCCGTCGCACCGGCGCGCCAAGATCATGGCCATCTACTGCATGGGCTCGCCGCTGTCCGGCATCATCGGCAATCCGCTGTCCGGCTTCCTGATGGGCAGCATGGCCGGGGTCGGGGGCTGGGGCGGCTGGCAATGGATGTTCATCATCGAGGCGGTGCCGGCAGTGCTGCTGGGTTGCTTCTGCTTCTACTACCTCGACAACTCCATCGCCAAGGCCAAGTGGCTGACCAGCGATGAAAAACAGGTGCTCGAACAGGCCAAGGCGGAGGACGTCAAGGCGGCGGACCCGCAGGCGCGCGTCGGCAAGGTGTTCACCGATCCGCGCGTCTGGCTGATCAGCCTGATCTGCTTCTGCTATGTCACGGGCCAGTACGGCATCACGCTGTGGCTGCCGACCTTCATCAAGTCGACTGGCGTTGCCGACCCGCTCCATATCGGCCTGCTGAGCGCGATCCCGTACATGGCCGCCATCGTCGCGATGTATTGCTTCGGCCGTAGCGCCGACAAGCACCGCGAACGGCGCTGGCACCTGATCATCCCTTGCATGATGGGCGCGATCGGCTTCCTGGCGCTGCCATGGGTGATGCACAACACCGCGCTGTCGCTGGTGTTCCTGTCGATCGCCGCCGCCGGCATCCTGACCTGCACGCCGCTGTTCTGGTCCCTGCCGACGGCGTTCCTCAGCGGCGCGGCGGCGGCCACGGCCATCGCCATGAGCAATTCGATCGGCAACCTGGCCGGCTTTACCAGCGGCTACATGATCGGCTACCTGCGCGACGTGACCCAGAGCGGCAACAGCGCGTACTACATGATCGCCGGCATGCTGGTCCTCGGGGCCTTCGCGATCTGGACCATTCCCGCCAGGCTGGTCAACCGATAGCAGCGCAAGGCGGGGCGCGGCTACCTTGCCGCGTCCCAGCCGCACCCCCACCAACCCTTCGCGCGCCCATGCCGGCGCATGGAATCCCTCATGAAAACCTCGTACCAACCGGCGCCGCCCGGCCCGGACCAGCACGCGCCGTTCAGCGTGGTGGAAGCCACCGTTGCCGGCGCGCACGCCGCGATGCGCGACGGCACGCTGACGGCGCGGCAGCTGGCCAGCCGCTGCCTGGACCGCATCGGCGCCTATGACCAGCGCGGCCCCGCGCTGCGCAGCATCCTGCAGGTCCATCCGCAGGCGCTGGCAGAAGCGGATCGCCTCGACGCCATCGCCGCACGCAATCCCTCGCAAGCGCTGGCGCCGCTGCATGGCATGCCGGTGCTGGTCAAGGACAACATCGAATGCGCCGGCATGGCCACCACGGCGGGCGCCGAATGTCTGCAAGGCAACCTGTCCGGCAACGATGCTTTCGTCATCCGAAGGCTGCGCGAGGCTGGCGCGGTGGTGCTGGCCAAGACTAACCTGCATGAGCTTGCATCCGGTGGCGAGACCGTCAGCACGCTGGGCGGGCAGACGCTGAATCCCTATGACCTGGCACGCACGCCGGGCGGCTCCAGCGGCGGCACCGCCGCCGGCATCGCCGCCAGCTTCGGCGTGCTCGGCATCGGCACCGACGGGGTCAATTCGATCCGCTCCCCGGCCTCCGCAAACAGCCTGGTGGGACTGCGCCCGACCATGGGGCTGATCAGCCGTGCCGGGCTGGTCCCGTGCGGACTGACGCAGGACACCATCGGCCCGATCACACGCACCGTTGCCGATACCGCGCTGATGCTCGACGTCATCGCCGGCCATGACCCGGCCGATCCGGTCACCAGCGAAGGTGCCGGCCATATCCCCGCGAGCTATGCCGCAAGCCTGGACCGTGATGGGCTCAAGGGCGCGCGCATCGGCGTGCTGCGCAGTTTCTTCGGCGCCCAGGACGTGCATCGTCCGGTCAACGCCGTGATGCAGCAGGCGCTGGCCGTCATCGCCGCACAGGGCGCCGCGCTGGTCGACATCGACGACGCGATCAGCCCGGACGAATTGCTGGCTTCCACGCTGGTACACCACTACGAGATGGCGCGCGATCTCGACGCCTACCTGTCGCAGTTGGCGCCCGCCGTGCCGGTGCGATCGATGCAGGACATCATCGCCGCGGGCGGCGTGCATCCGAGCGTGGCGGGAACGCTGGCCACCGCGGTCGCGCTGAGCGACCGGCAGGCCGAATACCGCGAGCGCATGCAGCGCCAGCACAACCTGCGCCAGTGGCTGCGGGAGCTGATGGCGCGGCATCGGCTTGATGCGCTGGTGTTTCCGCACCAGCGGCGGCTGGTGGTGCCCGTCGGCGAGACCCAGGCCGAGCGCAACGGCGTGCTTGCGTCGGCCACTGGTTTCCCCGCCATCGTCATCCCGGCCGGGTTTTCCGCGCCGGAGCGCAATGCGCCGCAAGGCGTGCCGGTGGGGCTGGAATTCTTCGGCCTGCCTTTCACGGAGCCCGTGCTGTTGCGCCTGGCGTTCGGGGCCGAGCAGTCCTTGCAGGCCCGCCGGCCGCCGCACTCGACGCCGGCGCTGGAGTAATGGCGCGCCGGAACGAAGTTTTATCGCTGCTCGACCAACGCCCGCCGCTCGCGGCGGCGCCAGGCTCGCGGACACACCGCGGCGACCTCTAGACGAGGAGGAGACAAAAGATGGGCGCAGAAACGGTAGTGCAATCGCCGAATTCCCCCCAGCAGCATGAGCTGGACCGGGCCATGGACGGCATCGGCGTGACCGCCTCGCACAAGAAGATCATCTTCATGATCATGCTGGGCGTGATGTTCGATGTGTTCGAGCAGAACGCCGTCGGCCTGATCGGTCCCATGCTGCGCGAGCAGTGGGGGATTTCGGTGGCGGAAATCGGCTTTCTCAACACGCTGACGTTCAGCGCCGCCGCGCTGGGTCGCATCGGCTCGGGCTATATCGCCGACCGCTACGGCCGGCGCGCGATGCTGAGCGCCAACCTGCTGCTGTTCACGCTGGGCGCGATCATCTGCGCGCTGGCGCCGAACTACTGGGTGCTGGCGGCGGGCCGCTTTATCGTCGGCATCGGCCTGGGCGGCGAGATCTCGATCGCCGTCACCATGCTGGCGGAACTGTGCTCGACCCGCTTCCGCGGCACGGCGGTGGGCCTGGTCAGCGTCGGCAGCGGCGGCCTCGGCAATATGCTGGCGCCGGCGTTCGGCCTGGCGGTATTCGCCATGTTCCCGGGACCGGACAGCTGGCGCTGGCTCTTTGCCTGCCTGGTGCTGCCGGCGTTCTTCGTCATCTTCTACCGGCGCTTTATCCCGGAGACGCCGCGCTTCCTGCTGTCCAAGGGCCGCGTGGACGAGGCCAACCGGGTGCTGTCGGTGCTGGCAGCGGGCCGCCTCGGCAAGCTCGACGGCGAGCCCACGCCTTACATCAAGGCCGCGGTGCAGGACGAAGCGCCGCGCGCCAAGGTGCGGCTCAGCGATATCTTCAAGGGCCGGCTGGGGCGGCGCACCATCGCGCTGGGCATTGCGGTGTCGATGACGTACGGGGCGCAGATCTCGGTGCTGACGCTGATGCCGACCATCCTGATGGCGCAGGGCTATACCATCTCCAAGAGCTTTCTCTTCACCATGGTGATGCAGAGCGGCAGCCTGTTCGGCGCGCTGGCGGCGTCGTACTGCGGTTATCACATCCCGCGCAAGCGGGTGCTGACCGTGGGCGCGGGCCTGGCCTGCGCAGCGGGGCTGTGCTTCGGCTTCCTGACGTATAACGTGGCGCTGGTGCTGCTGTTCGGCGCGGCCTTCACCTTCTGCGTGGTGTTGCTGAATACCTCGATCTGGATCTTCGCGCCGGAACAGTATCCTACCCATGTGCGCGCCTTCGGCACCTCGCTGATCCTGGCGCTTGGCACGCTGGCCGGGGCGCTGACGCCGCTGGTCAGCGGGCGCGTGTTCGAGACCTACGGCGTCGGCGGCATGTTCAGCATGCTGGCGGCCATGTATGGCGTGTTCGCGCTGGCGGTGCAGTTCGCGCCTGAGACCTTCGGCCGCGCCATGGGCGAGAGCGACGACGATGCCGAAGGGCAGCGCGAGGTCCGCGGCGAGGCGGCCAACGCCAGCGCTTCCTGAAGCCCGGCCGCGCCCGCCAGCGTGCGGGCGCGGCTTGCCAGTCAATAATTGTTGAGCCACAAGGAATCATCCAAGTCATGACAACCACCGAGATCGATCGCGTCGCCCAGGCCCTGCTCAGCGCGCGGCGCGAACACCGCTGCGCGGATGCGCAGGCATTTGCCGCGGCGCTCGACAACGCCGGGCAGGCCTACGCGGTGCAAGCCATCGTCGCGCAAGCTATGGGCTGGCAACAGCGGGGCGCCGCGTACTGGAAATCCGGCGGCCCTTCGCGCGAGGCGACATTGACCCATGCGCGGCTGCCGGCGGCCGGGGTCTGGACCAGCCCGGCCAACGCCGGCGGCTGGCCCTTTACATGGCGCGGCATCGAGGCGGAGATCGCGCTGCGGCTGAGGCAGGGCGTGGACGCGGCGCAAGCCGCCAGCCTTGACTATGCCGGTGCTGCGGCGCTGGTCGATGCGATGGCGGTGTCTATCGAGATCGTCGATTCGCGCTGGCAGCAGTACGTGAAGGCACCCGCCTTGCTGAAGCTGGCGGATCTGCAGGCGCACGGCGCGCTGGTACTGGGAGCGTGGCGCGACTATGCCGCGCGCGACTGGGCCAGCCAGCGCTGCGTGGTGCAGATCGGCGCGCAGACCTTCGAGCGCCGCGGCACCCATGCGCTGGGCGACCCCGCCTATGGGCTGCTTGCGTGGCTGCGCCATGCCACGCGCGACGGGGCACGGGTCGAGGCCGGCACGGTGGTCACCACCGGCACGTGGGTCGGCATCCTAGATGCATCCGCGGGCGACCTGGTGACGGTGGCGTTCGACGGCATCGGCGAAGCCTCGGTCCAGCTCTGAGGCCCATGCACCGATGCGCGGGGCATCAGCTGTGGAAGCCCACGCCCCGCATGATCAGCCGCAGCACCCACGCAGCCACGCCCAGCGCCGCCACGCTGGCGGCCCAGATCAGCACCAGCCAGCCGACGCGGCGCAGCCAGGTGCCGGTGCGGGTGCCGCTTTCCGTATGCGGCGCGCCCATCAGTGATAGCCCTCGCCGTGGCGCACCTTGCCGCGGAACACGTAGTAGGCCCACACCGTGTACATCAGGATGAAGGGCACGATGAAGAGCGCGCCCACCAGCGCAAAACCCTGGCTTTGCGGCGGGCCCGCGGCTTCCCAGATCGAGATCCCGGGCGGGATGATATTGGGCCAGACGCTGATCGCCAGCCCGCTGTAGCCCAGGAACACCAGCCCCAGCGCATACAGGAAGGGCGAGATATCAGGCTCGCGGCGCAGCGCCCGCATCAGCATGAACATGCACAGCGCCACCAGGATCGGCACCGGCGAGAACCAGAACAGGTTGGGCAGGCTGAACCAGCGCTCGGCAATCTCGGGATGGGTCAGCGGCGTCCACAGGCTGATCACCGCGATCACCGCCAGCAGCAGCCACGCCAGCGTGCCGGTCAGGCGGATCATGCGCTGCTGCAGGTCGCCCTCGGTCTTCATGATCAGCCAGGTGCTGCCCAGCACAGCGTAGGCCACGATCAGCCCCACGCCGCAGAACAGCGGGAACGGCGCCAGCCAGTCCAGCGGCCCGCCGGCAAAGCGGTGGCCTTCCAGCTTGATGCCGTCGATATAGGCGCCCAGCGCCACGCCCTGGAAGAAGGTGGCGGTGGCCGAGCCGAGGATGAAGGCGGCGTCCCACACCGGGCGTTCGCGGTCATTGGCCTTGAAGCGGAACTCGAACGCCACGCCGCGGAAGATCAGGCCCAGCAGCATCAGCATCAGCGGCAGGTAGAGCGCGCTCAGCACCACCGAATACGCCAGCGGGAATGCCGCCAGCAGTCCGGCGCCACCCAGCACCAGCCACGTCTCGTTGCCGTCCCAGACCGGTGCCACGGTGTTCATCATCACGTCGCGGTCATGCCGGTCGGGCACGAACGGGTACAGCATGCCGATGCCCAGGTCGAAGCCGTCCATCACCACGTACATCATCACGCCGAAGAAAATGATGACGATCCAGAGAAGCGAGAGATCGATGCCCATGGTGTCAGCTCCGGGTGCGTGCGGTTGGGGTGGGGGCGAGCACTTCATCGTCGTCCACGGCCGACAGGGGCCGCGCCGGCGTATGCTCGCGGCCCGGGCCGCCATGCGGCTTGGGCTCTTCCAGCAGCGGGCCCTTGCGCACCAGCCGCATCATGTAGGCGATGCCGACGCCGAACACGAAGCAATACGCAACCACGAAGATCGCCAGCGTCGTCGCCAGTTCCGGCACGCCGTGCGGCGACACCGCGTCGGCGGTGCGCTGCAGCCCGTACACCACCCACGGCTGACGGCCGATCTCGGTGGTGTACCAGCCGGCCAGGATGGCGATCACGCCGGCCGGTCCCATCCACAGCGCCATATGCAGGAACGGGCGGACGCGATAGATACGGTCCCGGCGCCGCAATACCAGGCTCCACACGCCCAGCAGGATCATCAGCAGCCCCAGTCCCACCATCACCCGGAACGACCAGAACAGGATCGTCGCATTGGGCCGGTCCTCCGGCGGAAACTCCTTCAGGCCCTGGATCTGCCCGTCCCAGCTGTGGGTCAGGATCAGGCTGCCCAGGTGCGGCACTTCGACCGCGAAGCGGGTTTCTTCACGCTCCATGTCGGGCCAGCCGAACAGCAGCAGCGGCAGGGCCTCGTTGCCCTTGTTTTCCCAATGCCCTTCCAGCGCGGCAATCTTGGCGGGCTGGTGCTTGAGCGTATTGAGGCCGTGGAAGTCGCCGATTACCGCCTGGATCGGCGCCACGATCAGCAGCATCCACATCGCCATCGACAGCATCTTGCGGATGGCGGGATTGTCGCGCCCGCGCAGCAGGTGCCAGGCCGCGGACGCGCCGACAAACAGCGCCGTGGCAAGGAAGGCTGCCACGCTCATATGCACCAGGCGGTACGGGAACGACGGATTGAAGATGACGGCGAACCAGTCGGTGGGCACCACGCGGCCGTCGAGGATCTCGAAGCCCGCCGGCGTCTGCATCCAGCTGTTCGAGGCCAGGATCCACGTCGCCGAGATCAGCGTGCCCAGCGCCACCATCACCGTGGAGAAGAAATGCAGCCCCGGGCCGACCCGGTTCCAGCCGAACAGCATCACGCCGAGGAAGCCCGCTTCCAGGAAGAAGGCGGTCAGCACCTCATAAGTCAGCAGCGGCCCGGTGATGCTGCCCGCAAACTCGGAGAAGAAGCTCCAGTTGGTGCCGAACTGGTAGGCCATCACCAGGCCGGAAACCACCCCCATGCCGAAGTTGACGGCGAAGATCTTGGACCAGAAGTGGTAGAGGTCGCGGTACAGCGGCCGCTGCGTGCGCAGCCAGCAGCCTTCCAGCACCGCCAGGTAGGCGGCCAGGCCGATGGTGATGGCGGGAAAGACGATGTGGAAGGAAATGGTGAAGCCAAACTGGATGCGGGCGAGGTCGAGCGCGGTCAAACCAAACATGTGTGTTCTCCGTGGCGCTGGCCTGGCGCATGCCTTGGACGGGTGCGGACTGCCTTGAAGAGTCCTTGGCAGTTCGACACGTGGGCAGGAGCGCGCCGGGGGCGCGGGGGCGTAGGCGCGTGCGGTAAGCGTAGTGTACGCCGCGCGGGCCGCAAAGGGCAGCGTCATGCCCGGGTGCAACCGGGCGACATATCGCCGCACCTCCGGGCGCGCGCGACCGTCATTCCACCGCGCAGGCCAGTGCCAATGAGCACGATCGTAGCGAAGCATCGCGTCGCGGAACAGAATCAAGTCTGCGCAAAAACACCGTATCAGATTGCGGCGTCGCAGCAGCGCTGAAGGCTGACAAGGAGGGCGGGGAAGTGCATAGTTATGCGCCCTGTCTCGTCAGCGTCCTGCGCCCCCTCGTGTCCTTCGATTCCACCTTGCTGATCGTCATTGCCGGCGCCGCCGTGGCCGGCTTCGTCCAGGGGCTGTCCGGATTCGCCTTCGGCATGGTGGCGATGTCGTTCTGGGCCTGGGCGATCGAACCGCGGCTGGCCGCGGCGATGACGGTGTTCGGCGCGCTCACCGGCCAGTTGCTGGCGGCCGCGTCGGTGCGTCGCGGCCTGTCGTGGCGGCGCTTGTGGCCATTCGTCGCCGGCGGCGTGGCCGGCATCCCGCTGGGCGTAGCGGTGCTGCCGCTGCTCGACGCGCAGTGGTTCAAGGCGGTGCTGGGC
This sequence comes from Cupriavidus neocaledonicus, assembly GCF_000372525.1. Classification (GTDB taxonomy): domain Bacteria; phylum Pseudomonadota; class Gammaproteobacteria; order Burkholderiales; family Burkholderiaceae; genus Cupriavidus; species Cupriavidus neocaledonicus. The sequence continues at coordinate 257,680 of NZ_AQUR01000103.1, forward strand.
GCCTTCCTGACGCTGTGGTGCCCGGTGATGCTGATGGCGCGCCGGCTGCCGCATATCGGCGTGGGCGGGCGCGTGGCCGATGGCGTGGCCGGCGCCGCCGGCGGTGTGATGGGCGGCATCGGCGGCTTTACCGGCGTGATTCCCACGCTGTGGTGCACGCTGCGCGGCTTCGACAAGGACGAGCAGCGGGCCGTGATCCAGAACTTCAACCTCGCCACGCTGGCCATGACCATGGCCGCCTATGTCGGCAAGGGCATCGTCACGCGCGAGATGCTGCCGATGTTCCTGGTGGTGGCGCCGGCGATGCTGGTGCCCACGCTGCTGGGCACGCGGCTTTACCTGGGCATCAGCGAGGCCACCTTCCGCAAGATCGTGCTGTCGCTGCTGACGGTGTCCGGGGTGGCGTTGCTGGTGACTTCGGTGCCGGTGCTGGTGGCGCGCGGCGCGGTTTAGGGCTGCGCCGCGGCCGCCTGCCGCAGGCACGTCACCAGCTGGTCGGTGCCGATCGACGGCGCGCGTTCGCGCAGCGTGATGATGCCCACCGGTGGCAGGTCGACCGGCACCTCCATCTTCAGTACCTGCAGCCGGCCTTCCTGCTGCATCGCCATGGCAACCGATGCGGCCATGAAGGCGGCGGCCCCGCGCTGGTCGATGAAGGTGGCCTGGGCCAGGTACGAGGAGGTCTCGATCACGTCCTGCGGCGGATGCAGGCCGTGGCGGAAGAAGGCTTGCTCGATCTTTACCCGCAGCGAGGCCCACGGCGGCGGCAGCACGCACGGCATCGCGGCGAGGTCGGCCCAGCCGGGCCGGGCCTTGCGCGCCAGCTTGTGGCCGCGCCGCACCACGACCACCATCGGCTCGTCATAAAGCGCTTCGGTCAGCAGGTCCGGCGCGGCATAGCCGGGCTCCAGCCGGCCCACGATCAGGTCGAGCTCGCGCAGGCGCAGCTTGGGCAGCAGGTGGGTCAGGTCGCCTTCCTCGACCAGCACGGTGGCGTGCGCGTGGCGCTGCTTGAGCGTGCCCACGGCCTGCGCCAGCAGCACCGGCAGGGCCGCACCCATCGAGCCCACGCGGATGCGCCCGGAAGCGCCGCTCTGCACCGCCGCGATCTCGTCGCGGGTCTGTTCGTATTGCGCCAGCACCGAGCGCGCAAAGCGCACCAGCGACTCGCCCGCGGGAGTGGGCTCGGTGCCGCGGGTAGAGCGCGTGAACAGCGTCAGCCCCAGCATCTTCTCGACCTCGGTCAGCACCTTGGACACCGCCGGCTGGCTGACCGACAAGAACTCCGCGGTGCGCCCGAGATGGCGGAACTCGTCGAGCGCCACCAGCAGTTGCAGGTGGCGCAGCTTGATATTGGAGCGCAGCGCGCGGTCGATCTGTACCATGCCCGCAGTCTAGCTAACCATAAGGTTATGAAGCAATGCCAATTAGCGATTGGATTGTTATGGCCCGCGCCGACAGAATGCGGGCATGACGAGGCTGGCAGCGCCGGCCGCGCCGATAATCAAAACATCGGAGACACCCGCAAATGACTCAAGCATTCTCCATCGATGCCAAGCGCCGTCGCCTGCTCATCGGAGCCGCCGCGGGTGCCGCCGGCGTGCTGTTGCCGGCCACACGCGCGTTGGCCGACCAGTACCCCGAGCGTCCCATCACCTTTATCTGCCCGTGGCCCGTTGGCGGCACCGCCGACCAGTCGATGCGCGCGCTGTGCCAGGTAGCCGGCGGCATCCTCAAGCAGTCGATCGTGGTGGAGAACCGCGCCGGCGCGTCCGGCATGATCGGCACCAAGGCGCTGGCGCGCGCCAATCCCGACGGCTACACCATCGGCCAGATCCCGATCTCGGTGACGCGCTTCGCCCAACTGGGCATGCTGCAGCTGGACCCGCGCACCGAGCTGACCTACCTGGCGCGCACCTCGGGACAGACCTTCGGCATCGCGGTGCCGGCCAACTCGCGCTACAAGACGCTGCAGGATGTGGTGGCCGCCGCCAAGGCCAGTCCGGGCAAGGTCACCTATGCGCACGCCGGCATCGGCGGCGCCACCCATGTCGGCATGGAACAGTTCGCGCTGGCCGCGGGCATCCAGTTCAATGCCATCGCCTACAAGGGCGGCGCCGCAGCGCTGCAGGACGTGCTGGCCGGGCAGGTGGAACTGCTGGCCGATTCCAGCTCATGGGCGCCGCACGTCGAAGCCGGCAAGCTGCGCCTGCTGGCAACGTGGGGCGAACAGCGCGCGACCCGCTTCAAGGACACGCCCACGCTCAAGGAGCTGGGCTACAACGTGGTGGTGGAAGCGCCCAACGGCATCGGTGCGCCCAAGGGCCTGCCGCCCGCCGTGGAAAAGAAGCTGCGCGATGCCTTCCGCGCCGCGGTTGCCAGCAACGAGTTCAGGCAGGTCGCGGCGCGGCTGGACGCGCCCGTGATGTACCTGGACGGACCCGACTACAAGAAGTACGTCGCCAGCGTCTATGAACAGGAAACCCAGCTGATCCAGCGCCTCAAGCTGAAAGAACTGCTGCAGCAAAGCTGATGGCCCGACAAGCCCAAGACCCAGTGAACGCCAATCCCGTCATCCGGCTGCACCCCAACGACAACGTGCTGGTCGCGCGCAGCGACCTCGGCCTGGGCCAGCAGCTGGCCGATCCCGCCATGCGTGTGCGCGCGCAGGTGCCGGCCGGCCACAAGATCGCGGCCTGCGCCATCGCGGCCGGCACGCCGGTGCGCAAGTTCGACACCGTCATCGGCGTGGCCGCGCGCGATATCGCGCCGGGCGACCACGTGCATGCGCATAACCTGACGCTGGTCGATTTCTATCGCGATCCGGCCTTCTGCCAGGACGTGCGTCCGGTGGACTATGTGCCGGAGGCGCAGCGCGCCAGCTTCAACGGCTTTGTGCGCGCGGATGGGCGCGTGGGCACGCGCAACTTCATCGGCATCCTGTCGTCGGTCAATTGCTCGTCCACCGTGATCCGCCAGATTGCGGCGCATTTCACGCCGCGGCGGCTGGCCGAGTATCCGAATGTCGATGGCGTGGTCGCCTTTGCGCAGACCAGCGGCTGCGGCATGTCGTCGCCCAGCGAGCATTTCGACGTGCTGCGCCGCACGCTGGCCGGCTATGCGCGCCATCCCAACCTCGCAGGCGTGCTGATCGTGGGGCTGGGCTGCGAGCGCAACCAGGTCGCGTCGCTGGTGGAGTCGCAAGGCCTGGAGCCGGGGCCCGCGATGCACACGCTGGTGATGCAGGATACCGGCGGCACGCGCGCCACCATCGCGGCGGGAATCCGCGCGATCGAATCGATGCTGCCGGCGGCCAACGCCGCGGTGCGCCAGCCGGTGCCGGCCAGCCATCTAAAGATCGGCTTGGAGTGCGGTGGCTCCGACGGTTTTTCCGGGATCAGCGCCAACCCGGCGCTGGGCGCGGCGATGGATATCCTGGTGCGCCATGGCGGCACCGCAATCCTGTCCGAGACCCCGGAGATCCATGGCGTGGAGTTCATGCTGACCCGCCGCGCGGTCACGCCGGAAGTGGGGCAGAAGTTGCTGGACCGCCTCGCCTGGTGGGAGCGGTACACCGCCGGCCACAACGCGCAGTTCAACGGCGTGGTCGGCCACGGCAACCAGCAAGGCGGCCTCGCCAATATCTTCGAGAAATCGCTGGGCTCGGCCATGAAGGGCGGCACCACGCCACTGCAGGCGGTGTACGAGTACGCCGAGCCGATCGACCAGGCCGGCTTTGTGTTCATGGACTCGCCTGGTTATGACCCGGTGGCCGTGACCGGCCAGATCGCCAGCGGTGCCAACCTGATCTGCTTTACCACCGGGCGTGGCTCGATGTTCGGCTCCAAGCCGGCGCCGACGATCAAGCTGGCCTCGAATTCCGCGATGTACCACCGGCTCGAAGAAGACATGGACATCAACTGCGGCCTGGTGCTCGACGGCGAGCTGAGCGTGCCGCAGATGGGCCAGCGGATCTTCGACCATATCCTGCGCGCGGCTTCGGGCGAACCGACCAAGAGCGAATTGCTCGGCCTCGGCGACAACGAGTTCGTGCCGTGGCACCTCGGCATCGTCAGCTGAGCGCGCTCCACCCATCTCTTCTCACAGACATCGATGCTGAAGCTATCCGAGCCCGCGCTGCTGCGCAGCCAGAACCTGATTGACGGCCTGTGGCGCGATGCCGGCCTGGGTGCGCGCTTTGCCGTGACCGATCCGGCCACCGCCGAGGCCTTCGCCAACGTTGCTGACAGCGATGCCGGCGACGCCAGCCTTGCCGTCGACGCCGCGGCCGCGGCTTTCCCGGCCTGGAGCCGCCGCCCCGCGCGCGAACGCGCCCAATTGCTCAAGCGCTGGCTTGCGTTGATCCTTGACCACCAGGAAGACCTGGCGCGCATCATCTCGACAGAACAGGGCAAGCCGCTGAAGGAAGCGCGCGGCGAGGTGCAGTACGGCGCGTCGTACGTGGAGTGGTTTGCCGAGGAAGCCACGCGCATCTGCGGCGACATCGTCGCCGAAGCCGTGCCTGGACGCAAACTGCTGGTGCTGAAGGAACCAGTGGGCGTAGTCGCGGCAATTACGCCGTGGAACTTCCCGCTGGCGATGATCGCCCGCAAGATCGCGCCCGCGCTGGCCGCCGGCTGCACGGTGGTGGCCAAGCCCGCCGAAGACACGCCCCTGACCGCGCTGGCGCTGGCGTGGCTGGCGCAGCAGGCCGGCATGCCAGCGGGCGTCGTCAACATCGTCACGGCATCGCGCGAGCACACGCCCGGCGTGGTCGATGCCTGGCTTGCCGACAGCCGCGTGCGCAAGGTCACGTTCACCGGCTCCACGCCGGTCGGCAAGCACCTGGCGCGCGAATCCGCGGCGACGCTGAAGAAACTGTCGCTGGAACTGGGCGGCAACGCGCCGTTCATCGTCTTCGACGACGCCGACCTCGATGCAGCGGTCGATGGCCTGATGGCATCCAAGTTCCGCAACGGCGGGCAGACCTGCGTGTGCCCGAACCGAGTCTATGTGCATGAGACCGTGCACGACGCCTTCGTCGAGCGCCTGGCGCAGCGCGTCGGCGCGCTCCATGTCGGCCCGGCCACCGAGGACGCCGCACAGATCGGCCCGATGATCAATGCGCGCGCCGTCGACAAGATTGCGCGCCATGTCGAGGACGCGGTCGCCAGGGGTGCGCGCGTATTGACCGGCGGCAAGCGCGTGCGCGCCGCCGACGGTCCGCACTACTACGCGCCAACGGTGCTGGTCGATGCCACGCCGGCGATGGAACTGTCGTGCGAAGAGACCTTCGGCCCGGTCGCGCCGATCTTCCGCTTCCGCGACGAAGCCGAGGTGATCCGCGACGCCAACGACACCCCGTTTGGCCTGGCCGCGTATTTCTACTCCAGCGACATCCGCCGCATCTGGCGCGTGGCGCAGGCGCTGGAGACCGGCATGGTCGGCATCAACGAAGGCGCGATCGCGGCCGAGGCAGCGCCGTTCGGCGGCGTCAAGGAATCCGGATACGGGCGCGAGGGCTCGCGCCACGGGCTGGACGACTACATGCATACCAAGTACCTTTGCCAGGGCCAGCTAGCCTGAAGCGCCCGGCGCTTCCTCTTCGCATCAGGAAATCCCCATGCCCGCAAACAATCCCTTCAAGACCGCACTGGCCGCGCGCGAGGCGCAGATCGGCCTGTGGCTGTCGATGGCGACGCCGTACCTGGCCGAAGTCTCGGCCACCGCCGGCTTCGACTGGCTGCTGATCGACGGCGAGCACGCGCCCAACGACCTGCGCTCGACGCTGCACGCGCTGCAGGCCGTGGCGCCGTATCCGGTCCAGCCCGTGGTGCGCGCCGTGGCCGGCGAAGTGCCGCTGATCAAGCAACTGCTCGATATCGGCGCGCGCAGCCTGCTGGTGCCGATGGTGGATACCGCCGAGCAGGCGCGCGCGCTGGTCAGCGCCACGCGCTACCCGCCGCATGGCATCCGCGGCGTGGGCAGCGCCATTGCGCGCGCATCGCAGTGGAGCGCGCGCACCGATTACCTCGACGTGGCCGACGACGAAATCTGCCTGCTGGTGCAGGCCGAAACCGTCACCGCGCTGCGGAACCTGGAAGCGATCTGCGCGGTGGACGGCGTCGACGGCGTCTTCATCGGCCCGGCCGACCTGGCCGCCTCGATGGGCTACCGCGGCCGCCCCGGCCATCCCGACGTGCAGGCCGCCATCGAAGGCGCCATGCGCACCATCATCGCCAGCGGCAAGGCCGCCGGCACGCTGACGTCGGATCCCGCGCTCGCGCGCCGCTACCTCGACCTCGGCTGCACCTTCGTCGCCACGGGCGTGGACGTGATGCTGTATGCCAATGCCGCACGCAAGCTTGCCGCTTCGTTCCGTGAGCCGCAGGCAGACGCCACGGCCGGCAAGCCTTCCGCCGCATACTGACCAGACTTATCTTCGCCTCAGTCCCATGACCGTCGAGCTACCGACCCCAGACACCACCTTGCGCGCGATGCAGGCCATTGTCGGCGCCCACGCCTGCCGCAGCGGCGACACCGACACGCAGGCCTACGTCACCGACTACCGCGGCATCTATCGCGGCCAGGCGCAGGTGGTGGTGTTGCCATCGTCGACGGAAGAAGTCAGCCGCGTGCTGCAGTGGTGCCATGCGCAGCGCGTGCCGGTGGTGCCGCAGGGCGGCAATACCTCGCTGATGGGCGGCGCCGTGCCGGATGACAGCGGCACTGCCGTGGTCGTCAACCTGAGCCGCATGAACCGCGTGCTGGCACTGGACCAGGTCAACGACACCATGACCGTGCAGGCCGGCGTCACGCTGAGCGCCGCCCGCAGCGCCGCCGAGGCGGAGCAGCGGCTGTTTCCGCTTCGCATCGGCTCGGAAGGCTCGTGCCAGATCGGCGGCAACCTGTCGACCAATGCCGGCGGCACCGCGGTGCTGCGCTACGGCAATATGCGCGACCTGGTGCTGGGCCTCGAGGTGGTACTGCCCGATGGCCGCATCTATTCGTCGCTGCGCGGCCTGCGCAAGGACAACACCGGCTACGACCTGAAGCAGCTGTTCGTCGGTGCGGAAGGCACGCTCGGCATCATTACCGGTGCCGTGCTCAAGCTGATGCCCCAGCCGCGCAGCAGTGCCGTGGCCTTCGTCGCGGTGCCGGACCCCGCCGCTGCCATGACCTTGCTCGGTGAGGCTAAGCGCCTGTCCGGCCAGGCCGTGACGGCGTTCGAACTGGTCTCCCGGCCGGCGCTGGACCTGGTGCTGGAATACCTCGGCAACGTCGCCTCGCCGTTGCAGGACCGGCACGACTGGATGGTCCTGGTCGAGCTGACCTCCGGCACCGATGCCGAAAGCCTCAACGCCACGCTGATGGAGATCCTCGAATCGGGCTTCAGCCAGGGCCTGGTGCTGGATGCCGCGGTGGCCGCCAGCCTCTCCGACGCGCAGACCTTCTGGCGCATCCGCGAAGAGATTTCCGACGCGCAGACCCGCACCGGTGGCAGCATCAAGTGCGATGTCTCGGTGCCGCTGTCGCGCATCGCGGCGTTTGTGGAAGAAGCATCGGCCAGGGTGCTGGAACTGGTGCCCGATGCCCGCATGGTGATCTACGGCCATATGGGCGACGGCAACGTCCACTTCAACCCGCTGCGCCCCAAGGACCAGCCCGCGCGGGACTTCCTGGCGCAATGGTATGAACCGGTCTCCGCGCTGGTTGACGGCATGGCCCACGCGGAAAACGGCTCGATCTCCGCCGAGCATGGCATCGGCGTGGCCAAGCGCGACGATCTGACGCGCTACAAGTCTCAGGTGGAGCTGGAACTGATGTGGCAAGTGAAGCAGGCGCTGGATCCGCTCAACCTGCTCAATCCCGGCAAGGTGCTGCCGCCAGCGGCACGATAGCGCGCCGCATCGCAAGCGGCGGAACGAGCAGGGCAGGGCGCGCGTGGCAGGAAACGCGCATCTGGGCTAAGGTGTCAGCTATCCAAACGCAACCGGGCCGGGGCATCGCTGCCCGCATCCACGGCGCACAGCATGGCCGGCCCACCGGCCCAGACACCGATGACCGCCCAATCCCCCGACATCGCGCTCGCAGCTGCCCCCATCTCCCTCGAAAAGCCCGAACTCGACTACCCCTGCGGGGACGCCCCCGAACCCGGCCGCGCCCGCGAAGTCGCCCCCGGCGTACTGTGGCTGCGCATGCCGATGCCGCTCGGGCTGAACCATATCAACCTGTGGGCCATCCGCGACGGCAATGGCTGGGCTGCCGTCGATGCCGGCCTGCAGACCCCGGAGACCGCGCAGGCCTGGCGCGCGCTGTTTGCCGGGGGCGGCGCGCTGGACGGCGGGCTGACCCGCCTGTTCGTCACCCATATGCATCCCGACCACATCGGCATGGCGGGCTGGCTGACCGGCAAGTTCGACTGCCAGCTATGGATGACGCGGCTGGAATACCTGACGTGCCGCGTGCTCGCCGCAGACACCGGGCGCGCCGCACCTGACGATGCCATCGCGTTCTATCGCAAGGCCGGCTGGGATGACGAGGCGATCGAGGTGTACCGCACCCGCTTCGGCGGCTTCGGCAAATACGTGCATGCCTTGCCCGAAAGCTTCCGCCGGCTGTCCGACGGCGATACCGTGCGCATCGGCGCGCACGACTGGCAAGTCATCGTCGGCACCGGCCACTCGCCCGAACATGCCTGCCTGTACTGCCCGGCGCTGAAGCTGCTGGTATCGGGCGACCAGGTACTGCCGCGCATCTCGTCCAACGTATCCGTGTTCCCTACCGAACCCGACGCCGACCCGATGGCCGACTGGCTGGCCTCGCTCGACAAGGTCCGCGCCGCCGTGCCGGACGACGTGCTGGTGCTGCCGGCGCACAACGAACCGTTCCGCGGTCTGCATGCACGGATCGACTATCTGCGCGCCAGCCAGATGCAGGCGCTGGACCGGCTGCGCGGCGCGCTGGCCGAACCCAGGCGGGCGGTGGATGTGTTTGGGGAATTGTTCTCGCGGCCGATTACGGGGAGTGGTGGGCTGCTGGGGATGGCGACGGGGGAGAGCGTTGCGCATTTGAACTACCTGCTGGCGCGGGGGGAGGCGGTGCGGGAGGTTGGGGAAGGGCAGTGCTACTGGTACCGCATGGTCTGAACAGCGCGGTCGTTCTGGCCCCGCAATTGACATACATGACCACTTGTTTGGCCAAGCGTTGGCAGTCCGCAACGCGTCGCCGATCGCCGAGGTAGACACCGACCTGCCATCACAACCTGATTGCCTCTGTGTCGCGGGCCGAGATCTCGATGTAAATCCCATTGTAATTGGATTGGTTTCTTTGGCCGTGAACAATCGCGATCGAGGTGGCAACTATTGCAGACGGGATGCTGCGCCTGGCGCGACCAACGGTGTTGCTGCCGTTGTTTGCTGTGTATGCCTTGCCGCTCTCCTGGAACTTCCCTCGTATATTGCAGTAGAAACGATATATATACCTAGTTTCTATAGAAATAAAACAGCGCCAGGAAATTTCCAGATATTTGACGGCGATTAGTTCGGGCGTAAGCCTTTTGGCTTAACGATTATCTTCTTCGGCAATCAATGTATTTTGTAAATGACATTAAAAAAGGTGATTTTGAAAGGTGGTTGATTAAACGCAAATCATTGCGTTGGCCGATTAAGAAGTCTTTATCTACGTTTGGTTACATTGTTGCTGGAACCCTTCTGCCAAGCCGGTTTGTGGGTGCGGAATACTGCTCGTAGCAGCTAGCTTCAGGTTGACCGAAAGCCACAAAAACGCCTTTTGAGTGACGTCATCCCCCTACTGGGGGAGAAATTGAATTTTGTTACCGGATGTTGCGCGCTGCGTCCCGGACGCTTACTATTGCGGCCTGCAAAAAGTAAGCGGCCACAGAAAAGTGGTCAGGGTCAGCAAAAAACAGAAGCGAATAATGAGCGCAGCAGTTCGGGAAAGCGTTGAATGCGCGGCAGCAGGGAGCTTGGTGGCAGGCCTGTACGAGCACCGGGCCAGCTACAGGGCGACGGAAGTCCCTGACGCGGGCATGGCGGGGGCGGTCCAAGGTGGCTGTCGGTGCCAATCGGGTGCCGTGGGCGGCCGGGCCCGCTTTTGCGTACAGATCGCAGAAAGTCGCAATCGCCTGCAATGAGCCGGACCTCAGTCCGGTCGGACGTCTCCATCGCAGTTTCCGTATGGCGCGCGCTGTTCCTGCGCGAGGCCAGCGCTCGCCTTGCGGGGGCGCGCGCGGCCTGGATCTGGATCCTGATCGAGCCGGCCGCCCACATTATTTTCCTGATGGTGGTGTTCGGGGTCATCCGGCATCAGGTCCGGCAAGACGCAAACATTGAAATGTTTGTCTTCGTTGGCGTCTGGGGCTTCTTCCTCGTACGGAACATTGCTCAACGTGGAATGGAAGCCATCAACGCTAACCAAGCCCTGTTCGCGTACCGCCAGGTCCAACCGGTTGACACGGTGCTGGTACGCGCCACGGTCGAGGCCTTCCTGTATGTCATCGTCGGCGCCGTACTGCTCGCCGCCCTTGCGCTACTCGGCATTGACGTGCGGCCTGCCGATCCGCTGCTCGTCCTATGGGCGGCGTTCCTACTGTGGGCGTTCGGTTTGGGCCTGGGCCTGATGTTCTCAGTCATCGAGACGCTTCTGCCGGGGCTGGGTAAAGTCATCCGCATTGTCTTCACGCCGCTCTACTTTCTTTCTGCGGTCATGTATTCGGTATCGAGTCTGCCGCGCAGTATGCGCGAGGTGGTGCTGGTCAACCCGATCACACACGGCCTCGAAGCCATGCGCAGCGGCTGGTTTGCCGCCTACCACGGCGAAGCGCATATCAGCCTGGGCTATCTGGCTTTCTGCGCGCTGGCCACGGTGTTCCTTGGCCTGGCCATGCATATGCGGTACGCAACCCGGCTGACCGCGCAATGATCGAGATCACCGATGTCCACAAGCGCTACCGCACCATCCACGGCTCGAAGTGGGTGCTGCAGGGCGTGACGCTCCGGATTCCGCAGAAGAGCCGGGTGGCGCTGATCGGCGCGAATGGCGCGGGCAAGTCGACCCTGCTGCGGCTGGTGGGCGGAATCGACCAGCCCAACCGCGGCAGCATCGTCCGCAACTGCCGGGTGTCGTGGCCGCTGGGCCTGAGCGGCGGATTCCAGGGCTCGCTGAGCGGGCGCCAGAACACCAAGTTTGTCTGCCGCATTCATGGCATCCACGGCGCGCTGGCCGAGAAGCTCGAGTTTGTACGCGAGTTCTCGGAGCTGCACGACGCCTTCGACGATCCGGTCAAGACCTATTCGTCGGGCATGCGCTCGCGGCTGGCATTCGCCATGTCGCTCGCCTTCGATTTCGATACTTACCTGGTGGATGAACTGACGGCCGTCGGCGACGCAGCGTTCAAGCGCAAGTCGCAGAAAGCCTTCGAAGACCTCGCCGGCCGTGCAGGGCTGGTAATGGTCTCGCACAGCGAATCCACCCTCAAAAATTTCTGCCAGTCGGCAGTCTGGCTGCATCAGGGCCAGGCGCACTGGTTCGATTCCGTTGAAGAGGCCCTGCACGCGTACAGGGACAGCATTCCAGCATGATGAAGACGATTACGTCGGGCGCCACGGGGCAGATCGGGCGCCTGACACGAGTAAACGCCCTGAACCGGATCTGGCAAGTGGCCGTGGCCGCGTGCCTGCTTGCCGTTGTGTACTGGAGCGTGATCGCGTCCGACCTGTATGTGTCCGAAGCGCGCGTGGTGGTGGAGCGCAGCGACGGTGTGGGTGCAAGCGCGGCGGATTTCACGTCGTTGCTGGTCGGAAATACGGCCCCTCAGGACTTGCTGCTGCTGCGCGAGTACCTGCTGTCGGCCGACATGCTCAAAAAGCTCGACGCGAAGCTGGGGCTGCGCAAGCACTACGCCGACAGCGGCCGGGATCCGCTGTCGCGCTTGTGGTTCGAGGATGCTTCGCTGGAGCGTTTCCATGACTACTACCTGAAACGCGTCAGCGTCGAATACGACGACTTCGCGCGCGTGCTCGTGATCCGGGTGCAGGGCTACACCTCGGAGATGGCGCACGCCATCGCGCAGGAGCTGGTCGCCGACGGCGAACGCTTCATGAACGAAATGACCCATCGCATCGCCAGCGAACAGGTGGTCTATATCGAGAAACAGGTACACGACCAGGGCGAACGGCTGAAGGCCGCCCGCCAGGCGCTGGTGGCCTACCAGAACGCCAACGGCCTGGTGTCGCCGCGCGGCGAGGTGGAAAGCCTGTCCACCGTCGTCGCCAACGCAGAGGCCACGCTGGCCGAACTGCACGTCAAGCGCAATTCGCTCAAGGATGTCTTCACACCGCAGTCGCCGGCGATCCAGCAGATCGACGCGCAGATCGCCGCAGTCGAGCGCCAGATGGCGGAGCAGCGCGGGCGCATGGTCTCGACCAAGGGGCGCGGGCTGAACCGGGTGGTGGAAGAACACGACCGCCTGCAGGCTGCCGCCGAGTTTGCCTTCGACATCTACAAGACCGCGATCGGCGCGCTGGAGAAGGCGCGCATCGAGGCCACGCGAAAACTCAAGAACGTAGCGGTCGTGCAAAGCCCGACCCGGCCGGAGTATCCGCTCCAGCCCCGGCGAATCTACAACATCGTGGTGTTCGTCCTGATGACGCTGATGCTGGCAGGCGTCGTGCAACTGCTCAGCGCCATCATCCGCGACCACCGAGACTGATCCATGCTTCGAACAATCCTTGCTATCGCGGTCGCCGCGGCCAGCCTGGCCGGCGCCCACGGCGCGCATGCCCAGGGCGGCATGCGCCTGCCGCAGTCGCCGGCCGTCGGCCCGATGGAATATGCCGCGCTGGCCGCCCAGGGCGCTACCACGCCCAGTGGCGCAGTTGTCGGCAATCCCGGCTCGATCGGCGGCGTTGCCACCATCCCGGCACGTGCCGACACCCCGCTGCCGGACAGCGCGCCGCAGAACAACGACTACACCGCCAACATGGCCAGCGACGCCTTTGGCGCGCAGCTGTTCACCGGCGCCTTCAGCCGCGACAGTGCTTCCGTGTTTAATCCCAGCCATGTCATCTCCGTCGGTGATCGCATCCAGCTGCGCATCTGGAACGGATACAACGTCGATACCGTGCTGACCGTTGACGCCGGCGGCAACATTGTTTTGCCGGAAATCGGGCCGTTCCGCGTGCAAGGCATCACCAACGGCAATCTGCAGACCGCCGTCGGCAATGCACTGCGGCGCGTCTTTGCCAGCAAGGTGTCGATCTACGCCAGCCTGCTGGCCGCGCAGCCGGTGCGCGTCTACGTTACCGGCGCGGTCCGCCGCCCCGGCATGTACGACGGCACCTCCAGCGACAGCGTGCTGCGCTATCTCGACCAGGCCGGCGGCATCGACCCTGACCGCGGCTCCTTCCTGGACGTTGCGATCAAGCGCGGCAACCAGACGCTGGAAGTCGTCAATCTCTATGACTTCCTGCTCAAGGGCGACCTGACTTCGCGGCAGTTGAACAACGGCGACGTCATTTTCGTCCAGTCGCGCAAGAAGACCGTCAAGGTCAGCGGCCTGGCTGAAAACGCCAAGCGCTTCGAATTCCTAGGCGAACAAGCCCGGCTTGACCAGATCGTGCGGCTGGCCAAACCGCTGCCCGAAGCCACCAACGTTCGCGTGGTACGCAATACCGGCACGGTGCGCAATGTCGAATATTTCCCGATCTCGCAGGGCAACCAGATCGACCTGCGCAACGGCGACGAAATCGAATTCACCGCCGACAAGCGGCCCGGCACCATCACCGTCCGCGTCGAAGGCGAACACACCGGCCCGCAGGAATACGTGCTGCCGTATGGCAGCCGCATGGGTCAGCTGCTCAGCCAGGTGCATTTCACACAGGAGTCCGATAGCGAAAGCATCCAGCTCTTCCGCCAAAGCGTGAAGGCGCGCCAGAAGACGCTGCTGGGCGCCACGCTTAAGAGCCTCGAATCGAGCGTGCTGACCGCACGTTCCGGTACGGCTGAAGAGGCCCAGCTGCGCAAGGAAGAAGCGGCACTGGTGCTGCAGTGGGTGGAACGCGCCAAGAAGATCGAGCCCTCGGGGCAGACGCTGATAGCGAAATCGACCGCCCGCAATGATCTGCTGCTGGAAAACGGCGACATCCTCCGTGTGCCGGTCAAGGACGGGCTGGTGCTTGTCAGCGGGGAAGTGCTGTTCCCCAATGCCGTTGCCTATGACAAGAGTCTGGATCTGGACGACTTTATTCAGCAGGCGGGCGGTTTTTCGCAGAACGCGGATACATCGCGAATCATCATTGCACATCGGGACGGGAGTTTCTCGGATGGCAAGAAGGATGATGCGGTGAAGGCGGGCGACGAGATTATGGTGTTGCCGAAAGTTGATTTCAAGACGCGGCAGTTTGCTAAGGATGTGTTTCAAATTCTTTATCAGATTGCGATTAGTGCGAAGGTCGTACTGGGGCTATAAAAGTGAATACTAAGGAAAAGAAACTCACCGTTGCGATACCTGTCCGCTGGGCGAGCGAGCGTTCAGATCTCCTTGATCGTCTGACATTCGTCAAGATGGACGGAGATCTTCCGGAAGACGTCGAAATTCTGGTGGTTGACGATGGGTCCCCCGAGGATCTTGCTCAGCGGCTGGAAGTAGAATGTAGAAAACATGGCTACAGCTACCACCGTTTAAAAACAGAGCATTTGCCCTTTTCGATTGGACGCGCGAGAAATGCGTCGGCTCAGTGTGGCTTATCCGACTACATCATGTTCCAAGATGCGGATCTCATGCCATACACCGGCTTCTATCGCGATGTATTGCGCGAGGCTGTTATTAATGGCCTTGATGAATCTGCCGACAATTTTCTCATGTTCGGCGTGATTTATCTGACTGAATCAGCGACGCGGGATTTTCGCGACATGGAACCGGAATTTCGTCGGCAGAAGTACATTCAGTTGCTGTTGGAAAACGAAAAAGAGGCAATCGAAAAGTTCTCCACGGGTACTTCAGTTACAGTCTGGCGACGAGACTACTTCCTCGCTACCGGTGGCAATGATCCGGACTTCAATGGTTGGGGCTATGAAGATCTGGAATACGCATGCCGGGCGATTAGGCGGAGAAAGAAGTTTCCACTGCCCAGCGAATTTGCGCTGGACTATCGAAATTTCCAGACTATTGTCGAATACAAGGGTTGGAAGAGCATTTACAGACTCTTCGGCGACATGACCTTCCAGAAAGGGATGGTCCTTTTTCATGCTTGGCATCCGGTCGAGCAGAAGAGCGACTACATGGCAGCCAAGGCTAGAAATCGCCAATTATTCGAGAAGAAGCTTGCAGATTTTCGGGACAAAGAAATCGAGCCGGATCCGCTGCCGATGTATGGGAGTGGGAAGTCCCTCGTTCTCAGGAACAATCCATGGGTAACCAATCGCTGGATTGCACCATTTCTCGGTGAGATTGTTCATATTGACGAGGACTATCTGCCTTCTGAGACATTCATGAATTTTCTCAAGGAGTCGAGATTTGACCGCGTCGTGTTTCATAATCCTTATGCAAATTCCAGGGTTAAAGCCCTTTATGACCTTGTTCGCGTAAACAACTTCCCCTTCTTGGTTGTAGAGAGGGGGGCTTTGCCCGACTCAGTATTTTTCGATCCTTGCGGGTTTAATGCGGATAGTTCGAGCTACTCACCTGAGAAATGGGATAGGGAGCTTTCGCATGAAAAACGAACTGCAACGCTACAGTATATACAGCGCGCTGTAAGCGACGATGAATCACTTGAAGCTCAATCGGCGAGACTTGGTGCAGCTTCCCTGCGCAAAAAATTGGGTATCGGTCGCGGCAAGAAGATTCTGGTAGCCTTCTTGCAACGTCCAACAGACACAGTTATTGAAAACTTCATGGGTTCGATGGGAACTTATGATGATTTTCTTCGTTTGCTCGCCAGGCTTCCTTTCGCGCTTCGGCAAGACTGGGTATTGCTTGTGAAGCAGCATCCGCTGGAGGTAGATGTCGTCAACATTCCCGGGGCAATTAGTGTCGATNAATGCAACACTAAAGATCTTTTGGAATTGTGTGATGCAATGATCGCAGTAAATTCCGGGGTTGGAGTGCTTGGACTTGCGTTCGGCAAACCGGTCCTCCATTGTGGTCATGCATTTTATAGTGCCCCTGGCCTCACGCGTGAGGTGTTGAACGAAGATGATGTCGTTAATGCCCTGAATTGTTTTAAGCCAGATTTCGAAAAATCGCTGCGATTCCTTAGCTACTTGATTAACGATTTCTACTCCTTTGGTAAATTTAAGACAAGAAGGGTGAAGTGGCATGATGGGTCGTTTATGACCGCTACAACGGCTATTGATTTTTATAAGATTCGCTTCCCGGGGCGGCCCGAAATGACCAGACACCTTCGGGAATCCGTTGAGGTTTCGTCTGACTCAGTCCTATTTGATCGATATCGGGCTTCTTCAGCTCAGGTCTTGGCAATTGAAAAGGCGTCGGCAGCGGTAAAGATAATCAAGGAGGCACAACCGAAATCTGCCTCAGCGCGTGCGGAGCCGGCGAAGCAGACAGTTGCTCTGCCGAAACATCCGCCTGCAAAGGCGATGCCATCGTGGCGAAGAAAGGCGAGGAAGCTGATGAATAATCCTATTATGTTCCTTCGTGATTCAAGGCATGCCGTATTCAGGGCGATTGGAAATAGTGTAGTCGTTAAATAGTTGGGGGTGGGGTGTGATTGAGGGGGTAAATTTAAAGGATTCTGGTGCCGATAATGTTGTTGATTTATCTGGTGCTGGGCGTTGTTTAAATAGCGAAATTGTAGTCGCCGGCAATAATAACAAGATTATCGTCGGCCAAGGTGTATCCCTCGTTAATGTTCGGATGCAATTGCTGAGTAATGGTAATATTGTGGAGATTGGGTCTGGTTGCCGAATAACCGCCTCCATAATAATGAAGTTGGTGGATAATAATTCCATTACTATTGGTGCGGGTACGACAATTGGCGGGTGTAATTTTATTTGCGGTGAGGGAACCGCTATAGCGATCGGTAACGATTGTATGTTGGCGTGGAATCTTGAGGTAAGGACAACTGATTCGCATGCGATCATTGATGTGGCAAGTGGTGAGCGAATTAATTGCGCTGCGGATATTGTGATCGAAGACCATGTTTGGGTTGGGGCACATGCGACAATTTTGAAAGGCGCTCATGTAGGTCGCGACAGCGTTGTATCAATAAGGTCGGTTGTAACCGATAAATTTCATGAGTCAGGTCTTGTTATTGGTGGGGCGCCCGCCAGAAAATTGAGGTCCGGTATCAATTGGCAACGGCCATTGCTGGGTTAAGAAATTGATTGCTAAATTTCACATTGGAAATACACTTCCGTTTGTGCTCTTCGGGGGTGTAAATGTGTTGGAGTCGCGTGATCTAGCGCTTCGTGCATGCGAAGAGTATGTGCGCGTTACAGAAAAGCTAAATGTGCCTTATGTCTTTAAAGCAAGCTTCGATAAAGCGAATCGCTCATCGATTCACTCTTATCGAGGCCCCGGCCTTGAAGAAGGGCTGAAGATTTTCGAAGCTGTAAAAACGGCCTTCGGTGTGCCGGTCATCACGGATATCCACGAGCCGTGGCAAGCCGCACCGGCAGCCGAGGTCGTCGACGTCCTCCAACTACCCGCATTCCTCGCCCGTCAAACCGACCTCGTTGTCGCTTTGGCGAAAACCGGCAAGCCCGTCAACATCAAGAAGCCTCAATTCCTGAGCCCGACGCAGGTCGTCAACATCGTCGAAAAGTTCAAAGAGGCGGGCAACGATCAGCTGATCCTTTGCGATCGCGGAACCTGCTTTGGCTACGACAACCTCGTCGTCGACATGCTCGGTTTCGGCGTGATGAAGCGTGTCACCAACGACATGCCGATCATTTTCGACGTCACGCATGCTTTGCAGCAGCGCGATCCTAATGGCGCTGCGTCGGGTGGCAGACGCCAGCAAGTCGTAGAACTTGCGCGCTCGGGCATGGCGGTCGGTCTGGCCGGCCTCTTCCTCGAAGCGCATCCGGACCCTGCCAATGCCATGTGCGATGGACCGAGTGCCTTGCCGCTGGACAAGCTCGAGCCATTTCTGACACAGGTAAAGGCAGTGGACGACCTGGTGAAGTCGTTCGCGCCGCTTCATATCGAATAAGAGGTCGGGGTCATCGGTGGGCAATGACCGGCACGTATAGCAATTAGGGAATGTGAGAGAACGATGACTGAAGTCATTGCATTGGCACGCAACGTCGTTGCCACCGAGATCCAGGCGCTTGACCGCATGTCGGGCCGGATCGATGCCGGATTTGAAAAGGCGGTCGAGATCATCCTGAATGCGCGTGGCCGCGTGGTGGTGGTCGGCATGGGCAAGTCCGGGCTGATCGGCAAGAAAATCGCCGCAACCATGGCGTCGACCGGTACACCGGCGTTTTCCGTGCATCCGGGCGAAGCCTTTCATGGCGATCTCGGCATGATCAAGCCGATTGATGTCGTGCTGATGATCTCGAACAGCGGAGAAACGGAAGAACTGATCCGCATCCTGCCGTTTCTCGAGCACCAACAGAATCCGGTCATCGCGATGACCGGAAAGGTACATTCGACGCTGGCGCGGCACGCGGATGTGGTGCTGGACATCTCGGTCGAACGCGAAGCCTGCAATAACAACCTGGCACCGACCAGTTCCACCACCGCCACGCTGGTAATGGGCGATGCGCTCGCTGTGGTCCTGTCTGTCAAGCGAGGTTTCCAGCCCGAGGATTTCGCGCGATTCCACCCGGGCGGAAGCCTGGGCCGGAAACTGCTGACCCGCGTGACGGATGTCATGCACAAGGAGAACCTGCCGGTTTGTCGCCCGGACGCATCGTTCCGCGATGTAGTGCATGTGATCAACCGCGGCCGCCTCGGCATGGCGCTGGTGATGGAAGGCGAGCAACTGCAGGGCGTTATCACGGATGGCGACGTGCGCCGCGCGTTCGACTCGGACCGCGACTACAAGGCGATCATGGCCAGGCACATCATGTCCACGGATCCGAAGACCGTATCGCCGGGTGAACGCTTCGCCGATGCGGAAGCGCGGATCCATGCCGCCAGGATCGGTGCACTGGTGGTGAAGGATGAATCGGATCGGGTTGTCGGCATCCTGCAAATCCACGATCTGGGAAGTGATGAGCCTGCCGTCTGAGGGCGCGATCGGCGTTCTTTCCCACGGCATTCGCCGAATTGAACACCTGTCCGCCTTCCTGGGCGAGCCGGTGGTCCCCGTGCATCCGTTGCGAGGTGCAGCGGTACCGCTCTCTGCCGTTGCCGCATGGGGGCGGCGGCCTACCGCCCGCAAGGCCCAGGCGTTCGCGAATTCCCGTGGCATCGAGCGCTTCCTGTGTCTCGAAGATGGCTTCCTGCGCTCGCTGTATCCCGGCTCGTCGTCCCCGACTTGCTCGCTTGTAGTCGATGATCGCGGCATCTATTACGACGCGTCACAGCCTTCCCGGCTGGAAGAGCTGGTTTCCGCGCCGTTGCTGCCATCCGAGCAGGCAAGGGCCCGGCAACTGATCGAACGCTGGCGCGGCGCGGGCATCTCCAAGTACAACTATGCGCCGGCGCCGGCATCGCTGCCGGCCCAGCCATACGTGCTGGTGGTTGACCAGACTGCGAACGATGCCTCGGTGCAGTATGGCCTGGCCGACGGAGGCAGTTTCCACCGCATGCTCGAGTCTGCGTTGCAGGCATATCCGGATTGCAGGATCCTGGTCAAGGAGCACCCTGAGGTCGCGCTCGGACGTAAGCGCGGTTATCTCGGGCAGATCCTCGACCATGGCGGCTATCCGCGCGTCGAGCGGCTTCAGGAGGACGTCCACGTAGTGCCGTTGATCTGTGGCGCGCGCGCCGTCTTCGTGGTTACCTCCCAGGTTGGCTTCGAGGCGCTCCTGCACGGCAAGACGGTTCATACATTCGGCATGCCGTTCTATGCTGGCTGGGGCCTGACGATTGATGCATTGCCGGCCCCGGGCAGGCGGCATCCCGTTTCCGTAGAGCAACTGGCATTTGGCACGCTGGTCCGATACACGCGCTATGTCCAGCCTCATACCGGAAGCCGTTGCGAGGTGGAAGACGCCATCGATTACCTTGCGCTGCAGCGCCAGATGGCTCAGCAGTTTCCGCGGCGTCTGCATGCAGTCGGTTTTTCGCGCTGGAAGCGGAAAATCCTGAAGGACTTCCTGCAAGGTCACCAGGTAGTCTTCCATCGCGATCTGCGGTCTGTACCGCAAGGCGCGACGCTGCTGCGCTGGGGCCAGAGTGTCGACGCAACGGTGCGACCCGATCTGGCAGTGATCACGGTGGAGGATGGCTTCTTGCGTTCCGTCGGCCTGGGCGCGCAACTGGTCCGTCCGCTGTCGTGGGTGTTTGATCGTTCCGGCATCTATTACGACGCGACCTCCGAGTCCGACCTGGAGCGACTGTTGGCGGATGCCGAATTCGACGTCGCTACCCTTTCGCGCGCAGCGCAACTGCGCAAATCCATCATCCATGCCGGGCTCACCAAGTACAACGTCGGGTCGGGAAACTGGACCCGGCCTGCCGGTGTTGGGTGCGTGATTCTGGTAGTCGGCCAGGTAGAGGCGGATGCGTCGCTGCGTTTCGGCGCACCTGGCATCCGCACCAACCGCGCGCTGCTTGAGGCGGTGCGCGCCGAGGCACCTGACGCGTATCTGGTCTATAAGCCCCATCCCGATGTTATGAGCGGTTTGCGCGGCAATCGCGATGAGGAGAAGGCGCTCGCCGCGCTGTGCGACGAACTGGTGACGGACTGCCCGATGGACCGGCTTATCGCCGCTGTCGATGGCATCCATGTCCTGACTTCACTTGCCGGGTTCGAGGCCCTGCTGCGTGGCAAACCGGTCACGACTCACGGCGCGCCGTTCTATGCCGGCTGGGGCCTCACGGATGACCGCTGCGAAATGCCGCGCCGGCAACGTCGTGTTTCACTCGACATGCTCGTTGCGGGTGCGCTGATCCTCTATCCGCGCTATGTCTTGCGCGATGGCAAGCATGGATTTGCGACGCCGGAAATTGTGGTGGATCACATCTTGTCGTGGCGCGATGAGGCGCCGGCCCGTGCCTCGGGACTCCGCCGCCATTTGATCCGGTCGCTGCTGCGGCCATGGATCCGCTGGCGTGACGGCGCCGCCGGACGAGACAGTCGCAGGCCCCGAGGAGCCGACACTGCCGGCCTGGCGCATCCACAGCATTGCACGGCGCATCGACGGGTACCTGCGCCAGAGCAATAAGCCGCTGCAGGACAAAGACAGAATCACAACGGAATACAAGAGCAGCAAGAGGGTCGCGGAAATGTTGTCGTTCAGGAAACCATCCGGAAGCATCGACCTCCCCAGTCTATTGCCGGGGAGCGGAAGCGCCACGCCGCAGGACGTCACCGTGCCTGTCGCGACGGAGCCGGCATGCCTGGACCAGATCGCCAGGCATCACCGCATCCTGCTGCTGCAAGGACCGAACGGCCCGTTCTTCGCACGCCTGCGCGACCTGCTCACGGCCAAGGGCTGCCAAGTCACCAAAGTCAACTTTAACGGCGGCGACGATGCCTTCTATCGCCGCGGTGACATTGTCAGGTTCGTGCAGCCGATGGTGCTGTGGGAATCAGTCCTCCGTAGCCTGATTGCGGAGCGCCGTATCGACGCCATCGTGGTATTCGGCACCAGTCGCCGCCACCACCGCATTGCCGCGCGGATGGCCGAGGCTCTGGGCATTGCTTTCTGGGCGTTCGAAGAGGGCTATGTTCGCCCGGATTACATCACGCTGGAGTGCGGCGGCGTGAATGCGGATTCCCCGCTTGCCCCTCTTGCGATCCCGGAGATTCCGAAGGTCACGGTGCCGCCGAAGCCACGCAAGTTCCGCCATTCGTTCCGCAAGATGGCGCTGTACTCGTTCTGGTACTTTGCCGGCGGCATGGCCGGTGCGCACCGCTATCCGCATTACCAGCATCACAAGCCGTTCGGCGCGCACGAACTGGGGCAATGGATACGGGCGGCATACCGCAAGCAGGTATATCGCTGGCAGGAGCGGTCGCTGCGCGAGCAGTTGCTGGCGAACGAGCATCCACACTTTTTCCTGGCTCCGCTTCAGGTGTACAACGACAGCCAGATTCGGGTGCATAGCCCCTGGCGCCGGATCGAGGATTTCATCGAGTGGACCGCGCATTCATTTGCCGAGCATGCGCCGGCCGACAGCGTGCTGGTGTTCAAGCACCATCCGATGGATCGCGGTCATACCGACTACGCAGCCTTTATTGAGGCATGCGCCGCACGCTTCGGTGCCAGCGGCCGCATCCTCTATATTCACGATGCCCACCTGCCATCGCTGCTGCACCGATGCATGGGGTTGGTGACGGTGAACTCCACCACCGGTTTGCAGGCCTTGTTTCACCGTGTCCCCGTCATTGCGCTCGGCCGCTGCTTCTACGCCAAGCCCGGCCTGACTTACCAGGGGTCTCTGGATTCCTTCTGGAATGATCCCGGCGCCGTCGACATGCGGGTCTATTCGCGCTTTCGCAACTACCTGGTGCGGGTGTCGCAGATCAACTCGTCGTTCTATGCCGACGACATGCTGGTGCCCGTTCCGGAGCAGCGTCGCAAGGATCTGCAAAGGCGGAAACTGGCGCGACTGCTGTTTGTCGCCGGGCTCGTCACGGCGGATGCCTATAGCGGCCGGGTCTGGGATATCAACGCAACCGTCAACGTGCTGGCGGCGCTGCTGATCGGATAACCCATACGACCAGCCGCGCGGCTGAAGTTCGGCATGACGAGGTCACCGGCTTGTTTCCATCATGTGTGTTCGTCCCACCAGTCTTGCGCAGCGGATACCATCACAAGGGCGGCAAGGCCAACTATCGCAAGTAGAACAAGGCTGAGGGTCAGCATGCGATTCCTTTGTCGAGCGTTCAGCTCCGTGTTCTATTCAACGGCTGGTGCAGGACAGTCACAAATTGGAGGAAACCCGGATGCCGGCGCGAATTTGCGCATTGAGTAAGCCCCCGGTTTTTTCGCCGCCGAATAGCTGATCGCGGCCAGCGAATTGGATATTGTTTCAAAACTACAACAGTCAAGTCCATGGCATTCCCGACCCGGCTTGCCGGTCCGATATCCGGCTGTTCCGTACCTGATCTGTCGCTATACTGTTGGCCGCCTTGGCGCCGTTAGCGGCACCGGATAGCAGGTCCAACCGCATTACCCCCGCTGCGCCCCCAGCCCCCCATTCTTCGCCCCCGCTCGCCATGAGAGAACGCATCGCCGGCTTCCTGCTGATGATCTTTATCGTCCCGTTGGCCGTCCTCGGATACCTCCTGATCGTCTATATCGGTTTCTTCGGCAAGACCGAGCGCGGCCGGGCAGGGGTGCGGGCGCTCGATCATTTTGTCAATGCGACGCTCTTCAATGGCTACGCGTGGGAGTCGGTGTCTTCGCACGCCTGGCGCGAACAGCATCGCTGGTGGGCGCGGTCCATCATCTGGTTTACCGACAAGTTCCAGCAGGACCACTGCCGGCGCGCCAACAAGCGTGAGCAGCCGATCGTCGATCTGGTACTGAAGAAGAAGCTGCACAACCGGACGCAATGATGAGTGCAGCCGTTCAGGAAACACCGGCGCAGGCCGCTTCTGGCCTCGTAAGGCGCCGCAAGGTCTATTACGTCAGCGGCTTCGATCCGCGCGGCGCGGCGTTCTATCACCGCCTGTATCGCGAAGAGTCGGCGAAGCAGGCCGTCCATCATGGCGGTTCGGTCGCCGTGGGAGGCCGCTCGCGGCTAAGTGAGCATGTCAGCGCCTGGAACGTCGACAGTGAATGGGATGGCCATTCGGTTTCCACGGAGTACCAGTTCCTGCATTGGGACGACCTGGTCCGCCGGCACTGGGAGTCGAGCCTGCCGCGGCTGGTGTGGTCGACGCTCGCCAGCTATTTGCGCTATATCGGTTGCGGCGCGTTCGGCCGCCTCAGCAAGACGTTCCGCGGGCCTTTCTTCAGTGCGTTGTATCCGCTGGTTTATCTGGGGTTGTTGCTGATGCTGTCGCTCGGGCTCGGGATTGGCGCTTCGGCGGCGCTGTCAGCGGTGGGAGTGCATGGATGGCTGGCTGCGGCGGGCGGGATGGCCGCTGGTGCCGTGCTGTTCGGCGGCGGGGTTGCGCTGGCGAACCGCCTGGCGGTGTTCTGGCTACTGCGGATCTACCGTTTCGTGCAGGCGTGGGGCGAGCGCGAGCCCGAGGATGTCCGGCAGCGCATCGATGCGTTTGCGGACTGGATCCGCAGTGACCTGGAGGCATCGCCCTGCGATGAGGCGCTGGTGGTGGGCCATAGCGTCGGCTCGATCGTCGGCCTGTCGCTGGCGGCGCGCCTCGTGGATGCGCTGACACCGGCGCAGCGCCGCAGCCTGACGCTGGTGACGCTGGGGCAATGCATTCCGCTGTTGAGCCTGATGCCGTCGGCCACTGCGTTCCGCCGCGACCTCCAGCGCTTATCGGCGGAGCGGGAGATGCAATGGCTGGACATGAACGCCCGTGCCGATTCGCTGTGTTTCTCGCAGGCCAATCCGCTCGATATCTCGGGCATTGCGGGCGCGGCCGCGGGCCGGCCCACCGCGCAGGTGGTGCGCCCGTTCCGCATGTTCGGCAAGCAGGAATACGCGCGCCTGAAGCGCAGCAAGCAGCGCCTGCACTTCCAGTACCTGATGGCAAGCGCCTTGCCTAACGAGTATGACTATTTCCGGATGACGGCCGGTCCGCGACGCATCCAGCCTTTCTGATTCCCGCCGTTCCCCCCATGAATTTCCAGCCCCCGTACCCCAGGCCGCATGTGCGCAAGAGTTCGTTCCTGTTGCGCTTCCTGCGTGGCTGGAATTCCTGGATCGATGTGCTGTTCGAGCGCAGCTATTCGATGAAGATGGGCAAGATCTCGCAGCCCGGCATGGACATCTTCATGGTGAACGATGCCGACTGGGTGCGCCGGATCCTGGGGGATGCGCATGCGTATCCCAAGCACAAGCTGATGCACCGGATGCTCGAGCCGCTGCTGGGCACCAGCATCTTCACCACCAACGGCGACCTGTGGGAACGGCAGCGCCGCCTGGTTGAGCCGGCGTTCGCGCAGGCGCGGCTCAGGCTGGTGTTCGCGCTGATGGCCGATTCGGTGGCGGGCATGACCCGGCGCCTGGATGAGGTGGCGGACGGGCGTTCGTACGAGGTCGACGGCGAGATGACCTACGTGACGGCGGACATCATCTTCCGCACCATCCTGTCGGAAACCCTGGAGGAGTCCGCGGCGCAGGAGATCTACGACGCCTTCCTGGAATTCCAGCATCACGCGCAACGGGCGATGATCCTGATGATCTATCGGTTGCCGCCGGTGTATTCGGCTTGGGCCAGCAAGCGTGCGGCAAAGAAGATCCGGGTGATCCTGTCGGGGATCATCGCCCGGCGGATGGCGGAGCGCGACAGCGGGCAGGGCGATGCAAGGCAGGACATCCTCGCCGCCATGATGGATGCTGTCGAACCGGTCAGCGGCGATCGGTTTACCTATGAAGAGTTGGTGGACCAGGTCTGCATGCTGTTCCTGGCCGGGCACGAGACATCGGCCAGCGCGCTGACGTGGGCGCTTTATTTGATTTCGCAATGCCCGCACCTTCAGGACCAGATGCTGGCGGAGATCCAGGCCGCGGTGGGGGAACGGGATTTCGAGCTGAGCGATATCAAGAGCCTGCCGACCGTGGGCAACGTCTTCCGCGAAACACTGCGCTTGTACCCGCCGGTGGGGTTCTTCGTGCGCGAGGCCGCGCAGACGCAGTGCATCCGCGACAAGTCGGTCAAGGAAGGCTCGCCAATTCTAATTTCGCCGTGGCTGCTGCATCGGCACCGCACGTTGTGGGAGCGGCCGGACGAGTTCGATCCGGATCGTTTCGACACGCCGGCCGGCAAGGAGTCGTCAAAGTGCGCGTATATCCCGTTCAGCAAGGGGCCTCGCGTATGCATCGGCGCTGCCTATGCGACGCAGGAAGCCGTGCTGATTCTTGCCAGCATCGTTCGCCGGTATCGCGTCGAAGCTGATCCGGGGCATGTGCCGAAGGTGGTGGGGCGCGTAACGATCCGTTCGGGCAACGGGGTGCGCGTCCGCCTGCAGCGCCGCTGACCGGCGTTTTCGCGGCACCTAGAACCCGCTGATCCGCAAACCGATCGAGAACAACCCATAGGTCCGGTCAAGCCGGGTCGCTGTGATCGGGTTGTACAGCATCGGCACATAACCCATCAGGCTGTTATGCGCCCCTTGTCCGCGCACGAAGACGTCGACGTGCCGGTTGACCGCGTAAGACGCCTGCAGCAGCACAGTCTGGTTGAGCGGGGTCCTGGCCGAGCCATAGGCCATGTAGCGACTGTCCGGTTCGCGGAAGAAGTACTGGACGTGGTAGCCCGCGGTCAGGCTCCACGCGCCCAGGCCCCACCGCCATGACCCGCCCGCGCCAACGAATGCGCTGCCGTCGTTGAAACGGCTGCCGGCGTCGATACCGGCGTCGGCGGCATTGAGGTGGAAACCGCCGCCGATAAAGCCGGTCAGCACCTGGCCGGGCCAGGGACGGCCGGTGTAGACCAGATCAGCCTGTAATTGCGTGTCGTTCGGATGAGCGATGCGGTAGTCGGTGAGCTTGTTGCCAGGCATCGCGCCGGACTTCAGGCCGCCGGTGTAGTTGGCCCAGGCCGACAGGCGCAGCGTCAGTTTGCGGCCGGCATCCGGCATTGCGATCAGGCCAAAGCTGGTTGACGCCAGCAGGCTGTTGATTCCGGCGGCGTCATCGCCCTGATTGACTTGGCGGCGCCAGTAGCCGGCTTCCAGCGACCAGTCTGGCGACAGCTTGTAGCCAAGCCGGAGCTGGCTGCCCTGGTAATGGCTGACCAGGTCGTACGCCGGTTCGGCGTAATAACCCCGCGCCGCCGCCCCCACCGGTTCCGCGCTCAGCAGCGCATCCTCCATGGCGCCGAACGCCACTCCCGCTGGCGCCAGCATCATGGCGCCGATGCAGGCCCTCAGCCTGCGCTGAATCCTGGCGTCCATCTTTGTCCCCCGGTTGGCCTGTTTTTGTTCACTGTCGTGCCGGCCGCTGCACCGTCTGTCGCGATGCTTGGCGTTAAATGAATGTTGGAAAGCGGCGGGACGATAGACAACCCGGGTTGGTACGCCAGCGCACGCATGGCAGTGCTGGCGCGGCAAAAGCGCTGAGCCTTGACTTTAGCTCGTACGATATATATCGTAAGATATGTCTAGCGACATAGAGGAGAGCCTCATGCATCCCCATCACCCGCATCACCAAGGCTTTGGCTCCTACCCGGATTTTCTCGGGAGGGCGCGCCATCTCATGATGCGCCTTGCTCCGCACTTGGCTTATCACGCCATGGGCCGTGGCCCCGGCAGCTTCTGGGGCGGTCGCGACGATGACGCCTTCGGTCCCGGGGGCCCCGGCGGCTTCGACGAGGAAGGCTGGCGCCGCGGCCGCAAGTTCAGCGCCGACGACCTGCAGTTGCTGCTGCTGTCGTTGCTGGAAGAAAAGCCCAGCCACGGTTATGAACTGATCAAGGCGCTGGAGACGCGCACCAACGGCTTCTACAAGCCCAGTCCCGGCGTGGTCTATCCCGCGCTGACGTACCTGGAAGAAGTCGGCTATGCCACCGTCGACACCGAAGGCAACAAGAAGCGCTACCAGTTGTCGGAGACCGGCAAGGCGTACCTGGCGGCCAACCGAGAGCGGGTCGACGTGATGGTGGCGCGGCTGCGCCACGTGGCGCGCAAGATGGAGTGGATGCGCCGGGCGATGCGTGGCGAGCAGCAGCCTGAGCCGGAGCAGGGCGGCTGGCTACCCGAGCTGATGCAGGCGCGCGCCGCGCTGAAGCGGGCGCTGGTGATGCGCAGTGAAGCGAGTGCCGGCGAGCAGCGCCGCATTGCCGCGATCCTGGCGCGCGCGGCGGAAGAGATCGAAGCGGGTCCGCGGGCCTGAACCATGGCGCTGACCCTGGCATCGGCCTTCGGCAATCGTGCCCGGCAGGCGCAGGGTGCGCAGACAAGGAATTCCGATATGACGACAAACGCTACTGAACCCGCACGCAACCTGACCGTCGAGCGCGTGCGCCATCCGCTGAAGATGCGCCTGCTGCAGGTGGTGCGCACCACGCAAGTCTCGCCGCAACTGCTGCGCGTGACGCTGGGCGGCGCCGACCTGCAGGACTTTGTCTCGGCGTCGTTCGACGACCACGTCAAGGTGTTTTTCCCGGCTGCCGGCGATGACAAGCCGGTGCTGCCGCAGGTCACTGCGGACGGCATCGCGTTCCCCGAGGGCCAGCCGCGCCCGGCGGCACGCGACTATACGCCGCGCCGCTACGACGCCGCGAAGCAGGAACTGGACCTCGAATTCGTTCTGCATGGCGATGGCCCCGCGTCGACGTGGGCGGCGCAGGCGCGGCCGGGCCAGTACCTGGGCGTGGGCGGGCCGCGCGGTTCGTTCGTGGTGCCCGCTGGGTTCGACTGGCACCTGCTGGTCGGCGACGACACGGCGCTGCCTGCGATCGCGCGCCGGCTGGAAGAGCTGGGTGCCGGCACCCATGCCATCGTCGTGCTGGAAGTGGGCGATGCCGCCGCGCAGATCCCGCTGCCGAGCGCGGCGAAGGTCGACCTGCACTGGCTGCATCGCGGCGATGCGCCGGAAGGCAGCCTGCTGGAAGGCGCACTGCGCAAGCTGTCGCTGCCGCGTGGCGAGGGCTATGTGTGGGCCGCCGGCGAGGGCGCGGCGATGAAGGCGGTGCGCCAGTACCTGGTCACGGAACGCGGCATCGACAAGAAGCGCATCCGCGCGTCGGCCTACTGGAAGCGTGGGTCGTCGGCGGTGCACGAGACGCTGGACGACTGAGCAACGCGGGCGGCACGATGTACGCGGGCGATGTGTTGCCATAAGATGGCACGCATCGCTACTGTCCAAGGGGACTGCCGTGCTGACTGCATCCAAACCGTTGCGCGCCGCTGGCGCCGCGGCGGCATCCATAGCGTTGCTCGCCGCCTGTGCGCCGGACGCCGTGCGCAACCGCCAGGCCACCGACTTCAATGCCTATCTCGATTCGCTGAAGACCACGTGCCCGAACATGATCGTCGGGACGAACAATATCAGCGAGTGGCTGCGCACCAGCGGCAGCCGCAGCGACGACGACTACGTCTACTGGCTGGACCAGACCTCGCGCCTGTACTACCAGCGCATCTCTGCGCAGCAGTACCGCGATTCGGTCAGTGCTGCGCTGGGCGGGCGATCCGATTCTCCCGCGCTGGACTGCATCGTGCGCCATCTGCCCGCTAACCGGCCGACCGGTCTGCCGGGTGGCAGGCTCTAGGGCTATGCACACGCCCGTTGTGCAACGGGCGCATCCCCGCTAACATGAGTCCCCAGGCAGCCGAAACAGCGGCTGCCGACGTCGCTCGGACGGTTCCGGGCGCTTACGTAAAGGACTCCCTCATGACTGCCGCTTCCTCCGGCAAGCGCCGCTTTGCGCGCATCGATCGCCTTCCCCCGTACGTTTTCAATATCACCGCCGAGCTGAAGATGGCCGCCCGCCGCCGTGGCGAGGACATCATCGACATGAGCATGGGCAACCCCGATGGCGCCACGCCGGCGCATATCGTGGCCAAGCTGACCGAGGCGGCGCAGCGGCCGGATACGCATGGCTATTCGGCATCCAAGGGCATTCCGCGGCTGCGCCGCGCGATCTCGCACTGGTACCGCCAGCGCTATGGCGTCGAGATCGATGCGGATACCGAGGCCATCGTCACCATCGGCTCCAAGGAAGGCCTCGCGCACCTGATGCTGGCCACGCTGGATCGCGGCGACACCGTGCTGGTGCCGGATCCCAGTTATCCGATCCACATCTACGGCGCGGTCATCGCCGGGGCCGATATCCGCTCGGTGCCGCTGGTGCCGGGCATCGACTTCTTTGCCGAGCTGGAGCGCGCCATCCGCGGCAGCTATCCCAAGCCTAAGATGATCGTGCTCGGATTTCCGTCCAACCCGACGGCGCAATGCGTGGAACTGGACTTCTTCGAGCGCGTGATCGCGCTGGCGCGCAAGCACGACATCTTCGTGGTGCACGACCTGGCCTACGCCGACATCGTCTTCGACGGCTGGAAGGCGCCGTCGATCATGCAGGTGCCGGGCGCCAAGGACATCGCGGTGGAATTCTTCACGCTGTCCAAGAGCTACAACATGGCGGGCTGGCGCGTGGGCTTCATGGTCGGCAATCCAGACCTGGTGGCAGCGCTGACGCGCATCAAGAGCTATCACGACTACGGGACCTTCACGCCGTTGCAGATCGCCGCCATCGCCGCGCTGGAAGGCGACCAGCAATGCGTCAGCGAGATTGCCGCGCAATACCAGTCGCGCCGCGACGTGCTGGCGCGCGGGCTGATCGAGGCGGGCTGGCCGGTGGAAATCCCCAAGGCCTCGATGTATATCTGGGCGCGGATTCCCGAGCCCTACCGCGCGCTGGGCTCGCTGGAGTTCTCGAAGCAGCTGCTGGCCAAGGCCAAGGTATCGGTGTCGCCGGGCATCGGCTTTGGCGACTATGGCGACGAGTACGTGCGCTTTGCGCTGATCGAAAACGAATCGCGCATCCGGCAGGCGGTGCGCGGGATCAAGGCGATGTTCCGGGCGGACGGGCTGGTGAAGCCGTCGTCAGCGGCACAGCCGTGAACGCGCGCCGCGCTTAGTAACGGCGCAGTGCCTCCAGGTCGAGCACGTGCACGGCACCGTGCTCGACCGCCAGCAGGCCTTCGCCTTCCAGCACCTTGAGCGCCGCATTGGCGCGCTGGCGCGAGATCCCCGCCAGCAGGCCCACTTCCTCCTGCGTCAGGTGCAGTGCCGGACCCAGGCCGGGGCATAGCACCGGATTGAACAGCGTCGCCAGCGCCCGCGCCACGCGGCCTTCGATGCCATGCAGGCGCTCATGCTCGACGGTGGCGATGAACAGGCCGAGCCGCTCGTTGAGCTGGTCTAGCAGGTAGCGGTTGAAGGGCAGGCTGGTTTCCTGCAGCCAGCGGAAGGTGGCGCCGGGCATGCAGGCGATGCGGGAATCGCGCAGCGCCACCACGTCATAGCGCAGCGCCTCGCGCTTGAGCAGGGAACCTTCGCCGAGCCAGCCGCCGGCCGGCACGCCGGTGAGCGTGGCGCGCTTGCCGGACGGCGAGGCGCAATGCACCTTGACCAGGCCGTCGGCGACGCCCAGCCAGCTGTCGGCCAGGTCGCCCTTGCGAATGACATAGGCGCCTTGCGGCACCGCGCGCTCGCGCAGTTCGTCGCGCACGCGGTCGCGCTGCGCGGGCGTCAGTGCCTCGGCCCAGGGACTGCGCGCCAGCAGCGCGTCGAGGCTCACGGCGGCGCATCCGCTCAGTGGTGCAGGGCCAGTGGCTGCTCTCCCGGCGCCCACCACGGCCGGAACAGCGCCTGGACCCGGGCATCGTCCACCGCGTCATAGCTGCTGACGCGCCAGCGCGGGGCATTGTCCTTGTCGACGATCAGCGCGCGCACGCCTTCGACGAAATCGCCTTGCGCGAAGGTGTTGACCACCACCGCCAGTTCCATGCGGAAGCAGTCGGCCAGGTCCATCCTGCGCCCGCGCAGCAACAGTTCGCGCGTGGCGCATGCGGACAGCGGCGAACGGGTGCGCAGGACGTCGATGGTGCGGGTGGCCCATGCGGTGTAGGCGGGGTCGTCCTGGCAAGCCAGGCGGGCCAGGATCTCCGGCAGCGTGGCGTGCCCCGCGAAATGCTGCAGCAGGGCCGGCAGCACATGCAGCAGCGGTGCTTCGGCGGCGTTCGCAATGGGCTCGCGCACCAGCGCGTGGCGCAGGTCCGCCAGCGTGTCATGGCCCCATTCGATGCCGGCAAGGGTTTGCTCCAGCCCGGCCAGCGTGGCGCTGTCCACCGCCGCATCGGCCAGTCCGCACAGCAAGGCGTCGGCCGCACCGATGCTCACGCCGGTCAGGCCCAGGTAGAGCGCCAGCGGCACCGGCAGCTTCGACAGGAAGTGGCTGGCTCCCACGTCCGGCACCAGGCCGATGCCGGTTTCGGGCATGGCCACGCGCGAGCGTTCGGTGACCAGGCGCAGGTGCGCGGCCTGTGCCAGGCCCATGCCGCCGCCCATGACGATGCCGTCCATCAGCGCCACCAGCGGCTTGGGATAGCGGTGCAGGCGGTAATCCAGCGTGTATTCGTCGATAAAGAAGCGCCGGTGCAGCGGCGTGCCGTCGCGATAGCTGTCGGTCAGCGCGCGGATATCGCCGCCGGCGCAGAAGGCCTTCGGGCCCGCACCGCGCAGCACCACTGCGCGGATAGCGTCGTCGTTCGCCCAGGTTTCCACCTGCGCGCCCAGCGCGACGACCATCGGATACGACAGGGCATTGAGCTGGCGCGGCCGGTTCAGCGTGGCAATGCCGACGCCGTTGACCACCTGGAACAGCACCTCGGGCTCGGCCACATCCAGGTTGGCGGCCTTGGTCTCTTCGGTCAGGCGCATGGCGCGCTCCTAGGCATTGCGCCATTGCGGCGCGCGTTTCTCGAGGAAGGCATTGACGCCTTCGCGCTGGTCGGCATCGTCGAACAGGTCGACAAAGCGCTCGCGCTCCAGCGCCAGCGCGGCCTGGCGCGGCACGCCCTGGCGCGCCAGGTGCACCAGCCGCTTGCTGTGCGCGGCGGCACGCGGGCTGACCTGGCCGGCGCGTTCGGCCATCGCCAGCGCCGTGGCAAGGGCCTGGCCGCGCGGCACGACTTCCTCCACCAGCCCGATGCGCAGCGCGGTGGCCGCGTCGACGCGCTCGTTGGTCAGGATCATGCGCTTGGCCCAGCCTTCACCCACCAGCCACGGCAGTGTCTGCGTGCCGCAGCCGCAGGGCAGCAGCCCCACGGCGGCTTCGGGCAGTGCCATCTGCGCCTGCTCCTCGGCGATGCGGATATCGCAGGCCAGCGCGCATTCCAGCCCGCCGCCCATGGCATAGCCGTTGATCGCGGCGATCACCACCGGACGCGCATTCTGCAGCGCTTCGAAGGCGCTGCCGAACTGCTGCGCCATCACGCGCGCGTGGGCGCGGTCGCCTTCGGCAAAGCCGTTCAGGTCGGCGCCGGCGCTGAAGAATTTCTCGCCGGCTCCGGTGACGACCACGGCGCGGACTTCGGGGTTGGCGTCGATCTTTGCCACCAGCTCGCGCAACTGTTGCAGGCCTTCGGCGGTGAACGCGTTGGCGGGCGGGCGGCTCAGCGTCAGCGTGGCGACATGACCGTGCAGGGCAAACTCGATCATTGCTGGCTCTCCTTGTCCGCGGCGGACAGGTACTGGCGGATCACGCCGGAGAAGTCGAGATGGCCGTCGCCGGCATGGCTCACCGCCTGGTAGACCTGCTGCGCCAGCGCACCCAGGAACAGCGGCTGCTTCACGCTGCGCGCGGCGTCCGTGGCCAGGCCCAGGTCCTTCAGCATCAGGTCGGCGCCGAAGCCGCCGCTGTAGCCGCGGCCGGCCGGCGCGGTCTCGATCACGCCGGGCCAGGGATTGCAGGTATCGGATGCCCAGCAGCGGCCGGTGGAGGTATTGACGATGCCCGCCAGCACGTTGGCATCGATGCCCAGCTTCACCCCCAGCGCCATCGCCTCGGAGACGCCGATCATGGAGATGCCCAGGATCAGGTTGTTGCAGATCTTGGCGACCTGGCCGGTGCCGGTGCCGCCGCAATGGACCAGGTTGCGGCCCATGCCGGCCAGCACGGGGCGCACCTGCGCGAACAGTGCCTCGCTGGCGCCGACCATGAAGGTCAGCGTGCCGGCCTGCGCGCCGACGGTGCCGCCGGAGACCGGCGCATCGGCCAGCGCATTGCCGTGGGCCTCGGCGGCGGCGGCCAGTTCACGCACGGTGGCCGGGTCGATGGTGCTGGAGTCGACCAGCGGCACGCCGGGGCGAACCCCTGCCAGCACGCCGTCTTCGCCAAGGTAGGCGCTGCGCACGTGCGCGGCAGCCGGCAGCATGGTGATGACGAAATCCGCCTCGGCCACTGCCTTGCGCGCCGAGTCGGCGCTGCCCGCGCCCTCGGCGCACAGCGAGGCCACCGCGGCGGCGTTCAGGTCGAATACGGTCAGCGTGTGACCGGCCTTGAGCAGGTTGCGCGCCATGGGCGCGCCCATATTGCCCAGGCCGATGAAGGCGATATGCATGGGGTGTCTCCTTCGTATCAGGTGTCAATATCCCGCTTGTTTGCTCCCCTCTCCCGCTTGCGGGAGAGGGGCGGGGGTGAGGGGGGAGCGTCAATTGGCTACGGCGTCGCTTCAATGACATGTGGCATTCGCATTCCGGGGGGGGCGATGCGATTGCGGTACTGCCGGCGCCGGCCCTCACCCCAACCCTCTCCCGCGAGCGGGAGAGGGAGCACACCAGCGGTTCGCGTCCGCGTCGTGTCGGTTACTTCAGGCTGATCGTCGTATTCACCCCATCATTGACCGTGGCGTCATCAAACCAGCGCGCCGTCACCGTCTTGGTCTGCGTGTAGAACTGCACCACCTGCTTGCCGTACGGCCCCAGGTCGCCCAGCTTGGAGCCGCGCGAGCCGGTGAAGCTGAAGTAGGGCACGGGTACCGGGATGGGGATGTTGATGCCAACCTGGCCGACGTCGATCTCGCTCTGGAACTTGCGCGCCGCGGCGCCGCTCTGCGTGAACACGCCGGTGCCGTTGCCGAACGGGTTGCGGTTGACCAGCGCGATGGCGTCGTCCAGCGTATCCACGCCGATCACCACCAGCACCGGCCCGAAGATCTCTTCGGTGTAGATCGACATGTCGGTCTTCACGTCGGTGAAGATGGTCGGGCCGATGAAGTTGCCCTGCGGATATCCCGGGACTTCCACGCCGCGCCCGTCCAGTACCAGCGTGGCGCCTTCGCGCTCGCCGGCCCCGATCAGGCCGAGAATGCGCTCCTTTGCCGCCACGGAAACCACCGGGCCGACATCGGTGCCCGGCTCGGCGCCGGCGCCGACCTTGAGCGTCCTGGCGCGTGCCACCAGGTCGGGCACCCAGTCACGCGCCGCGCCCACCAGCACCACCACCGAAGTCGCCATGCAGCGCTGGCCGGCCGCGCCGAAGCCGGCGCCCGCCAGCGCATTCAGGGTCTGCTCCTTGTGCGCGTCGGGCAGCACCACCGCGTGGTTCTTGGCGCCCATCATCGACTGCACGCGCTTGCCGTGCGCACCGGCGAGGTTGTAGACATGGGTGCCGACGGCGGTCGAGCCGACGAACGACACCGCCTTGATGTCCGGGTGCGTGCACAGCGCATCGACCACGTCCTTGGCGCCGTGGACGACGTTGAGCACGCCCGGCGGCACGCCGGCTTCCAGCGCCAGCTTGACCAGCTCCATGGTCGACAGCGGATCCTGCTCCGACGGCTTGAGCACGAAGGTATTGCCGCACGCCAGCGCCACCGGGAACATCCACATCGGCACCATCACCGGGAAGTTGAACGGCGTGATGCCGGCGCAGACGCCGATCGGCTGCTGCAGGGTGTAGGTATCGACCGTGGCGGCGACGTTCTCGGCAAAGCCGCCTTGCTGCAGCGTGCCGATGGAGCAGGCGTGCTCGACGACCTCCAGCCCGCGGAAGATATCGCCTTCGGCATCGGCCAGGGTCTTGCCCTGCTCGGCGGTCAGGATCGCGGCGATACGCTTGCTGTGCTCGCGGATCAGCGCCTGGAAGCGCAGCATGACGCGCAGCCGCGCGCCGATCGGGGTGTGGCGCCAGGTGGCAAAGGCGCGGTGCGCGGCGCCCACGGCCGCCGCGACTTCGCTGGCGGTGGCGAGCGGCACGCGCGCCAGCACTTCCTGCGTCGCCGGGTTGACCACATTGCGGTATTCGGTGGCGGACGAGTCCACCCATTCGCCGTTGATCAGCAACGGTACGGTCGGCACGGCGGTGGCGGTGTTGGGCACGGCAGTCATGGTTGTCTCCGGAAGATGTCGTTATGCAGGGGAAGCGGGGTCAGAGGCTGCGCGCGATCAGCATGCGCTGGATCTCGCTGGTGCCTTCGTAGATCTGGGTAATGCGGGCGTCGCGGTAATGGCGCTCGACCGGGTAGTCTTCGAGGTAGCCATAGCCGCCGTGGATCTGCAGCGCCTTGGAGCACACGCGCTCGGCCAGCTCCGACGCATACAGCTTGGCCTGAGAGGCTTCGGACAGGCACGGCACGCCGTCGCTGCGCATGCGCGCGGCGCGATGCACCAGCAGCCGCGCGGCATTCAGTTCGGTGGCCATGTCGGCCAGCATGTTGGCGATGGGCGGATGCTCGCGCAGGGCGCGCCCGAACTGGATGCGTTCGGACGCATAGCGGCACGCGGCCTCGAATGCCGAGCGGGCGATGCCGATCGCCTGCGCGGCGATGCCGATGCGTCCGCCCTCCAGGTTGGACAGCGCGATGCGCAGGCCCTCGCCGGGCTCGCCCAGCAGCGCGTCGTGCGGGACCACGCAGTCCTCCAGCGTGATGGCGCAGGTGTCCGAGGCGCGGATGCCCAGTTTCTTCTCGGGGGCATGGACGATGAAGCCGGGCGTGTCGGTGGGCACCAGGAACGCGGAGATTCCCTTCTTGCCGCGTTCCGGCTCGGTGGCGGCAAACACCACCGCCACCCCGGCGCGCTTGCCGTTGGTGACGAACTGCTTGCTGCCGTTGAGCACCCAGCCGTTGTCGGTAAAGCGGGCGCGCGTGCGCAGGTTGTGCGCCTCGGAGCCCGCCTGCGGTTCGGTCAGGCAGAATGCGCCGATCAGCTCGCCGCTGGCCAGCCGTGCCAGGTAGCGCTCTTTCTGCGCATCGGTGCCGTAGTGCAGGATCGGCCCGCACCCGACCGAGTTGTGCACGCTCATCATGGTGGCGCAGGCGGCGCAGCCGGCGGCGATTTCTTCGATGGCGAGCGCGTAGGCGACATAGTCCGTATACGTGCCGCCCCATTCTTCGGGCACGATCATGCCCAGCAGTCCCAACGCGCCCATTTCGGCGACCACCTCGTCGGGAAGGCGGCCGTCGCGGTCCCATTGCGCGGCGCCGCCGGCGAGACGCTCGGTGGCAAAGGCGCGCGCGCTGTCGCGGATCATGGTTTGCTCTTCGGTGTAGTCGCTGTGCATGGCAGGTTGGAGTGGCGTTTGGAGCTGCGCTGCAACTCAGGCAGAATGCGCGCTCGGCGTTTGACCTGTGGGCAGTGTAGGAACGCCCGGGGTCGGCTCCTATGCCAAAATCCGCCAATCTTCGTGAACTCGTTTGCCACCCGCCAGCGCCATGGAAAAAGGCAGTGTCGCCATCTGTTTCGTCCACCACGCCATTGCGGGACTGCGCGCGCGCGGCATCGACCCGGAGCCGGTGCTGCGCGGCGCCGGCATTGCACCCGCGCTGCTGGCGGTGCCGCAGGCGCGGGTCTCGACCGCCAGCTACAGCGAACTGTGGCTCGCCGTAGCCGCGGCGCTGGACGACGAGTTCTTCGGCCAGGATTCGCGCAGCATGAAGTGCGGCAGCTTTGCCATGCTGTGCCATGCGGTGGCGGGCAGCCGCACGCTGGTGCAGGCGCTGGAGCGCATCACGCGGTATTTCCGGCTGCTGCTCGACGATATCGGCGTGCGGCTGGAGCGGCATGGCGACGAGGCCGCGCTGGTGCTGACCACGCCCAGCGCGCACCTGGGTCGGCAGCCCGGCGTGTTCGCGCAGGAAACCATGCTGATCATGCTGCATGGCCTGATGAGCTGGCTGCTGCGGCGGCGCGTGCCGGTGCGGCTGGCGGCGTTCGCCTATGCCGAGCCGCCGTACAGCGCGGAGTATCGCGTCATGTATTCGCGCCAGCTCGCCTTCGCGCAGCCGGCGACGGCGCTGGTGTTCGACGCGGCGCTGCTGGAGCAGCCGGTGCGCCAGGACGAGCGCAGCCTGAAGGCCTTCCTGCGCGACGCGCCGCACAACGTGGTGGTCAAGTATTCGGACCGCAGCAGCATGGGTGCGCGCGTGCGCCGGCTGCTGCGCAACCAGCGGCCGGACCAGTGGCCGACCTTCGAAGATCTGGCCGTCAGCCTGAACCTCTCGGCCTCATCGTTGCGGCGCCGGCTGATGGAGGAGGGCGTCAGCTACCAGGACCTGAAGGATGCGCTGCGGCGCGACCTGGCGATCGAGGCGCTCAGCCATTCCGGGCGTGCGGTGGCGGATATCGCGGCCGAGCTGGGCTTTGCCGAGCCCGGCGCGTTCCACCGGGCGTTCCGGCGCTGGACCGGATCGCGCCCGGGGGCCTACCGCCGCGTTGCGGAAGGCTGAGCCCGCGGCTACAGCTGCGCCGCGTGGTGCCGGATGTGGTCGGCGATAAAGCTGGTGATGAAGTAGTAGCCGTGGTCGTAGCCACTGTGCCGGCGTAGCGTCAGCGGCTGGCCCACGGCCTGGCACGCTGCGGCGAAGGCGTCCGGATGCAGCTGGCTTTGCAGGAACTGGTCGTCCAGGCCCTGGTCGACCAGGATGCCGGCCGGGAACGGCGCCGCTTGCTGCCGTGCCATCAGCTCGCTGGCGTCATGCTGCGCCCAGGCGGCGCGGTCGCTGCCGAGGTAGCCGGTGAAGGCCTTCTCGCCCCAAGGGCAGCGCGACGGCGCGGCGATCGGCGCGAACGCCGATACCGAACGGAAGCGCTGCGGATGGCGCTGTGCCAGCACCAGCGCACCATGCCCGCCCATCGAATGCCCGAAGATGCCGGCGCGCGCGGCATCGCCCGGCAATGCGCTGGTCACCAGTTCGAACAGTTCTTCGGCGACGTAGCTTTCCATGCGCCAGTGCTTCTGCCACGGTGCCTCGGTGGCATCGAGATAAAACCCCGCGCCGACGCCGAAGTCCCACGCATCGGCCTCGCCCGGCAGGCCGGCGCCGCGCGGACTGGTGTCGGGGGCCACCAGCATCACGCCATGCTCGGCGGCAAAACGCTGCGCGCCGGCCTTGATCATGAAGGTTTCTTCGGTGCAGGTCAGGCCGGCGAGGTAGAACAGCACCGGCACCCGTGCGCCAGCCTGCGCCTGGGGCGGCAGGTAGACCGAGAAACGCATCGGCAGCCCGATCGCGACCGAGTCATGGCGATAGAAGCGCTGCGCACCGCCGTAGCAGCCGTGTTGCGAGATCAGTTCCATATCGTCGCCGCTCCTCAGTACAGCACCACCGAGCGGATCGACTCGCCGCGCTTCATCAGGTCGAAGCCGTCGTTGATGCGCTCGAGCGGCAGCGTATGCGTGATCAGGTCGTCGATATTGAGCTTGCCTTCCATGTACCAGTCGACGATCTTCGGCACGTCGGTGCGGCCGCGCGCGCCGCCGAAGGCGGAGCCCTTCCACTCGCGCCCGGTCACCAGCTGGAACGGACGCGTCGAGATCTCCGCGCCGGCCTCGGCCACGCCGATGATGATCGACTTGCCCCAGCCCTTGTGGCAGCACTCCAGCGCCTGGCGCATGACCTGCGTATTGCCGATGCATTCGAACGAGTAGTCCGCGCCGCCGTCGGTCAGCTGGATGATATGGTC
>NZ_AQUR01000104.1 GCF_000372525.1 Cupriavidus neocaledonicus
CTATCGAGTACGGCAGCGATGACATCGTGCGGAAGGTGGGCGACGGTGGGCGCATCTGCTTCCGGGGAAAGACGTTCCGGGTCGGAAGAGCCCTGATCGGAACGCCCGTAGCGCTGCGCCCTCGCGTGGATCTGGACGGCACCTTTGACGTCTACTTCTGCCATCAAAAGGTGGCCACGATAGACCTACAGCAAGCCTATTAAACTGGAGACTGGACTGTTACCCATGTCCTGGCACATGTGTTACCCATGTCCCCGGTCCATACAGCGAGCGGGAGAGGGGAGCAAACCACCAGCATGAGTGAACCCGACTGGGTTCTCCCCTCTCCCGCCTGCGGGAGAGGGGCCGGGGGTGAGGGCCAGAGCTTCAACGAAGGCTGGTCCTGCACACGCCCCCTCACTGCTTGATATCGATCTCGTCAAAATTGAACGACCCATCCGGCATCACATAGGCGCCGCTCATGCGCTTGCTGCGTGCGAACAGCACCTTCTCCGTCACCAGGAAGGCCCACGGCGCATCCTTCCAGATGCGTTCCTGCGCGTCCTTGTACAGGCGCGCCTTTTCGCCGCGGTCGGTGGTGCGCAGCGCGCCGGCGATGTCGGCGTCGACTTGGTCGTTCTTGTAGTAGGCGGTGTTCAGCAGCTTGGGCGGCATCGACTCCGAGGCCAGCAGCGGACGCAGTGCCCAGTCGGATTCACCGGTCGACGACGACCAGCCCACGTAGTAGATGCGCACGCCGGCGTCCTCTGGCTTCGGCACGCTCTCGACCTTCTCCACGCGCTGGCCGGCTTCCAGCGCCTGCACCTGCGCCTTGATGCCGACCTGCTGCAGTTGCTGCTGCACGAACTGGATCACCTTCTGCGCGGTGGTGTGGTTGTAGGCCGACCACAACGTGGTTTCGAAGCCGTTGGGGTAGCCGGCTTCCTTCAGCAGCGCGCGCGCCTTGGCCGGGTCATACGGCCACGGTCCCAGCTTCTCGGCATAGTCCACGCCGGGCGGCACCACGCCCTCGGCCGGCACCGCGTAGCCGGCAAAGGCGACCTTGGCCAGCGCCTCCTTGTTGATGGCGTAGTTGATCGCCTGGCGCACCTTGGGGTCGTTGAACGGCTTGACCATGGTGTTCATGGTCAGGTAGCGCTGGATGATCGACGGCGCGGCGATCAGGTCCACCTTGGGGCTGCTCTTCAGCACCGCGGCCTGCTCGAACGGAATGCTGAAGGCAAAGTCCGCCTCGCCGGTCTGCATGATGGCGGCGCGGGTGTTGTTGTCGACCACCGGCTTCCAGGTGATGGTGTCGATCTTCGGGTAGCCGGTCTTCCAGTAGCCGGCAAACTTCTTGCCCTTCAGGTGGTCGGGCTGCTTCCACTCGACGAACTCGAACGGGCCGGTGCCGACCGGGTGGAAGGCAATGTCCTTGCCGTACTTCTGCAGCGCGGCCGGCGAGATCATCACCGCCGACGGATGCGCCAGCACGTTGATGAACGGCGAGAACGGCTCCTTCAGCGTGACCTTGACGGTGTTGGCGTCGACCACGTCGGTCTTCGCCACGCGGTTGAACAGCGTGTAGCGCTTGAGCTTGTTGGCCGGGTTGGTGACGCGGTCCAGGTTGGCCTTGACGGCGGCGGCATCGAAGGTGGTGCCGTCGTGGAACTTGATGCCCTTCTTCAGCTTGATGGTGTAGGTCAGGCCATCCTTGCTGGCCTCGTAGCTTTCGGCCAGCACGTTGACCAGCTTCATGTCCTTGTCCAGGCCGAACAGGCCCTGGTAGAACGACTTGCTCGCGGCTTGCGACAGCGTGTCGTTCGAGTCGTACGGGTCGAGCGTGGTGAAGGTCGAATACACCGCCATCACGGCGTCCTTGGCCGCGAAGGCCGGTGCGGCGGCCAGCATGCCGAGGGCGCCGGCGGCAAAGGCGCCGGCCATCCATCGGGGCGAAACCATACGTGCAGACATCTCGATTCTCCTTGGATTGACTTCCGTTTCAGTAGGCGCCGCCAACGGCGTGCCGCGCAACAAAATGACCGGGCGCCCCGCTGCCCGCGACCGGCACCAGCGGCTGCACCACCGGTTCGTCGCCGACCGCGCGGATCGGGCTGGGGATCTCGTCGTTCAGCGGCTCGCGCCGCAGGTGGCGCCGCGCCGGGTCGGCGATCGGCACCGCCGACATCAGCTTCTTCGTGTACGGGTGCTGCGGGTTCTCGAAGATTGCGCGGCGCGGGCCGATCTCGACGATCTGGCCCAGGTACATCACCGCGACGCGATGGCTGACGCGCTCCACCACCGCCATGTCGTGCGAGATGAACAGGAAGGCAATGCCCAGCTCGCGCTGCAGGTCCAGTATCAGGTTGACGATCTGCGCCTGGATCGACACGTCCAGCGCCGACACCGATTCATCCGCCACCACCACCTTGGGGTTCAGCGCCAGCGCGCGCGCAATGCAGATGCGCTGGCGCTGGCCGCCGGAGAACTCGTGCGGATAGCGCGCCGCGTGCGACGGGTCCAGCCCCACCTTGTCGAGCAGCCAGGCCACGCGCTGCTCGGCCTCCTTGCCGCTGGCGACCTTGTGCACCAGCAGCGGCTCCATGATCGAATAGCCGACCGGCACGCGCGGGTCGAGCGAGGCGAACGGGTCCTGGAAGATGAACTGGATATTGCGGCGCAGGGTCTGCAGCGCCGGCCCCTCCATCTTGCTGATGTTCTGCCCGTTGAATTCGATGGTGCCGCTCTGGCTTTCCACCAGGCGCAGCAGCGAGCGGCCCGTGGTGGACTTGCCGCAGCCGGATTCGCCCACCAGCGCCAGCGTCTCGCCGGGATAGAGGTCGAAGCTGACCTGTTCCACCGCATGCACACGCCGCGTCACGCGGCCGAACAGGCCGCCGGGCACGTCGAAGCGCGTGACCAGGTCCTGCACCCGCAGGATCGGCGCCACGCCGGGTGCCACCGTATCCTGCGGCGCGGCCGCCTCGGGGCTGGCGCTGTCCAGGCGCAGCAGCGGGAACTTGGCCGGCAGGTCGGTGCCGCGCATCGCGCCCAGGCGCGGCACCGCCGACAGCAGTGCGCGCGTGTACGGATGCGCGGGGGCACGGAAAACATCGTCCGAGGTACCCTCTTCCACCTTCTCGCCGCGGTACATCACCAGCACGCGGTCGGCGACCTCGGCGACCACGCCCATGTCGTGGGTGATGAAGACCACGCCCATCTGCATCTCGGCCTGCAGGCCGCGGATCAGCTGCAGGATCTCGGCCTGGATGGTCACGTCCAGCGCCGTGGTGGGTTCGTCGGCGATCAGCAGCGCCGGCTTGCACGACAGCGCCATCGCGATCATCACGCGCTGGCGCATGCCGCCGGAGAGCTGGTGCGGATAGCGCTCGAGCACGCGCCGCGCTTCGGGGATGCGCACCAGTTCCAGCATGCGCAGCGCCTCGGCGCGCGCGGCGGCGCGGCTCTTGCCCTGGTGCAGCCGGATCGATTCGGCGATCTGCTCGCCTACCGGGAACACCGGATTGAGCGAGGTCATCGGCTCCTGGAAGATCATCGCCACGTCGGCGCCGCGCACGCTGCGCAGCGTGGCGTTAGCCGCGCGCGCCAGGTCGATCACCTCGCCGCCGCGCCGGCGCAGCGCCATGCTGCCCGATGCGATCTTGCCGCCGCCATGCTCGACCAGCCGCATCAGCGCCAGCGAAGTCACCGACTTGCCCGAGCCCGACTCGCCCACCACCGCGAGCGTCTCGCCGCGATCGACATGGAAGGACAGATTGCGCACGGCCTCGACCGTGCGCTCCGAGGTGGCGAAGCGCACGGTGAGCCCGTCCACCTGGACCACGCGCTCGGGCGGCAGGACGATACCGGAT
This sequence comes from Cupriavidus neocaledonicus, assembly GCF_000372525.1. Taxonomy (GTDB): domain Bacteria; phylum Pseudomonadota; class Gammaproteobacteria; order Burkholderiales; family Burkholderiaceae; genus Cupriavidus; species Cupriavidus neocaledonicus. Next base: position 3,852 of record NZ_AQUR01000104.1, read on the forward strand.
GCGGGAACGCGCGCTGGCGCTGGGGTAGTGACCACGGGAACTCCTTGTATGGCAGGATGCGGGACGGACCTGGCAGGCGGCGCGTCAGCCATAGATCGACACGTCGACGGCCTCGCCCACCCGGGCGACACCGCGGTACATGCCTTCGGTATTGAACGGCAGCGTGACGTTGCCATCGCGGTCCACGGCGATCAGGCCGCCGCGGCCCCGGATGGCGGGCAGCTTCTCCATCACCACCCGCCGCGCGGCCTCGTCGAGCGGCAGGCCGGCATAGCGCATCTGCGCCGCGACATCGTGCGCGGCCACGGTGCGGATAAACATCTCGCCGGTGCCCGTGGCGGACACGGCGGCCACGTCGTCGGCATAGCAGCCGGCGCCGATCAGCGGGGTATCGCCGACCCGGCCCACCTGCTTGTTGGTGACGCCGCCGGTGGACGTGGCCGCGGCGAGGTTGCCGCGGCTGTCGCAGGCGACCGCGCCCACGGTGCCGAACTTGCTGTCGGGATCGATCGGCGCCGTGCCGCGCGCCTGCTGTGCGGCCAGCGTGGCGGCGTCGTGGTCGAGCAAGGCCATGCCGGCGTTGCCGCGCGCACGCTGCCATTGATCGTGGCGGGCCTGGGTGAAGTAGTACTCCGGCTCTACCAGCTCCAGCCCTTGCGCCTGCGCGAAGGCCTCGGCGCCGGCGCCGGCAAACAGCACGTGCTCGCTGTGCTCCAGCACCGCGCGCGCCGCCAGCACCGGGTTGCGCACGCGCGTGACGCAGGCCACCGCGCCGGCGTTGCGGGTGGCGCCATCCATCACCGCCGCATCGAGCTCGTAGGTGCCGGCATGGGTCAGCACGGCGCCCTTGCCGGCGTTGAACAGCGGGCATTCTTCGAGCAGGCGCACCGCCTCGGTGACGGCGTCGAGCGCGCTGCCGCCATCGGCCAGGATGCGCTGGCCGGCCTGCAGCACGTGTTGCAGCGCTTCGATGTATTCGCGTTCGCGGGCCGCATCCATCGCCGCGCGGGTGATGGTGCCGGCGCCGCCGTGGATGGCAATGACAGCTGCTTGCATAAATGGAATCAGGACTTGCGGGGGTTGGACGAGCGCGCGCGGCGCGCGCCGGTCTTGGCTTCGGTGGGCTGCGCGGCGGTTGGTGCGGCGGTTGGTGCGGAAGTTGACGCGGGCCGGCGCGCCGGCTCGGCATCGGGCGTGCCATACAGCCACGGCAGCAGGAATTCGGTCATTTCGGCGGCGGCCTTGACCGGGCGTTCGGCCCGGTGCGCCACCGCGCCGCACAGCGCCTCGATCAGCGCCAGCACGGTGGCATCGGAGTTGGCCGAGAGCCGGTTGCCGGCCTGCGCATACAGCGCGATATCGGCCAGCGGGGCCAGCGGCGAGGTCGGGCCGTCGGTCAGCGCCAGCACCTGCCCGCCGTGCGCCTTGACGCGCTGGGCCAGTTCGACGGTATCGGTGACATAGCGCGGGAAGGCGATCACGATCAGCAGGTCGCTAGGCTGCAGCTTGAACAACTGGCGCGCCGCGTGCGAAGCGCCGCCCGCACCGGCGACCGAGGTCACCATGCGGCAATGCATTTCCAGGCCGTGCTGCAGCAGGCCCGCCAGGAAGCCGCTGGCACCAAAGCCCGCCACGTAGACGCGCTGCGCACCCAGGATCGCCGAGACCGCGCGCTCGCACGCCTGCGCGTCGATGCCGCGCCGCGTGGCTTCGGCATTGGCGGCCGCATCCTCGAGCGAGGCGGCGAACACTTCGGCCACGGTGGCGGGTCGTTCCAGCTCGCTGCGCAGCCGCTCCACCGGCGCCAGCGTGGCTTCGAAACCGCGCACCAGCTCGGCCCGGAACTGCGGATAGCCGTCGAACCCCAGCGCCCGCGCAAAGCGGTTCGCCGTCGCGACCGACACCTCTACCGCCGCAGCGAACTCGTCGATGCGCATCGTCGCCGCGCGAAACAAATTGGCCAGCACGTACTCCGCCATGCGGCGGTGCGCCGGCGTCAGCGCCGGCAGGCTGCGTGCAATGCGGTCCGAGATCGAATGGCCAATGGACATGGTGGAAGCGGTTGATCGACAGTGCGCCAGGGGGGCGGCCTGTTGTGAAAATGAATTTACACGCAACAGACTTCCAAGAAAATAGAGTTTTGTCAGACCAAGGGTAATCCCTAGATTCGACGGCTTTGCCGGCACATTTGCGGTGCACGCAGCGATGCGCCGCGACCCGCTTTGGCGCGGCGCCTGCACCGGCACGGCGTTCGGCGCACCGGAAACGCTACAATGCGGGCCAGCGCCACAACGCCGGCCGCGGCCGGCATTTCACGGCGCTTTTTCTGTTTTTCACTCAGGCATTTCCCCTCTCGTGATCCGAATCGACCAGCTAGTCCTTCAGCGCGGCACCAAGGTGCTGTTCGACCACACCAGCGTGACGCTCAACCCGGGCGAGCGCGTGGGCCTCGTCGGCGCCAACGGCAGCGGCAAGTCGACGCTGTTCGCGCTGCTGCGCGGCGAGCTGCATCCGGACGGCGGCGACGTCAGCGTGCCGGCGCAGTGGCGGGTCGCCCACGTGGCGCAGGAAACGCCGGCGGTCAGCCGTACCGCGGTCGACTACGTGATCGACGGCGACACCCGCCTGCGCGAGATCGAGGCCGCCATTGCCGCGGCGCAGGCCAGCGGCGACGGCAGCGCCGAAGGCGAAGCCCACGCCGCCTATGCCGACGCCGACGGCTACACCGCGCCGGCGCGCGCCGAGGCCCTGCTGCTGGGCCTGGGCTTCACGCTGGCGCAGGTGTCGCAGCCGGTGGCGTCGTTCTCGGGCGGCTGGCGCATGCGCCTGAACCTGGCGCAGGCGCTGATGTGCCCGTCGGACCTGCTGCTGCTCGACGAACCGACCAACCACCTGGACCTCGACGCCATCGTCTGGCTGGAAGACTGGCTGGCGCGCTATCCCGGCACGCTGGTGATGATTTCGCACGACCGCGAATTCCTCGACGCGATCTGCAATGTCACGGTGCATATCGAGAACCGGCAGCTGCGCCGCTACGGCGGCAACTACACGCTGTTCGAGACCCTGCGGCTGCAGCAGATGGCGCAGCAGCAGGCCGCCTACGTGCGCCAGCAGAAGGAAATCGCGCACCTGGAATCGTTCATCACCCGCTTCAAGGCCAAGGCGACCAAGGCGCGCCAGGCGCAGAGCCGGGTCAAGGCGCTGGAGAAGATGGAGCGGCTGGCGCCGGTGCACGTCGCCGCCGGCTTTGCCTTCGAGTTCCGCGAGCCCGATGCCGCGCCCAACCCGATGATGGTGCTGGACGGCGTCGATTGCGGCTACGCCGAAGCCGATCCGCCCGTCACCATCCTGCACAACCTGGCGCTGTCGATCCAGAACGGCCAGCGCATCGGCCTGCTGGGCGCGAACGGCCAGGGCAAGTCGACGCTGGTCAAGACCCTGGCCGGCACCCAGGATCCGCTCAAGGGCAACCTGCGCCTGGGCAAGGGCCTGCAGATCGGCTACTTCGCCCAGCACCAGCTGGAAACGCTGCGCGACCACGACTCCGCGCTGCAGCACCTCGCGCGCCTGGCGCCCGACGTGCGCGAGCAGGAGCTGCGCGACTTCCTCGGCAGCTTCAACTTCCGCGGCGACATGGCGACCACGCCGATCGAGCCCTTCTCGGGCGGCGAAAAGGCCAGGCTGGCGCTGGCGCTGATCGTCTGGCAGAAGCCCAACCTGCTGCTGCTCGACGAACCGACCAACCACCTCGACCTCGATACGCGCGAGGCGCTGACCATGGCGCTGGCGCAGTTCGAAGGCACGCTGATCCTGGTCTCGCACGACCGGCACCTGCTGCGCGCCACCGCCGACCAGTTCATGCTGGTGGCCGACGGCACCATCCGGCCGTTCGACGGCGACCTCGACGATTACCGCGACTGGCTGCTGCAGCAGGCCGCGGCCAAGCGCAATGCCGCGACCGCCGCGCACCAGGCGGAAAACGCCGGCGAGGCCGCGGCAGCGGTCAACCGCAAGGACCAGCGCCGCGCCGAGGCCGACGAGCGCCAGCGGCTGTCTGCATTGCGCAAGCCGCTCGCCAAAGAACTGGAAAAGGTCGAGAAGCGCATGGCGGTGCTGCAGGCCGCCAAGGTGGAGATCGACCAGTTCATGGCCGACGAAGGCAGCTACGCCGAAGCCAACAAGGTGAGGCTGATGGAAATGCTCAAGCGCCAGGGCGAGGTCAATGGTGAACTGGAGACGCTGGAAGAAAAGTGGCTGGAGCTGCAGGAGCAGATCGAGCAGATTGCCTGATCGGATTCGGCTTCGAGTCCCCTGCCTTGCACCACCGCAAAAGAGAAACGGCGCCGATGGCGCCGTTTCTCTTTACATCGATCGCTTACCCCGGGCTCAGCGGAAATTCTTCTCCCGGCGAATCAGGCCCACCGCCAGCGTCAGCGTCAGCACGAACAGCCAGATCAGCGACCAGGCCGGCACCGACAGCCCCAGCACCGGCGGCAGCGGCGCGGTGCACAGGCCGTCGGAGTAGAACAGCTGCGGCAGCACCTTGGCGGTGGGCAGCGCATTGACCCAGTTTTCGAGCGGATCGATGCCGCACGAGGCCTTGGGATTGAGCAGCAGCGACACGTGATAGACCGCCACCGCGATGCCGGCGATGCCGGACAGCATGCCCAGGCCCTGCCACAGCGAGCGCGTGTTCTGCGCCACCGCGGCCAGCAGCGAGAACACGCCGATGCCGATGAAGGCAAAGCGCTGCATCACGCAGAGCGGACAAGGCTGGTAGCCCTTTTCGAACTGGAGGTAGAGCGCGACGCCGACCAGGGCGAACGAGACGATGGCAATCAGCAGGAAATAGGCGCGGGAGTTGGCTTGCATCATTGGAACTCAGGTGATCCGGTAATCATTGCCGTCAGTGGGAGGGCGCGGCTGTGCTGCGCATTATTACCGATTTTGCCGCGCCTGCCCTTGGCGCCACATGCGGCGCCGGGCCCCGGCCCGTGGCGGACTGACGCGGGAACATCAGGCGCCCGCTGCCAGCCACGCCGCGCGCGGCAAGCGGTACAGGCAATGCGGCCGCAACGGGTGTCCCGGCGGCAATGCGGGATGGTCGAAGCCCTCGGCATCCTGGCGCATGCCGAGCCGTTCCATCACCGCCCGCGAGCGGGCATTGGCGAGCGTGGTGAAGGCGACGATCTCTTCCAGCGCCAGGCGGCCGAAGCCATAAGCGAGCGCGCCCCGCGCCGCCTCGGTGGCGTAGCCGTGGCCCCAGGCCTGCCGCGCCAGCCGCCAGGCGATCTCCACGCACGGCGCGAATGGCAGCGCGGCGGCCGGCTCGTGCAGTCCGACGAACCCCAGGAAGGCATCGTCCGCGCTGCGTTCGGCGACCCAGACGCCCCACCCCTTGTCCGCGATCAGGCCGCGGCAGCGCGCGGCCATCGCATCGCTTTCGGCGCGCGTCAGGGGTGCGGGGAAATAGCGCATCACCTGCGCATCGGCATTGAGCGCGGCAAACGGCGCATAGTCTTCATCGCGCCACTGGCGCAGCCGCAAGCGGCTGGTCTCGAAAGCGATGCCGGTGTCCATGGCTCAGTCCAGGTGGCGCACGCGGTCGATGGCCTGCTCGATGCGCTCCACCGCGATCACCTCGAGCCCGTCGATTTTCTGCTTGGGCGCGTTGGCCTTGGGGATCACGGCCAGCGTAAAGCCCAGCTTGGCCGCTTCCTTCAGGCGTTCCTGCCCGCGCGGGCTGGGGCGGATCTCGCCGGCCAGGCCCACTTCGCCAAACACCACCAGCCCGCGCGGCAGCGGCTTGTTGCGCATCGACGAGTGGATCGACAGCAGCACCGCCAGGTCCGCGGCAGGTTCGGTGATCTTGACCCCGCCCACCGCGTTGAGGAACACATCCTGGTCGAAGCAGGCGATGCCCGCGTGCCGGTGCAGCACCGCCAGCAGCAAGGCCAGCCGGTTCTGCTCCAGCCCCACCGCCAGCCGGCGCGGGTTGGGCACGTGCGCGGTATCGACCAGCGCCTGGATTTCGACCAGCAGCGGCCGCGTGCCTTCCTGCGTCACCAGCACGCACGAGCCCGGCACGGTCTCTTCATGCTGCGACAGGAACAGCGCCGACGGATTGCTGATGCCGCGCAGGCCGCGCTCGGTCATGGCGAACACGCCCAGCTCGTTGACCGCGCCGAAGCGGTTCTTGAAAGCGCGGATCAGCCGGTGCGACGAATGGGTATCGCCCTCGAAATACAGCACCGTATCGACGATATGCTCGAGCACGCGCGGCCCCGCCAGGCTGCCCTCCTTGGTCACGTGGCCGACCAGGATGATGGTGGTGCCGCTGCTCTTGGCGATGCGGGTAAGCTGCGCCGCGCATTCACGCACCTGCGCCACCGATCCCGGCGCCGAGGTCAGCGCCTCGGAATACAGCGTCTGGATCGAATCGATCACCGCCACCTCGGGCTTCTCCGCTTCCAGCGTGGCCTGGATCTTCTCCAGCTGGATTTCGGCGAGCAGCCCCAGCGACGGGCTTTCGACGCCCAGGCGCTGCGCGCGCAGCGCGATCTGCGCCCCGGATTCCTCGCCGCTGACGTAGAGCACGCGGCGCTGTCCGGCCAGGTTGGCCAGCGCCTGCAGCAGCAGCGTCGACTTGCCGATACCGGGGTCGCCGCCGATCAGCACCACGCCGCCCGATACCAGGCCGCCGCCCAGGACCCGGTCGAACTCGTCGATGCCGCTGGAAAAGCGCGGCACGTCGGCGGCCTCGATCTCGGCCAGCTTGCGTACCGTGGCCGATGCCGCGAGCGGCTGGAAGCGCTTGTTCGCGGCGGATTCCGCCACGGTCTCGACCAGCGTGTTCCACTGCTGGCAATGCGGGCACTGGCCGGCCCAGCGCGGCGTGGTGCCGCCGCATTCGGTACAGGTGTAGACAGTCTTGCTCTTGGCCAACGGAGGTCCTTGCAGAAAGAATCGAGCCGGGCCTGAAGCGACCCGGCTTGCGGAGATGGCGTCGTGGGCGAAGCGGCGCTGCGCAGCGCACGCGTGCTGAGCGTAACCGTGCGGCGCTGCGCCCGCCCGGCCCCGCTCCGCTCAGCGGCGCAAATCAGGCCCCCAAATCAGGCCCCCATCAGGCCACCGCGGGCGCAGCGCTGTCCGATGCAGTGATGGTCGCCACCGTGGTCGGCACGCGCGGCGCCAGCGCGCACATCAGCTCGTAGCCGACCGTGCCGCTGGCCTGCGCCACTTCGTCGATCGGCAGGCCCTGGCCCCACAGCGTGACCGGGCTGCCGACGCGGGCCTTCGGGCACGGCGTCAGGTCCACGCACAGCATGTCCATCGACACGCGCCCTACCAGCTCGGTGCGCACGCCGTCGACCAGCACCGGCGCGCGCTGCTCGCCCCAGCCCGACGCGTGGCGCGGGTAGCCGTCGGCATAGCCGCAGGCGACCACGCCGATGCGCATCGGCCGCTCCGCGGTGAAGAGCGAACCATAGCCGACGGTATCGCCCGGCTGCAGGTCCTGCACCGCGATCAGCTCGCTGTGCAGCGACATCGCCGGCTGCAGCCCGGTGCCCGCGATATCGGCATCGCGGCCGGTGGGCGAGGCGCCGTACAGGATGATGCCGGGACGCACCCAGGCGCGGTGCGCGTGCGGATGCCACAGCACCGCGGCGGAATTCGACAGGCTGGCCTCGCCGGGCAGGTTGGCGGTGGCGGCGTCGAAGGACTCGACCTGGTGGGCAATGCCGCGCGGGCCGTCGGCATCGGAGAAATGCGTCATATGGACGATGCTGCCCACGCACGGCATGGCGCGCGCGCGCTCCCAGGCGGCGCGGTATTCCGCGGGATGGAAGCCGAGCCGGTTCATGCCGGTGTTGAGCTTGAGCTGGATCGCCAGCGGACCCCTGGGGCGCGCGCTTTCCAGCATGCGCAGCTGCTCGTCGCAGTGGATCGCCGTGGTCAGCCGGTACTGCTCGATCAGGGCGATGTCCTGCGGCTGGAAAAAGCCCTCCAGCAGCAGGATCGGGCCCTGCCAGCCGAGGTCGCGCAACAGCACGGCTTCATTCAGGTCCAGCAGGCCGAAGCCATCGGCACCACGCAGTGCAGCAAAGACGCGGCGGATGCCATGGCCATAGGCATTGGCCTTGACCACCGCCCAGACGCGCGAGGCCGGCGCCTTGCGGCGGATCACGTCGAGGTTGTTGGCCAGGGCGGGTTGGTGGATGACGGCTTGGATCGGTCTTGGCATGGAAGTCACATCAGGGTAGCGGACAAAGCCGGCAGCGGCGCGGTCGGCCCGTGCACACCGGGCTGACTGGAAGGACGGCTCTGTCTCAGTATCGATGGCGCAAACGTCACCTGTCGGTGTGCCGCAGCACGCACCGGCGGGGGCTGTGGCGACGGCCGTGGCGACGGTTGTGACGACGGATATGCGGGATGCCCGCAATTGGCACGCCCAGGTATCCCCGTCACCATATCTCGCCGGGCACACGCCAGATCAGGGAAAGACCGGTCCGGCGGGCCGCGGTGGCAGCCGTTATTTGAACACATTCGGATGCTGTTGCCGGGGGTCATCGGGGAATCGGCGCGGCAATTTGCTGTCAAAAAGAGCCGTTGCCGGGGTTCGGGAATGTCATGTTTTCGTGATATAAAGCCGGACGCTCCGGCCATGTTCTAAAAGCGAAGCATTATGTCAATGACTGTCAGGCAGGCCTCACGGCGCCGCAGCGCAGCACCTACGACACAATTCGACACGGCCGCGGCACAAGGTTCCCTGCAAACCATGGCCTCTGCGGCCGGCACCGGCCTGGCCCACCTGAATGGAGCGCGCGATGGAGAGAAAGTCGACAGCATGAAGAAGGGTTTTTACACCATCATGGCCGCGCAGTTTTTTTCCTCGCTGGCCGACAATGCCTTACTGATCGCCGCCATCGCCCTTCTCACCGAATTGCATTCCCCGCAGTGGATGACCCCGCTGCTCAAGCTGTTCTTCGTTCTCTCCTACGTCATTCTTGCCGCCTTCGTCGGCGCCTTCGCCGACTCGATGCCCAAGGGGCGGGTGATGCTCATCACCAACGCGATCAAGGTGGTCGGCTGCGCCATCATGATGTTCGGGCTGCATCCGCTCCTGGCCTACGGCGTGGTCGGCTTCGGCGCGGCGGCGTATTCGCCCGCCAAGTACGGCATCCTGACCGAGCTGCTGCCCCCCGAAAAACTGGTGCTGGCCAACGGCTGGATCGAGGGCCTGACGGTGGGCTCGATCATCCTCGGCACGGTGGTGGGCGGTGCGTTGATTTCCGTGCATGTCTCCGGCCTGCTGCTGCGCCTGGACCTGCCCTTGATCAATACCGGCATCGATACCCCGGCCGAGGCCGCGATGGTGGTGATCATGCTGTTCTATGTGATCGCTTCGCTCTTCAACCTGTTCATCCCGGACACCGGCGCGCGCTATCCGGCGCAGGAAAAGAACCCGATCAAGCTGATCGCCGAGTTCGGCGACTGTTTCCTGGCGCTGTGGCGCGACAAGCTGGGCCAGATCTCGCTGGCGGTGACCACGCTGTTCTGGGGCGTGGGCGCGACGCTGCAGTTCATCGTGCTGAAATGGGCCGAAAAATCGCTGGGCCTGAACCTGTCCCAGGGTGCGTTGCTGCAGGCCGTGGTGGCGGTGGGCGTGGCCGTCGGCGCGATCCTGGCGGCGGCGCGCATCCCGCTGCGCAAATCGCTGTCGGTGCTGCCGTTCGGCGTGGCGATGGGCGCCACGGTGATGGTGATGGCGTTCTACACCAAGGACGCGATGCCGCAGGTCACGCTCGACGTGCTGGGCCTGCACATGCCGCTGTACATGGCCATTGCCTACCTGTTCCTGATGCTGGTGGGCGCGATGTCGGGCTATTTCGTGGTGCCGATGAACGCGCTGCTGCAGCACCGCGGCCATGTGCTGCTGTCGGCCGGGCACTCGATCGCGGTGCAGAACTTCAATGAGAACGTGTCGGTGCTGCTGATGCTGTGCCTGTACGCACTGCTGATCAAGCTCAACGTGCCGATCGGCGTGGTCATCATCGCGCTCGGCCTGTTTATCTGCGTGACCATGGCGCTGGTGCTCAAGCTGCACAAGTACAACGTGCGCACCTTCAACTCGCTGGCGATGATCGGCGAGGACAAGCACCACTAGCACCACCGGCACCATCATGGCGCGGCCGCGCCGGCGGCCGGCCAGCCCGCCTCAGGCGTCGTCCTGACCGGCTCGCGGGCCTGCCCGCGGCGGCTCTTCAGTGCGGGCCAGCGCCCGCTCCTGCCACCCCGGCGGTACCACGAACCCGCGCGAGCATTCGCGCCACCACCCTGGCGCGTGCGGCCCGGCCGGCTCCAGCGCGCACAGCATCACCGGCGACTCGCGGCGCCAGCCGTGGTCATGGCGCGGATCGGCAAAGCGCTGCGCCAGCAGCGCGTGCAGCGTGCCGGCATCGTCGGTGCCGGCCTCAGGCACCAGTGCGCCCGACAGCCACCCGGTACGCGGCAGGCGGCACCAGCGCAGGCCCGGGCGCGCGCCGGCGCGAGCGGCCCAGTCATCGAGCGTCGACCACCAGCCGTGCAAGTGGTCCGGCGCGATGCCGAGCGTCTCCAGCCCGGCCGGCACCTGGCCGTCACGATAGAACAGCCAGCCCAGCAGGTAGACCTCGCTGCGATCCACGGTATGGCCCAGCGCGGCCCGCGCCTCTGGCGTATGTGCCAACGGCAGCTGGCGGTGCACGATATGCCCGAGCTTGTCGCCAAGGCGGTCGACCAGGTTCGGGCCGACGAAATCCTGTGCCCGCGGCGGCTGGTGGCCGGCCGCCGCCATCAGGTAGAACTTGGCCGCCATCTCCCAGTGGACCACCGCGCCCGAGGCCAGGTCGCGCCAGACGAAATCCAGCTCGCCCAGCGTGCGCACGCCGTGCCGCCCCGCGCGCCGCACCGGCACGTTGGCGGCCAGCAGCGACAGGCCCTGCATATGGCGCAAGGCAAAATGCAGCAGCCGCTCGGCATGCCGGCCCAGGCGCAGGCTGCGGTTAGCGGGGTCGTGGTCGGCAGCGGCGCAGAGCGCGGCGTGGCCGTCGGCCAGTTCGTCGATGGTGGCGGGCAGCGCGGCGGCATCCGCGCCTTCGAGCCAGCGCTGCCAGGCCTCGAGGGTGCCGGCCGGCCAGCGCGCCAGCGCGGCGCCCGGCACGGCATCGAGCAGCGGCGGCGACAGCGTGGTCCAGGCCAGGTCGCGCGCGCGCGCCGACGCGGCGCGGCGCCACAGCGGCGCGTGCGCCGGCCCATGGCCGTCGCCGCCGCGGGCCGGCGAGAGATCAGGCCCCAGCTCCCGCACGGTGGTGGACCTCACGGGCCAGGCACAGGTCTTCCCAGGCGCGCGCCTTGTCGGTCAGCGTGCGCAGCAGGTAGGCGGGATGGTAGGTCACCACCACGGGAATGCCCTCGTACGCATGCACGGTGCCGCGCAGCTTGCCGATCGGCGTGGTGGTGCGCAGCAATGATTGCGCGGCGAAGCGGCCCAGCACCACGATCACGCGTGGCCTGACCAGCGCGATCTGCCGGCGCAGGAAGGGCTCGCACTGCGCCACCTCTTCCGCTTCGGGATTGCGGTTGCCGGGCGGGCGGCACTTGAGCACGTTGGCAATGAACACATTGCGCCCGCGCGCCAGGCCGAGCGCGCCGAGCATGTTGTCGAGCAGCTTGCCGGCCTGGCCGACGAAGGGCTCGCCCTGCAGGTCTTCGTTCTCGCCGGGGGCCTCGCCCACCAGCATCCATTCGACCTGGCGCGGGCCCACGCCGAATACCGTGTTGGTACGGGTCTGGCACAGGCCGCAGGCGGTGCAGCCCGCCACCTCGGCCTCCAGCGCCGGCCAGTCCATCGTGGCGATGGCCGCGTCACGGTCCGCTCGCGCATCGCCTGGCGCGGGTCCGGCCGAGTCCAGTGCTGGCGCAACCGGCTCACGGGCTGGCGGCGGCACCACGGGTGCGGCCAGCGGCGCCTCGGCATGCGCAACCGCTGCAGCCGGCGGGGCAGCCGTCACTGCCGCGGGCGGCTCGGCTGCCGGCAGCGCTGCCGGCAGCGCTGCCAGCTCGGGCTGCGCCTCTGCGTGCGCCGCCCTGGGCGCGCGCGGCACCCATTCGGTCGGAATGCCCAGCACCTCGAGGAACTGCGCACGGCGACTCATGCCTTGCCCTCCGTGCCTTCATTGGCGGCGGCCTGCGCCGGCCACGCGCGGCGCAGCACCAGCGCGTCTTCGCGCTTGCCGCCGGGCGCGGGGTAATAGCCCTTGCGGCGCCCGATCTCGGCAAACCCGGCCGCCTGGTACAGCGCAATCGCGCCGGCATTGGAGGGGCGCACCTCCAGCAGCATGGTGTGGATGCGATGCGCGTGCGAGGTCGCCAGCACCACCGCCAGCATCAGGCGCCCGAGCCCCTGGCGCTGGCGCTGCGGCTCGACCGTGATGTTGAGCAGGTGCATTTCATCGACCACCGGCATCAGCACGGCGTAGGCCACCAGCGTGCCCGCCGGATCGCGCAGCGTCAGCCCCAGATGCCCGGACTTGACCGAGTTCTCGAAGTTGCCGCGCGTCCAGGGATGGCTGTAGGCACGCGCCTCGATGCCCGCCACCGCCTGCAGGTCCAGCGCGCTCATGCGGCCCAGCGACCAGCCCTCGGGCAGCGCCGGCATGGCCGGCACCTCGGGCCAGTCGTGGCGGTCCGCAAGGGGATACGCGGCGCTCACGATGCATTCCCCGGCTGGGCCGCGGCGCGCGCCGCCGACGCGGCCTCGCGCTCGGCGATGGTCTGGGCGACCTTGTCGCGCAGGTAGACCGGCATGGCCTGGTCGGCGTCGATGGCCTCGCCGCGCGCCAGCGCGCGCAGCCCGAGGGCAACCATCGGCTGCGCATGCGGCATTGCGTCCGGCAGCACGCGGGCGGCACGGGCCAGGCCCGCCAGGCGCTCGCCAAACACGGTGGACGCGTTGCCGGCCAGCCAGAATGCGCCGGCGGGCAAGGCCACGGTTTCGGGCGCGCCGACCTGCATCGGCGTGAGTTCCGTCCACTCCTGCGCGGCGGCGTTCCAGCCGAAGGCCGCGGCATAGGCCTCGTCCATGCGCGCATCCAGCGCCACCAGCACCGCGGTGCCATCCGGCAGCGCCGGCGTGGCGGCGCGGGCGCGTTCGGCGCAGGCCATCAGCGTGTTGACCGGCACCACCGGCAGGCCGGCGCCGAACGCCAGCCCCTGCGCCACGCCGCAGGCGGTGCGCAGCCCGGTGAACGAGCCCGGACCGGCGCCAAAGGCAATGGCCGCGCAATCGCCCAGCGCAATGCCGGCTTCGGCCAGCAATTCGCCGGCGGCCGGCAGCACCCGCGCCGACGAGCGTGCACCGGTGTGCTCATGGCGCACCAGGCACTCGAGGCCGGCGCCTGCCGCGCGTCCGAGCGCGACCGAGCACCACTCCGTAGAAGTTTCAACAGCAAGAATCCAGGACATGGCGCGATTGTAGCCGTTGGGCCCGGAATCGAGGGCTTCTTCGGTTTTATACGGACGGCGCGGCCGCGCCGGGCAGCTATCATCGGGCTGCATTTCCGCAATCCAGACAGTCCACACGGAGGAACCCCATGAGCGACCTGCAGGCACGCTTCGAACAGGCCCAGATCGACGTCAAGCAGCTGAGCGAGCGCCCCAGCAATATGTCCCTGCTGCGCCTGTATGCGCTGTACAAGCAAGGCAGCGAGGGCGATGCCCACGGCGACAAGCCCGGCATGACCGATTTCGTCGGCCGCTACAAGTTCGAGGCGTGGGAAGCGCTGCGCGGCACCGCGCGCGAACAGGCGATGGAGCAGTACATCGCGCTGGTGGAAGAGCTGCGCAGCGGCGCCGCCAGCTGAACGGCGCCGGCGCAGGGGCTTCAGGCCGCCGGCGCCGGACGCGGCCGGATGCGCCAGGCCGCCAGCATGGCGCTGGCGATCACCACGCCGACCGCAAGGAAGGTTTCATCGAAGGCGCGGATGCGCGCCGCCTGGAGCGCGCTGTCGCCGGCCTGGCCCAGCAGTGCGCCATGCTCGGCCAGGCGCCACTGCAGCCCCACCCCCGCCAGGCTCACGCCGATGGCGCCGCCCAGTTGCCGCAGGAAGTTGATGCAGCTGGAACCCTGCGCGATCAGCGTGAAGTCCACGCCCCGCATCGCGCCCAGCGTCAGCGAAGGCAGGATGCAGCCCAGGCCGATCCGTCCCAGCACCGCCAGCGCCACCAGCACCAGGTAAGGCGTCGCGCGCGAGCCCAGTGCCAGCAGCAGGAACGACAACGACAGCAGCGCCAGCCCGAACGACACCTGGACATGCGGCGCGATCCGGTGCGTGAAACGCCCCGCCACCGCAATCGTCAGCGCCAGCATCACGCCCGCCGGGAACAGCACCAGGCCGGCGCGCGACGGCGTGTATTCCAGCGCCATCTGCATATAGACCGGCAACAGGTAGGTCGAGCCGAACAGGCCCGCGCCATAGATGAAGGCCACCACCGCCCCGGCCGCGAACTGACGGTAGCTGTACAGCCGCATATTCATCAGCGGGTACGCCGCGCGCAGCTGCCACATCACGAACGCCGCCAGCATCAGCACGCCGAAGCCCGACAGCGCCAGGCCCGCGGCGATGCTCTCGCGCAGCTCGACCACGCCGTTGAGCAGGCTGACCGTGGCAATGCCGGCCAGGCCCAGACCGCGCCAGTCGAGCGGCTGGCGCTCGCCCATCATGATCGAGTCCACCGCCATGAAGCGGCGCGCCATCAGCACCGCAAGCAGCGTCAGCGGCACCACCACGAAGAAGATCGAGCGCCAGCCGAAGGCCTCGACCAGGAAGCCGCCCAGGCTGGGCCCCAGCGCCGGCGCCAGCACCACGCCGAAGCCGAACATGCTGATCGCCTTGCCCTGCTCGCGCTCCTCGAAGACGCGCAGGATCAGGATATTGGGCAGCGGCTGCATGATGCCCGCGGCGATGCCCTCGGCCACGCGCATCGCGATCATCACGCCGTAGGTGGGCGAGAAACCGCCCAGCAGGCCGCCCGCGCCCAGCAGCAGCGACGCGCCCAGGAAGGTGCGCCGCAGCCCGTAGCGGTTCAGCAGCCAGGGGGTCAGCAGCATCGACAGCGTCATCGCGACCATGAAGCTGGCCGCGACCCATTGCGCGCGCTCCTGTCCCAGCACGAAATGCCGGCTCAGGTCGGGAATGGCCACATTGACGATGGTGGACGACACGATCGACGAGATCGTGCCCAGCATCAGCGTCGCCAGCACCAGCCAGCGCAGCCGCTCGCCATAGCGCGCGCGCAGCGACTGCCGGGTCGGCAGATCCGACCGCTGGCCGGAACCGTCCGGCGTGGCGGGGCCCTCGCTCACCCCAGCCGCCCGGTGTCGGCGATCTCGCGGATCTTGCGGACGGTGTCGATGTCGGCCGCGTGGTAGGCGGACTTGACGATCTCGGCGTAGCGGTCGTCGCCGCTGGCATCGACGGCCGGCATGGTGGTGTCGTAGATAAAGCGCAGCAGCAACGCGCCCGGCCCGGGCGTCTCGATCGCCATGGTCAGCGTGCCGCCGGCATGCTCGGCCGTGGCCGCGGTTTCATAGCGCACCAGCCGGCGCGGCTCGTAGACCACGTGATCCTCGATCGAGGCCTCGCCGAAATGCAGCACGCGGTCGAGCCAGTTGTCGCCCCGCCCCACCACTTCGGCGCGGTCCAGGCCCAGCACGAAAAGCTCGGGAGATTCGGCGCGCAGTACCAGGCCCTGCCACACCTGCTCGGCCGTCAGCGGTTCCAGCTGCGGGTTGCCCGGATCATTGATCTCCACCAAGTGCTCAAAACGCAACTTCACTCTCCCATTTGCGATAAGTCGATATTATGAAGTCTCCGCGTATTCGCGAGACCTTTTTGTCTGCGCACTGCAACATGGTCCGGGCCGGCTCCGGCCTTCCCACTCATATCGGCCAGGCTCGCGCCGGCTGGAGTCCTTCCCGCACCCACGCCGCACCCGGCCGAAACATCACTCCTGACAGCAGCTGTCAGGAGGGCCGGCGCACAATGCGGCCGCTTTCACACGGAACGCTGCAGGAGGGGTGATGGAGTTGCTGATCAATATCGATGTCGACGACCTGGCGCGCGGCATCGATTTCTACGCGCAAGGGCTGGGACTGCGGCTGGGCCGCAAGCTGTTCGACGGCATCGTCGCCGAAATGCTGGGCGGCAATGCCCCGATCTACCTGCTCACCAAGCCCGCGGGCACGCGCCCGACCACGCGCGCCGCGACCCGGCGCGACTATCGCCGCCACTGGACCCCGGTTCACCTCGATTTCGCCGTCGCCGACCTGGAGCAGGCCATCGAACGCGCGCTCGAGGCCGGCGCCGAGATCGAGGACTGGCCGCAGGAATTTGCCTGGGGCCGGCAGGCCACGCTGTCGGACCCGTTCGGGCACGGGCTGTGTTTTATCGAATGGAAGGGCCAGGGGTACGGGACGGCCGCCGGCTGAGCCGGCGGCTCCGCATGGCGCGGGCGTTTTCGGACAATTCGCCTGTTGCCAGCTGCGCCGGGATGTCACATTTCCATGCAGTGTCGTGCCTGCCTGTTTCCTTGATGCCGGTGGTGTAATAACATTGTGCTGACGCCAGTACTGGCCACACCATGAGCAACAAGACATGAAGGCAACGATCCGCAAGATGGGCAACTCGCAAGGCGTCCTGATCCCCAAGGCAATCCTGGCACAGCTGGGTCTGGAGAATGAAGTGGAAATGGAAATCGTGAACGACACGCTGGTGCTGCGCCGGCCCCGGCAGGCACCGCGGCAAGGCTGGGCCGAAGCCAGCCGGCAGATTGCCGCGGCCGGCGACGATACCCTGGTGCTGGGCGAGCTGCCCAACGCCGACGACGCGGAGCTGAAATGGTAGCGCGCGGCGACGTCTGGCTGGTCGCGCTCGACCCCGCCGTCGGCAGCGAGATCGAGAAGACACGCCCCTGTGTCATCCTGTCGCCGCCCGAGATGCACGACTACCTGCGCACGGTAACGGTGGCGCCGATGACCACCGGCAGCCGGCCGGCACCGTTTCGCATCCCGGTGACCTTCCAGCGCAAGACCGGCCTGATCCTGCTGGACCAGCTGCGCACCGTCGACAAGTCCCGGCTGGTAAAGCGCGCGGGCGGCCTGAGCGACCGCACCGTGGCCGAGACCTTGCGGACCTTGCGCGAAGTGTTTGCGGACTGAGCCGCGGCGTGGGGCATTTAATGCCGGCAGTCGGTCCCCACCTGGCTTCATAAGCTTATGAAAAAGAAATAGACGCCAGAATCGTCCGCGCCGCGCCATCCTGACGCAATTGCGTTAATCTGTGCCCTCGCTCCGGACAGGCGATCCCTGCCCTGCGATTGCCTCTCACTCGCCACACCACAACAAGATCTTCACCACTCCTATGCGCACGTCTTTCATCAAGCGTCTGGCGGCAGCAGTGTCCGCCGTGGGTTTTATCGCCGCCGGCAGTGCCTCGGCCCAGGAACAGACCATCCGTGTCGGCACGGTCAGCGGACCGGACGCCGAAGTCTGGCAAGTGGTCCAGAAGGTGGCCAAGCGCAATGGCCTTAACGTGAAGGTCGTCGAGTTCAACGACTACGTGCAGCCCAACGCCGCGCTCGACGCCGGCGACCTGGACGCCAACAGCTTCCAGCACCAGCCGTACCTGGACAGCCAGGTGAAGCAGCGCGGCTACAAGATGCAGAGCGTGGGCTACACCTATATCTCGCCGCTGGGCATTTACTCGAAGAACCTGAAGTCGCCCAAGGACCTGCCGCAAGGCGCCAAGGTGGCGGTGCCCAACGACCCCTCCAATGAAAACCGCGCGCTGCTGTTGCTGCAGGCGCAAGGCGTGATCAAGCTGAAGGCCGGCGCCGGCACCAACGGTTCCAATGCCACGCCGCTGGACGTGGCCGAGAACCCCAAGAAGCTGAAGATCGTGGAGCTTGACGCGGCCCAGCTGGCGCGCGCGCTGCCCGATGTCGGCGCCGCCGTGATCAACACCAACTATGCGCTCGCCGCCGGCCTGCAGCCGACCAGGGACGCGATCGCGCTGGAAAACATCCACAGCCCGTACGCCAACATCATCGTGGTGCGCACCCAGGACAAGGACAAGCCGTGGGTCAAGAAGCTGGTGGCCGCGTACCAGTCGGAAGACGTGCGACAGTTCATGAAGGCGCAGTTCAAGGGCGCGATGGTGCCGTCGTTCTGATTGCCGACGGGCGCCGCGACCGCTGCTGAGCGCGGTCGTCAAAGTTTTTTTGCACGGCGCCCGCGCAAGGGCTTGCAAATTCCGCCGCCTTCGGTAGAATTCGCGGCTCACCACCTGCCCAGGTGGCGGAATTGGTAGACGCACTAGGTTCAGGTCCTAGCGGTGGCAACACTGTGGAGGTTCGAGTCCTCTCCTGGGCACCAAAAGTTTAAAAAAGGATCTGCGCAAGCAGATCCTTTTTCATTTCCGCCCAGGAAGAAAAGCGCTTGAGCGCTTTTCGCGAGGACGAGAAGGGCTGCGCTTGCAAGCGCAGCCGGGGTCGCGCATGCGTGACCGAGTCCTCTCCTGGGCACCAAAAATTTAAAGAGGATCTGCGCAAGCAGATCCTTTTTCATTTTCGCCCAGGAAGAAAAGCGCTTGAGCGCTTTTCGCGAGGACGAGAAGGGTTGCGCTTGCAAGCGCAGCCGGGGTCGCGCTTTCGTGACCGAGTCCTCTCCTGGGCACCAGAGTTTCAGGCAAAGGCCCGCACGAAAGTGCGGGCCTTTTGCTTTTGCAGCGTCGAAACCTTTCTCTCTCTCCTTCACCGCCGGGCTATCGATCGCATACAGTAGTTCCATCCACAGGCCGCGGCCCGGCCACGCCTGTTCCGCCTCACAACGGAGAACTGCCGTGGGCAAACTGCAAGAGCGTCGCCGTTTCCTGGGAGCCGCGCTGGGCGGCCTGCTGGTCCCGGCGCTGCCGGCGTGCGGCGGCGACGACGACGAACCGCCCAAGCCCACGCCGCCCAAGCCCACGCCGCCCGAGCCGGTGCCGCCGGCGCAGATCACCCGGGCCATTGCCCAGCTCGACCAGCTGGTCGCGGACCTGATGGCCAGCTCGCGCGTGCCCGGCATGGCGGTCGCGGTGGTGCGCGGCAACCAGACCGTTTACGCCAAGGGCTTCGGCCGGCGGCTGGTGACCGACCCCGCGCCGGTCGATGCCGACACCGTGTTCCAGCTGGCCTCGGTGTCGAAGTCCATCGGCGCCACCGTGGTGGCGCGCCAGGTCGGGCGCGGCGGCATCGGCTGGGATACGCCGGTGCGCACGCACCTGCCCTGGTTCACGCTGGCCGATGCCGAGGTGTCGGCGGCCGTCACCATCGGCGATCTCTACGCCCACCGCTCCGGCCTGCCGGACCACGCCGGCGACCGTCTCGAGGACATGGGCTACGACCGCCAGCAAGTGCTGACGCGCCTGCGCTTCCTGCCGCTGCATCCGTTGCGCGCGGTCTACGCGTACACAAACTTCGGCATGACCGCCGCCGCCGAAGCGGTTGCCGTCGCCGCCGGCACCGACTGGGCCACGCTGTCGGAACAGGCGCTGTACCAACCGCTGGGCATGACGCGCACCAGCTCGCGTTTTGCCGACTATGCCGCGCGCGACAACCGCGCGGTCGGCCACGTCCGCGTCAACGGCAACTGGGTGCAGGGGACGGTGCGCATGCCCGATGCGCAATCGCCTGCGGGCGGCGTCAGTGCGTCGGTCAACGACATGGCCAAATGGCTGGCAATGCTGCTCGCCAAAGGCGAGTCCGGTGGGCAGCGGGTGGTCGACGCCGCCGCGCTGGCGCCGGCGCTGAGCCCGCAGATGCAGAGCAACCCGCCGGCCAACGGACGCCCCGCCGGCTACTATGGCTATGGCTTCAACGTCGGCACGACCGAACTGGGCCTGACTTCGCTCAACCACTCCGGCGCCTTCGCGCTGGGCGCCGCCACCAGCTTCATGGCGGTGCCGGAACTCGACCTGGCGATCGTCACGCTGACCAACGCGCAGCCCATCGGCGTGCCGGAAATCCTGAGCGCCCAGTTCTTCGACCTGGCGCAATACGGCGCCATCCGCCGCGACTGGGGCAAGATCTACGGCGATGCGCTGGCACCGCTGCTGGAGCCGGAAGGCCGGCTGGTGGGGCAGCCGCGCCCGGCCAATCCGCTGCCCGCGCGCGCGCTGTCGGCCTACACCGGCACCTACCGCAACGACTACTACGGTCCGCTGCAGGTCGCGGACCAGGGCGGCGGGCTGGTAATGACGCTGGGCGCAACGCCGCTGGTGCTGCCGCTGAACCACTGGGACGGCGATACCTTCACCTTCACGCTCGACAATGAAAACGCCATGCCGGGCACGATCTCGCAGGCCGCGTTTTTCAGCGACCGCGTGTGGCTGGAGTTCTATGACCACGAAGGCCTGGGCATGTTTGTGCGCTAGCGGTCCGGGTTGCGTTGCGTATCGATACGGCATCGATCCCTTGCGGAGGCACGACATGCCCGGACACCTTGCGAAGCGTCTCGCCGCCCTCACCACGCTCTGCGCCCTCGCCGCCCTCTCTTCCTTGCTCGGCGCCTGTGCCGCGCCGACGCCGCGGGCGGACGCGCCGCGTCCGGTTGCGACCGGCCAGCCCACCGCGGGCAAGGCCGAAGTGCTGTGGCTGGGCCAGTCCGCCACGCGCATCACCACGCCGGGCGGCAAGGTCATCGTGATCGACCCGTGGCTGACCAACAACCCGAAAACCCCGCCCGGTTTCAGGCAGTTGCCCGCGCTCGGCAAGGTCGACCTGATCCTGGTCACGCATGCCCACAACGACCACCTCGGCGATACCCCCGCCCTGGCCCGGCTGACCAACGCTCCGGTATACAACGGCGGCGGCCTGGGCCGGGCGCTGGTCAGCCTGGGCCTGGTGCCGGAGACGCAGGTGCAGCGCTTCGGCAAGAGCGGCACGGTGATGCCGTTCGGCCCCGCGGGGCCGAGGATCACGGCGGTGCATGCGGAACACTCGTCGGAACTGGCGCTGAAGAATCCGGCCACCGGCAAGGACGAAACCCACTACGGCGGCGAGCCGGTGGGCTACATCATCGAACTGGAGAACGGCTTCCGCATCTGGCACCTGGGCGATACCGGGCTGTTCGGCGACATGCGCCTGATCAGCGAGATCTACAAGCCGGATCTGGTGCTGATCCCGATTGGCGGGTATACCACCATGGGGCCGCGGGAGGCCGCGATCGCCGTGCGCGACCTGATCCGGCCCCGCTTCGCGATCCCGATCCACTACCAGGCCTCGCCGCAAGCGAGCGGCACGCCGGAAGAATTCAGGGCGGCGCTGGGCGCTGGTGCCGCCACCAGCGTGATCGTGCCGCAGCCGGGAGAGAAGGTCGACTTCTGAACGCCGGTGTCAGCCGATGCGGTAGCGACGGATCACTTCGGGATCCGGGTCGAGGCCCAGGCCCGGCCCGGCGGGTAGCGCGATCATGCCGTCGCGCGGCACCACGGCATTGCCAAGCACCTGTGCGGCCATGTCGAAGTACCGCCATTCGATCATGGCATCGGCGTCGCCCAGCGCCGCGGTGGCATGCATGGCGGCCAGCAGCCCGGGGCCGTCGTAGAAGGTATGGACCATCACCTGCGCGTTGTGCGCCCTGGCGAGGGCAAAGACATCGCGCAGGGCGCTGATGCCGCCCATCTTGGCCGGGCTGGGCTGCACCACATCGACGGCGCCGATGCGCAGCAGGTGCTCGAATTCCATCAGCGTGGTGGCATTCTCACCGGTGGCAAGCGGAATCGCGCAGCGCCGGCGCAGCGCCGCCAGTCCGGCGTAGTTCTCGGGCGGCCACAGCGGCTCTTCCAGCCACCGCAGCGACAACGGCTGCAGGGCGCGGGCCATGTCGATGGCCTGGTGCAGCGTCCACGGGCAGTTCGTATCCAGCGTGATTTCGATATCCGGGCCAGCGGCCGCGCGCGCGGTCCGGATCACGGCGAGGTCGACTTCGTGCAGCTTCAGGCTGCGGTAGCCGTCGGCGATGGCGCGCCTGACGTTGACCGCGATCGCTTCGGCGTCGGCATAGCGGATCAGGCTGGCGTAGGCCGGCAGCTGCCCGCGCCGCGCTCCGCCTAGCAGGCGGTAAACGGGCAGCCCGGCCGCCTTGCCGCACAGGTCCCACAGCGCGATATCGAGCGCCGAAAGCCCGTAGAACAAAGGCCCGCTGCGCCCGAACACATGGAAGCTGCGCTGCAGGTCGAGGCCGATCTCATTGATCTGGCTCGCGTCACGGCCGATGCAGGCCGGCGCCAGCATCTGCTCGATTGCCGCCCTGGCCGCCGGAACGCCGACGAAGCCGAAGGTTTCGCCCCAGCCGACCAGGCCGTCATCGGTGCTCACCTTGAGCAGCAGCGAGTCGGCGGCCTGCATGCCGGCCCCGCCCCAGACACCCGCGGCCGGCACGCCGCCGACCGTGAACGGAATGCGCAGGGCGATGGCTTCGATGCTGGCGATCTTCATGGCGCGCTCCTTCCGGCCGCGGCCGGTCCGGCGACGCCGGTGCCCGTGCCGCAGGACTTCAATATAGGCCAGAAGCCCGGCCCGGCATGAGCGCGCGCCGCCGCGCGTTGTGGCCACCCTGTGGAATCCCACAGGGTGGGCGCGCCGCCCTGCCCGCCTTTCCCTATTCTCGCCCGTGGCAATTCGCGCCAGCCCCAGGCGCCGCGTCCGCTGCGCCTCCACGGCGCCGCCATGCCGGCCCCGGCCGCGAATTGATCGTTGAAGAACAAAATCCGAAAGGGAAGACTCAATGCGTAAGACGATTTTGCTGATGGCGATTTGCGCGGCGCTGTCCGCGTGCGGCGGGGACGATAACAGCACGACACCGCAACCCAACTCCGGCAACCCTGGCACCCCGGGCACCCCCGGAACGCCGGGAACACCCGGCAACCCAGGCACGCCCGGCAATCCCGGTACCCCCACGCCGGCGGGCTGGACCGATCCGGCGCCCTTCACCGAGGCCGGCGCGGGCCAGGTCAACGTCGCCATCGATGCCGCGGGCAATGCCATCGCGGTCTGGATGCAGCTTGATGAGGGCACCGCCAACGAAAGCGTGCTGGCCAGCCGCTACGTGCCAGGTTCCGGCTGGAGCGCGCCGGTGGCGCTGGAAAACGACGCCGCCGGCGCCACCGACGGCCCGCAGATCGCGATGGACCGCGCCAGCGGCCGCGCCATGGTGGTGTGGGCGCAGCTGACCAGCGCGGGCGCCTACGACATCTGGGCCCGGCCCTTCGACCCGGCCACCGGCTGGGGCACGCTGGCGCGCATCGAGACCGGCGCCGGGCTGGCCGGGCAGCCGCAGGTCGGCATGGACACCAGTGGCAACGCGATCGCGGTGTGGAGCCAGCGCGACGGCCAGTTCGGCCCCTTCAAGATCGTCGCGAACCGCTACACCGCTGGCAGCGGCTGGGGCACGGAATCGACGTTCGCGACGCCCAATGACGCCAGCATCCAGAACCTGCGCCCGCAGCTTGCCGTGGCCGCTTCGGGCGAGGCGATTGCCGTGTGGGAACTGACCGACCTCGCCAGCAACGGCATCTGGACCAGCCGCTTCAGCGGCGGCAGCTGGGACGCACCGAGCGAGCTGGTGCGCGACGACAGCATCGACCGCTCGCTCGGCTATCCCGCCATCGCCATGGACGGCAGCGGCAATGCCACGCTGGTATGGGGGCAATCCGATGTCGCCAACGGCACCGTGGCCAGCACGCTGTACGCGCGGCGCTTTACCTCGGCCTGGCAGAGCCCGGTGGCGGTGGCGCCGCCGGTGGCCGAAGCCTTCATCAGCAAGGCCCGGCTGTCGGTCAATGCGCGCGGCGACGCCATGGTGGCCTGGGGCCGCAACGACAACACGCTGGTGGCCAGCGTGGCCCCGGCCAACGGCGACTGGGGCACCGCGACCGTGCTGCTCAATGCCAGCACGCGCACGCCGAGCCTGCCGGCGGTTGGCCTGGACGGCGCCGGCAACGGCTTTGTCGCCTGGACCCAGGCGCCCGAGGGCAGCGGCGTGGCCGACCTGTGGACCAACCGCTATGTGGCCGGCACCGGCTGGGGCACCGCTGCGCCGGGCGAGAGCTACGGCGACACCGCCGCGATTCCCGCGCTGGCGGTGAACGAGAAGGGCAATGCGGCGCTGGTCTGGAACCAGTGGAGCGACGCCGGCACCCGTATCGCCGGCCGCTACTACACGCCGGCCAACTGACGCGCGGTTGTCACGCTGATGGCCCGGGCCCCGCGGAGAGGTATTGCCCCGGGGCTCGTCCGCGTTAACGGCAGGCCGCCCGGTCAGCGCCGCGCCGGTCTCAGATGGAAAGCAGCCCCAGCGCTACCGCGCGCGCGCAGGTGGCCTGGCGCCCGCGCGTATTGAGCTTGTCCGCGGCAACGTTCAGGTGGAAGTAGACGGTGCTTTCGCTGATGCCGAGGATGGTGGAGATCTCCCACGTAGTCTTGCCGATCGCCGCCCAGTGCAGGATCTCGCGCTGGCGCCGGCTCAGCGCCGGGCGCGCGGCCTCGCCCTGCAGCCGCCGCAGCGCGGAATGCAGGCAATGCGCAAAGTAGCTCATCGGCGCCAGCGTGGTGCGCAGCGCGCGCAGGTCCGAGGTGGCATCGGTGGTCAGCGTCATGAAGGCCCAGTCGATCCCCGGCGTCCAAAGCGGAATGGTCAGGCCCGCGCTGAGCCCGTGCTCGCCCGCGCTGCGCAGCAGCTTGCGCGCGCTCTGCCCGATATCGCGGCGCGTGTGGTCGACTTCGCCCAGCGCATTCCACGACGTCGCCGGCATGCCCGCGCGCACGTGCGCCACGCGCGCGTCGCCATCCTCGTGCCGCTTCGCGCGCAGCGGCTCGTAGCGCGCCCGCGCCCAGTCCGCCGAGAAATCGTGGAAGCAGACGAAGTCGTTGTCGTCCTGCGGACCAAGCGCGGGCTGCTTCATGACGTAGGCATGGTGGTTGAAGCCCATGGCCCGGGCCGCGCGCAGCGCCACCCGTGCCACTTCCTGCGGCGTGCGTGCGTTCAGCACGGTCTCTGCGTATTGCCAGTCACGGAGCGGATCTACCTTCATGCAATCTCCGACAGGATGCGCGCCCGTCGCGGGTGCGATCGTGAAGACGCAGCCGTGCGGCAACTGGCCGCCGGCCGATGAAGCTTGCGAGGGTAGGCGAATTCCGCCGCGATGGAACGCCCCGTTCGGGGGAAGCGCTTCGCACCCGCGGGCCGCGCGGCGCCTGGCTAAGGCTTCCACCCCGGCAGCGCCGCGGCCTGCCGGATCCAGTGCGCCAGCAGCGCCTCGTCAAAGTGCTCGCCTTCGTGGAGATGGAAATAGCGCGTGTCCTTGTCCCGGGATTCGACCGGCGGCACCGGATCCAGCGCCATGCCGCGGAAAAACGCCACCTTGATGTAGCGGGTCATGCAATGGAAGCTGAGAAACCAGCCCTGCCCCGCCCGGCCATAGAACGGCGAATTCCAGCGCACCGCCTTGCTCACATCGGGCACGTTGCGCTCGATCAGCGCGTCCAGGCGCCGCCCCGCGTCCTGCTTCCAGCCCGGCATCGCCGCAATGTAGGCTTGCACCGGCGCATCGCCGTCGCCTTTCGGAATCTGCGGATTGCCGCCCGCCAGCAGCACCGGCTTGCCGGTGGCGGGCCGGGCGGCGGCCTTCTGCGCGGGCTTGCGCGCACCCCCTGGCGGGGTCCTGGACGTGCTGTTGGCCATGGCTGAACTCCCGTGGTTGACGGCCGGCGGCGAGGCCTTACCGAGCGGCTATGATAAGTCGGTCAGCCAGAACCTTGAGGAACGAGCATCGATGCATCCATCCGAACAGATCGACCAGCTGATCGCGGGCCTGGCCGACTGGCGCGGCCAGACCCTGGCCCGCCTGCGCAAGGCCATCCTCGCCGCCGACCGCGGCATCGTCGAGGAATGGAAATGGATGGGCAGCCCGGTATGGTCGCGCGACGGCATCATCGCCGTCGCCAACGCCCACAAGGCCAAGGTGAAGATTACCTTTACCAACGGCGCCAGCCTGCCCGACCCGGACCATCTCTTCAACGCCGGCCTGGGCGGCAACAAATGGCGCGCGATCGACCTGGCCGAGGGCGACAAGATCGACGCTCAAGCGCTCAAGGCCCTGGTCCGCGCCGCGATCGCGTTCAACCAGGCCAGGCCGGCAAAAAAAGCGCCGGCGCGTGCCCGGGCAAAGGCCAGCCAGCAAGAGGACGCGTGAAGCGCCGGGGGCTCAACTGCCCTCGATCTTGAAGCCGATGTCCTTGATGAACTGCCCCCAGCGCGCGTGGTCGGCACGGATCTGCGCGGCGAACGCATCGGGCGTGACCGCCTGCGGCGGCAGCACGCCCACGCCCGCCAGCCGCTTCTGGTAGGCGGGATCGGCCAGCACCTTGCGCACCGCCGCGGAGACCGCCTCCACGGTCTCGCGCGGCATCGCCTTGGGGCCAAACAGCGCGAAATAGCCGCTCAGCTGCTCCATCTCGGGGTAGCCCAGCTCGCGGAACGTGGGCGCGCCGGGGGCAAGCTCGGAGCGCTCCGGGATGGTGGTGGCCAGCACCTTGGTCTTGCCCGCCTGGTACAGCGGCACGCCGGTGGTCAGGCCATCGATCATCAGCGGCACCACGCCGCCCACCAGGTCCTGCGTGGCCGGTGCCGACCCCTTGTACAGCACCGGTTCCAGATTGGTGCCGGCGAGCCGGTTGAACAGCAGCGGGCCGAAGTGCGACGACGTGCCCGGACCGTACGAGGCCGAGTGGATCGGCTTGCCCGGATTCGCCTTGGCATAGGCGACCAGTTCCTTCAGCGTGTTGTACGGTGCGTCCTTGTTGGCGGCCAGCAGCACCGGCGCGCGGCCGAGTTCGGCCAGCGCGGTGAGGTCGGTCAAGGGATCGTAGGGCACGCGGTTGATATGCGCGCCCGAAGTAGCCGACGAGCCCAGCGTCACCAGCAGGGTCTGGCCGTCATTTTTGGCGCGGATCACGTCCTGCGTGGCGGGAATGGTGGCACCGCCGGGCTTGTTCTCCACCACCACCGGCTGCCCGGTCACGCGCGCGAGGTAGTCGGCGAACAGGCGTGCCACCACATCGGTGCCGCCCCCCGGCGGATAGGCCACCACCAGCCGGATGGCGCGCGCGGGCCATTGCTGGGCCAGCGCGTGCGGCGTCACGCCGGCCGCCACCGCGAGTGCCGCGGTGCCCAGGAACTGTCGACGATCCATAGATGAAGTCTCCGCGTTATCGTTGTGCGCCGCACCGGCGGCGGGTCTTTCATCTTAGTGAGTGTTCAGGCCGGGGACACGCCCGGGTTTCCACCATGCGTGGGCCGGGATCCCCGGCCGATGGCTCAGGCGGCGGCCCGCGGCGGCCCGAACCGTTCCGCGTAGATTCCCGCCACCCAGTCGACAAACACCCGCACGCGCGGCGCCAGCTGGCGGTGGAACGGGTACAGCGCCGACACCGGCAGGTCCGGGCATGGCCAGGCTGACAGCACCGGCACCAGCCGCCCCGCGCGCAAATGCTCTTCGACGCGGAAGCGCGGCACCTGGATCAGGCCGCAGCCGGCCAGCGCCGCACTGGTATAGCACTCGGCATCGCTGACCGAAATCCAGCCGCTGGCCCTGAACGCGCGCACCTCGCCATCGACGGTCAGCGTGAACGGATAGCGGCTGTCATGGTTGCGCGAAAAGAAGCCCACGCCGACGTGCCCGGCCAGCTCCGACGGATGCCGCGGCGTGCCGTGCGCCGCCAGGTATGCGGGGCTGGCGCACAGCACCTCGGGCAGCTCCGCCAGGCGCCTGGCCACCAGCGAGGAATCGCGCGGGCGCCCGGCGCGCACCACGCAATCGATGCCCTCCCCGATCAGGTCGACCAGGCGGTCGCCGCTGCTGATGACCAGGTCGATATGCGGGTAGCGCGCGCGGAACTCGCCGATGCGCGGCAGGATGATACGCGTGGCATGGGTGCCATGCAGGTCCAGCCGCAGCGTGCCGCGCGGGTCGGCCACCTGCGTGCTGAGCGAGGTTTCGGCGTCTTCCAGTGCCTGCAGCACCTGTTTGCCGCGCTCATAGAAGGCTTGCCCGTCCAGCGTCGGGCGCACTTGCCGCGTGGTGCGCTCCAGCAGCCGGGCACCGACGCGGGCCTCGAGCTCCTTGATCGCATGCGTGGCCGTGGCGCGCGGCATGTCCAGCGCGCTGGCGGCACGGGTGAAAGAGCCCAGTTCCACGATCCGGGTGAAGAGTTGCAGCGCGTCGAAGCGGTCCATCGGGGGCGGCCTGTACAGGGAAACGGTCACCCCGGATTGAAATCAGCTTCTGACAGCGCGTCAAGCCACGGCAGTTGTCCCGGCGTACATGCCCGGGGCGCGACCAAAAGCGCCGGGCATCGATTTTGCTGGCTATATTTCAATAGTCATTTTCCGCCGCCGCGCCTGTTCGCGATCGGACCGGTGCCGCCATGTGACGATAATGAAATCCGCTCGCCCCGGAGGTGGATCATGAGCGCCGTGCCCGAGCCGCAGGTGGCCGACCGCACTCCGGCCCCCGGCCAACGCCCCGCCACGTCGACCCGGCACGTCTGGACCCGCTTTTGGGTGATCGCCAAACCCTACTGGGTCTCGCAGGAACGATGGAAGGCCGCCGGGCTGCTGGTGGTGCTGGTCCTGCTGCTGCTGGGCCAGACCCAGGCCGAGGTGCTGATCAACGAGCAGACCGGCGAATTCACCTCGGCGCTGGCGGCGCGCGACGCCGACCGCTTCTGGGCCTCGATCCGCACCTGCCTGTATATCCTGATCGTCGCCATTCCCGTCTACGCGGTCTATTACTACATCCGCAACAAGCTGGGCCTGCACTGGCGGCGCTGGATGACCCATCATTACCTGGACGGGTATTTCAAGAACCGCATTTTCTACAAGCTGAATGCGGATGCCGGCATCGACAACCCCGACCAGCGCATCTCCGAGGACATCAACACCTTTACGCGGCAGTCGCTGTTCTTCCTGTCGATCGGCATCGGCGCGCTGCTGCAGCTGGTCGCGTTCAGCGCGGTGCTGTGGCTGATTTCCAGGGAGCTGGTCTATTTCCTGGTGGTGTACGCCATCGCCGGCACCTTCGTCTCGATCGCCTGTTTCGGGCGCGTGCTGATCGGCCTGAACTTCTACCAGCTCAAGCGCGAGGCCGATTTCCGCTTCAGCCTGATCCGCGTGCGCGAGAACGCCGAGTCGATCGCGTTCTACCGCGGCGAGCCGCAGGAGTCTTCCCACGTGCGCGGGCGCTTCGGCAAGGCGTTCCAGAACTTCGAGCGGCTCATCCGGTGGCAGCTCGGGCTGAACATGTTCCAGTATGGCTATGGCTTCCTGACCATCCTGCTGCCCAGCGCCATCGTGGCCGCGCGCGTGCTGGACGGCGAGCTCGAGGTCGGCAGCGCGATCCGCGCCGCGGGCGCCTTTGCCGCCGTGCTGAATGCGCTCACGGTGATCGTCGACAACTTTGAAGACCTGAGCCGGTTCGTGGCCGGGCTCGACCGCCTGGACACGTTCTCCAGCACCCTGACCGGCAAGAAGGCCAGCGCGCCGCGCGCGGCCAGCACCATCGAGTCCCGCCAGGATGCGGGGCTTGCGCTGGAGCACGTCACGCTGCAGACGCCCAACCAGGAGCGCACCCTGGTCACCGACCTGAGCGTGTCGATCAACCCGGGCGAGGGCCTGCTGATCGTCGGCGCCAGCGGCGGCGGCAAGAGTTCGCTGATGCGCGCGATCGCGGGACTGTGGGACAGCGGCAGCGGCCGCATCGCGCGGCCGTCGCCGCACGACATGCTGTTCCTGCCGCAGCACCCGTACATGGTGGTCGGCAGCCTGCGCAGCCAGCTGCTCTATCCCAACCATGTCGGGCGGCAGGTCGCCGATGGCGAGCTGCTGCAATTGCTGGATACCGTCAACCTGCGCGACATCGCCGGCCGCTTCGGCGGCCTGGACACCGAAGTGGACTGGAGCAAGGTGCTGTCGCTGGGCGAGCAGCAGCGCCTGACCATCGCGCGCGTGCTGCTGGCCAGGCCGCGCTATGTGATGCTGGACGAAGCCACCAGCGCCCTCGACATCAGCAACGAAGAGGCCCTGTACCAGTTGCTGGCCGGCTTGCAGGCCACCCTGGTCAGCGTCAGCCACCGGCCCACGCTGCTGAAGTACCACCACCAGGTGCTGGAACTTCCCGGCGATGGCACCTGGCGGCTGCATCCGGCAAAGGATTACCGCTTTGGCTGGTAATGGCCGGGACCCCGGCAGCGGCAAGCGCGCGCCCGCAGGCGTTGCGCTATGCTGAACGCATTCCCGTCCGCTGCCCTTACCGGAGATCCCCATGCGCCCTCGCCTGTCCGTCTGGCTGGCCGCCATCGCGGCAACCCTGCTGTGCGCCTGCGCGACCCTGCAGCCCGTGCAGACCGCGCAGAAGATGCTCGGCAGCCCGCAGAGCGCCGTGCGCGATACCTTCGGCGCGCCTTCCGAAACCTATCCGCTCGCCAATGGCACCAGCCGCTGGATCTATTCCAAGCAGCCGCTCGGCTTCGAGGTGTATGCCGCCGACTTCGACGCCAGCGGCAAGCTGACCGGCTTCCGCCAGATGCTGACCGAAAAGGAAATCTACGCCGCCCGCCCGGGCGTGTGGACCAAGCAGGACGTGGCCGAGCACTTCGGCCTGCCGCGCGAGCCGGTCGAGTACTACCCGATGATGAAACGCGAGGCGTGGTCGTACCGGCTCTACGCTGGCGCGTATCAGCCGGCGCACTTCAGCGCGTATTTCGACGAGCGCGGCGTGCTGGACCGCACCATGATCATCGTCGACGCGATCGGCGGGGATGCGCGCGACGGCAGCAAGTGAGCGGGCCCGCAACAGGCCGCAAGGCCACGGATGCCGGCCTTATGCCTGGTCGGCGCGTCTGGCAGGATCGGGAATCATGGGCGCGCCGGGCTTGCGCAGCATCTTCTCGACCTCGCCAGCGTGCAGCTCCTCGAGCTGGATCAGCTGGCGCGCATACTCTTCCAGCGCGACCGAGCGGCCCTCCACCAGGCTGAGCAGTTCCCGGTACAACGCCAGCGCCTGCTGCTCGGTGGCCAGCGACTCGCGCAGGATCGCGCCGATATCCTGGGTATGCGCGTCCAGCAGTTCGCCGATGCCGAGCGAGGGATAGGCGCCGAGGGTGGTGATCCATTCGCCGGCCTGCTGCGCATGCAGCAGCGACTCGTTGGCCTGCTCGCGCAGCCACGACACGATCGGGATGCGCCCGAAGCCGAAGATCAGGAACGAATAGTGCGTATAGCGCACCACGCCGGCGAGCTCGGCCTCGAGGATCCGATTGAGGACGCCGACTACCTTTTCCTGCTCGATGTCCGCCATGGCAGCACCTCCCTGCAATGGAGTCCGGCGGCAGGCCGCAGCGCGGACCTGCGCGCCCACGCCAACGCCCGCGCCTTCAGCGGTAGACCAGCACGGGCACCCGGCAGTGGGTCAGCACCTTCTGCGTTTCACTGCCGACCAGCAAGGCGTCCAGGCCCCTGCGGCCGTGCGACGCCATGAAGATCACGTCACAATCGTGCCTTGCCGCGGCGTCGATGATGCCCTTGTAGGGAACCGTTGCCGTCATGTCGGTGGCGCATGGCACGCCCGCCGCCCTGGCCGCGGCGACCACCTCTTCCAGCCGCGCCCGCGCCCGTTCGGCTTCCTGCTCTTCGAAGGCCTTGCGCCTGGGATGGCCGGCGTCGCCCGATGCCAGGTAGGGATACTCTTCCATGCAGGTATAGGCGGTGAGCCTGGCGCCATCGGTCTTGACAAAACCGATCGCCGCCTCCATCGCCTTCCTTGATAGTTCCGAGCCATCGGTGGCCAGCAAGATGTGCTTGAACACGATTCCCCTCCCCATGCGTTGGTTCGCGGCGCAGGTGTGGCGCCCCGCCGGTCAAGCTTCAGTATGGACAAGAATCCGGCTTGCGGCGGAATGCAACGCGGGCCAGCGGCCGCCTGGCCGCCGTACTTTGCGGCGTGGAGTTTGCGGGAGCGCCCAGCGGAGCCGGGGTCCCGGCCCCGACCGCCTTACTGCATGTGCTGCCCGCCGTTGATGGCGATATTGGAGCCGGTCACATAGGCCGCGTCCTCGGAGCACAGGTAGGCAACCAGCGCGGCGACTTCCTCCGGCTTGCCGACGCGGCCCACCGGGATCTGCGGCAGGATCTTGGTCTCCATGATCTCCCGGGGTACGGCGTTGACCATCTTGGTCGCCAGGTAGCCCGGCGAGACCGTGTTGACGGTCACGCCCTTGCGCGCCACTTCCAGCGCCAGCGACTTGGTGAAGCCGTGCATGCCGGCCTTGGCCGCGGCATAGTTGGTCTGGCCGAACGCGCCCTTGGAGCCGTTCACCGACGAGATATTGATGATGCGGCCCCAGCCGCGCTCGACCATGCCTTCGCACAGCGGCTTGGTCAGGTTGAACACCGAATCGAGGTTGGTCCGCATCACCGCATCCCAGTTCGGCTTGTCCATCTTTTTGAACGCCATGTCGCGCGTAATGCCGGCATTGTTCACCAGGATGTCGACGTGGCCGACGTCGGCGAGGATGCGCGCGGCGCAGGCCTGGCAGGCCTCATAGTCGGATACGTCGACCTCGTAGGCGCGCATCTCGCGGCCGCTCGCCGCCATCGTGGCCAGCCACTCCCCGGCGTTGGCATTGCCGGGCGAATGCGTCACCACCACGGCATGGCCGGCGTCGTGCAGCCGGATGCTGATGGCTTCGCCGAGTCCACCCATGCCACCTGTTACCAATGCGATTCTCTTCGTCATGCTGATTGCGTCGTTGTCGTGAGTTGAAAGACCCCTGCCTGGCAGGAAGGGACATTCCCCCGGTAGTCCCCGAGCAAGTCCCCGCCACCGTCGCGCAGGCAAAGCGCGGCCATGCCGGGCCGGATGGTGCCGGTCCCGGTGCGCATGGATGGGGCGGGAAAATTCGATGTCGCGGTGCCGCGGGCCAGGGAACGCGAGGTTCCCGGCCTGCAGCCCGGCGATCTTTGTTGAGCGCGCCGCCCGGTGCTGCCGGGCAGCGCCGTGCCGCTACGCCTTGGCGGCGCGGGGAGTCGCGTTCGCGGCCGTGGCCGACGCGGCCGCGGCGGTCTTGGCAAAGTTGGCCTTGGCGACTTCTGCGGTCTGCCTGGCGGCGTCCTGGAACGACTGATAGGTGCTGTTGGCCGCGGCAACGCCCGACTGCAGCAACGCGGTCAGCGCTTCCGAACCGGCCGGCGCGTTCTTCACGAAGGTGTCGACGAAAGCCTGGACATTGCGGTTGTGCTGTTCGTACTGGGCCTCGACGGCCTTGCTCAGCTCCGCCTGGGTGCTCGAGGCGATTTCGTAGACATGGCGGGCATACGCCACCGCCTTCTCGGCAGCCGGCTGGGCCAGGTTGCCCTGGGCCGCAAACACTTCGCGCAGGTCCTTGCCGGCCAGTACCGCTTCGACATTGACCTGGCCTTCGGCGAGCGTGGTCCTGAGGGCCTGCAGGTTCAGCTCGGTCAGCTTCTGGAAACCTTCAAACGCCGTGTTCGTCAGCGCGAACAAATGGCTCACGTTGGACTTCTGCGCCGCAGCAAATTGTTCGGGCGTAAAAGGTGACATGCAGATCTCCTGTGGATGGATCGGACGGAATGGCGCGCCAGCGCTGGCAATCGGTCGCCACAAAGCGTTCCGAGGGTGCCGCGCCGCCAATCTTGCAGCGCACCATGGAAACCGCATCCTAGAGTGTTTCCTCCAACTCAAACCCTAGGGATAAACCCAAAAAGTCTTGAAGACAGGACAATGAAAGTGCAGCATACATCTCTAATGTTACAACTAGTTACGCTGTGTTGCTGCACTGCATGACAGATGTAAGGCGGACTTAACAGGCCGTTGCGCGAAGAAGCAAAAAAAACCGCAGCCGAAGCTGCGGTTTCTGATGGCAGTGCCAGGCCGCTCAGACTTCTTCGTACAGCGGCAGCGTCAGGAACTCGGCAAAGTCCTCCGACGTCGACATCTGCTCGAAGATCTCGGCGGCGCGGTCATAGGTGCTGGTGTCGCCACCAACCAGTTCCTTGACCTTGCCCAGCTCTTCCGGAATCAGCTTGCGCACCAGCTCGGCCGTGACCTTGGTGCCGTCTTCCAGCTTGCCCTTGGGCGAGCGGATCCACTGCCACACCTGCGAGCGCGAGATCTCGGCGGTGGCGGCATCTTCCATCAGGTTGTGGATCGGCACGCAGCCGTTGCCGGCCAGCCAGGCGCCCAGGTAGTGGATGCCAACGTTGATGTTCATGCGCAGGCCATGCTCGGTGATCGGCGTTTCCGGCTGGAAGTTCAGCAGGTCGGCGCCCTTCACCTGCACGTCCGGACGCTGCTTCCCGAACTGGTTCGGCTTGTCACCCAGCACCGCCACGAATTCCTTCATGGCCGGCTCGACCAGGCCCGGGTGCGCCACCCAGCCGCCGTCGTAGCCGTCGGTGGCATCGCGGCGCTTGTCGCTGATGATGCCTTCCATGGCGATGGCGTTCTTTTCCGGATCGTTCTTGATCGGGATCAGCGCGCTCATGCCGCCGATCGCGGGCGCGCCGCGGTGGTGGCAGGTCTTGAGCAGCAGCAGCGCGTACGAGCGCATGAACGGCGCGGTCATGGTGACCTTGGCGCGGTCGGCCAGGCAGAAGTCCTTGTCGTTCTTGAACTTCTTGATGCACGAGAAGATGTAGTCCCAGCGGCCGGCGTTCAGGCCGGCGCTGTGCTCGCGCAGCTCATACAGGATTTCGTCCATCTCGAACGCGGCGAGGATGGTCTCGATCAGCACGGTGGCCTTGATGGTGCCTTGCGGCAGGCCGATCTCGTTCTGCGCCATCACGAAGATGTCGTTCCACAGGCGCGCTTCCAGATGGCTTTCCATCTTCGGCAGGTAGAAGAACGGGCCGGCGCCGCGGGCGATCTGCTCCTTGGCGTTGTGGAACAGGAACAGCGCGAAGTCGAAGATGCCGCCCGAGACGCGCTTGCCGTCGATGGTGACGTGCTTCTCGTCCAGGTGCCAGCCGCGCGGACGCACCTGCAGCGTGGCGATCTTGTCGTTGAGCTTGTATTGCTTGCCCTTCGATTCCAGCGTCAGCGTGCGGCGCACGGCGGCCTTCAGGTTGACCTGGCCCTGCAGCTGGTTGTGCCAGTTGGGGGTGTTGGAATCCTCGAAGTCGGTCATGTAGCTGTCAGCGCCCGAGTTGAAGGCGTTGATCACCATCTTGGCTTCGACCGGGCCGGTGATTTCCACGCGGCGGCATTCCAGCGCCTTGGGCACCGGCGCAACCTTCCAGTCGCCTTCGCGGATGCTCCTGGTTTCCGGCAGGAAATCGGGCACTTCGCCGGCGTCCAGGCGCCTGGCGCGCGCCACGCGCGCGGCCAGCAGTTCCTGACGGCGCGGCTCGAAGGCGCGGTGCAGCTTGTCTACCAGGGCCAGGGCTTCCGGCGTGAGGATATCTTCGTAGGCCGGCAGGATTTCGCCGGTAATCTTCATGCCCGCGGGCAGCGTGATAGCCATCTGTATTCTCCTGTTAAACGATAGCGATAGCTTTGGTTCTTGGGCGTCCTGCTATGCCGCCACGCCACGGGCGCGGACGAATTCGAGCAGGTCGTTCATGTCGTGCCCGGTGCCGGCGGGGGCGACATCGAGCCGCTCCGCCGGGTGGCCGGCACGGTTGATCCAGAAAGTGGTGTAGCCATACCAGGTGGCGCCGCAGGCGTCCCAGCCGTTGGACGAGACGAACAGCATCTCCTGCGCCTCCAGGCCGAAGGCCAGCGGCCCGAGCGCATAGGCGGCCGGCGCGGTCTTGTACTGGCGCACCGCATCGACCGACAGCACATGGTCGAACAGCCCGTGCATGCCGGCGCTCTTGACCGAGATGTCGAGCATTTCCGCGTTGCCGTTGGACAGGATGCCCAGCGGCAGCCCCGCCTTGCGCAGGCGCTTGAGCGCGCCCAGGTTCTCCGGGAACGCCGACAGGCACGCGTATTCCTTCAGCAGCTGCGCCTCGGCGGCTTCGTCCAGCGGCAGGCCCAGGCGCTCGGCGGCGTAGCGCAGCGCGTCCACGGTGATGGCCCAGAACGGCTTGTAGTGCGCGCCATCGGGCGCGGCCATGGTGCGGATGCGCGTGTAGTCGATCTGGCGGTCGCGCCACAGCAGCGCCAGCGCCTCGCCGCGTCCCGGGAACAGCTGCTCCGCGCGCGCGGTGACGGAATACACGTCGAACAGCGTGCCATAGGCATCGAAGACGACGGCGCGGATCTTGTTCATGGGAACCTGGACAACCTGCGGTACGGGGCGACTGGGTGAGCGGCGGCCAGACCACAGCTGCGTGGCTCTGTACACCATTGAATGCATCGAATTGTAGGGAGACGCTGCAGTGCGGCAAAGTGGCCGTCGGTCACTTGATCTTTTACTTTTACCCATCTAATCTTGGCTCACTAAAACAAGACTCCGCACCAAATCCTCTCCACTGGTGACCAAAGGCCCGCCCGGCACCCGGCGCGTGGCCAGCGCGGCACCCCGCGGGACTTCCCGCGCATCTCAGGCAAAACATTCGTGGACCATTTCAAACAACTGGAGACCTTTGTATCCGTCGCCTCGCGCGGCAGCCTGTCCGCCGCCGCCGCGGCCGAGGGCGTGGCACCCGCGATCATCGGCCGGCGCATCGATGCCCTGGAAGAGCGGCTGGGCGTCAAGCTGCTGGTACGGACCACGCGCAAGATCAGCCTGACTTTCGAGGGCTCGGCCTTCCTGGAGGATTGCCAGCGCATCCTGAACGACCTGCACAACGCCGAGGCCAGCGTCTCGGCCGGCGGCGTCAAGGCCAGCGGCCACCTGCGCGTGACCGCGCCGGCCGGCTATGGACGCAAGCACGTGGCGCCGCTGGTGCCGTTGTTCATCGAGTCGCACCCGGACGTGTCGATCACCCTTGACCTGTCCGACCGCGTGGTCGACCTGGTCAACGAAGGCTTCGACTGCGCCATCCGCCTGGGCGACCTGCCCGATTCCAGCCTGGTGTCGATCCGGCTGGCCGAAACCCGCCGCGTGGTGGTGGCCGCGCCGGAATACCTGGCGCGCGCCGGGCGCCCGAACACGCCGGAGGACCTGCAGCGGCATAACTGCCTGGCCTTCGGCGCCAGCGCCAACATGCAGCGCGGCTGGGTGTTCCAGGAAGAAGGCCGCGCCGTGACCGTGAAGGTGGGCGGCACCATGGAGTGCAGCGACGGCGCGGTGCTGCACGAGTGGTGCCTCCAGGGCAACGGGCTGGCCTGGCGCTCGTGGTGGGAAGTCGGCAGCGAGATTGCCAGCGGGCGGCTGGTGACGGTGCTGGACGAGTTCCAGGCGCCGCCGATCGGCATCCATGCGGTGTTCCCGCAGCGCAAGCACCTGCCGCTGCGCGTGCGGCTGTTTATCGACCACCTGAAGAACACCTACGGCAACCCGTCCTACTGGCGGCGCGCCGAGCAGGCCGCGGCGCTGCCCGCGGCGGAAGTGCTGGCGGACTGAATCCCCGGGGCGTGCCGCAGAGCCATCCGGATGACATTGACATTACGCAATGACCTTCTCGGCACACTGACTACAATGGACTCAAGACAGGCGTTGCCCGGCGCCGCGGCCATGCCGCAACCGGCCGGCAAGCGCCCTGCCCCGACCCTAGTCAGCAAAGGAGCCCCGCATGTTCCAACATATCCTGCTTCCCACCGACGGCTCGGAACTCTCCAAGAAGGCCATCAACGGCGGACTGGAGCTCGCCAAGGCCATCGGCGCACGCGTCACGGCCTATGTCTGCCTGGAGGAATACCCGTACACGCCGTTCAGCGAGATCGTGGTCGAGGCCCCGCAGGCGTTCAAGGACCGCATCGAAAACCAGGCCAGGCTATATCTGAAAGAAGTCGAAAACCTGGCCACGGCGGCCGGCGTGACCTTCGACGCCGACATGTCGACCTTTGCCGTGCCCTACCTCGGCATCATCGACGCCGCCGAGCGCCACGGCTGCGACGTGATCTTCATGGCCTCGCACGGCCGGCGCGGGCTGTCCGGCCTGCTGCTCGGCAGCGAGACGCAAAAGGTGCTGACGCATACCGACATTCCGGTGATCGTCTACCGCTGAGTCCCGGGCGCAGCGCGCGCCAAAGCAAAACCGCCCGCACCGGCATGACCGGAGCGGGCGGTTTTTTGCTGGCTTAGGCGGCTTACGACGCCTTGCTCATGCGCTGCTCGATGTGCTTGGCGCGGTCTTCCGAGCCCGGGTGCGACGAGAACATGCTGGACTTGCCGCCGTCGAGCTTGGCCAGCTTCTGGAACGCCGTGACCAGGCCCTTGGTGCTGGACTTGTTCTTGGTCAGCAGGTCGAACGAATAGTCGTCCGCCGCGGTTTCCTGTGACTGCGAGAACTGCGCGTTGATCAGCTTCTCGCCCAGTTCGCCCAGCTGCGATTGCGACAGCGCCGCCACCGCGCCATTGCCGGCCGACGCCGCCGCGCCGCGCGCCGCGGTGGCGGTGTAGGCCACCTGCATGGCCTTCTTGGTGTGGCCCAGCGCCACGTGGCCCAGCTCGTGGCCCAGCACGCCGCGCACCTCGTCGTCGGTCATCATGTCCATCAGGCCGCTGTAGACGCGCACGCAGCCGTTGGCCATGGCCCAGGCGTTGACGTCCTTGGTCATGTAGACCTTGGCATTGACGTTGGGCACGTCGCTGTTCTTCAGCCCGCTCATGATCTTGACCAGGCGCTTGCTGTAGGTGCTGTTGGCAGCGGCGATCTTGTTGGTCTTGTCCGATTCCGCGCAAGCCTGGTCCGACAGGCTCTTGACGTCGGCGTCCGACAGCGTGGCAGCCTTGGCCAGCGAGGTGCCGGCGCTCAGCATGCCGTCGACATTGGTGGGCATGCCGCCGGAACAGCCGGCCAGCAGTGCCGCCGCGACGGCGCAGGAAGCGAGCGAGAGAGTTGCTTTCATGATGTTGTTCTGGGTGGAGTGGCTCGGAGGTGCCGATAAAGGCCCCGGCACTTTAAGCCATCTGCCCGCGCGAGGGAATCACCCAAATGCTGCAAGCCGTCAAAAATGACAATTTGTTGCATTTGGACAATCTTCCAGATCGAAGGGGCAAAAAAAATCGCGCCGTCCCTGAGAGAGAGAACGGCGCGTCGCCTAAAAGAGAGAGCGTGATGGTCGCACGCCCTCCCGATCCCGCCGGACCCACGAGCCGGCGGGAGTGACCAGGAGAGTCAGGCCACTTTCTTGTCTTCGAAGAACTGCTCGTCTTCGGTCGAACCCTTCAACGCGGTCGTCGACGACTGGCCGCCTTCGATGGTCTGGGTCACGGCGTCGAAGTAGCCGGTGCCGACCTCGCGCTGGTGCTTGACCGCGGTAAAGCCCTTCTCGGCGGCCTTGAACTCGGCTTCCTGCAGTTCGACGAACGCGCTCATCTGGTTGCGGGCGTAGCCATAGGCCAGGTTGAACATCGAGTAGTTCAGCGAATGGAAACCGGCCAGCGTGATGAACTGGAACTTGTAGCCCATCGCGCCCAGTTCGCGCTGGAACCTGGCGATGGTGGCGTCGTCCAGGTTCTTCTTCCAGTTGAACGACGGCGAGCAGTTGTAGGCCAGCATCTTGCCCGGGAAGCGGGCGTGCACGGCCTCGGCAAACTTCTTGGCGAATTCCAGGTCGGGCTTGCCGGTTTCGCACCACACCAGATCGGCCACCTCGGCGTAGGCCAGCGCGCGCGCAATCGACTGCTCCAGGCCGTTGCGGACGCGGTAGAAGCCTTCGACGGTGCGCTCGCCGGTGCAGAACGGCTTGTCGTTGTCGTCGATGTCCGAGGTCAGCAGGTCGGCGGCCTCGGCGTCGGTGCGGGCGATCACCAGGGTCGGCACGCCCGAGACGTCGGCGGCCAGGCGCGCGGCGGTCAGCTTGGCGACGGCTTCGCGGGTTGGCACCAGCACCTTGCCGCCCATGTGACCGCACTTCTTCACCGAAGCGAGCTGGTCTTCGAAGTGCACGCCGGCGGCGCCCGCCTCGATCATCGCCTTCATCAGTTCGAAGGCATTCAGCACGCCGCCGAAGCCGGCTTCCGCGTCGGCGACGATGGGGGCAAAGAAGTCGGTGTCGCCCGAGCCTTCGCTCCACTGGATCTGGTCGGCGCGCTGGAAGGTGTTGTTGATGCGCTTGACTACTTGCGGCACCGAGTTGGCCGGATAGAGCGACTGGTCGGGATACATCTCGCCGGCCAGGTTGGCGTCGCCGGCAACCTGCCAGCCCGACAGGTAGATCGCCTTGAGGCCCGCCTTGACCTGTTGCAGGGCCTGGTTGCCGGTAAGCGCGCCGAGCGAGTTGACGAACGGCTCGGTGTGCAGCAGGTGCCAGAGCTTGTCGGCACCGCGGCGCGCCAGGGTGTGCTCGACCTGAACCGAACCGCGCAGGCGCACCACATCTGCGGCGGTGAAATTACGCTTGATGCCCTTCCAGCGCGGATTGGTCTCCCAGTCTTTCTGCAGGGCCTGGATCTGCTCTTGGCGGTTCATGGTCGCTCTCCTGAACGTGGATTGGGGATGGCTGAGAATCTCGTGCTCACCGTGACCCGGGGCCGCGTCGTCGCGTCGCCGCTGCGTTGGCCGCTGTTGCGGCACCCGATGTCCTGTGTCTTATATAAGAGTGTAGAGAACGCTACCGCGTTGCAACAAGCCCGCGACCGGTGCCATACCAAGATTTATTTCACTTAATAATCAATGGCTTGTACTAAATATTTCATGATGCGGGACAGAATCTTTCATCATGAGAAATGACGTTGTGCCGCGCAAACCGGCATTTTTGCGGTCCAAAACTATTTTCCACATCGTGAAAAATAGCCGGATGTGGCGCAAGCTGCTAGCGGAGCCGACTCGCCTGCAGCGCCGCGGACGCCGTCGCGCCTTCGATATGGCCGACAAATTCGCCGACCATGGCCGCAAACCCCGCCGGGTCGGCCAACGGCAGCCAGTGTTGCGCCGGCACGGCGCGGCGCCACAGTTGCGAAGTCCACGCGTGCATGCCTTCCGTGACCGCGGGCGTCACGTAACGGTCGTGCAGCGGCACGATCAGCTGCACCGGGGCATCCGCAGGACGGCGGCGTGGCGCGCGCAATACCGGCAGGATATTGGCGCGGTACAGGCGCACGCCGTGGCACCCGTCCGCGGTCTGGGTCGGGTTCGGCCTGGCGCGCACACCCTCGGTCCGGCGCAGGTAGCGCGGCCAGGCCCGCCCCAGCCAAAGCCGCCACGCCAGTTCGGGCAGCCACGGCAGGTGGAACACGCCGATGTACCACGACGCCATCAGCTGGCGCAGCACCTGGCCCAGCGCCGCCAGCGAGCGCTGCCCGCGTAGTTCGCGCAGCGCGATGGCCGCGTGGTCCAGGCACGGGCCGGAGCACGAGGTGAACGAGGCAATGCGCCCCCGCAGGCGTGGATCGGTAACGAATTCCCAGCCCTGGATCGATCCCCAGTCGTGGCCGACCAGGTGCACCGCGCGCTGCGGCGACACCGCATCGATCACGGCGATGAAGTCGTCGGCCAGCTTCTGCAGCCGGTAGGCCGCGGTTCCCTGCGGTGCGGTCGAGCGCCCGGCGCCGCGCACGTCGTAGGCCACCACGTCGAAGCGCCCGGCCAGTCGCGCCGCCACGGCGTGCCAGACTTCACTGTTATCGGGATAGCCGTGCACCAGCACGATGGTCGGCCGCATCGGCCCGGGCTCGCCCCAGCGGGTAACGGCCAGACGCACGTCGCCGGCGTCGATGCAGCACGCTTGCTGTGGGATGTGCTGTGGGATGTGTGGCGGGAGGTGCGGCAGGACTTGCGGAGCATGCATGGCCGTCGGTTCCATCGTTCGATGTCATGGTTGGCCATGCTACGCAAAAGCAAACGGCGCCGCGAATGGGCGCCGCCTGTTTGAAACGCGTGCGAAATTCAGGCCACGCCCGTATCGCGGGCGCGGCGATAGGCTACCCAGTCGCCGCTGTCGATACGCGGCAGCGCGGCGGCCGCGGCGTCGGCCACCGGATACAGCAGGCAGGCGACCGGCTGGCCATTGCACTGCACCGCCCGTTGCTCGCGCACGAACAGCGTGGCCTGGCCCGGATAGACCTCCTCGATCTCGTCCAGCACCGGCAGCAGGGCGTCGGCAATCTCGTAGATATCGCCGACCACCGGCCCGCCGCCGGCATCCAGCACCAGGCCGGGATAAGTGCCGAAGTCATAAAGCCTGCCGGCCACCGTGCCCGTGCCCAGCAGCGTGGGCGCGGCAATGCCGTGGCGCAGCGCCGCGGCGTTCAGGTCGTTGACCTCGCCGGCGCGCAGCGTGCCGTAGACGAAGACGCGCGGCATGCTCAGCGCTCCAGCGGTTCGTCGGCGACCAGGATCCCGTCGACATCGACATAGATCCAGTCACCCGGGCGCACCACCGCGCCCGGCATCTGCACCGCGACCTCGCGCTCGCCCACGTTGCGCTTCTGGCTCTTCTGCGGATGTGCGGCCAGCGCGCGGATGCCGATGTCGCACACGTCCAGCTCGGCGGTATCGCGGACGCAGCCGTTGACGA
The DNA here is from genome assembly GCF_000372525.1 of Cupriavidus neocaledonicus. Classification (GTDB taxonomy): domain Bacteria; phylum Pseudomonadota; class Gammaproteobacteria; order Burkholderiales; family Burkholderiaceae; genus Cupriavidus; species Cupriavidus neocaledonicus. Next base: position 46,583 of record NZ_AQUR01000104.1, read on the forward strand.
CGATGCCGACCCAGCCGTTCTTCTCCGCCAGCAGACCCAGGTTGCCGCCTACCAGCGCGCAGCGCAGCGAGCCGCCGCCGTCGATCACCAGCACCCGCCCCTGCCCCGGCGACTCCAGCGTGCTGCGCACCAGCGAGTTGTCTTCGAACACCTTGAGCGTCGCCGCGGGACCGGCAAACGCCGGCTGCTTGCCGAAGGCGCGGAACACCGGCGCCATCACGCGCAGCGTGCCCGTGGCCAGGCGGTCTTCATGCGCGTCGCACAGGTCGGTGGTGACGGGCTTCATCTACGGTCTCCTGATAAAAAAATCCATGTATTCCGTGGTGCAGGCGGTACGGCTTCAGGGCTTGCGGCTGGCCAGCGCCTGCGCGCGGATCGCGCTCAGTGTGGTGCGCGGCGTGATCACGTCCGGATCCACCTGGATCTCGATCAGCGTCGACACCGGCGCGGCCAGCGCCTCGCGCAAGGCCGGCGCAAAGGCATCTGTAGTGGTCACGGTGGCACCGCGTGCCCCATAGGCGCGCGCCAGTGCGGCAAAGTCGGGGTTGCGCAGCTCGGTGCCGGACACATGCGTGGGGTATTCGCGTTCCTGGTGCATGCGGATGGTGCCGTACATGCCGTTGTTGACGACGATGATAATCACCGGCGCCTGGTATTGCATCGACGTAGCCAGTTCCTGGCCATTCATCAGGAAACAGCCGTCGCCTGCCAGCGCCACCACGGTGCGCTGCGGGAAGGCGATCTTGGCGCCGACCGCGGCCGGCACGCCGTAGCCCATCGCGCCGCTGGTCGGCGCCAGCTGGCCGCGGCCGCCGCTGGTGAACGGGCGATAGTGGAAATAGCGGTGCAGCCAGCCGGCATAGTTGCCGGCGCCATTGGTCACCACCGCGTCGGCCGGCAGCAGCTGGTCCAGCGTGCGGATGACTTCGGCCATGTCGACGCCCTGCCCGGTGAACGGCGGCGGCTGCAGGTAGCGTTCATAGTCGGCATGCGCCGCTTCGGTCCAGGCTTTCCAGCGCGGCACGGCCTGCGGCTGCAGGCCCGCCAGGCGCGCGGCAATGGCCGGCATCGACGCCTGGATCATCAGGTCGGCCTGGTACACGCTGCCCAGCTCTTCCGCACCGGCATGCACATGGACCAGCGTCTGCGCCGGCCGCGGCGCCGCGATCAGCGCGTAGCCGCCGGTGGTCATCTCGCCCAGGCGCGGGCCGATCGCGAGCACCAGGTCGGCCTTGCGGATGCGTTCGGCCAGCGCGGGATTGATGCCGATGCCGACATCGCCGGCGTAGTTGGGGTGGCGGTTGTCGAACAGGTCCTGGCCGCGGAAGGCACAGCCCACCGGCAGCGCGAAGCGCTCGGCAAAGGCCTGCAGGTCGGCGCAGGCCTGCGGGGTCCAGCCGCTGCCGCCGGCCAGCACGAACGGGCGCTCGGCGGCGTGCAGCATTTCGGCCAGCCGCGCCAGCCCGGCCTCGCCGGGCCAGGCCATGACGCGCTGGTACGCCTGCAGCTGCGGCACCGCTGCGCTTTGCGCCAGCATGTCCTCGGGCAGCGCCAGCACCACCGGGCCGGGCCGGCCCGAGGTGGCGGTCTGGTAGGCGCGCGCGATGTATTCCGGAATGCGTTCGACCCGGTCGATCTGCGCCACCCACTTGGCCATCTGGCCGAACATGCGGCGGTAGTCGATTTCCTGGAAGGCCTCGCGGTCCATGAAATCGGTGCCGACCTGGCCGATAAACAGGATCATCGGGGTCGAGTCCTGGAACGCGGTATGCACGCCGATGCTGGCATTGGTGGCGCCGGGCCCGCGCGTGCAGAACGCCAGCCCGGGGCGTCCGGTCAGCTTGCCGTAGGCCTCGGCCATCACCGCGGCCCCGCCCTCCTGGCGGCAGACGATGAAGCGAAGCCGGTCGCGGCGGCGGTGGAAGCCGTCGAGCACCGCCAGGTAGCTTTCGCCCGGCACGCCGAAGGCCAGCTCGGCGCCGTGCGCGAGCAGCGCATCGACCAGGATATGGCCGCCCGGCAGCGGCGTGTCGCGCTCGGTGTCTTCAGGCTGGGTGGCGTTGGCCGGCGTCATTGGCATGGAAACGTTCCTCGGGCAAGCGGATTCGGATGGCGGCGGGCTGGCCGGGCTAGGCGGCCTCCGCCCGGGCCGCGGACCGGCTGCGCGAGCGGTTGCCATTGCCCACCGTCACCGCGGTGAAGATCGACAGCAGCTGGAAGCCGCCGATCATGAAGAAGACCCAGGCCGGCAGCCTGGCATCCATCAGCGCGCCGAAGAACAGCGGGCCGCAGGCCAGGCCGATATCCAGCCCCGAGTAGACCACGCCGTAGACGCGCCCGGTGGCGCCGGCCGGCGCGGCCGCGCGCACCAGCAGGTCGCGCGAGGGCCCGGCGGTGCCGGCGCCGAAGCCGATCACGCCCATCAGCACCGGCACCAGCAGCGCCGGCACCAGGTTCAGCCCCACCAGCACCGCCATCAGGCCCGACACGGTGAAGCTGACCGCGATCAGCCGGTCATGGTTGCTGGTGCGGCTGGCGGCAAAGCCGCCGACGATCATGCCGCCGGCACTGCACAGCATGTAGACGGTGTACGACGCCGTGGCCAGCGTGAACGGCATGCCGTACAGGTAGGTCAGCGCGGTGGGCGCGAAGCTCTGGATGCCGGCGGCGGAAAACGTGGTCAGCAGGAAGAAGCCCCAGCACACCCACACCTGCGGCAGGCGCAGGAAGCCCAGCACGCTCCCGTCCGCTGCCGCCGCCCGGGCGGCGGGCCGGCCCACGGCGCCCTGCACTTCGCGCGGGTCCAGCACGTGGCGCAGCGCCACCAGCACCGCCAGCACGATCAGGGCCACCGCCGACGCCGCCGCCAGCGCCACGCGCCAGCTGGCCAGGTTGGCGATCGCCACCAGGAACAGCGGCGCCGCGGCCCAGCCCAGGTTGCCGGAAATGCCGTGCACCGAGAACGCGTGTCCGAGGCGCGGCTGCGACACATGCTTGTTCAGCAGCGTGAAGTCGGCCGGATGGAACACGCCGTTGCCCAGCCCGGCCACCGCCGCGCCGAACAGCAGCCCGGCATAGCCGCCGCTGGCCGACAGCAGCAAGGCCGCGGCGCCCAGGCAGGCGAGCCCGCCGAACAGCACCGGCCGCGCGCCGAAGCGGTCGACCACGAAGCCGGACGCGGTCTGCACCACCGCCGAGACCGCGAAGAACACCGTCATCAGCAGGCCCAGCTCGGCATAGCTCAGCCCGAACTCGGCCTTGATCCACGGGAACAGCGGCGCCAGCAACAGGTGGTAGAAGTGCGAGACCCCATGCGCCAGCCCCACCAGCCCGATCACCTGGGCGTCGTGGCGAAGGGAATTTGGCGTGGGCTCGAGGGCGGCGGTGGACATGGCGCGGGCGGTCGGAGGGTGCTGCGGTGGGCCGGGCGGCGGGCAAAAAAATACGGGCCGAAGCCCGCATCATAGAGGAAAACCCCTGCCCGCTGCTGGCAGGTGCCGGCCACGCCGCCCGCGGCCTGGCGCTTCCTGCCGGCTCGCGCCCTCACATCTGCTTGAACAGGTGCGCGTACTGGCGCGCCACCGGCAGCAGTTCCGGCCGGTCGCGCAGCCGCAGCGACAGCCGGCCCAGCGACTGGTTGACCGCGCTGGCGACGCAGCCGATGTTGACCACGGTGCCGCGGTGCACCTGCCAGAAACGCTCGGGATCGAGCTGCTGCGTCAGCTCGCGCAGGCTGGTGCGGATCAGCGCCTCGCCGGCGCCCGAGACCACGTTGACGTACTTGTCGGTGGCTTCCAGGTAGATCACTTCGTCGACCGGGATGATGCGCACCTCCTGCCCCACCAGCGCCTTGATAAAGCGCAGGTACTGGCGTTGCGGCGCGCCGGCCGCGCCCGGCGTGGCGTGCTCGAGCGATTCCAGGCGCGCCAGCAGCTGGCCGAGCCGGTCGGTCTCGGCCACCGCCGCGTCATCCTCGCCGTCCTCCGCTTGCGCGGGCGCGGCCAGCCGGTCCTTCAGGCGCTGCACGGTCGCTTCCAGCCGTTCGCGCTGCACCGGCTTGAGCACGTAGTCGACCGCGGCACGCTCGAAGGCCTCCAGCGCAAACTGGTCGTAGGCGGTGACGAACACCACCAGCGGCGGGGTATCGAATTCGATCAGTTCGCGCGCCACGTCCATGCCGCTCATGCCGGGCATGCGGATATCGAGGAAGGCCACGCGCGGCTGGTGCTCGCGCGCCGCCGCCAGCGCCGCCACGCCGTCGTGGACCACGGACACCACCCTGGCTTCGGGCCACAGGGCCGCCAGTTCGGATTCCAGCACGCGGGCGAGCAGCGCTTCGTCGTCGGCAATCAGCAGGGTCGGGGTCATGGGGGCTTGATGGGGCTTGATGGGGCTTGATGGGGGCGTGGGAGCGTTGGCGTTCGCAGCTTCGTGGCGACCGCAGGCCCACCCGGGCGAAAACTGCAGCGCTTGTTCTTTTCAGGTGAACCGACAGCGCGTGCGCGTCAGAACCGTGACATGGCCGCGGCGGATACCGGCATGCCCTCCGGCACCGCGGTGACGGTCTGGGTCAGGGTTGGCGCCTCGGCCGGGCGCTCCAGCGGCAAGGTCAGCCGCACCACCACGCCGCGCGGCGTGTTCTCTTCCATCTGCATGGTCGCCGCCGCGCCGAAGATACGCGCCAGGCGCTCGCGCACATGGGTGATGCCCAGCCCCGAGCCCTTGCCCGAGGCATGGCCGAAGCCGACGCCGGTATCGGCGATCACCACCTGCACCGCATTGTCGCCGGCGGCGCGCGCCGACAGCCGGATATGGCCGCCGATCATGCAGGGTTCGATGCCGTGCGTGACGGCGTTTTCCACCAGCGGCTGGATCAGCATCGGCGGGATTTCCACCTTCGCCAGCTCGCGCGGCAGGTCGATGTCATACGACAGCCGCTGGCCGAAACGCATGGCCTGGATCTCGAGATAGCTGCGCAGCAGCTCGAACTCCTGCCGCAGCGTGCATTGCTCGGCGCGGGTGTGCGCCAGCGACATGCGCAGGAAGCCGATCAGCCGCTGCAGCAGCTGCCGCGCCGCGGGCGGATCAGTGGCGATCAGGCCGTCGAGGTTGGCCAGCGAGTTGAACAGGAAGTGCGGCTCGATCTGCGCCTGCAGCGCCATCAGCTGCGCTCGCACCAGCTGCTTTTCGGCTTCCTCGCGCTGCAGCGCGTCCAGCGCCGCCTGCCGCTCCAGCGACGCCAGCTTCTCGCGCGACCAGTAGAAATAGATCATCGACGCCGCCGCCAGCATGCCCACCACCAGGCACATGCGCAGCATGCCGCCGGCCTCGTCGGCCGACTTGGGCGGGAGATCCAGCACCACGCGCGTGGCCCAGCTGCCGAACACCACGCCCGCGGGCACGGCCGCGGCGGCGAGCAGCAGGAAAGGCCAGCGGCGCGGGCGGTCGTTCCACCAGATCACCACGCGCGGGATGTCGATCAGGGCCCAGATCGACAGGCCGATCAGCTGGCTGTAGACGAAGTTGTGCCACAGCGTGCCGCCGGTCTGGAAGCCGTAGTTCAGGCTGATGGCGATCACCGAGTTCATGCACAGCACGAACAGCAGGTCGCGCCCGAGGATATTCAGGCGGGACGGAATGGCGGTGCAGGCGTGTGAGAAGCAGCGGTCCATGGCGTTCATGTTAGCGCGGCTTTCGCCGCGCGCAATACAGCGGGTGATGTGATCCCGACATCGAGATGCGTCAGCCGCCCTGCCCGGTCACATCGCCAGACCGCGCGGGTGCGGGCGCAGGCGCCGTGCCGCGGCCCGTCAGCGCGCGCCACCATTGCCCGGACAGCACATAGCGGGGAAAGGTGATCCACTGCTCGGCCAGGATCCGACCCGCGATATCGGCCGGCCCGGCAAACGGCTCCGGCGCATGGGCTTCCAGCCGGTGGCCGCGGCCCTGCAGCGCCATCGACATGCCCAGGCATACCAGCCCCAGCGCGAGCGCCGGCAGGTTCAGGCGCAGCAGGCCGTAGAGGCTCAGCACGGTGCCGCCCATGAACATCGGCACGGCCACGATATGCAGCAGCAGGTTGCGGGGATGCTGGTGGTTGCGGGCATAGCCGCGCCACTGCCAGCGCAGCAGCGGTTCGTCGTCACGCATGATCGTCTCTCTCTCCCTTGCCCGGTCCTTGCCGACCGGCGGCCGTGCGCAAGCTTTGTTGCGCTGCGGTACGCGTGCGCCGCCAGGGCGGAATGCCAGCGCGGGCACGTGCAGGGAATGTACCCCGCGGCGGGGGTGGAAGAAAGTCTGTTGCGACGAACGGCGGGCACGGGGTGCGAACGGCACCGGGGGGGTGCGGACGGCGTACCCGCCGACCGCCGCGGTGCCGCCGGCGCCGCGCGCCGGCTCAGGCGGTCAGAGCCTGGCGGTCCTGCTCGGACAGCGCGCTGCTGACGGTGTCGCGCGACAGGTGCGGCGCGAACATGTTGATAAAGGCGTGCGCATAGCCGCGCAGGTAGGCGCCGCGGCGCACCGCCACGCTGGTGGTGTTTGGCGCGAACAGGTGGTCGGCCGAAATCCGCACCAGCCCGGAATCCTTGCGTTCGTCATAGGCCATCGACGCAATGATGCCCACGCCCAGGTCGAGCTCGGCATAGGTCTTGATCACATCGGCATCCAGCGCCGTCAGCACGATCTCGGGCTGCAGGCCGGCCTCGGCAAAGGCGCTGTCGATCTTGCGGCGGCCGGTGAAGCCGGCGTCGTAGGTGATCAGCTGGAAGTTGGCGACGTCTTCGAGCGTCGGTTCCGGCAGGCGCGTCAGCGGATGGTCCGGCGACACCACCAGTACGTGCTGCCAGCTGTAGGCCTCGAACGACGTCAGCCCGGCCTCGCTCGCCAGCGCCTCGGTGGCGATGCCGATATCGGCCTGGCCGGTCAGCAGCAGCTCGACGATATGCGTGGGCGACGCCTCCTGCAGTGCCAGCGTCACATGCGGGTATTCGCGGCGGAAGGACTGCACCACGCGCGGCAAGGCATAGCGCGCCTGGGTGTGGGTGGTGGCGACGGTGAGCCGGCCGGTGTGGCGGCCGGCGTATTCGTCGCCGGCCTGGCGCAGGTTCTCGGCCTCGAGCAGCAGCCGCTCGACGATGCGCACGATCTCGCGGCCGGGCTCGGTCAGTCCGGTCAGGCGCTTGCCGTAGCGCTCGAAGATCTCCACCCCCAGCTCCTCCTCCAGTTCGCGGATCTGGCGCGACACGCCGGGCTGCGAGGTGTAGAGCGCGTTGGCGACCTCGGTCAGGTTGAACTGGCGGCGCACCGCCTCGCGGATCGAACGCAGTTGCTGGAAGTTCATCGTGCGGCCTCTTGTTTTTGGGTGGGGGCGGTGCCGTTGGCTTGCGTAAAGACGCGCAGCTGGCGCGGGCGCACGGCGAGCAGCTCGCCCTCGCGGAAGCCCGCGTGGCGGAAACGCTCGAGCGGCAGCGCCACCTCGATCACGTCCTGGTTGTCTTCGCGCTCGAGCTCGAGCTGCGCCACCGGGCCCAGCGTCAGCGCGCGGCGCAGCGTCACGGCAATGCCGTCGGCGCCGGGCGCATAGCGTTCCAGGTCCAGGTCGTGCGGGCGGACATAGGCGACCGCATCGCCGGCGGTCTCGTGGCCGCTGCCAACCACCGGCAGCACCGCCTCGCCGGTATGCAGCAGGCCGCCGCTCTCGCCCACTTCGAGCCGGCCGTGGAACAGGTTGACGTTGCCGAGGAAGCCGAACACGAAGGGCGTGGCCGGATGGTTGTAGACCGCCTCGGGCGAGCCGTACTGCTCGACGCGGCCGCGGTTCATCAGCACCACCTGGTCGGCCACCTCGAGCGCTTCTTCCTGGTCGTGCGTGACGAACACGCTGGTCACATGCAGCTCGTCGTGCAGGCGCCGCAGCCAGCGGCGCAGCTCCTTGCGCACCTTGGCGTCGAGCGCGCCGAACGGCTCGTCCAGCAGCAGCACGCGCGGCTCCACCGCCAGCGCGCGTGCCAGCGCGATGCGCTGGCGCTGGCCGCCCGACAGCTGCGCCGGGTAGCGGTCGGCGAGCCAGTCGAGCTGCACGAGATCGAGCAGCGCATGCACCTTCTCGCGGATCTGTGCTTCGCTGGGGCGCTCGGCGCGTGGCTTCACGCGCAGGCCGAAGGCGACGTTCTCGAACACGCTCATATGCTTGAACAGCGCGTAATGCTGGAACACGAAGCCAACCTGGCGCTGGCGCACGTGCTGGTCCGAGGCGTCGCGCCCAGCCAGCACGATCTGGCCCGCGTCGGCGCGCTCCAGGCCGGCGATGATGCGCAGCAGCGTGGTCTTGCCGCAGCCCGAAGGCCCCAGCAGCGCGGTCAGCTCGCCCTCGTCGAAATCGAGCGAGACATTGTCCAGCGCGACGAAATCGCCAAAGCGCTTCTCTACGTTCTTGACCTGGATGCTCATGATGCTTGTCCTTGCACTGAAGCCGGCAGGCTTGCCAGCGGCCGCTCGGGCGCGGCCTCTTCGGTTTCCTTGCGGGCGCGCCACTCCACCAGGGTCTTGATGCCGAGGGTCACCAGCGCCAGCAGGGTCAGCAGCGACGCCACCGCGAACGCGGCCGCGAAGTTGTACTCGTTGTAGAGGATCTCCACATGCAGCGGCATGGTGTTGGTCAGCCCGCGGATATGGCCCGACACCACCGACACCGCGCCGAACTCGCCCATGGCCCGCGCATTGCACAGGATCACGCCGTACAGCAGGCCCCAGCGGATATTGGGCAGCGTGATATGGCGGAAGGTCTGCCAGCCCGACGCGCCCAGCACGATCGCGGCCTCTTCCTCTTCGCTGCCCTGCGCCTGCATCAGCGGGATCAGCTCGCGCGCGACGAAGGGAAAGGTCACGAAGATGGTGGCCAGCACGATGCCCGGCACCGCGAACATGATCTTGATGTCGTGTGCTTGCAGCCACGGGCCGAGCCAGCCCTGCGCGCCGAACAGCAGCACGTAGACCAGGCCGGAGATCACCGGCGACACCGAGAACGGCAGGTCGATCAGCGTGATCAGCAGGTTCTTGCCGCGGAAGTCGAACTTGGCGATGGCCCATGCCGCCGCCACGCCGAACACCACGTTCAGCGGCACCGCGATCGCCGCCACCGTCAGCGTGAGCTGGATCGCGGCCAGCGCATCGGGCTCGACCAGCGCTTCCCAGTAGGTCTGCACGCCCTTGCGCAAGGCTTCATAGAACACCGACGCCAGCGGCACGAACAGGAACAGCGTCAGGAACAGCACCGCCACCGCGATCAGGGTGTAGCGCACCCATGGCGCCTCGCCGGTGGCGTCGTAGCGGTGATGGCCCCTGGCGCTGCCGTGCCCGCGCAGGCGTGCCGAGATTGCTCCGGCCATCTCAGAACTCCTTGCCCGCGGCGGGCGCTTCGGCAGCCAGCGCGGCGCGCGCACCGGACTGGTGGCGGCGCGTCCACGCCTGCAGCAGGTTGATCAGCAGCAGCAGCGCGAACGAGATCACCAGCATCACCACCGCCACCGCGGTGGCGCCGGCGTAGTCGTACTGCTCCAGCTTGGAGTAGATCATCAGCGGCGCGATCTCGGACACCATCGGCATGTTGCCGGAGATGAAAACCACCGAGCCGTACTCGCCGGTGGCGCGCGCGAACGACAGCGCAAACCCGGTCAGCAGCGCCGGCAGGATCGCCGGCAGGATCACGCGGCGGAAGGTCTGCAGCCGGTCGGCGCCGAGGCTGGCGGCGGCTTCCTCCAGTTCCTGCTCGACGTCTTCCAGCACAGGCTGCACCGTGCGCACCACGAACGGCAGGCCGATAAAGGTCAGCGCCACCACCACGCCCAGCGGCGTGAACGCGACCTTGATGCCGAGCGGCTCCAGGTAGCGGCCGATCCAGCCGTTGCCGGCGAACAGCGCGGTCAGCGCGATGCCGGCCACCGCGGTCGGCAGCGCGAACGGCAGGTCGACCAGCGCATCGATCAGGCGCTTGCCGACAAAGCGGTAGCGCACCAGCACCCACGCCACGATCAGCCCGAACACCGTATTGACGATGGCCGCGATCAGCGACGCGCCGAAGCTGAGCTGCAGCGACGCCACCACGCGCGGCGCCGTGATCGCGCTCCAGAACGCGTCCCACGTCATCGTGAAGGTCTTCAGGAACGTGGCCGACAGCGGCACCAGCACGATCAGCGTCAGGTAGAACAGCGTGAACCCGAGCGACAGGCCGAAGCCCGGCAGCACGGTGAAGCGCTGCCTGGACGGGTTGCGCGGCGCGCGCGCCGAACCGGACCCGGACTCGGGCGCGCGGGGCGCCGCCGGGGGCGGCGTGTGCGCCAGGGAGATGGATGGAGGCATGTCGTCTCGTCTGTGAGCGGTGCGCTGCCAGGCCAGATGCCCCGGCTCTTCGCACGCCGTTCTTATGACGCCAGCGCATATTGCGCCGGCCTACGAGACAGATTCTGCACACCCGGCTTTATAAAAAGAACGAATCTTTATGAATTTTCTTAGACGGTTTAGATATAAGGGACCGTCGAGGCGACTTCGACTCCCGCCTCCCAAGGGGTGCCTGCGGCACTTCCCGTGCCGGCATCGGCCGCCGCGCCGATGCGCTGCACCAGCGTATCGAGCAGCGCGAGGCCTTCGGGCCACTCGCCGAGTCCCGAATCGGCATTGATATGGCCCAGATGGCCCACGTCGACCAGTTCGCTGCCCCACAGCGTGCCCCACGAGAACGCGGTGCGCTGCGGCATCCACGGGTCGTTGCGGCTGGCCGCGAGGATGGTCGGGAATGGCAGCCGGTAGGCGGGCAGCAAGGCCGCCACGCCGAACTTGTCCGGATCGGCCGGCGCCACCAGCAACGCGCCGGCGATGCCGACCGGGTCCAGCGCCGCCTGGCGCAGCGTGGCCAGGCAGCCGAAGCTGTGCGCCACCAGCACGGCGCCGCGCGCGGCCACGCGCCGGGCCCGCATCACCCCTTCGGAAACGCGCTCGGCCCACAGCGGCAGGCTCGGGCGCGACCAGTCATGCTGCTCCACCCGCTGCCAGTCCGGAAACTGCTGTTCCCAGCGACTTTGCCAGTGCCCCGGGCCGCTGCCGTGCAAGCCGGGCACCGTCAGCACCTGCAGGTGGCGGGGAATGTCCAGCCGCGTGGCACGGCCGGGCGCGGTCCTGTCCGATGGCGTCATACCGGCTCCTCGTTCAGTGCATCCAACGTCGCGGCACGGGATGCCGCGCCTGATCGATCCGCCGCGCGCAGCGCGGCCGCATTTACCAGCCCGCCGGCAAAGGCGCCCTGGCCCAGGCCGATGCCGGCGGCCTGCAGGCGTTCGATGCTCTCGGCGTCCTGCAGGCGCCGCCCGATCAGCGTGACGCCGGCGCTGGCCGCGCTGGCGCGCAGCCCGGCCAGCTGGCGGTCGGTCCAGGTGCGGCGCATGTCCAGCTTGAGCCAGTCCGGCAGCGCATGCGCCATCAGCGCGCCGGCCTCGGCCGGATCCGAGGCCTGCAGGCTCACCGCGAAGCCGTTGCGCCGGTAGTTGCCGACCACATGCAGCAACAGCCCGAGATCGTCGTTGGCGCTGGCGGGGACCTGGATCACGAAGCGCTCCAGCGGCAATCCCAGCGACTGCAGCGCGCGCCGGAAGGCCGCGCCGTGGTCGTCGGCCACCGCGGCCAGCAGCCGGTTGTGCACGTTCAGCACCAGCTTGTGCTCGCCGTCCGCGGCAAAGTAGTTGATGGCATGCAACAGGCGCGAGAGCCGGTCCAGCGACACCAGCGTGTGATCGTCCGCCGCCATCGCGAACAGCTTCCACGCCGCCAGGCCGACACCGTCCTCGGCGTAGGTATGGACCGCGCCTTCATGCGCCACCACCTGCCGGTCCGCCAGCGTCACCAGCGGCTCGAACGCGCTGGTCAGCGAGCAGTTGAAGAACTGGCCCTGCACCTGCCCGCGCGCATCGCGCCACAATTGGCGGTCCGCCAGCGGCCGGCGCGGCAGCGATTCGAGATAGCGTTGGAGCGCAGACGCTGCGCCCGTGGGTTCATGCACGCCTGGCATGGTGATCCTTGGGTTGACCGGGCCGCTCGGGCCGGAGGTCTGATTGGTGATAGGGCAAGCGCGACGCCGGCGGCCGCCTGCCTGCTCATGATAGGAGCCCGGCGGGCGCCGGCGTATGAAGATTTAGCACTGTCGATATGCGCCGCGCGGCACTACCGCGCAGGTTTGGCCGGCCGCGCTCCGGTCACGCCGCCCAGCTCACATTCAGCGGCGCGGGTGCGGCGGGTGCGGCGGGCGCGGCGGCTGCGGCCGGCTGCGCGCCCGCCGGCGGCGACGGCCGCATCACCCGCTGCAGCACCTCGGCTTCCAGTTGCGCAAAGCCCGCGGCGCCACGTTCGCGCGGACGCGCCAGCGCCACGCGCGTGTCCATGGCGATGCGGCCGTCCTCGATCAGCACGATGCGGTCAGCCAGCGCCACCGCTTCGGAGACATCGTGCGTGACCAGCAGCGCGGTGAAGCCCAGCCTGCGCCACAGCGATTCGATCAGGGCCTGCATTTCGATGCGCGTCAGCGCATCCAGCGCGCCCAGCGGTTCGTCGAGCAGCAACAGCTGCGGGTGGTGCACCAGCGCGCGCGCCAGTGCCACGCGCTGGCGCTGGCCGCCGGACAGCCGTGCCGGCCACGCCTGCGCGCGGTCGGCCAGCCCGACCTGCGCCAGCACCTGCGCCGCTTCGGCGCGGCGTGCGCGCGGCAGGCCCAGCGCCACGTTGTCCAGCACGCGCTTCCAGGGCAGCAGCCGCGCGTCCTGGAACATCACGCGCACGTCCGCCGGCCGCGCGCGGCTCGTGGGGCCCAGGGCAGCGGCCTCGCCATCGATGGCGATGCTGCCGCCGTCGGCCGCCTCGAGCCCGGCCACCAGCCGCAGCAAGGTGCTCTTGCCACAGCCGCTGCGCCCGACGATGGCCAGGAACTCACCCGGCGCAACATCCAGCGCCACATCATGCAGCACGGTGCGGCCGTCGTAGCGCTTGACCACCTGCTTCACGCGCAGCGCCACGCCGCCCGCCGCGTTTTTGCCGGGCGCCTCGGGCACCACGGCCGCAGCGGGCGCCTCGCGCCGCGCCAGGCCCGCCTCCAGCTCGGCCAGCGCCGCCTGTTCCACCGGATACATCTGCATCTCGATCTCCTTGCCTTGATTGGGTGCCGCGCCGCTCAGGCCGCGGCGTAGCCGGGGTGCCAGCGCAGCCAGTAGCGCTCCAGCCCGCGCGACAGCCAGTCGGCCAGCTTGCCCAGCAGCGCATAGAGCAGGATGCCGACCAGCACCACGTCGGTTTGCAGGAACTCGCGCGCATTCATGGTCATGTAGCCGATGCCCGACTGCGCGGAGATGGTCTCCGCGACGATCAGCACCACCCACATCAGCCCCAGCGCAAAGCGCACGCCCACCAGGATCCCCGGCAGCGCGCCGGGCAGGATCACCTCGCGATACAGCTGCCAGCCGGACAGGCCGTAGCTGCGCGCCATCTCCACCAGCCCCGCGTCGACCGAGCGGATGCCGTGGTAGGTGTTCAGGTACACCGGGAAGAACACGCCCAGCGACACCAGGAACAGCTTGGCGCTTTCGTCGATGCCGAACCACAGGATCACCAGCGGGATCAGCGCCAGCGCCGGGATGTTGCGCACCATCTGCAGCGTGCTGTCCAGCAGCGTGTCGGCGCTGCGGAAGGTGCCCGTCAGCAGCCCCAGCAGCAGGCCCAGCCCGCCGCCGATGGCAAACCCCAGCAGCGCGCGCCAGGTGCTGACGCCGACGTGCCGCCATAGTTCTCCTGAGCGCGCCAGTTCCCACGCGGCCTGCACCACGGCCAGCGGGGCCGGCAGCACGCGGCTGGACAGCCAGCCGTGCTGCGACGCCAGCTGCCACGCAACGATCAGCAGCATCGGCACGATCCACGGCGCGGCCGCGCGCCACAATGCCTGCGGCGCCTGGCGCGGCGGTGGCAATAGCGGAGTCGTCATGGTTGCCCCTCCCCCTCAGCTTTGCGCGGCACGCGGCACGATGCCGGTCGCCATGACTTCACCGAACGGGCCGGACAGCACCTTGCCGGGCAGGTTGTCGAACTTCGCGCGCACCGCGCGCGGCAGCAGCGGGAACACCAGTTCGGCGAAACGGTAGGCTTCTTCGAGGTGCGGATAGCCGGACAGCACGAAGGTGTCGATGCCCAGCGCGGCGTATTCGCGCAGGCGCTCGGCCACGGTATGCGGGTCGCCCACCAAGGCGGTGCCGGCGCCGCCACGCACCAGCCCGACGCCGGCCCACAGGTTGGGGCTGATCTCCAGCGCTTCGCGCGTGCGGCGCGTGCCGCCCGCGTGCAGCGCGGCCATGCGGCGCTGGCCCTCGGAATCCATGTTGGCGAACACGGCCTGCGCGCGCGCCACGGTGTCGTCGTCGAGCCGGCTGATCAGGTCCTCGGCCGCGGCCCATGCGGCGGCATCGGTTTCGCGCACGATCACATGCAGCCGGATGCCGAACTTCACCGTGCGGCCGTGGCGCGCGGCATGGCGGCGCACGTCGTCCAGCTTCTGCGCCACCGCCGCGGGCGGCTCGCCCCAGGTCAGGTAGGTATCGACCTGCTCGCCCGCCAGCGCATGCGCCGGCGCCGACGAGCCGCCGAAGTACACCGGCGGATGCGGCCGCTGCAGCGGCGGGTAGAGCACGGTGGCGCCCTTCACGCTCAGGTGACTGCCGTCGTAATCGACCTTATCCCCGTCATGGCTGGCGGCCAGCACCTGGCGCCAGATGCGCAGGAATTCCGCCGAGGCCTCGTAGCGCGCGGTGTGGTCGAGAAACAGGCCGTCGCCCTCCAGCTCGGCGCGATCGCCGCCGGTGACGAGGTTGATCAGCAAGCGGCCACTGGAGATGCGGTCGAAAGTCGCGGCCATGCGCGCGGCCAGGGTCGGTGCCATCAGGCCCGGGCGCACCGCAACCAGGAACTTCAGGCGCTGCGTGACCGCGGCCAGCGCCGATGCCACCACCCACGGGTCTTCGCACGAGCGGCCCGTCGGGATCAGCACGCCTTCATAGCCGAGCGTGTCGGCGGCAACGGCGACCTGGCTGAGGTAATCGAAGCCGACCGCGCGCGCGCCTTCGGAAGTGCCCAGGTAGCGGCTGTCGCCGTGGGTGGGGATGAACCAGAATACTTGCATGTCGTGTTCCTGTTGTTGTTGACCGCCGTGTCAGCGCCGGGCCTGCTGCTGCGGCGCGGCCCAGCGCGCCTCGGCAACCTTGACCGGCTTGGGAATCAGCTTCAGCGCGTGAAACGCATCGGCAATGCGTTGCTGCTCGGCCAGTACCTCGGCGCTGACCGGGCGCGCGCCGTACGAGAAGCGCGACACCGCAAGCGCGAGCACCTCGGCCGGCAGTCCGGTTTCATCGGTAAGCACCGTGGTGGCCTCCTTCGGGTGCTGTTGCGCCCAGGTCCCCAACGTGGCCAGTTCCTCCAGGATCAGGCTGACGATCTCCGGCCGGGCCTGGGCGTAGGGGCGCGACGCCAGGTAAAACTGATGGTTGCTGACCACGTTCCTGCCGTCCGCACCGCGGCCATCGGCCAGCACGCGCGCGCCCAGCTGCTTTTCGGCGGCGGCCAGGAACGGGTCCCAGATCACCCACGCATCGACGGCGCCGCGCTCGAAGGCGGCGCGCGCATCGGCCGGCGGCAGGTAGACCGGCTGGATCTCGCTGTAGGGAATGCCGGCCTGCTCCAGCTGCCGCACCAGCAGGTAATGCACATTCGAGCCCTTGTTCAGCGCCACGCGCTTGCCGCGCAGGTCGGCCACCGAGCGCAGCGCCGAGCCCCTGGGCACGACGATGGCCTCGGCCACCGGCGCCGGTGGCTCGTTGCCGACATAGGCCAGCTGCGCGCCCGCGGCCTGCGCAAAGATCGGCGGCGCCTCGCCGACGGTGCCGAAGTCGATGGCGCCGACATTGAGCCCCTCGAGCAGTTGCGGCCCTGCCGGAAACTCGGTCCACCTGACGCTGATGCCTTGCGGCGCGAGGCGCTTTTCCAGCGTGCCGCGCGCCTTCAGCAGCGTCAGCGTGCCGTACTTCTGGTAGCCGATGCGCAGCACCTTGGGATCGATATGGTTCGACTGCGCCTCGGCGCGGCCGGGCAGCAGCCCGTAGGCCAGGCCAGTGGCAAGCACCAGCGCGGCGGTAATGAGTCGGCGGCGCTGGCTCGCGGTGCGCAGCGGGTTGGTCGTTGTCATGTGAAGTCCTCCTGGGCCCGCGTCGTTGTGCTGCGGGCCGCGATCGATGTCCGGGATGGTTGCGGCAGCACGTCGCCCTGCCGGCCCCGCGTGGCGGGCGGCATCGCGTTGCTGCCGTTGCGCCGGGCTGGCCGGCGCCACTACAGTCAAGCCATCAGTTCAGGCGGAACATCGCTCGGCCACCGCGCTCGCGGCGGCGTGCCGGACATAGGCGCCCGGCACCACGTCGAGCGGCACCTCGATGCGGGCATGCGCCAGCGCATCGCGCACGCGCAGCACGCCTTCGTCGAGCCGCGCCGTCAGCGCGGCATCGAAGCGCGCCTGGCGCGCGCCGGCGGCATCGACCGCTTCGATCTGCTGGTCCACGGCAAAGATGCCGGGCAGGATCTGGCGCGAACCGAGCGCGGCCAGCACCGGCCGCAGCGCGTAGTCGATCGCCAGCGCATGCGCCAGGCTGCCGCCGGTGGCGATCGGCAGCACGATCTTGTCGCGCAGCCCGTTCTGCGGCAGCAGGTCCAGGAAGGCCTTGAGCAGGCCGCTGTAGGCGGCCTTGTAGACCGGCGTGGCCAGTACCACTACCTGTGCCTGCGCCACGGCACGCGTGGCGCCGTCGATGGCCGGGTCGTCCGTGCGCGCGGCCAGCAGCGGCCCGGCCGGAAGCTCGCGCAGGTCGAGGTGGCGGGTGCGTTCGCCGGCAGCCTCGAGCGCCGTGCGCAGGTGCGCCAGTACGAGACCGGAGCGGGACTGGGCCGACGGACTGCCGGAGAGCGTCAGGATGGACATCGGGCTTCCTTGTTCTGGGGGACCGGCCGGCGCCGCGGCCGCCCCACGCGGCCGGGTGCGCCGGTCCCGGGTTTTTACTTCTTGCCGGGCTGGTAGATCTGGTCGAACGAACCGCCATCGGCGAAGTGGGTCTTCTGCGCCTTTTGCCAGCCGCCGAAGACCTCGTCGATGGTGAACAGCTTCACCTTGGGGAAATTGGCGGCGTACTTGGCCGCGACCTTCTGCGAGATCGGGCGGTAGTAGTTCTTCGCCGCGATCTCCTGCCCTTCGTCGGTGTACAGGAACTGCAAATAGGCCTCGGCCGCCTTGCGCGTGCCCTTCTTGTCGACCACCTTGTCGACCACGGCCACCGGCGGCTCCGCCAGGATCGACACCGACGGCGCGACGATGTCGAACTTGTCCGGGCCCAGCTCCTTGATCGCCAGGATGGCTTCGTTCTCCCACGCGATCAGCACATCGCCCAGCCCGCGCTCGACAAAGGTGGTAGTGGCGCCGCGCGCGCCCGAATCCAGCACCGGCACGTGCTTGAGCAGTTCGCCGACGAACTCGCGCGCCTTGGCGTCGTTGCCGCCCGGCTGGCGCAGCGCATAGCCCCACGCCGCCAGATAGTTCCAGCGCGCGCCGCCCGAGGTCTTGGGGTTGGGGGTGATCACCTGCACCCCGGGCTTGACCAGGTCGCCCCAGTCCTTGATGCCCTTGGGATTGCCCTTGCGCACCAGGAACACGATGGTCGAGGTGTACGGCGAGGCGTTGTGCGGCAGGCGCTTCTGCCAGTCCGGCTTGATCAGGCCCTTCTCGGCGATGGCATCGATGTCGTAGCCCAGCGCCAGCGTGACCACGTCGGCGTCGAGCCCGTCGATCACCGAGCGTGCCTGCTTGCCCGAGCCGCCGTGCGACTGGCGCACGCTCACGGCGTCGCCGCCCTGGGCCTTCCAGGCCTTGGCGAAGGCGGCATTGACATCGACATACAGTTCGCGCGTCGGATCGTAGGAAACGTTCAGCAGGTTGGCAGCGCTCGCGGTCTGTGCCGCGCTGAAAGCTGCCAGGACGGCCAGGCCGATGGCCAGTTTGCGGATCATCTTGTGTTGCTCCCGTCAGTGTCGTGGATGGCGCCTTGCGCCTGTTTGCGTGGCCCGCCGGACGGGCGGGCTGGTATCAGGAGCAAGACTACCGACGGGGCATGGCGAACGGAACGAAGGGTTTCGCCGATCCTTCGCCGTTTTCTGCATAAGATGCGGCGGAAATATGGGCATACCCGACACAGGGTGCATAACGGCGCGCAAGGGTGCGCACAAGTGGCGCAAGCGGCACACCCAAAAGAAAACGCCCGCACCGGCAAACCGGTGCGGGCGAAGTTTCCATTCCGGAAACGGGTAGACAAGTCATGAAGAGCGCCCCCGCATCTCCATGACAGCGCAGATCTTATCGGGCCGGCCGCCGTCGCGGCTTGACCCATATCAATTGCGCGACAATCGCATCAGCCGCCGCCCTGCCGGCTCAGCAGGTCGGCCATTTCGTCGGCATGCTCCTCTTCCACGGCCAGGATCGATTCCATCAGCCGGCGCGAAGTCGGGTCGCGCTCGCCCAGGAACCGGATGATTTCCCGGTAGCTGTCGATGGCAATGCGCTCGGCCACCAGGTCTTCCCTGATCATGTCGGTCAGCGAGGTGCCGGCCACATACTCCGCATGCGAGCGGCTGGTCAGCCCGTCCGGGGCAAAGTCGGGCTCGCCGCCCAGTTGCACGATGCGCTCGGCAATCTGGTCGGCGTGGCCCTGCTCTTCATTCGAATGCGCCAGGAATTCATCGGCCACGCTCTTCGAGTTCGGCCCCTTGGCCATGAAGTAGTGGCGCCGGTAGCGCAACACGCAGACCAGTTCGGTAGCCAGCGCGTCGTTGAGCAGCTTCAGCACGGTGTCGCGATCCGCGGCGTAGCCCGCGGTCACCGCCCCTTCGTCGATGTGCTGCCGCGCACGCTCACGCAGGGTCTTGACGTCTGTGAGGAAAGGCTTGTCGTTCATAAAGGGCTCCTGGGGGGATGGGGGCTGCGTGGGCGCAGCGCCTTGTAGGGAAACTCAACCCTTTTGCAACGCGAAAAGCGTGCCACTCGGCATCACCCTGCAATCCGTTGACGGCCGTAGCGCCGTCCCCACTGCCGCGTGAAATATTTGCACGGCTGCGGACCGCATTACACGGCGAGCAGAAAGAAAAAATCCCTGCGCTTGCGCGCAGGGATTGTGTGGAGCAACGCTTGTCCACGCCTCCCCTGTAAAGGGAGGCGCAAGCAGCCTCAGTCCAGCTTCCGCCCGAACGTAAACTCCCCGTCGGCGTAATCCACCGGCACCACGTCCTTGGCGGCGAACTTGCCTTCGAGAATGGCTCGTGCCACCGGGTTCTCGATCTGCTGCTGGATCGCGCGCTTGAGCGGACGCGCCCCGAACACCGGGTCGTAGCCCGCGCTGGCGATCTTCTCCAGCGCCTGGTCGCTGACCTCCAGCGTCATGTCCATGCGGGCCAGGCGGGCCTGCAGGCGCTGCAGCTGGATGCGTGCGATCGACTCGATATGCTTCTGGTCGAGCGCGTGGAACACCACGACTTCATCGATCCGGTTGAGGAACTCCGGCCGGAAATGCGTGCGCACTTCCTGCCAGACCGCGCCCTTGATCGCTTCCTGCGGCTCACCGGCCATCGACTGGATGATCTGCGAACCGAGGTTGGAGGTCATCACGATCACCGTGTTCTTGAAGTCGACGGTGCGGCCCTGGCCATCGGTCAGGCGGCCGTCGTCCAGCACCTGCAGCAGCACGTTGAAGACGTCCGGGTGGGCCTTCTCGACTTCGTCGAGCAGCACCACGCTGTACGGCTTGCGGCGCACGGCTTCGGTCAGGTAGCCTCCTTCCTCGTAGCCCACGTATCCGGGCGGCGCGCCGATCAGGCGGCTGACGCTGTGCTTCTCCATGAACTCGCTCATGTCGATACGGATCAGGTGCTCTTCCGAATCGAACATGAACTCCGCCAGCGCCTTGCACAGCTCGGTCTTGCCGACGCCGGTCGGGCCCAGGAACAGGAACGAGCCATAGGGCTTGTTCTCGTCGGCCAGCCCGGCACGCGAACGGCGGATGGCGTCGGACACCAGCCGCACGGCCTCGTCCTGGCCGACCACGCGCGCATGCAGGCGCTCTTCCATCTTCAGCAGCTTCTCGCGCTCGCCCTGCATCATCTTCGAGACCGGGATGCCGGTCGCGCGGCTGACCACCTCGGCGATTTCCTCGGCGCCCACCTGCGTGCGCAGCAGCTTGTTGGGCTGCTTCTGCTCGCGCTCCTCGGCATCGGTCGCGGCCTTGAGCTTGCCTTCCAGGCCCGGCAGCCTGCCGTACTGCAGCTCTGCCACCTTGTCGAGCTTGCCTTCGCGCTGCAGCTTGGCGATCTCGAGCTTGACCTTCTCGATCTCTTCCTTCAGCGCGGCCGTGCCTTGCGCGGCGCCCTTCTCGGCCTTCCAGATCTCGTCAAGGTCAGCGTACTCCTTCTCCAGGCGCGCGATTTCCTGCTCGATCAGCTCCAGGCGCTTGAGCGAGGCTTCGTCGGTCTCTTTCTTGACCGCCTCGCGCTCGATCTTCAGCTGGATGGTGCGGCGCTCGAGCTTGTCCATCGACTCCGGCTTGGAATCGATTTCCATCTTGATGCGCGCGGCGGCCTCGTCGATCAGGTCGATGGCCTTGTCGGGCAGGAAGCGGTCGGTGATATAGCGATGCGACAGCTCCGCCGCGGCGACGATGGCCGGGTCGGTGATTTCGACACCGTGGTGCAGCTCGTACTTTTCCTGCAGGCCGCGCAGGATGGCGATGGTGGCTTCCACGCTCGGCTCGTCGACCAGCACCTTCTGGAAGCGGCGCTCGAGCGCGGCATCCTTCTCGATGTACTTGCGGTATTCGTCCAGCGTGGTCGCGCCGATGCAGTGCAGCTCGCCGCGCGCCAGCGCCGGCTTGAGCATGTTGCCCGCGTCGATCGCGCCCTCGGCCTTGCCGGCGCCGACCATGGTGTGGATCTCGTCGATGAAGACGATGGTCTGGCCTTCGTCCTTGGCGACGTCGTTCAGCACCGCCTTGAGCCGTTCCTCGAACTCGCCGCGATACTTGGCGCCGGCCAGCAGGCCGGCCATGTCCAGCACCAGCACGCGCTTGTTCTTCAGGCTTTCCGGCACCTCGCCGTTGACGATGCGCTGCGCCAGGCCTTCGACGATGGCGGTCTTGCCCACGCCCGGCTCGCCGATCAGCACCGGGTTGTTCTTGGTGCGGCGCTGCAGGATCTGGATCGCGCGGCGGATTTCGTCGTCGCGGCCGATCACGGGATCGAGCTTGCCGATGCGGGCGCGCTCGGTCAGGTCGATGGTGTATTTCTTCAGGGCTTCGCGCTGGCCTTCGGCCTCGGCGCTGTTGACCGAATCGCCGCCGCGCACCGCCTGGATCGCCGACTCGAGCGACTTGCGGTTGAGCCCGTGCTCGCGCGCGAGGCGGCCGGCGTCGCCCTTGTCGTCGGCGACGGCGAGCAGGAACAGCTCACTGGCGATGAACTGGTCGCCGCGCTTGATCGCTTCCTTCTCGGTGGCATTGAGCAGGTTCACCAGCTCGCGGCCGATCTGGACCTCGCTGTTGCCCTGCACCTGCGGCAGGCGCTTGATGGCCGCGTCCAGCGCCGTCTGCAGGCCCTGCACGTTGACGCCGGCGCGCGCCAGCAACGCCTTGGCGGCGCCGTCGTCCTGCGCCAGCAGGGCGCGCAGCACGTGCTGCGGATCGATGTACTGGTTGTCGTTGGCCAGCGCCAGGCTCTGCGCATCAGCCAGCGCTTCCTGGAACCGGGTGGTCAGCTTGTCAAGACGCATAAGGATTCCCTCTCTCGGATAGGTCGTGTCCTGATGCGGGGGCGCTGGCGCAGGCCGTGCTTGCCGCCGCGCCCGTATGCCCTGCCGGACACTCGATGTCATACCGAAAGATAAGGCTTTGCGGTGACATTTCAAGGCCGCATGCCGCGCGGAATTGCGCGCCACCGGCATGGCGCGGCGCCGGCAATTCGGCGCGGCACCATGTGATGCCCGCGATACGCGCGCCCGCTACACTGCCCGGCCGGCGCCCTTGTCCGCCAGGTTGCGCACCAGCACCAGCGCTTCGCCCTGCACCACCACCCGGCCGTCCGCGCCGGTGACCACGCTGGCCAGGTTGACGAGATCCTTGTCCGCACGCAGCCGCACGATGCGCACCCGCGCCGTCAGCGGCTCGTCCAGCCGGGCCGGCGCCGCCAGCCGCAGCGACTGCTTCATCCAGCCGGTGCCGCGGCCGGGCAGCCGGGTACCGAGCAGGTCGGAGAACATGCCGGCCAGCAATGGCAACGGCACCAGCACGCCGGCGAAGCCCCGCGCGCGGGCGAAGCCGGCATCGGCATGGAACGGATTGGCATCGCCGGTCAGCGCGATGTACTCGTCCAGGTCCGCCGCGGTAAAGGCCCGCACCGCTGCCGCCTGCTGGCCCGGACGCAGGCCGTACAGGACCGCGTCGCCGTGCCGTGCAACGGGGTCCGCCGCGTCAGGCTGGCCGGCCAGTGCGGCAGGACCCGCGTCCGCCAGCCAGCGCGACTCGCCGACGGCCGTCACCCGCGGCGCCTGGCCGGGCCCGCCCGCACTGCTTACCGTGGTGGCGTAGGCGGCAAGCCCGGCGGGCGCCGGCTGCGCGGACAGCGCGAAATGCACCGCGTCGCCGACGAACGCCGGCGCCGGGAACATCAGCGTCTGCGCGACCGGCAAGGCCGGCCCCGGCAGTTGCCGCGCGCTGTGCGCGCACAGCAGCGAGAACAGCAACATGCCGTGCGCCACCGTGGCACCGAAATGGGTGCCACGGGCAAAGGCCGGATCGCAGTGGATCGGGTTGTCGTCGCGCGACAGCGCGGCGAAGCGGTCGAAATCGCGCTGCGACAGCACGCGCGGCGGGTCGTCGTGCATCAGTCAGGCACCTGTACGGTATTGGCGCTGACGGTGATGGCATTGCCGGGCGCCGGCGTGGCGGCGAACGGCGGCACGTTGGAGGGCAGCAGCGCCGGCGCCGGAGTGTTGAGGGTGCCGCCGCGCGGCGTGGTCCGCACCACCTGCGACGGCGGCAGCGCCCTGCCGGCGGTCAGGTTGTCGTAGACCGCGTCCAGGGCGCGGTTCAGGTAGACGTGCAGCGGCACATAGCGGTTGCTGTAGCCCGGCACCACGCCGATGAAGGCATCGAAATGCTGTGCGTTCTCGACCTCCACGTAGGACAGCTTGCTGGTCACGCCCTCCTGCTGGCGATTCAGGCCGAGGTAGGGGCGCGAGGTATGGTTGACCGGCAGCAGCGCGTCGCTGCGCCCATGCACGATCAGCGCCGGTTTGCCGCGCAGATTGCCGTTGCGCAGCGTCAGCGCCTGGCCGGCCTGCAGCGCGAGTGCCGCGGCATCGGATCCGGTCAGCAGGTTGCGCAGGCAGCTGGCGCCGTCGTAGTTGAGGTCGGCGCGCTGGGTCGAGGCGGACACTGACGGCAGGTTCAGGTATGGCCCGTGCTGCGGATCGCGGTCGTTGATCAGCTGGACCGGTGCCTGCGGCGGAATGCCATTGCCAGTGGCATACATCGACGCCAGCGCGGCCGGTGCGATCGCGGCGGGCTTCAGGTCGGTCAGCGTGGCGGCAAAGCTGTAGCCGCACAGCCGGTCGGTCACGCTGGCCTGCGCATAGGCGTTGGCATAGGTGACCGAGATCGCGGCCGCCACGTCGAACGCGGCCAGCGACGGGTGCAGGTCATCCGATTCCGCTTCCCAGCCGGCGGCACGCAGCGCCTGCAGCGCGCTGGCGCTCTGCTGGTCGGTGTTGGCGCCGGTGACCAGTCCTTTCTCGGCCAGCGTCTGGCAGCGCGCGGCGAAGAACGGCGCCATGGCGGGGTTGTTGTAGAACGGCGCCTGGGTCAGCGCGGTGGCGCGCCCGGCGCAGTGCTGCAGCAGGTTGGCCGTGGTGGTGTAGTCATACAGCGTCAACCCCGACGCCGCCACCTGCGCCGCGCCGCGACGCACCACGATGCCGGTGTTGGGCGGCATGTTCAGGTTGGGCTCGGCCACCGCCACGCCATCGATCAGGCCGCCGGCATCCTGCTCGGCGGCAGCCACGGCAGCGCCGCCGCCATTGGACACGCTCGATGCGATCACCAGCACCTTGTCCGGGTCCAGCGTGCGCTGGCGCGTGCCGTTGGCCGACACGGCGCCGAAGCGGTCATTGATGGCCCACAGCGCGAACTCCACCGCCTGCAGCGTGAACTTGCCCCAGTCCTTCTCCGGATTGCGCCGCGAATGCGCGTGCTTGAACGCCAGCCGGTGCGGGTTGGCGGCGGTGAATTCCTCCAGCGAGGTGGCCCCGGCCGGCGCGGCGAAGTGCGCGTTCTTGCCGGCGGCCGCGCGCGTGGTGCGGGTACCGTCGATCAGCGGCACCGTGTCGGTATCGAGGTCATGCGGGGCGGCGCCGGTGCCCTTGTCGGTATAGGCCACCGCGCAGCCGCGTTTCAGGCCCCATTCGCCGGTGCCGATGGCCCCATAGACGCCGCGCGAGCCCGACGAGGTCGCGGTGATCAGGCATGGCCGGGCGGGGTTGAACGTGGTCGGTATCTGCACCAGCATGGTCACGTTCTGCTGACTCGAGCCGTCGTCGGAGTAAGCTACGTACTCGACGCCCGCGACCTTGCCCTCCGACGCCGTGACATTGCCCTGGGCGTCGACGTTGGGCCCGTAGAGCGAGCCGTAGCCGCCGCCGGCGCTGGTATCGACAATGGCGCGATAGTTGGTATAGATCGCATAGCGCCGCAGCTCCGCCGCGGTGGGCGCGGCCGGGTTGAGCGGCAGCGGCGCCGTGCTGCTGGCCAGTCCGTCCTTGCCCAGCCCTGCGGTCAGCAGGTCGTCGGTGGCGCCGTCGTAGCTGCTGATGGTGACCGCGCCGATATAAGCCGGCTTGGTATTGGGCTTGCCGCCATTGCCGTTGTCGTCGTCGCTGGACCCGCATGCGGCCAGCATCGATGCGGCCGCCGCCAGCGCCGTGAGCCCGAGGCCGCGGTGCCGCCGCGGCGAATGCTGCGTGGATTGCATGTCAACCTCCTTGTGTCGCCCCGCGCCGGGGCCGTCGAGACCTTCGTCAATGGAAGACTGCGGGAACTGCGGGAACTGCGGTTGCGAACATCGCGGGCCACGGCAAACCGGTGCCTGCTATCAGCTGCCCTTTCCGTTAAAGCCGGCACGCAGCTTGTGCTTTTCCACCTTGCCGGACGGCGTGCGCGGCAACGCCTCGAGGAAGCGCACCGCACGCGGCACCTTGTAGCCGGCCAGTTGTGCCTTGCAATGGGCGATCACGGCCTCGGCGTCCAGCGTGGCACCCGGACGCAGCACCACCAGCGCCATGCCGACCTCGCCCCAGCGTGCGTCCGGCGTGCCGATCACCGCGGCCTCGGCCACGCCCGGCAACTGGAACAGCACGCTCTCGACCTCGGCCGGATAGACGTTCTCGCCGCCCGAGATAAACATGTCCTTGGCCCGGTCGACGATGTAGTAGTCGCCGTCCTCGTCGCAATAGGCGATGTCGCCGGAATGCAGCCAGCCGTCGCGCAACGCCTGCGCGGTGGCTTCGGGCAGGTTCCAGTAGCCCGGCGTCACGCCCGGCCCCTTGATCAGCAGTTCGCCGCGCTCGCCGGGGCCGACGTCCACGCCGAGCGGATCGACGATGCGGGTCAGCATCGACCCCACCGGCTTGCCGATGCTGCCCAGCTTGCGGCGCGCGGTGTCCTCGTCGCAAACGAAGACCGTGGGGCCGGTCTCGGTCATGCCGAAACCGAAGCGGATGGTCACGCCCTTGGCCAGGTAGGCCTCCAGCAAGGGCCGGGGCACCGGCGAGCCGCCCGCCGCCATATTGCGCACGCCGGACAGGTCCGCCTGCGCGAAGCGCGGGTGCTGGCTCAGGAACAGGTACACCGCCGGCACCGCGAAGAACATGGTGATGCCCGCGCCGCTGCGGCGGTCGAGCCGGGCCAGCACGGCCTGCGGCTCGAACTGCCGCATGATGTGCACCGTGCCGCCGGCGTGCAGCACCGGGTTGGCGTACAGGTTCAGGCCGCCGGTATGGAAGAACGGCAGCACGTTGAGGAACACGTCGTCGCGGGTGATCTGGTTGGCCAGCATCGCGTTGACGGCGTTGAAGAAGACCATGCCGTAGGTCTGGATCACGCCCTTGGGCTTGCCAGTGGTGCCGGAGGTATAGAGCAGGTGCCAGATTTCGCTCTCGTCGCGGCACGGCATCTCGATGATGCGGCCGGACGCGGCATCGAGCACGGCCTCGTATTCGGTCCAGCCGCCGGGCACGTCGGCGGCCTCGTCATCGGCGAGGTGCAGCACCGCGCGCAGCGGCACCGCACGCGCCAGTTCCGCCGCCACGCCCAGGAAGCCGTCGCCCGCCACCAGCACTTGCGGCGTGCAGTCGTGCAGGATCGGCAGCAGTTCGGCCGCGGGCAGGCGCCAGTTCAGGCACACCATCACCATGCCGGCCTTGGCGCAGCCATACAGCATCTCGAGATAGTCCGAGCTGTTGTGCGCCAGCACCGCCACGCGCGTGCCCGGTGCCAGCCGCAGCCGGTCGCGCAGGTATTCGGCAAAGCGGCTCGCACGCTCGTCGACATGGCGATAGGTCACGTGGCGGCCGCTTTCCACGTCCACCAGCGCGACCTTGTCGGGGAAATGCTGCGCGTTCCGGTGCAGCCAGTCGATGACGTACATGGGCTAGCCTCCGCTCAGCTGGCGATGTCCTGGACCGGCCCGCTGCCGCGCAGCCGGCCCACCACGCCCTGCGGGAAATAATAGACGCTCAGCACGAACAGCAGGCCCAGCCATAGCAGCCAGCGGTCCGGATGCAGCAGCGCCGACAGCAGCGGCAGCGCGGCGGTGCCGTCGCTGGCCAGCTTCATCACGTCCTGCAGGTAGGTCTGCGCCAGCAGGAACAGCACGGTGCCGATCACCGCGCCGTAGAGCGTGCCCATGCCGCCAATCACCACGATCAGCAGGATGTCGACCATGATCTCGAACGACAGCGAGGTGTCGGGGCCGTTGTAGCGCAACCAGATTGCCATCAGCACGCCCGCCAGCGTGGCGAACATGGCCGACAGCACCGTCGACACCGTGCGGTAGACCACGGTGCGGTAGCCGATCGCCTCGGCGCGGAAGTCGTTCTCGCGGATCGCCTGCAGCACCCGGCCGAACGGCGAGTTGACGATGCGCAGCAGCGCCAGGAACAGCACCAGCGCGCCGGCGAACACCAGGTAGTAGCTGAGCAGCTTGCCGCTCAGCGCTACGCCCAGCCATTCGGCGTCGCCCAGTGTAAAGCCGGGACGCAGCACCTCCGGCACCTTGAAGGTCAGCCCGTCCTCGCCGCCGGTCCACTCCGACAGCTGCGAGACCAGCGTGGCGAAGGCGGTGGCAACCGCCAGCGTGATCATGGCGAAGAAGATCGCCCGCACCCGCAGCGAGAACAGCCCGACCAGGAAGGCCAGCAGCGCCGACACCGCCAGCGCGCCGGCCGTGCCGGCCAGTAATGCGCCCCAGCCCGGCTCCATGCGCGACATGGCGATGGCCACGCCATAGCCGCCGATGCCGAAGAACATGGTGTGGGCAAACGAGACGATGCCGGTATAGCCCAGCAGCAGGTCATAGCTGGCCACCAGCACCACGAAGATGCAGATCTTGGCCGCCATGTTCAGCGCGCGCGCGCCGGGAAACGCAAACGGCGCGCACGCCAGCGCCACCAGGATCAGCAGCAGCAGCGCCGCCAGCACGCGGCTGCGCGGCAGGTCGCCGGAAAGAAGTCGGATCATGGTGGTGCTCCTCAGCGCCGCGCCACCGGGAACAGCCCTTGCGGGCGCCACAGCAGGATCAGCATCATCAGCAGGATGTTGGAGAACAGCGCCACCTTGGGAAACAGGAAGCCGGTGTAGTTGGCCATCAGCCCCACCAGCAGCGCGCCGACGAAACACCCCGTGGTCGAACCCAGTCCGCCGATGATGATCACGATGAAGATCAGCACATTGACCTGCGCACCGATCGCCGCCGTGATGTTCTGCTGGTACAGGCCCCACAGCACGCCGCCCAGGCCCGCCAATGCCGCACCGGCGACGAACACGCCGACGAACAGGCGACGCACCCGGTAGCCCAGCGCCTCGACCATCTCGCGGTTCTCCACCCCGGCGCGGATCAGCAGGCCGATGCGGGTGCGGTTGAGCAGCAGCAGCATGGCGATGAAGATCACCAGCCCCAGCGCCATCGCGATCAGCCGGTACTTCTCGATCGCCGCGTCGCCGAGCAGCACCGCGCCGCGGAAGGTGGTGGGCACCTGCAGCGCGATGGTCTCCGGGCCCCAGATCGCCTTGATCAGCTGCTCGGCGACGATCATGCCGCCCATCGTGATCAGGATCTGCTTCAGGTGCTGGCCGTAGACCGGGCGCACCACCACGCGCTCGAAGAACAGCCCGACCGCGCCGGCTGCCACCATCGCCGCGGCGATCGCCAGGGCAAACACCGACAGGTTCAGCGCCAGGCTGTCGGCCTCGACCCAGCCCGCCAGCGGCAGCAGCACCGAGGCCGCGACATAGGCGCCCAGTGCGATGAACGCGCCATGGCCGAAGTTGAGCACGTCCATCAGGCCGAACACCAGCGTCAGGCCGGACGACACCATGAAGATGATCATGCCCATCGCCAGGCCGGCAATGGTCAGCGTGAGCCAGGTCGACGGGCTGCCGACCAGCGCAAAGGCCAGCAGCATCAACAGCGGCGCCAGCGCGAGCGGGGTCCAGTCGAGGCGGACGCCGGGCGGTGCGGCCGGGGTTGCGGCCGGCAAGGTGGTTGAAGTTGTCATGTGTCTCGTCCTGCCGCGGTGATTCTTCCGCGTGCTGTGTGCTCCCTCTCCCGCAAGCGGGAGAGAAGAGCAAACCATCGGTCTCGCTGATCGTTTTCGCTACTGGTGCGCCGCCAGCGACAACCCCAGCAGCTGCTGCTGCAACCGTTCATCCTCCGCCAGCGCCGCCATCGTGCCGGTATGCACCGTGCGGCCATCGTCCATCACCGCCACGGTATCGCCCACCGACTTCGCCATATGGAAATTCTGCTCCACCAGCAGGATCGACACCTCGGTCTGCTTCAGCTCGCGGAACACATGGATCATGTTCTGGATGATCGCCGGCGCCAGCCCCTTGGTCGGCTCGTCGACGATCAGCAGCTGGCGCGGCTCGATGATGGCGCGCGCCACCGACAGCATCTGCTTCTGCCCGCCCGACAACACGCCCGCGCGCTGGTGCCAGAACGTCTTCAGCGCCGGGAACATGCGGAACACCCAGTCCAGCCGGCGTTCGTCGATGGCGCCGGTGCGGGCGGCCAGGCGCATGTTCTCGGCCACGGTCAGGTCGGAGAACACGCTCATGTTCTCGGGCACATAGGCAATGCCGGCCTGCGCGATCGCCGGCGTGCCGCGGCGCGTGATGTCGGCGCCGTTGAAAATGACAGTGCCGGTGCTGGCCTGCCACAGGCCCATGATGGTGCGCAGCGTGGTGGTCTTGCCGGCGCCGTTGCGCCCCAGCAGCATGGTCACGCCGCCGCGCGGCACCGTGAAGCTGACGCCATGCAGGATGTGGTACGGGCCGATATGGGTCTGCACACCCTGCAGTTGCAGGATCGGCTGCGCCGCGGTCGCATCAGGCATGGTCGCCCTCCTCTTCCGGCAGGCCCAGGTAGGCCTGCTGCACCACCGGCGAGGCGATCACCTCGGCCGGGTCACCATCCGCCACCAGCGCACCGTTGTGCAGCACGATGATGCGGTCGGCCAGCGAGCGCACCACGTCCATCTTGTGTTCGACCAGCAGCACGGTCTTGCTGCGGTCCTGGCGGATCTCGCGGATCAGGTCCAGGATCACCGGCACTTCGTCGACGCTCATGCCCGCGGTGGGTTCGTCGAACATGAACACGCGCGGCTGCAGCGCCAGCAGGATGCCGACCTCCAGCTTGCGCTGGTCGCCGTGCGGCAGCGATGCTACCGTCAGGTGGCGCTTGCCGGCCAGCGCCACCCGTTCCAGGATGGCCATGGCCTGCGCCTGCAGGTCGCGGTGGCGCGACCACATCGAGAACAAATCGATGCCGCGCTGCTGCCGCGCCTGCACCGCCAGGCGCACGTTCTCGAGCACCGACAGCTGCGGGAACAGGCTGGTCAGCTGGAACGCACGGCCGATGCCGCGCCGGGTCTTGTGCGACACCGGCAGGCGCGTCACGTCCTCGCCATCGAGCACGATCTGCCCGGCAGTGGGCGGCAACTGCCCCGAGATCAGGTTGAAATACGTGGTCTTGCCGGCGCCGTTGGGGCCGACGATGCAGGTCAGCTCGCCGGGCCGGAACGCGCACGACACCGCATTGACGGCGACGTGGCCGCCAAAGCGGATGGTGAGCCCGCGCGTTTCCAGCAACGGCCGCGCCGCGGACGACGCCGCGCCGGCGGGCTGGCCGGCCGGCTGCGACGGCGCCGGCGCGGTCCTGGCAAAGGAGGCTGGCGCGTTCATCAGCGGTGGTTGCGCACGGGCACGTTCATTTCCTCGGGCTTGATCTCGCGCACGAGTTCCGGCACGCCCCAGGCAAAGGCCGGGTCCACCTTGATCTTGAAGTGGTACATCGACTGCATCGCCTGGTGGTCTTCCTTGCGGAAGGTCATCCTGCCCTTGGGCGTATCGAACGACATGCCTTCCATCGCCGCGATCAGCTTCTCGCTGCCGGTCTCGCCATGCGTCTTCTTCAGGGCTTCGACCAGCGCGATGCCCGCGCTCATGCCGCCGGCGGTGAAGAAATCAGGCGGCGCCTTGAATTTGCTGTAGTGGTTGGACACCAGCCACTCGTTGGCCTTGTTCTTGGGAATGCCGAAGTAGTAGTACGTGGCCCCTTCCATGCCCGGGAAGTTCTTGTAGCTGGCCATCGCCGGCAGGATGTTGCCGCCGGTGGCGATCTCGATGCCGTAGCGTTTCGGGTCCAGGTCGGCGATCTTGAACGGGTTGCCGGCGCCGGCCCAGATGACGAAGATCACCTTGCGCCCGGGCTTGTCCTTGAGCGAATCGAACAGCCGCTGCGCGCCCGCGGTGAAGTCGGTGGTATTGGTTGGCAGGTATTCCTCGTGCACGATCCTGGCGTGCTTGAGCGCCCCCTTGAAGGCCTTGACGCCATCGCGGCCGAAGGCATAGTCCTGCGCCAGCGTGGCGATCTGCACCCCCGGCTTGTCCAGCGCCACCGCATTGGAAATCGCGTCCTGCGACGAATTGCGGCCGGTGCGGAAGATATAGCGGTTCCACTTGTCGCCGGTGATGGAGTCGGCCACGGCGGGCTCGACCAGCAGCACCTTCTTGTATTCCTCGGCCACCGGCAGCATCGCCAGCGCCGTGCCGGACGACGTCGGGCCCACCGCGATGTCGGCGCGGTCGTCGCTGTAGGCCGCGGCCAGCTGCGCCTTGGCCACGTCCGGCTTGCCCTGGGTGTCTTTCTCGATCACCACCAGCTTGTTGCCGTTGACGGTCATGGTGCCGTTGGTGGCGTACTCCAGGCCCATCATCAGGCCGGTCTGGGTCTGCTTGGCATAGGCCTCGAGCGCGCCGGTCTTGTCGTAGACGTGGGCGATGCGGATGTCCTTGGCCAGCGCGGCGCCGGTGCCGAGCAGCGCGGCGGCCAGGGCCAGGGCCCGTAGGGCGTGGGGGTTGCGATGCATTGCGGTCTCCTGGGTTCGGTCTTGTTTGTGCTTGTCGGGATGAAACCTGCTGCAATGGCGGGGCATGCCGGCTGGCGGCGCATGCGGGCCGGTGCTGGCGCGCGATGGCTGCGCTCGCGCCGGGCGCACCTATCGCGTCTGGTGCGGCTGCAGGCCGTGCGCGATCAGGTCGAACGCGGTGTCGACCACCTTCTCCATCGATGGCGGACGCTTCCAGCGCGCATAGCGCATGCCGAGGAAATTGCTGATGCCGATCAGGCACCAGGCGCGCACCTCGGCATCGCCGTGGACGATTTCGCCCTGCTCTTCGGCACGGGTCAGGCGCCGGCTGTAGAGCTCGGCGAATACCTGGAAATAGCTGCTGTAGATGGTCTCGTCGACCGAATAAGAATCCAGTACGATCCGGTACAGGTTCTTGTGGCGCGAAACGAAGGACAGGAACGCCTTCAGGCCCAGGCGCTCGGCCTCCATCTGGGTTTCGGCGGCAGCCACGTGCTTGCGCAGGTGCGCGCGTACCAGCTCCAGCATGTGCCCGACCAGCGCGCGGAAGATGTCTTCCTTGTCCTTGAAGTACAGGTAGAAGGTGCCCATCGCCACCTTGGCTTCCTGCGTGATCTCGGAGATCGACGCGGCATAGTAGCCCTTCTCGCCGAAGACCTTTTCGGCGGCGCGCAGCAGCGCCTCGCGCGTCTTCTGCCCGCGCGCGGTCTTGGGCGGGCCCATGCCGCCGGCCGGGCCGGTGGCGTCGACGTCGGCCATGCCGGTGTCGCCAGTCTGGGTGGTGGACATCTTGTCTCCGGTGGCGCTGCGCGCCTTGTCATGGAAATGCCGACCGCTGCCTGTGCTGCCGGCGCCAGGCGGGCGGAACAGGTGCCTCCCCGCCCCTGCCGTCGCGCTGCCGTCGC
The DNA here is from genome assembly GCF_000372525.1 of Cupriavidus neocaledonicus. Taxonomy (GTDB): domain Bacteria; phylum Pseudomonadota; class Gammaproteobacteria; order Burkholderiales; family Burkholderiaceae; genus Cupriavidus; species Cupriavidus neocaledonicus. The sequence continues at coordinate 79,340 of NZ_AQUR01000104.1, forward strand.
CGGGAACCGACATTCAGGCAAAACCTGATATCTGATTCATGTTTCATCGTATAAATTGAGTCCCGTGGATGTCAATAGAGGGGCACCCTCACCCGGTGCGGCATGCCGGGCCCCCTTCTCCTCCTTCTCCCCCCTTACGCCAGCCGAGACACGCCGTTGGACGCACCCGATCCGGTACCTGCCAGCCCCGCCGCGCCGCCCTATGCGGTCCATCCGGCGCGCGGCGCCCTGCCCGGCTGGCGCGAGGTCGGCCAGGGACGGCCCTTGCTGCTGCTGCACGGCTGGTCGGTCAATGGCGCGGCCTTTGACGGACAGCGCGCGCTGGCGCTGGCCGGCTTCCGCGTGATCGCCCCCGACCATGCCGGGCACGGCCTGTCGCGGCAGCGCACGGGCGCGACCGTCGCGGCGCTCGGACGCGACGTGGCCGCGCTGGTCGGGTACCTCGGGCTGGCTGACGTGGTGGTGGCGGGCTGGTCGATGGGCGCGATGGTGGCCTGGGCGCTGCTGCGCGACCAGCCGCAGCTGCCGCTCGCGGCGGTGGGCAGCATCGACATGACGCCCCGCATGGTCACCGACCCGGGCTGGCCGCACGGCCTGCACGGCCATTACGACGTGGCCCATGCCGGCCAGATGGCGGAGCGCGTCCGCGCCGACTGGCCGCGGCTGGCGCCGTCGGTGGCATCAGGCTTGTGGGCGGCGGGCCGGCGTCCGCAGGCGGCGGCGACGCAGCGCATCGCGCACATGGCGCAGCAGTGCGATGCCGCAACGCTGGCCAGCTTGTGGGAAGACATGGCGCGACAGGATTTCCGCGATACGCTGCGCACGGCGCGCCTGCCGCTGTTCCACCTGTATGGAGAGGCCAGCCGGCTGTATGCGCCGGCGGTGGGCATGGCCACGCGGGCCTTGCACCCGGCGGCGGGGTTCAGCGTGGTGGCCGGTGCCGGCCACAGCCCGCATATGGAGCAGGCACAGGCATTCAATGCCGCGCTGCTGGCCCTGATCCGGAATGCCGATCAGGCCAGCATGCGATAGGTCCAGAGCCCCAGCGCGGTCAGCAGCAAGGAGCCGCCGAGGTGCAGCAGCAGGTGCATCGCCGCCCAGCCGTAGTCGCCGGCGAGCAGGTTGGCCAGGACTTCGCTCGAGAACGTCGAGAACGTGGTCAGCCCGCCGAGGAAGCCGGTGATGGCCAGCAGGCGCCATTCCGGCGGCAGCGCGGCATGCGTATCGAAGAAGCCGACCGCCACCCCGATCAGGTAGCCGCCCAGCAGGTTGGCCGCGAGCGTGCCGTACGGCATCGCCGGGTTGATGGCGTTCCACAGCACCGAGAATCCCCAGCGCAGCCATGCCCCCGCCGCCGCGCCAACGCCGACGGCAACAAACCCCAACGGCCCCATCAGGGCTGGTCCTCGCCGCTGGCGTTGAGCGACTGGATGCCCCAGCGCTTGAGCGCGTCTTCATCGGTCACCCGCGCGTCGACCCAGCGCGCGCCCTCCGGCGTTTCTTCCTTCTTCCAGAACGGCGCTTCGGACTTGAGGTAGTCCATGATGAATTCGCACGCGGCAAAGGCATTGCCGCGGTGCTTCGATGCCACCGCGACCAGCACGATCTGGTCCAGCGGCAGCAGCGGGCCGACGCGATGGATGATGGTGACACCGAGCAGCTCCCAGCGCGCGCACGCCGCCGCCTCGATCTGCGCCAGCGCCTTCTCGGTCATGCCGGGGTAATGCTCCAGCTCCATCGCGCTGACGGCGCTGCCCTCGCTGACATCGCGCACGGTGCCGATAAAGCTGGCCACGGCGCCGACCTGCGGGTTATCGGCGCGCAGTGCCGCGACCTCGGCGCCCAGGTCGAAATCCTCGCGCTGCACCCTGACGCTCATCTCAGCCTCCGGTCACGGGCGGGAAAAACGCGACTTCGCAGCCATCGGCAAGCGCGGTATCGGCACGCGCCACGGCGTGGTCGACGGCCATGCGCAAGGCGCGGCCCTCGGCCAGGGTCTCGGCCCAGGCGCCGCCGCGCTGGCGCAGCCACTGGCGCAGCGCGCCGACGGTGCGCACCTCGGCCGGCACGTCGGCGCGCTCGGCGGACACGCCGAGCTGTTCGCGCACGCTGGCAAAGAATCGGAGTTCGATGATCATCGCTGCCTTCTGCATCGGGTCATGCCGGCCGCTACGCGAGCAGGCCGTCAAACGGAATGAACTGCACGGTGTCGCCGCGCGCGATCGCCTGGTTGGGCGGATTGTCGATCAGGCCGTCGCCCCAGACGGTGGAGGTCAGCACGCCCGAACTCTGGTTGGGGAACAGGTCCAGCCCGCCTTCGGCGTTGAGGCGCGCGCGCAGGAACTCGTTGCGGCGGTCGCCCTGCTTCAGCTCGAAATCGGCGCGCAGCGGCAGGCGCCGCGGCGTGACCTCGGCCACGCCCTGCAGGCGCAGGATGAACGGGCGCACGAACAGCAGGAAGGTCACGAAGCTGGACACGGGGTTGCCCGGCAGCCCCAGGAAAAACGCCGGCTCGCTGCCGCTGCCGACCTGCCCGAATGCCAGCGGCTTGCCCGGCTTGATCGCGATCTGCCACATGTCGAGCCGTCCTTCGGCCTCGACCGCGGGCTTGATATGGTCTTCCTCGCCGACCGAGACGCCGCCCGAGGTGATGATCAGGTCATGGCCCTGCGCCGCGCGGCGCAGCGTCTCGCGCGTGGCGGCCAGCGTATCGGGCACGATGCCGAAGTCGCTGACCTCGCAGCCGAGGTTTTCGAGCAGGCCGCGCAGCGTGAAGCGGTTGGAGTTGTAGATCGCGCCCGGCTTGAGCGGCTCGCCCGGCATCGCCAGTTCGTCGCCGGTGAAGAACACCGCGACGCGCACGCGGCGCACCACCTCCAGCTTCGCCTGGCCGACCGACGCGGCCAGGCCCAGCGCCTGCGGCGTCAGCCGCGTGCCGGCCGGCAGGATCACGCTGCCGGCTTCGATGTCCTCGCCGGCGCGCCGCACCCATGCGCCGGACTGCGGCACGTGGTTGACGATGACGTCGTCGCCCTCGACCGTGCATTGCTCCTGCATCACCACGGCATCGGCGCCGGGCGGGATCAGCCCGCCGGTGAAGATGCGCGCCGCGGTGCCGGGCTCCAGCGCGGTGCCGACATGGCCGGCGGGAATCCGTTGCGACACGCGCAGCCGCGTGCCTTCGGCCGGCACCTCGGCGGCGCGCAGCGCGTAGCCGTCCATCGAGGTATTGTCGGCCGGCGGCACGCGCAGCGTGCTCGTCACCGCCGCGGCCAGCACGCGGCCGTTGGCGGCGAGCGTGTCGATGGTCTCCGCCTGCGCCAGCGGCCGGGCGGCGCCAAGCAGCGCGTCGAGCGCCTGGGCCATGGTCAGCATCGGGGGACGGGAAGGTGCTGCGGCTTGGGTCATGGTGCAATGTGGGAAAGGGTTGGCCCATGAAAAACGGCCCGCGCATTGCCGGCACCCGCGCGGGGCTGGCAATCCGGGGACCGTGGATCGGGCCCGCAGCCTGATTGTAGCGAGTTGGCCCGGACCCGGCACGCGGCGGCGCCGCAGCCACGTCCCGAGCTCCGCACCTGCGCGCTTACAGGCCGGTGTGGCGGGCGATATAGGCCTTCACCTGCGCGGCGTCGGCCGGCATCACCTCGAAGCGCTGCGGCAGGCTCTCGATGCCCTCGAACTTCGCCGGGCGCTCCGGCTCGTGGCCCAGCGCCTCGCGGATGGTGTCGGCAAACTTGGCCGGCAGCGCGGTTTCCAGCACCACCATCGGCACGCCCGCGCTGAGATGCTCGCGCGCCACCTTGATGCCGTCGGCGGTATGGGTATCGATGGTGACGCCATAGCGCGACGACAGGTCGCGAATCGTCGCCAGCCGGTCCTCGTGCGTGCTGCGTCCCGAGACGAAGCCGAACTGGCGGATGCGGTCGAATTCCGGCGTGCCCGCCAGGTCGAAGCCGCCCTTCTCTTCCACGTCGCGGAACAGCGCCGCCAGCTTGCCGGCATCCTGGCCCAGCAGGTCGAACACAAAGCGCTCGAAGTTCGAGGCCTTGGAGATGTCCATGCTGGGGCTGGAGGTGTGGTAGGTCTCGGCCGACTTGCGCACGCGGTAGGCGCCGGTGCGGAAAAACTCGTCGAGCACGTCGTTCTCGTTGGTGGCGACCACCAGCTTGTCGATCGGCAAGCCCATCATGCGCGCGATATGGCCGGCGCAGACGTTGCCGAAGTTGCCCGAGGGCACGCAGAACGAGACCTTCTGGCCGGGACCGTCGGTCGCCAGCAGCCAGCCCTTGAAGTAGTACACCACCTGGGCCACCACGCGCGCCCAGTTGATCGAGTTGACCGTGCCGATCTTCTGGCGCGCCTTGAAGGCGTGGTCGTTCGAGACCGCCTTGACGATGTCCTGGGCGTCGTCGAACACGCCCTCGATGGCGATGTTGAAGATGTTCGGGTCCTGCAGGCTGAACATCTGCGCGGTCTGGAACGCGCTCATCTTGCGGTGCGGGCTCAGCATGAAGACGCGGATGCCGCGCTTGCCGCGCATCGCGTATTCGGCGGCGCTGCCGGTGTCGCCCGAGGTCGCGCCCAGGATGTTCAGCTCCTGCCCGGCGCGCGCCAGCGCGTACTCGAACAGGTTGCCGAGCAGCTGCATCGCCATGTCCTTGAAGGCCAGCGTCGGGCCGTTGGACAGCCCCAGCAATTGCAGCTTCGTGCCGCCTTCCTCGCCCAGCGTGCGCAGCGGCGTGATGTCGGCGGTGTTGTCGCCGGCGCGCGCGTTGCAGTACACCTCGGCGGTATAGGTCTTGCGCGTCAGCGCGCGCAGGTCCTCGGCCGGAATGTCGTCGCAGAACTTGCGCAGGATCTCGTAGGCCAGGTCGGCATACGGCAGCTTGCGCCAGGCTTCGAGCTCATCGGCCGTGACCTGCGGATACTGCGCGGGCAGGTACAGGCCGCCGTCCGGCGCCAGGCCGCCCAGCAGGATCTCGGAAAACGATTGCGGCATCTCGTGGCCGCGGGTCGACTGGTATTTCATGACAATGGTCCGGTCCGGCCCTTAGTTCAGTTCTTCCATGCGCAGGCGCGTCACCGCGGACAGCACCGTGGGCAGTGCCTCGATCTTGGCGATGGCGGCGTTGACGTGCTTCTCGCGGGTGATGTGGGTCAGGATGATGATGTCGGTCTGCGGCTCGCCTTCGCGCGATTCCTTCTGCAGCATGGCGTCGATCGAGATGCCGCCCTCGGCCAGGATGCGGGTGATCTCGGCCAGCACGCCGGTCTCGTCCGACACACGCATGCGCAGGTAGTACGAGCTGTTGATCTCTTCGATCGGCAGCACCGGCACGCTCGACAGCTCGTCGGGCTGGAACGCCAGGTGCGGCACGCGGTGCTCGGGATCGGCGGTATGCAGGCGGGTCACGTCGACCAGGTCGGCGATCACCGCGGAGGCGGTCGGCTCGGCGCCGGCGCCCTTGCCGTAGTACAGCGTGGCACCCACGGCGTCGCCCTGCACCAGCACCGCGTTCATCGCGCCTTCCACATTGGCGATCAGGCGCGTGGCCGGCACCAGCGTCGGATGCACGCGCAGCTCGACGCCATCGTCGCGGCGGCGCGTGATGCCCAGCAGCTTGATGCGGTAGCCCAGTTCCTCGGCATACTTCAGGTCGGTGGCCGACAGCTTCGTGATGCCCTCCACGTGCGCGCGGTCGAACTGCACCGGCATGCCGAAGGCGATCGCGCTCATCAGCGTGACCTTGTGCGCGGCGTCGACGCCCTCGATATCGAAGGTCGGGTCGGCCTCGGCGTAGCCCAGCTGCTGCGCTTCCTTCAGGACCACGTCGAAATCCAGGCCCTTGTCGCGCATCTCGGACAGGATGAAGTTGGTGGTGCCGTTGATGATGCCGGCGATCCACTGGATGCGGTTGGCGGTCAGGCCTTCGCGCAGCGCCTTGATGATGGGGATGCCGCCGGCCACCGCGGCTTCGAACGCGACGATCACGCCCTTCTTGCGCGCGGCTTCGAAGATCTCGTTGCCATGCACGGCCAGCAGCGCCTTGTTGGCGGTGACCACGTGCTTGCCGTTCTCGATCGCCTTGAGCACCAGCTCGCGCGCGATGCCGTAGCCGCCGATCAGTTCGATGACGATGTCGATGTCCGGACGCGTAACCACTTCGTGCGCGTCGCTGACGATCTCCACTTCCCCGTTGGTCAGTTCGCGCGCGCGTTCGGTGTTGAGATCGGCCACCACGGCAATCTCGATGCCGCGGCCGGCGCGGCGACGAATTTCTTCCTGGTTGCGCTTGAGCACGTTGAACGTGCCGCTACCGACGGTACCGATGCCGAGCAGGCCAACTTTGATGGGGTTCATGGACAATCTTCTGAGTTGCTAAGGATGGGTTGCGGCGCGGCCGGCCGGATCAGGCCGCTGCCTTGCCGTGGCGTTTTCGGTACGCCTCGAGGAAGCGCGCGATGCGGCCGATGGCCTCGCGCAGGTCTTCCTCGTGCGGCAGGAACACGATGCGGAAATGGTCGGGCCGGGCCCAGTTGAAGCCGGAGCCCTGCACCAGCAGCACCTTGGACTCCTGCAGCAGTTCGTAGATGAACTCCTGGTCGTCCTGCACCGGGTACATCGACAGGTCCAGCTTCGGGAACAGGTACAGCGCCGCCTTGGGCTTGACGCAGGTCACGCCCGGGATCGCGGTGATCAGGTCATAGGCCAGGTCGCGCTGGCGGCGCAGGCGCCCGCCTTCGGCGACCAGGTCGTTGATGCTCTGGTAGCCCCCCAGCGCGGTCTGGATCGCCCACTGGCCCGGCACGTTGGCGCACAGGCGCATCGACGACAGCATGTTCAGGCCTTCGATGTAGTCGATGGCCGGGCGCTTGTCGCCCGACACCACCATCCAGCCGGCGCGGTAGCCGCACGAGCGGTAGTTCTTCGACAGGCCGTTGAAGGTCACCGTCAGCACGTCGGTCGACAGCGAGGCGATCGAGGTGTGGGTATTGCCGTCGTACAGGACCTTGTCGTAGATCTCGTCGGCAAAGATGATCAGGCCGTGCTCGCGCGCGATCGCGACGATCTCGAGCAGCAGTTCATCCGAGTACAGCGCCCCGGTGGGGTTGTTCGGGTTGATGATGACGATGGCCTTGGTATGCGGCGTGATGCGGGCGCGGATATCGGCCGGATCGGGCATCCAGTCGTTGGACTCGTCGCAGATGTAGTGCACCGGCGTGCCGCCCGACAGGCTCACCGCGGCGGTCCACAGCGGGTAGTCCGGCGCCGGCACCAGCACTTCGTCGCCAGTATTGAGCAGCGCGTTGACCGCCATCACGATCAGCTCGGAGGCGCCGTTGCCCACATAGATATCGTCCAGGCCGACGCCCTCGATATTTTTTTGCTGGGTATAGTGCATGATCGCCTTGCGCGCGGCGAAAATGCCCTTCGAATCAGAATAACCTGCCGAATTCGGCAGGTTTCGCATCATGTCCTGCTGAATTTCCTCCGGCGCGTCGAACCCGAACACGGCCAGGTTGCCGATATTCAGCTTGATGATCTTGTGCCCTTCTTCCTCCATCTGCTTGGCCTTTTCCAGCACCGGCCCGCGGATGTCGTAGCAAACGTTATTGAGTTTGTTGGATTTCTGGATGGGTTTCACGGCGATGTCGGGCAAGCGTGGCGTGCCGCGTCGGCGGCACCGGACTGGGAATCGGGGCGATCTGACAGAATCTGAAAGAATGCGGAGGCGCCGTCCGCTGCGATGCAACGCAAACGTGGCAGACAGGAAGGCAAAAGCTATAATTTATCGGATTATGACAGACTTCGGCAGGGATTCTTGCATTGCAGCGTGCGCTGTCCGCGCGCACCGCGGCCGCCTGTCCGCTGTCATCCGTTCATGGCCCGCCCGGCCCGACGGCGCTCCGCTTTGCGGACCCGCCCGCCGGCCCGCGCCGGCTACCGCCGAGATCCCCAAGTGAAACTCCACGCCGACCAGCCCCAGTCGCTCAATACCGTCACGGCCTACGGGCCCGGGTATATCGAAATCAACCTCGTGCGCCACACCAGCTCGGTGCTGGTCATGCCGGAGGGCGAAGTCCGGCCTTGGCCGGTCGACCGCTTCGAAGACCTGGAGCCCGCGCATTTCGAGCAGCTGTCCGAACTGGGACCCGAAGTCGTGCTGCTCGGCACCGGCTCGCGGCTGCGCTTTCCCCACCCGCGCCTGACCGCTTCGCTGGCGCGCCGCCATGTCGGCGTCGACGCCATGGACATGCAGGCCGCCTGCCGCACCTACAACATCCTGATGGCCGAGGGGCGCAAGGTGGCGGCGGTGCTGCTGCTCGAGCCCGAGGCCGGCTGACGCGGCCCTACCGGCGAAAGTTGAGCAGTCGCCACGCTTGAAGTCCGCGCGAGGCGCCCCAATCTGCTCGCGCTGAGGCGGCAGCCCCTCTCCCGATTCCAACGATCTCACCGATCCCCTGCCCCTCCCCCAAGGAGCCACAAGCATGACCGTCAGTCTCAACAAGGCCATCCCCGACTTCAGCGCGCCGATGACCGGCGACGCCACCTTCCGCCTGGCCGACTACCGCGGCAAGACGGTGGTGCTGTACTTCTACCCGAAGGACAACACGCCGGGCTGCACCACCGAGGCGATGAACTTCCGCGACCAGTACGAGGATTTCGAGAAGGCCGGCGTGCAGGTATTCGGCATCTCGCGCGACAGCCTGCGCTCGCATGAAAACTTCAAGGCCAAGCTGGAACTGCCGTTCGAACTGATCTCCGATGCCGACGACAATGTGTGCACATTGTTCGATGTCATCAAGATGAAAAAGCTGTATGGCAAGGAATACCGCGGCATCGAGCGCAGCACCTTCGTCATCGACGGCAAGGGCATCCTGCGACACGAGCTGCGCGGCATCAAGGTGCCCAACCACGTCGACGAAGTGCTGGAGATCGTGCGCGGCCTCTGAAGCCTCGCCGCAGCGTTGGCGTTGCCCGTAACGGCCCCGATCCGGACGCGTCGCGGCAAACGTTGGCAAACCCAATTGCCAAACCCAAAGCCTTCAGATACATTGGCCCGTAATGAGTTCAGATTCCGGATGCCACGCTGTTTCGACTCCCCGGCCCAGGCGCTTCCCGCCACAGGCCGGTAGCGGACCTGCCATGTCGGCAGTCCGCCAAAGAGCCGCCAACCCTGTTCCGCAGGCATGGCGGCTTTTTTGTTTGCAGCCGCTTCTGTCCTCATGTCTGACCGCGCCGGGCGCCTCGCGCATGCATGCCCCGGCCCGGGTCCGCCACGCCGCCCCGATGCCGTCGCACTCTGCCGAGGTCGCGCGGCGCCGCGGACCGGACATCCCCGCCCCCTTCTTGTCCCCTTGAAAGGAAAGCCAAGCATGCCGCTGCCTACCATGCCCGCCAAGCCTGCCCAATTGCTGGACCCGAGCGAGTTCGCTCCGGTTTCCGCGGTGCCTAAGGCCAAAGCCGCCACACAGGGCAAGAAACCTGTGCCGGCGCTCGAGCGCGTGGCATTGCTGGAAACCGGCGACACGCAGGTGCCTGAAGTCAAGGCCCGCGCCGCCGGCGGCACCCGCGCCCGCAGCACCGAGACCCCCGCCGTATCGACACCCCCCGTCAGCGCCGCGCCGGTGAGCCTGGTCAAGCCGTCGACCGGCACCACGCGCCGCGCGCGCAAGGCCGAAGGCCCGAGCAAGCTGTTCGTGCTCGACACCAACGTGCTGATGCACGACCCGGCCTCGCTGTTCCGCTTCGAAGAGCACGACATCTATCTGCCGATGATGACGCTCGAAGAGCTGGACAACCACAAGAAGGGCATGAGCGAAGTCGCGCGCAACGCGCGCATGGTCAGCCGCACGCTCGATTCGCTGGTGGGTGGCACCGACGGCGTGCTCGACGAAGGCCTGTCGCTGGCCAGCCTGGGCAATCGCGACGCGCAGGGCAAGCTGTTCTTCCAGACGCGCCTGAACGACATCAAGCTGCCCGAAGGCCTGCCGCAGGGCAAGGCCGACAACCAGATCCTGGGCGTGGTCAGCGCGCTGCAGCAGCAGTATCCCGAGCGCCAGGTCGTGCTGGTGTCGAAAGACATCAACATGCGCATCAAGGCGCGCGCCCTGGGCCTGCCGGCCGAAGACTACTTCAACGACCAGGTCCTCGAGGACAAGGACCTGCTCTACGCGGGCGTGATGCAGCTTCCCGGCGACTTCTGGGCCAAGCACGGCAAGGGCGTCGAAAGCTGGCAGGATCCCAAGTCCGGCGCGATGTTCTACCGGCTCACCGGCCCGCTGGTGCCGTCGTTCCTGGTCAACCAGTTCGTCTACCTCGAGCCCGTGGACGGCAGCCTGCCGCTGTATGCGCAGGTCAAGGAGATCAACGGCAAGACCGCGCTGCTGCAGACGCTGAAGGACTACACGCACCACAAGAACAACGTGTGGAGCGTGACCGCGCGCAACCGCGAGCAGAACTTCGCGCTCAACCTGCTGATGAACCCGGACATCGACTTCGTCACGCTGCTGGGCCAGGCCGGCACCGGCAAGACGCTGCTGGCGCTGGCGGCAGGCCTGGAGCAGGTGCTGGACCAGAAGCTCTACAACGAGATCATCGTCACCCGCGCCACCGTGCCGGTGGGCGAGGACATCGGCTTCCTGCCCGGCACCGAGGAAGAGAAGATGCAGCCGTGGATGGGCGCGTTCGACGACAACCTCGAAGTGCTGCAGAAGAGCGACGACAGCGCCGGCGACTGGGGCCGCGCCGCGACCCAGGAGCTGATCCGCTCGCGCATCAAGGTCAAGAGCATGAACTTCATGCGCGGGCGCACCTTCGTCAACAAGTTCGTCATCATCGACGAGGCGCAGAACCTGACGCCCAAGCAGATGAAGACGCTGGTGACGCGCGCCGGCCCCGGCACCAAGATCATCTGCCTGGGCAATATCGCGCAGATCGACACGCCCTACCTGACCGAGGGCTCGTCGGGCCTGACCTACGTGGTCGACCGCTTCAAGGGCTGGAGCCACAGCGGCCATATCACGCTGGCGCGCGGCGAACGCTCGCGCCTGGCCGACCACGCGGGCGACGTGCTCTGACGCGGGCCGCGGGCCCGGGCACCCTTCCATGCGGAAGGTGCCCGGGCCCGCTGTCGTGATCGGCAAGCGCAATGCGGCTATGATGTCCGCACGTCCGCTTGTGTCCCGCATCCCCACTGGAGGCGTCGATGAACCCACAGCATCTCCGCCTGGCCGCGCTGATCGGCGCCGCCATGTTCCTGACCTGCCTGCCGCAGGCGCGCGCGGCGGCTGACGACCTGGTGATCCGCACCACGGGTCCGGTCAGCTATGTCTGCGGCGGCGTCGCCGACGACGAGCGCCAGGCGCTAAGCGAGCGCGAGAAGGATTTCAACATCGGCGTCCTGTTCACGCAGGGCGCCGCCGGCGAGTTCCTGTCCGATGTCGCGGTCAAGCTGGTGCGCGACGAACAGGAGGTCGCAAGCTTCCGCGCCGCCGGCCCTCGCTGCCTGATACGTGCGCCCGAAGGCAGCTACAATATCGAGGCCAGTTACAAGGGCCAGGCCAGGTCGATCAAGGTCAGCACCGGTACGCGCAACGCCCAGCTACGCTGGTAGCGGCAAGGCTTCCGGTGCGCCGGCAGGCCGGCGACCGGAATCCAGCGATGCCATTGCGCCGTACCCATAGTTCTTCCAGTCCTTCCGCACTGCCCGGCCCGCTTGCCCGGGCCGGCCTGCCGCTGCTGTGCGCCGCCGCGCTGCTGCTGGCGGCGTGCGCCAGTTCCCCGCCCGCGCGCCAAGGCGGCTTGCCGCGTACGCCCGGCAAGCCCATGGTCGATCCCAGCGCCGGGCTTGAGGAGATCTCGATCCAGGCGATGTCGCTGGTGGGCACCCCCTACCGCTACGGCGGCAACACGCCCGATGCCGGCTTCGACTGCAGCGGCCTGGTGCGCTATGTGGTCGCGCGCGCGGCCAATGTCAACTTGCCGCGCACCACCGAGGCCATGGGTACGCGCGGCAGTTCGCTCGACCGCAGCGAAGTTGCTTCCGGCGACCTGGTGTTCTTCAACACCACCGGCCGTGCCAACTCGCACGTCGGCATCTACGTCGGCCAGAACCGCTTTGTCCACGCGCCCTCGTCCGGCGGCACCGTGCGCCTGGAGGACATGAGCAAGCCCTACTGGGCCTCGCGCTACAACGGCGCGCGGCGCGTGGTTGCCGGTGCGCTGACCCTGCCGCCGGCGCCGGCGACACCGGTGCCCGCGCCCGCCCCTGCGCCCCTGGTGCCGGAACCGGCCCCGCCGCCCGACGACGACGATCCCATTGCCGCCTTCGCCAACCGCTGAAGCCGCGACGCGGACAAGCAAAAAGCCAGGCATCTGCCTGGCTTTTTTTGCATCGACGGCCGGTTCCGCGTTACAGGATATGGCGACCGATCCACCATGCGATCGCCGCCATGAAGGCCGAGGCCGGAATCGTCAGCACCCAGGCCCAGACGATATTGCCAGCCACGCCCCAGCGCACCGCCGACATCTTCTGCGACGAACCGACCCCGACGATGGCGCCGGTGATCGTATGCGTGGTCGACACCGGCACGCCCAGCGCCGAGGCGAAGAACAGCGTCAGCGCACCGCCGGTCTCGGCGCAGAAGCCGCCCACGGGCTTGAGCTTGGTGATCTTCTGGCCCATGGTGCGCACGATGCGCCAGCCGCCGAACAGCGTGCCCATGCCGATGGCCACATAGCAGCTGACGATCACCCAGGTCGGCGGCGGATCGCCGGCCAGCACGTGGCCGCTGGCGATCAGCAGCATCCAGATGATGCCGATGGTCTTCTGCGCGTCATTGCCGCCATGGCCGAGGCTGTACAGCGACGCCGAGACCAGCTGCAGGCGACGGAACCAGCGGTCGACGCGCGATGGCGGCGTGCGGAAGAAGGTCCAGCCGACCATGACCATCATCAGCGAACCCAGCAGGAAGCCGAGGAAAGGCGACACCAGGATGAACGCCACCGTCTTCAGCAGGCCGCTGGCCACCAGCGCGCCGGTGCCGGCCTTGGCCACCGCTGCGCCCACCAGCCCGCCGATCAGCGCATGCGACGACGACGACGGAATGCCGTAGTACCAGGTGATGACGTTCCACGCGATGGCCCCGACCAGCGCGCCGAAGATGACATAGTGGTCGACGACCCCGCCCTGGATGGTACCGGTGCCAACCGTTGCCGCCACCTTCAGGTGGAACACGAAGATCGCGACGACGTTGCACATCGCCGCCATCGCCACCGCATGGTGCGGCTTGAGCACGCCCGTGGATACCACCGTCGCGATCGAGTTGGCCGCGTCGTGGAAGCCGTTCATGAAGTCGAACAGCAGTGCCAGCGCCACCAGCAAGGCGATCACCCACAGGCTCATTTGTATGGTCTGCATGCCGATTGCCGCCTCAGGCGTTTTCCAGGACGATGCCTTCGATGATGTTGGCGACGTCCTCGCACTTGTCGGTGATCGTCTCGAGCTGTTCGTAGATCGCCTTCAGCTTGATCAGGCGCTTGACGTCGGTCTCGTCGCGGAACAGCTTGGACATGGCCGAGCGCATCACGCGGTCGGCCTCGGATTCGAGCTGGTCGATCTGCTGCGCGGTCTTCAGGATGGTGCTGGCGTTGCCCATGTCCTCGAGCAGGCCCACGGCGATCTTGACCTGGTCGCAGCACTGCACGCAGATCGCGGCCAGGCGCAGCGCCTCGTCGGTCAGGTTGGTGACGTCGTACAGCGAGATGGTCTCGGCCACGTCTTCCATCAGGTCCAGGATGTCATCCATGGTCGTGATGAGCTTGTGGATCTCGTCGCGGTCCAGCGGCGTGATGAAGGTCTTGTGCAGCAGGTCGATGGTGTCGTGCGTGATGCGGTCGGCCTTCTTTTCGGTGGCCTGGACGCGCCGGGCATGCGCCTCGGCGTTGGGCAGGTCGTTGACCAGGGCCTGCAGTTCATGGGCGGCGGTCACCGCGCAGTCGGCGTGCTGGTTGAAATATTCGAAGAACTTGCCCTCGGTGGGCATGAATCGGCCGAACATGGAATGTTCCTTGTGGCAGCGTGGTATCGCTGCGGATGGTGTTGCGGGATTAAGCGGACGCGAGCATGACCGCCGCGGATGGCGGCTGTCATCAAAGCGCAATATTTTACAGGGTTACCGGGACATTGCCCGCGTATTTGGCACAAACGAGACGGGAAGGCACAGCGGAGCGCCGACCCGCTTGACTTCGTCAGGTGTCGTTGTCGAAGAAGGCCGGGCCGCCGCTGAAGTTGTCGAACTTCGTGAACTGGCCGAGGAAGGTCAGGCGCACCGTGCCGATCGGGCCGTTACGCTGCTTGCCGATGATGATTTCGGCGGTGCCCTTGTCCTGCGAGTCGGCGTTATAGACTTCGTCGCGGTAGATGAACAGGATCACGTCGGCATCCTGTTCGATAGCGCCCGATTCGCGCAGGTCGGACATCACCGGACGCTTGTTGGGGCGCTGCTCCAGGCTACGGTTCAGCTGCGACAGCGCGATCACCGGGCAATTCAGCTCTTTCGCCAGGCCCTTCAGCGAACGCGAGATTTCTGAAATTTCCGTGGCGCGGTTCTCGCCGCCGCCGGAGCCCGACATCAGCTGCAGGTAGTCGATGATGATCAGGCCCAGCTGCCCGCACTGGCGCGCCAGGCGCCGCGAACGCGCGCGCAGTTCCATCGGGTTCAGCGCCGGCGTCTCGTCGATGAACAGCTGGGTGTCGTTCATGCGCTGGATCGCATGCGTCAGGCGCGGCCAGTCCTCGTCGAGCAGGCGCCCGGTGCGCAGCCGGTGCTGGTCGAGCCGGCCGACCGAGCCCAGCATACGCATGGCCAGCTGGGTGCCCGCCATTTCCATCGAGAACACCGCCACCGGCAAGCCCTGCTCCACCGCGACGTGCTCGCCGATGTTCAGCGAGAACGCGGTCTTGCCCATCGACGGGCGGCCGGCGACGATGATCAGGTCGCCCGGCTGCATGCCGCTGGTCATCTTGTCCAGGTCGATGAAACCGGTCGGCACGCCGGTGACGTCGGTGGTGGAATCGCGGTGATACAGTTCGTCGATGCGCTCCACCACCTGGGTCAGCAGCGGCTGGATTTCCTGGAAGCCCTTCTGCCCGCGCGAGCCCTCTTCGGCAATCGCGAAGACCTTGGATTCGGCCTCGTCGAGCAGCTCGCGCACCTCGCGCCCCTTGGGCGCGAACGCGGCCGAGGCGATATCGTCGGCCACCGTCACCAGCTTGCGCAGCACCGAGCGCTCGCGCACGATCTCCGCGTAGCGGCGGATATTGGCCGCGCTGGGGGTGTTCTGCGCCAGCGAATTCAGGTACGCCAGTCCGCCCACCTCTTCGGCCTTGCCGGCCACCTGCAGCATCTCGTAGACCGTGATCACGTCGGCCGGCTTGGTCGCCGAGATCAACCGGGCGATGCTCTGGAAGATCATCCGGTGGTCGAAACGGTAGAAGTCCGCCTCGGAAAGGAAGTCCGCGATGCGGTCCCAGGCGGCATTGTCCAGCAGCAGGCCACCGAGCACCGATTGCTCGGCTTCGATGGAGTGCGGCGGGACCTTGAGGTTATCGAGTTGGGGGTCGGCGACGGGCGCGTTCATGGGGAGGGATTATAACGGCGGGTGGACACACTTCGCCGGACATTTGGCGACAGCGCCGTCCACGGCAGGCGGGCAACAAAAAAGGCAGGAGCCGGGGCTCCTGCCTTTCTGCAATGCTTGCGGGCGTCGGCCGGCGCGGGGCGCCGGCGTGGCGGCGCGTCCTTAGACGCTCTCGCCCACCACCGACACGGTCACGTCGACCACGACGTCGGTGTGCAGCGCAACGCTGACCGGGTGGTCGCCAACGGTCTTCAGCGGACCGTTCGGCAGGCGAACCTGCGCCTTTTCCAGCTTGTAGCCTTGGGCTGCCAGGGCTTCAGCGATGTCGGCGTTGGTCACCGAACCGAACAGGCGGCCGTCCACACCCGACTTCTGGGAGATCTGGACGGTCAGGCCGTTCAGCTTCTCGCCTTCGGCTTGCGCGGCGGCCAGCTTCTCGGCAGCGGCCTTTTCCAGCTCGGCGCGCTTGACTTCGAATTCAGCGATCGCGCTTTGCGTGGCGCGGCGGGCCTTCTTGCCCGGGATCAGGAAGTTACGGGCGTAACCGTCCTTCACCTTGACGATGTCACCCAGGTTGCCCAGGTTGACGACTTTTTCCAGCAGAATGATTTGCATCGTGTTCTCTCCTTGACGGACCTAGGGCCTGATCAGTTCTTGTGCAGGTCGGTGTACGGCATCAGCGCGAGGAAACGCGCGCGCTTGATGGCCGTATCCAGCTGACGCTGATAGTGAGCCTTGGTACCGGTCAGGCGGGCCGGCGTGATCTTGCCGTTGTCGCCGATGAAGTCCTTCAGGGTGTCCAGATCCTTGTAGTCGATCTGTTCGACGCCAGCCACGGTGAAGCGGCAGAAGCGCTTGCGCTTGAACAGCGGGTTCTGTTGCTGGAAGCGCTTCTTGTTCTTGTTGTCACGTTTGACGAATGCCATGATTCAATCCTTTTCGAATGCTTTACATCCAGTGATGTGAAAGACGAGAGCCTTGCTGTTGCGGTGCTTGCGGGCCAGGAATCCTTCGCAGTCGAGCAGCGTGCCGAGCGGTAGCCGCTCCAGACGCTGGCCCACCTGGCCGATCCCCATCGCAGCGATTGCAAACTCGACCTGCCGCGGCGTCTGCGCCTCGACGGCCTCGCCGCTGTACTGCAGGATGCAGTTCACGACGGGGACCCCGGCCGGGGTATAGCGCAGGGCATCGCGTTCCGCCAGGGTGGCGGCAAGCCGAAGCTGGTTCAACGCGGGGCCTCTTGCTGGTTGCAATCGTTGCGGTTTGCGCTCGTGCCCGGGCCGACGCTGTCAGCCACGGCACGCACCGCAGTCCGCACTCAGGCGGCCTGGCCTTCGGTGGTCGTTTGCGCGGCCTTGCGGGCTTCTTCGCGCTGCACTTCCTTCATCATCGGCGAAGGTGCGGTCTCGGCCTTCTTGGTCTGCACGATCAGGTGGCGCAGAACGGCGTCGTTGAACTTGAACGCGTGTTCCAGTTCAGCCAGGGTTTCCTTGCCGCATTCGATGTTCAGGCAAACGTAGTGGGCCTTGGCCAGCTTCTGGATCATGTAAGCCATCTGGCGACGGCCCCAGTCTTCCACGCGGTGAACGTTGCCGTTCTGCGAGGTCACGAGCTGCTTGTAGCGCTCGATCATGGCCGGCACTTGTTCGCTCTGGTCCGGGTGGACGATGAAGACGATTTCGTAATGACGCATTGACGCTCCTTTTGGGATTAGCCACCCGGGCGTCACGAGTCCGGTGTGGCAAGGTTGAATAGCCTTAAATTATAGCCCGCCGCGCGCCAACAACGCAAGCCGCTGATTTCACGGACAAATCAGGCGCTGGCAAAGACCGCCTGCAGCCGCGCCGGGTCGCGCGCCAGCCCCGCATCCGCCGCCAGGGCGAGCGCCAGCAACACGCGCGCCTTATAGGGGTTGAGGTCCGCAGCCGACACGAACACACCGTCGGCAGGACTTGGCTGGGGCGGGATCGCCACATGCCCCGCACCGGTACGCGAACTGCGCACCACCGCCACGCCGGCCGCGGCGGCGTCAGCCAGGGCCGCTGCCAGCACCTCGTGGACCGAGCCATTGCCGGCCGCGGCCACGACCAGCCCGGCGACGCCGGCCCGCACCAGCGCATCCACCGCCACCCGGCCCGGCTGGGCGTAGCTGGCCACGATCTCCACCACCGGCCAGAGCGCCGGCATCGGCCCGATGGCTGCCGTGGTCCGGGGCGCCCGCGCAAAGCGCACGTAGTCGTCCTGGACAAAACCAAGCGGCCCGCACGGCGAGACAAAGGCATCGACCGCCGAGGTATGCGCCTTGGCCACATCGCGCGCCGCGTGGATCTGCTGGTTCAGCACCACCAGCACGCCCTTGCCGCGCGCCTCCGGATGCGCGGCGACACGCGCCGCATCCAGCAGGTTCAGCGGCCCGTCGGCCGACAGCGACGTCGACGGACGCATCGCGGCGGTCAGCACCACGGGCACCGGGCACGCTTGCGTCAGGTGCAGCGCCATCGCGGTTTCTTCCAGCGTGTCGGTGCCGTGCGTGATCACGATGCCTGCGACATCGGGCTGGGCGGACCAGTGCCCGACCCGCGCTGCCAGCGTTTGCCACAGCGCGAAGGTCATGTCCTTGCTGTCGACCTGTGCCACCTGCTCGGCCTCGATGCGGGCCACCGCCTGCAGCGGCGGCACCGCGGCCAGCAACGTGCTCACCGGCACGGTCGCCGCCTGGTAGCGGGCGCTGCTGGCGGCGCTGCCTGACGCGCCGGCGATGGTGCCGCCGGTGGCCAATACGACGATGCGAGGCAATTGAGTCATGGGAGCGCGCAAGGAGTTTGTTCTGGATAAAGGAACCGCGATTGTAGCGGGCGCGCGCGCACGCCACAGCGCCGGGAACAGACGCTATGACCGGCGTCCATGCGACACACCTCAAAATTCTGCTTGCACTGACGCCGATACTGTATAAAATCACAGCATACTGTTTAAACATACAGTTCCGGCGCGCCGGATACTGGATAACGGAGCAGGACCTTCGCAAGCTCCTCCTTATCCAGGCCAGCGGCCCTGCACGGAACGGCGATCCCATGGCGACCCTGACACCCCGGCAGCAGCAGATTTTCGATCTGATCCGCAATACGATCCGCCGTACCGGCTTCCCGCCCACCCGCGCCGAGATCGCAGCGGAGTTCGGCTTCTCCTCGCCCAATGCCGCGGAAGAACATCTGCGGGCGCTGGCGCGCAAGGGCGTGATCGAACTGACGCCGGGCGCATCGCGCGGCATCCGCCTGAAGGTGTCGCGCAGCGATTCGGAACTGCCGGACCAGTTCTCGTTGCCGATGGCCGGTGTCTTGCAGCTGACGCTACCTCTGGTGGGCCGCGTCGCAGCCGGCAGCCCCATCCTGGCCGCCGAGCATATCGACCGCCAGTACCAGGTCGATGCCTCGGTCTTCGATGAGCGTCCGGACTATCTGCTGCGCGTGCGCGGCCTGAGCATGCGCGACGCCGGCATCCTCGACGGCGACCTGCTCGCCGTGCGCCGCGCCAGCGAAGCCGCCAACGGCAAGATCGTGGTGGCGCGACTGGGCGACGACGTCACCGTCAAGCGCCTGCAGCGGCGCGGTGGCCATATCGAACTGATCGCCGAGAACCCGGACTTCACCAACATCATCGTCGAGCCCGGTGAAGAGTTTTCGCTGGAAGGCATCGCCGTCGGGCTGATCCGCTCTTCCGGCTTCTAGCCGGGCACCATCGCAGGCACTCGTCCTGCGCGGGCCTATCCGCTTCCATTGCTTTGCAGACGCCGCCCGGCTTGCCGGGTGTTGACCCCGCTTTGCCTAAAAAGAGGTGCCACCATGCCGCAAATCCACCACGTCGCCGCCCGCCGTCCGGTCAAGCCCGTGCCGTTTCGCCAGAGCAAGGGCGTACGCGTCTATCAGGGTACGCAGCGCCGTACCATGGTCGGCAGCATGGCGGCAATCTGCCGCATGCTGGAACTTGAAACCACCGAAAAGCTGGCCGCCTGACGGATATCGGCAAACGCTAGCCGGGTCGCCTGGCCTCTTTTCCGCTCAGCTACGCGCGCACGCCTTGGCTTCGGCCTCGAGTTCCGTCGGCGTCAGCTGGGGAAACCAGGTATCGGTCTTGCGCAATTCGAGCGCCGTGCCGTCGGCCTGTGCCGTCAGAGAGATCAGGTAGGCGTATTGATACTCACCGCTTGCCGCGCTCTGGCCGATGCGGATCTCGGTCTGGTTTTTGGCCGGCAACTGGACCAGCGTCGCCTCATCGCCCAGATTGTTGCGCAGGCATTTCGCGACCTCGGCCATCTTGACCGGCGTAAACAGCCGCATCGGCGGGCGAGCGCGGACGTCCTTCTCCGAAGTGCCCGTGGCACACCCTGCCACCATGGTTGCCATTGCTGCGCCAATCAGTACCGTTCGAACCAACATACCGCCCCCGGGGAATGCAAAACGGCGCCCTTGGAAGGCACCGTCCTGGAGAATGCTTGGGTTGGCTGGATGGGACTCGAGCCCACGACGACGGAAATTTGCCATCCCGGCGTCTATCGCCATTGACCCCCATGAAATCAACGCTTTTGGCTTCGCATTGTTCCGCACTGGCGCTGAAATCTCATAGCATTGGTGCAGGTTTTGCGGACGCCGGGCCGGATTCTAACCCGCGCGCGCGCCACGCGCCATCTCGTATTGGCGCAAAAATCGGGGCGAGCGCGAGCGCTCAGGAGCGCCTCGCATTGCCAGAGCCACCGCGGACTCGAGTTTGATATCCAGCCGCTCGCGGGCGGCGTACCACTGCGCCGGCGGACAGCAGCAGACCTTGGCGCGGTAGCCTATACTCACGACTTCTCGCTGGCCCGCCATGCATTGGGTTCCTGCCGGGGTGCGGTGAGGTGCATGTGTCACCGCACCTGTCCCAACTGCAGAGCCGACGCTGCCGCGTCCGGACCGCCTCCAATTGCTGTATTTCCATGAACGTAAATCCCCGCCGCATTTCGGTTGCGCCGATGATGGACTGGACCGACCGTCATTGCCGCATGTTCCATCGCCAGCTCAGCCGCCACACCTGGCTGTATACCGAGATGGTGACCACCGGCGCGCTGCTGCATGGCGACGTGCCGCGCCACCTCGACTTCGACGCGGCCGAGCATCCGGTCGCGCTCCAGCTTGGCGGCAGCGAGCCGGCCGACCTTGCCATGGCGGCGAAGCTGGGCCAGCAGTGGGGCTATGCGGAAATCAACCTGAACTGCGGCTGCCCGTCCGAGCGGGTGCAGCGCGGCGCCTTCGGTGCCTGCCTGATGGCGGAGCCCGAGCTGGTGGCGGACTGCGTGAAGGCGATGCGCGATGCGGTGGCGCTCCCGGTGACCGTGAAGCATCGCATCGGCATCGACAAGATCGAGCACTACGATTTCGTTCGGGATTTTGTCGGCAAGGTCGCGCAGGCGGGTTGCGGCACGTTCATCGTCCATGCCCGCAATGCGATCCTGAAGGGCCTGAGCCCGAAGGAGAACCGCGAGATTCCGCCGCTGCGCTATGAAGTGGCATACCAGCTCAAGCGCGAATTCCCGGAGCTCGAGATCCTGATCAACGGCGGCATCGCCAGCCATGACGACATCGCCGCCCATTTGCAGCACGTCGATGGCGTCATGATCGGGCGCGAGGCGTATCACCAGCCGTACATCCTGGCGGAAATGGACGCGCGCTTCTATGGCGATGCCAGTGCGCCGGTGCCGTCGCGGCTCGAGGTCGAGCTGGCGATACAGCGTTATATCAGCGACTTCGTCGAGCAAGGCGGATATATGGGTGCCGTGACACGGCACATGCTCGGCCTGCATCGTGGCGTCGCCGGCGGACGTGGCTGGCGCCGCGTGCTGTCCGATGCGAAGCGCATGCATGCGGCGCGCACGCGGGCCGACGTCGAGGCGCTGTTCGAAGAAGCGCGCACGCATCTGCGCCCGCACGCGCACGAGCCACTGGCCGCGTAAACCGCACGGCCTCTCGCCATGCCGAGGCCGCGCTCTAACTTCGAATCGTGAAAATATGCATGGCGGCGCGCCGGTTCCGCGCGCCGCACATGAGAGACCCGATCGCCCGGAAACCGGCGCCCGGAAAGGGATTCCCCTAATTCGCTGAGGCAGGGCACTTTCTTACACTGTGCCTGCCCTCGAATACAGGGCTTTCTTCAACTGATTATTAGCCCGCTCCGGCGGGCTTTTTTTTCGTCGGCGATCTCGCGCTTGCGGCATCGCTCTTCGTTTACCCGAATGGTGCATTGCCCGCATGGCAGCTACAGTGCAACGGCCTTCAGGGCATTTGAGATCGCTAAAGTTAAGAGTCCGCGCTGCGGACTCTTTTTTTGCGCGCTCGCCCTGCACCACCTGGACGAACGGATTTGACCAGCCTTCCGGTCAAGCGTTCCATCGGTCACGCAAAAAAATCGATTCAACCGTTAGGCGCATCGCCACGTTTATCGCGTATGGCTGATGCCGATGTCGAGCGTGCCGTAAGTCGTGATGCTCGATTCCCTGCCGTCGGCACCGCCGCTCGCAGCGCATCCGCCGAGCAAGGCCGCCACTGCCGCAACGGCAAGAATCCTCGTCCTCCATCTACACTTGTCCTGCATGGCTGTTCCCTGCAATCGATCACGTCGGTTGGGCTCGCGCGTGGCCGGGAGGTTCCGTCGCACCCTGGTGCGGCATGGCAGCGTCGGTTGCCAAAGGGAAGGAAAAAGAGGCAGGCGGCCCATGGGGCGGGCCGCCTGACGGGAAGGTCGAGGGGGGTCAATGTCCCTCGGACTCGAGTATCGCTTCGGGCACGTGCCGCATGAACCCTGCAGAGGTAGGGGCTGTGCGCAGCATATTTGGCTGGCGGGTGTGGTCGGAAGTCATGTGGGACCCGTGATACGATTTCCGCACGCTCCCAGGCGAGATCAGGCATGGTATGCGGACCGTGCCGGCAGGGAGGCAGCATGGACAAAGACAACGTGGAAAAAGAAGCGCCGTTTGGCGTCGTCTATGAAGACTTCAGGGTGATCTGGGTGGCCGAGCAGCTCCAGGATGGCAAATGGACCGCGCGCTACTGCTGGCACCCCGGCACCTCGGAAGCCGCGGGCAAGGCGTTGCAGGAAGCCGTGCTGAACGGGAAGTCGCGCCGGCTGCTGGGCCAGTTCGATACCGAAGCCGAGACCATCGCGGCGATCAAGCAGGCGGTGCTGCTCGAGGCCAAGTGGAGCCCGTCCCGGTCCTGAGCAGTATCCCGCAAATTTTTTTGTGCGGGATACTAGCCATCTCGAAAATCTGTTTGTATAATCTTGTTTTTCGTCGATCAGCGCTTCGCTGATGACCTCTACGGTGGCTGTAGCTCAGTTGGTAGAGTCCAGGATTGTGATTCCTGTCGTCGTGGGTTCGAGTCCCATCAGCCACCCCAAAATTCCCTGCAAAACGGCGCCTGATTCAGGCGCCGTTTTGCTTTCTGCTCACGGTGTTCGGCAGCTGGCGCTGCGCGCCTCCTCAGCGCGGCGCGTTGCGCTCGATCCAGCCGGCAAACGTGTTCAAGAACTTGCCAAGGAAGCCCTTGGTCGACTCGTTGCCAATCCCGCCCTGCTCGTCGAACAGCTTGTCGACGCCGCTGATATACGCCTCGGGCTGCTGCAGGATGGGTATGTTCAGGAACACCAGTGACTGCCGCAGATGGTGGTTGGCACCGAAGCCGCCGATGGCGCCCGGCGATGCGCTGACGATGGCACCGGGCTTGCCGTCCCAGACGCTGCTGCCATAGGGGCGCGAACCCACGTCGATGGCGTTCTTCAGCGGCGCCGGGACCGAGCGGTTGTATTCGGGCGTGACGAACAGCACGGCGTCGGCGCGGCGGATACGGTCGCGGAATGCAGTCCAGGCCTGGGTCGGCTTGTCGTCGAGATCCTGGTTGTACAGCTCCAGGCCGCCGATCTCGACGATTTCCAGCTTCAGCTGCGCTGGCGCCAGCGCGATCAGCGCCTTGGCCAGCTTGCGGTTGTATGACTCCTTGCGCAGGCTTCCCACCAGTACAACGACATCACGAGGATCACTCATTGCGGCTCCTTTGACGGTGTGGACGGAATGGCACAGGCGGCGCCCGCGCCCGGCATGGCCGTGCGCGGGCACCAGACCCTGCCCGTCACTCTACCCGAGTCGGCGCCGGCGCGTTCCGTGCAGCGATGTCAGGCGTGCTTGCCCAGTGCCGCCAGCGGGTGTTCCTCCTGGCGCCACGGGCTGTCGAAGAACGACAGCGCCTTCTCGCGGCTGACTTCGTCGAGCCGCGCGTATTGCCAGCGCGGCTTGTGGTCCTTGTCGACCGCCAGCGCGCGGATGCCTTCGACGCCGTCGCCCTTGCGGAACACGTAGTACATCATGTCGAGCTCCATGCGCAGCTCGTCTTCCAGCGCCATGCTGCGCGCGCGGCGGATCTGCTCGAGCGTCACGCACAGCATCAGCGGCGAACGGCTGCGCAGCATGGCGGCGGTCTGCGCGGCCCAGTCGCCGGGGGCGTCGCTGACGGCGGCAAGGATGTCCAGCGCGGTGTTGCCGGCGAACAGCTGGTCGATCTGCGCCGACAGCCCGGCCAGCGTGCTTTGCGCCGGCACGCAATCCGCGCGGTGCGGTGCCGTGAAGGTATCGATATGCGCCAGCACCGCAGCGCCGCTGGCGAACTGCCGCGCGCGCAGCGAATCGATCAGTTCCGCGAGGCGGTTGCCCGGCAGGTAGGCGTCGGCCAGGCCGGCATACAAGGCATCGGCGGCGTGGATCACGGTGCCGGTCAGGCCCAGGTATTCGCCGATGCGCCCTGGGGTGCGCGCCAGGAACCAGCCACCGCCCACATCCGGGAACAGGCCGATATTGGTTTCGGGCATGGCCATCCTGGTGCGGTCGGTGACCAGCCGCAGCCGCGCGCCCTGCGAGATGCCCATGCCGCCGCCCATCACCACGCCGTCCATCAGCGCGATATAGGGCTTGGCGTAGCGGTGGATCAGGAAATTGAGCGCGTATTCCTCGACGAAGAACTGGTCGAGCAGCGGATCGCCCGCATGCGCGGCCTGGTGGAAATAGCGGATATCGCCGCCGGCGCAAAACGCCTTGCCGCCGGCACCGGCCACCACCACGGCGGCGACCTCGGGCGCGGCGGCCCAGTCCTGCAGTGCCTGCGTGATGGCGCGGATCATGTCCAGCGACAGCGCGTTGAGCGCCTGCGGCCGGTTCAGCGTCAGGTAGCCGATGCCTCCGCGGACCTCGGTCGTGACGAATTCAGTCATGTCGTACTCCTCCAATGCAACTGGCAATTTTACGCCAGTCACCTTGGCCAGCGCACCCGCGTGGGCAGCTTGCGACGCATGCAGCCGGGCCTGCGCCCCGCCCGCTCAGGCCAGCCGGAACGTCGCCACCAGCGAGGTGAGCCGCTGCGCCTGCTCTTCCAGCGACGCCGCGGCAGCCGCGGCCTGCTCCACCAGCGCCGCGTTCTGCTGCGTCATGCTGTCCATCTGCGACACCGCCACATTGACCTGCTCGATGCCGTTGGACTGCTCGTCCGAGGCCGCGCTGATATCGCCGATGATGGCGCTGACGCGCTGCACCGCGTCGACGATGTCCTGCATCGCGCGTCCCGCCTCGTCGACCAGCCCCGAGCCTTCCCGCACATTGGCGACGGACGCGCCGATCAGCGCGCGGATTTCCTTGGAGGCGCCGGCGCAGCGCTGCGCCAGGTCGCGCACGTCGCCCGCCACCACGGCAAAGCCACGGCCATGCTCGCCGGCACGCGCCGCTTCCACCGCTGCGTTCAGCGCCAGGATATTGGTCTGGAACGCAATCTTCTCGATCACGTCGATGATGTCGACGATCTTGCCCGAGCTGGCGTCGATAGACTGCATGGTATTGACCACGCGCAGCACCGCGTCGCTGCCGCGGCCGGCCAGGGTGGCGGCATCGCTGGCGAGCGCACGCGCCTCGCGTGCGCTGTCGGCATTCTGGCGCACGGTGCTGGTCAGTTCTTCCATGCTCGATGCGGTTTCCTCCAGCGACGCCGCCTGCTGCTCGGTGCGCTGCGACAAGTCGGCGTTGCCGCTGGCAATCTGCTTGCTGGCCGCGGCGATCGAGTCGGCACCGCCGCGCACATCGCCCACCATTGCCACCAGGCTGGCCTGCATCCGGCCCAGCATGCCGAGCATGCGCGCGGTCTCGTTGCGCGCCGCTTCATCGGCCAGCGCTTCGCCGGCCCGCACTTCGCCGCCGGCGGCGGCAACGCTCAGGTCACCGCCGGCAATCCTTTCGAAGCGCGCAATCGCCGTATCCAGCGGCCGCACGATGGAACGGCGCAGGCGCCATGCCACCACGGTGCTGAACACCAGTCCCGCTGCCAGCACGCACACGGACAGCGTGAACAAGTTGCGGTAGCGCTGCTGCGAGGCCTCGTAGACCTGCCTGGCGCTGGCCACCTGCAGCTTGTTCAGCTCGGCGTTGACGGCGGTGAAGGCGATATCGAGCTGCGGAATGGTTTCCAGCACCGCCTTCATCACGCCGTCGCGATCGCCGGCATGCAGTGCGGCGATCATGGGCGCGACACCCTGCCGGAACAGCGCATCGCGCTTGGCGGTCACGTCTTCGACCACCTTCGCTTCGTCGGCCGAACGCGGCAGCGCGAGATAGGCCTTCCAGGCCTGCTCGGAATCGCGCGCAAAGCCTTGCGCGGTCGCGGCGCGCGCCTTGGCGTCGGCCGGATCGGCGGCAAAGGTGGCCTGGTCCAGCAGCACGCGCACCAGCAACTGGTTCGAACGGGCCTCGGCCAGGTGGACCGCGGCCGACAGCTGCTGCTCGTAGATCTGGTGCGTGGCCTCGTTGCTGCGCGACATGCCGAGCCAGCCGACGGCAGCGACAATCAGCAACAACAAATTGGTGGCGATCGTGAGGAACCACAATCTGGCGCCGATAGTCGTGTTCTTGAACATGGATGAGGCTCCGGGAGGGATGAGGAAACTGGAACGAAGGCGGCGCGCCGCGCCGCTGCCCTGTCCAACTACGGCGCCGGCGCCGCATCCTTTACCCGTATTGACGGCCTTCCCATGCGTGACAGAACTGCGCGGCAGTACATCATTCCCTCACGTGGCGAATGCTGCGCGCACAGCGCCGTTTGGAGGAAGCCCTCGTGGCAAATTCATGGCAAACGGGCAAACTGCCGGGATGAACACCGCATCGCTCGATCCCGGACTCGTGCTGCTGGCCTTCGCGCCGGCCTTCGTGCTGACCATCGGCGCCGAAGCGTGGTACTGGGCGCGCCGCGACCCTGCCGTCTACAGCCTGCGCGACACGCTCTGCAACGCCGCGCTGGCGCTGATGCACCAGGCCTCGGACGCGTTCTTCCTCTGGCTGATGGTCCGCACCGTCTATATGTGGTGCTACCAGCACGGCCTGCAGGCGATGCCGCAGACGCTGTGGTCGTTCTTGCTGCTGCTGTTGCTGCAGGACTTCCTCTACTACTGGTTCCATCGCGCCAGCCATCGCGTGCGCTGGCTGTGGGCTTCGCACGTAACGCATCATTCGTCGGAGGGCATGAATTTCTCGACCGCGTTCCGGCAGAGCCTGACCTACCCGCTGTCCGGCATGTGGCTGTTCTGGATTCCGCTGGCGTATATCGGCTTCACGCCGGACTGGGTGATCCTGGCCGTGGGCCTGAACCTGGGCTTCCAGTTCTTTGTCCATACGCGGCTGGGGCAACGCTGGCCGCTGGTCGAGCGGCTGCTGAACACGCCTTCGGTCCATCGCGTCCACCACGCGAAGAACCCGCAGTACATCGACCGCAACTATGCCGGCGTGCTGACGCTCTGGGACCGCCTGTTCGGCACCTTCGTCCCCGAGCGCGAGGCACCGGTCTACGGCATTACGCGCCAGGTGCGCAGCCATGACCCGCTGACGCTGACCTTCCACGAGTGGCGCGACATGTTCGCCGATGCCTGGCGCGACCGCGACCTGCGCTACCTGTGGAAGCCGCCGGAATGGCGCAGCCCGCGAGCCACAGTGCCGGCGACACTGCCGGGCACGCAATAAAAAAACCGCGCCTGGCAGGCGCGGTTTCTTTGTGGGCAGCGTAGCGCCTGGGGGCGCTTATGCGCCTTCGCGGGCGGCGCGCTTGCGCTCGTGCTCCTTCAGGTGGCGCTTGCGCAGGCGGATGCTCTTGGGCGTGAGTTCGACCAGCTCGTCGTCGGCGATGAATTCCACCGCGTATTCCAGCGACATCTGGATCGGCGGCACCAGGCGCACCGCTTCGTCGGTACCCGAGGCACGCACGTTGGTCAGCTGCTTGCCCTTGATCGGGTTCACGACCAGGTCGTTGTCGCGGCTGTGGATGCCGATGATCATGCCTTCATACAGCGCATCGCCCGGCTTGACGAACATGCGGCCGCGGTCCTGCAGCTTCCACAGCGCGTAGGCCACGGCGTCGCCGTCGTCCTGCGAGATCAGCACGCCGTTGTGGCGCTCGCCCAGGCCGCCTTCACGCACCGGCGCGTAGTCGTCGAAGATATGGCTGATCAGGCCGGTGCCGCGGGTCAGCGTCAGGAACTCGCCCTGGAAGCCGATCAGGCCGCGCGCAGGAATGCGGTACTCAAGGCGGGTGCGGCCCTTGCCGTCCGACGCCATGTCGAGCAGTTCGCCCTTGCGGCGGCCCAGCTCTTCCATGATGCCGCCCTGGTGGCTGTCTTCGACATCCACGGTCAGCAGCTCGTACGGCTCGCACTTGACGCCGTCGATGTCCTTGAACACCACGCGCGGACGCGACACGGCCAGCTCGTAGCCTTCGCGGCGCATGTTTTCCAGCAGGATGGTCAGGTGCAGTTCGCCGCGGCCCGAGACTTCGAAGATGGTGTCGTCGCCGGTATCGGCCACGCGCAGCGCCACGTTGGACTTCAGTTCACGGTCCAGGCGCTCGCGCAGCTGGCGGCTGGTGACGAACTTGCCTTCGCGGCCGGCCAGCGGCGAGGTGTTGACGCAGAAGTTCATGGTCAGCGTCGGCTCGTCCACCTTCAGCATCGGCAGCGCGTCCTGGGCCTCGGGCGCGCACACGGTGCAGCCGATGCCCAGTTCCTCGATGCCGTTGATCAGCACGATGTCGCCGGCTTCGGCTTCCGGCACGATTTCGCGCTCCAGGCCCTGGAACTTCAGCACCTGGTTGATGCGGCCCTTGATCGGGTTGCCTTCCGGGCCGAACTTGACCACCACGTCCTGCAGCGGACGGGCACGGCCACGCGAGATGCGGCCCACGCCGATCTTGCCGACGTAGCTGGAGTAGTCCAGCGAGATGATCTGCAGCTGCAGCGGGCCGTCGCGGTCGTCGTCACGCACCGGCACCTTGTCGAGCACGGTCTCGAACAGCGGCTTCATGTCGCCGTCGCGCACGTCTTCGGTCAGGCCGGCGTAGCCGTTCAGGCCCGAGGCGTAGATCACGGGGAAGTCGAGCTGCTCGTCGGTCGCTCCCAGCTTGTCGAACAGGTCGAAGGTCTGGTTGATGACCCAGTCCGGACGCGCGCCCGGGCGGTCGATCTTGTTGATCACGACGATCGGCTTCAGGCCCAGCGCCAGCGCCTTGCGCGTGACGAAGCGGGTCTGCGGCATCGGGCCTTCGACCGCGTCGACCAGCAGCAGCACGCCGTCGACCATCGACAGCACGCGCTCCACTTCACCGCCGAAGTCGGCGTGGCCCGGCGTGTCGACGATATTGATATGGGTGCCGTTGTACTCGACGGCACAGTTCTTCGCGAGAATCGTGATCCCGCGTTCCTTTTCCAGGTCGTTCGAGTCCATCACCCGCTCGGCGACTTGCTGGTTGTCGCGGAAGGTGCCTGCCTGGCGCAGGAGCTGGTCGACCAG
Organism: Cupriavidus neocaledonicus; assembly: GCF_000372525.1. Classification (GTDB taxonomy): domain Bacteria; phylum Pseudomonadota; class Gammaproteobacteria; order Burkholderiales; family Burkholderiaceae; genus Cupriavidus; species Cupriavidus neocaledonicus. Next base: position 108,871 of record NZ_AQUR01000104.1, read on the forward strand.
GGTGGTCTTGCCATGATCGACGTGGGCGATGATGGCGATATTTCGGATGGCGCGGGTCATTGCTGCGTCTCGCTAGAACGGGGCCCTCGCAAAGGAGGGCCGGAGAATCTGAGGTAACCCAACATTCTAGCATGTTGCGGCGCAAGAAGCGTTGACCCGAACCGCTGCTCGCATAGGGAAAATATTTGCTGATTTCGCAATAACCAATTTCCGTTCTTGCGGATCGTTAAACGTGAACATATATTTGCCTCAGCAAAGATTGCAAAGGCAAAGATGTCACAAGCCCCCTCTTCCGCTCCGCCCGCCGCCCCCGAGGGCGCATTCGATCCCGCCCGGTACCAGATGTGCGACAGCGTCGGCTACCTGATGCAGCGGGCCAAGAACATGCTGGCGCATGGCGTCGAGCAGGAGGTCAGCAGCCTGGACATCACCCAGGCCCAGGCCAGCTGTCTGATGATGCTGGCCACCGGCCGTGCCTCGACCGTCACCGACCTCGGCCGCGAACTGAACACCGACATGGGCTCGGTCACGCGCCTGCTCAGCCGCATGGAAAAACGCGGCCTGATCGAGCGCCGCCGCCGCGACGCCGACCGCCGCGTGGTCGACCTGTCGTTGACGCCACAGGGCCAGGAACTGGTCGAGCAGCTGCCGGCGATCTTCTGCAAGGTCCTGGCGCACCACTTTCGCGGTTTTTCCGAGGACGAAATCCAGTTGCTGCGAAGCATGCTGCGGCGGGTCATCGACAACAGCGGGTAGCCGGCCTTATGCCGGACCTCCGGCACGCCAGATCGTCCGCGTTGGCCAGTCCGGCCGGACACCGCTAGCAGCCCGTAGAAACCGTATGGCTCCGGCCACGGAGCAACACCATGAAACCAGCTCTTTCCTTCCGATTTACCCAGCCCGCCAGTTCCCGCAAGCTGGCGCGCCGTGCCGGCACGCTGGCGCTGACCGCGATCGCGGCCGCGGCGCTGGCCGGCTGCGCCGCGCTTGGCGATTCGCACAGCACCCAGACCATGACCGATCCGGCCGCGCTGGCGACTTCGCAAACCCTGCCCGGCGAGCACGGCCAGTGGCCGTCGCAGGACTGGGTTGCCCAGTTCAAGGATCCGCAGCTCAGCGCGCTGGTCGATGAAGCGGTCAAGGACAGCCCGAGCCTGCAGGCTGCATTCGCCCGGGTGGAAGCCTCGCGCGCCATGGCCGAAGCCACCCGCAGCGCGCTCTATCCGCATGTGGAGTTCGAAGGCAGCCTGATCCGGCAGCGCTTGTCCGAAACCGACCTGTTCGAAGGCACGCCGCTGGCGGGCTCGTGGCAAAACCAGTCGCGCCTGCAAGTGGGCCTGTCCTATGACTTCGACTTCTGGGGCAAGAACCGCGACGCGCTCGAGGCCGCGCTCTCCGACGACCGCGCCGCCGAAGCCGAAAGCCAGGCCTCGCGCCTGATCCTGGCCACCTCGATCGCGCGCAACTACGCGCGCCTGGCGGCGCTCTACGCCCAGCGAGACGTGGCCGAGCGCGCCATTGCCCAGCGCCGCGACCTGACCGAGCTGTCGCGCCAGCGCCTGGCGGCCGGCCTGGACACCCAGGTGGAAACCACGCAGGCGCGCGGCACCGTGGCCGCCTCGCGGACCGACCTGCAGCGCGTGGACGAGGAAATCGCGCTGGCCCGCAACCAGCTCGCGGCGCTGCTTGGCAAGGGCCCCGACCGCGGCCTGCAGATCCAGCGCCCGGTGCTGCTGGCACAGGCCACGCCGACGCTGCCCGACAACCTGACCATCGGCCTGCTGGGCCGCCGCCCTGACCTGGTCGCGGCGCGCTGGCGCGTCGAGGCCGCGTCGAAGGACATCAACGTCGCGAAGAAAGAATTCCTGCCCGACGTCAGCCTGAGCGCGTTCGCCGGCCTGGCCGCGCTGGATCCGTCCAGGCTGCTGATGGGCATCAGCCGCACCTTCGGCATCGGCCCGACCATCCGGCTGCCGATCTTCGAAGGCGGCAAGCTGCGCGCCGACCTGAAGGGCAAATACGCCGGCTACGACATTGCCGTGGCCAACTACAACCAGGCGCTGGTCGATGCGCTGCGCGAGACCGCCGACACCATGACCAGCATCCGCAGCGTCGACAAGCAGATCCAGACCCAGCGCGAAGCACTGGACCTGGCCGAGCACGCCTATGCGCTGGCCACCACGCGCTACAAGGCCGGGCTCGGCACGCAGCTGACCGTCCTCAACGCGGAAAGCAATGTGCTGCAGCAGCGTCGCCTGGCGACCGACCTGCAGGCGCGGCGGCTCGACCTGCAGATGGGCCTGATGAAGGCGCTCGGCGGCGGCTACCAGGAGCCCGCCGCAGGCCACGAGAACGTGGCGCATGGCCAGGCCCGGCGGCCGGACCAAACCCAGGACCACACCCAGGCGGGCGCCCGCGGCTGAGCCGCGCACCCGGTGATCGCAGACAAGATTATCCAGAAGACATCATGAGCAACAACCAGCAAGCGGCCGGCACCACTCCCTCCCACCAAGCCACGGCCACCCCTCCCAACGGCAAGCGCAAGCGCATGCTGCTGTCGCTGACCGCGGCGATCGTCGTCGCCGGCATCGGCTATGGCGTGTACTGGGGGCTGTATGCCCGCCATTTCGAAAGCACCGACGACGCCTACGTCGCCGGCAACGTGGTCCAGGTCACGCCGCTGGTGGCCGGCACGGTAGTGTCGATCTCGGCCGACGACACTCAGCTGGTCACCGCCGGCCAGCCGCTGATCCAGCTCGACCGCGCCGACACGCAGGTGGCGCTGGAACAGGCCGAGGCCCAGCTGGCCCAGGCCGTGCGCGAAGTGCGCACGCTCTACGTCAACAACGGCTCGCTCGCCGCCAACGTGGCGCTGCGCGAGGCCGACGTGGCCAAGGCCCGCGACGACCTGCGCCGGCGCCAGGCCATTGCCGGCTCGGGCGCGGTGTCGAATGAAGAGATCTCCCACGCGCAAGCCGCCCTCAAGGGCGCCGAGTCGGCGCTGCTGGCCTCGCGCGAGCAGCTGGCATCGAACAAGGTGCTGACCGACCAGACCACGGTCGAGCACCACCCCAACGTGCAGCGCGCCGCCGCCAACCTGCGCTCGGCCTACCTGTCGTTCGCGCGCTCGGCGCTGCCGGCGCCGGTGACCGGCTACGTCGCCAAGCGCTCGGTGCAGGTCGGCCAGCGCGTCGCCGCCGGCGCGCCGCTGATGGCGGTGGTGCCGCTGGACCAGGTCTGGGTCGACGCCAATTTCAAGGAAGTGCAGATCACGCATATGCGCATCGGCCAGCCGGTGACGCTGGAAGCCGATGTCTATGGCTCAAAGGTCGAATACCGCGGCAAGGTCGCGGGCTTCTCGGCCGGCACCGGCTCGGCGTTTTCGCTGCTGCCGGCGCAGAACGCCACCGGCAACTGGATCAAGGTGGTGCAGCGCCTGCCGGTGCGCATCGCGCTGGACCCGCAGCAGCTCAAGGACCATCCGCTGCGCGTGGGCCTGTCGATGACGGTCAAGGTCGACGTGCGCCGCGAGGAAGGCGCCGCCATGGCCGCCGCCGCGCCGGCCAGGCCGATGCAGACCGATGTCTATGACAAGGTGGCGCAGGATGCCGACCAGCTGATCGCGCGCATCATCACCGCCAACAACGGCGGCCGCGGCACCGGCCTGTCCCCGGCCAGCGCCGCCCACGCCAAGTCCGACCGGCCCGCCAATACCTGATCATGGCCACCTCCCCTTCCGCCGCTCCGGCAGCGCCCGGGGCGCAGCCCGACGCCGGCCCCGCGCCGGCGCGGACCCTGCCGCAGCAGCCGCAGCCACTGACCGGCGGCAAGCTGGTGCTCGGCACCATCGCGCTGTCGCTGGCCACGTTCATGAACGTGCTGGACTCGTCGATCGCCAACGTGTCGATCCCGGCGATCTCGGGCGACCTGGGCGTGGCGCCCAACCAGGGCACCTGGGTCATCACCTCGTTCGCGGTGGCCAATGCGATTTCGGTGCCGCTGACCGGCTGGCTGACCACGCGCTTTGGCGCGGTGCGGCTGTTCATCACCTCGATCCTGCTGTTCGTGCTGGCGTCGTGGCTGTGCGGCGTCGCCCCCAACCTGGAGACGCTGCTGGCCGCGCGCGTGCTGCAGGGAGCGGTGGCCGGGCCGATGATCCCGCTGTCGCAGTCGCTGCTGCTGTCGAGCTATCCGCCCGCGAAGAGCACCATGGCGCTGGCGCTATGGGGCATGACCACGCTGGTCGCGCCGATCATGGGCCCGCTGCTGGGCGGCTGGATTTCCGACAACATGACCTGGCCGTGGATCTTCTACATCAACGTGCCGGTGGGCATCGTCACCGCCTACGCCACCTGGGCCATCTACAAGGACCGCGAGACCCCCACCAGGGTGTTGCCGATCGACCGCATCGGCCTGGCGCTGCTGGTGATCTGGGTCGGCTCGATGCAGCTGATGCTGGACAAGGGCAAGGAGCTGGACTGGTTCCACTCGACCGAGATCGTGGTGCTGACCCTGGTGGCGATCGTCGGCTTCCTGTTCTTCCTCGCCTGGGAGACCTATGAAAAGCATCCCATTGTCGACATCAGCCTGTTCAGGGGCCGTAACTTCAGTTCCGGCGTGGTCGCGATCTCGGTGGCCTACGGGCTGTTCTTCGGCAACCTGGTGATCCTGCCGCTGTGGCTGCAGACCATCGTCGGCTATACCGCGACCGACGCGGGCATCGTGATGGCGCCGGTCGGCATCTTCGCGATCCTGCTGTCGCCGGTGATCGGGCGCAACCTGCCGAAGATGGATGCGCGCTGGGTGGCCACCGCGGCCTTCATCACCTTCGGCATCGTCAGCCTGATGCGCTCGGGCTTCACCACGCAGGTCGATACCTGGACCCTGATGGTACCGACGCTGATCCAGGGCGCGGCCATGGCGATGTTCTTCATCCCGCTGACCTCGATCATCCTGTCGGGCCAGCCCCCGGAGAAGATTCCCGCCGCCTCGGGCCTGTCGAACTTCGTGCGGATTACCTTCGGCGGCATCGGCGCGTCGGTCTCGACCACCGTCTGGGAGAACCGCTCGGCGCTGCACCACGCGCAACTGGTCGAGCAGGTCAACCCGTACAACCCGGTCTACCACGACCAGCTCAACCACCTGATGCAGATGGGGATGAGCCAGGCACAGGCAGTCGGCGTGATCGAGCGCAATCTCACCCAGCAGGCAGCCATGCTCGGCGCCAACGACATCTTCTGGATCTCGGGCGTGCTGTTCTTCGTGCTGATCGGCTTCGTCTGGCTGACGCGGCCGGCCCGGGGCGGCGGTGGCGGCTCGGCGGACGCGATGGCGGCGCACTGAGCGCCCGGTTCAGCGATACATAGGAATGGCCCCGGTTCGGGGCCATTTTTTTTTGCCCGCATCCGGCTAGTGAAATTTCCCCTTGTGTTCCGCCATCCATCGCCCTATGATTTGCCGACCGAATTACGGAACCGTAGTTCCGAAAAACGGAACCAAGGCAACCAAACTGGGCGGAGAGGCGGAGTGAGCATTCTTGAAGGCGTGGAGGGCGTGCTGGACCTGTTCGGGCATGGCCGCCACGAGATCACGTTCAACGATGTGCTGGATGAGCTGGGGCTGGCCAAGAGCTCGGCATCGCGCCTGCTCGCGCAGATGGTGCGCTACCGGCTGCTGGAGCTGCAGCCGTCGACGCGCCGCTATCGCCCGGGCGCACTGGTGATCCGCGCGGCGCAGGCCGCCACGCAGGCGCACCCCTTTGATGACCAGTGCCGCGAGATACTCGCCGCGTTGTCGGATTCGACCGGCTTCACGGCCTACCTGTCGATGCTCGACGGCACCGACACCGTGGTGCTGCAGCGCCTGAACGGCAGCAACCCGGTACAGGTGCTGTCGCCGCCGGGCGCGCGCCGGCCGGCCTTTACCACCGCCATGGGCCGCGTACTGCTGTCGCGCCTGCCCGAGGCCGAATTCAGCGCGCGCTACGGCGTCACCGGCGCCCGCAAGCTGCCCGACGCACCGGCCGGATGTCCTGCCACCGTGGCCGAGTTGCGCGAGCGCGTGGCCACGGCCCGCGCCGAGCGCAGTGCCATCGCCGTCAACGAAGGCATGCCGGGCATCGGGGCCGTTGCCACCACGCTGGCGGACCCGCTCTCGGGCGACGTGCGTGGTCTGTGCCTGTCCTTCACCGCGATGCAGGTCAGCCAGGCCCAGGCACGCGCGCTGCGCGAGACGCTGGTGCAGGCGGTGGCGCCGCTCGGGCAGCGAATTGGCGATCCGCTCTGGCTCCATCCCGTCGACATCGCCGCCCAATAGTCATCCCGCAGCCAAGACCCATGGAACTCCTGTTACTCAGCAACTCCTCCAGCGACGCGGGCTACCTCGTCCATGCCCACGCCGCGATCCGTGAACTGGCCGGCGGTCGCAACCGTGCCTGCTTCCTGCCGTTCGCCGGCGTCACGCGCGACTGGGACAGCTACGAAGCGCTGGTGCGCGACGCACTCGCTCCGGCCGGCATCGCCGTGCACTCGCCGCACCGGCTGGACCATGCGGATGGCGTACGGGCGGTGGCAGCGGCCGAACTGATCGTCATCGGCGGCGGCAACACCTTCCGGCTGCTGCAGTGCCTGCGCGAGCGCGGCCTGCTGCCTGTGATTGCGCGCCAGGTGGCCGCGGGCGCGGCACGCTATATCGGCTGGAGCGCCGGCACCAATGTCGCCTGCCCGACCATCCGCACCACCAACGACATGCCGGTCGCCGACCCTGGCGGCCTCGACGCGCTCGGGCTGGTGCCGTTCCAGATCAACCCGCACTACTTCAACCTGGTGGTGCCCGGCTTCCGCGGCGAAACGCGCGACCAGCGGCTGGCCGAGTTCACGGTGCTGCAGCCGCGGACGCCGGTGCTGGGCCTGCCCGAAGGCAACTGGGTGCGGGTCTCGGGCGATCGCATGGAGATGGGTGGTGCGCATGGCGCACGCTGGTTCCTTGGCCAGCAGATCGTCGACGTCGCGCCCGGCGCATTGTCCGTGCCGGCTCCCGCCGCCGGCCTCTGACCCTCGCCATCCAGTCAAGCAAGGAACTTGAAGCAAGATGTCCATCAAGCAGGTAATTGAATCGATCGAGCTGCTGTCCGCAGCCAGCGTCGACGGCGAGACCGTTGCCGCGTTGTTGCGCGCCCGCGGCATCCGCGACGTCACGGTGACGCGCGTGGAAGAGAACGGCCTCTACACCGACTTTCTCGCCTGCACCCTGCCCGGCCGCAATCCCGACGCGCCCGCGCTGGGCGTGGTCGGCCGCCTTGGCGGCGTCGGCGCGCGCCCGGCCGTGACCGGCCTGGTGTCGGATGCCGACGGCGCCATCGTCGCCGTCGCCACCGCGCTCAAGCTGGCCGACATGGCCGCCAGCGGCGATGTGCTGGCCGGCCCGGTGCGGATCCATACCCACATCTGCCCGCACGCCGCGACGCGGCCGCACCAGCCGGTGCCGATGATGAAATCGCCCTTCGCGATGCGCACGATGATGTCGCACGAGGTGCATCCCGGCATGGCGGCGATCCTTTCGGTCGACACCACGCGCGGCAACCGCTTCGTCAACCGCCGCGGCGTCGCGCTGACGCCGGTGGCGAAGCAAGGCTGGCTGTTGCGCCTGCCGGAGCGGATGCTGGACCTGATGGGCTGGGTCAGCGGCGAACTGCCGTCGGTGCTGCCGCTGACCACCCAGGACATCACCCCGTATGAGAATGGCCTGTGGCATGTCAATTCGATCATGCAGCCGGCCATCGTCACCGCGGCGCCGGTGGTGGGCGTGGCGCTGACCGCGCAGACCACCGTGCCGGGCTGCGCCACCGGCGTCACCAACGCCTTCGATATCGATGTGGCGACGCGCTTCTGCATCGAGGTCGCCAAGCAGTTCGGCCAGGGCCAGTGCGCCTTCTACGATGCCGAGGAATGGGCCGAGCTGCAGCGGCGCTACGGCTCGCTCGCGCACCTGCAGACCGTCGGGACCGAAGCATGACCGCGGCCGCCCCCCGCCTGCCGCGCGTGGCCTTCGTCACCATCGGGCAGTCGCCGCGGACCGACGTGGTGCCGCAGATGATGGCCGACCTGGGCCTGCCGGCCGAAGTCGAAGAATTCGGCATCCTGGACGCGCTGGGGTCCGACGAGATCGCCGCTCTGGCGCCCGCTGCGGGCGAGTACCGCTTCGCCAGCCGCCTGCGCGACGGCACGCAGGCGGTGATGGGCAAGCCGGCGGCCGAGGCCATGCTGGCGCGGCTGATGAACTCGCTCGACGACGGCGGCTTCGACGCGCTGGTGCCGCTGTGCACCGGCACCGCGCTGCCGCCGATGCAGTCGCTGGTGCTGGAACCGCAGCAGGTGGTGGACCACCTGACGGTAGCGCTGGCGCAGGGCTGCAGGCGGCTCGGCATCGTGCTGCCGCTGGCGGCGCAAATGAGCGGCTTTCACCTGATCCAGCCGGTGCCCTGCGAGCTGCGCGTCACGCATGCATCCCCCTATACCGATAGCGCCGAGAGCGATACCGGCCGCTTTGCGCAGGCGGGCGCGGCGCTGCGCGGCTGCGACCTGGTGGTGATGCACTGCATGGGCTACACCGAAGCCATGCGCGCCATGGTGGCGCGCCATGCGGGGGCTCCGGTGCTGCTGTCGAACCGCATGGTGGCACGGCTGCTGGGACAGGTACTGGCTGGCGCGGCGGCTTGATGGCGCGCACAGGATTCGCGCACGCGGCGAACGCATTCAGGGTAAGGGCAAGCCCGCTGACAGATTGCCCATGACACTGCTGGAGCTGGAAGGCATGGAAAAGGTAGGTAAGTGGAGGAAGCCGCTGGCAAGCGGCATGATGTGGATCGGCCTGGCCGCCGCGATGGTCCCCGCCGCGCAGGCGCAGGAATGGAAGCCGGCAAAGCCGGTGCGCCTGCTGGTGGGCTTTGCCCCGGGCGGCTCGGCCGACCTGCTGGCGCGGCTGGTGCAGGCGCCGCTGTCGGAAAGCCTGGGCGTGCCGGTGGTGGTGGAAAACGTGCCCGGCGCGGGTGGCAATATCGCCGCCGACAAGCTGGCCAAGGCGCCGGCCGACGGCTACACCATCGGCATGGGCGCTGCCGGCGCAATGGCGGTGACGCACGTGCTCAACCCCAAGGGCACGCCGTACAAGGCGGATGACTTCACCCCCATCGCCATGCTGGCGACGCAGCCCAATGTCGTGATCGTCAACCCGGCGCTGCCGGTCAAGACCATGGCCGACTTCACCGCGTACGTGAAAAAGACGCCACAGGTTACCTATGGCACCGCGGGCGTCGGCACGTCCAACCACCTGATCGCCGAGACCATGCTGCATCGCCTCGGCATCGACATGGTCCACGCGCCGTACAAGGGCGCCACGCCGGTGATCACCGACCTGATGGGCGGCCATATCGCCATGACGGTGGATAACATCACCACCGCGGCGGCGCTCGCCAGGAGCGGCAAGGTCAAGGCGCTGGCGGTCACCGGCAGCAAGCGCTCGCCGTTGCTGCCGGAGGTCCCGACGCTGGCCGAGAGCGGCCTGAAGGACTTCAACATGCCGACCTGGCAAGGCATCTTCGGGCCGAAGGACCTGCCGAAGGCGATCGTGGTCCGCTACAACCAGGCGCTGGTCAAGGCGCTGGCGAATCCGGAAGTCAGGAAGAAGATGGCCGAATTCGGCTCCGAGCCGGTGGGCGATACGCCCGAGCACTTTGCCGGCTTCCTCGCGCAGGACCGCAAGATGTGGGCCGACGTGATCAAGGCGGCCAAGGTCACATTGGAATAAGGGCTGTCCGGTCGGCGGGCGCGGCTACGTCGCCGCACGCCGCCTCACAGCTTGACCAGCCGCTCGGGCCGCAACGCGCCTTCGCGCATGCGTGCCACGCCCAGCAGCCGCGCCGGCTCGCCGGCATAGACCCGCGCCAGGCTTTGCTCGGCCAGCACGGTGCCGGCCGGCAGGTCGCGCTGGGCAATGCGCTGCCCTTGCAGGAAGCGCCCCGCCGCCGCCGCATCCAGCTGCACCGGCACGCATTTCTGCAGCAGGGCATCGACCGGCGCCAGCATGGCCGGGCGCTGCGCATCGTCCTGTGCCTCGATCTGCGCCAGCGTCACCGCGCCATCGAGCGTCAGGTCGCCCACGGCAATGCGGCGCAGCCCCGTCAGGTGCGCGCCGCAACCCAGCGCTTCACCGATATCCTCGGCCAGCGTGCGGATATAGGTGCCCTTGCTGCACGTCACCCGCATCTTGAACGATGGGGCTTCGGGCAAGGCGCAGTCCAGCAGTGCAATCGAACGGATCGTGACGCGCCGCGCCGCGCGCTCCACGGTCTGGCCGGCGCGCGCGTATTCGTACAGCGGACGGCCGTCCTTCTTCAGCGCCGAATGCATCGGCGGCACCTGCTCGATCTCGCCGACGAAGCCCCCCAGCACCCGCTCCACCGCGGCGCGGTCACAGGTGACCGGGCGCACGTCGAGCAGCTCGCCTTCGGCGTCGCCGGTGCTGGAGCGCGCGCCCAGGCGCACTTCGGCGTCATAGGTCTTGTCCGCCTCGAGCAGGTCCTGCGAGAACTTGGTGGCTTCGCCGAAACACAGCGGCAGCAGCCCGGTGGCGAGCGGATCGAGGGTGCCGGTATGGCCGGCCTTGGCCGCGCGCAACAGGCGCTTGGCACGCACCAGCGCGTCGTTGGACGACAGCCCCAGCGGCTTGTCGAGCAGCAGCACACCATGGACCTCGCGGCGCGGCAGTCGCGGCGGACGGTTGGCGTTGGAATCGGTCATCGGGAACAAGCGAAAGGCGGCGAGGCGCAACGCGCGGCGACCGCGCCAGCAGAGCCCATGCCGGCCGGCATGGGCGCCGGCATCAGTCTTCGTCTTTCGAACGCGTAGCGTTCGCTTCGTTGATCAGCCGGGACATCTCGATCGCGTGTTCGACCGAGGTGTCGTGATGGAAATGCAGCGTCGGCACGGTATGGATGTGCAGGCGCTTGAACAGCAGCGAGTGCAGGTAGCCGGCCTTCTCGTTCAGGATGGCTTCGGCCTGGGCCGCTTCGGCACCCAGCACGGTGAAGTACACCTTGGCGTGCGCGTAGTCGGGCGTCAGCGTGACGGACTGCAGCGTGACCAGGCCGAGGCGCGGGTCGCGCAGTTCGCGCTGGATCATCTCGGCCAGGTCCTTCTGGATCTGGTCAGAGATGCGGAGATTGCGGGAGGAGATATTGCCTTTCTTGGCCATGCAATACAGTCTGGTCGAGATGACAACGGCAGGCCGAAGCCTGCCGTTGCTTGCGACGCCTTACAGCGTGCGCGCCACCTCTGTGATTTCGTACACCTCGAGCTGGTCGCCTTCCTGAACATCGTTGAAGTTCTTGATCGACAGACCGCACTCGAAGCCTTGCTTGACTTCCTTGACGTCGTCCTTGAAGCGCTTGAGCGAATCCAGCTCGCCGTCGTGGATGACCACGTTGTTGCGCAGCACGCGCACCAGCGAACTGCGCTTGACCACGCCGTCGGTGACCATACAGCCGGCCACCGCGCCGACCTTCGGCACGCGGAACACCTGGCGCACCTCGACCGTGCCAGTAGTGGTTTCGCGCTTCTCCGGCGCCAGCATGCCCGACATCGCCGCCTTGATCTCGTCTACCGCATCGTAAATGATGTTGTAGTAGCGGATATCGATGCCGTTGTGCTCGGCCAGCTTGCGCGCGCCCGCATCGGCACGCACGTTGAAGCCGATGATGACGGCCTTCGAGGCCGTCGCCAGGTTGACGTCGGACTCGGAGATGCCACCCACGCCGCCGTGCACGATCTGCACCCGCACCTCGGCGGTCGACAGCTTCTGCAGCGACTGCACCAGCGCTTCCTGCGAACCCTGCACGTCGGCCTTGACGATCAGCGGCAGCGTCTGCACTTCGCCTTCGGCCATCTGCTCCAGCATGTTCTCGAGCTTGGCGGCCTGTTGCTTGGCCAGCTTCACGTCGCGGAACTTGCCCTGGCGGAACAGCGCGATTTCGCGCGCCTTGCGCTCGTCCGGCAGCACCAGCACTTCCTCGCCGGCGGCGGGCACTTCGGACAGGCCCTGGATTTCGACCGGGATCGACGGGCCGGCCTCCTTGGTGGCCTTGCCGTTCTCGTCCAGCATGGCGCGCACGCGGCCGTAGGCGCTGCCAGCCAGCACCACATCGCCACGCTTGAGCGTGCCGCTGCTGACCAGGATGGTGGCGATCGGGCCCTTACCCTTGTCGAGCTGGGCTTCCACCACCAGGCCCTTGGCCGGGGCGTCCACCGGTGCCTTCAGTTCCAGCACTTCGGCCTGCAGCGACACCTGCTCCAGCAGGTCTTCGATGCCGGCGCCGGTCTTGGCGGACACCGGCACGAACGGCGAATCGCCGCCGTATTCTTCCGGCACCACCTGCTCGGCCACCAGTTCCTGCTTGACGCGGTCCGGGTTGGCTTCGGGCTTGTCGACCTTGTTGATCGCCACCACGATCGGCACGCCGGCAGCCTTGGCGTGCGCGATGGCTTCCTTGGTCTGCGGCATCACGCCGTCGTCGGCAGCGACCACCAGGATAACGATGTCGGTGGCCTTGGCACCGCGGGCACGCATGGCCGTGAAGGCCTCGTGACCCGGGGTATCCAGGAAGGTGATCACGCCGCGGTCGGTTTCCACATGGTAGGCACCGATATGCTGCGTAATGCCGCCGGCTTCGCCCGCGGCCACCTTGGTGCGGCGGATGTAGTCCAGCAGCGAGGTCTTGCCGTGGTCGACGTGACCCATCACGGTCACCACCGGCGGACGCGGCAGCAGTTCGGCGTCTTCGTGCTCTTCGCCGTCGACCACCAGCAGCGCTTCCGGATCGTCCAGCTTGGCGGCGTACGCCTTGTGGCCCATTTCTTCCACCACGATCATGGCGGTTTCCTGGTCCAGCACCTGGTTGATCGTCACCATCTGGCCGAGCTTCATCATCTGCTTGATGACCTCGGATGCCTTGACCGCCATCTTGTGGGCCAGGTCGGCCACCGAGATGGTTTCCGGCACGTGCACTTCGCGCACCACCGGTTCGGTCGGCGCCTGGAAGTTGCTGCGGCTGTCGTCATGCTGCTGCTGACGGCCGCCACGGCCGCGCGGGCCACCGCGCCAGCCGCCCACGCCGCCCGACGAATCGCCGCGCGTCTTCAGGCCGCTGCCCTTCTTGCGGCTGCCTTCGTCCTGCCACGTCGACGAGGTGCCGGCCTTGACGACCTTGCCCTTCTTGTCGGTGGTGGTGGTAGCGGTGGCGGTCACCGGCTTCTTCTCGCCCGGCTTGGCCTCGGTGCCGGCCGGCTTCACCGGCTTGTGCAGCGTACCGGTCTGCTCGGCCTTCTTTTCCTCGGCCTTGCGCTCGGATGGCGCCTTGAGCACGCGTGCCGGCGCGTTCAGCATCTGCTGGATCGCACGGGCCTCGGCTTCGGCGGCCTCGCGGCGCTTGCGCGCGGCGATTTCCTGCTCGGCGCGGGCCTTGTCGGCGGCAGCCTTGGCCTCGTCGGCAGCCTTCTGCGCCTCGGCGCGTTCGGCGGCGACGCGGGCCTTCTCGTCCTCGGCCTTCTTGCGCGAGGCGTCCTCGTTGGCTTCGGTCACGGCGCGCGATGCGGCAGCCTCTTCCTCGGCCTTGCGGGCGGCGAGTTCGGCCTGGCGGCGCTGTTCGGCCTCGAGTGCCTCCTGGCGCGCGCGGCGCTCGGCTTCCTCGCGCTCGGCGGCCTCCCGGGCGGCCTTGGCCTCGGCTTCCTGGCGCGCCAGCTGCTCGGCCTGGCGGCGCTCTTCCGCTTCGCGGCGCGCCTCCTCGGCAGCATCGACGACCTGGGCCTGGGCCTCGGCGCCATCGGCCTGCGGCTCCTGGGCAGCGTCGTCGCGCTTGATCAGCACGCGCTTCTTGCGCACTTCCACCTGGACCGTGCGGGTCTTGCCGGTGGCGTCCGACTGGCGGATCTCGGAGGTTTCGCGCTTGGTCAGTGTGATCTTCTTGCGGGCGCTGTCGTCGGCCTGGCCGTGCGAGCGCTTCAGATAGTCCAGCAGCCTGGTCTTATCCGATTCCGTGATGATGTCTTCTGGCGTCGCTTTGCCCACCCCAGCCGCCTGCAATTGTTCCAGCAGGGCAGCTGCGCTGCGACTCAGTTCTGCGGCCAGTTGGGCAACTGTTGTGCTTGCCATTCAAACCCTTTCAATGCTTGGTTTCTACGTCGGGACAAATTGTTGCGGAAAGCGCGCCCTGCCCGGTTTCAGCGGCCAGGGCGTGTCCCTCAGTTGAACCAATGTTCCCGTGCTTTCATGATCAGCGACTTGGCTTCTTCCTCGCTGACACCGGTCATCTCGACCAGCTCGTCCACGGCCAGTTCGGCCAGGTCGTCACGCGTATGGATATCGCCTTCGGCCAGCTTGCCGATCAGTTCCGGGTTGAGGCCGTCGAGCGAGCGCAGGTCCTGCGACACCTCTTCCACCTTTTCTTCCCGGGCCAGTTCCATCGTCAGGAGCGCATCACGCGCGCGATTGCGCAGCTCGTTGACGGTGTCTTCGTCAAAGGCCTCGATCTCCATCATTTCACTGATGGGGACATAAGCCACTTCTTCCAGCGTGGAGAAGCCTTCCTCGATCAGGATGTCGGCGACTTCCTCGTCCACGTCCAGCTTGGACATGAACAGCTTGCGCACCACATCGCTTTCCTCGGCCTGCTTCTGCGCCGATTCTTCCTGCGTCATGATGTTGATCTGCCAGCCGGTCAGCTCGGACGCCAGGCGCACGTTCTGACCGCTGCGGCCGATGGCGACGGCGAGGTTTTCCTCGTCGACCACCACGTCCATGCTGTGCTTCTCTTCATCGACCACGATCGACTGCACCTGCGCCGGCGCCAGCGCGCCGATCACGAACTGCGCCGGGTCTTCCGACCACAGCACAATGTCCACCGCCTCGCCGCCGATCTCGTTGCGCACCGCGGTGACGCGCGTGCCACGCACGCCCACGCAGGTGCCGATCGGGTCGATGCGCTTGTCGTGCGCGACCACCGCGATCTTGGCGCGCACGCCCGGGTCGCGGGCCGCCGCCTTGATCTCCAGCAGGCCCTGTTCCATTTCAGGCACTTCGTTCTCGAAGAGCTTGATCAGGAAATCGGGCGCTGTGCGCGACAGCTCGATCTGCGGGCCACGCGCGGCGCGGTCTACATTGAGGATATAGGCGCGCACACGGTCGCCGGTGCGCAGGTTTTCCTTGGGAATGATCTGGTCGCGGGCCAGCAGCGCTTCGACGCGGCCGGATTCGACGATCAGGCCCTTCTTGTCGGCGCGCTTGACCGTGCCGGTCATGATCTTTTCGCCGCGGTCGAGGTAGTCGTTCAGGATCTGCTCGCGCTCGGCGTCGCGGATGCGCTGCAGGATCACCTGCTTGGCGGCCTGCGCGCCGATGCGGCCGAACTCGACCGATTCGATTTGCTGCTCGATATAGTCACCCAGCTCGATGCCCGGGTTTTCCTCGCGGGCCTCGAACAGCAGGATCTGCTTGTCCGGCTCCTGCAAGCCCAGCTCGTCGGGAACGACCAGCCAGCGGCGGAAGGTTTCATGCTCGCCCGACTCGCGATCGATCGCGACACGGATATCCACGTCTTCCTCGAAACGCTTCTTGGTGGCCGAGGCGAGCGCCGCCTCCAGGGCACCGAATACCACATCCTTGTCGACGTTCTTCTCACGCGCAAGCGCATCGACGAGCAACAGAACTTCGCGGCTCATTGCTTGTTCCCTTTTCTTTGATTTCCTTTGAAGTCGATCACCGGCACCAGGCGTGCCTTGTCGACATCGGATACGGCAAATTCCAGCAGCGCCGGGCCATCCTTGCCCTCGAACTCCAGGCCGATCTTCTCTTCGCCCGCGGCGCCGGTGGGCTCGCGCAGGATGCCGGTGAAGTTCTTCTGTCCGTTGACGGGCAGGCGCAGCGTCACGCGCGCCTCCGCGCCGGCAAAGCGGATGAAGTCGGCCAGCTTCTTCAGCGGCCGGTCCAGTCCGGGCGACGAGACCTCGAGGCGTTCATAGTCGACGTTCTCGACCGTAAACACGTGGGTGAGCTGGCGGCTCACCTTTTCGCAATCCTCGATGGCAATGCCGGTTTCAGGCTGATCGATATAGACACGCAGCAATCCGGCCGGGGCACGCTCGAGCTCGACCAGCTCATATCCCATGCCGCTTAGGGTGGTTTCGATCAAATCTGCCAGATGCACTGTTATCCCGAGTAATGGCCATCAACACCGTGGCAGGCAAACCCGCCGGTGCCGTCCGGGACGACCCTGCTGCAGCGCTGCCTGTCCGCCACCCCTTCCGCCCATGCGGAAGCACCGAAAAACGGGCGAACCAAAAAAAAATGGGCGCAATGCCCATCATTCGCCCATCCTCGGACGAGGATGGCTTTTTGAATAGACTTGAATTATACGCGGATTATGTCGAAAAGGCAAAAGCCAGACATTACCGCGGATTGCACGCGGCGCCGGCAGGCGTTCTGCCTGCCGTGCGCAGCCTGCGGCACCTAACGATTGCCGCCGCGGTTGCCACCGCGATTGCCGCCACCGCCACGCGGCGAACGGTTGCCGCCCGACTTGGCTGCCTTCGGCATCACGTTGCCATTGGCCTCGCCGCCGCGGCGGGCCTTGCCCTGCCCCTGGCCTGCCTGGCCCCTAGTGCCGCCCATGCCGCCCATGCCGGCACCGCCGCCACGTCCCTGGCGCGCGCCGGCGCCGCGGCCACCGCCGAGGTTGGCGGCGTGCGAAGTCAGCAGCGTCGGCCCGTGGCTGATATAGCCCATCGACGTCTTCATCGGATCCGGCTGGCTGCTGCGGCTGCCGCCGCCACCGCCACGAGGACCGCCCTGTTCGAAGCGCGGCAGGCCATCCATGCCGGTATGCATCGGCATGCCGGCAATCGCCGCCTCGGTGCGCTGCTTGCGCCCGCCCACCTTGGTGGCACCCTTGGGTGCCTGCTCGCCCTTGCCCGGCACCTTCAGGCCGACGCTGGTCATCAGCGCCTTGACGTCATTCGGCTCCACTTCCTGCCAGCGGCCGCGCTTGAGACCGCGCGGCAGCAGGAACTGGCCGTAGCGGGTACGGATCAGGCGCGACACGGTCAGGCCAACCGCCTCGAACATGCGCCGCACTTCGCGGTTGCGGCCTTCGGTCAGGGCCACGTGGTACCAATGGTTGGCGCCTTCGCCGCCACCGTCGGCAATGCGCAGGAAGTTGGCCTCGCCGTCATCCAGCTTGATGCCGTGCAGCAGGCGCTGGCGGTCGGCTTCGGCCAGCTCGCCCAGCGTGCGTACCGCGTACTCGCGCTCGACCCCGTAGCGGGGATGCATGAACCGGTTGGCGATGTCGCCCGAGGTGGTGAAGATCAGCAGGCCTTCAGTGTTGAAATCCAGGCGGCCCACCGCGACCCACTTGCCGGTCTTGATGCGCGGCAGGTTGTCGAACACGGTCGGGCGGCCTTCCGGATCGGACTGGCTGACGATCTCGCCGGCAGGCTTGTGATACAGCAGCACGCGCGGCGGCTTGGTCGACACCTTGCGGTGGATCAGCTTGCCGTTCACGCGGACCTGGTCGGCCGGCAGTATGCGCTGGCCGATATGGGCCGGCAGCCCGTTGACCGAGACGCGGCCCTGCAGGATCAGCTCTTCCATCTCGCGGCGCGAGCCCAGGCCGCCCTCGGCCAGCACCTTGTGCAGCTTGGGGGCGTCGTCTTCGGCGGAGAGTTCGCGCACCGGCTTGGCCTTGGTGCGCGGGATGACGGTGTCTTCGCTGTCGTACTGCTCAGAAATGACGAAGCGGAACAGGTCTTCGCTGCTTGCGGCGGCCTTGTCCGCGCCGGTTTGGCCCTTGCGCGCGGCCTGCGGCTTGCTGCCATCCTTGCGCCGGCCCTGCTGGCGCGCACCTGCGCCCTGGTTGTCGCCGGACGTTGCGGGCTTGCCGCTGCGCTGGCCCTGCTTGCGCTTGCGGGCCGGCTGCTCCGGCTTGTCGGCGCCTTCGGCTCGGGCCGCGCGGTCGATCTTGTCCGCCTTGCTGGTGCCCTGGCTGCCCTGCGCGCCCTCGCCCGTCTTGCGCTTGCCGCGGCCACGCTGGCCACCGCGCCCGGCACCGGCGGCGCCCGCGCTGGCGGCTGCAACCGCCTCGCCGGCATCGCCCTGGCCGGCCGCGCCGGCGCCTTCGGCGCCCTCGGCGCGGTCCTGCGCCGCCTGGCGGCGCGATGCCACCAGGTTCCTCAGACCGCGGCGCAGCCCCTTGCGGCGGGGCGCGGCGTCGCTGCCCGTTCCGGGTTCTGCGGCGCCGGTGTCGGCGGATGCGCCCGCATGGCGGGCGTCTTGCTCAACGGAATCAGACAAGATATTCACTATCGGATGTTGCATGTTGTTCAGTTCGGCACGCGCTCGTCGTGCTCGCTCGGGTGCGGCGGGGTGCCGTCGTCAGGCAGCTGGTCCCGCGCCCCGTTCGCAGCGGGCGCGGCCGGCTCGATGGCATCGCCCGCATCCGCCTCGACAGCCGCTGGCAGCGGCTGCGCGTCAAAGCCATCGGCGCCGTCTCCGCGCGCGGCGGTTTCGCCTTCGCCCGCGGGCGCCGCCGCTGCCGATGTGTCGGCCGGCGTGGCCGGCTCGGCAAAGGCTTCTTCATCGGCGCTGGCCGGCTTGTTGGCCGCCAGGTCCTCGAAATTGATCGCCTGCTGCTCCAGCAGGGCGGCCTGCGCCTGCGCCTGGGCATCTTCCAGCGGCGGCAGTTCGTCCAGCGTGCGCAGCCCGAGGTCATCCAGGAATGCCTTGGTGGTGGCATACAGCGCCGGGCGGCCCGGCACGTCGCGATGGCCGATCACCTCGATCCAGCTGCGATCCTCGAGCTTCTTGATCACTTCCGTGCTGACCGTCACGCCGCGGATTTCCTCGATATCGCCGCGGGTCACCGGCTGGCGGTAGGCAATGATCGCCAGCGTCTCCATCACCGCGCGCGAGTATTTTGGCGGTTTTTCCGGATTCAGGCGGTCGAGGTATTCCCGCATTTCGGGCCGGCTCTGGAACCGCCAGCCGCTGGCAAGCGCCACCAGTTCCACGCCGCGCGGGCGCCAGTCCTGGCGCAGTTCGTCCAGCAGCACGCGGATGGTGTCCGCGCCGACGTCATCGTCGAACAGGCGGCGCAGATCGTTGACGCGCAACGGTTCCTGCGCGCAGATCAGCGCCGTCTCGAGGACGATCTTCGCCTCTTGGGTATTCATGTTGATGGTGTGCAGCCTGTCTTTGCACCTGCTCCCGGACGGATCCGGGGCACCGGAGATTTTGGATACAGCGGTGCCAAAGCCACCGCCATCTCATCGCGCAGCGAGCCGGATACCTGCCGTACCCAGGCCGTGCACTTCCCTTTCTTTGCATCGAGTTGCCGGGGCTTCCGGCAGGAGATCGTCCGCATGCCGTCATGGATCGGCCAGCGAACCTCTTGCGTCGCGCGTCCGCACAAACGGACATCGCGGTCGGCGACCTGAACGCCTCGAACGCAAGAAAATACGGGTATCGGGAGCAAGGCCGGCATCTACCACGCCGCAGCGCCAACCGGACTTTTGAACCAGATCTTTTGAACCGGATGGACCGCGGGGACTGGCGCTCATCGAAAGCCTTCCGCTTCCCGCGTCCCGAGCGCGCTTTCGGATATGAAAGCCGCCAGGCGCTGTTCGCCGCTGCTTACCGCAGCCTGTCTGACTCCGCGCGATACCGCAATGCTGGCGATTGTATGGCATTCCCGCCTCCGCCTGCAACCACCATCCTGCTTGCGCGGGGTGCCAACGCCGCAGGATGCCCCGTGTCGCATCAAAACACCAGGCAGAAGCCCTGTTCCGCCAAAGAATGTGGCAGCAGCACCGCTCGCGCAATGCCAAGCCCGCCGAACGCCATCACGGCAAGGCCCGCGCCCAGGCGCACGCCCGGGCGCCGCGACCAGAGCCTGAGATAGCCCGACAGCCCGGACAGCACCAGCAGGTTCGGCAGCGTGCCAAGCCCGAACACGCCCATCACCAGCGCGCCCGAGCCGGCATTGCCCGCCAGCAGCGCCAGCGTCAGCGCGCCGTAGACCATGCCGCACGGCACCAGTCCCCAGGCCAGGCCCACGCCGAAACGCCGCGCCAGCCCGCCGCGCGCCCGCACGAAGGCCGGCATCGCGCCGGCGAGACCACCGAGCCGGCCGGCCACCGCAGTGCTGGCACGCGCCGCCAGCCGCTCCAGCCAGTTCACGGTGAAGGTACTGCCGCGCAGCAAGCGCCAGCCCGACCACAGCAGCATGAGGCTGCCGGCACCGAACAGCCAGCGCTGCACCGGCAGGTAGTCCTGCTTCCAGGCCGTGGCGCCGGCGGCGCCCAGCGCGGCACCCAGCAGCATATAGGTGGCAATCCTGCCAAAGTGCATCACCAGTAACTCGCCAAGCCACGCAGTGCGGCTGCGCACCAGGCTGACGGGCACTGCCTTGCCGCGTCGCTGCTCCACAGCCAGCGCCACGCCGCCGCACATGGCCGCGCAGTGCACGCCGCCCAGCAGAGCCAGCAGGAAAACGCTGATCAAGACGCCAAAAGTCAATTCTGTCTCCCTGCCGGATCACATCGCACGGTAAAATGTCCATATCGTGCCCCGCTGCCATTTCTAGCAGGTTCCAATTGCTCACCTCCATCCCCATTACCGAGATGTCGCCCCGCTGCTCCACCTGTGCGATGGGACAGCTGTGCCTTCCGGTTGGCATGTCGCAGCAAGACCTTGCCAAGATCGACACGCTGGTGCAGGAGCGCATCCGCGTGCACAAGGGGGAAACCCTCTACCGCATGGGTGACCCGCTCACCGCGGTCTACGCCATCCGCTTCGGTACGCTCAAGACGCATGTCACCACCGAAGACGGACGCTCGCAGATTACCGGCTTCCACCTGCCCGGTGAAATCGTCGGGCTCGACGGCCTGGGCGAAATGCAGCATGCATCCGATGCGACCGCGCTCGAAGACACCGAGGTATGCGTGGTCCGCATGAACGATCTGCAAACCCTGTCGGCCGACTTGCCGTCGCTGCAGCAGCAGTTCCTGCGCCTGATGGGCAAGGAAATCACCCACGACCAGCTGATGCTGGTCACGCTCGGCTCGATGCGCGCCGAAGAACGCCTGGCCGCCTTCCTGATCAACCTGTCGGAACGGCTGTCCGCGCGCGGTTATTCGGCGTCCGAGTTCGTGATGCGCATGAGCCGCGAAGAAATCGGCAGCTACCTCGGACTCAAGCTCGAGACCGTCAGCCGGCTGTTCTCGCGCTTTGCCGAGGCGGGGCTGATCCAGATCCGCCAGCGGCATGTCAAGCTGATCGACATCGACGGCATCAAGCAACTCTACAGCCGTAGCTGCTGACCCACCGCGGCGTTGCCGCGCCACCTGCGGCGCCGGCAACGCGGTGGGCGCCTCCCTACTCCAGTTCGTCCGTATCCGCCAGCCGCGTCGGCATGGTGTACAGCGTCAGCCCGCTGGACAACGCGCAGAACACCCACGCCAGCAGGAAGCCGACGGTATAGACCGACTCGCGCGACGATTCGATCGGATGGCCGAAGAATTTCAGGTCGCCCGGATCGACGACGGAAAACACCGTCGCCGTCGCCAGGCCCGCCATCAGAAAGCCCGGCCACAGCACCCACATCAGCCAGCGCAGCCTCATGGCCGCCTCGCTGCCGCGGACCCGGGTGGCACAGCTTGCACCTTCTCCACCACCAGGCCATGCCGCGTCGCGCCCTGCACCGGCATGTCAGGGTGCGTCGACGCCAGCCAGATCGTCACGCCGCATGCCACCATGGCCACCAGCGGACCGGCCATCAGCAGCCACGGCCACGGTTCCTTCCACCACGGATTGCCTTGCCGATTCATCTTGCCCCCTTGGTCCTGGCGACTGCATAAGAGTCGCCTAGCTTCACAAATCGCGCGGCACGATAAAACTGGTGGATTGCCGGATTTCGGCATGCCCCTGCTCCGTGCCTTCGCTCGTTACCGTTACTTGGATCTTGTGCGTGCCCTGTCTGGCGGCCTCGATCGGCACGCGGATGCGGACCGGCAGCAGCCGGTTGGACGTCGGCGCCAGCGATTCGGCCTGCTTGTCGTATTCGACCGTCAGGTCCTTCAGTTCATCGCTGTCGGCACGCACGCGGATCTGCATCGGCGCTTCGGTGGTGTTGATCAGCTGCAGCCGATAGACGTTCTCGATCCACCGCCCGTCCACCTCGCGGCCCAGCGCACCGCGGTCGCGGATGATGTCGACCTTCAGCGGCGTGCGCAGCATGATCGACGCCATGAAGCCGCCCAGCAGCGCCACCCAGATCACCGAGTAGATGATGACGCGTGGACGCAGCAGGCGCTTGCGCGATGCCGCGGCGGACAGGCCCTTGCGCATCGCGTTTTCCGAGGTGTACCGGATCAGCCCGCGCGGGTAGTCCATCTTGTCCATGACCTGGTTGCAGGCGTCGATGCAGGCGCCGCAGCCGATGCACTCGTACTGCAGGCCATCGCGGATGTCGATGCCGGTCGGACACACCTGCACGCAGATGCTGCAGTTGACGCAATCGCCCAGCCCGGCCTGGTGATGGTCGGTCTTGCGCGAGCGGCTGCCGCGCGGCTCGCCGCGGCCGACGTCATAGGTCACGACATAGGTGTCGCGGTCCACCATCACGCTCTGGAAACGCGCGTAGGGGCACATGTACTTGCACACCTGCTCGCGCATGAAGCCTGCGTTGCCCCAGGTGGCGAACGCATAGAACAGCATCCAGAACGCCTGCCACGGCCCCAGCGACAGCGCCATCACCTCGCCGCCCAGCTCGCGGATCGGCGCAAAGTAGCCGATGAACGTAAAGCCGGTCCACAGTGCGATCAGCACCCACAGGAAATGCTTGGTAGCCTTGATGCGCAACTTGCGCAGGCTCCACGGGTCCCCGTCGAGGCGGATGCGGGCGATGCGGTCGCCTTCGACCCGCCGCTCGATCCACATGAAGATCTCGGTGTAGACCGTTTGCGGACAGGCGTAGCCGCAAAACAGCCGCCCCGCGATCGCCGTGAACAGGAACAGCGCCAGTGCCGAGATGACCAGCAGCACGGCCAGGTAGATCACGTCCTGCGGCCACAGCACCAGCCCGAAGATATAGAACTTGCGCTCGCCAAGGTCAAACAGCACGGCCTGGCGTCCGTTCCATTGGAGCCAGGGCGTGCCGTAGTAGATCAGCTGGGTCAGGATCACCAGCCAGACCCGCCAGCTGGAGAACGCGCCCTTCACCGAGCGCGGATAGATCTTGCGGCGGACCTCGTAAAGGGTCTCTTCCGAGGTTTCGCCCGGCGCGGCGGCCGACCGCTGCAGGCCGGCCGCCCGGGCCACTTCTTCGGTCCCGGGCGCGTTCATGGGCGAGTTCTCCCGCGAGCCAACAGCGCTCGCTCACATGAGTCGTCGATCATTGCCCGGCTCCGCCTCCCGTATTGGACAACCCCCACACATAGGCCGTCAGCATGCGGATGCGTTCGGGTGTCAGGATTTCCTCGTGCGCCGGCATATGGTTGTTGTGGCCCTTCAGGATGGCCTCGACGATGCTGGCTTCCGAGCTGCCATAGAGCCAGACGTTGTCCGACAGGTTCGGTGCACCGAGCGCCTGGTTGCCCTTGCCGCCGGCGCCGTGGCATGCCACACAGGTGGTCTTGAATGCGCCTTCGCCGCGCGATACACGGATCGGATCCGATGACAGCCCGGACAGCGAACGCACGTACTGCGCCACGTCGCCCGCCTGCTTGGCATCGATGGCCGCGCCAAACGGCGGCATCACGCCATTGCGGCCCTTGGTGATGGTCTGGCTGATGGTCTCGGGCTCGCCGCCATATAGCCAGTCGTTGTCGGTCAGGTTGGGAAAGCCCCGGCTGCCGCGCGCATCTGAGCCATGGCACTGCGCACAGTAGTTCAGGAACAGGCGCTGGCCGATTTCCCGCGCCTGCGGGTCCGCCGCCACCTGCTTGACGTCCATCTTCAGGTACTTGCCATAGATCTCGCTCTGCATGCGCTCCTGCGCTGCGCGGTGCGCGGCCAGTTCGCCCTGCGTGGAGAACTTCAGCACGCCAGCGTACGAGCCCAGGCCCGGATACAGCACGAGATAGGCCAGGCCGAAAATGCAGGCCAGCAGGAACATCCACATCCACCAGCGCGGCAGCGGGTTGTTCAGTTCACGCAGGTCGCCGTCCCAGACATGGCCGGTATCTTCGGTGCCACCGGGGGTCTTGGTGATCTTGCGTTGCGAAAACAGCAGCCAGACGCACCAGACGATGCCGATGAGCGCGATGGCGGCAATGTAGTAACTCCAGAATTCGGAAATGAAATCGCTCATGGCTAGGTGTTCCGGCTCGATGTTGTCGTAGTTTCGTCAGGCAGCGCGAACGGCAGCATGGCGGATTCGCGGTTGGCGGCCTGGCGGCCGGCGGACCAGGCCCACCAGCAGATGCCGAGGAAGACGACCATCGACACGACGGTCGCAATGGCGGTGATCATGGCCATGGCTTACTCCTTCGGAGCCGCTGCGGCGGCATCGACGCGGACGTTGCGGCGGTTGGCGCCAAGGCCCTGCAGGTAGGCAACCAGCGCGTCTTCTTCGGTCCTGCCTTTCAGCTCTTCCGGCGCCTTTGCGATGTCGGCGTCTGAGTACGGCACGCCCAGCTTGACCAGCGCGCGCATGCGTGCCTGGATATCGCTGGTGGGCAGTTCGACCTTCTCCAGCCACGGGTACGACGGCATCACGGATTCCGGCACCACGTCGCGCGGGTTGCGCAGGTGGATGCGCTGCCAGTCGTCGGAGTAGCGTCCGCCTACGCGCGCCAGATCTGGACCGGTCCGCTTGGAGCCCCACAGGAACGGATGGTCGTAGACCGATTCGCCGGCAGTGGAGTAATGGCCGTAGCGCTCGGTCTCGGCCTGCAGCGTGCGCACCTGCTGCGAATGGCAGCCGACGCAGCCTTCGCGGATATAGATATCGCGCCCCATCAGCCGCAACGGCGAATACGGCGTGATGCCCGGATCCGGCTCGGTGGTGGAGTGCTGGAAGAACAGCGGCACGATCTGCACCAGACCGGCGATGCTGACCACGAGGATCGTGCAGATGATCAGCCAGCCGATGTTCTTCTCCAGCGTTTCGTGGGAAAAGAAGCGTTGTTTGTCGGACATCTTTCTATCCTGGATTGATCAGTGGGCAGAGGCGGCGATGCTGGCCGGAATCGGCGCATCCACGGCGGGCTTGCCGGCGATGGTCTTGGCGATGTTGTACGCCATCAGCAGCATGCCGGAGAGGAAGCACATGCCACCCAGCAGGCGAATCAGGTAGAACGGGTACTTGGCCTTGACCGCTTCGACGAAGGCGTAGGTCAGCGTGCCGTCAGGCTGCGTGGCGCGCCACATCAGGCCTTCCATCACACCCGCAATCCACATCGAGGCGATATACAGCACCACGCCGATGGTCGCGATCCAGAAATGCCATTCGATCAGGCGCACACTGTACATCTGCTTCTCGCCGAACAGCCGCGGGATCAGGTAGTACAGCGAACCGATCGAGATCATCGCGACCCAGCCCAGCGCGCCGGAATGCACGTGTCCGATGGTCCAGTCGGTGTAGTGCGACAGCGCGTTGACGGTCTTGATTGACATCATCGAGCCTTCGAACGTGGACATGCCGTAGAACGACAGCGCCACCACCAGGAACTTCAGGATCGGGTCGGTGCGCAGCTTGTGCCAGGCGCCCGACAGCGTCATGATGCCGTTGATCATGCCGCCCCAGGAGGGTGCCAGCAGGATCAGCGAGAACACCATGCCCAGCGACTGCGCCCAGTCGGGCAGCGCGGTGTACTGCAGGTGGTGCGGGCCGGCCCACATGTAGGTGAAGTTCAGCGCCCAGAAGTGGACGATGGACAGGCGGTAGGAAAAGATCGGTCGCTCGGCCTGCTTGGGAATGAAGTAGTACATCATCCCCAGGAAGCTGGTGGTCAGGAAGAAGCCGACCGCGTTATGGCCGTACCACCACTGGATCATCGCGTCCTGCACGCCGGCATAGGCCGAGTAGGATTTCCACAGCGACACCGGCATCTCGATGTTGTTGACGATATGCAGGATGGCAATGGTCAGGATGTAGGCGCCGAAGAACCAGTTGGCGACGTAGATATGCCGGGTCTTGCGCTTGACGATGGTGCCGAAGAACACGATGGCGTAGGCCACCCAGACCGCGGTGATCAGCAGGTCGATGGGCCATTCGAGTTCGGCATATTCCTTGGAGCTGGTGATGCCCAGCGGCAGCGTGATGGCGGCGGCGACGATGACCAGTTGCCAGCCCCAGAACGTGAACGCGGCCAGCGGGCCGCAGAACAGGCGCGCCTGGCAGGTGCGCTGGACCACGTAGTAGGAGGTGGCAAACAGCGCGCTGCCGCCGAAGGCGAAGATCACCGCATTGGTATGCAGCGGACGCAGCCGGCCGAACGACAGCCACGGTGTATTGAAATTGAGTTCGGGCCAGATCAGCTGTGCTGCCAGCAGCACGCCGACGGCCATGCCGACGATCCCCCAGACTACCGTCATGACAGCGAACTGTCTTACGACGCCGTAATTGAAGGTGTCGACGCGTGAAGACGCGGCAGTGACATCCATTCAGACCCCCAAAGCTTAGAGAAAATAAAAAACCTACTGACAGTGTGACTTTAGAAAAAGCAGGCCACGGGTGCGTTGATCTTTATCAAGCCGCTCCGGGCACGTCTTGAACCTGCGCGCGCGGCCGCGGTCCGAGGCCCGCGCCGCCGGCTCACGGCTTGTCGTTGTCCAGCAGGATCGATTCGGCAGGCCGGTCCAGGTCGTCGTACTGCCCGGCATGAAGCGCCCACCACAGCGCGCCCGCGATGACCACCACGAGCACCAGGCTCATCGGCACCAGCAGGTAAAGCGTTTCCATCGTCAGGCTCCGTTATGCCGCGACTTGCGCCGCGGCTTGCCTGCGCGCAGCAGGCGCCACGCATTGGCGACCACCAGCAGCGACGACAGCGACATGCCGATGCCCGCCATCCACGCCGTCACCAGCCCGGTCGCCGCCAGCGGAATGGCGACCACGTTGTAGAAAAAGGCCCAGCCGAGGTTCTGGCGCACCACCCGACGCGTCCGGCGCGACACGGCCAGCGCTGTCGCGATCTCGGCCACGCCGCCGTGCGTCAGCACCGCGTCGGCACCGGCCTGCGCCAGCGGCGCGCCGCTGCCGATCGCAATCGACACCTGTGCCTGCGCCAGCACCGGCGCGTCGTTGATGCCGTCGCCGACCGCCAGCACCACGGCCCCGCCCTGCTGCAGCCGCGCCACGTAGTCGCGCTTGCCTTCGGGCGTGACCTCGCCGGCGATACGCTCGATGCCGAAGTGCGCGGCCCACCAGTGCACCGCCGCCTTGTTGTCGCCGGATACCAGATGGCAGCGCACGCCCAGTTCGCGCAGGCGGGCCAGCAGCATCGGCGTTTCCTGACGCTCGACGTCGGCCAGGACGAAGCGCGCCAGCGGGCCGGCCTCGGCGCCGAGCCAGACCACGGTGGCACCGGGATGCGTCAGGTTGTCGGCAGCGGCCGGCGCGGGTTGGCCAGCGCCGCCCAGCGCCAGGACGAAATCGGCACGGCCGAGCCGCAAGCGGCGGCCCGCGACCACCGCCTCGAGGCCATGGCCGGGCACGTTGCGCATCTCGCTGACCTGCAGCGGCAGGCCGGCGGAATCCGGGGCCGCCGCCACCAGCGCGCGCGCGATCGGGTGCTCGCCGCCGCGCTCCATCGCCGCTGCCAGGGCCAGGCATCGGGCGGTATCGGCTTCGCCCAGCGGCTCGACCGTCGCCACGGCAAAGCGGCCTTCGGTCAGCGTGCCGGTCTTGTCGAGCACCACGTCGGTGACGCGGGCGAGTGTTTCCAGCGCGTGGCCGCGCGCCAGCAGCACGCCACGCCGCGACAGCGCCGCGCCGGCCGCGGCCAGTGCCGCCGGCGTGGCCAGCGACAGGGCACAGGGGCAACTGACCACCAGCACCGCGATGGTCACCAGCAATGCCCGCGACGGATCGATCCAGAGGCCCCAGACCATGCCGGTCAGTGCCGCCAGTACCAGCAGCGTCGCCACGAACCAGCCCGCCACGCGGTCGGCCAGCGTCGCCAGGCGCGGCTTCTCCGCCAGGGCGCGGTCCAGCACCGCGACGATCTCGGCCAGCCGGGTGCCGGCGCCGACGCGGGTCACGCGCAGTTCCAGCGGGCTGGCGGTATTGAAGCTGCCGGCCAGCACGGTGTCGCCGGCGCAGCGGCGCACCGGGCGGCTTTCGCCGGTCAGCATGGATTCATCGAGTTCGCTGATGCCGGAAGTGACTGCGCCATCTGCGGGGATGATCTCGCCTGCCTTGACGCGGACCAGGTCGCCCGCGCGCAGGCGCGCGACCGGGATACGCTCGCCCGCCGCACCGGCCGCGGCCAGCCGTTCGCAGGTGGCGGGCAACTGGCGTGCGAGCATTTCGGCACCGCTGCGCGAGGCCTGGCGCACGCGCAGCTCCAGGTAGCGGGCCAGCAGCAGAAAGGCGACGAACATCGTCACCGAATCGAAATAGACCTCGCCCACGCCGCGCACCGTAGCCAGCGCACTGGCGCCAAAGCCCGCGGCGACGCCGATCGCCACCGGCACGTCCATGCCCATATGGCGCTGGCGCAGGCTGCGCCAGGCACCGGCAAAGATCGGCGAGGCGGCGTAGCACACCACCGGCAAGGTCAGCGCGAAGCTGGCCCAGCGCATCAGCTGCAGCTGGCCGGGATCGATGGTGGCTTCGTGGGTGTAGATCGGCCACGCGTACATCATCACCTGCATCATGCCGAGCATGGCCACCGCCATGCGCATCAGCAGGCCGCGGCGCGCGCGGCGATCCTGCTGGTCGGTGCGCGAGACTTCGAAGGGCCAGGCCATGTAGCCGATGCCGGCCAGCGCGGCCAGCAGCCCCGAGACCGTCTGGGAACCGTCGCGCCAGCGCACCACCACGCGCCGCGTGGCGACGTTGGCGACCGCCGATTCCACGCCCGGCTGGCGGGACAGATGCTGTTCGATCAGCCAGGCGCAGGCGGCGCAGCGGATATTCTCTGGGGCCAGTGTGATCTCGGCGCGGCCGCCGTCGAGCGGGCGGACAAACTGCGTGCGCAGTTCCGGAGCATCGTAGGCGGCCCAGATCGGCTCGGCCTCGCGCCGGGCTTCGTCGTCGATGGGCCGGGCGAAGCGGGCTTCGTCGCCGTACAGGTGGGCAAAACCGGCGGCATGGAGGGTCTGCGCCAGGGCCTGGCAACCGCCGCAGCAGAACACGCGGCGGCTGCCGTCCAGGTCGGCGGCGAGCGGTTCGGCATCGGTGACCGGCAAACCGCAATGGAAGCAGGCCAGCGCCGCGCCGGCGCCGCGCGCAGCCGTGTCGGCGCGATCGCGCCCGCCGGGCGGCGGACATGGCGCCAGCAGGCTGACGGAAGGACTGGTGGCTGGGGGCGGCGACATGGGGACCTTTTTCTACCCGGTCGAGGATATAGGCCGCCCCCCGATTTCAACTTGATATAGATCAAGGCGGCCCGGGTACGTCGCCCCGGGCCTGGAACACCTGTCAGGTAAGTGTCGTATCCATGGTGCGGCGCTCGGATTCCAGGTATTCGCGCGACTGCATCTCGATGATGCGGGACACGGTGCGGTGGAATTCGTTGGCCATCTGGCCTTCGGTATAGAGTTCGTCGGCGGGGACTTCCGCCGACATCAGCAGCTTGACCTTGTGGTCGTAGAAGACGTCGATCAGCCAGGTGAAGCGGCGCGCCTCGGACGACATGCGCGGCGTCATGCGCGGCACGTCGGAGAGGATCACCGTATGAAATTGCGAGGCCAGTTCCAGGTAGTCGTTCTGCGAGCGCGGCCCGCCGCAGAGCGTGGCAAAGTCGAACCAGACCACCCCGTTGGCCTTGCGCAGCGAGCGCAGCTCGCGGTGCTCGATATGCAGCAGCGGCGATTCGTCGGCGACGCCGGCGATGGAAGTGAAGGCATCCCGCAGCGCCGAGTTGGCCTTGGCGTCCAGCGGGGTGTGGTAGGCCTGTACCTGCTCCAGCGCGCGCTTGCGGTAGTCGATGCCGGCATCGACATTGAGTACGTCCAGCTTCTGCTGCAGCAGCGCGATCGCCGGCAGCACGCGGTCGCGGTGCAGGCCGTCCGGATAGAGCAGGTCCGGGCGGTAGTTGGAAGTCATCACGAACTGCACGCCGTTGTCGAACAGCTGCTGCAGCAGGCGATGCAGGATCATCGCGTCGGCGACGTCGCTGACGTGGAACTCATCGAAGCAGATCAGGCGGAAACGGCGCGCGATGCGCCTGGCCAGTTCGTCGAGGGGATCGGGAC
Organism: Cupriavidus neocaledonicus; assembly: GCF_000372525.1. GTDB lineage: Bacteria > Pseudomonadota > Gammaproteobacteria > Burkholderiales > Burkholderiaceae > Cupriavidus > Cupriavidus neocaledonicus. Next base: position 139,339 of record NZ_AQUR01000104.1, read on the forward strand.
GGCCGCGCAGTTCTTCCAGCTGGCGGTGCACCTCGCGCATGAATTCATGGAAATGCAGCCGAGTCTTGCGCACCACCGGCACGCAGGTATAGAAGCTGTCCATCAGGAACGACTTGCCGCGCCCCACCCCGCCCCACATATAGACGCCCTGCGGCACATCGGGACGCACCAGCAGTTTTTTCAGCGCGTTGTTGCGGCGCCCCTTGTAGGCGACCCATTCGTCGTAGCACTGCTGCAGCCGGGCCACGGCGCGCAGCTGGGCCTCGTCGGACTGGTAGCCGCGCTCCTTCAGTTCCTTCTCGTAGTACTCGGTGACGTTCATGCTAGGGGCTCACGCGGCACGGGCCGCAAGTGAAAACGGCGCGCCGCAGGACGGCGCGCCGGTACTCAGGCAACGGCGGACACGCGCCTTACATATTGAGTTGGCGCTTGTCGACGGCCAGCGCGGCTTCGCGCATGACTTCCGACATCGACGGGTGCGGATGGCAGACGCGGCCGATATCTTCGCTGGCGGCCTTGAACTCCATCGCCACCACGGCTTCGGCGATCAGGTCCGAGGCGTTGGCCGCAACGATGTGCACGCCGAGGATCTCGTCGGTCTTGGCATCCGCCAGCATCTTGACGAAGCCGTCGGCATGGCCCATGCCCAGCGCACGGCCGTTGGCCATGAACGGGAACTGGCCGGCCTTGTACTCGCGGCCTTCGGCCTTGAGCTGGGCTTCGGTCTTGCCGACCCATGCGATTTCCGGGAAGGTGTAGATCACCCACGGAATGCAGTTGTAGTCGATATGCGGCTTCTGGCCGGCGATGCGCTCGGCCACGGCCACGCCCTCGTCCTCGGCCTTGTGCGCCAGCATCGGGCCGCGCACCACGTCGCCGATGGCCCACAGGCCCGGCACCTTGGTGGCGCAATGGTCGTCCACCTCGATAAAGCCGCGCTGGTCGACCGCCAGACCAACTGCGTCGAGACCCAGGTTGTCGGTATTCGGCACGCGGCCGACCGACACGATCAGGCGGTCGACTTCCAGGGTCTGTGCCGCGCCGTCCTTGTCGGTGTACTTGACGGTCACGCCCTTCTTGCCGGTGGTGACTTCATCCACCTTCACGCCGAGGCTGAACTTCAGGCCCTGCTTGGTCAGCTGCTTCTGCGCTTCCTTGGCCACGCCCTCGTCGGCGGCGCCCAGGAAGGCGGGCAGCGCTTCCAGCACGGTCACGTCGGCACCGAGGCGGCGCCACACCGAGCCCAGCTCGAGGCCGATCACGCCGGCGCCGATCACGCCCAGCTTCTTCGGCACCGACGGGAACTTCAGTGCGCCTTCGTTATCGCTGACCAGGTCGTTGTCGACGGCGATGCCGGGCAGGTGGCGGGCCTTCGAGCCGGTGGCGATGATGACCTGCTTAGCGGTCACGACTTCGCCGGCGATCTCGACCTGGAAGCCTTCGGCGCTCTTGCCGACGAACTTGCCGTAGCCCTTGAGCAGCGTCACCTTGTTCTTGCGGAACAGGAACTCGATGCCCTTGGTCATCTTGCCGACGATATCGTCCTTGCGCTTGAGCATCTTGGCCACGTCGACCTTGACGTCGCCGACCGTGATGCCATGGTCGCCCAGGTGGTGCTGGACGTTCTCGAACTCTTCCGAGGAAGCCAGCAGCGCCTTGGAGGGGATGCAGCCCACGTTCAGGCAGGTGCCGCCCAGGCGGGCTTCGCCCTTGGGATCGTCATACGCATTGCCTTCGCAGCAGGCCACGTTCAGGCCCAGCTGGCCGGCACGGATGGCGGCGATATAGCCGCCGGGGCCGGCACCGATCACCAGCACGTCGAATTGTTTGCTCATGGAAATTCCTTGTTGGGCGCCGGCGGCAACTTGTGCCGGCGCGCCGTGATCACGGGAGCGCGCTCCCCGCGCACGCCAGCGCGTGCGCGGAGGGACCGGCTTACAGGTCCAGCAGCAGGCGCGCCGGATCTTCCAGGGCGTCCTTCATGGCGACCAGGCCCAGCACGGCTTCGCGGCCGTCGATGATGCGGTGGTCATAGGACATCGCCAGGTAGTTCATCGGGCGGATCACGATCTGGCCGTCTTCCACCACCGGGCGGTCCTTGGTGGCGTGCACGCCCAGGATGGCCGACTGCGGCGGGTTGATGATCGGGGTCGACAGCATCGAGCCGAACACGCCGCCGTTGGAGATCGAGAAGGTGCCGCCGCTCAGTTCTTCCAGCGACAGCTTGCCGTCACGGGCCTTGACGCCGAACTCGGCGATCTTCTTCTCGATGTCGGCCAGGCTCATCTGGTCGGCGTTGCGCAGGATCGGCACCACCAGGCCGCGCGGCGAACCGACGGCGATACCGATGTCGAAGTAGCCGTGGTAGACGATGTCGTTGCCGTCGATCGAGGCGTTGATCAGCGGGAACTTCTTCAGCGCGTGCACCGCCGCCTTGACGAAGAACGACATGAAGCCCAGCTTCACGCCGTGTTCCTTCTCGAAGCGGTCCTTGTACTTGTTGCGCAGGTCCATCACCGGCTTCATGTTCACTTCATTGAAGGTGGTGAGGATGGCGTTGGTGGCTTGCGACTGCAGCAGGCGCTCGGCGATGCGGGCACGCAGGCGGCTCATCGGCACGCGCTCTTCCGGACGGTCGCCCAGGGCGGCGAAGTCGACCGGGGCCGAAACCTGCTGCAGGGCCGGCTTGGCCGCGGCCGGGGCCGGCGCTGCCTTGGCGGCCGGAGCGGCGGCGGCGGCGATCGCGTCGCCCTTGGTGATGCGGCCGTCCTTGCCGGTGCCGGCAACCTGGCCGGCCGACAGGCCGGCTTCGGCCATCAGCTTGGCGGCCGACGGCATCGCCACTGCGCCGGCGGCGGCCGGCGCGGCAGCAGCGGCCGGGGCCGGAGCCGAGGCAGCCGGAGCCGGGGCAGCGGCGGCCGGAGCGGCGGCGCCAGCGGTGGCTTCGGTATCGATCTTGGCGATGATTTCATCGGCCACGACGGTGTCGCCGTCGTTCTTGACGATCTGCGACAGCACGCCGGCGGACGGGGCCGGCACTTCCAGCACGACCTTGTCGGTTTCGATTTCGATCAGGATCTCGTCCTGGGCAACGGCTTCGCCGGGCTTCTTCTTCCAGTTGAGCATGGTCGCTTCGGCGACCGATTCGGAGAGTTGCGGAACCTTGACGTCAACGATAGCCATGGTGGTGAATTCCTCGTGTTATGCGTGTTGTCTTGATGCTGGCGAGGCCACGGCGCGCCTGCGCGCGCCGCCGTGGCTGCCGACTGATTACTTGGTCAGAACAAAGCCCTTGAGCTTGGCGAAGGCCGCGTCCAGCAGTGCCTTCTGTTGCTCGTTGTGCTTTGCGTAGTAGCCCACCGCCGGCGAAGCCGAGGCGGGGCGACCGGCATAACCGAGCTTCTGGCCGTCCGTCATGTTTTCCATGATGTAGTGCTGCACGAAGAACCAGGCGCCCTGGTTCTGCGGCTCGTCCTGGCACCACAGGATCTCGTTGGCGTTCGGGTACTTCTTCAGTTCCGCGGCCAGCGCCTTGTGCGGGAACGGGTACAGCTGTTCCAGGCGGATGATCGCGGTGTCGTTGGCCTCGCGTTCCTTGCGCGTGTTGACCAGGTCGTAGTAGACCTTGCCCGAGCACATGATGACGCGCTTGACCTTGCCGGCGTTCAGCTCTTCGTGATCGCCGATGACGGTCTCGAAGTGGCCCTTGGCCAGGTCGGACAGCGGCGACACCGCGTCCTTGTTACGCAGCAGCGACTTCGGCGTCATGATCACCAGCGGCTTGCGGAACAGGCGGATCATCTGGCGGCGCAGCAGGTGGAAGATCTGCGCCGGCGTGGTCGGCTGGCAGACCTGCATGTTGTGGTCCGCGCACAGCTGCAGGAAGCGCTCGATGCGCGCCGAGCTGTGTTCCGGGCCCTGGCCCTCGTAGCCGTGCGGCAGCATCAGCGTCAGGCCCGAGGCACGGCCCCACTTCACTTCACCCGACGAGATGAACTGGTCGATCACCACCTGGGCGCCGTTGACGAAGTCGCCGAACTGGGCTTCCCAGATCACCAGCGCATTCGGTTCGGCGGTCGAGTAGCCGTATTCGAAGCCGAGCACGGCCTCTTCGGACAGCACCGAATCGATCACCGTGAACGGTGCCTGGTTCTCCGACACGTTCTGCAGCGGCACGTAGCTGCCGGCATCCCAGCGCTCGCGGTTCTGGTCGTGCAGCACGGCGTGGCGGTGGGTGAAGGTGCCGCGGCCGGCGTCCTGGCCGGTGATGCGCACCGGGTAGCCCGAGGCCACCAGCGAGGCGAAGGCCAGGTGCTCGCCCATGCCCCAGTCCAGCGGCTGGTCGCCGCGGCCCATGTTGGCGCGGTCCTTGACCACCTTCTCGACCAGCGGGTGCAGCTTCAGGTGTTCGGGGATGGCGGTGATGCGCTCGGCCAGGCGCTTGAGCTCGGTCACCGGCACGGCGGTGTCGGCGGCGTCGGTCCACTTGCGGTTCAGGAACGGCATCCAGTCGACCGCGAACTTGTTCTTGAAGTTCGACAGCACCGGATCGGCGGTGTGCTTGCCGGCGTCCATCGCGGCGCGGTATTCCTTGACCTTCTCGTCACCGAAGTCGGCCGGGACCAGGTTCTGCGCGGCCAGCTTGTCGGCGTACAGCTTGCGCGTGCCGGGGTGCTGGGCGATCTTCTTGTACATCAGCGGCTGCGTGACCGCGGGCGTGTCCTGCTCGTTGTGGCCCAGCTTGCGGAAGCAGATGATGTCGACCACGACATCCTTCTTGAACTCCATGCGGAAGTCCACCGCCAGCTGCATGGCGTACACCACGGCTTCGGGATCGTCGCCGTTCACGTGCAGCACCGGCGCCTCGATCATCTTGACCACGTCCGTGCAGTACAGCGTCGAGCGGGCGTCGCGCGGGTCGGAGGTGGTGAAGCCGATCTGGTTGTTGATGACGATATGCATGGTGCCGCCCGTGCCGTAGCCGCGGGTCTGCGCCAGGTTCAGCGTCTCCATCACCACGCCCTGGCCGGCAAAGGCGGCATCGCCGTGCACCTGCACCGGCAGCACTTCCATGTTGCCGACCGCGCCGCGGCGTTCCTGGCGGGCCTTGGCCGAGCCTTCGACCACCGGGTTGACGATTTCCAGGTGCGACGGGTTGAATGCCAGCGACAGGTGGATCGGGCCGCCCTCGGTCGAGACGTCGCTCGAGAAGCCCTTGTGGTACTTGACGTCGCCGGCGGGCAGGTCATCGACGTGCTTGCCTTCGAACTCGGCGAACAGGTCGGCGGGCATCTTGCCCAGGGTGTTGACCAGCACGTTCAGGCGGCCGCGGTGGGCCATGCCGATCACGATTTCCTGCACGCCCTTGCTGCCGGCGTGCTGGATCAGCTCGTCCATGGCGGCGATGAAGCTCTCGCCGCCTTCCAGCGAGAAGCGCTTCTGGCCGACATACTTGGTGTGCAGGAAGCGCTCCAGGCCTTCGGCCGCGGTCAGGCGGTCAAGGATGTGCTTCTTCTTTTCCAGCGTGAACACCGGCTTGGAACGCGTGGTCTCCAGGCGCTCCTGCCACCAGCGCTTCTGCGCCTGGTCGCTCACGTACATGAATTCGAAGCCGATGGTGCCGCAGTACGTTTCGCGCAGGTTGTTGAGCAGCTCGCGCAGGCTCATCGACTCCTTGCCGAAGTAGGTATTGCTGGCGTTGAAGACGATATCGAGATCGGCTTCGGAAAAACCGTAGAAGGCCGGGTCCAGATCCGGCAGGGGCGGACGCTCCTGGCGCTTGAGCGGGTCCAGGTCGGCCCAGTGCGAACCGATGTTGCGATAGGCGGCGATCAGCTGCGTGGCGGCGACGCGCTTGCGGCCCATGTCGGAATCGGCCGATGCAACGATGGTGCGGATGGGACCTTGCTTGGCGCGCTCGGCGAACGAGGCAACGATGGGAGCGTGGGCGATATCCCGGCCGTTCGAGCCGTCGACGGCGGGAACGTTCTGCATGGCGTCGAAGTAGGCGCGCCAATTGTCGGGAACCGAGGCGGGGTTCTGGAGGTAGGCTTCGTACAGTTCTTCGACATAGGGGGCGTTACCGCCGAAGAGGTACGAATTGCTCTGATACTGCTGCATCATGGGACGCTCACTTTTCTCCGGGTCTGCCGGAGTTCAGCGGGTTATTCAACCTTCCGCGACACGGCTTGACCGGTTAGCGGATCGCAAACAACTCTTGGGAGCCAGCGGAGGCGCTTACGCAAACGGCACCACCAGGGTGCCGCGTGTGATGGCCGCCTCACAAGGCCCGAAAGGGCAAGTTGTGCGGGGAAGGACCTTAAGTCTTCACGGCGGTAAGGATAGCACGGATTGCGTTTGATCAATGTGGGCTTTTCGCGATACGAAACACAAGCGCGTGACAATTCCATGCGCGTCAGGCGAATTCGCAACAACCGCACAACAATTTGATTCAGGGGACGATCTGGTCGACGGCGTCGGTGATCAACCCGTCGAGGCCCCATTCCAGCAACTGCGCCGCCCGCGCCGGATCGTTGACGGTGTAGGCCAGCACCCGCAGGCCGGCCGCATGGGCAGTGGCGATCACGCCGGCATCCAGTTCACGATGGTTGGCGTCGAGCGCCACGCAACCGAGCCGGCGCACCCGCTCCAGCCAGTCGCCGGGAAGCTTGTCGAGCAGCAGCGCGCGCGGCAGGCCGGGCGCGACGCGCGCCGCGGCGGCAAGGGCCTCTTCCGAGAACGACGAGAGCAGCGGCGGCGCCTCGGCGCCGGCCCAAAGCGACTGCGCATCGATGGCCACCGCGGCGCCGGTGCGCGCCTCGGTGCCGGGCACCGGCTTGATCTCGATATTGACCAGGAAGCCGTTGGCGCGGGTATAGCGGGCGATCGCGGCCAGCGTCGGCACCGGCTCGCCGGCAAAGGCCGGGCCGTGCCAGCTGCCGGCGTCGAGCAGCGCCAGTTCGCCCAGCGTCAGCGCATCCACCCTGCCCTGGCCGCTGGTGGTGCGGTCCAGGGTGGCGTCATGCATCAGCACCGGCTTGCCGTCGGCCGACAGCTTCACGTCGAACTCGAACATGCGGTAGCCAAAGGCGGCGCCGTGGCGGAACGCGGCCAGCGTGTTTTCCGGCGCCAGCTTGCCGGCGCCGCGGTGCGCGATATGGCGGGGATAGCGCCAGGCGTGGTCGGTTGCCGTGGTCATGTCAGGCCTCGATGCGCTTGCCGGTGTCCGGCGCGAAGAAATGCAGGTGCTCGGCTGACGAGGTCACCGGCAGGCGGTCGCCGGCGCGCACGCGCGCATGGCTGTCCAGCCGCACCACCACGGCCTGCCCGCCGAGCGAGCCGTAGGCGAAGGAATCCGCGCCCAGCGCCTCGACCACGCGCACATCGACTTCGGCGATCGCCTCATGCGCGGCGCACGGCTCGATATGCTCCGGACGCAGCCCCAGCAGCGCCTGTTCCGGCAGGTGCAGCCCCATCGGCAGGTGACCCAGCGTGGCGTTGGCGGCTTCGCCCTCCTTTGCCACCACGCGCATCTGAGCATTGGTGTCGCCGCCGGCATTGCGCGCCACCGGGATCAGGTTCATCGGCGGCGAGCCGATAAAGCCGGCGACGAATGTGCTGGCCGGCCGCGCGTAGACCTCCAGCGGCGTACCGATCTGCTCGACCCGGCCGGCGTTGAGCACCATCATGCGGTCGGCCAGCGTCATGGCCTCGACCTGGTCATGCGTCACGTACAGGCTGGTGGTGCCGAGGCGGCGATGCAGCTCCTTCAGTTCCAGCCGCATCTGCACGCGCAGCTTGGCGTCGAGGTTGGACAGCGGCTCGTCGAACAGGAACACCGCCGGCTCGCGCACGATCGCGCGGCCCATGGCGACGCGCTGGCGCTGCCCGCCGGAGAGCTGGCGCGGCTTGCGCTCGAGCAGCGGCGCCAGCTCGAGGATGCCGGCGGCGTGGTTGACGCGCTGCGCGATCTCGGCCTTGCCCATGCCGCGGATCTTCAGGCCATAGGCCATGTTGTCGTACACGCTCATATGCGGGTAGAGCGCGTAGTTCTGGAACACCATGGCGATGTCGCGCTCGGCCGGCTCCAGCTGGTTGACCACCTTGTCGCCGATATGGATCTCGCCGCCGCTGATGGTTTCCAGCCCCGCGACCATGCGCAGCAGCGTGGACTTGCCGCAGCCCGATGGCCCGACGATGACGATGAACTCGCCGTCGGCGATCTCCATGTCGATGCCGTGCACCACCTGGGCGCCGCCGGCATAGGTTTTCTGAACGTTGCGTAGTGACAGTTTTGCCATTGTGTTCCGCTTATTTCTCGGTTTCGACCAGGCCCTTGACGAACCACTTCTGCATCAGCACCACCACCACCGCGGGCGGGATCATCGCCAGCATCACCGTGGCCATCACCAGGTTCCAGTCGGTGGCGGCATCGCCCGAGCGCGAGATCATCTGCGTCACGCCCACCACCACTGGCGTCATCGATTTCTGCGTGGTGATCAGCAGCGGCCACAGGTACTGGTTCCAGCCGTAGATGAACTGGATCACGAACAGCGCGGCGATACTGGTGCGCGACAGCGGCAGCACCACGTCCCAGAAAAAGCGCAGCGGCCCGGCGCCGTCGATGCGCGCCGCTTCGGCCAGTTCATCGGGAATGGTCAGGAAGAACTGGCGGAACAGGAAGGTCGCGGTCGCCGAGGCGATGATCGGAATCGTCAGCCCGAAGTAGCTGTCGAGCAGCCCGAGGTCCGACACCACCTTGTAGGTCGGCAGGATGCGCACCTCCACCGGCAGCATCAGGGTGATGAAGATCAGCCAGAAGAAGGTCTTGCGCAGCGGGAACTTGAAATAGACGATGGCAAAGGCCGAGATGATCGAGATCGCGATCTTGCCCAGCGCGATGCCGAGCGCCATGATCAGGCTGTTCTTCATCATGGTCGAGACCGGCGAAGCGGCCTCGCCCACGCCCTGGAACAGCACGGTGCGATAGTTCTCGATCAGCTGGCTGCCGGGGATCAGCGTCATCGGCGCGTCCAGCACTTCTTCCGCGGTCAGCGTCGACGCGACGAAGGTCAGGTACACCGGGAACACCACGATGACGATGCCGAGGATCAGCACCGCATGGGTCAGGAAATCAAGGAAAGGACGTCGTTCTACCATGGCTGCCTCCGTCAGTACTGGACCTTGCGTTCCACGTAGCGGAACTGCACCACGGTCAGCGCGATCACGATCACCATCAGCACCACCGACTGCGCGGCCGAGCCACCGATGTCCATGCCGCGGAAGCCGTCATGGAAGACCTTGTACACCAGCGTGTTGGTCGAATTGAACGGCCCGCCGTGCGTGACCGCATCGATGATGGCGAAGGTGTCGAAGAACGCGTAGACCACGTTGATCACCATCAGGAAGAAGGTGGTCGGCGACAGCAGCGGAAACACGATCGACCAGAAGCGGCGCCACGGGCCCGCGCCGTCGATGGCGGCGGCCTCGATCAGCGAGCGCGGGATGCTTTGCAGCCCGGCCAGGAAGAACAGGAAGTTGTAGCTGATCTGCTTCCAGGCCGCGGCCAGCACCACCAGCAGCAAGGCCTGGTTGCCATTGAGCAGGAAGTTCCATTCGACGCCGAGCCTGCGCAGCGCGAACGACACCACGCCCAGGGTCGGGTTGAACATGAACATCCACAGCACCCCCGCCACCGCCGGCGCCACCGCATACGGCCAGATCAGCAGGGTCTTGTAGCCCACCGCGCCGCGGATCACGCGGTCGGCAAAATAGGCCAGCGCCAGCGCGGCGGTCAGCCCGACCACGGTCACGCCCACGGCAAAGATGGCGGTGACCTGGAACGACTCGACATAGAGCGGGTCGTTCCACAGCATGCGGAAGTTGTCCAGGCCGACGAACTCCAGGTTGATGCCGAAGGCATCCTGCTGCAGCATCGACTGGTACAGGGCCTGCCCGGCGGGCAGGAAAAAGAAGATCAGCGTGATCGCGATCTGCGGCAACACCAGCAGATACGGCAGCCACGGCGAGCGGAACACGACGCGTTTTTCCATGAACGGATTCCGGCGGATGCCGCGGATGGCGGCATCGGACTAGGTACGGATTAGGTACGGATTAGGTACAAAGCGGCAGGCGGCCCCGATCGGTGCCGGCCACAAAGCAAGCGGGCGGAGGTTTCGCCGCCGCCCGCCTGTCACGTCAGCCTGCTGGCAAGACCCGGCGCCTTATTCGCGCGCGGTCTTCTGGAAGCGCTCCAGCAAGTCATTGCCGCGTGCCACGGCCGAGTCCAGCGCCGCCTTGGGCTCCTTCTTGCCGGCCCAGACCGCTTCCAGTTCTTCGTCGACCACGGTGCGGATCTGCACCATGTTGCCCAGGCGCACGCCGCGCGACTTGTCGGTGGTCTTGACCACCATCTGCTGCACCGAGACGTCGGCGCCGGGGTTCTTGTCGTAGTAGCCCGATTTCCTGGTGGCCTCGTAGGCGGCCATCGTCACCGGCAGGTAGCCGGTGGCCTGGTGCCAGTCAGACTGGATCTCGGGGCGCGACAGGTAATTGAAGAACTTGGCGACGCCCTTGTACTCTTCAGGCTTCTTGCCGCCCATCACCCACAGCGAGGCACCGCCGATGATGGTGTTCTGCGGCGCGCCCTGCACGTCCGGGTAGTACGGCAGCTGCGCCACCGCGAACGCGAACTTGGCGTTCTTGCGGATATTGGCCAGCGACGCCGACGAGCCGGTGAACATGGCGCATTCGCCGTTGTAGAACTTGGCCTGCGATTCGGCCTTGCGCCCGCCATAACTGAAATAGCCCTTCTTCACCATGTCCTGCAGGTTGGTGATGTGCTTGACGTGCAGCGGGTTGTTGAAGATCAGGCGCGTGTCGGTGCCGCCGAAGCCATTGTTCTTGGTCGCGTACAGGGTGTTGTGCCAGGCCGAGAAACTTTCCAGATGGACCCAGCCCTGCCAGTCGGTGGTATAGGCGCAGTTGGTGCCCGAGGCCTTGAGCTTGGCCGAGTACTGCATCACCTCGGGCCAGGTCTTGGGCGGCTTTTCCGGGTCCAGGCCGGCCTTCTTGAAGGCGTCCTTGTTGTAGTAGAACACCGTGGTCGAGCTGTTGAACGGGAACGACAGCATCTCGCCCTTGGACGAGGTGTAGTAGCCCGCGACGGCGGGGATGTAGGCCTTCTGGTCGAACTTCTCGCCGGCGTCCTTCATCACCGTCGACACCGGCTTGATCGCGCCCTTGGCGCTCATCATGGTGGCGGTGCCGACCTCGAACACCTGCAGGATCGCCGGCGCGCCGCCGGCGCGGAAGGCGGCGATGCCGGCCGCCATGGTCTCGTCGTAATTGCCCTTGTTGACCGGCACCACCTTGTATTCGGACTGGCTGGCGTTGAACTTGTTGGCGATCTCGTTCACCTTGTCGTTCAGCGCGCCCTGCATGGCGTGCCACCACTGGATTTCAACGGCGGCGTGCGCGCTGCCGGCCCCGGTCAGGGCGGCCAGCGCGGCGAGTTTGAGCGCGGTACGGGATACGGACATCGAGGCTCTCCTTGGTCTGTCTTGTTGCGGTCAGTCGAAAATCCGACAGCATGTGATTTTTTTGTGACAGCGGCATGTTACGCCGGTCGCACGCGCGCAAGCAAATCAGCAGATTCACCAGTATGGCCGCGCCCCGGCTTTTTGCAGTGCAATAAACGAATTTGGGCGCGGATCCACGGTTACAATGGCCCGCCATGCAATCCCTGAACAAGCTCTCTAATACGGCGCTGCGCAACGTGCGCGGCGTGCTGACCGACATCGACGGCACCCTGACCACCGACGGCCGGCTGCCGGCCTCGACCTACCTGGCCCTCGACGGACTGCGCCGCGCCGGCCTGCACGTGATCCCGGTGACCGGGCGCTGCATCGCGTGGGCCGAGATCCTGACGCGGCTGTGGCCGGTCGATGCCATCATCGGCGAGAACGGCGCGTTCTATTCGCACCTGCACAACGGCCGGCTGCAGACGCGCTTCCTCGACGACGCGGCCACGCGGGCGCGCAACCTGGAGCGCATCCATGCCCTGGGCCAGCGCATCGTGCGCGAGGTGCCCGGCTGCGCGCTGGCGTCGGACCAGGCCTGGCATGCCGCCGACCTGGCCATCGACCATGCCGAGGACGTGGTGCCGTTGCCCGAGGACGCCGTCACGCGCATTGCTACGCTGATGCGCGAGGCCGGCATGACGGCCACCGTCAGCTCCATCCATGTCAACGGCTGGTTCGGCCGCCATGACAAGCTGTCGATGAGCAAGCTGTGCGTGGCCGAGCTGCTGGGCGAGGACGTCGATGCGCGGCGCGACCAGTGGTTGTTTATCGGCGACTCGGCCAACGATGCGTCGATGTTTGCGCATTTCCCGCTGTCGGTGGGCGTGGCCAACGTGCGCGAGATCCTGCCGCAGCTGCCGGTGCCGCCGGCTTACATCACCGCGGCCGCGGGCGGCGAGGGTTTTGCGGAGATGGCGCAGCGGCTGATCGAAGCGCGCGGCTAGTGCCGCGGCATTTGCAAAGGGAAGGTTTGCTCCCTCTCCCGCGTGCGGGAGAGCGGCCGGGGGTGAGGGCAGGCGGTGGCATACCGCAGGCTTGACTTCGTCGAAACGCCGGCCCTCACCCCAACCCTCTCCCGCACGCGGGAGAGGGAGCAAACAACAGGAGTCAACCCGGGCCCTAGTGCCCTGCCCTGCTTCAGTCGAAGCCCAGCTCCTGCAGCTTGCGCGTGATGGTGTTGCGCCCGATCCCGAGCCGGGTCGCGGCTTCGACGCGGCGCCCGCGGGTGACGCCCAGCGCGGCTTCCAGCACCGCCTTTTCGAACCGGCGCGTCAGCAGGTCCATCACTTCGGGCTGGCCGGCCTCCAGCATGGCGCGCGCCTCGCCGGCGAGCAGGCTTTCCCATCCGGCGGACGCCGGAGCCTGCTGCGGAGCCTGGGCCACCGCCGCGGCCGGCGCCGCACGGACCACCGTGGCCGTGTCGGCCTCGGCCACCGGCACCGCAAACCCGCCATAGTCGGCCAGTTCCTGGGCGCCTTCATACTCGGCCACGCGCAGGTCGGGCGCGCGCTCCGCCCGCGGCGCATTGACCGGCTCGCTGGTGCCGGCTTCCAGCATCTCGCGCGGCAGGTCCTTGACCTCGATGGTCTGCGCCGGCGCCATCACGGTAAGCCAGTTGCACAGGTTTTCCAGCTGGCGCACATTGCCCGGGAACGGTAGCGTGCTGACGTAGGCCAGCGCCTCGTCCGACATGCGCTTGGGCTCGACGCCAAGCTCCTTGGCGCTCTTCTGCAAGAAATGGCGCGCCAGCAGCGTGATGTCCTCCGGCCGCTCGCGCAGCGGCGGCAGGCGCAGCCGGATCACGTTCAGGCGGTGAAACAAGTCCTCGCGGAACAGCCCTTCCTTGACGCGCAGTTCCAGGTTCTGGTGGGTGGCGGCAATCACGCGCACGTTGGCGCGCAAGGGGTTGTGGCCGCCGACGCGATAGAAGTTGCCGTCGGACAGCACGCGCAGCAGCCGGGTCTGCAGGTCGAACGGCATGTCGCCGATTTCGTCGAGAAACAGCGTGCCGCCCTCGGCCTGCTCGAAGCGCCCGCGCCGCATGGTCTGCGCACCGGTAAAGGCGCCACGCTCGTGGCCGAACAGTTCGGACTCGAGCAGGTCCTTGGGTATCGCCGCGGTATTGAGCGCGATAAACGGGCCGTTGGCGCGCGGACTGTGCTTGTGCAGCGCGCGCGCGACCAGTTCCTTGCCGGTGCCGGACTCGCCGGTGATCATCACCGTCACGTTCGACTGCGACAGCCGGCCGATGGCGCGGAACACGTCCTGCATCGCCGGCGCCTGGCCGAGGATCTCGGGCGCGTCGACCAGGCGGTCGTCCATCTCTTCCTCGCGCAGGCTTTCTTCCAGCGCGCGGCGGATCAGCTCGACCGCCTTGTCGACATCGAAGGGCTTGGCCAGGTATTCGAAGGCGCCGCCCTGGAACGCTGCCACCGCGCTGTCGAGGTCGGAGTACGCCGTCATCACGATGACCGGCAGGCCCGGGTGGCGCGCCTTGATCGCCTGCAGCAGGTCGAGGCCGGAGCCGCCGGGCATGCGGATATCCGATATCAGCACCTGCGGCTGGTCTTCCTCAAGCGCGGCCAGCGCGTCCCGCACATTGGTGAAGCTGCGCGAGAGCAGGCTTTCACGGGCGAGGGCCTTTTCCAGGACCCAGCGGATTGATTGATCGTCGTCGACTATCCAGATCGGCTTCATGTGCGTCGCTTGTCTGCTCGGTGTCAGTTGGTCTTCCGCATGCCCTGGCCACGTCGGTGCACGCGCTTGCGGACGCCGGCAAAGGCTAGTGCAGCGGCAGCAGGATACGGAAGTCGGTACAGCCCGGCCTGCTCTCGCATTCGATCAAGCCCTCGTGCTGCTGCACGAAGGTTTGAGCGAGTGTGAGACCCAGTCCGCTGCCGCCATCCCTGCCCGATACCAGCGGATAGAAGATGCGTTCGCGGATGTCTTCGGGGATGCCCGGGCCGTTGTCGATCACATGCAAGTCCAATGCCAGCTTGAACAGGCGCTTGGCGATGGTTACCTGGCGCGCGATGCGCGTGCGCAGCACGATCTGCGCATCGCCGCGCGCGATGCGGTCGGCCAGCGCCTGCGCGGCGTTGTGGACGATGTTGAGCACGGCCTGGATCAGCTGCTCCATGTCGCCCCGCAGCTCGGGCAGGCTGGCGTCGTAGTCGCGCACGATCTCCAGCCCGTTGGGAAACTCGGCCAGCACCACCGAGCGCACGCGCTCGAGCACCTCGTGGATATTCAGGCTCGATACGATATGCGGATGCCGGTGCGGCTCCAGCAGGCGGTCCACCAGCGTCTGCAGCCGGTCCGACTCCTTGATGATGACCTGGGTGTATTCGCGCAGCGAGCGCTCGGGCAGCTCGAACTCGAGCAGCTGCGCCGCGCCGCGGATGCCGCCCAGCGGGTTCTTGATCTCGTGAGCCAGATTGCGGATCAGCTCCTTGTTGGCCGAGGTCAGGTCCAGGATGCGCTCCTCGCGGTCGCTGCGCACCTTCTGCTCGTTGGGCAGGATCTCGACCACCACGGTGTCGCCGACCGCTTCGAGCGCGGCGATCACCACATGCACATGGATCGGGTCCTGCAGCGGCGGATGCAGGATCAGGTCCTGCCGGCGCACGTCGAACTGCCGCGTCACCACCGTATCGAGCATGTTGTGCAGCTCATCCGATTTGCCGAACAGGTCGGGCAGCTTCAGCTCGACCATGCCCTTGCGCGACACGCCGAAGGTGGCCTCGGCGGCCGGATTCGCGTACACCACGCACAGCCCCGGCTGGCGCACCAGCAGCACCGGGTTGGCGACCACGTCGAGGCCGGCATGGAATGCCGCCGCGCCGATGCTGAGCACGCGCGCGCCGGTTTCGGACGGGGCCGGGTCCGCCGCGGGCGGCTCGGCCCGCGCGCCCTCGGCACTGCCGGCCTTGCGTGATACTCCGCGAATCAGGCGACGCATAAGTCTAGTCCTTCAGGTTGCCGAGCTCGCGCCGCAGCGACGCCGCGTTGGCCTCGCTGCGGGCAATGTCGTCGCGCAGCGCCGCGGTGCGGTCGAGGTATTTCTGGTAGTT
Source organism: Cupriavidus neocaledonicus (assembly GCF_000372525.1). Classification (GTDB taxonomy): domain Bacteria; phylum Pseudomonadota; class Gammaproteobacteria; order Burkholderiales; family Burkholderiaceae; genus Cupriavidus; species Cupriavidus neocaledonicus. The sequence goes on from NZ_AQUR01000104.1 coordinate 154,994, forward strand.
GCGCTCATTGCCCTGGCGCTCCGGCTGGCCGTTGTTGTATTCGGCGCGCAGCCCCTGCAGCTTGGCCTCTTCGGCCTGCAGCTCCTGCATCAGCACGGTCCGGCGCTCGCTGTCGCGGCTGCGCTGTGTGGCGCTGTCCACGCGCGGGAAACCGGTGTTGCCGGCACTGGCGCCGCTGCTGCCGGCACTCTTGGCCGGTGCGGCGAGGCGCCCGCCCGGCACGGTCACGACCTCGGGCAGGTTCAGCTTTTTGCAGCCCTTGCCGGCATTGCCGTTGCGGTATTCCGGCACGCCGTTGGGCCCAGTGCAGACATAGACATCCGAGGACTGCGCCAGCGACGGCCCGACCCACGCGGCCAGCGCCAGCGCCGCGGCGCTCACCAGAACGGGGAATCGGCGTCGGCTTTGGTGCACGGAACGGGGCCTGGCATGAGTGCGGCAGGCCGTGCGGGAAAAGGCATCCATGGGCATGGCGTCAGTTAGAACGGGGGGTGGATCGGTACAGAATCGGATGCCCCATTCTAGCGAGCAAAGCAAAAAGGGACAGCCGAAGCCGCCCCCTTGTGGTGCAACTGTTGCCCGGTCACAACCTGCGTCATGGCCGGGCAAGGGCTGCTTACAGCGAGTAGTACATCTCGAACTCGACCGGGTGCGTGGTCATGCGGAAACGCGTGACTTCTTCCATCTTCAGTTCGATGTAGGCATCGATCATCGAATTCGAGAACACGCCGCCACGGGTCAGGAACTCGCGGTCGTTGTCCAGGTACTCGAGTGCCTGGTCCAGGCTCGAGCACACGGTCGGGATCTTTGCGTCCTCTTCCGGCGGCAGGTCGTACAGGTTCTTGTCAGCGGCTTCGCCCGGGTGGATCTTGTTCATCACGCCGTCCAGGCCCGCCATCAGCAGCGCCGAGAAGCCCAGGTACGGGTTCATCAGCGGATCCGGGAAGCGGGTCTCGATGCGGCGGCCCTTCGGGTTGGCCACATACGGGATACGGATCGAGGCCGAACGGTTGCGGGCCGAGTAGGCCAGCTTGACCGGCGCTTCGAAGCCCGGCACCAGGCGCTTGTACGAGTTCGTGCCCGGGTTGGTGATGGCGTTCAGCGCGCGGGCGTGCTTGATGATGCCGCCGATGTAGTACAGCGCGAATTCCGACAGGCCGGCGTAGCCGTTGCCGGCAAACAGGTTCTGGCCGTCCTTCCACACCGACTGGTGCACGTGCATGCCCGAGCCGTTGTCGCCGACGACCGGCTTCGGCATGAACGTGGCGGTCTTGCCGTAGGTGTGCGCGACGTTCTGGATCACGTACTTCTGCAGCTGGGTCCAGTCGGCGCGCTGCACCAGCGTGCTGAACTTGGTGCCGATTTCGTTCTGGCCCTGGCCAGCCACTTCGTGGTGGTGGACTTCAACGGGGATGCCCAGCGATTCCAGGATCAGGCACATTTCCGAACGCATGTCCTGGAAGGTGTCGATCGGGGCAACCGGGAAGTAGCCGCCCTTCTTGCCCGGACGGTGGCCGGCGTTGCCGTGCTCGAATTCCTTGCCCGACGACCACGGGGCTTCTTCGGAATGGATCTTCACGAAGCAGCCTTGCATGTCGACGTTCCAGGTCACGCCGTCGAAGATGAAGAACTCGGGTTCCGGACCGAAGAAGGCGGTGTCGCCCAGGCCGGTGCTCTTCAGGTAGGCTTCGGCGCGCTTGGCGATCGAACGCGGGTCGCGGTCATAGCCCTTGCCATCCGACGGCTCGATCACGTCGCACGACAGCACCAGCGTCGGCTCTTCATAGAACGGGTCGATGTGAGCCGTGTTCGAATCCGGCATCAGCAGCATGTCCGAAGCTTCGATACCTTTCCAGCCGGCGATCGACGAGCCGTCGAAAGCATGGCCGCTCTCGAACTTGTCTTCATCGAAGTGCGACACGGGCACGGACACGTGTTGCTCCTTGCCTTTGGTATCGGTGAAGCGGAAATCGACGAACTTGACGTCGTTTTCCTTCACCAGCTTCATCACGTCTGCAACGCTGTGGGCCATGCCAATCTCCTGGGTATTCGGCAAATGTCTGTGAAAGCCAATTCTTGGGACTGTCGCCAGCGGCGCCGCTGCATCGTTGCCGCGCCTGACTGGCCTCGCCGCGAAAGGACGACGGATGTTAGCAGAAAGCGTGCCAATCAAACGTCCCATGCGGCGACGGGCCCGAAAATTGTGCAACTCCGGCGAATCGCGCACCATGCCGGCCGGCGTCGAAAACGCCTTCCGGCCGGCGGGGCGCCCATGTGGCGCACCCGCGACACAAGCAACCAGCGTTGCCAGCGTCATGGAACACCATCATGGTGCAAACAGCAAGTCTCGGCACTGTATTAGTGCACACGCACCAAAATCGATCTGCTTTCGCCCTGTGGCGGCGCTTGCCGGGCCCTCCCGGCCAGCGCTGCCACCGCCCCGCAACCGCGGCGCTATAGAATAACGGGTTGCGGCCCTTGCGCCACGATTCCACCCACACAATTTGTCACGCCGATGACCACCCGAGACGATCTCCTCCAGGCTGCCCGCCAGCGCCAGGAACAAAACCAGTTGCCGTACTTCGGCGCGCTGTCGCCGCAGGAAGCCTATGCCCTGCTGCAGAACGACCCTTCCGCGGTGCTGGTGGACGTGCGCACGCAGGCCGAGCTGGACTGGGTCGGCGGCGTCGATGTGCCCGACGCCCAGTTCGCCCATGTCGAATGGATGTCCTACCCGGGCGGCGCGCAGAACCCGCGCTTTATCGAGGAACTGCGCGCACGCGTGCCGTCCGACGTGCCGGTGCTGTTCCTGTGCCGCAGCGCGGCGCGCTCCAAGCACGCGGCGCGGGTGGCGACCGAGGCCGGCTACCACTTCGCCATGGACGTGCTCGAAGGGTTCGAGGGCAACCGCGACGATCACCACCACCGCAAGACCGTCGAGGGCTGGTGCGTGCGCGGCCTGCCCTGGCATGGCGCCTGATTCCGCCCGGACCTGATGCAAAGGGGCAGCCAAGGCTGCCCCTTCTCTTTTGGCCGGCCCGGCCGTCTAGGCCGGTGCTGCCTGCCGCGGCGGCTGCTCGACGGTCTCGTACCCCATCGCCTGCACGCCTTCGAGCAGCATCGCATAGGCCGGGTCCAGCAGTTCGGCCGGGCCCTTGACGCCCAGGTCGATATGGCGGCGCGCGAAGCGGTCGCCACGCTGCACGTCGCCGACCGATGGCAGGCTGAACACGCGGATGCCCGGATGCGCCGCCTCGACCTTCTCCATCAGCGGCGTCAGCGTCGACTCCGGCGCCTCGAACACGTAGAAGGCCCGCTCCTGCTGCGAGACCTGGTGGAACAGGTGCGCATAGTCGTGGTCCAGCACCCACTCCATCATCGGCCACGCCATCACCGGGAAGCCGGGCATGAAGTGATGGTGCCCCACCGAGAAGCCGGGGATGCGGTTGTAGCTGTTGGGGATGATGCGCGCGCCCTCGGGGAACTCGCCCATCTTGAAGCGGTGCTGGTTCTCGGGCAGGGTCAGGTCGCCCTTGGCGGGGTCGCCGCCGGCGGTTTCGGCGATGCGCAGCGCGATCAGCTCGCGCGCCTCGGGATGCAGCACCAGCGGCACGCCCAGCGCCGCCGCCGCGCACTGGCGCGTGTGGTCGTCCGGCGTGGCGCCGATGCCACCGGTGCAGAACACCACGTCGGGGCCGGCCAGCGTGCGCCGCAGCGTGGCGGTGATGCGGGCGCGGTCGTCGCCGACATACTCGGCCCAGTCCAGCGCCAGGCCGCGCGCGCCCAGCAGTTCGATGGTGCGGCGCAGGTGCTTGTCTTCGCGCCGCCCGGACAGAATCTCGTCGCCAATGACGATCAGGCCGAAACCCATATTGCCCTCGCTTCAGGAGTTTTCGATGCGGCGCACGTCGTGCGGCGCCAGGTCGATGACATCGCCGCCCGCCGACGGCGCCGCAGGGGGCGCGGACGGCTGGGCCGGCACGGCGGCGCGCTCGGCCCGCAACTGCGCCAGTGCGCGCAGGCAGAAATGGCCGAACCACAGCGCCGAGAAAATAAAGATCAGCACATACAGCCACAGCGTGCCGGCGAGCACGAACGGGAACAGGAAGATCACCGCCGCCGACGACACCCACAGTATCGTCGGCGCCGAGCCCAGCAGCCCCACCGCCACCCCGATCACCAGCAGCGGCGTGCGATGGCGCCGCACCAGGGTCTTGCGCTCCTCGGTACTGGCATGGTCGGCGAGCGCGTCATACGTCATCACGCGGTAGGTCAGCCAGCCCCACAGCACCGGCGGAATCAGCGCGAAGAACGGCGGGATCAGCCACAGCGGCAGCGTTACCAGCACCAGCGACAGGAACACCACGGTGCTGCCCAGCGAATGGAACACGCTGCCCAGCACGCTGCCGCCGCGGGCCTTGGCCAGGTCGGGGTAGCTGCGCTCGAGGTGGCGCACCACCGCCGGCACCGAGCACACGCCGATGAACATCAGCATCGAGGCGATTACCACCGGGATCGCCAGCGCCGCCACGAACAGCGGCGCCACGACGGAGCGCAACGATTGCAACCCGAACCAGTCGAGTGCGCTGTAGATCCAGCTGGTCAGCACCGAGGTTTCCAGGAAGCTGCGCGTGGCGCCCATGATGGGGTCCCAGCCCAACCAGAGCAGCCCGCCCCACAGCAGCGTGGCGAGGACGAAAGGCAGCACGGTCAGCATCAGCATGCGCGGATGCAGCTGGCTGACCAGCGCGCGGCCAAACGAGCGGAAGATATCGTTCATGCAGTCGAAGGCAACACAGGAAAGTCGCGGGGAACCGGCCGGGTCAGTGCAGTGACGGGCCGGCGGCAACCCGGAACACTAGCATACGCCGCTTGTCGCCATGGGGCGCCGGCGTCCGCGGCGGCCTGGGAATGGCCTCGAATGCGCAGACCGCGCGGCCATCAGCGCAGCCGCAGCAGCCGCTTGATGCCGTACCACTGGTGGGCCAGGAAGCCAGCGCCGTAGTCGTGGCCCTTGCCCATCGGCGGCGGCAGCTGGTCGCGGATGCCGGTGGGGTGGTAGGTCTCGGTGAAGACCGCGGTGCCGAACAGCATGTCCCACCAGGGGAAGATCACGCCGTAGTTGCAGCCGCCCAGCTTGGCCGGCGCGCCGTCGGCTTCGTGGCCGATGCCGACCGCGTGGTGGGTGCGGTGAAAGCGCGGTGAAATCAGCAGCCGCTCGCCGATGGTGCCGAAGTGCAGCCGCAGGTTGGCATGCTGCAGGCTCTGCAGCAGCTGCGACAGCGCCACCAGCAGCACATACTGCGACGGCTCCACGCCCACCCCCAGCGCCACCAGCGCAAACACCAGGTCGCGCAGCATGTCGTCGAGCAGGTGATTACGGTTGTCGCTCCACAGGGTCATCTGGCGCTGGCTGTGGTGCACCGCATGCAGGTGCCACCACCAGCGGAACGAGTGCGACAGCCGGTGGTACCAGTAATCGAGCAGGTCGAACAGCAGCAGGTAGACAAAGAAGCTGACCAGCGGCACCGAGGTCACGCCCGGCCACCAGTCTTCCACATTGATGCGGTGCCAGCCCATCAGCCGCAGGTGGCCTTCCAGCGCGTCGGTCAGCGGCGCCAGCAGGAAGAACATCGCCAGCCGGAACAGGCCGAGACGGTGGATCACGGTGTAGAGGATGTCGGTGCGGATCGCGGCCCGGTCGGCCACGGCCTCGACCGGGCGCCACTTCTCCAGCGGACCCAGGATCAGCGCCATCACCGCGATCTGCACCAGCCCCACCAGCAGCCACTCGGTGCCGGTGAAGGCTTCCTCGGCATAGCGCCCGAAGCCCAGGTCATAGACCACGGGCAGCACCACGTCCTGGAACAGCGTGCCTTCGATCTGGCCGATCCAGCCGTTCAGCGTCTCCCACATCAGCGTGCGCCCTCCTGTGCTCCGATGGGCCGCGCGATCCAGTCGCGATAGGCCGGGTGATCGCGCAGCGTCGCGAAGCAGAAACCCTTGCGCTCCAGGCCCGCGAGCAGCGGCTCGAGCACCGCCGGCGCCCACGGGTCCTGCCGCGACCAGATGCCCAGGTGCGCCATGGCGATATCGCCGTCGCGCAGGCTGGACAGCGCGCGCTGCAGCAGCACGGCGTTGGGATAGCGCTCCGAAGACAGCTCATCGCCTAGGAAGCCGGCCGGCGCCCAGCCGACATGGCGGAAGCCGCATTGCTCGGCCCACTGCAGCGTCTGCGGCGCGGTGCGGCCGCCCGGGGCGCGCCACAACGGCACCATGTCGGCGCCGGTCATGCCGCGCAGGGCCTCGGCGCTGCGCCGCAATTCCTTGCAGAAGCCGGCCTGGTCCATGGCCACGTCCTGGCCCGCCCGCGCGCCGAACTGCGGCCGCATGGTCACCTTGCCGGCGCGCACGCTGCGCAGATAGACATGATCGAAGGTGTGCGTGCCGAAGGCGTGGCCGTCGGCCACCAGCGCCTTCCAGTAAGGGGCCCATGACGGGTCGAGCGAACTGTCATGGCGCACCGTCGGCTCGTTGGCCAGGAAGAAGGTGGCGCGGATCTGGTGGCGCCGCAGGGTGTCGGCGATCAGCTGCGCCTGGCTCATGCTGCCGGTGTCGAAGGTCAGGTAGAGGGTACCGGCCGGGCATGCCTTGGCGGCCGGCGCGGCGGCGGCCAGCTGCGCCAGCGGCATGCCGCACGCCAGTGCCAGCGCGGCCAGCCACCTGTTCATCGTCGCGGAGCGCAATGCCCGGATCCGTGCCATGGTCCCTGCCCTGCCCGTTTTGCGTCAGTACAGCGGCGCGCGCGTGCGGAAATAGATGCCGTGCGGCGAGCGCCCGACCCGCACGGTCTTGACCAGCTTGCGGCTGGCCACGTCGACCAGCCCGACCGAGCGCGCCCAGCGGAAGGTCACCCACAGGGTCTTGCCGTCGGCGGTCAGCTCCATGTCATCGGGCCCCGGCGGCAGGCCGGTGATGTCGCCGACCTTGCTCAGCGTCTGCTGGTCGATGATGCTGATGCTGCCGGTGACGCGGTTGCTGAGGAACAGGTGGCGCCGGTCGCCGACGGCGCGGAAGTTGTGCGCGCCCTTGCCGGTCTGGATCTGCTTGACCACGGTGCGGGTGCGCCAGTCGATCACGGCGACGTAGTCGGCCCCGGTCATCCCCACCAGCAGGTATTTCTGGTCCGGCGTGACCCAGATCCCCGCCGGCGCCGAACCGGTTTCCATGCGCCACATCACGTTCTGCGTGACCAGGTCGATGGCGGCCACCTCGTTGGAGTCCTGCAGCGTGATGAAGGCAATGCGGCTGTCGGCGGTAAAGGCGATATGGCTGGGCGTCTTGGCCAGCGGATACTGCTTGGCCAGCTTCAGCGCCTTGCCGTCCCAGCGGTACACGTCGACGCGGTCGAGCCGGTTGCCGGTGGCGACAAACCACTTCTGGTCCGGCGAGAAGCCGATCTGGTAAGGATCGTCGATATTGGGCACGCGCTGCTGGACCTTGCCGCTGACCGGATCCAGGAAGACCAGGTCGTTGCCGACCGCATTGGCGACGATCAGGGATTTTTCGTCCGGCGTGGCGATCAGGTGATGAGGCTCCTTGCCGATCGGGAAGGTGTCGAGCACCTTCTGCGTATCCTTGTCGATCAGCGTGACGGTGGCATCACCCGAATTGAGGATCACCACCACCTCCGCCCGAGCCGGGACCGCCATCAGGCCCAGCGCGAACGCGCCCACCGTGATCCCACCAGCCACCCACCGCCGCCATGCGAACATAAGACCCGCTACCAGAAGAACTGAATCGGCGATTCTAACGTTTGGCCGGCTAATTCCGCTGACGTCGCCACTGACGGCGGACAAGAATTTGGCAGATTGTTGCGCCGGCACGACCATTTACCGCCATGCCGGCGCGCTACCCTCAGCGCTGCATCGATTCCCACACCTTCTGCAGCCGCTTGACCGACATCGGCACCGGCGTGCGCAGCTCCTGCGCGAACAGCGCGATGCGCAGTTCTTCCAGCATCCAGCGGAATTCCTCCAGCCGCGCATCCTCGCCGCCGCGGCCCTGGGTGCGCAGCTGCTTCTCGGCCCGCTGCCACTGCTGCACCAGCGGCGCCATTTCCTGCATGCGCTGGCTGTCGCGGGCCGGATCGCCCTTGAGCTTGTCCACGCGCATGGCGATGCCCTTCAGGTAGCGCGGGAAATGCACCAGCTGCGTGTACGGGGTTTCGTCGATAAAGCGCTTGCCCATCAGCCGGCCCAGCTGCGCCTCCATGTCCGCATGGGCGCCGGGGAACGGCTTGGCCTGCAGCAGCTTGCGCGGCAGCCCGGCGTATTCGGCCAGGATGGCGCCCGCCAGCCGCGCGATTTCCTGCGCCAGCAGCGACAGCCGGGTACGGCCTTCGTCCCTGCGGGCATTGAACTCGGCGTCGTTGCGCGGCAGCGGCGCCTGCATGCAGGCGCGCTCCAGCGCCAGCATCACGATCTGCTCGCGCAGCATCTCCTGCGTGCCCAGCGTCATGTACTGCATCGCCATCTGCTGCAGCCCCGGGATGTTCTTTTCGATGAACTTGACCTGCTCGCGCAGCTGCAGCGCGAACAGCCGGCGCAGCCCCAGGTGGTGGATGCGGGCCGCTTCCTGCGGGTCGTCGAAGACTTCGACATCGCAATGCGTGCCGCGGTCGACCAGCGCCGGATAGCCGAACAGCGTCTGGCTGCCCTTGCGGATCTCGAGCAGCTCCGGCAGCTCGCCGAAGCTCCAGCCGGTCAGGCCCTCGTACTTGCCGGGTTCGGCCGCGGCCAGCGCCGGCGCCTGCTCCGCAGCCTGGGTGGCGGCCTGGGCCGCGGCCTGCGCGGCCACGCGCTGGAACGACTGCTGCGCCTGCCCGCCCAGCTCGGCGCGCAGCTGGGCCAGGTTGCGGCCCATGTCGAGCTGGCGCCCGTGCTCGTCGATCACCTTGAAGTTCATGGCGTGGTGCGCGGGCAGCGTTTCCAGCTTGAAATCGGCGCGCCGGACCATGGTGCCGGTCTGCTCGCGGATGTCGGCGATCAGCACGTCCAGCAGCTCCCCTTCGCCAAACGGCTGGCGCGCGACGAATGCCGCCGCATAGTCCGGCAGCGGCACGCAGTGGCGGCGCAGCTTCTGCGGCAGCGACTTCAGCAGCAGGTGCACCTTCTCCTTGACCATGCCCGGCACCAGCCAGTCGGCGCGCTCGGGGCGCACCTGGTTGAGCGCGTACAGCGGCACGGTCAGGGTCACGCCGTCGCGGTGGCTGCCGGGCTCGAAGTGGTAGGTCAGGCCCATGTCCACGCCGGCCACCGCCATGGTCTTGGGAAACAGGTCGGTGGTGATGCCGGCGGCCTCGTGCCGCATCAGTTCGTCACGGTTCAGGTACAGCAGCTTGCGGTCTTTGGCGCTCTCGGCCTGGTACCACTGCTCGAACGCGGCCTGCTGGCAGATGTCGGCCGGGATCGCGCGGTCGTAGAACGCGTAGATCAGCTCATCGTCGACCAGTACGTCCTGGCGCCGCGACTTGTGCTCCAGGTTCTCGATCTCGCGCACCAGGCGCTGGTTGTGCGCGTAGAACGGCAGGCGTGTGTCGAACTCGCCCTCGACCAGCGCGCGGCGGATAAACAGCTCGCGCGCCTCGCGCGGGTTCATCGGTCCGTAGTGCACGCGGCGGTGCTGGTAGACCACCAGCCCGTACAGCGTGGCGCGCTCCAGCGCCAGCACCTGGCCGGCCTTCTTCTCCCAGTGCGGATCGCTCCAGCTGACCTTGAGCAGGTGGCGGCCCACCTGCTCCAGCCATTCGGGCTCGATGCGCGCCAGTGTGCGCGCGAACAGCCGGCTGGTCTCGACCAGTTCGGCCGCGACCACCCAGCGCCCGACCTTGCGCGCGATCAGCGAGCCCGGCCACAGGTGGAACTTGATGCCGCGCGCGCCCAGGTACTCCCGGCCCTTGCCGTCGCCATCCTCGATGCGGCAGCCGACGTTGCCGAGCAAGCCGGTCAGCAGGGCCTTGTGCACCTGCTCGTAGGTCGGCTCGCTGTCGTTCAGGCGCCAGCCCTGCTCGGTCACCGTGGTCAGCAGCTGGGAATGCACGTCGCGCCATTCGCGCAGCCGCAGGTGCGACAGGAAGTGCGCGCGGCACTGGTCCTGCAGCTGGCGGTTGGACTTCTTGTGCGCGACGGCGTCCTCGAACCACTTCCACAGCCTGACCCAGCCGAGGAACTCGGACTTCTCGTCCATGAACTTGCGGTGGGCCTGGTCGGCGGCTTCCTGCGCTTCCTGCGGGCGCTCGCGCGGGTCCTGCACCGACAGCGCGCTGGCGATGATCAGTACCTCGCGCAGGCACTGGTGCTCGCGCGCGGCCAGGATCATGCGCGCCACGCGCGGATCGAGCGGCAGCTTGGCCAGCTGGCGGCCGATGCCGGTCAGCTGGTTGGCGTCGTCGACCGCGCCCAGCTCCTGCAGCAGCTGGTAGCCGTCGGCCACCGCGCGGCCCAGCGGCGGCTCGATGAACGGGAACGATTCGATATCGGTCAGCCGCAGCGCCTTCATGCGCAGGATCACCGCGGCCAGCGACGAGCGCAGGATTTCGGGATCGGTAAAACGCGGCCGGCCGGTGAAATCCGTTTCCTCGTACAGCCGGATGCAAACCCCGTTGGCGACCCGGCCGCAGCGGCCGGCGCGCTGGTTGGCGGCGGCCTGCGAGATCGCCTCGACCTGCAGCTGCTCGACCTTGTTGCGGTACGAGTAGCGCTTGACCCGCGCCAGCCCGGTATCGACCACGTAGCGGATGCCCGGCACCGTCAGCGAGGTTTCGGCGACGTTGGTCGCCAGCACTATGCGGCGCGCATTGGAAGGCTTGAACACCCGCTCCTGCTCCTGCACCGACAGCCGCGCGAACAGCGGCAGGATCTCGGTATGCGGCGGGTGGTGCTTGCGCAGCGCCTCGGCGGCTTCGCGGATCTCGCGCTCGCCGGGCAGGAACACCAGCACGTCGCCGGGGCCGGCGCGGCACAGCTCGTCGACGGCATCGACGATGCCGTCGTACAGGTCGCGCTCGCGCGCCTGCGGGCTGCGCGGCGCGCCGGCGGCGGGCGCGTCGTCGGCGATCGGGCGGTAGCGCACTTCCACCGGGTACAGCCGGCCGCTGACCTCGATCACCGGCGCCGGCTTGTCCCCGGTGGCGAAATGCCGGGCAAAGCGCTGCGCGTCGATGGTGGCCGAGGTGATGATCACCTTCAGGTCCGGCCGCTTGGGCAGGATCTGGCGCAGGTAGCCGATCAGGAAGTCGATGTTGAGGCTGCGCTCGTGCGCCTCGTCGATGATCAGCGTGTCGTAGGCGCGCAGCAGCGGGTCGTTCTGGGTTTCGGCGAGCAGGATGCCGTCGGTCATCAGCTTGACCGACGCGCCCGACGACATGGTGTCGTTGAAGCGCACCTGGTAACCCACGTGCTCGCCCAGCGGCGTGCCCAATTCCTGCGCGATCCGCTTGGCGGTCGAGGTGGCGGCGATGCGGCGCGGCTGGGTGTGGCCGATCAGCCCCCCGCCCTCGCGGCCGGGGCCACGCCCGATCGACAGGCAGATCTTAGGCAGCTGCGTGGTCTTGCCGGATCCGGTCTCGCCGGAAACGATCACGACCTGGTTGGCCAGCAGCGCCGCGGCAATCTCGTCGCGGCGCGCCGATACCGGCAGGGCTTCGGGGAAGGTGATCGGCGGCAGCGGGTTGGCCGCACGCGGGGGTCGCTGCGGCCGCGCGCCACGAGGCTGGCGCTGGCCGCCCTCGGCGGCGGGCCGCGCGCCGGCCGGCCTTGCCGGGCCGGCCTGCGGCGGCCGCGCCGGGGCCGGCGCCGTACGGGACTGGACTGGGGATGCGGGCTGGCCGGCACCGGCGCGCTGGCGCGGCGCCGCCGGTGGTTTGGGCTTGACGGGGCGTTGTTCTGACATTGGCCGGGATTATAATCCGCGGCATGAACGCCAGAACCGACGCGCCGCAGACGGCGCCCGCCTCCGCTCCCGCTGCTCCCACCGCCCCCGCCGCACCGGCGCAGGCGGAGCCCCCCGCCGCGGCCGAACTCCCCGCCCCCGCCCCGACCTCCCCCGTGCCCGTCACGGCCGACCTGGACCGCAGCGGCCCCGACCACCAGCAGTTCGTCGACTGGCTGCGCATGGTGGCGCCGTATATCCATGCCTTCCGCGGCAAGACCTTCGTCATTGCCTTCGCCGGCGAACTGGTCAAGTCGGGCGTGCTCAATGCGCTGGTCAACGACGTCGCGCTGCTGCATGCGATGGGCATGCAGATCGTGCTGGTGCACGGATCGCGGCCGCAGGTGGAAGAGCAGCTGGCGCTGCGCCATGTCGAATCGCAATTCGTCGACGGCGTGCGCGTCACCGACAACGCCGCGCTCGAATGCGCCAAGGAGGCCGCCGGCGAACTGCGCCTGGACATCGAGGCCGCGTTCAGCCAGGGCCTGCCCAACACGCCGATGGCCGGTGCCCAGCTGTCGGTGATCTCCGGCAACTTCGTCACCGCGCGCCCGGTCGGCATCGTCCATGGCACCGACTACCAGCACACCGGGCTGGTACGCAAGATCGACGCCGAATCCGTGCGCATGTCGCTGTCGCACGGCAAGGTGGTGCTGCTGTCGCCGCTGGGCTTCTCGCCCACCGGCCAGGCCTTCAACCTGTCGATGGAAGACGTGGCCAGCGCCACCGCCACCGCGCTCAAGGCCGACAAGCTGATCTTCATCACCGAGGTGCCGGGCGTGCCCGACCCGGTCGGCAAGATGATGCAGGAAATGTCGCTGCGCACCGCGGTGGAACGGCTGCAGAACAACCACCTGCCGCCCGACGTGGCCAATTACCTGCAGCACCTGGTCAAGGCGCTCAAGGGCGGCGTGCCGCGCGCGCACCTGATTCCGTACTCGCTCGACGGCGCGGTGCTGCTGGAACTGTTCCTGCACGACGGCGTCGGCACCATGCTGTCCGACACCGACCTGGAAAGCCTGCGCGAGGCCACGCTCGACGACGTCGGCGGCATCGTGCAGCTGATCGCGCCACTGGAGCAGGACGGCACGCTGGTGCCGCGCGGGCGCCACCTGATCGAGCGCGATATCGCCAACTTCTCGGTGATCGAGCACGACGGGGTGCTGTTCGGCTGTGCCGCGCTGTACGACTATCCGCGCGAGAACATGGGCGAGATGGCGTGCCTGACGGTGTCGCCCGAGGCCCAGGGCACGGGCGACGGCGAGCGCCTGCTCAAGCGCATCGAGCGCCGCGCACGCGCACTGGGGCTGGAGCGGCTGTTCGTGCTCACCACCCGTACCGAGCACTGGTTCCTCAAGCGCGGTTTCGTCCACGCCACGGTCGACGACCTGCCCGAGGACAAGCGCAAGCTCTACAACTGGCAGCGCAAGTCGATGGTGCTGATGAAAAAGCTGTGATGGCGTAGGGGCAATCGCCGCCGCGCCGCGGCCGGCCGCCCTGCTTGGCTACAATAGCGCCAGCGCCGAAGCGCTCACGAACATACCAAGGAGTCCCCATGGCCCGCACGGTCCATTGCATCAAGCTGAACAAGGAAGCCGAAGGTCTCGACTTCCCGCCGCTGCCCGGCGAACTGGGCAAGAAAATCTGGCAGAACGTGTCCAAGGAAGCCTGGGCCGGCTGGCTCAAGCACCAGACCATGCTGATCAACGAAAACCGCCTGAACATGGCCGATGCGCGTGCGCGCCAGTACCTGCTCAAGCAGACCGAGAAGTACTTTTTCGGCGAAGGCGCCGACCAGGCCCAGGGCTACGTGCCGCCGCAGTCCTGAGCCGGACTGCCGGGCAACAAAAATGGGGTGCCCGAGGCACCCCATTTTGCTTGGTGGCACACGCGCGCGCCGGACTTAGTAATCCGTACGCTGCACGCCGTCGCCGGTGCCAAGCAGCAGCACGTCGGCACCGCGCAGCGCGAACAGCCCCACCGTGACCACGCCGGGCACCTGGTTGATGGTCTGCTCCAGGCCGCGCGGATCGTCGATCTTCAGGCCGGCCACGTCGAGGATCACATTGCCGTTGTCGGTCTTGTAGATCCCGCCTTCCTTGGTCATGCGCAGACGCGGCTGCCCGCCCAGGGCCTGCAGCTTGCGCGCCACCGCGGCGCGTGCCATCGGCACCACCTCGACCGGCAGCGGGAAGGTGCCCATGGTCTGCACCAGCTTGCTGCCGTCGGCAATGCAGACAAAGCGCCTGGCCACCGAGGCCACGATCTTCTCGCGCGTTAGCGCCCCGCCGCCGCCCTTGACCATGGCGCCGCTGGCATCGATCTCGTCGGCGCCATCGACATACACCGGGATCTCGTCGACCTCGTTCAGGTCCAGCACCTTGAAGCCGTGCTGCTGCAGGCGCCGCGTCGAAGCCTCGGAGCTCGACACCGCACCCGCGAAGCGCTCCTTGAACGCCGCCACGGCGTCGATGAAGAGATTGGCGGTGGAGCCGGTGCCCACGCCGAGCACGGCCCCTTCGGGCACTTCCTGCTTCACGTAGTCGGCGGCGGCTTGCGCGACCAGCGCCTTGAGTTCATCCTGAGTCATGACAACAGCCAGATTGCGTTGGGGGAAAAGGCGTAGTGTAGCGGATTGCGGCGGCGCGACGCGCTAGTGGCGGCAACCGCGCAGGTACAATGGACCGCACCGGTGCCGCACGCGCCCCTTACACCCCGCGAACGCTTTTTGCAGACGCTCAAGCAGACGACCTAGCGACCATGAACCAGCTCGAACAACTCAGGCAGTTCACCACGGTGGTGGCCGATACCGGCGACTTCCAGCTGATGAAGCAATATACGCCGCAGGACGCGACCACCAATCCGTCGCTGATCCTGAAGGCGGTGCAGAAACCCGAATACCGCCACCTGCTGGAGCGCGCGGTGCAGGACCACCACGGCAACGGCGGCGTCGACGCGGTGATGGACGAAGTGCTGATCGCCTTCGGCTGCGAAATTCTGGCGATCGTGCCGGGGCGCGTGTCGACCGAAGTCGACGCGCGCCTGTCGTTCGACACCACCGCCACGGTGAACAAGGCGCGCCACCTGATCCAGCTGTACGAGCAGCGCGGCATCGCGCGCGAGCGCGTGTTGATCAAGATCGCCTCGACCTGGGAAGGCATCCGCGCCGCCGAGATCCTGCAGCGTGACGGCATCCGCTGCAACATGACGCTGCTGTTCTCGCTGGTGCAGGCGGTGGCCTGCGCCGAAGCCGGCGCCCAGCTGATCTCGCCGTTCGTCGGCCGCATCTTCGACTGGTACAAGAAGCAGGCGGGCGAGCAATGGGACGCGGCCGCCAACGGCGGCGACAACGATCCCGGCGTGCGCTCGGTGCGACAGATCTACGACTACTACAAGAAGTTCGGCTATCCCACCGAGGTCATGGGCGCCAGCTTCCGCAGCACCGCGCAGATCCTGTCGCTGGCCGGCTGCGACCTGCTCACCATCAGCCCCGAACTGCTCGAGCAGCTCGCCGGCGGCGCAGGCCCGGTGGTGCACAAGCTGTCGGTCGACCAGGCCCAGGCGGCCAACATCGCCCGCATCACCGCGGACGAGCCGTCGTTCCGCTGGCAGCTCAACGAAGACGCCATGGCGACGGAGAAGCTGGCCGAGGGCATCCGCCTGTTCGCCGCGGATGCGGTCAAGCTGGAGAAGCTGATCGCCGGGCTGGCGCAGCAATAAGCAGCGCCGCGCGCCGGCGCGCTGCCCTTCGCCTCAGCCGGCCGATGGCGCCGGCTGCGGCCACAGCCGGGGCAGGCACGCGCCCGCCGCGGCCGACAGCACGATATCCGCGGTCTGGTCCAGCGCCGACGGCTGCGGGTTGACCACGATCACCGGCGCGCCATGCTCGCGCGCCACGCCCGGCAGTCCGGCCGCCGGATACACCAGCCCCGAGGTGCCGACCACCAGGCACAGGTCGCAGGTCTGCGCCGCATGCTCGGCGCGGTAGCGCGCCACGCGCGGCAGGTCTTCGCCGAACCACACCACGCCCGGCCGCATCAGCGCCCCGCAACGATCGCAGCGCGGCGGCGTGCCGGGCACCGCGGTGGCCTCGCTGCAGCGCCCGCAGCCATCCAGCCACTTGTTGGCGAACAGGTTGCCGTGCAGTTCGATCACGCCAGCGCTGCCCGCGCGCTGGTGCAGGCCGTCGACGTTCTGCGTGACCAGCGTGACCGGCTTCTGCGCGGCCAGCGCCACCAGCGCATGGTGCGCCGGGTTCGGGTGCACCGCAGCCACCAGCTCGCGCCGGTGCACGTACCACTGCCACACCAGCGCGGGCTGGCTGCGGTAGGCGGCCTCGCTGGCCAGCTCTTCCGGATCGAACTGTTCCCACAGTCCGGTCATGGCGTCGCGAAAGGTCGGCACGCCGGATTCGGCGGAAATACCGGCGCCGGTCAGCACGAAGATATTGCTGGCGCCGTCGATCAGCCGACGCGCTTCCTCGAGCCCGGGGAGTGCCGGCAGACGCGACTCGTCGGCCATGGCCTCAGCGCGGCAGGCGCCGCTGGCGCACGGCCTCGTACAGGCACACGCCGCTGGCCACCGACACGTTCAGGCTTTCCACGCCGCCCGCCATCGGGATGCCGACCAGTTCGTCGCAGGTCTCGCGCGTGAGGCGGCGCATGCCTTCACCTTCGGCGCCCATCACGATCGCGGTCGGTCCCTTGAAATCGATGTCGTACAGCGACTTCTCGGTGCCATCGGCCGTGCCGATCACCCAGATGCCGCGCTCCTGCAGTTCGCGCAGGGTGCGCGCCAGGTTGGTCACGGTGATATAGGGAACGGTTTCGGCCGCGCCGCTGGCGACTTTAGCCACGGTGGCGTTCAGGCCGACGCTGCGGTCCTTGGGGGCGATCACGGCATGCGCGCCGGCCCCGTCGGCCACGCGCAGGCAGGCGCCCAGGTTGTGGGGGTCGGTGACGCCGTCCAGCACCAGCAGCAGCGGCGTGCCTTCGATGCCGTCGAGCAGCTCGTCCAGGTTCAGCGCCAGCGCCACGTCTTCGGCACGTGCCACCACGCCCTGGTGGCGGTCGGTGCCGGCCATGCCGCGCAGGCGCTCGGCATCGACCGGATGCAGGCGCACGCCCAGGCTTTCGGCCAGGCGCACGAAGTCCTGCATGCGCCGGTCGCGGCGGGCGGATTCGATGTAGATGTCGGACACGCCCTTGGGGTCTTGCCGCAGGCGCGCGGTCACGGCGTGAAAGCCGATCAGGAGTTTTTGTTTAGCCATGGGCGCGATTGTACCCGCCCGGCCGCCGTCCCCGCGCGGGCGGGAACGGCAACCTGACGGCCAATCCGATGCCGCCGGTCAGCGCTTGCGCGGCGTGCGCTTGGCGGCGGTCTTGCCCGCCGGCTTGGCCGGGCGCGCCTTGGAGGCCGGCTTGCGCGGCTTTTCCAGGTGCGCGGGCTTGGGCTTGGCGGCGCGCTTGCCGGGCTTGCCGCCGGTCTTCAGGTGCGGCTTGAGCGGCGTGATCACCGCCTCGAACACCGGTTGCTCTTCGATCACGCGGTCCAGCGTCTCGTCGAACGACTCTTCCGGCTTGGACGAGCCGCCCAGCAGCGCCGCCAGCTGGCGGCCCTTCTTGCGCGCCGGCACCGCATGCGCGGCCGGCACGCGCGGCTGGGTCTCGGCGCCCGTGACACGCGCGCGCAGCGTTTTCGCCGAGGGCTCCTGCACCAGGCGGAAATCGATCTTGCGCGCATCCAGGTCGACGCGCGACACCTGCACGCGCACGCGGTCGGTGAGCCGGTAGCGGATGCCGGTGCGCTCGCCGCGCAGCTCGTTGCGGGCCTCGTCGAACTGGAAGTAGTCGCTGCCCAGCTCGGTTACGTGGACCAGGCCCTCCACGTACAGCTCGTCGAGCTGCACGAAGATGCCGAACGAAGTCACGGCGCTGACGGTGCCGGCATAGTCGCTGCCGAGCTTGTCGCGCATGAAGTAGCACTTGAGCCAGGCCTCGACATCGCGCGAGGCCTCGTCGGCGCGGCGCTCGTTGGCCGAGCAGTGCAGGCCCAGCTCGTCCCAGATGGCCTCGTTGCGCCGCGCACGCGCCGCGGTCAGCTCGGCCTTCTGCTCGGCGTCCTTGGCCTGCAACCTGCGCGCCTTCGGCGAGATCGCGGTGTTCAGCTCGGTGCCGTGGGCAAAGGCCGGCTGGTACTTGGTGTGCGCCAGCACCGCCTTGATCGCGCGGTGCACCAGCAGGTCGGGATAGCGGCGGATCGGGCTGGTGAAGTGCGCGTAGGCCTCGTACGCCAGGCCAAAGTGGCCGATATTGTCGGGGCTGTACACCGCCTGCTGCATCGAGCGCAGCAGCATGGTCTGCAGCATCGGCGCATCGGGGCGGGACTTGATCTTGTCCATCACCTCGGCGTAGTCCGACGCCTGCGGCTTGTCGCCGCCACCCAGCGACAGGCCGGCGGTACGCAGGAAGTCGCGCAGGTTCTTCAGCTTCTCGTCGCTGGGGCCGGCGTGGATGCGGTACAGCGCCGGATGCTTGAAGCGTTCGAGGAAATCGGCCGCGCACACGTTGGCGGTCAGCATGCATTCCTCGATCAGCCGGTGCGCGTCGTTGCGCGTGCGCGGCAGGATCTGCTCGATCTTGCCCTGCGCATTGCAGACGATATAGGTCTCGGTGGTGTCGAAGTCGATCGCGCCGCGCGCACGCCGCGCCTTGAGCAGGACCTGGAAAAGCTCGTACAGGTTCTGCAGGTGCGGCACCAGCTCGCTGCGCTTGTGCGCTTCGGGGCCCTTGGTGTTGGACAGCACCGCCCAGACCTCGTTGTAGGTCAGCCGCGCGGTCGAGTGCATCACCGCGGGATAGAACTGGTAGCCCTTGAGTTCGCCCTTGGCGGTAATCACGGCATCGCACACCATGCACAGCCGGTCCACCTGCGGATTGAGCGAGCACAGCCCGTTCGACAGCTTCTCCGGCAGCATCGGGATCACGCGCCGCGGGAAATACACCGAGGTGGCGCGGTCGAGCGCGTCGGCATCGAGCGGCGTGCCCGGCCGCACGTAGTGCGACACGTCGGCGATCGCCACGATCAGGCGCCAGCCCTTGGCGCGGCCGATCTTGACCGGCTCGCAATAGACCGCGTCGTCGAAGTCGCGCGCGTCTTCGCCGTCGATGGTGACCAGCGGGATGTCGCGCAGGTCGATGCGGTGGTCCAGGTCGGCCTGGCGCACCTCATCGGGCAGCCCCGCGGCTTCCTGGGCGGCGGCCGGCGAAAACTGGTGCGGCACGCCGTACTTGCGCACCGCGATCTCGATCTCCATGCCGGGATCGTCGATTTCGCCGAGCACTTCCACCACGCGGCCCACCGGCTGCACATAGCGGTCGGGGAATTCGGTCAGCTCGACGCTGACCACCTGTCCCACCCGGGCCTTGCCCTGCGCCTTGGGCGGGATCAGGATGTCCTGGCTGATGCGCTTGTCTTCGGGCGCCACCACCAGCACGCCGCCCTCGCTGAGCAGCCGGCCGATGACATAGCGGTTGGCGCGCTCGATGATCTCGACGATCTGCCCTTCCGGGCGCCCGCGCCGGTCGTAGCCCACCACGCGCACCTGCGCGCGGTCGTTGTGCATGGCCTTCTGCAGCTCGCGCTCGGGCAGGAAGATATCGTCCTCGCCGTCGTCGCGGATCAGGAAGCCGAAGCCGTCGCGGTGGCCCTGCACGCGGCCGGTGACGAAGTTGGGCTGGTGCGCCAGCTCATAGCGGCCCTTGCGGTTGAGTTCGATCTGGCCGTCGCGCTCCATCGCGGCGAGGCGCTTCTGGAAGCCGTCATGCTCCTTGCGCGTGACGGCCAGCGCCTTGGCGATATCGCCCGCCGACTGGGGGGATCCCGACGTTCTCAGCACGCCCAGGATTTCTTCCCGGCTGGGGATCGGATAGTTATTCTGATTCAATTTTTTCTGGAAACTATTTGACAAAATTCTCGCGCTCTCTATAATGAGCGCTTCGGTTGTTTCGACACCTGCCCAGGTGGCGGAATTGGTAGACGCACTAGGTTCAGGTCCTAGCGGTGGCAACACTGTGGAGGTTCGAGTCCTCTCCTGGGCACCAAATTACCGGAAAACCCGCAGCGCTTTCGAGTCCTGCGGGTTTTTTGTTTTTGACGCCTGTTTCGCGCATCAGATCCGGCAACTTGCACTCCTTGCTTGGCGGCACTGCCGCGATGTCATAACTGCGAGCGTACGGGATTTTTTTCCCGTCCGTGAAACCGCGCACCGTACCCCGCGCGGCAGCCGCACCACAAGGTTACGGCAATGTCGGGGAGTGTAACAGCTTCAGTGGCGATTCCGGCATTCCGGTGGCCACGGCAAACCATTTCGCCGCAATCGCTTTCTCCCGACGCTTGACGCTCCGCCAATGTGTAACTATCATGGTTTCACATCGCACCCGACATCATGAGCACAAGCAGCCGGTTTGCCGTCGCCGTCCATATCCTCACCCTGCTGGCCAGCTCCGCCGAGCCGCTGCCGTCATCGCTGATTGCCGGCAGCGTCGGCACCAACCCGGCGCTGATCCGGCGCCTGATCGGCCAGCTCGCGGAAGCGGGCCTGGTGGCCACCACCATGGGCAGCACCGGCGGCGCCGCGCTGGCGCGCCCGGCCGCGTCGATCACGCTGCTGGAGGTGTTCCGCGTGGTCGAAACCACCGCGCTGATCACGCTGCACCAGAGTGCGCCCAATCCGGCCTGCATGGTCGGGCGCGAGATCACCGGTGCGCTGCGCAAGGTTGCCGACCGCGCGCAGGCGGCCATGGACGAAACCCTGGCCGGCGTCACCATCGCCAGCATGCTGGCCGATGTCGAGCGTGGCAGCCAGCGCCGCAAGCGCTGATTTTTTTACCCCGATATGTAACCACATCAGTTTCATATCCAACTGACCCAACCAAGGAGTGACCATGAAGATCGCCATCATTGGAGCCAGCGGCCGCGTTGGCACGCGCCTGACCGACGAAGCCGTGCGCCGCGGCCACCAGGTGACCGCCATCGCGCGCCAGGCCAGCGGCTTGCCCGCGCGCGCAGGCGTGACCAGCAAGGATGTGGATGCGACCGACAGCGCGGCACTGAGCGCCGCCCTCGCCGGCCATGATGCCGTCATCAGCACCGCGCGCTTCGCCCAGCTGAACGCGCAGCAGGTGACCACGGCGGTGCGCCAGGCGGGCGTGCCGCGGTTGCTGGTGGTGGGCGGTGCCGGCAGCCTCCATGTCGGGCCGGGCGTGCAACTGGTCGACACCCCGGACTTTCCCGACGCCTACAAGGCCGAGGCACTGGCCGGCCGCGACTTCCTGAACGCGCTGCGCGACGAGCAGCAGATTGACTGGACCTTCCTGTCGCCGTCCGCGCTGTTCGAGCCGGGCGAGCGCACCGGCCATTTCCGCCTTGGCAAGGAAGACCTGCTGAGCGACGCAGCAGGCAAGAGCTGGATCTCGATGGAAGACTATGCCATCGCGATGCTCGATGAAGTCGAGAAGCCGGCGCATTCGCGCCAGCGCTTCACGGTGGGCTACTAAGCCCGACTACGCCGTGCCCGCCGGCGCGGCCGGCCGCCGCGCTCAGTCGCGCGTGCCGTCGTCCAGCAGGCTGGCGCGCTTGCCGCGCTTGAGCCATGCGGCGAGGTTGTGTGGGCGCAGCGTATCGTACTCTTCGAACGGCTGGTGGATCCAGGGGTTCGACTCGAGGAAGGTGACGTGGTAGTCGGGCTCGACCTTCGAGCATGCCTTGTACCACAGCACCGCCGAGCGCACTTCGGTCACCGCCGGATAGCGTTCCCTGAGGTGGCGGCCCACGCGCTCGAGCGTGATGCCGGAGTCCACCAGGTCGTCGACCAGCAGGATCTTGCCGCTCAGCTCGCCGCGGGTCATGGTGATGTACTGTGCGATGTCGAGGTCGCCCTGCTGCGTGCCGGCGGCCTCGCGGTAGCTGCTGGTCGCCAGGATGGCCAGCGGCACGTCGAAGATGCGCGACATCTGGTCGCCCACGCGCAGACCGCCGCGTGCGAGACACAGGATCTTGTCGAACTTCCAGCCCGACTCATGCACGTTCAGCGACAGGCGTGCGATCAGGCGATGGTATTCGTCCCAGGAGACCCACAGGTTCTCGTCATCGTTGGTAGGCAGGTTCATCGTTTTACTCGTGATCTGGTGCGGCCGGTTGACCGATATGGCTCGNCCCGCTTGCGCGGGCCGATATATTTTCTGGCGGACCGCGGCGCTCGTGGCGCGGCGGTCCTGCGGATACTGCGCAGGCGCTCAGGCCTTGTACGGATGGCGCAGCAGGATGGTCTCGTCGCGATCCGGGCCGGTCGAGATCATGTCGATCGGAATGCCGACCACTTCTTCCACGCGCTTCAGGTAGACACGGGCCTGCTCCGGCAGTGCGTCCCACGTCTTCACGCCGAAGGTGGACTCGTTCCAGCCCGGGAATTCCTCGTAGACCGGCTCGCAGCGCGCCACGGCATCCGAGCCGCGCGGCAGGATGTCGACGGTGTTGCCATCGAGCGTGTAGCCGACGCACAGCTTGATGCTTTCGAGTCCGTCGAGCACGTCCAGCTTGGTCATGCACAGGCCCGACACGCCGTTGATCTGCACCGAGCGCTTGAGCGCGGCCGCATCCAGCCAGCCGGTGCGGCGCGGACGGCCGGTGACCGAGCCGAATTCCTTGCCGACATTGGCCAGGCGCACGCCCACCGGGTCCTGGCGCGAGGGGTTGTCGTTGTCGTACAGCTCGCTCGGGAACGGGCCGGCACCGACACGGGTGCAATAGGCCTTGGTGATGCCGAGGATGTAGTTCAGGCGGCCCGGGCCCACGCCCGCGCCGGCCGCGGCGGCGCCGGCCACGCAGTTGCTCGAGGTGACGAACGGATAGGTGCCGTGGTCGACGTCGAGCAGCGTGCCCTGCGCGCCCTCGAACATCAGGTTGCCGCCGGCGGCGTTGACCGCATACAGCTCGGCCGATACATCGGCGACCATCGGCGCCAGGCGCGGCGCGTAGGCCAGCGCCTCGTCCAGGGTCTGCTGGAAATCGACGGCTTCGGCGCCCAGGTACTGGGTCAGCATGAAGTTGTGGAAGTCCAGGTTCTCGCGCAGGCGTTCGGCGAACTGCTGCGGGTCGAACAGGTCCTGCACGCGCAGCGCGCGTCGTGCCACCTTGTCTTCATAGGCCGGACCGATGCCGCGGCCGGTGGTGCCGATCTTGGCGGCGCCACGGCGCGCTTCGCGCGCCTTGTCGATGGCGACGTGGTAAGGCAGGATCAGCGTGGCCGCCTCGGAAATGCGCAGGCGGCTCTGCACCTGCAGGCCGGCGCCTTCGAGTTCTTCGATTTCACGGAACAAAGCTTCGGGCGACAGCACCACACCGTTGCCGATGTAGCAGACCGTGCCGGCGCGCATGATGCCCGAGGGGATCAGCCGGAGAATGGTCTTCTTGCCGCCGATGATCAGCGTGTGGCCAGCGTTGTGGCCACCCTGGAACCGCACCACGCCCTTTGCATGGTCGGTAAGCCAATCGACGATTTTTCCTTTGCCTTCGTCACCCCACTGGGTGCCGATCACGACGACATTGCGTCCCTGGCCTACTGCGGATGCGGACATATTGCTTTGGTCAATAGGTTAAAAACGTATTCTACTCTTGTTGCCGGGCGATTCCGGGTTTTTGGACCGCCGCGGCGTCGATGCGTCAGCGCGGCACCACGGCCCAGCCGGCATCCTTGCGCACCAGCTGCCGGTCGCAATTGAATTCGTCGAGCTCATGGGTGTGGCCAGGCAGCGACTGGATCACGATCTCGCCCGACGCGCGCAGCGCGTCAATCGCGGCACGAAGTGCCGGGTCAGCATCCCAAGGGGCGAAAATCGCCAGCGCGCGCACCTCTACGGGTGACAGTGCCGCCACTTCACGCAGGTCCAGCGAGAAACCCGTGGCCGGACGCGCGCGGCCGAAGGCCTCGCCCACCTTGTCGTAGCGGCCGCCCCGCGCCACGTAGTTGGGCAGGCCGGCGACATAGGCCGCGAACATCACGCCACTGTGGTAGTGGTAGCCGCGCAGGTCCGACAAGTCGATATTGACGCTGGCGCCGCGCACCTGCACCGCCAGCGCCGCCAGCTCGTCCAGCGCGCGGCCGATGGCCGGGCTCGGCGGCAGCGTGGCGCGGGCGCGCTCGATCACCTCCACGCCGCCGTACAGCGTCGGCAGTGCCAGCAGCGCGTCGCGCTCGGTCTGCGGCATGCCGGCGGTCAGTTCGCGCAGGGCCGGCACGTCCTTGGTTTCCAGCGCGGCAAACAGCGCGTCCTCGATCTTGCGGATCGACGGCAGGCCGGCCAGCAACGCTTCGAGGATGCCAGCGTGGCAGAGGTCGATGCGGATCTCCGACAGGCCCGCCGCGGCCAGCGCGGCCAGCATCAGTTCCTGGATCTCGACGTCGGCTTCGAGGCCGGCATGGCCATAGATTTCGGCACCGATCTGGATCGGCTCGCGGGTGGCGTGGAACCCTGCCGGGCGCGCGTGCAGCACGTTGCCGGCGTAGCACAGCCGGGTCACGCCCGGCCGGTTCAGCAAGTGGGCATCGATGCGCGCGACCTGCGGCGTGATATCGGCGCGCAGCCCCATGGTGCGGCCCGACAGCTGGTCGACCAGCTTGAGCGTGCGCAGGTCGAGGTCGTGGCCGGTGCCGGTCAGCAGCGACTCGAGGTACTCCAGCATCGGCGGCATCACCAGCTCGTAGCCGTAGGTGCGGAACAGGTCCAGCATGCGGCGGCGCAGCTCTTCGATCTTGCGCGCTTCCGACGGCAGCACGTCGGCAATGTTTTCTGGCAGCAGCCAATGGTTGGACATGGTGAATCTCTTCTCAGTCGTTCAGTTGCCTGCCGGCGCAGCGCCTGCAGGGACCGGGCCGGGCCCGGCAAAAACCTGGGTGCGGGCACCGCGCGCCCGCGCCATCACTCCGCAGCGACGGCTCCAGCCGGACAAAACCCCGGCAAGCCGGGGTTTCGTCAGTTCGCCACACGCACAGGCGACGATGCTAGCGCTTGCCTCCGCCATTGCCCGAGGCCGCGGCCGCGGCGCCGCCGCTGGAACGCATGTAGCGGAAGAACTCGGAGTTGGGCTCCAGCACCAGCACGTCGCGCTTGTCGCGGAAGGTGTTGCGGTAGGCCTCCATGCTGCGCCAGAACTGCGCGAACTGGGGATCGCGGCCAAACGCCTCACCATAGATCTGCGACGCCTTGGCGTCGCCCTCGCCCTTGATCATCTGGGCATCGCGATAGGCCTGGGCCAGCACCACTTCGCGCTGGCGGTCGGCGTCGGCGCGGATCTTCTCGCCTTCGGCGGCGCCGGTGGAGCGCAGCTCGTTGGCCACGCGCTTGCGCTCGGCCTCCATGCGGCGGTACACCGATTCGCTGATCGCGGGCAGCAGGTCGACACGCTTCAGGCGCACGTCGAGGATCTCGACACCGACCGACTTGGCGTACTCGCTCATGCCGTTGCGGATGGCCTGCATCACCTGCTCGCGCTCGCCCGCGACCACGTCGGCGACGGTGCGCTTGCCGAATTCTTCGCGCGCCACCGAGTCGATGCGCTGCGTCATGCGGTCCTGCGCGCCGCGCAGGTTGCCGCCGAAGGCGACGAAGAACTTGCGCGGATCGGTGATGCGCCATTTGACGAACCAGTCCACCACCATGCTCTTCTTCTCGGCGGTCAGGAAGCGCTCGTTGGCGGCGACATCGATGGTCTGCAGGCGGCGGTCCATGAACACCACGTTCTGGAACGGCGGCGGCAGCTTGAAATGCAGGCCCGGCTCGCGCACCACTTCCTTGATCTGGCCGAAGGCGAACACCACGGCGTACTGGCGCTGGTCGACCACGAACAGCATGGACGAGACCACGGCGAGCAGGATGAAAAAGCCGATCGCGAAGGAAATCAGTCGGTTCATGACGGTCTCCTCAGCGCGAGTCGCGGTCGCGGTTGCGCAGCGATTCGCGCGACCGGTTGTCCGTCGGGGCATCCGGCGCGGGCGCCGGCGTGCCCGCCGCGCCGGGCTGGCCCGGCTGCGGCGTGGCGCGAGCCTCGGTCTGCGCCATCAGCTTGTCCAGCGGCAGGTAGAGCAGGTTGTTGCCCTGGCGAGCGTCGACCAGCACCTTGGTCGAATTGGTGTAGATCTGCTGCATGGTCTCCAGATAGATACGGTCGCGCGTCACCTGCGGCGCCTTGGCGTATTCCGCCTGCACCGAGCGGAAGCGCGACGCATCGCCCTCGGCCTGCGCCACCACGCGGGCGCGATAGGCTTCGGATTCTTCCTTCAGGCGCGCCGCAGTACCCTTGGCGCGCGGGATGATGTCGTTGGCGTAGGCCTGGCCTTCGCTGATGGCGCGCTCGCGGTCCTGGCTGGCCTTGTTGACGTCGTCGAACGCGGCCTGCACCTGCTCGGGCGGCTGCACGCTCTGCACGTTCACTGACAGCACGCGGATGCCGGTCTTGTACGCCGACAGGATGGCCTGGATCGACTTGGCCAGCTGCTGCGCGATCTGTTCGCGGTTTTCGTACAGCACCGCGTCCATCTTGTTGCGGCCGACGATCTCGCGCACCGAGGTCTCGGCCGCCTGCGTCACCAGCTCTTCATCGCCACCCCGGTCGGTCTTGTTGAAGAACAGGAATTCGCTGGCGTCCTGGATCACGTACTGCACGGTGAAGCGCACGTCGATGATGTTTTCGTCCTGCGTCAGCATCGACGAGTCTTTCAGGTTGCTGTCCTTGATCGAGGTGGAGCGGCCCACCTCCACCGAACGCACCGCCGACAGGTTGACCACCTCGGCCGACTGGATCGGCCAGGGCATGCGCCAGTTGATGCCCGGGCCGGCGGAGTACTTGAACTTGCCGAACTGCAGGATCACCGCGGTCTGGCCTTCCTGCACCATGAAGAAGCCGCTGGCCAGCCAGATGCCCACCACCGCGGCCACGATCACGCCGGCGCCGACGCCCGAGCCCTTGCCCGAGGTGCGCGGGCCGCCGAAGCCCTGATTGCCGTTGCCGCCGTTGTCCTTGCGGCCGAGCAGGCCGTTCAGGCGGCGGTTGAAGTCGCGCCACAGTTCGTCCAGATCCGGCGGGCCGCCATCCTGCTGCGGACGCTGGTTCTGCTGGCGGTTGTCGTCGCGGCCGTCCTTCTTGTCATCGTCCTGCCCATCCCGACCCCAGCGCGGATCGTTCAGCGAGAAGATGGCGCGCAGGCGCTGCCAGCCCGCGCGCAGCGCGAGGCGGCCGCCTGGTGTCAGGCTCGAATCAGCATTCCGGGGAAACTGGGGCATGAAGTGCACGGGTCCGGGGAAGTTTGTAACAGGGGGATTCTAGCAGTCATCGGCGCCACTTTTGGCCAATTCGCGCAATCCCCGCGGCAACCGCACCGGAATTGGGCAGAACCGGCGCCAAGGCGGCGTCGACCCGGCGTCGAGGCGGCATCGAGATGGCGGCCGCCCTGCGGGTGGCCGCCAGGCCTACAGCCGGCGCGGATCCGCCGCATCGGCATTGTCGCCGTCGTCCGCCACGCCCTCGTCGACGCCATCATGGTCACCCTCGCCGGCGTCATCGGACTGCGCCACCTCGTCCAGGCGCGGATCATAGGGTTGCGGCTCGGGCGGGCGGCTGGCCAGCCATTGCGCCACCTCGACCACGGCCTCGCGCAGCGCGTCCAGGCCCAGGCCCTCGCGCGCGCTCAGGAACACGCGGGTGGGGATGCCGTCCGCGTCGCGCTCGATGCGCGGGCCGTCGCCCAACAGTTCGGGCGCGGCGTCGATCTTGTTCATCACCACGATCTGCGGGATGTCCAGCGCGTTGATTTCGGCCAGCACCCGGTTGACCTGCTCGATCTGCTCGTGGCGCACCGGGCTCGATGCATCGACCACATGCAGCAGCAGGTCGGCATGCACGGTCTCGTCCAGCGTGGCACGGAACGCCGCCACCAGCTGCGTCGGCAGGTCGCGGATAAAGCCAACCGTGTCCGACAGCACCACGTTGCCCAGGCCATCCAGGAACAGCCGGCGCGAAGTGGTGTCGAGCGTGGCGAAGAGCTGGTTGGCCGCATACGCGCCGGCCTTGGTCAGCGCGTTGAACAGCGTCGACTTGCCCGCGTTGGTGTAGCCCACCAGCGAGATGCTGAGGGTGTCGTTGCGCGCGCGCGCGCGCCGCTGGGTGCTGTGCTGGCGCTGCAGCCGCGACAGATCGGACTTGAGCCGCTTGGCGCGCTCGTCCAGCATGCGGCGGTCCAGCTCGAGCTGGCGCTCGCCGGGACCCCCGCGCATGCCGATGCCGCCCTTCTGCCGCTCCAGGTGGCTCCACGCGCGGACCAGCCGCGACGCGCGGTACTGCACCTGCGCCAGTTCCACCTGCACCTTGCCGACATGGCTCTGCGCGCGCTGCCCGAAGATATCGAGGATCAGGCCGGTCCGGTCGATCACGTGGCGGTGCAGGAAGCGCTCCAGGTTGCGCTGCTGCGCCGGGCTCAGCGCGTGGTTGAAGACAACCACGTCGGCATCCAGCGCGTCGGCGGCTTCCTTCAGCTCCTCGGCCTTGCCCGAGCCGATGAACAAGGCCGGATCCGGCCGCGAGCGGCGGCCCGTCAGCGTATGCACCGGCAGCGAGCCGGCGGTGGTGGTCAGCAGCGCCAGCTCGCTGAGGCTTTCCTGGAAATCATGCTTGCCGAAGTCGACGCCGACGAGGATGGCGCGCGAAGGGGCGGTATTGGAGGTGGCTCTGGGGTCCAAGGGCGGGCGCGAAGGCGCAGGGAAATTCGGGTTCAGGGGAAGGGATGGCGGATCTCGGACACTGTCCTGGCCCCTGCCGGGACAGGCCGCCGCATGGTGCGGAACGTGGCGGCGGGCGCATTGGCAAGCGCCGGGCCGCGCGGCACCGGGTGCGTCGGCACACCGGCGCCGGGCATCGTGGCGGCGCCGCCTGGCGCCCGTACGATGCCCTGGGGCAGATCGGTCAGATCAGGCCTCGGCGGAATCATCCACGCGGAAATTGACCGCGCGTGCCGGCACGACGGTGGAAATCGCATGCTTGTAGACCATCTGGGTCACGGTGTTGCGCAGCAGGACGACATACTGGTCGAACGATTCGATATTGCCTTGCAGCTTGATGCCATTGACGAGATAGATGGAAACCGGCACGTGCTCTTTGCGCAGCGCGTTCAGGAACGGGTCTTGTAGCAGTTGCCCTTTGTTGCTCATGGCACACTCCAAATTTATAGGTTTAGTGGTGAATGATGGGGATGGAAATCCCCGGTTCAAGTCAGGCGGCGCAAAAACGCGCCAGAAAAAAGATCAAAACGGTACCAAGTTGGCGTCAATGCGCAGGGAAGCCCCTGCTACCGTGAATTTAGCCGCAGTTCCAAACGAACGCAAACGAAAACTGGCCCGCCAGGGATCCGATTCCGGACTCACTCCTTCGAGTCCGCGTACGGATTTTTGTTCGTGCGAAATTCGATGCGCAGGGGCGTGCCCTTGAGCTTGAAGGCCGCACGGAAACGGTTTTCCAGGTAGCGCCGATAGGTCTCGGCCACGCCCGACAGGGCATTGCCGTGGATCACGATGATGGGCGGATTGGAGCCGCCCTGGTGCGCATAGCGCAGCTTGGGCCGCGATGCGCCGACACGCTTGGGCTGCTGGAATTCCACGGCTTCCTGCAGCACCCGCGTCAGCTGCGGCGTCGGCAGCTTGACCATGGCCGCGGCATACGCGTCGTCGACCGAGCGCATCAGCGCGCCGATGCCGGTGCGCTCGCGCGCCGACACAAAGTGAAAGTTGGCGAAGCTGAGGAATTGCAGCTTGCGCTCGAGGTCGTGCTTGATGCGGTCGCGCGTGTGGCCGTCCAGGCCGTCCCATTTGTTGACGCCCACCACCAGGGCACGGCCGGACTCGACGATAAAGCCGGCAATATGCGCGTCCTGGTCGGAAATATCCTGCTGCGCGTCGAGCAGCAGGATCACCACGTTAGCGTCCGCGATCGACTGCAGTGTCTTGACCACCGAGAATTTCTCGATCGCCTCGAACACCTTGCCGCGCCGGCGCAGGCCGGCGGTATCGATCAGCGTATAAGGCTTGCCGCCGCGCTCGAACTCCACATAGATGGCGTCGCGGGTGGTGCCGGGCATGTCGAAGGCGATCACGCGCTCTTCACCGATCAGCGTATTGACCAGCGTGGACTTGCCCACATTGGGACGCCCGACGATGGCGATCTTGACGCCCTTGCCCTCGTCCGAGGCTTCCTCGGCCAGCTCGGGGCGTTCCTGCACCGCCAGCTCGATGGCTTCATCGACCAGCTCGCGCACACCGTCGCCATGGGCGGCGGAGATCGCGTACGGATCGCCCATGCCCAGTTCGTAGAAATCCGCGGCCACCGAGGTGTACTTCATGCCCTCGGCCTTGTTGACCGCCAGCATGATGCGCCGGCCGGTCTTGCGCAGGTAATCGGCGATGGCGCGGTCCTGCGGCGCCAGCCCGAGGCGGCCGTCGACGATAAAGATCACCACGTCGGCCTCGACCACCGCCTGCTTGGTCTGCTTGGCCATCTCGGCGACGATGCCTTCCTTGACCACGGGCTCGAAGCCGCCGGTATCGATGGCGATGAACGGACGTTCGCCGATGCGCCCTTCGCCATAATGGCGGTCGCGCGTCAGGCCCGGCAGGTCGGCAACGAGCGCGTCGCGCGAACGGGTCATGCGGTTGAATAGCGTCGACTTGCCCACATTGGGGCGGCCGACAAGTGCGATAACTGGTTTCATACCATAAACGGAAACGGGGGCCGGCAACTGCCGCCCCCCGGTAACTCCGGAGTCAAGGGTTTCAACGGCAGCCCGCGCCACCTGGGCGCGGGTTGCCGCCTGTCCTGTCGGGCGCGGCGCGGGTCACCGACCCGCTGCAATTGCCGCGCCAAGGATCATGCTACCGGATTCGGCGCCGGCCGTACCGACAGGTGTACGGCAGCGCGCATTGGGTCCTGTCAGCCAGGCTGGAAACCGTAGACGTCGCCGTCGCGCGTCTGGATCACCAGGGTCTGCCCCGCCACCACGGGCGCGGCGGTGATGGCGCTGCCATCGGTCTTCACGCGTGCCACCACCTGGCCGTCTTCGCGCGACAGGAAGTGGACATAGCCTTCGAAGTCGCCCATCACCACCGAGCGGCCCAGCGCCAGCGGCGCGCCCAGGCGGCGGTTGCGCAGGTCGGCGTTCTTCCAGCGCTCGCTGCCGTTCTGGCGGTCGAAGGCATGCACCACCGATTGCTCGTCGCTGGCGTAAAGCGCATTGTCATCCTGCGCGAGACCCGCCGGCGACGAGAAATCCTTGCCCCACTGGGTCTGGCCGCTGGCCAACTCGAGGCAGGCGACCCGCCCCTGGAAGGTGGTGGCGCAGACCTGACGGCCGCTGACCATGGGCAGGCCGGTGACGTCGTTCAGGCGCTCGATCTCCGAGACGCCCTTCGGGTAGGACACCGCGCTTTCCCAGCGCAGCACGCCGTTGCCCGGCGTCAGCACGCCAAGCTTGCCGCCGGGGAAGCCCATCACGATGCCGTCGCCGGCGAATACCATGCCCATCGCCGCGCGCAGGTTCAGCGGCGTCTGCGAACGCTGGTAGATCCAGCGGCGCTCGCCGGTCTCGGCATCCAGGCCGAACACCCGGGTATCGGTGGTGCGCACCACCACCAGGCCGTTGCCGACCAGCGGTGCCGACAGGACCTCGCCGTTGACCTGCTTCTTCCAGATCTGCTTGCCGCTGGCGTCGAAGGCATAGACCGCGCCCTTCTCGCCCGCCACCGCGGTCACCGTGCCGTCGCTGCCCGGCCCGGAGGTCAGGTCCACGTCGGTCTTCGCCTTCCACAGCACGCGGCCGCTGGCGCCTTCGAGCGCCATCACGTTGCCGTTGTTGGACGACACATAGACATTGTTGCCCGCCGCGGCCGGCTGCATCGAATAGGGGCCGCTCTTGCCGACATCGGCCTTCCAGGCCTGGCGCACCGCCAGTGTGGCCGATACCGGCTTGAGTTCGGCGGGCGGGTGCTTGTTTTCCTTGCTGAACAGCGCGCAGCCGCCCAGCGTGGCCAGGCAGGCAGCCGCCACCAGCGCACGGGAAATCGTGCGCGCGGGCTGGCGATGTACGGCATGGGAAAGCACTGACGTCATAACTTTACGGTCCTGTGGTTCGATCCGCGGGATCAACGGTATGGCTACGGTATGGCTACGGTTCAAGCGGTGGCCGGATCAGGCCGTGCCCAGCGCATCGAGCTTGAACTGGATGATCTGGCGCATCGCCGACTCTGCCTGGCCCAGCTTGTCCAGCGCCTTGCGATAGGCGGTGCGGGCATCGTCGCGCTTGTCCTGCGCGGCGAGCAGGTCGCCACGGCGGTCGGCATAGAGCGCGACGAATGCGGCCGGCGGCTCTTCCTTGAGCAGCGCCAGGCCCTGGTCATAGGCCTTTTCGTCCAGCAGCACGCCCGCCAGGCGCACCCGCGCCAGGTGCGAATACGCTTCGTCGCCGTGGTCGATGGCCCATTGCAGCTGGCTCTTGGCGGCGCTCAGGTCGCCCGCATCGTACAGCACGCGGCCGGCGACCAGTGCGCTCATCTGGCCGTAGGCGGTACGGCCGAACTTGCCTTCCAGGTCGGTCGCGGCGCGCTTGACGCGCTCGACATCGCGCGCCTCGGCGGCCTTGAGCACCTGCTCGTACAGCACCGCGGCTTCGCCGGCCTGCTTGCGCTCCCAGTACTTCCAGCCGTTCCAGCCGGCAAAGGCCAGCAGCGCGATGATCAGCGCCCACGTCAGCGCATTGCCATACTGGCGCCACCAGGCCTTCAGATTCTCAAGCTGTTCCTGTTCTTCTAGATCGTAAGCCATGTCGAGGCAATCACCTGCGTTGGTTGGATACTCGTGGTGTCGGGCTGCGGCGCGCGCTTATTCGCTGGCGCCGACCATGGCGTCGATCAGGTAATCGACCAGCCCTTCGGCCGGCACGGTGGCCTGTTGCCCACCGCCTTCGGCCTGCTCGCGCTGTCGAAGTTCCTTGACCTGGACCACCCCGGCGGCCACTTCGTCGTCGCCAATGATAACGGCATAGGCCGCGCCGCTTGCGTCGGCGCGCTTCATCTGCGACTTGAAGCTGCCGCCCTTGCCGTCCGGGCTGGCGTGCAGCACCACGTCGAGGCCGGCGTCGCGCAGGCGCTCGGCGGCCACCATCGCCTGCTGCGCGGCGGCCTCGCCCTGGTGCACCAGGTAGACGTCGCAACCCACGGCTTCGGGCACCACGCCCTCCTCGCGGATCAGTTCGATGATGCGCTCGATGCCCATGGCCCAGCCGCAAGCCGGGGCCGGCTTGCCGCCCATCTGCGCGATCAGCGGGTCATAGCGCCCGCCGCCGGCGATGGTGCCCTGCGCGCCCAGCTTGTCGGTGATCCACTCGAACACCGTCAGGTTGTAGTAATCGAGGCCGCGCACCAGGCGCGGGTTGATCTTGAACGGGATGTTGTTGGCCTTCAGCAGGCGCTGCACGCCCTCGAAGTGCGCCAGCGATGCTTCACCCAGGAAGTCGATCAGCTTGGGCGCGTTGGCCGCCATCTCCTGCAGCGCCGGGTTCTTGGTGTCGAGCACGCGCAGCGGGTTGGTGTACAGGCGGCGCTTGCTGTCGTCGTCGAGGATGTCCTGGAAGCCTTCCAGGTACTTGATCAGCTGCTCACGGTGCGCCGCGCGCTCGTCGGCCTGCCCAAGCGAATTGATTTCGAGGCGCACGCCGGTCAGGCCGAGGTCGTCCCACAGGCGCTGGCACATCAGGATGATCTCGGCATCCACGTCCGGGCCGGCAAAGCCCAGCGCCTCGGCGCCGAGCTGGTGGAACTGGCGATAGCGGCCGCGCTGCGGACGCTCGTGGCGGAACATCGGGCCGGTGTACCACAGGCGTTTGGGGCCGTCGTACAGCAGGTTGTGCTCGATGGTGGCGCGCACCGCAGCCGCCGTGCCCTCCGGGCGCAGCGTCAGCTGCTCGCCGTTGAGCGAATCGGTGAAGGAGTACATCTCCTTCTCGACGATGTCGGTGACCTCGCCGATGCCGCGCACGAACAGCTGGGTATGCTCGACGATGGGCGTGCGGATCTGCTGGTAGC
Source organism: Cupriavidus neocaledonicus (assembly GCF_000372525.1). Classification (GTDB taxonomy): domain Bacteria; phylum Pseudomonadota; class Gammaproteobacteria; order Burkholderiales; family Burkholderiaceae; genus Cupriavidus; species Cupriavidus neocaledonicus. The sequence goes on from NZ_AQUR01000104.1 coordinate 189,160, forward strand.
CGTAGGCGCGCAGCATCGCGCGCGCGGCATTCTCGAAATGCTCCCACAGCGGCGCGTCGGCCGGCAGCATGTCGTTCATGCCCTTCACGCCCTGCAGGGCCTTGGCGGGGCGTACCTTCGGTTCGGTCTTGGCAGCACCGGCGGCGGCCATGTTCTCGGTTTGCGTCATTCTGTTCTAGTCAGGCTGCTGGCCCTGGCCGGTCCGGCTCAGGCTGCCACTTCTTTGCCGGCCCGCGCAGCGCCCGGGCCGTAATGCGTGCGAACGTACTCGTCTACGATCGCCTGGAATTCTTCCGCGATGCGCTCGCCGCGCAGCGTCTTCACCTTGACGCCATCGACGAACACCGGCGCGGCCGGCGATTCGCCCGAGCCCGGCAGCGAAATGCCGATATTGGCGTGCTTGCTTTCGCCCGGGCCATTGACGATGCAGCCCATCACGGCCACGTCCATTTCCTCGACGCCCGGGTAGGCGGTCTTCCATTGCGGCATCTGCTCGCGCAGGTAGGCCTGGATGCTGGCCGCCAGCTCCTGGAACACCGTGCTGGTGGTGCGGCCGCAACCCGGGCAGGCGATCACCATCGGGGTGAAATTGCGCAGGCCCATGGTCTGCAGGATTTCCTGCCCGACGTACACCTCTTTCTCGCGCGGCGCGCCGGGTTCCGGCGTCAGCGAGATGCGGATGGTGTCGCCAATGCCTTCCTGCAGCAGCACCGACAGCGCCGCGGTCGAAGCCACGATGCCCTTGCTGCCCATGCCGGCCTCGGTCAGGCCCAGGTGCAGCGCGTAGTCGCAGCGGCGCGCCAGCTCGCGGTAGACCGCGACCAGCTCCTGCACCTGCGACACCTTGCACGACAGGATGATCTGGCTGCCCGGCAGGCCGATCTCCTCGGCCTTGCGGGCGGAATCGATGGCCGAGGTGATCAGCGCCTCGATCATCACGCTCTGCGCCGGCCACGGCTCGGCGCGCCCGGCGTTCTCGTCCATGATGCGTGCCAGCAGGTCCTGGTCGAGGCTGCCCCAGTTCACGCCGATGCGCACCGGCTTGTTGTAGCGGCATGCCATCTCGATCATCTGCGCGAACTGGGTATCGCGCTTGGCGCCCTGCCCCACGTTGCCCGGGTTGATGCGGTACTTGGACAGCGCCTCGGCGCAGGCCGGATAGTCCTGCAGCAGCTTGTGGCCGTTGTAGTGGAAGTCTCCCACCAGCGGCACGTCGACACCCATCCGGTCGAGCTGTTCGCGGATCGACGGCACCGCGGCGGCGGCCTCGGGCGTGTTCACCGTGATGCGCACGATCTCGGAACCCGCACGCGCCAGCTCCTTGACCTGGATCGCGGTGCCGATGGCGTCAACCGTGTCGGTATTGGTCATCGACTGGACCCGCACCGGCGCGTCGCCACCGATGGTCACCACATTGTCGCCCCACGCGACCCGCGCCTGGCGGGTCTGGCGGCGCGGCAGCGGGCCCGGCAGGACCGGGAGACAGAGCTGTTGGTTCATAGCGTTACCACCTTGCAAAGACGTACCTTGCCGCACCGCGCACCCTGCTTCAGGGCAGCGTCAGGCGCGCCACGTTGTTGCGGTTCGCTGCCTTCAGGTCGACCGGCGTGCCGCCGCGCGTGAACGCTTCGACGCCCTTGACGTTGCCGATCACCACCCGGTACGGCGCCGCGCCGCCGCCAGCCATGGTCTGGCCGGCCTTGGCGGTGCCGCCCATGACGACCTTGCCGCTATTGTCGCGGATTTCAAACCAGGTATCGGCGGCAAAGCGGATCTGCAGCTCGCCCTCGCCGACCGCTGCGGCCGATGCCGTCGGAGCCGTCGGAGCCGTCGGAGCAGCCGGTGCCGATGCCGCCGGCGCCGCGGTGGCTGCCGCCGCTGCGGGGGCTGCCGCGGTTGCCGAAGCTGAAACGGTGCTGGCCGGAACGGTTTCGGCCGACGGTGCCGGCGAGTCGCTGGCGGCCATCACCGGCGGCAGCGCCGCGGTCACGATACCGGCTTCGGTGCTCGCATTGTCCGCGGCCGGTGCCTCGGCCGCCACGGTTTCGGCGGCGCTGCTGCGCGCATCGATCCACGCACGGATATGGTCGAGCCCGAACCAGACGCCGGCTGCCACTACCACCGCCATCAGTGCCAGCCAGACCCAGCGGCCGCCATTGCCGCCGGAGCGGAAGCGGTTGCGGTCGTCGAAGGCCGCATTGATGCCGCCCTCGCGCTGGCGGGCGATTTCCGCCACCTGCGCCACCGGGCGCGGCTGGAAGCGCGCCAGCAGCGGGTCGATATCGACATGGAGCATGCGTGCATAGGCGCGCATCACACCCTTGGCGAAGGTCACGTCGGGCAGCGCCTTCAGGTCGGCCGCCTCGATCGCGCGCAGCTTGCTCGCCGCCACCTTCAGCCGGGCGCTGACGTCCTCGACCGACATCCGCTGCGCCTCGCGCTCGCGTGCCAGCGCCGCGCCGATCTCGCGCGCCGCGGTTTCACGTTCCCCTTCATGCGCGCCCCCGCCGACTGCTTGCGTCGGTACGGCCTGGCCTGCGGCGCGGTCGTGCTCACTCATCCCATGCTCCTTGTTCGTAGGCGGCCACCTCGCGCGAGTCGGGGAAGCGGCTGCGCAGCTGCGCGCCCAGCGCATCCTGCGTGCGGCCGTCGCCCTGACGGTGGGCAATGCGCGCTCCCAGCCAGAGGGATTGCGCAGTGACAAATTGGCTGTTGTTGACGCGCTGGACGTACTGGCGCGCCTGGACGTAATCGCCGCGCCGGTAGAACACCAGCGCCAGGTTGGTGTTCGCCACCGGGTTGTTGCGGTCGTAGCCGAGCGCGGCCTTCAGGTTCTTCTCCGCCTCGGCGCTGTGGCCCTGGCGCAGTTCGCACGCGCCCAGGCTGATCAGCGGCTTGACCGCGCCACCGGCCGACGGCGCCGACACGGCCCGCTGCAGCATGGGCACGGCCTCGCCGTAGCGCCCTTGCTGGCACAGGAACCAGCCGTAGTTGTTGAGCAGGTCGCCGTCATTGGCGCGCATCGACGCGGCGGTGCGGAAGCTGTCCTCGGCCAGCGTCGGCTCGTTCATGCTCATGTAGATCAGCGCCCGCACATGATAGGCGTCGGCCAGCGACGGATCGATGGCGATGGCCTGCTTGATCTCGTCAAGCGCGACCGCGTTCTGGCCGGCCTCGAGATAGTTGGTGGCCAGTTGCAGCCGGATGCCGGCCCGGCGCCTTGCCTCGGTCTGGTCGGAAGCGGTCTGGAGATCCTGCGCCGGCGCATGCGGCAGCTGGCACCCGGACAACATCAGCAGCCCCAGCAGGGCCGCAGCGATCAGACGGATCATGCAGGGCGCGCCTCCCGCGGCTGGCCGCTGGCAGTGACCGGCACCAGCGGCGTGATCTTGCCGAACTTGCCGCGTTCGGCAAGGCGGGTGCGGTCTTTCACTTCCCCGGCCAGCTGGCCGCAGGCGGCGTCGATGTCGTCGCCGCGGGTCTTGCGGATGGTGGTGACGATGCCCGCGTCCATCAGCACCTGCGCGAAGCGGCGGATCTGCTCGTTGTTGGAACGCTTCAGGCCCGATTCGGGGAAGGGATTGAACGGGATCAGGTTGAACTTGCACGGCACATCGGCGACAAGCTTCAGCAGTTCCCGCGCATGCTCGACGCCGTCGTTGACGCCGTCCAGCATGCAGTATTCGAAAGTAATGAAATCGCGCGGCGCGAATTCCAGGTAGCGGCGGCATGCCGCCATCAGCTCGGCCAGCGGGTATTTCTTGTTCAGCGGCACCAGCACGTCGCGCAGGGCGTCGTTGGACGCATGCAGCGACACGGCGAGCGCGACCGGCAGGTCCTTGGACAGGCGGTCCATCATCGGCACCACGCCGGAGGTGGACAGCGTCACGCGGCGGCGCGACAGGCCATAGGCGTTGTCGTCCAGCATCAGGCGCATGGCCGGCACCACGGCGTCGTAGTTCAGCAGCGGCTCGCCCATGCCCATCATCACCACGTTGGAGATGACACGGTCATCCTTGGGGCCGCGACCCAGTTGCTCGCGCATGGCGAACTCGGCCATCCACAGCTGGCCGATGATTTCGCCGGTGCTGAGGTTGCGCGAAAAGCCCTGCTTGCCGGTGGAACAGAACCGGCAGTTGACGGCGCATCCCGCCTGCGAGGAAACGCACAGCGTGCCACGCGTTTCCTCGGGGATGTACACCGTCTCCACCGCGTTGCCCTCGCCCACGTCGAGCAGCCACTTGCGCGTGCCGTCGGCCGACAGGTTGTCGGTGATGACGGCAGGCGCGCGGATCTCGGCGCGGGTCGCAAGCTTTTCGCGCAGCGACTTGGCTAGATCCGACATGGCGTCGAAGCGGCTGGCACCGTAGTGGTGGATCCAGCGTTGCAGTTGCCGCGCACGGAACGGCTTCTCGCCGAGCTCGCCGCAATAGGCGGTGAGCGCGTCCGCGTCGAGGTCGAGCAGGTTGACGAGAGTGTTCATGACGGCAAACTCGGCTTGGTGTCAGTCAGCAGCCGATCAGCGGCTGTAGACGTTCATGCCCGGGAAGAAGAATGCCACTTCCACGGCAGCGGTTTCAGCGGCGTCCGAGCCGTGCACGGCGTTGGCGTCGATGCTGTCGGCGAAGTCGGCGCGGATGGTGCCCTTCTCGGCCTTCTTCGGGTCGGTGGCGCCCATCAGGTCGCGGTTCTTGGCGATGGCGTTCTCGCCTTCCAGTGCCTGGATCATGACCGGGCCCGAAACCATGAAATCGACCAGGTCCTTGAAGAACGGACGCTCCTTGTGGACGGCATAGAACTGCTCGGCTTCGCCGCGCGACAGGTGCACCATCTTGGCAGCAACGATCTTCAGGCCGGCGGCCTCGAAACGGGCGTAGATCTGGCCAATCACGTTCTTGGCCACGGCATCCGGCTTGATAATCGACAGGGTGCGTTCGATCGCCATGAAAAACTCCGAAAAATGAAGGGGTTACAAATGGATTAAACGTGCAATTCTAGCACGAAGACTATGACCGTTTCGAGGGTCTTGCAGACCTCCGGACGGGCCCGCCCGCCCCTCGCGCACATGCCGCCATCAAGTTGCAGGAACCGCACATTACAACCTTGTCATCCCTGGAACGCAGCGCCGCCGCTAACATCCAATGTGAGCGGCGTCGAACGGACGCGAGCGCGCGCTAAGTGACTGCTGAATAACCGCGCCCTTGCAATCCGGCCTGCCCGATGCCACATTGACGATGGTTCCGTCCGGCGTCCATACGAAACTTCGCATCTGGAGTCTCGCAACGCCGGCGCCTCACCGTTTTGAGACAGGAGTCACCATGGATAACAAGCTGAACACCTACGGTTTCGGCAACAGTGCGTCGACCGTCACTGACGTCGTCGTTCGCAATCGGGTCTTGCGCAACACTTACTGGCTGCTGGCCCTCTCGATGATTCCCACCGTGCTCGGTGCGTGGATCGGCGTGGCCACCGGCTTCAGCTTCATGGCGGGCAGCCCCGGCCTGTCGCTGATCCTGTTCCTGGCAATCGCGTTCGGGTTTTTCTTTGCCATCGAGAAGACCAAGAACAGCAGCATGGGCGTGGTCCTGCTGCTGGGCTTTACGTTCTTCATGGGCCTGATGCTGTCGCGGCTGATCAGCGTCACGCTGTCGTTCTCGAACGGCCCGGCACTGATCATGTACGCCTTTGGCGGCACCGCGGCCGTGTTCGGCGCGATGGCGTCGATCGCCACCGTCAGCAAGCGTGATTTCTCCGGCCTCGGCAAGTTCCTGTTCGTCGGCGTGATCCTGCTGATCCTGGCCAGCGTGGCCAACATCTGGCTGCAGCTGCCGGCGCTGATGATCACGGTGTCGGTGATCGCGATCGGTATCTTCTCGGCGTACATCCTGTTCGACGTGCAGCGCGTGGTGAACGGTGGCGAGACCAACTACATCACCGCCACGCTGGCGATCTACCTGGACGTGTACAACGTGTTCGCCAACCTGCTGGCGCTGCTGGGCATCTTCGGCGGCAACCGCGAATGACGGCATACGCCGCAGCATGAAAAAAGCCGGCCAGTTGGCCGGCTTTTCTTTTGGTCGCTGCGATCAGTCGCGGTCGAACACCGCGATCGATTCCACATGCGACGTATGCGGGAACATGTTGACTACGCCGGCGCCGCTCAGGCGGTAGCCCGCCTCGTGCACCAGCAGGCCGGCGTCGCGCGCCAGCGTGGCGGGGCTGCACGACACATAGACGATGCGCCGCGGCAGCACGTCGCTGCCCTGCTGCGCCAGCTCGCCGAGCGCCTTGCTTACCGCGAGCGCGCCTTCGCGCGGCGGATCGACCAGCCAGCGGTCGAAGCGCCCCAACGCGGCGATGTCGTCAGCCGTGACTTCGAACAGGTTGCGGCACGCGAATTCCGTCTTGGCGGCCAGCCCGTTGTATTCCGCATTGGCCAGCGCGCGCGTGGTCAGCGCCTCGCTGCCTTCGATGCCCATCACCGACCTGCCCTGCGTGGCCAGCGGCAGCGTGAAATTGCCGATGCCGCAGAACAGGTCGAGCAGGCGGTCGCCCGGCTGCGCGTCGAGCAGGCGCAGCGCGCGGCCGATCAGCACGCGGTTGATCTGGTGGTTCACCTGCGTGAAGTCGGTCGGCTTGAACGGCATGCGGATGCCGAACTCCGGCAGCGTGTAGGCCAGTTCGGCCTCGGCGGGATAGAACGGATAGACCGTATCCGGGCCCTTGGGCTGCAGCCAGAACTGCACATTATGCACATCGGCGAAGGCGCGCAGCAGGTCCTTGTCGGCATCGGTCAGCGGCTCCAGGATGCGCAGCACCAGCGCGGTCACTTCCTGGCCCACGGCCAGCTCGATCTGCGGCATGCGGTCGCGGATCGACAGCCCCATCACCAGCTCGCGCAGCGGCACCAGCATCGCCGACACATGCGGCGGCAAGATCTCGCAGCGCGTCATGTCGGCAACGTAGCTGCTCTTGCGCTCATGGAAGCCGACGAGCACCCCGCCCTTCTTGGCCACATGGCGCACCGTCAGGCGCGCGCGGTAGCGATAGCCCCAGTCGGGCCCGGCGATCGGGCGGAACACCACGTCGGGCTTCACCTTCGACAAGTGCCACAGGTTGTCTTCCAGCACGCGCTGCTTGATGGCCAGTTGCGCACGCGAATCCAGATGCTGCATCGAGCACCCGCCGCAGACGCCAAAGTGCTGGCAGCCCGGCTCGACACGCATCACCGAGGCCTGTCGCACTTCGCCCAGGTGAGCCTGCTCGTAGCTCGGCTTGCGGCGATAGCTGCGATAGCTGACGGTCTCGCCGGGCAGCGCGCCCTCGACGAAGATCACCTTGCCGGGCGTGCCGTCCTCGTTGACCAGCCGGCCGACGCCGCGCGCCTCCATGTCGAGGCTGTCGATCGTCACCACGGGGTCGTCCACGGGCGTACCGCCCTGGGCGGCACCACGGCCACGGGAGTTCTTTGCGACGGGGGCAGCACCTTCGACGGCCGCAGCAGCCGGCACGGCCGGCGATTCTTGTGGGGAGGACACGGCTTGGGACACCAGATCAAACCTGACGTATTGTTTTACGAAAGCGCGATTGTATGCCAGACCGGGCCGCCTTCGTCGGCGCAGGTCAGGCCATCGACGGAGAGCAGGCATGGAACTGATTTCATGGAACATCCAGTGGGGCCGCGGCGCCGACGGCCGCGTCGACCTGGCGCGGCAGGTCGAGACCTTGCGTGCCATGGCCGATGCCGACGTGCTGTGCCTGCAGGAAGTGACGCGCGGCTTTGGCGAACTGCGCGGCGAGCCCGGCGCCGACCAGGTATCCGAGCTGACCGCGCTGCTGCCCGGCTATCACCTGCTCTATGCGCCGGCGGTCGACCGGCGTGGCCGCACCGGCGCGCTCAAGCAGTTCGGCAACCTGATCGCCACCCGGCTGCCGGTGCGCGAGGTGTTCCGGCATGCGCTGCCCTGGCCCGCGGATCCGCAGGTTGCGTCGATGCCGCGGGTGGCGCTGGAAGCCACCGTGGAGGCCGGCAGCACGCGCCTGCGCGTGATCTGCACCCACCTGGAATATTATTCGGCGACCCAGCGCACGGCGCAGGCGCAAGCCCTGCGCGACTGGCATGCCGAGGCTTGCGGCCACGCGCGCCGGCCCGGCCGCAGCGAGCAGTGGCCGGGTCCGTTCACGCCGGAGCCGCGCCCCGCCGAAGCCATCCTGTGCGGCGACTTCAACAGCAAACCCGACGACCTCGCCTATCGCCGCATGCTGGAGCCGTTCGACGACGGCACCCCGGCCTGGTGCGACGCCTGGCTGCACGCGCACCCCGGCCAGCCGCATGCGCCCACCTGCGCGCTGCACGACAAGGAACAATGGCCCGAGCCGCCCTTTGCCTGTGACTTCATGCTCGTGAGCGAGCCGCTCGCCGACCGCATCCGGCGCTGCGAGGTCAACGCCGGCACCGACGCCTCGGACCACCAGCCGATCCTGCTGTCGCTGAATGTCTAGCGCGGCAGTGCGGCTCGCCCGTCAGTCTTCGAGGTCTTCGGCTTCGGGCGTCAGGCGCTGCAGGCGGAACGCCTGCAGGTATTCCATCCACTGTTCGCCCGGCAGCTCGGCCAGCGATTCCTGGACGAACTCCATTTCGAGGTCGAACTCGCGCGGCGACAGCCCGCCGCGCATCAGCTGGAAGCGGCAGTACATCAGGTAGGTGTTGACGACGTCGGTCTCGCAGTAAGCGCGGATCTCGTCGAGCTGCCCGGCCTGGAAGGCCTGCCACACCTTGCTGCCGTCCATCCCCATCTTGCCGGGAAAGCCGCACAGCTTGGCCAGGTCATCGAGCGGTGCGCTGGCGCGCGGCTGGTACATCGCCAGCAGGTCCATCAGGTCCAGGTGCCGCATGTGGTAGCGGCTGATGTAGTTGTTCCACTTGAAGTCGCGGCTGTCCTCGTCGCGGCCCTCGCCCATCTCCCAGTAGCGCGGCGCGGTGATGCCGTTGACCAGGCCGCGGTAGTGCAGCACCGGCAGGTCGAAGCCGCCGCCATTCCACGACACCAGTTGCGGGCTGTAGCGCGCGATCAGTTCATAGAACTTCTGGATCAGCGTGGCCTCGCCGTCCTGCGGCGTGCCGAGCGAGCCGACATGGAACACCGCCGAGCCGTCGCGGTGCGTGCGCCGCAGCACGCACGAAATCGCGGCGACGCGCTGCAGGTAGTGCGGGAGGAAATCGCTGCCGGTCTTTTCCCGGCGGGCGGAGAACGCATGCTCGGCGACTTCGGCGTCGCTCATCGCATCGGGATGGTCATGCAAACGGCGCAGGCCGGCGACATCGGGAATGGTCTCGATGTCGAATACCAGCACAGGGGTCATAAAACGGCGTCCTTCCTGACACCTTGCGAAGCGAAATGCCGCTTGAGCTTGACCAGCGCCTCCTGCTGGATCTGGCGCACGCGCTCGCGCGTCAGGCCCATCTCCTCGGCAAGCTCTTCCAGCGTGGCGGGCTCGATATGGTTGAGGCCGAAGCGGCGCTCCACCACATAACGATGCTTTTCCGACAGGCGTGCCAGCCAGAGCTTCATCAGCCCTTCCAGCTCGCGATGCGCCACCTCCTGGTCGGGGGCGGCGTTGTGCTCGTCGGAGAGGAAATCCAGGAGGCTCGAGCCGGGATCGAGATCGAATGGCGTATCGAGCGAGGTGGTATGTTCATTGAGTGCCAGGACGTCCTGCACTTCGTCCGGCGTCTTGCCCAGCAGGTGGGCGATGTCTTCCAGGCTGGCATCGCGCCCGTCGGTGCCGCCCTTCTCCAGATGGCGCTTGGCGCGCAGCACCTGGTTGAGCTCGCGGATCACGTGCACCGGCAGGCGAACGGTGCGGGCCTGGTTCATGATGGCGCGCTCGATGCTCTGGCGGATCCACCAGGTTGCGTAGGTCGAGAAGCGGAAACCACGCGACGGATCGAACTTCTCGATCGCGTGCATCAGGCCGAGGTTGCCCTCCTCGATCAGGTCCAGCAGCGGCACGCCGCGATTGAGATAGCCCTTGGCGATGCTGACCACCAGCCGCAGGTTGCGCTCGATCATGACCTGGCGCGCGGCAAAGTCGCCATCCTTGGCCAGCGTGGAGAAATGCAGTTCTTCCGGCGCCGACAGCAGCGGCTTGATGCTGATGCGGTTCAGGTAATGCTGGACGGTGTCGGCGGCCAGCTCGGTATGCAGCACCGTGCGGAAATCGTCATGCTCGGCGGTGGCGCTTTCGGTGCCGTTTTCCGCGCCATCGTCTTCCTCGTCTTCCGACTCGTCCTCGTCGTCGTCGCGCAGGTGGCGCTCGTTGCGATCATTGTCATCGCCGAGCAGGTCGGCCTCGCGCAGGCCCACCGCAGCGGACGTGGCGATGGGCTCGTCGGTCACGGGAAGCATCTCGGCGGCGAGGTCGGGCTCGAAGCCCTCTGCATCGGCGCGTTCGTCGGGATGCGCCACACCAGCCTTCACTTCCGGCTGCTTGGGACGGCGAGCCCTGCCGACGGTTCCGGAGGAGACAGTTTTCTGGCGTGGCATGAACCCTCACTGTGGCGGCAGGTACCGCATCGGATCAACCGGTTTTCCGTTCTTGCGAACTTCGAAGTGAAGCTTCACCCGGTCGGTATCACTGTTGCCCATCTCTGCAATCTTCTGGCCTTTCCGGACCGTGGATTGCTCAGCGACGAGCACCTTGTCGTTGTGCCCGTAAGCGGTAAGAAATGTCTCGTTGTGTTTGATGATGACAAGATTCCCGTAGCCGCGCAAGGGGCCTACGTGAATCACCCGACCGTCATCCGCGGCCAGCACCGAATCGCCCTTCTTGCCCGCAATATCGATGCCTTTATTGCCCTTGTCGTCGAATTTACCGACCATCTGGCCGGTCGCCGGCCAGCTCAGCTTCATCGAGCCATCGGCCATCGGCGCCGATGCCGGCGCGGTCGCTGAGGGTGTTGGAGGCGCTGCCGCCGGCGCCGAAGCGGCGGCCGCAGGCGCTGCCGGCGGCGGCACCGGCGTGCCGTTCGGACGCGCCTGGTCGATCGGCTGGGCCTGCACCGTGCCCGGCGCCACCGGCATGGTGGCCACGCCCGGCGCAGTGTTGACGTCGGCACCCGGCGGCACGATGCGCAGCAGCTGGCCGACCTCGATCTGGTTCACATTGGTCAGGTTGTTCCACGTTGCCACATCGCGATACGACTGGCCGTTCTCCAGCGCGATACGGTAAAGGGTATCGCCTCGCTTGACCCGATAGTACCCAGGCGGCGCCGGTTCCAGCGTCGCCGCGGTGGTACCGGAGGTGGAGGTACGGTCGACGACCGGTGCCGGCATCGGCGAATTGGCGCAGGCGGCCAGCAGGGCCGCGAGCGACGTCGCCGCAAAAAGTTGTCCGGCGCGTGCGAAATTTTGCGATTTCACGATGTTGTGCATAGTTCGACTCAGATGGTGCCCGATTTTAAGGGCACAAAGAAAACGGCTTCAAGCGCGGTTCGGTGAAAGCGATGGCGGTTGCGCCGCTCGATCAGCAGCAGCTGCTGCGTCACGGTCTGGCCGGGCACGCCTGCCGGCGGCATCACCGCCACCGGGGCGATCAGGCGCCCGCCGATGGCCAGTTGCTCGAGCAGCGCCTCGGGCACCTCCATGCCGGCCGCGGCGAGGATGATGGCCGAGAACGGCGCGGCCTGCGGCAGGCCGAGCATGCCGTCGCCGTAATGCAGGCGCAGGTTGGGCACGCGCAAGGGCCGCAGGTTCGCCTTGGCCTGCTCGTGCAGCGGCCGGATGCGCTCGATCGAGAAGACTTCGCGTGCCACCTGGGCCAGCACCGCGGCCTGGTAGCCGCAGCCGGTGCCGATCTCGAGCACGCGCTCCAGCGGCGCCTCGGCGCCCAGGCCCTCGCGCAGCAGCTCGATCATGCGCGCCACCACCGACGGCTTGGAGATGGTCTGCTGGTGGCCGATCGGCAGCGCCGCATCTTCATACGCCTGCGACGCCAGTCCCGGCTCGACGAACAGGTGGCGCGGCACCGTGGCGATGGCCGACAGCACGCGCTCGTCGCGAATGCCGGCGGCGCGCAGCCGCGCCGCCAGTGCCACGCGCGCACGCGCCGAGGCCATGCCGCCGCCGCCCGCGGTGGCTGCCGAGGCGCGCTGCGCGACCGCGCTGGCGGGCGCCGGCGCGGGCGCTGGCGCCGCGGTGCGCGGCAGCCTGGGCTTGGCCGGCGTGGCCGGCGGCGACAGCGGCGCGGCCGGGCGTGGCGCGCCCACCGCGGGCATGCCGGCGGTGCGCTCCGGCGCGGGCTTGCGCTCGACCACCGCATCCAGCGGCAGCGGGAACTTGTTGCGAGGGGGCGTGGAACTCATCGGGGGCGCGGCGCGGCGATTCGACGGCTCGGGCAGCTCGGGCGGCTCGGGACCGGCGGCCCTACTTCAGCCACTGGTCGAGCGCGTCGAGCTGCCCGCGGTGGGTCAGGTCCAGCTGCAACGGCGTGAGCGAGACGTAGCCCTGCGCGGTCGCGTGGAAATCGGTGCCCTCGCTGGCATCGCGCGCGTCGCCGGCCGGGCCGATCCAGTAATTGGTGTCGCCGCGCGGGTTGACCTGCGTGATCACAGGCTGCGACGGATGGCGCTTGCCCAGGCGCGTGGCGCGATAACCCTGGATATGTTCGAACGGCAGGTTGGGGATATTGACGTTGAGCAGGAACGGCTCGGCCGGCGGCGTGCCGATGATGCGCTCGACCACGGTGCGCGCGACCCGCGCGGCGGCATCGAGGTGTTCCCAGCCCTTGTCCACCTGCGAGAAGGCTACCGAGGGAATCCCGAGCAGGTAGCCCTCGATCGCGGCGGCGACGGTGCCGGAGTAGAGCACGTCCTCGCCCATGTTCTGGCCCTGGTTGATGCCGGATACCACCAGGTCGGGCTTTTCGTCGAGCAGCCCGGTCAGCGCGATATGCACGCAGTCGGTGGGCGTGCCGTTGACGAAGCGAAAACCTTTTTGCACGCCCTCGCGCGCCTCGTAGATCGACAGCGGGCGCTGCAGGGTCAGGGAATTGGACGCGCCGCTATGGTTCTGCTCCGGCGCGATGACCGTGATCCGGCCCAGCGGCGCAAGCGCAGCATGCAGAACGGCCAGTCCCGGCGCGAGATAACCGTCGTCGTTGGCGAGAAGGATGTGCATGCCGCGATTGTACCTGAGCGCAGGCGCGCAAGCGGCCCGCGCGCCGCCCGATGCTGGCTCGAAACGGTGCGGTATGCAGGCCGCAAATGACCGGCTCCACGCCTTCCGCATGAAACAGAACGACCGTGCTATTCCTGCGCTACACTTGCCCCGCCGGCCCGCGTAAGCTTGACTGGCGCGGCATGCCAACCACACCACCGGAGACAAGATGAAAGCCGTACTGTGCAAAGCCTGGGGTCCGCCCGATTCGCTGACCCTCGAAACCCTGCCCGACCTGGTGCCCGGCAAGGGCGAAGTGGTCATCGACGTCAAGGCGGCCGCGGTCAACTTCCCGGATGTGCTGATCATCCAGAACAAGTACCAGGCCAAGCCCGAACTGCCGTTCACCCCGGGTTCGGAACTGGCGGGCGTGGTCAACGCGGTGGGCGAAGGCGTCACCCACGTCAAGCCCGGCGACAAGGTCATCGCCTACCTGGGCAATGGCGCTTTCGCCAGCCAGGCCAGGGCGCCGGCGGCGTCGGTGGTGCCGATGCCGCCCGGCATCGACTTCGAGACCGCGGCTGCGTTCACGCTCACCTACGGCACCTCGCACCACGCGGTGATCGACCGCGGCGAGTTGCAGGCCGGCCAGACCATGCTGGTGCTGGGCGCGGCCGGCGGCGTGGGCCTGGCGGCGATCGAGATCGGCAAGGCCATCGGCGCGCGCGTGATCGCAGCCGCGTCGACCGACGAAAAGCTCGCCGTGTGCAAGCAGCATGGCGCCGACGCCTTGATCAACTACAGCACCGAAGACCTGCGCGAGCGCATCAAGGCGCTGACCGACGGCAAGGGCCCGGACGTGATCTACGACCCGGTCGGCGGCATCTATGCCGAGCCGGCGTTCCGCTCGATCGGCTGGCGCGGCCGCTACCTGGTGGTGGGCTTCGCCAACGGCGAGATCCCAAGGCTGCCGCTGAACCTGGCGCTGCTCAAGGGCGCGTCGCTGGTCGGCGTGTTCTGGGGCGATTTCGTGCGGCGCGAGCCCAAGGCCAACCAGGCCAACATGGCGCAGATGCTGGGCTGGATGAAGGAAGGCAAGATCCGCCCGCATATCTCGGCGCGGTATCCGCTGGAGCAGGCCGCGCAGGCGCTCAAGGACATGGAAGCGCGCAAGGTCACCGGCAAGATCGTGATCGTGCCTTGACGGGCGGACCTCGACGCGTCGGCTGACGCGCTGGGACCAGGACATCCCGTTGGCCACTTGGGTACTCCCTCTCCCGCTTGGGAGGGGGTTGGGGAGCGGGCCGCAGGCTCTACGAAGTCCACGCCTGCGCAATGCCACCGCCTGCCCTCTCCCCTGCCACGCCCCCGCAAGCGGGAAAGGCGCTCAAACCCCCGGCAAGGCCGGCTTCACAGCTTCTCCGTTTCCCCCGTCTTCGGCTGCCACTTCATCAGCCGCTTCTCGCCGATGCCGACCATCCAGTCCAGCACCAGCGCAAACGCGGTCAGCACCACGATGCCGGCGAATACGGTGTTGATATCGAACGTACCCTCGGCCTGCAGGATCAGGTAACCCACGCCGCGCGCCGAGCCCAGGTACTCGCCCACCACCGCGCCGACGAAGGCCAGGCCCACCGACGTATGCAGCGACGAGAACACCCAGCTGGTCGCGCTCGGCAGGTAGACATGGCGCAGCAGCTGCTTCTGGCTGGCGCCCAGCATGCGCGCATTGGCCAGCACCACCGGGCTCACTTCCTTGACGCCCTGGTAGACGTTGAAGAAGACGATGAAGAACACCAGCGTCACCGCCAGCGCCACCTTTGACCAGATGCCCAGGCCGAACCAGACCGCGAAGATCGGCGCCAGGATCACGCGCGGCATCGAGTTCATGGCCTTGACGTAGGGATCGAGGATGGCGGAAGTCATCGGGCTCAGCGCCAGCCACAGGCCCACGCCCAGCCCCGCCACCGTGCCGATGCCGAAGGCCAGCACGGTCTCGATCAGGGTCACGCCCAGGTGCAGGTAGATATCGCGCTCGACGATAAACCAGTTCCAGATGCGTTGCGCCACCATCAGCGGCTCGCCGAAGAAAAAGGCGACCTGCTGCGAGCGCGTGGCCACGTGCCACACGCCGAGGATCACCACCAGCACCAGCAGCTGCCACACGCGCAGCATGCCCTTGGAATCAGTACGAAATGCCATCGGGATTCAGTTCTTGTTTGAATTGGACGCAGGGCCGGTCAGGCCACCTTGCGCTGCTGGGCGTAGCCCTTGAGCACTTCCTCGCGCAGCACATCCCAGATCGCGGCGTGCAGCTCGACAAAGCGTGGATGGTTGCGAATCTCGGCCACGTCGCGCGGGCGCGGCAGGTCGATCGCGAACTCGCCGATCGGATGCGTGCCGGGGCCGGCCGACAGCACCACCACGCGATCGCTCATGGCGATGGCCTCGTCCAGGTCGTGGGTGATGAAAAGCACCGCCTTGCGCTTGGCGGCCCACAGCTCCAGCACTTCGTTCTCCATCAGCTGGCGGGTCTGGATGTCGAGCGCCGAGAACGGTTCGTCCATCAGGATGATGTCCGGGTCCAGCACCAGCGTCTGCGCCAGCGCCACGCGCTTGCGCATGCCGCCCGAGAGCTGGTGCGGGTAGCGGTCGCCAAACCCGCCCAGGCCCACGCGGCGCAGCCACTCCTCGCCCTGCTGCACCGCCTCGGCGCGCGCGGTGCCGCGGAATTCCAGGCCGGCGACGACGTTGTCGAGCGCGCTGCGCCACGGCATCAGCGCCTCGGTCTGGAACATGTAGCCGGCGCGCCGGTTGATGCCGCGCAGCGGCTCGCCGAACACGCGCACCTCACCGCTGGAAGGCTCCAGCAGGCCGGCGCCGACATTCAGCAGCGTCGACTTGCCGCAGCCGGTGGGGCCGACCACCGATACGAATTCGCCGGGCTGGATCGACAGCGTGACGTCCTTGACCGCGGTATAGCGCTGGCTGCGGTCATCGCGCGAGACAAAGGTGCAGGTGACCTGGTCGAGTGAAAGTGCGGGAATGCTCATGATGAACCGTCTCGTACCCGCCGTGGCGGCGCAGGCTGCGGCGCGGGCGAGTGATGATGGAGGAGCCGTCGCTGCCGCAAAGCAAAGGCCCGCTGCGGGCAGCGGGCCGATGGCGTCGACGGCAGGAAAATTACTTGTACTTGGCGTTGGCCTTCTGCACGAAGGCGTTGGTGTAGGTCTCTTCCAGCCTGACCGACTTGCCCTTCAGTTCGGCGTCGAACTGGCCCAGCGCGTTGAGCGCGGTGCGCGGGCCGTCGGCCGGCATGGTGCCGTCGGGCGAGATCGCTTCCTTGACCTTTTCCCACGCCGCCAGGTACAGCGCGCGGTCGCCCAGCAGGTAGCTTTCCGGCACGGTCTTGACGATGTCGGACGGGCCCGCCTTCTGCAGCCACTTGAGCGCGCGCACCATGGCGTTGGTGAGCGCCTGGGTGGTGTTCGGGTTCTGCTGGATGAAGGCCTGCGACGCATACAGGCAGCCCGACGGCATGTTGCCGCCGAACACCGCCTGGGTGTCCTTGAGCGTGCGCGTGTCCGAGGCGATGCGCACCTCGTTCTTCTGCGTCAGCATCGACACCACCGGGTCAAGGTTGGCCATGGCATCGATCTGGCCCGAACGCATCGCCGCCACCGCGCCGGCGCTGGCGCCGACGCCGATGAACGACACGTCCGACGGCTTCAGGCCATGCTTGGCCAGCACGAAGTTGGCCATCATGTTGGTCGACGAGCCCGGCGCGGTCACGCCGATCTTCTTGCCCTTCAGGTCGGCGATCGACTTGAAGTTGGGCATGGTCTTGTTCGACACCACCAGCACGATCTGCGGGGCGCGGCCCTGCAGCACGAACTCCTGGTAGCGCTGGCCCTTGGCCTGCAGGTTGATGGTGTGCTCGTAGGCGCCCGAGACCACGTCGGCGCTGCCGCCCACCACCGCCTGCAGCGCCTTGGCGCCGCCGGCGAAGTCTACGATCTCTACCTCCAGCCCTTCTTCCTTGAAGTAGCCGAGGCGCTCGGCGATGGTCAGCGGCAGGTAATAGAACAGGTTCTTGCCGCCCACCGCGATGGTGACCTTGGTCTTCTCGGGCTTGCCCTGCGCCTGCGCCTGGCCGAACGTAAACCAGCCGGCCAGGAACAGCGCCAGCGCGATCAGGAATTGCTTCCAGAATTTCTTGTTATACATGCGAGATCTCCTACCCGTGTGGACTGGCGCCGCGGCAGATGCGCTTGAAGGGGGGGCGCCGCGGTGCGGCAATTTGCGATGCTACCGGACGGTGCAACGCACCGCATCGGTATCAATACCTAGCAAATCCGCCAGCTTAGCGCCCTTACCTTTCGATCACCTTGCCGCAACGCTGGCGTCATTCGGCGTGGATGTCGGCGGACTGGATCACCTTGGCCCAGCGCGCCAGCTCGGCCTTCTGGTATTGCGCCAGCTGCTGCGGGTTCATGTACCTGGCCTCGGCGCCCAGTTCCTCGGCCTTCTTGCGGAAGGCCTCGGTGCGCATGATCTTGTCGATCTCGCCGGTCAGCTTGTCGATCACCGGCTTGGGCGTGCCCGCCGGCGCGTACATCGCGAACCACGACGACACGTCGAGATCGGGGTAGCCGGCCTCGGGCGCCGACGGCACGTCCTTCAGGCTGGGCAGGCGGGTCTTGCTGGTCACCACCAGCGGGCGCAGCTTGCCGGCGGCGATATGGCCCATCAGCGGCGGCGGCGTGGTGATGGTCAGGTCGACCGAGCCGCCCAGCAGGTCGGTCATGGCCGGGCCGGTGCCCTTGTACGGCACGTGCGTGATCTTGGTGCCGGCCATCTGGTTCAGCAACTCGGTCGACACATGCTGCAGCGAGCCATTGCCCGACGAGGCGTAGTTGAGCTTGTCCGGGTTGGCCTTGGCGTAGGCCACCAGTTCCTTCAGCGACTTGACCGGCAGGCTCGGGCGCACCACCAGCACCTGCGGCGCCGACAGGATATTGGCCACGGGCGCGAAGTCCTTGACCGGGTCCCACGACAGGTTCTTCACCAGCAGCGGCGTGATCACGTGGAAGCCCGAGTACTGCAGCATCAGCGTGTAGCCATCGGGCTTTGCGCGCGCCACCAGGTTCGCGGCGATGCCGCCGTTGCCGCCGGGACGGTTGTCGACCACCACCGGCTGGCCGAGCGCCCTGGACAGCGGCTCGGCAATCATGCGTGCGGCGATGTCGGTGGTGCCGCCGGCCGCGGCCGATACCACCAGCGTTACCGGTCGCGCCGGATAGCTGCCGTCCTGCGCCAGTGCCGCCGGGGCGAACCATGCCGTGCCGATTGCGGCCAGCGTTGCCAGCGTGGCGGCCACGGCCTTGCGCCGTGCGGGCATGGCGCGCTGGTGTTGATGGGCTTGCTTCATGAGGGTCTCCGTTTGGTCTTGTGGATACGTTGTCGCGGTGCGTGTGCAGGGCTACGCCTGCCCGACAAAATGCTCGGCCAGCCAGGCCGGCGCCTGGTGCGTGCGCAGGCGCGGTCCCGCGCTCAGCAGCTGGCTATGGAGGTCGCGCCCGACCAGTTCCGGCATGCCGGCAACCACCTCGAGCAGCGCGCCCAGGTCGACACCGGTCTGCACGCCCATGCAATCGAACATATGGACCAGGTCTTCGGTGCTGACGTTGCCGCTGGCTCCGGGCGCGTACGGGCACCCGCCCAGGCCGCCGGCGGCCGCGTCGAAGCGCGTCACGCCGGTCTGCCAGGCGGCCACGGCATTGGCCAGGCCCATGCCGCGGGTGTTGTGCAGGTGGATGGTCAGGCCGGTGGCAGGCAGCGCGGCCTGGAAGGCTGCGCACAGCGCCGCGACCTGATTCGGATACGCCATGCCGGTGGTATCGCACAGCGTGATGCCGGCCGCGCCGGCGTCGGCGAACGCGCTGGCCAGCGCCATGACCTCGGTGGCATCGACCTCGCCCTCGAACGGACAGCCGAATACCGTCGACAGCGACACATTGACCGGCACGCCGGCCGCGCCCGCCTCGGCAATCATCGCCAGCAGCTGCTGCCGCGACTGCGCGCGTGTCATGCGCAGGTTGGCGCGGTTGTGGGTTTCGCTGGCCGACATCACCAGGTTGACCTCGTCGGGGCGGCACGACAGGGCGCGCTCGAGCCCCCGCAGGTTGGGCACCAGCGCGGTGTAGCGCACGCCCGGCTGGCGCCGCATGCGGTGCATCAGCGCCTCGGCGTCGGCCAGCGCGGGAATGGCGCGCGCCGAGGTGAACGAGGTGGCCTCGATGCGCGCGAAGCCGCAGGCCGACAGCGCATCGACGAAGGCCACCTTGGCATCGGTCGGCACCACCACCGGTTCGATCTGCAGGCCGTCGCGCGGCGCGACTTCATTGATCTCGACGCGGGCCGGGCCGCGCAGGGGGCTGGCGGCGGCGCTCATGCGATCACCTTGCGCGCGCGCAGGTCGGCGATGGCGGCGTCGTCGAAGCCGGCCTGCTTCAGCACCGCATCGGTATGCTCGCCCAGCGCCGGCGCGCGGTCATGGATGGCGCCGGGGCTGGCCGACAGCTTGGGCACCACGCCCGGCACTTCCACGGTCAGGCCCCCGGCCGAGGTCACCGACTCGATCACGCCGCGGGCGCGGTAGTGCGGGTCTTCGGCGATGTCCTTGACGGTATAAATGCGGCCCGACGGCACCTGCGCATCGCGCAGCACCGCCAGCGCCGACTCGACCGTCTGCGTGCGGGTCCAGTCGGCAATCGCGGCGTCGATCTCGTCGACGCGCGCGACGCGGCCGTCGTTGCGCTCCAGCGCGGGATCGTCGGCCAGGTCGGCGCGGCCGATGGCGAGCATCATGCGCTTGAAGATGGCATCGCCGTTGGCCGCCACCAGCACGTATTCTCCGCTGGCGCAGGGATAGGCGTTGGACGGCGCGATCCCCGGCAGCGCGCCGCCGGCGGGCTGGCGCACCGCGCCGAAGGCGGAGTATTCCGGCAGCAGGCTTTCGCTCAGGTTGAACAGCGACTCGTACAGCGCCACGTCGATCACCTGCCCTTCGCCGCCGCGCGCATCGCGCTGGTACAGCGCCAGCAGCACGCCCATGGCGCCATGCAGGCCGGCGATGGTGTCGCCCAGCGACAGGCCGGCGCGCACCGGCGCGCGGCCCGGCTCGCCAGTCAGGTGGCGCAGGCCGGCCATGGCCTCGGCCACGGCGGCAAAGCCGGGCTCGTCCTTCTTCGGGCCGGTCTGGCCGTACCCGGACACGCGCAGCATGATCAGGCGCGGGTTGTCGGCATGCAGCACGTCCCAGCCCAGGCCCCACTTCTCCATGGTGCCGGGGCGGAAGTTCTCGATCAGCACATCGGCCTCGGCGGCCAGCTTGCGCACCAGTGCCTGGCCTTCCGGCTGGCGCAGGTCGATGCAGACCGATTCCTTGTTGCGCGACTGCGCCTCCCACCACACCGAGGTGCCTTCATGGAGCATGCGCCATTTGCGCAGCGGGTCGCCCTGCCCGGGCGGCTCGACCTTGATGATGTGGGCGCCAAAGTCGGCCAGGGTCTTGGCGGCAAAGGGGCCGGCGATGAGTTGTCCGAGTTCGAGGACGCGAATGCCCTCGAGGATCTGTTGCGCCATGGGTCTCTCCGTGCGATGCGGCAGTCTTGTTGCAGTGCGGCAGCGCCATTGACTGGCTTGCCATACATTGCGGTTCGAACGGAGTTTGCCCCAGCGCGGGGCCTGCCAGGAATCGGCAATCGGAGAAGCGGGCTTTCTCGGAACGCGAAAGGCCGCTTAAGGCTGCTTAAGGGTGCTTAGCACTGCCGAAGACCCCGATGCCGGCGGCTCAGAACGGCGCGCGGTCCCCGCACAGGTGGGTGATCAGCAGCCGCGCCGAGACCGTCAGGCCGGCCGGGTCGCGCAGCCCGATCAGCAGCGAGCGGCGCGCCCACGCATCCTGCAGCGTCACCAGCGACAGCCCCATCGACTTGACATGCGGCTCGGCCGCGATGCGCGGCAGCACGCCTACGCCCAGCCCGGCCATCACCATACGGCACATGGCGTCGAAGCTGCGCACCTGGATGCGCAGCCGGAACGGTCGGTCCAGCCGGCTGCTCTCTTCCAGCAGGCGCGCCGCCAGCGAGGTTTCCTGCGGCAGGCTGACGAAGTCGAATTCGAGCGTATCGGCGTAGTGCACCGGCCCGCGCGCGGCCAGCGGATGGTTGGGCGGGGTGATGATGACCAGCTCGTCCTGGCGGTATTCGACCGTCATCAGCCCGGCGGCCGGCGTGCGGTCGGCGAAGATGCCGACGTCGGCGCGGTTCTCGACCAGCGCGGCAACGATGTCGCGGCTGTTCTGCTCTTCCAGCTCGATGCGGATGGTCGGATGGCGCTGCATGAACGAGGCCAGGTCATCGGGCAGGAACTGCGTGATCGCCGAGGTATTGGCGCACACCCGCACCTGCCCGCGCACGCCGGAGGCATAGTCCGACATCACCCCGGCCATGCGCTCGACGTCCTGCAGGATGGTCAGCGCATGGTGGAAGCAGGCCTGGCCCGCCTCGGTCAGCTGCACGCCGGCGGCATGGCGAAAGAACAGCGGCGCGCCCACCGCGGTCTCGAGGTCGGAAATGCGCTTGCTCGCCGCGGCCACCGCCAGGTGCGACTGGCGCGCGCCGGCCGAGATGCTGCCCTGCCGGGCCACGGCAACGAACAAGCCAAGCGTGACGAGATCGAAGCGAGCCAGGTTCATGGGAGCGGACGGGAAATGAAAGCGCGCGCGCCGGTGGCAGTGCCTGCGGCAGGCATGCCGGCCGGCGCGGCGGCGCTCAGAGGTTGCGGCGGTCCATCACCGCGCGGGCGATGGTGCCGGCATCGACATACTCGAGCTCGCCGCCCACCGGCACGCCGCGCGCCAGGCGCGACACCTTGAGGCCGCGCGCCTTGAGCATCTCGCCGATGTAGTGCGCGGTGGCCTCGCCTTCGCTGGTGAAGTTGGTGGCGACGATGACCTCGCCCACCGGGCCGCCCAGCTCGGGCTCGGTGGCGCGCGCCAGCAGCCGGTCCAGGTGGATCTCGCGCGGGCCGATGCCATCCAGCGGCGAGAGCCGGCCCATCAGCACGAAATACTTGCCGCGATAGGTCAGGGTCTGCTCGATCATGACCTGGTCGGCCGGGGTTTCCACCACGCACAGCACCGAGGCGTCGCGGCGGTCGTCCAGGCAGGTCTCGCAGACCTCCTGCTCGGTGAAGGTATTGCAGCGCTGGCAGTGGCGGATATGGTCCGCCGCGCCCCGAAGCGCATCGCCCAGCTTGCGCGCGCCCTCGCGGTCATGCTGCAGCAGGTGGTAGGCCATGCGCTGGGCGGACTTGGGCCCGACGCCGGGCAGCACCCGCAGCGCCTCGACCAGCGCCTGCAGCGAAGTCGGCGACGACGCTTTCACAATGGCCTTAGAACGGCAGCTTGAAGCCCGGGGGCAGCGGCAGGCCCGAGGTCATCGAGCCCATCTTTTCCTGCGTGGTGGCCTCTGCCTTGCGCACGGCGTCGTTGAAGGCCGCCGCGACCAGGTCTTCCAGCAGGTCTTTGTCCTCGCCCTCGGCCAGCAGGCTGGGGTCGATGGTGACGCGCTTGACGTCGTTCTTGCAGGTCATGACCACCTTGACGAGACCGGCGCCGGACTGGCCCTCGACCTCGATCTGGGCCAGCTGCTCCTGCATCTTCTTCATGTTTTCCTGCATCTGCTGGGCCTGCTTCATCAGCCCGGCGAGTTGACCTTTCATCATGATGGAATGCTCCTGGATTCGGTAAGAGTTCGGTGACGGAAATTCGGTAACGCCAGCTGGCCGCCGGTCAGGCGGCGCGCGGCTGGATCGAGCCTGGCACGATCTGGCCGCCGAAGTCGCGCAGCAGCCCCTGCACGAAGGGATCGGCCTCGATCGCGGCCTCGGCCTGGCGCTGGCGTTCGGCACGCGCCTCGGCGTCGGCGGCGGCGGCGGTGACCGTGACCCCGCCGACTTCGCAGACCACGCGCACCGGCTCGCCGAGGTGGTCGCCCAGCGCCTGCTGCAGCCGCTCGGCGACGCCGTTCTCGCCCAGCGCCGCGACCGGGATGCGCAGGTGGAAGGTGCGCCCGACCACCTGCGTCAGTTCGCTCTGGTACGCCAGCTGCTGCGCCAGGCCCTTCAGCGGCAGGCCGGCGGCCAGTGCTGGCCAGTCGCCGGTGAAGGCCGGCGGGGTGCCGTCCTCGCCCGCGGCGGGCGGACGCGGCGCGACGAATTTTGCGGACTCCGCCGGCGGTGACGGCACGGCAGCGGGCTCGCGGGTCGCCTCGGGCTCGCGCGCCGGGGCCGAGGCCGGGCGGGCGGTACCGTGGCGCGGTGCCGTGGCACGCGCCGCGGGTTCGCTGAAACCGTAGTCGTTGTAGCCCGGATCGCTGTCATAGGGCCCGATCACCGGCAGGTCGGGCGGCAGTTCTTCCCACGGCGGCACATCGCTGCCACCGGCGACTTCCCAGGGCGGCACGGATTCTGGTTGCGGTCTGGCGGCCACGGGGCGTGCCGCGGGCGCTGCCGCCGCGACGGGCGGCTGCGGCGCCGCCGGCCGTGCAACAGGAGCCGTTGCAGGTGCCGCAGCGGGACGGCTCGCGGCAGCGGCCGCGGGGGCGCGCAACGGTTGCGCCGGCGGCCGCTGCGCAGCGGCCGGCATGGCAGGCACGGCCGGCGCTGGCGCCTTGCGGGCGCCGCCGCGGGCAGCGGAAGCCTGGCGCGCGGCGGCAAGCGCCGCGGCCGCTGGCGACATGGCGCCGCCTGCCGCGCGCGCCGGCGCGGGTTCCGTGGCGGCAGGCGCGGTGGCAAGCGCGGCCGCTGGCGCAGCGGCAGGCTCGGCCACGGGCGCGGCTGGCGCAGCCATGGACGGCACCTGGGTGGATTCGATAATGGATGCAGCGGATGCAGCGGATGCAGCCGGCGCGGCGGCGGCAGTCGTCGCCTGGCGTGCCTCGGCGGGTCGCGCCGCGGCCGGCATGCCGGCATTGCGCGGGCGCGCGGGGGCTGCGCCGCCGCCCTGCCCCGCCGTGGCCGCCGGTTCGGACGACGGCCGGAACGCCAGCATGCGCAGCAGCGTCATGGTGAAGCCGGCGTATTCGTCCGGCGCCAGCGCCAGCTCGCTGCGGCCCAGGTTGGCGATCTGGTAGAACAGCTGCACTTCCTGCGCGTCGAACACGCCAGCCAGGCGCCGCACCTCGTCGGCTTCGGGCCATTCGTCCTGCACCGACGCCGGCACGGCCTGCGCCAGCGCCACCTTGTGCAGCAGCGAGCCCAGGTCCTGCAGCGCGCCGGCGAAGGACAGGCTGCGGTCGGCCATGGCATCGGCAATCGCCAGCATGGCGGCGCCGTCCTCGGCGGCCAGCGCATCCAGCAACTGCACCAGGTAGCCCTGGTCGATCGCGCCCAGCATGCCGCGCACGGCTTCCTCGGAGACCTGTCCCGCGCTGTAGGCGATGGCCTGGTCGGTCAGTGACAGCGCGTCGCGCATCGAGCCATGCGCGGCCTGGGCCAGCAGCCGCAGCGCGTTGCCGTCGTGGGCAATGCCTTCCTGCGCCAGGATATGGTCCAGGTGCGAGACGATGTGTCCCGGCGGCATCTGCTTCAGGTTGAACTGCAGGCAGCGCGACAGCACCGTGACCGGGATCTTCTGCGGGTCGGTGGTGGCGAGGATGAACTTGACGTGCCCGGGCGGCTCTTCCAGCGTCTTCAGCATGGCGTTGAAGGCGTGGTTGGTCAGCATGTGCACTTCGTCGATCATGTAGACCTTGAAGCGCCCGGCGGTGGGGGCGTAGACGGCCTTGTCGAGCAGCTGCGCCATCTCGTCGACGCCGCGGTTGGAGGCGGCGTCCATCTCGATGTAGTCGACGAAGCGGCCGCTGTCGATTTCCTGGCAGGCCTTGCACTGCCCGCACGGCTCGGCGGTGATGCCGCCGCTGCCGTCAGGGCCGGTGCAGTTCAGGGCCTTGGCCAGGATCCGCGACAGCGTGGTCTTGCCGACCCCGCGCGTGCCGGTGAACAGGTAGGCATGGTGCAGCCGCTGTTGTTCCAGCGCGTGCGTGAGCGCGCGCACCACGTGCTCCTGGCCGACCAGCGTGGTGAAATCCCTGGGGCGCCATTTGCGCGCTAGAACTTGATAACTCATGGCGGCGATTGTAGCAAAAGGCGGCCCCGCTCCGGCCGCCCCGGCGCCGGCCCCGGCGTCTTTATCCGGGCCGGGCGCCGGCGACCCGCGCCGGTGGCCGCCGGCCGTCCCTGGCCCGGCTCAGCCGCACTCGCCGACGTAGCCGCAATTGGCGCATTTGGCGCAGCCGTCGACCTTGTGCAAGGCGTGCGCGCCACACTCCGGGCAGGGCTTGCCGGTACCCACGCCGGGCGCGCCCGGCGCCGCGCTGGCCGGCCCGGCAAGGTCCGCCCCCGCCGCCAGCTGCGCGCCGCCGTCGCGCTGTGCCAGCCGCGCGGCCAGCGCCGCCACCGGCACCTGGCCACCGTCGGCATCGAGGAAGCCGCGCTTGATCAGGATGCGCTGCAGCGCATAGCCCAGCGCCGCGACCTCGGAGTCATGGAAGCGCGGCACCTCGGTGCCGTCCTGGCGCACCAGCGTGCCGTAGCGCACCGTGCCCTTGTCCCACACCACGTTGCGCATGTCGGCCAGGGCCTTGGCCACCGAGCCGCCCGAGCGCGCCACCATCGACAACAGCCGCATGGTCGAGGTGATCCATTGCTGGCCCTCGCTGCGCTGGCCCGCCGGCATGAAGAACTCCACCGGCCGCTCGATCTCCACCGGCTTGCCGTCGGCGACGCCGGCGACGCGCATGAAGTTGACGGTCAGGTAGACGGTCTTGTGGCCCTCGTAGGTCAGGTATTCGACCTTGGACGTCACCCCCTCCAGGTCGCCCACCGGCCGGCTGCCGAACGGGCGCACCAGCGGGTTGTCGTCGGCCGCCGGGGCAGGCGGCGCGGCGGGCGCGTCGACCGACAGCACCGCGCCCAGCACGGAGTTCGGCCGATACGTCGCCAGCCCCTTCAGGCCGGCCTTCCACGCTTCGAGGTACAGGTTGCGGAAGGCTTCGTACGGATAGTCCTCCGGCACGTTGACGGTCTTGCTGATGCTGGTGTCGATATACGGCTGCACCGCTTCGAGCATGCGCATATGGTCCAGCGCCGACATCTGCAGCGCGGTGACGAAGGCGTCGGGCAGCTGTGCCATGTCGGCCCCCATGTGACGGTAGAGCCGCCAGGCATGGTCCGCCACCTCGAAGCTGCGGTAGCTGTTGTCCGGCATGCGCTTCCTGCGGTTGTAGGTCCACGAGAAGGCGGGTTCGATGCCATTCGACGCATTGTCGGCAAAGGCCAGCGTGATGGTGCCGGTGGGCGCGATCGACAGCAGGTGCGAGTTGCGCAGCCCATGGCGGCCGATGGCTTCGCGCACCGGCTCCGGCAGCCGGCTGGCGAAGCCGCTTTGCAGGTAGGCACTGGCATCGAACAGGGGAAAGGCGCCCTTCTGCGCCGCCAGTTCGGTCGACGCCAGGTAGGCCTCGTCGCGCATGCGTTCCGAAATGCGCGCCGCCAGTTGCCGCGCCGGCTCGGTGTCGTAGCGCAGGCCCAGCATCACCAGCGCGCTGCCCAGCCCGAGGAAGCCGAGCCCGACGCGGCGCTTGGCGTGGGCCTCGGCCTGCTGTTCGGGCAACGGCCAGAAGGTCACGTCGAGCACGTTGTCGAGCATGCGCGTGGAAACGCGCACCACTTCGGCGAAGGCGTCGAAATCGAACGCAGCCTGCGGCGTGAACGGCTGGCGCACGAACCTGGTCAGGTTGATCGAGCCCAGGCAGCAGCAGCCATAGGACGGCAGCGGCTGCTCCGCGCAGGGGTTGGTGGCCTCGATGCGCTCGCAGTAATAGAGGTTGTTGTCGGCGTTGATCTGCGACAGGAACAGGATGCCCGGCTCGGCATGGTCGTAGGTGGCCTGCATGACCTGGTCCCACAGGTTGCGCGCCGGCACGCGCCGGTACACCCACTGCCCGTCGTCGCGGCGGTACGCGCCGGCGGCGATCATGTCGGCGCCCGGCTCGGCCTCGTGCACCAGCTCGACCTCGGCGTCGGCCTGCACCGCCTGCATGAATTCGTCGGTGACGCCGATGGAGATATTGAAGTTGCTGAGCTCGCCCTTGTCCTTGGCGTGGATAAAGCTCTCGATATCGGGATGGTCGCAGCGCAGCACGCCCATCTGCGCGCCGCGACGCGCGCCGGCCGATTCCACGGTCGCGCACGAGGCGTCGAACACCTTCATGAACGACACCGGCCCCGAGGCGCGCGAATGCGTGGCGCGCACCAGCGCCCCGGCCGGGCGGATCGCCGAGAAGTCATAGCCCACGCCGCCGCCGCGGCGCATGGTTTCGGCGGCCTGCGCCACCGCGGTGTAAATGCTGGGGCGGCCGTCGCGCGGCTCCGACACCGAATCGCCCACCGGCTGCACGAAGCAATTGATCAGCGTGGCCTGGATGCCGGTACCCGCCGCCGAATTGATGCGCCCGGCCGGCACGAAGCCGTTTTCCTGCGCCCACAGGAAGCGCGCGCTCCAGGCTTCGCGCTGGTCCTCGGGCTCGGCCTGCGCCAGCGCGCGCGCCACGCGCTGCCTGACATCGGCGATGCTGCGCTCTTCGCCCTTGGCGTATTTCTCGAGCAGGACTTCGGTGGAGATTTCCTGAGGCGCCAGCGCGCCGCGAATGATCTGGTCGTTTGCGTTCATGTATTGGCTCACCACGTGTGCGGGTTGGTGAATGGTCGGGCCAGCGCGGCACGCATTGCCTGCGCCAGATCAACCCGGCGCCATGGCGCGGGCAATGACCCGCGCCCGCCAAGGGCATTCGATGCAAATTCTGCGCGCGCCCGCGCTCTGGGGTACAATGCCGCTCGGACGGGCCTCCTCGCATGGTGGCGCGGTCAACCTGGTCAGGTCGGGAACGAAGCAGCCACAGCCGTTTTCCGCCAGTGCCGAGGGTCAGGCTCGTCCACCTCACGCTTCCCTTCCGCCCGTTCCGCAGTACCCTTTCCTCCCGCCTGTCTATCGCGCGCGCCAGCGGCTCGCAGCGCAGTCCCTGTCACTTTAGTACAGCCAGGCCGCCATCGCGCGCGCCATGCGCCCCATTTTGCGCCGATTCCGCTGCCCTTGCCGGCGCACCGCGCCGGCGTTCAGAACAACGAGCCTTGTTGCGGCACCTGCGGCGCCAGGTGCTCGGCGGGAATCCACTCGCCTTCGGCAGTCGCCACGCCGGCCTCGATGCGCTTGCCCGGGAACATCGGCGCGAGCGCCGCGGCGTAGCGGCCCAGCTGCGCGCGATAGGCGGCATGCTCCTGCGGCAGCAGGCGCAGCTTGTAGTCGACGACGACGACACGGTCGTCGAATTCGACCAGCCGGTCGATACGCAGCAGCCGGCCACGCGCGTCGTACAGCTCGACCTCGTTGCGCGCGCTGCGCGCCGCGTCCGCGGCCAGCAGCGGCGCCAGCGCCGGCGCGCGCAGCATCGCGGCCACTGCCGCCAGCGCCTCTTCCACCTGTTGCCGCCAGGATGACCGCGCCGCCTCGGTGTGCGCGCCGGTCAGCGGGAACCAGCGCAATACCGTATCGAGCGCGGGCACGCCGGCAAAGGCTTCGGGATAGCGCGTCAGGCGCTCCAGCAGCGCGTGCACGAGTTCGCCATGGCGCGCCGCGGCGGCGTTGAAGACGATGCCCTCCGACTCGTCCGTGGCTTCCTCGTCGTCGGCAAAGGCGGGCTGCCGCGGATCATCGACGGCATCGCGGTAGCGCAGCCGGAAGTCGGTGAAGCGCACCGGCTCGCTCGGTCGCGCGGGCAGCAGTGCTTGCGCACCGGCCGCATCGCCGTGCGCGTCCGGATAGGCCGGCACCATTTCGCCGACGCCCGCGGCCTGCAGCCGCACATACCAGCTGCCGGCGATCTCGGCATTGCCCTCGCCGGCACCGGCGCGGCTGGCGCGGCCCTTGACACCGCTGACCAGCAGGCCCTGCTGCGCGCGCGTCATGGCCACGTACAGCAGGTTCCAGTTCTCTCGCTCGCCCAGCGCCGCCTCGGCCTCGAACAGCGGCGCGCGCGCCAGCCCGCGCTCGCTGCGCTTGCCGTACGCGGAGAAATGGCGCGGCACCGGCGACGATGGCGGCCAGTCGACCAGGATGCCGCCGCGGTCCGCGGCCGGCTCGCTGTGGTTGGCATCGAGCAGCACCACGAACGGCGCTTCCAGTCCCTTGGCGGCATGCACGGTCAGGATATGGACCGCGTCGAGGCCGGCGTAGGCCGGATCGTCCCCGGCCGGCTCGAGGTCTTCGGCGCGCTCGCCCATGCCGCCTTCGTCGGGGCTTTCGCCTTCGTCGCCGCGGCGGATTTCCTGCAGCTCGTCGATAAACTTTGGCAGGCTCGGATAGCGCCCGCCATCGAGGTCGAGCGACAGCTTCAGGAACGCGTCGAGGTTGGCCAGCACCTGTTCGCGGATATCCGGCGGCGCGGCCTCGGCGTAGCGCCGCCGCACCTCGCCGCCGTGGAAGATCTGGTCGATCAGGTCATGCACCGGCTGGTGCGGCGCGATGCGCAGCCATTGCCGCAGCCGCGGCACGCCTTCGCGCAGCGCGTCGGAGACCTGCGCCGGCAATCCTCCCGCCTCGAGGCGTGCCCACCAGCCGCCCTCGCCCTCCATCTGCGCGAGCGCCAGCAGATCATCGTCGGTCGCGCCCACCAGCGGGCTCTTCAGCACGTGCGCCAGGTCCAGGTCCGACTCGGGCGTCATCAGGAAGGCCAGCAGCGCCGACAGGTCGAGCGCCTCGAGCGTGGCCAGCAGGCCGCCGCGGCGCGGGCTCAGGCATGGGATGCCGGCCTCGCGCAGGGCGCGCTCGTAGTCGGCCAGATGGGTCTTGCGGCGCACCAGCAGGTGCATGTCGCTCCAGCGCGCGGGCCGCTGGGTGTTGCCTTCGTGCACCGGCACGGTCTCGCGCACCCGCCGCAGCCATGCCGCGACGCGCCGTCCTTCTTCCAGCCGCAGCGAATCGCCGGCCTGCCGGCGCGGCTGCAGCAGCGTGTCGCGATGCGCGGAGGCAACTGCGGCCAATTCATCGTCCGCATCTTCCGCCGCGCTTTCACTGGCTTCGTCGGGCTCCACCAGCGGCAACAGCCACACCGGCCCGCCGCAGCCGCCCAGCGCCGTGGTCTGGGTCGAGTACAGCGGATAGCGGCCCTCGGCGCGCGCGCCGTCGAACACGGCGTTGACCCAGTCCAGCACTTCGGCACGATTGCGCCGGGTCCGGTTGGTGCGCAGCACGGTGGCGCCGAAGGCGTCGCGCAGCATCTCGCCGGCGGCGCCGAAAAGCCTGGCATCGGCGCGGCGGAACCGGTAGATCGATTGCTTGGGATCGCCCACCAGGAACACCGTCGGGCGCTCGCCCAGCCCCGCATAGCCGGCCAGCCAGCCCTGCAGGATGCGCCATTGCAACGGGTTGGTGTCCTGGAACTCGTCGAGCAACAGGTGGCGGTAGCGCGCGTCGAGCCGCACCTGCAGGTAGGTGGCGGTCTCCTCGTCCGACATCAGCCGCGCGGCCTGCCATTCGAGGTCGGCGAAATCCATCGCGCGCTGCTCGTCCTTGTGCTGCTGGTAGCGCCTCAGCAGCGCATCGCCGATACGGAACAGGGCCTGGTTGATCGCCAGCACCGCGGCCTCGCAGCAGCGCGCGCTGATCTCGTCGAGCATCGCGCAGATCGCGGCATGCTCGTCCAGCAGCGCATCGACCATGCCTTCGCCGCCCGCGGCCTTGGCCAGTGCCGCGGTGCGCCGCAGCGCGCGCGGCCCGCCCGTGGTGGTGAAGAACGCGGCGCGCAGCTGCGCGAACACGCGTTCGGCGGGCTTGCCCGGCGCGGCGCCGGCCTCGCGCCAGGCGGCGATCGCCATCAGCGCCTCGGTGATGCGGCCGGCGTGGGCCTGCTCGCTCTTGCCGGCCTTGCCCAGTCGCGCCGCGAGCGCTTCGCAGGCATCGCGCCAGCCTTCGTCGGCCAATGCCTGCAGCAACACGTCGCCCTGCGCGTCCTCGCCCAGGCAGTCGGACAGCGCCTGCAGCGGGTCGCCGCCCTCCTGCATCGCCCACCATTCGCTGCGGGCATGGAACATCGCGTCGAGCAGCGCGCGCGCCTGGAAGTCGCCGACGGTATCGACCAGCGTTTCCCAGGCCGTGCGCAGCTCGGCGTAGGGCGGCGTGGCCAGCGCGCGCCATACCGGCGCCCAGGCCTCGCGCTTCATGCGCAGCGCATCCTCGCGCAGCGCCGCGCCCGGCACGATGCCCGACGCCAGCGGCGCGCCGCGCAGCAGCGTGCCGAACCAGCCGTGGAAGGTGTCGATCGCCATGCGCCCCGGCGCGGCCAGCACCTGCGCATGCAGCCGGCGCGCGCGCGGCAGCGCCTCGCGCGCGGCGTCGGCGCAGAGGCCGCGCTGCACCAGCGCGGCGACCACGTCGTCGTCGCTGTCGCGCGACAGCTGTGCCAGCACCTCGAGCAGCCGGTCGCGCATTTCTTCGGCGGCCTTGCGCGTGAAGGTGATCGCGAGGATTTCGTGCGGCGCCGCGCCGGCCAGCAGCAGGCGCACCAGGCGCGCCACCAGCAGCCAGGTCTTGCCGCTGCCGGCGCAGGCTTCGACCACCACCGAACGCGCCGGATCGCAGGCCGCGCGCGTGAATTCCGCCTCGGAAACCGGCGCGCCATCGCGCTGGTAAGGCTGGACCTCGTGCAGATCGTGAGGCGTCATGATGTCAGCGCCGGCACGGCGGTGGAGTCCCAGAAACCCTTGCGGCACAGGCCGCGGGCGGTGCAATACACGCACGCCGAGGCATCGCCGAAGGCCGGCAGCCTGGCGCCCTGGCGCAGGCGCATGACGTCGTCGCGCATCTGGCGCTCCAGCCAAGTGACCGCGGCCTCGAAATCCGGCAGGCCGACCTCGCGCTGCGCCGCCGGTGCGCCGTCGCGGGCGCCTTCGAGCGAGACCCAGCTGCCCGCCGCGGCATCGGCGCGCAGCAGGCCATAGAACGGCAGCTGGCAGTCTTCCTCGACCTCGGCCAGCTTGCGCTTCAGGCGCGTGGCGCTCTGGGTCTTGTAGTCGAGCACGGCATGCGCGCCGCCGGGGCCCTGGTCGAGCCGGTCGATGCGTCCGGTCAGGCGCAGCGGCTGGCCGTCGGGCATCGGCAGGTCGATGCCGGCATCGAGCTCGCCGCCGCGCCAGAACCAGCCCTCGGCCTCGCGCGCGGACTGCCACGCGACATACGACGGCAGCACCTCGCGCCAGCGCCGGTAGTAGGCAATGGCGTTGCCGTCCTCGGCCATCAGCGCGCCGAAGACCTCGTCGGAGATCTCGCCCAGGCGCGCCAGGCGCTGCTCTTCGGACAGCGTCTCGCCGCGCTCGCGCCGCGCGTGCAGGTCCTTGTGGTAGGTCAGCAGCACGCGGTGCAGGGTCTCGCCGATCTCGCGCTTCTCCAGCTCGTCGCTGACCGCTTCCAGCCCCGCCAGGCCCAGCATGCGGCCGGCGAAGAACTGGTAGGGGCAGCGCCGCAGCGCGTTGTACGCCTGCGCGCTCCAGCGCACCGGCACCAGCGCGGGCTCGGCCGCCGGGGCCGGCATGCCGCGCACATCGGCGAAGGTCTCGTGCGCCTGCGGCGCGGCGGCGCCTTCGATGCTGACCCCGGCGCGCGCGCAGCACGCCGCCAGCCGCTCGATCCAGCCCGACACGTGGTGCGGCTCGCCGCGGCTGCCGTAGCGCTGCCAGGTCAGCACCACGTCGTCGTTGTTGAGCAGCACCTCGGCCAGGTCGCGCGCCTGTTGCGCAAAGCGTGCCTCGCGGTCTTCCAGGTCCAGCTCGCGCCGCATCTGGTTGGAGAAGAACATCAGCTCGGCGGCGCTGGACGGCAGCTGGGCGTCGTCGCAGCCGACGATCACCACGCCCTCGAAGCGCCGCATGCGCGCGCCGTTCAGCGGCAGGATGGTGATGCGCGCCGGCCCGCTGGCCGAAGGCTCCTTGTAGGCGACCGATTCCAGCAGCGCCGACAGCATCGCGCGGAACTCGCCCTGCGACAGCGTGGCATGGCCGCCGGTCTCGTCGCGCGGCAGCTCCTGCAGCCGCGCCAGCGCATCGAGCAGCTGGCTGCCGGCATCGTCGGCGGCCAGCGCGGCGCGCATGCCGAGGCCATCGAGCATGCCGTCGAGCCGTTCCAGCCACGTCGCCAGCGGATGCTGGGCGAGACCGCGCGGCCAGCGCGCGGCCTCGTCGGCGAGCAATGTAATCAGGCCATGGGCCGCGCGGCGCGGGGCCTGGTCGGCGTCCTCGTCGTCGGCGGCCTGCTGCGCGCTGGCCGGCGCGTGCGCGAACAACTGGCGCAGCCGCGCCCAGCCGCCGGTAATGCCCTCGCGCCGCACCTGGCGCTCGAGCAGCGCGATGGCCGCGCCGCGCGCGGCCACATCGGGCAGGCAGAACGGGCTCTTGAGCAGGTCCAGCAGCGCCGCGGTATCGCCATCGCGCACCAGCAGGTCGAACCAGCGCATCAGCGCGGCAGCCGCGCGCGTGGTCGAGAGCTTCCACCCGGTCTCGTCGCGCACCGGCGCGCCGGCGCGAGCCAGCAGCGCGCGCGCGCGGCGCGCGACCACGCGGTCGTGCGCGACCAGCGCCACCTGGCGGCGGCCCGCATTGAGCCACTGCACCAGTTGCGCGGCCGCGGCGGCGGCCTCGTCCTCGAAGCGGGCGCAGCCGACCACGCGCACCGTCGGGCGCTGCGGCGGCAGCGCTGGCATCGCGGGCGCGGTCGCGTGGCTGACGGCCTCGTCGTCGCCGGCGATCCTGGCTTCAGGCCACAAGGCCAGCAGCGCGTGGTACCAGCCGGCCTCGCCTTGATCCTGCCCGCTCCAGTCATAGCCCACCTGCAGCACCGGCACCAGTTCGGCGGCATCGCGCAGGAACGCGGCCTCGAGCGGCGTGGGCGGGGTCGGCGCGATCCAGACCACCGGGCCACGCAGCGGCTGCGACAGTTCGCGCAGCGCGCGGCGCCGCGCCGGCAGCGGATCGTCGGGCCCGGACAGCGCCTGCCAGAACGCCATCACGATGCGGGCCTCCTCGCCCAGGAAACGTTCCGACAGATGCGCATAGGTGCGCGCCAGCGCGCCCTGCAGCAGGCCCGCGCGATCGTCGCCGTCGATCTCGTCGTCGTCGCGGATGGCGGCGTCTTCGAGCCAGCGCGCGCTGAGCTCGTCGCAGATCGCCAGCAGCGTCTGCGACAGGCCCCAGGCCGCGGTTTCGTTCTGCGCGCCGAAGGCCCGGCGCAGCCAGTCCTGCCCGCGCACCGCCTGCTGCACCGCGAGCAGTCGCGCGGCCGGGCTGCGCACCGGCGCGCCGGCGGGCGGCAGGTCGAGCAGCCAGTGGCCCAGCGTCAGCACGCGCGGCAGCAGCCGCGGCCGCCCGGCCGCGCGCGCGGCGGCATCCAGCGCCTGGCGCACGCCCGGAATCTGCGCAGCGGTCGGCACCACCACGTGCGCATCCGCCTCGGACCCGCCGCAGCGGTCGAGGAAATACCAGGCAGCGGTGGCCGCCTGCACGAGAAAATCAGGACCGGGGCGAAAGCTCAGCGACGTCATGGACCGTCATTGGGGCGTTGGCCGCAAGGGTGCGGGAACGGCGTCGGGTTGGAACGAATCGGGAGCAACGGGAGCAACGGAGCAACAATGGCGCGGCGCCGCCAGCCGGCGCGTCCGGCGGCGCAGGCACCGCGATACGCGAACGGGCCGCGCGGCTTCAGTCAGAACCGCCTTCCAGGCGGGCGCGGATTTCGCGCGCGGTTTCGAGCAGGCCTTCGTAGCCCGAGCGCGCGTGCTCGGGCAGGTCCGGGTCGCCCACCAGCGTGCCGAGCGTTTCGATGATGCTGTAGACCAGCCCGCGGGCGGCGCCGCTGGCGATGCTGTTGGTCTCCACGGCGCTGCTGAGATGGTCCAGCGCATCGCTCAGGTGGTCGACGTCCGGCGCCTGGCCGGGCTCGGGCTGCGAAGGCTTGCGGGGATCGGTGTTCATGTCGATGACCTAGTCAGGGGCGCAGGGTGCAGGAATGGTGCGCCGCGAGTCGCCCAGCGGGCGCCGTGCGGACCGCTTCTATTCTACGCGCACGCTGTACGCATCCGGCACCCCGGCGCGCATAAGTGCATTGCATGGCACCTACCAACGGCCGGGCGGGCGATTGGGCAAATCTCTCGCCGCCATTGAAAATAAGCATTTCAATGAATTAAACCTTTGCACCAGAATGACGGCATTGTCCGGGCCCTTATTGCCGGATGTGCCGGCGGCCGGTCTTGAAAATCGGCAAACTGGTAACATATCGACAGCACCGGGCGCGGTAGCGGCCTCCACCGCCTGCTTCAGGCGTAAAGGGGCGGCCCGACGGGTCCGCGCAATCTCGTGTAAGGTAACGGTTCGGCCGTCCCGCCTTCAACATAAACAGAGCGAAACCAGAGGTTTTCCGCCATGAGCGAACAAATCAAGTATGTGAGCGACGCCTCCTTCGACGCTGACGTCCTCCAGTCCGACAAACCCGTGCTGCTCGACTTCTGGGCGGAATGGTGCGGCCCCTGCAAGATGATCGCGCCGATCCTGGATGAAGTCGCCAAGGACTACGGCGACAAGCTGCAGATCGCCAAGATCAATGTCGATGAAAACCAGCAGGTGCCGGCCAAGTTCGGCATCCGCGGCATCCCGACGCTGATCCTGTTCAAGAACGGCGCGGTCGCGGCCCAGAAGGTCGGCGCGCTGTCGAAGTCGCAACTGACTGCCTTCCTCGACGGCAACCTGTAAGCTGCGCGCCGGGACCCGACCCGCGGTCCCGGTTTCGTCACGATCCGACGTGCGTGCGCCACACCCTGGCGCGCCGGTCGGATTGTGCTAAGATGCCACCAACAACTCCCCGAGCGTTCGCTCATTTTCTCCCCCTTCCTTTAGGTCTCGCCCGTCCGGGCCCATCTGTACCCCTCGTCTATGCACCTGACAGAACTCAAATCGCTTCACGTGTCTGCGCTTCTCGAAATGGCGGCTACGCTCGAGATCGACAACGCACAGCGGATGCGCAAACAAGAACTGATGTTTGCGATCCTGAAGAAGCGCGCCAAGATGGGCGAAACCATCTACGGAGACGGCACCCTGGAAGTTCTGCCTGACGGCTTCGGTTTCCTGCGCTCGCCCGAGACCTCCTACCTGGCCAGCACCGACGACATCTACATCAGCCCGTCGCAGATCCGCCGCTTCAACCTGCATACCGGTGATTCGATCGAGGGCGAGGTGCGCACGCCCAAGGACGGCGAACGCTATTTCGCGCTGGTGAAGGTGGACAAGGTCAACGGGCAGGCGCCCGAAGCGGTCAAGAACCGCATCATGTTCGAGAACCTGACGCCGCTGCATCCGAACCGGCCGCTCACGCTCGAACGCGACATCAAGGCGGAAGAAAACATCACCGGCCGCATCATCGACATGATCGCGCCGATCGGCCGCGGCCAGCGCGCGCTGCTGGTGGCGTCGCCCAAGTCGGGCAAGACCGTGATGCTGCAACACATTGCACACGCGATCGCCAACAATCATCCCGAAGCCGACCTGTTCGTGCTGCTGATCGACGAGCGACCGGAAGAAGTGACCGAGATGCAGCGCTCGGTGCGCGGCGAGGTGGTGGCCTCCACCTTCGACGAACCCGCCATCCGCCACGTGCAGGTGGCCGAAATGGTGATCGAGAAAGCCAAGCGCCTGGTCGAGCTGAAGCGCGACGTGGTGATCCTGCTGGACTCGATCACCCGCCTGGCGCGCGCCTACAACACGGTGGTGCCGGCCTCGGGCAAGGTGCTGACCGGCGGTGTCGATGCCAACGCGCTGCAGCGCCCCAAGCGCTTCTTCGGCGCCGCGCGCAACCTGGAGGAAGGCGGCTCGCTGACCATCATCGCCACTGCGCTGATCGAGACCGGCAGCCGCATGGACGACGTGATCTACGAAGAGTTCAAGGGCACCGGCAACATGGAAGTGCACCTGGAACGCCGCCTGGCCGAAAAGCGCGTCTATCCGTCGATCAACCTGAACAAGTCCGGCACGCGCCGCGAAGAGCTGCTGATCAAGCCGGACATCCTGCAGAAGATCTGGGTGCTGCGCAAGTTCATCTCGGACATGGATGAAGTGCAGGCGATGGAATTCATCATGGACAAGATGAAGGCCACCAAGAACAACGCAGAGTTTTTCGATATGATGCGCCGAGGCGGCTAAGCCTCGCTGCGGCCGTGCCGCAACGCAGACAGGAAGGCGTGCCGCGGCACGCCTTTTTTGTTTTTCGACGATGCCATGCTGGGCAAACTGACCACATTCCTGCGTTCGCGCTCGCGCGCCCGCAAGCTCGAGCACTACGCCATCCCCGACGCGCTCTGGTCGCGCACCGTGGCCAGGCTGCCGTTCGTGCAGCGCTACGGCAGCGCCGACCTGGCGGCGCTGCGCGAGCTGGCGACGCTGTTCATCGCCGAGAAGGAATACTCCACCGCGCATGACCTGGCGCTGGACGACGACATGGTGGTCAGCGTCGCGGTGCAGGCCTGCGTGCCGATCCTGAAACTGGGGCTGCCGTGGTACCGCGGCTGGCACGGCATCGTGCTCTACCCGGGCGAATTCATCATCCGCCGGACCGTGCAGGACGAGATCGGCCTGGTCCACGGCGTGGTCGAGGAAGCCAGCGGCGAAGCGTGGGAACACGGGCCCGTGATCCTGTCCTGGCCCGACGTGCACAGCCCCGGCGCCGGCATCGACAGCGACCATGAACTGCCGGCGGACACCTACAACGTGGTCATCCACGAATTCGCCCACAAGCTCGACATGCTCGACGGCGAGCCCGACGGCGTGCCGGCATTCTCGCGCGTGCTGCATCCGGAGGTCGACGCCGAGGCCTGGGCCGAGACCTTCCTGACCGAGTACGACCGCTTCGCCGAAGCCTGGGACGCGCGCGACGAGGCCGACTGGGAGCAGCCGGAGCGCCTGCCCGCGGCGCTGCGCATCATCGATCCCTACGGCAGCGAGGCGCCCAGCGAATTCTTTGCAGTGACGTCAGAGGCATTTTTTGTCGAGCCTGCGGGACTGGCGCGGCATTGGCCGATGGTTTACCAGTCGCTGGCGACGTTCTATCGGCAGGATCCGGCTTCGATGTGAAACCAGGGCCTCTTTTTCCGGCGCAACGTTTTGTCGGGCCGGTCCGCTGCACCCTTCCCCAAGTCTTTGTTTTTCTGCCATAATCCCGGTTTGCCCGTAACCGGCAAGTGGTTCGTTCGTGGCCGCGCCATGCCTTCTCCCTCTGGCGGAGAACTGCGGATTGCAACGGACTGGCTACCCAACCAGAAAGGACTCATCATGAAAGAAGGCATTCACCCGAATTACCGCGAAGTCGTGTTCCAGGACATGTCCAGCGACTTCAGCTTCATCACCCGCTCGACCATCCAGACCAAGGACACGATCGTGAAGGACGGCAAGGAATACCCGCTGGCCAAGATCGAAGTCTCGTCGGAATCGCACCCGTTCTACACCGGCACCCAGAAGATCATGGACACCGCCGGCCGCGTGGAAAAGTTCCGCCAGAAGTTCGGCAACAAGCTGGGCAAGGCTGCGAAGTAATCGCGTTCAGCGACCCCGCTTCGCGCATGCCGAGGACAGTTCCGGGCGTGCGCGAACCAGCAAAGAGGCAGCATCGGCTGCCTCTTTGCATTTGTGCCGGAGCCCATTGGACCGGCGCTGCCGGCAGCGCCGGCCATTCGGATTTACCCCACTTTCCGTGAGGCTTCCCCGCCATGCCACGGCCACGCGGCCGCGGCATGCGCGATACTGTGGCCTTCGCGCCATGGCGCCACGGCCCGACCTGAGCATCGATGCGTCAAGCCAACACCTCACCCGTCCAGTTGACCGCTGCCGCCACCGGCGCACTGCCGCGCGCGCTGCTGCTGGCCATCTGCACCATCTACGGCCTGGTCGGCCTGTTCGGGCGCGACCCGTGGAAGAACGAGGACGCCGCCGGCTTCGGCGTGATGTGGCAACTCGCCACCGGCAGCACTCACGACTGGCTGATGCCGAACATCGTCGGCCGCCCGTACAGCGAGGACGGCCCGCTGGTGTTCTGGATCGGCGCGCTGATGATCCGCGGCTTCGGCGCCTGGCTCGGCGCAACCGACGCGGCGCGGCTGGCAACCGCGCTGTTCTTCTTCGCGACCTGCGCCTGCATCTGGTATTCCACCTACCTGCTGGGCCGGCGCGATGAGGTCCAGCCCTTTGCCTATGCCTTCGGCGGCCAGCCCAATGCGCGCGACTACGGCCGCACGCTGGCCGACGGCGCGCTGCTGATCTTCCTCGCCTGCGTGGGCCTGGCCATGCGCGGGCACGAAACCACCCCGCAGGTCGGACAGGTCGCCTTCATCGCGCTGGCGCTGTACGGCATGGTGCGCTCCCTCGACAAGCCTACCCAGGGCAGCCTGATCTATGGTGCCGCGCTGGGCGGCCTGACGCTGGCCAGCGGGCCGCTGCTGGCGCTG
This sequence comes from Cupriavidus neocaledonicus, assembly GCF_000372525.1. Classification (GTDB taxonomy): domain Bacteria; phylum Pseudomonadota; class Gammaproteobacteria; order Burkholderiales; family Burkholderiaceae; genus Cupriavidus; species Cupriavidus neocaledonicus. Next base: position 228,971 of record NZ_AQUR01000104.1, read on the forward strand.
GCGCTGCTGCTGGGCACGGCGGTGTGCGCGCTGGTGTGCAAGCCGCTGCCATGGCGGCGGCTTGCGGTGGTCGCCATTCCGCTGGCGCTGCTGATCGTGGCGGCATGGCTGGCGGCCGCTTTTTTCGGCGCTGCCGACCGCAACGAGGCCGTCACGTTTATCCGCGAATGGTCGCGCTATGACCGCCGCAGCTACGGCTCGCCCAATATGGCGACGTTCGGCTTCAACATGCGCAACCTGTTCCTGTACACGTGGCCGGTATGGCCGATCGCGGGCTGGGCCTGGATCGCCTGGACCGGCATGCGCCGCGCGCCCCATGTCGCGGCGCCACTGGCGCTGCTGCTGCCGGTGCTGATCCTGCTGTTCCTGCAACGCAGCGCCGGCGACGTGCAGTTCATCCTGCTGCTGCCGCCGATGGCCGTGCTGGCCGCCTTTGCCCTGCCGACGCTGGCGCGCGGCGTGATCAACGCCATCGACTGGTTCGCGCTGCTGTTCTTCACCATCTTCGGCGGCACGGTCTGGTTCATGTGGATCGCCAAGACCACCGGCTGGCCGCCGCGCATCGCGCGCAATGTGTTCCGCCAGCTGCCGGGCTACCAGCATGAATTCACCATCGCCGCGGTGGTGTTTGCGTTGGCGGCGACGGCGGCATGGGTGCTGATCGTGCGCTGGCGCCTGTCGCGCGCGCCCAAGCAGATCTGGCGCCCCGTGGTGATTTCCGCGGCCGGCACCACGCTGATGTGGGTGATGGCGATGACGCTGTGGCTGCCGTCGATCAACTACGGCAAGACCTATCGCGACGTGGCCCAGGCGGCGTCGATGGCGCTGCCGCCGGCGTACCAGTGCGTGCAGCCGATCCGCATGGGCGATGCGCAGCTGGCGTCGTTCGCCTACTTCGGCCATATCCGCTTCGGCGGGCCCAACGACGGCTGCGACGTGCTGCTGCGCCACGATTCGGTCGACTACGGCGAGCCCGGCAATATCTCGCACTTCGAGTGGCGGCTGATCTGGGAAGGCCGGCGCCCGGCCGACCGCGACGAGCGCTTCCGCATGTACCGCCTGGTCGATACCGCACGCGCGGTCCACCCGCGCCCCGACCTGCCGCGACGCCGCCTGCCGCGCCAGCCCTGAGCGCGGTCTTCCGGTAGTCGCCACCGTCACCACCCCGAGACACCGCAGCGCCTGACGCGCCCACGAACCATTCCGGCCGCAGGCGGCTGCGGGGGCTGGAGCTCCACCCCGCCCCGCCTGCCGAGCCCTGAATGACACTGTTCCAAGACCTTCGCCGCATTGCCGCCCTGGCCGCCCCCGTGCTGGCCGGGCAACTCGCCGTGATCGCCTTCGGCGTGATCGATACGGTGATGGCCGGGCGTGCGTCCGCCACCGACCTCGCCGCCGTCGGGCTGGGCGGGTCGATCTACGTGACAATCTATATCAGCCTGATGGGCGTGCTGCAGGCGCTCTCGCCCATCGCCGGCCAGCTCTACGGCGCCGGCCGCCTCGAGGCCATCGGCGCCGAAGTGCGGCAGGCCGCCTGGCTGGGCGCGGCGCTGGCGTTGCCGGGCGTGCTGCTGCTGGCGTTCCCGGGACCGCTGCTGGCCTTCGCCAAGGCCCCGCCGGAGCTGGTCGAGAAGGCTACCGCCTACCTGCATTTCGGCGCCTTCGGCTTGCCTGCGGCACTGGCCTTCCGCATCTACTCGGCGCTGAACAATGCGCTGTCCCGGCCGATCATGGTGACGGTGCTGCAGGTCGGCGGGCTGGCGCTGAAGGTGCCGCTCAATGCCTGGTTTATCCACGGCGGCCTGGGCGTGCCGGCGATGGGCGGCCCCGGCTGCGGCCTGGCCTCGACGCTGATCAGCTGGACCTGGTGCATCGCCGGGCTGCTGATCCTGCGCCATGGCAGCGCCTACCATGCGCTGCGCATCTTCGACACCTGGAGCTGGCCCGCCGCCGCGCCACTGCGTGCGCTGTTGCGCCTCGGCGTGCCGATGGGGCTGACCTACCTGATCGAGATCACCTCGTTCACGCTGATGTCGATCTTCATCACGCGCCTGGGCACGGTGACGCTTGCCGGCCACCAGATCATCGCCAACCTCGGGGCGGTGGCCTACATGCTGCCGCTGTCGCTGGGCATCGCCACCTCGACGCTGGTGGCGCAGCATCTCGGCGCGCGCGACCGCACCGGCGCCAGCCGCCTCGCCTGGCGCGGCATCCATCTGGCGGTGGTACTCGCGGTGCTGACCGGCGCGCTGCTGTGGCTGCTGCGCAAGCCCGTGCTGGACGCCTATGCCAGCGACCCCGCGGTGGTCGCCGCGGCGCTGCCGCTGGTGCTGTTCGTGGCGTTCTACCAAGCCTTCGACGCGGTGCAGGTGATGACGGCCTTTATCCTGCGCGCGTACAAGATCGCACTGATCCCGACCGTGATCTACGCCGGCTCGCTGTGGGGCATCGGCCTGGGTGGCGGCTACGTGCTGGGCTTTGGCCTGATCGACGGCATGCCGGCCTTCACGCGCGGCGCGAGCGGTTTCTGGCTGGCCAACAGCGTCAGCCTGGCCGTTGCCGGTGTGCTGCTGGTGCGTTACTTCAGGCGGGTCAGCAGGGACTCGGAAAGCTGAATCGCGCAAAAAGAAAAAGCCCGCTTGCGCGGGCTTTTCAATTTGGCGGAGTGGACGGGACTCGCCTACGTGCCGCAGGCCGCTGCTGCGCCTGCAGGCGCAGCCCTTCTCGTCCCGCCGCGCGCCGCGCAGGCGGCTCGCTCCACTCCGTGCAAAAGAAAAAGCCCGCTTGCGCGGGCTTTTCAATTTGGCGGAGTGGACGGGACTCGAACCCGCGACCCCCGGCGTGACAGGCCGGTATTCTAACCGACTGAACTACCACTCCTTAGTCGGCTGCCGACTCAAGCTACTGCTTGATTCGACATGCTGGACGTCTGATTACGCCCGGCTGTTTTGGCGTCCCCTAGGGGATTCGAACCCCTGTACTCACCGTGAAAGGGTGATGTCCTAGGCCTCTAGACGAAGGGGACAGAAACTTGTTCTTCAACGCGTTTTCTGTCTTGCGCTGGAAAGTCCGCCATCATAGCAGGCTTTTTCGCGCTTGGGAAGCTTCTTTTCAGAAACTTCCCAGATTCTGGTGGAGCTAAGCGGGATCGAACCGCTGACCTCTTGCATGCCATGCAAGCGCTCTCCCAGCTGAGCTATAGCCCCGTATCCGATACTCTGGACGGTTACTGCTGGATTCCTCTGCCGCCGCCGCTGGTGCAGCGTTTGCAGCGAAGACAGGATTATATAGCGGTTTTCACAACGAATGCAACATATTTTATTGCATTTACCGTGATTCACAACATAATCCCTCACCCAAAAGAAAAACCCGCATGGTGGGTGCACCATGCGGGTTTAGTTTTGGCGGAGTGGACGGGACTCGAACCCGCGACCCCCGGCGTGACAGGCCGGTATTCTAACCGACTGAACTACCACTCCTTAGTCGGCTGCCGGCTCAAGCTATTGCTTGAGACGACATGCTGGACGTCTGATTACGCCCTGCTGTTATGGCGTCCCCTAGGGGATTCGAACCCCTGTACTCACCGTGAAAGGGTGATGTCCTAGGCCTCTAGACGAAGGGGACAGAAACTTGTCTTTCAACATGTTCCGTCTGGCACCAACCGATACTGCCTGACTGACGCCTGAATCTTGGTGGAGCTAAGCGGGATCGAACCGCTGACCTCTTGCATGCCATGCAAGCGCTCTCCCAGCTGAGCTATAGCCCCATGGTACTTCCATTTACCGCAACTTGCTGTGTTTTCGCTCGAATTAACTACCGTTTCAAGCGAAGCCAAGATTATATATGAATCATTAATCTTTGCAAGTTCCCGTTTCAGCTTTTTTCGCCTGCCCTGCCCTTCAATAATCCGGCCAGAGAAAACGAGGATCCTTGCGGATCCGCCGGCCCGCTTGGTTGCTTTGTTAGCCGCCGCGCTGCAGGGAGAACGAGATTATGCGCAAGTCCTCGCCGAAGCGCAAGCCCCGGCGCGGACTTTTTTTGCGCCTTTTCAGGCAGCCTTCAGCCCGCGGCAGCCAGGCGGCGCAGCACCGTGTCGCGGCCGAACAGTTCCAGTACCGCGTCGATGCTCGGCGTCTGCGGTTGCCCCGCCACCAGCAGCCGCACCGGCATGGCCAGCTTGGGCATCTTCAGGCCGAACTCCGCCAGCACGGCCTTGAAGGTGGCGCTGATCTCTTCGCGGGTCCACGCCGGCAGCGCGGCCAGCCGGGTCGACAGTGCGGCCAGCGCCGGCTGGATTTCCGGGGTGAGGTGTTCCGCCTTGAGCGCGGCATCGGCCTGCGGCTCGCCGCGATAGAACAGCAACGCGGCCTGCGCGACTTCCTTCAGCGTGTTGGCGCGGTCCTTCACCAGCGCGATCACGCCGACCAGGTCGGCCCCCTCCACCTTGCCGCCCAGCGCCTCGATAAAGGGCTGCGTCAGCGTGGCCAGGCGCTGGTTGTCGCCAGCCTTGATGTAGTGGTTGTTGAGCCAGGCCAGTTTCTCCGGGTTGTACTGGGCGGGCGACTTGCCGAGGTGTTCCAGGTCGAACCACTCGACGAACTGCTCGCGCGAGAAGATCTCGGCATCGCCGTGGGCCCAGCCCAGCCGCGCCAGGTAGTTCAGCACCGCTTCCGGCAGGTAGCCCTCGTCGCGATACCCGGTCACGCTCATCGCCCCATGGCGCTTGCTCATCTTCTCGCCCTGCTCGTTTAGCACGGTCGGCAGGTGGGCATAGACCGGGGGCGTGCCGCCCAGCGCGCGGATGATGTTGATCTGGCGCGGCGTGTTGTTGACGTGGTCGTCGCCGCGGATCACGTGGGTGATCCGCATATCGAGATCGTCCACCACCACGCAGAAGTTGTAGGTGGGCGTGCCGTCGGGGCGCGCGATCACCAGGTCGTCGAGCTCGTCATTGGCAATCTCGATGCGGCCCTTGACCGCGTCGTCCCACACCACGCTGCCGCCGATGGGGTTCCTGAAGCGGATCACCGGGTCCACGCCGGCCGGCGGTTCGGGCAGCACCTTGCCCGGCTCCGGCCGCCAGAAGCCGTTGTAGCGCGGCTTCTCGCCACGCTCACGCTGCGCTTCGCGCAGCGCATCCAGTTCGGCCGTGCTCATGTAGCAGCGGTAGGCCAGCCCGGCCTCGACCATCTGCGCCACCACCTCGCGATAGCGGTCCATGCGCTGCATCTGGTAGAACGGCCCTTCGTCGATATCCAGCTCCAGCCAGGCCATGCTTTCGAGGATCACGTCGACCGCTTCCTGCGACGAGCGCTCGACGTCGGTGTCCTCGATGCGCAGGATGAAGTCGCCCTGCATGCGGCGGGCAAAAGCCCAGGGATAGAGCGCGGAGCGGATGTTGCCGAGATGGATGAAGCCGGTCGGGCTCGGCGCAAAGCGGGTGCGGACGCGTTGAGTCATGGTCAGGGGAAAACAAGAAAGCCCGCGCGCCGCGGCGCGCAGGCTGGTGTATGTGCGGGCCCTGCATTATACCAACGCGTATTGCGTGGCCTCGCCACCCTGCCCCGTCCCGCAGCGCGCCCCGGCGCCGCGCGGAATCATTTATGCTTGCGCCGGTCTGAGGTGTGGCCGGCAGCCAGGCCGGGCGACGCGAACGTGGCTGGCAAAGCACCCGCAGCGCATCGCCGCCGTCCGGTCCCACCTTGTTACCGATTCCCCGCTGCATGCAACGACGTCATTTTCTCGGCATCTCCGCCGCCGCCCTGCTGGCGGGCTGCGCCTTCGGCCCACGCCCCGCGCCACCGGTCGCGGCCACGCCGCCCACGCCACCCACCCCGCGGCCCATCAGGATCGGGCTGGCGCTGGGCGGCGGCGCCGCGCGCGGCTTTGCCCATATCGGCGTGATCAAGGCACTCGAGGCCCAGGGCATCCGCGCCGACCTGGTCACCGGCACCAGCGCCGGCGCGGTGGTGGCGGCGCTGTACGCCAGCGGGCTCAATGGCTTCGAGCTGAACAAGCTGGCCCTGACCATGGACGAGGCCGCCATTGCCGACTGGGCGCTGCCGTTCGGCACCCGCTTCGGCGGCTGGCTCAAGGGTGAGGCGCTGCAGAACTACGTCAACCGGCTGGTGCAGAACCGCCCCATCGAAGCCATGAAGCTGCCGCTGGGCATCGTCGCCACCGACCTCAAGAGCGGCGACAAGATCCTGTTCCGGCGCGGCAATACGGGCCAGGCCGTGCGCGCTTCCAGCAGCGTGCCGGGCGTGTTTCAGCCGGTTTCGATCCAGGGGCACGACTATGTCGATGGCGGCCTGGTCGAGCCGGTGCCGGTGGATTCCGCGCGCAGCATGGGCGCGGACTTTGTCATTGCGGTCAATATCTCGGCCGACCCGTCGGCACAGCAGCACGCCGGCCAGAGCGGCGTGCTGCTGCAGACCACCGCGATCATGGGCCAGTCGATCAACAAGATGGCGCTGGCGCGCGCCGACGTGGTGATCCGGCCCGAGCTGCCCGACATGGGCGGCAGCGACTTCAACGCGCGCAACCGCGCCGTGCTGGCGGGCGAACAGGCCACCGCGGCGGTCATGGCGACGCTGCGCCAGCGGCTGGAACAGGCCCGGCTGGCGCCGGCCGGCAAGGTCGCGGCGCAGTAGCCGCGCCGGCGCTGCTGCGGAAAACAAAAAAGGACTGCCGCAGCAGTCCTTTTTTGCTTGACGCGTCGCCAGCCGTCAGCCGCCGTACATCGACGCGCGCGCCGCCTTGGGATCGTAGCGCTTGAGCGTCTCGACCATGTCGCTCAGACCCTCGGCACTGCGTTCCTTGCCTTCGTCGATGCGGCGGGCGCCGTTGTAGCGGGTTACCCAATAGGCTGCGCGCATGTCATCGACGCGGATCTTGCTGCCGGTGGACGGCGCATGCACGAACTTGTTGTCGCCGATATAGATGCCGACATGCGAGAAGGTCTGGCGCATGGTGTTGAAGAACACCAGGTCGCCCGGACGCAGGTCGCTGGTGGCCACGGTGGTGCCGACGCGGCTGATTTCGACGGAGCGGCGCGGCAGCATGAAGCCGAAAGTGTCATGGAATACGTAGCGGACAAAGCCGCTGCAGTCCAGGCCGGATTCGGGCGTATTGCCGCCGAAGCGGTAACGCACGCCGATCAGGCCCAGCGCATTCATGACCAGGTCGCCGGCCTTGCTGGCGACGTTGCTGGTGGAATTCACCACCGACGACAGCAAGCCGCGCTTGCCTTCCGGATGCGCATCCGCGGCCGGAGCCGCGGACTCGATACGGGTGTCGGCATCCTTGAATACCGTATCCGCCAGCACTCCATTCGACACAGTCGCACCGCAGGCAAGGGCAAATCCGACGGCGGCGCGCGCCAGGGAATGAAGCACCGATCGCTGCATTGGTTCTCCTGTTGATCGTTCCAAAGCAAGCCCCGGCACAAGGTCCGGGGCAGCTGGGTATTGGGTGGATGTCGCGCGGACGTTTCAATGACGTCGGGCGATCATCGGGTGAACTATGGGGCCAAAGCCTACGCAACCTTCGCGCCAGGCCGTCGTGCCGGTTGCCGCACCGCAGTTGTGCGCGGCATGCGCAAATGCGCCGGGCGGACCACCCCCAAAACTAGTTCTGGCGGGATGGTAAAGGGTTGTCATTCACATGTCAAAGTTCGTTACAAATTCGACGGATTTGACTTCCGAATCAACGATATAGACCGGTTTTCGCATCTTCTTTATCGGATGAATCCCATGATTCGGTGCTAGCCGACGCGGGCCGCCACGGTCACCGCACGGCAGCAAAAAACCCTTGCCGGTTACGCTGCACCGACCTGCGCCGCCGCCATCAGCTTGCGCGTATAGGGATGCTGCGGCGCTCCAAGCACCACTTCGGTGTCGCCTGCCTCGACCACCTCGCCCGCCTTCATCACGATGACGCGGTGCGCCATGGCGCGGATCACCGCCAGGTCGTGGCTGATAAACAGGTAGCTGAGGTTGTACTTGTGCTGCAGCTGCGACAGCAGCGCCAGCACCTGCTGCTGGATCGATACGTCCAGCGCCGAGGTGGGCTCGTCCAGCACCAGGATCTGGGGCTTGAGGATCAGCACGCGGGCGATGGCAATGCGCTGGCGCTGCCCGCCCGAGAACTCGTGCGGATAGCGGCCCAGTGCGGTACGGTCGAGGCCGACCTCGCGCAGCGCCTCGATCACGCGCTGGCGCGTGGCCTCGCGCGACAGGCCGGGCTGGTGCAGCGCCAGGCCCTCGCCGACGATCTGCTCGATGGTCATGCGCGGCGCCAGCGAGCCGAACGGATCCTGGAACACCACCTGCATGCGCGCGCGCAACTTGCGCCGGTCGTCGCGGGTGGCGGCGTCGAAGCTGCGGCCCAGGAAATGGATGGTGCCCGCGCTCTTGCGCTGCAGCGCCAGCACGGTATGCGCCAGCGTGGTCTTGCCCGAACCGGACTCGCCGACGATGCCCAGGGTTTCACCCTCGCGCAGCTGGAAATCGACATCCTTGACCGCCACGAACTGGTCCTTGCCGAACCACCCGGCCAGGCCGCGGCGCTTGCGCGCATAGCTGACGCCCAGCTTGCTGGCCTCCAGCAGCACCGGCGCCAGCGGCACCAGCGGCAGCACCTCGCGGCGCGGGCGGCTGTCGATCAGCTTGCGGGTATAGGGATGCTGGGGCGCGGCGAACACGCTGGCGGTCTCGCCGGTTTCGACCAGCACGCCCTTCTCCATCACGCCGACCCGCTGCGCGAAGGCGCGCACCAGGTTGAGGTCATGGGTGATCAGCATCACCGCCATGCCGAACTCGGCCTGCAGGTCGCGCAGCAGGTCGAGGATCTGCGCGCGGATGGTCACGTCCAGCGCCGTGGTCGGCTCATCGGCCAGCAGCAGCTTGGGCCGGCACGCCAGCGCCATGGCGATCATGGCGCGCTGGCGCTGGCCGCCCGACAGCTGGTGCGGGAAGCTGTCGAAGCGATGCGCGGCATCGCTGATGCCGGTGCGCTCCAGCAGCGCGATGGCGCGCTCGCGCGCGGCGCGGCGGTCCAGGCCTTCGTGCAGCGCCAGGGTCTCGACGATCTGGTTGCCGATGGTGTACAGCGGGTTCAGTGCGGTCATCGGCTCCTGGAAGATCATCGCGATATCGGCGCCGCGGATCGCGCGCATCTCGCGGTCGGAGACCTCCAGCAGGTTCTTGCCCTCGAAACGGATCGCGCCATCGTAATAGGCGTCTTCCACCAGCCGCAGCATGGCCAGCGCCGTCACGGTCTTGCCCGAGCCCGACTCGCCCACCAGCGCATAGCGTTCGCCGGCGCGCAGGTCGAAGCTGACATCGCGCACCGCGCGGGTGGCATGCTCGCCGTGGCCGAAGGTAACCGACAGCTTGTCGACGCACATCAGCGTGGATCCCGGCGCGGGCATCGGTGCCGGCTCCACGTCCGGCAAGGTCATCGGCGATACCGTGGTCATGGCGTGGCCTCCGGTGCCGCGCCGGTGGGCGCGCCTGCGGGTACCTTGGGCTCGACACGGCCGCGCAGCGCGGCCAGCCCCAGCCGGGTATCGAAGGCATCGCGCAGCGCGTCGCCCATGAAGGTCAGCAGCAGCAGCGTCACCACCAGCACCGCGAAGGTCGACAGCGAGATCCACCACGCGTCGAGATTGGCCTTGCCCTGCGCCAGCAATTCGCCCAGGCTTGGCGTGGTGGGCGGCACGCCCAGGCCAAGGAAGTCGAGGCTGGTCAGCGCCAGGATGGCGGCGCTCATGCGGAATGGCAGGAAGGTGATCACCGGGGTCAGGCTGTTGGGCAGGATATGGCGCCACATGATCTGCACGTTGGACAGGCCCAGCGCGCGCGCGGCCTTGACGTAGTCGAGCGAGCGGTTGCGGTAGAACTCGGCGCGCACGTAGTCGGACAGGCCCATCCAGCCGAACAGCGACAGCAGGATGATCAGCAGCGCCAGGCTGGGCTCGAAGATCGAGGCGAAGATGATCAGCAGGTAGAGCTCGGGCATCGAACTCCAGATCTCGATGGCGCGTTGCGAGAACAGGTCGAAGCGCCCGCCGAAGAAGCCCATCAGCGCCCCGGTGAGCGTGCCGACCAGCACCCCGATCACGGTCAGCGCCAGCGCGAACAGCACCGATACGCGGAAGCCATACAGCAGCCGCGCCAGCACGTCGCGGCCGCGGTCGTCGGTGCCGAGCCAGTTCTCGGCCGAGGGCGGCGCCGGGTTGGGTTCCTTGGCGAAGTAGTTGAGCGAATCGTACGAATAACGGTTCAGCGGAAATACCGCGAAATTGCCGTTGGTGGTGATGCGGTCGCGGATATACGGATCCAGGTAGTCGGCCGGCGTGGGGAAATCGCCATCGAAGGTGGTTTCCGGATAGACCTTGACGATGGGGAAATACCATTCGCCCTTGTAGTGCACCACCAGCGGCCGGTTGCTCGACAGCAGCTCGGCGCCCAGGCTGAGCACGAAGATGAAGACGAAGATCACCAGGCTCCAGTAGCCGCGCCGGTTGCGGCGGAAGCGCTGCCAGGCGCGCTGGCGCGGCGAAGGCGAATGCGGCAGGCCGTTGGGTGCCGCGTGCGAGAACGGTTTCATCGGTGCAAGCCCTCGAAATGGATGCGCGGGTCCACCAGCACGTAGCAGACGTCGGAGATCAGGCGCGTGACCAGCCCGATCAGCGTGAACAGGTAGAGCGTGCCAAGCACCACCGGATAGTCGCGCCGCAGCACCGCCTCATACGAAAGCAGGCCCAGCCCGTCGAGCGAGAACAGCGTCTCGATCAGCAGCGAGCCGGTGAAGAAGGCGCCGATGAATGCCGCGGGGAAGCCGGTCACCAGCGGAATCAGCGCATTGCGGAACACATGCTTCCACAGCACGCGACGCTCGCCCAGGCCCTTGGCGCGCGCGGTCAGCACGTACTGCTTGCGGATTTCCTCGAGGAAGGCGTTCTTGGTCAGCATGGTCACGACCGCGAAGCTGCCCACCACCGACGCCGTGATCGGCAGCACCAGGTGCCACAGGTAGTCCATCACCTTGCCCATCAGCGACAGCTGCTCCCAGTTGTCGGAAGTCAGCCCGCGCAGCGGGAACCACTGCACGAAGGTGCCGCCGCCGAACACCACCAGCAGCAGCACGCCCAGCACGAAGCCGGGAATGGCATAGCCCACCAGCACGATGACGCTGGTCACCACGTCGAAGCGGCTGCCCGCCCGGATCGCCTTGGAGATGCCGAGCGGCACCGATATCAGGTAGGTCAGGAAGAAGGTCCACAGGCCCAGGCTGACCGATACCGGCAGCTTGGACTTGACCAGCTCCCACACGCTGCGGTGCTGGAAATAGCTCTGGCCCAGGTCGAACTGGGCAAAGCGCTTGAGCATCAGGAAGTAGCGCTCCAGCGGCGGCTTGTCGAAGCCGTAGAGGGCCTGGATCTCCTTGATCTTGTCGGGATCGACGCCGCGCCGCCCGCGGTATTCGGCGCCGCCGCCGCTGGCTTCGCCGGCGCCGCCGCGCCCTTTCAGCTCCATCATCATCTGTTCGACCGGACCGCCGGGCACGAACTGGATCACGACAAAGGTCAGCGTGATGACCCCGACCAGCGTCGGAATCATCAGCAGAATGCGTTTGAGCAGATAGGCAAGCATTGGGGCCGTCTCTTTCCTTGTCCGCGCTGAATACGCCAGCGCCTGAGCGCCTCAGCGGGCTTGCGCCTGCACGTCGGTGCGCCACCAGTGGCTGAGGATCCAGCCTTCCGCCGTGTAGAAATACGGCAGCCGCCCCGGGTACGCCAGCGTCTTGCGGTAGGCGACCCGGTGCGACGCGCTGTACCAGTTCGGCACGATGTAATAGCCATGCATCAGCACCCGGTCCAGCGCGCGGCCGGCAGTGACCAGCTCCTGGCGGGTATCGGCGCGCAGCACGTTGTCCACCAGCTTGTCGACCGCCGGCGACTTCAGCCCGAACAGGTTGTCCGAGCCCGGCGTGCCGGCGGCCTCGCTGGAGAAGCGGTCGCGCAGTTCGTTGCCCGGGCTTTGCGAATCGGGGAAGCGGATCGACACCATGTCGAAGTCGAAGTCTTCGAGCCGCTTCTGGTAGAGCGCGAAATCCGTGGTGCGCTGGTGCACCTGGATGCCGAGCTTCTCGAGGTTGCGCACGTAGGTGGTGATCACGCGGCTCATGGCGCCGCCGTCGTCGAGGAACTCGAACACCAGCGGCTCGCCCTTGGCATTGCGCAGCGCGCCGTCGGTATAGGTCCAGCCGGCCTGGGCCAGCAGGCGCCGCGCCAGGCGCAGGTTGTCGCGCAGCGAGCGTGGCGGCGCGGTGCTGGGCTGGACCACGTCGGGGCCGAACACCTCTGGCGGCAGCTGCGCGCGCAGCGGTTCGAGCAACTGCAGTTCGCCGGGTCCGGGACGGCCATCGAAGGTGGAGCTGGCCGACAGTTCGCTGTTGGAGAACCAGCTGTCCAGGCGCTTGTAGGCGCCATAGAACAGCTGCCGGTTGAGCCATTCGAAATCCAGCGCGAGGATCAGCGCCTGGCGTACGCGCACGTCCTGGAACACCGGCTTGCGCAGGTTCATGACATAGCCCTGCATGCCGGCGCCGTTGCGGTGCGGGAATTCGGTCTTGAGCAGCTCGCCGTTGCGAAAGCGCGTGCCCTGGTAGCTCTTGGCCCAGTTCTTGGCCTTGTATTCGACGATGGCGTCGAACTCGCCGGCCTTGAAGGCCTCGAGCCGGGCGGTCTCGTCCTTGTACAGGCGGTAGACCACGCGCGCGAAATTGAAGGTGCCGCGCCGCACCGCAAGGTCCTTGCCCCAGTACTTCGGGTCGCGCTGGAAGATGATGCCGCGGCCGGCGTCGAAACGCTCGATCAGGTAGGGGCCGCTGGTCACCGGCGGCTCGAAGGTCAGCTTCTCGAACGGCACCTTGGCGGTCCATTTGCGCGAGAACACCGGCAGCGAGCCGACGATCAGCGGCAGCTCGCGGTTGCGCTGCTTGAAGTCGAAGCGCACGGCGCGCTCGCCGGTCACGACCACCGCCTTCACGTCGGTGCACATGCTGCGATAGCCGGGGCTCGAGGCCTTGCTCATCAGCATGTCGTAGGAGTACTTGACGTCCGAGGCCAGCACCGGATCGCCATTGGAAAAACGCGCCTGCGGGCGGATCGTGAACGTGACCGACAGCTCGTCGGGCGCCACCGTGACGTCCTCGGCCAGCAGGCCGTAGGCGCTGGCGCTTTCGTCGGCGCTGCTGATCAGCAGCGATTCGAACATGAGCGCGTTCAGGCCCGGGGCCGAGGTGCCCTTGAGCGTGAACGGGTTGAACTTGTCGAAACTGGTGCGCCGGTCAGGATTAGCGAGCGTCAGCGTGCCGCCGACCGGCGCGTTGGGATTGGCGTAATCGAAGTGCGAGAAATTCGGCTGGTACTTGAGGTCCCCATGCAGCGCAAAGCCATGCGCCGCCCATGCCGGATCAGAAAAGAGCGAGACCCCCGCCGCCAGCGCCAGCGCCGGCGCCAGCTTCATTGCCGCCCAACCACGCAGTACTGCATCCCGCCGGAAGCACTGCCATGCCACCTGAAGCGGCCAACGTGCTTGAATAGGCATCCTGTTGGATTCCTCCACTGTCACCTGTGGGGCCCGGCGTTCTGCGGCCGGGCCAAGTATGAGACAATTTTACATGCGTCCGGGGTGGCCCCAGCCATCCGGACATTCCCTCTGCGCGGCGCAATAAAAGGGCCGCAGGACAGCCCGGCACCCGCACCGCCGCACGGCGGACGCACGAAGCGTGCCTGATACACCACCTTGGAGAATTTATGGGATTTCTGGCAGGTAAGCGGATCCTGATCACCGGCTTGCTTTCGAACCGCTCGATCGCCTACGGCATTGCCTCGGCGTGCAAGCGCGAAGGCGCCGAACTGGCCTTCACCTACGTCGGCGAACGGTTCAAGGACCGGATCAGCGACTTTGCCAAGGAATTCGGCAGCGACCTGGTGTTCGAATGCGACGTCGGCAGCGACGAGCAGATTGCCGCCACCTTTGCCGCACTGGGCCAGCGCTGGGAGAAGTTCGACGGCCTGGTGCATTCGATCGGCTTCGCGCCGCGTGAGGCGATTGCCGGCGATTTCCTCGACGGCCTGTCGCGCGAAGGCTTCCGCATCGCCCACGACATTTCCGCGTACAGCTTCCCGGCACTGGCCAAGGCCGCCCTGCCGCTGCTGTCGGACAAGGCCTCGCTGCTGACGCTGACCTACCTGGGTGCCGAACGCGTGGTCCCCAACTACAACACCATGGGCCTGGCCAAGGCCTCGCTGGAAGCGAGCGTGCGCTACCTGGCCGCCTCGGTCGGCCCGCGCGGGATCCGTGCCAACGGCATCTCGGCCGGCCCGATCAAGACCCTGGCCGCTTCCGGCATCAAGGGCTTCGGCAAGCTGCTCGGCCATTTCGAGCAAGCCGCGCCGCTGCGCCGCAATGTCACCATCGAAGAAGTCGGCAACGTCGCGGCCTTCCTGCTGTCGGACCTCGCCAGCGGCGTGACGGGTGAGATCACCTATGTCGACGGCGGCTTCAACGTGGTCGGCGCGAGCGTCGCGGACGCGGAATAAATCCGCCGCCGGCAACATGCGCAGTAAAAAGGGGGTGCCGGTATGGCACCCCCTTTTTACTTGGGATCCGACGCGGCGCGCACGCCCGCGTGCTACGCCGCGGCGGGGACGCGCCGCTCCATGCTCAGCATCGACCAGGCATAGATCACCAGCCCGCCGAGCGCCAGCAGCAGGCCGACCCAGCCGGTCGATTCCCAGCCAAAGCCGGCCGCAATGGTCAGCCCGCCCAGCCACGCGCCCAGCGCATTGGCCAGATTGAAGGCCGAATGGTTGAGGGCCGCGGCCAGCGTCTGGGCATCGCCGGCGACGTCCATCAGCCGGATCTGCAGCGCCGGGCCCAGCGCCACGGCGGTGCCCACCAGCAGCACATTGAAGGCCGCCAGCCACGCATGCGACGCGGTAAGGGTAAAGGCGCCCAGCACCAGCGCGGTCCACGCCAGCACCCCGCCCACCGTGGGCATCAGCGCCTTGTCGGCCAGCCTGGCACCAGCGAGGTTGCCCGCCACCATGCCGATGCCGAACAGCGCCAGCACCACCGGGATGCCGGCCGCCGGCATGTGCGCCAGCTCCAGCATGGTCGGCTTGATATAGCTGAACACCGAGAACATGCCGCCAAACCCGATCGCGCCGATGCCCAGCGTCAGCCACACCTGCTTGCGCGCGAGCGCCGACAGCTCGCGCAGCGGGCTGGCACGCCGGTCGGCCGGCACGAACGGCACCCAGCGCCATACCAGCAGCGCCGTCAGCGCGCCAAGCGCGCCCACGATGACGAAGGCCGAACGCCAGCCCAGCCAGGTGCCGACCGCGGCGGCGATCGGCACGCCGACCAGCGTGGCGGTGGTCAGGCCCAGCATCACCAGACCCACCGCCTGCGCGCGCCGCTCGCGCGGCACCAGGCTGGCCGCGACCAGCGCCGCTACGCCGAAGTACGTACCGTGCGGAAAGCCCGTAAGCAGGCGCGCCACCATCATCGACAGGTATGACGGCGCCAGCGCGCTGGCGATATTGCCGGCGGCAAACACCGCCATCAGGGCGATCAGCAGGTTGCGCCGCGGCCAGCGTGCGCCCAGCACTGCCAGCAACGGGGCGCCAACGACCACGCCGAGCGCATAGGCGCTGATCAGGTGGCCGGCTTGCGGGATCGAGATGCCGAGGTCGGTCGCGGCGTCGGGCAGCAGGCCCATGATGACGAACTCGCCGGTGCCGATGGCGAAGCTGCCGACGCCGAGCGCCAGCAACGGCAGCGGACCGGACGGGTTGTGAGCGCGGGAAGACGGGGAAGCATCGGCGCCGCGGTCAGGATCCGCGGCGGATTGTGCATGTGGGGCGGCCATGTACAGGATTTGCAGGGTTCAACGAAATGCCGCCCGCTGACGGGCGAGGTAGTCCTCGCCTCTGCTCGATCCAGCGTGCTCCTGTGCGGCGCGCAGGCCGTATTGTGCGGCAAAAACGCGAATCCTGCCGGCACCTCGCCGGCACCTCGCCGGCACCTCGCCGACACCTCGGCGGAACCAGGCCGGGGCGCGGCAATCTGGCGCTATGGCCCGCCGTCCCGTCCCGGCCCGGCCAGGTTGTACTTGACCACGTCCAGCACTGCCGCGGTCATCACGGAACTGGAGACACCGAACATCAGGATGCCGTTGGCCGCCTCCAGCGGCCCCAGCAGTCGCCACGTGGGCGACATGACGATATCTCCGTAGCCCAGCGTGGCAAAGTTGACTCCCGAGTGATACAGCGCCGTAGCAAAATCGCCGAACTCGCCCAGCACCATGAAGAGCATGGCCCAGATCGCCATCTGGACGAAGTTGCCGAACAGGGTCATCACCATCACCACCGTCAGCAGCAGGATCTCCTGGCCCATCGATATGCCTGCCTGCCGCGCATGCTTGAAGCGTACGTAGTAGCGCAGGCAGACGGCCACAAACACCGCCTGCAACAGCAGGCAGACCAGCATCACGGGTAGGCCGACCGCCAGGTTGTGCAGCATGATCGCCCCCTTCAGCCGGACCACTGCCGCGCGCCGCGCGGCTGGTCGAGCCACGCGACCATCAGCCACGCATACAACGTAACGCCGACAAACAGGCCCATGCGCACGGCAAAGGCGATGTAGATGTCTTTCCCGGCGGCGCTGTCCTGCACGGACTGGCCCAGCAGGATGATCAGCGTCACCAGGGTATTGACCCAAAAGCCTGGCGGGTACCGCGAGGGGCTCAGGCCATACAGCTTGCGCCCCAGCAATAGGCCGAACAGCAGCATCCACAGGAAATACATCCACAAATGCACGAACAGGCTGAGCGCGCCCCAGAACAGGACCGCCAGCACACCGCCAAGCAGGGTCGAGCCCAGCAGTTCCCGCCCCGCGCCGCGGGCCGAGGTAGTGCAGGTTTGCCGGCCCAGCGTCGCCGCCTTCATGATGATCGGCAGGTACGCCGCGGGATCGTTCAGCGTCAGCAGGAATGCCGGCATGACCACCAGCGCGGCGCGCAGTGCAATCCGGGCGGCCTGGTCTTCCGGCAGGTCCGCCGGTGCGGGCGGGGCGCTTGCGCCAGCGGGTTCGGGAAACAGCCAGTGCCCAAGCGCCAGCGCCACCAGGGCGACCAGCAGCCCCTTGACCAGCGCTTCGATGACCGTGACCGCCAGGCCGAAATCAACGGTGCCCGCCGCTGAAATCATGGTCAGCCCCACCACCAGGAAGGTCGACACCAGGCCGTTGCCGCCGCGCAATCCGTAGCGAAAGGCCAGGAACAGGAGCAGGCCGACCAGCAGCACGCCGCTGGCGGGGTAATAGCGCAGCAGGGGGACCAGCAGCAGGCCGGTGCCCGTGGTGAGCATTACCACCAGCGCCAGGCCCAGCCCGGCCCGGGGCGACATCGGGCGGTTGAGGGTGGCCAGCAGGAACACCCCTAGCACCGGCGCGACCATGGGCACCGGCAGGGCCAGTCCAAAGCTGGTCGCCAGGCACAGCGCCGTGCCGCTGGCCAGGCGCAGGCAACGCTGGCTACGTGGATCGCGCGCGGGCAATGCCGGCGCCCGGCTGTCAGTAGACATAGGATAGCCAGCTCATCAGGTACAGGAACAACCGGCCAAGCGGATTGAGCGGATTGCCCTCGGTCGGAAACGCCATGACTTCGGCCTGCCCGCCCACGCGAATGCCGCGCAGCGCGGCCAGCTCGCCGCGGTCGAACTCGACAATGACCGGGAAGCGTTGCGCCGGGCGCAGCCAGTCACGACTGTTCTGCACCGTCGGCAAGCTGCCCGGCGGCGTGCTCGGACCGACGTTGACGCCGTAGCCGACGCTGCGCACCCGGCCTTCGAAGACCCTGCCCGGCAAGACGTCCAGCACGATGGCAACCGGCGTGCCGGCCTCGACACGGCCGAGGTTGTTTTCGGTCATTTCGGCGCTGACCCAGACATCATGGATGGCGATCAGCGTCATGACCGGATTGCCGGCCGCGGCGAACTGGCCGACATCGGTGCGCAGGTCGGTGACCAGCCCGGCGGCGCGCGCCCGCACCTGCGTATTGGCTAGGTCCAGTTCGGCTTTTTCCAGCGCCGAGGCGGCGCTGCGCAGCTTGGCGTTGTCTTCGTCGCTGCCGCCCTGCTGCTCGCGCGCACGCTGGACCTCGGCCCTGGCGGCGGCGACCTGGCTGACGGCCTGCTCCAGGCTGGCGCGCGCCATCTCGAGGCGCCGCAGCGAGATGGTGCCGGGGTCCTCGCTGTACAGCCGCTCCAGACGCTCGCTATCCTGCCGCGCCTTGACTTCGTTGGCACGGGCCGCGCGCAGCGACGCCTGCGCCGACTCGATGCCTGCCGTGCTGGCGCCGATCTGCCGGCGCGTCGACTCCAGCTCGGCGCGGGCACGGTCCACCGCGATGCGGTATTGCTGCGGATCCACCTCGAACAGCACCGTGCCCGCCGCCACGTCCTGGTTGTTGCGCACATGCACCTTGGTCACGCGGCCGGACACTTCCGCGGCCACCGGCACCACGAAGGCCTGCAGCCGCGCCTGTTGCGTGTATGGGGTCAGGCGGTCGGCCAGCAGGTACCAGGCGAGGCTGAGCACAATTAGCAGCAGCACCCAGCGCACGCCCTTCTTTGACGTGTCGGCTGCGGGCGGCGGCGGCGGCGGCGGCGGCGGCGCGGGGGTCGGCGTAACCGTCGGCGCCGCGGAGGGCTGGGGGGTGTCGTTCATCGGCACTCGCTCAGGGTTTACCGTTGCCTGACGGGGAAGCCGGCGCCGGCCCTGGCTCGTCCAGCAGGGTGCCCCAGTCAGTACGTTGGCGCATCTGCTCGCGCGTGGCGGGGTCGAGCAGCGGCTGCTCGCTGGACCAGCCACCGCCGAGCGCCTTGTACACGGCGATCAGGTCGCTGACGGCGTTGCTGCGGTTGACCACGTAGGCGTCCTGCTGGGCCGCCAGCGCGCGCTGTGCCTCCAGCACGCGCTGGAAGTCCGAATAGCCCTCGCGGTAAAGCGCGTTGGCCAGCGTCAGCGAGCGCCTCGCGGCCAGCGCGCTGTCGCGCAGGATCTGCTCGCGCTCCAGCGCCTTGATCAGCGCGCTCGCGGCATCGTCGGCTTCGCGCGCCGCCTGCCGCACGGCATCCTGGTAGGCAACGATCAGCTGCTGCAGCCGGGCATCCTGCACGCGCACGGTGTTCTTGATGCGGCCATAGTCGAACACGTTCCAGCGCAAGGCCGGCCCGCCGGCCAGCACGAGGCTGTTGGGCGTGCCCGCCAGCGTGCTGGCGGACCAGACGATGCTGCCGAGGAGCGTCAGCGACGGATACAGATCGGCTTCGGCCACGCCAACCAGCGCCGATTGCGCGGCGATCTGCAGCTCGGCGGCGCGGATATCCGGACGGCGTTGCAGCAGGCTGGCCGGCACGTCCTGCAGCACGGCGCGATCGAGCAGCGGAATCACGCCTTCCTGGCCGGACAGTTCCGGCAAATCCGGCAAGGGTCCCGGCGGGCGGCCAATCAGCACCGCCAGGGCATTGCGGGTGCGCGCGATCTGGCTTTCGAATTCGGGGATGGTACTGAGGGTGCCCAGGTACTGGGTCTTCGCTTGTTGCAGGTCGAGCTCGTCGGTCTCGCCGCTCTTGAACAGGCGCTCGGTGATTTCCAGGCTGCGCCGCTGCAGCGCCGCGTTGGCGCGGGCAATGCGCAGGCGTGCCTCGGCCGTGCGCAAGGCAAAGTAGGTCTCCGCCACCTGGGCGCGCAGCAGCACCAGCACATCGTCACGGTTGGCGCGGGCCGCAAAGTAGGCGGCATCGGCGGATTCGATGGCGCGGCTGAAGCGCCCCCAGAAATCCAGCTCCCAGCCGATATCGAACCCTGCGCTGTATTGCCAGAAGCGACTGTTCTGCGGGTTGCGGCCGCCGGCCTGCCGCCGGTCCGTGTACAGGACATCGGCGCTCGCCTGCTGCAACTGCGGGAAGCGCCCGCTGCGCGCGATGCCCAGTTGGGCACGCGCTTCCATCACGCGCAGGCCGGCGATCTTGAGGCCGGCATTGTGCGCGTCGGCTGCGGCGATCAGGCGTTCGAGCGCCGGGTCGCCGAAGACCTGCCACCACTCGCGGATGTCGGGCAACGCCCGCTGCACGGTGGCCTGATCGAGTGCCGGGCTGCGCCACTGCTGCGTCCACGGTTCCTGCTGTGGCTGAAAATCCGGCCCGAGGCGCGCGCAGCCCCCCACGCAGCAGGCGGCCAGCAATGCGCGCAGACGATGGCTCCGGCGCGGCATGGGCGGCGCGGTTGGCTTCAGGTCTGTTGCTGGTTGCCAGGCTCGGTCTGCGGCGGCGGGTCTTCCACCCATTGCCAGAACAGCTGATAGCCGACCGCCAGTACCACCGGGCCGATGAACAGGCCGATCACGCCGCCGGTCACCATTCCGCCCAGCGCGCCGATCAACACCACCGGCATCGGCACGTCGACGCCCCGCCCAAGCAACAGCGGCTTGAGCACGTTATCGGCCAGCCCCGCCACGAACACATAGATGGCGAAGACGACGGTGGCTACGCTGGCCCCTTCGCTGGCAAATACATAGATGATCACCGGCACGGTGATCAGCGTGGCCGGCAACTGCGCAATGCCCAGCAGCAGCACCGCCATGGCCAGCAAGCCCGCGCCCGGGATCCCCTTGATCACGAAGGCAACGCCGATCAGCAGCATCTGGATAAAGGCGATGCCGACCACGCCCTGTGCCACCGCACGAATGGTCGCCGTGCACAGCGAGACGGTGCGCTGGCCCCGTTCCGGGCCAAAGACACGCGCGGCAATCTGCACGGCGCTGCGGTTGCCGGCCTCGCCGTAGGCCATGAAAATGCCCCCGATAATCAAGGCAAAGACGAATATCAGCAGCCCCTTGCCGATGCCGGCGGCGGCGCCGAGCACGGCCAGGCTGATCTCCCGGACCTGCGGCGCATGGGCCTGGATCACGCCGGTCAGGTCGGAGGCGGCCTGCAGCCAGACGTCGTACAGGCGCTGACCCACCAGCGGCCAGCTCGCGACTGACTCGGCCGGTGGCGGAATATGCAAGCCTTCTTTCTTGACCATGGACACGGCACTGGCCACCGAGTCGACCATGGCGGCGCCAAGCAGGTATGCCGGCAGCGCGGTGATGGCAATCGCGGCCACGACGATCAGCGTGGCGGCGCGTCCGTCCTTGTTGCCGAGCTTGCGCCTGAGCCTGACCTGCAGGGGGTAGATGGTGACGGCCAGGATCACCGACCAGACAATGAGGTCGAGAAAGGGCCGGAATATCTGGAAGCAGAAGATCGCCAGCACCGCGATCAGCCCCGCGCGGATCAGCACATCGAGTAGTCCGCGCGACAGCACGCGCTCCGAAGTTGGCGTGGGCATCATCGCTTGTCTCCCCCTGCAGATCACCACCAAGATCCAGGAACGGCAACCTCGCCGCCGCGCATTCGGCAGGTCAGGTTAAGTACTGACCGCTTGGACGGGTGAAATCCAGTCTAGATGAGGGGTAAGGCCGGCACAACCTCGAAAGGTATGCTTATCGCTACACGGGCATGCCGGCCTGGCCACAGGGCTGGGCCATTGGCCATTGACCGCCCTTGGACCGCCCTTGGACGGCCATTGGACTGCCATTGGACTGCCATTGGGAGACCGCGCGATAGCGCCGGGACGATGCCGGCGCAGCGGCAGGAGCGGCCCGGGACGATCCGGCGGCGCGAATCGATGGGCCTGCTGGCGCGTCCTAGAGGATTCGAACCTCTGACCGCTCGCTTAGAAGGCGAGTGCTCTATCCAACTGAGCTAAGGACGCGAAGGCGTGCATTCTACCGCAGCGCCCGGCCACGGTGACAAGCGATGCGCCTCAGGACGCCGCGCGCGGCTGGGCACGCGTGACGTAGCGGCCGGCGCCGGCGGCGTCGGCAGTCGATTCGGCGGTATCGCCCCCCGGGTGCAGCGACACGCAGTTGCGCCCCTTCAGCTTGGCGTCATACAGCGCGCGATCGGCGCGACGCATCAGCGCATCGGCGCCCTCGCCGGGCTGGCGCGCGGCCACGCCGATGCTGACGGTATAGGCAATCGGATCGGGTTCGGACGGGCACGGCGTGGCGCGCACCGCCGTGGCCAGTCGCAGGCAGGCAAGCCGCCCGGTCTCCAGCGTGGTATCGGGCATCACGATGGCGAACTCCTCGCCGCCCAGGCGTCCCACCAGGTGGCCATGGCCGAGCGTCTTGCGCAGCAGGCCGGCAAAGTGCCGCAGCACGCTGTCGCCGGCCAGATGGCCATAGACATCGTTGATGGCCTTGAAGTGATCGAGGTCGACAAACGCGACCGTCATCGGCTTGCGCTGCCGCTCGGCCTGCAGGCAAGCGGCCTCGAGCTCCTCCCAGAAGGCGCCGCGCAACAGCACGTCGGTGAGGTCGTCGTGCCGCGCGCGCCGCTCCAGCATGCGGCGCAGCCGGTCGTGCGCCATCAGCGCAAAGCTGACCGACACCCCGACCAGGGCAAAGACGTTGAAGATGGCCAGCTCGCCGTCCCACGGCATCGGCCGCGGCCAGGCGCCACCCTGTGCCATCGCCGCCAGCGGCCGCAACACGGTCCAGACATTGATGGCGGCCGCGGCGATCACGATCGCCGCCAGCGACCACGCCGCCAGCCGGCCGGTACCGCGCGTGGCAGGCACCGACGGCACCACGCTGCGGGCGAGATCCAGCAGCAGCACGATATGGCAGGCGCTCAGCACCGGTGCCAGATCGGGCAGCGCCACCAACGTGGCCGGGTAGCGCGGCGCCAGATCGCCCCAGGCCACCGCTGCCGCGGCCGCGAGGTTCAGCCCCAGCAGGCCCGCGGCACGGCCCGGCCGTTGCGCAAAGTGCCGCGCGCCCACTGCCATCACCGAAAGCGCGGCAAGCAGCGCCAGGTCGGTCGACTCCGGCACCAGCCACATCGGCCGCAATGCCTGCACCGCCGCCAGCGCCGCGGCAAAGGCCGCCAGCACGCTGCCCAGCGCCCAGGATGTCAGGCCGCTGCGCTCCATGCCCGACGACCGGCGCAACACCACGCAAACCACCGCCATCTGCAAGGCAAACAGCCCCGCGATGAGCACAACCACGTGCGACTGAAACATCTTTATTCCCGTCCAAGGCAAGCCGCCGCGCTTCGCGTGCCACCGCGCTTGCCTGCATTTTTTGCCGATCCTGTGCCGGATCGTTGTGATCGAATGCCGCACTCCTGTTTCAGGCCGCCCATGCCGCCAGTTGGCGAACGCAGACAGACCGAGCCGCTCGCCCAGGGCGGAGAGCGCCGTTCTTATTGTGGTGATCAGGTCAGTCCGGAAGGAAATACGCGAAACCGGGCGTTCTCGACAGCACGCCGGTCGGACTGGAGCGGTGTGCGGATTATCGCAGCGCGCAAACCCAAGTCAAGACAAAGCGCCCCCGCCAGAAGGGGGAGCATCGCGGCGCACCCCGGCCGGCCCCAACCCGCCGGCATCGGCGCACGTTGACCGTGGCTTGCCGTCGCGGCTACAATGGCCGGCTTCGGAGCGTAGCGCAGCCTGGTAGCGCATCTGATTTGGGATCAGAGGGTCGTAGGTTCGAATCCTATCGCTCCGACCAGAAATACCCAATGGAAACAACGGCCTGGATCGGAAGATCCGGGCCGTTTTTCTTTCCCGGCGTCCTTTCCCGGCGTCTTTTTCCGGCGCGCTTGCGCAGGGCGGTTGCGCCCTTGCCCGTCCGGTGCGGCATGCGGCGCTGGCACCGCCCGGTCACCACGGGAGCAAGTCCGGCCAGATCACCGCGCCGGCGCATAGCATCAGAATCACGGCGGCCATGGCCAGTCCCCGCCCGGGGCCGTGCTGGCTGGCTTCGACCTGAGGCCTCCAGTCGCTGCCGCAGGCGGCGGCGCGGCGGGCGGCGCGGCGGGCCCGCAGCCGGTGGGCGCGAGCAGGCTCATGAAATCGGCTTCGGCCAGCAGGAAGCCCATCGGTGTCGTCTGCCGGGTAGCGTCGATCGGCCGGAACAGCAGCCTGGACAGCGCCAGGCAATCGTCCAGCGCGACCTGTGGCCGCGGACGGAAGATGTGCAGGTGCTCGCACAGCGTATCGAGCTTGTGGTTGGCGGCGTAGAAATACTGGGACCAGCGCACCTGCCGCACCGAGCAGCGCCAGCGCTTGTGATGGATCCCGGGCAGCACTTTCTCCAGCATCCTGGCGTTGAAGGCGGCGCCGTGGGCCACCAGCACCTCGGCCTCGTCGACAATGGCGCGCATGGCGCCAAGGTAGAAGCGGCGTCCGCGCAGCATGTCGGCGGTCAGCCCGTGGGTCTCGGTGGCCGCCGCGCTGATCGGCACGGTGGGCTCCTGCGAACCGTAGTACTCGGCCACTTCGCGCACCAGGCCGCCGGCGCGCGGCGACACCTCGACCAGCAGCAAGCCGATGCTGACGGGCTCGTCGGCTGGCGTGAGCCCGGTGGTCTCGGTACTGACGATTGCGACCCGCATGGGCGCTCCGGTGTGGCTGTGCGCGGACGTGCCAGGCGCCAGACGCTAGGGTTGTTCGCCTCTAGCGTAGTGCGAGCGCGTTAATCGTCATATCAACCAGATGGGCTAAACGGTTCAGGCGCGCGGCTGCGGTTGCGCCTGCGCCTCGCCGCGCCGCCGCTCCAGGTTGCAGTACACATCGGCCGCAACCAGTCCGAACAGCGCATGCGCAAACAGGCTCTCCCAGCCGCGCGCTTCGTCGAACCAGTTCATGTAGCGCCCGAACACATAGAAGTTGACCAGGTAGACCACTACGCCGAACACGATGCCGACTACCGAAGCCAGTCCCAGGCTGGTGTCGAGCCGGAATGACGACAGGATCAGCGCCAGCGCCGTCGCCAGGATGATCGACAAGGCAAAATGCACCGTGCCCGCGGCCAGCACGATGGTCCAGCTGAAGGCATCGGCCGACAGCGCCTCACGGCCGAGGATGATCGCGGCGACCATCTTCACGGTGCCCCAGGCGCCCTGGTACAGCAAAAAACGCGCGGTCAGCAGCTCCAGCACCATGTAGACCGCGCCCGCAATCAGCCCCGCCAGCACCGCCGCGCGCCAGTCGGGACGGCAGCGGACGTAGCGGTGCGATTCCAGATGGAGTTCCATGGCAGTCTCCTTGCGAGATCCGGCCCGGCACGGCCGTACGCGTTAGTTCTAGCTCATGTGACACAAATACCAAGCGGAGCGCGACGCAGGCTGCGGCTTTATCGCCACTTTATTGCGCCGGACCCCAGGCAGGTGCAACCGATGCGCGGGCAATGCTGCATCCGCGTACGTGATACAATGTCGCAGTAGCCCCCGGGGTGTCCGAGCATCCCTGTAACCGGGCGTTCTCACCAGCGCGCTCCTGCGAGCGAACAGCAGCCGCCGGCGCGGGCCCTCCGCGACGACACCGAACTGGCGAACCACCGGGTACACCTGCCCGCCTGCTCCGCGTAGCACACGGCCTCTCCGGCTGTCAGCGACCAGGCTTTCGCCCAAGCAATCCGCGCCCGCAGGGCAACACCGCTGACGCCGCCGACTGAACCGGTCATGCAGGCGCCTGCCGCCGCAGCATGCGCGCCCTGCCCCAACCGCCTCAGGCGCGATTGGCCGTATCGGCGCAAATGCCGCGGTTGGCGCCGTGGCGGGCGTATCGAACCGAATTTTTTGAAACGTAACCATGCAGCCTTCGCGGGCTGCCGAAAAGGAAGACAGATTGGCTAAGGAAGAACTCATTGAATTTGGCGGCGTGGTGTCGGAAGCCCTGCCTGACAACCGCTATCGTGTCACGCTGGAAAACGGCGTTGAAATCTGGGCATACGCTTCGGGCAAGATGCAGAAACACCGCATCCGCATCCTGGCCGGCGACCGCGTGACCCTGGAAATGTCGCCCTACGACCTGACCAAGGGGCGCATCAACTTCCGCCACAAGTCCTGAGTTTCCCGACGGCGCCGATGGCAACGCATTGCCACCGGCGCCGCCGCGTATTTGCGCCGACGCGCTGTCACGCCGCTGACACCGCGCCCGGAGACACTTGCGGGCTGCCCTGACCGGCAGCCCGCTTTTGCTTGCGCCGCGCTTGCGCCGGTCGGGCCGCTTCACCATACTCGAAGCACGCTCATTGCACCGTCCGACATGAACCTGATCCTGTGGCGCCATGCCGAAGCCGAAGACCTCCCCGACGCCCTCAGCCTTAGCCGCCATGCCGACCTGCAGCGCCCGCTGACGCGCCGCGGCCGCAAGCAGGCCGAGGCCTCGGCCAAATGGCTGCGCGCGCATCTGCCAGCCGATACCCGCGTCCTGTGCAGTCCCGCCGTGCGCGCCCGCGAAACGGCGGCGGCGCTGACCGGCGAGGCGCACATCCTCGATGCCCTGGCCCCTGGCGCCGACGTCAGCGCCGTGCTCGCCGCGGTCGAATGGCCGGAGCGCCCCGAGCACGTGGTGGTGGTCGGCCATCAGCCCTGGATCGGCCGCGTCGCCAGCCTGCTGCTGGCGGGCACGGAAATGAACTGGAGCGTGCGCAAGGGCGGCGTCTGGTGGCTGACCGGCCGTACACGCGAAAGCGAGGCCCAGACGGTGCTGCGCGCGGTCATCAACCCCGAATTCCTCTGACACCGGCCGGGGTGCGTGCCCGCCCGGGTGCTCCCGGAGGCTTCCCGGACCGGCGCGGCAGTCGAAGTCACGCAACCGTCATCGCCGGGTCACGGCAATGTCACCGGCCCTGACTACATTGCATCGCAACAGTTTCGTCACCAAAAGGACATACTGATGCGAGATCTGCCGACGCCTACCCAGCCGCTCTTCGACTCCCTGCCCAATGGCCTCGGCGGCCAGACGGCGCGGAGGCGTCTTCATCGCCCATCGGATACACCGGCACATGAGTCGCCTGTTCTCAGCGTGGCGTGGGCGCGCCACCAGGATGAAGTAGTCGAGGCCCAGCGCCTGCGCTACAAGGTCTTTGCCGAGGAAATGGGCGCACGCCTGACGTCTTCGGTACCCGAACTGGACGTCGACATGTTCGATGCCTATTGCGACCACCTGATCGTGCGCGACATGGCCACGCTGCGCGTGGTCGGCACCTACCGCGTGCTGCCGCCCCACCAGGCCAAGCGCCTGGGCTGCCTGTACGCCGAATCGGAATTCGACCTGGTGCGCCTGTCGCACCTGCGCCCCAAGATGCTGGAACTGGGCCGCTCGTGCGTGCACCGCGACTACCGCTCCGGCAGTGTCATCATGGCGCTGTGGGGCGGGCTGGGCGAGTACCTGCAGCGCTGGGGCATCGAATCGATGCTGGGCTGCGCGAGCGTGCCGATGAGCGACGGCGGCCACTACGCGGCCAGCCTGCACCGGCTGTTCACCGAGCGCTCGCTGGCGCCGATCGAGTACCACGCCTTCCCGCGCCTGCCGCTGCCGGTGGAAGACCTGAACCAGCAACTGGCGGTCGAGCCGCCCGCGCTGATCAAGGGCTACCTGCGCCTGGGCGCGAAGATCTGCGGCCAGCCCGCGTGGGACCCGGACTTCAACGTGGCGGACTTTCTCACGCTGCTGCGCGTGAACGACATGAACCCGCGCTACGCCCGCCACTTCCTGGGCCTGAACAACGCCGCCTGAGCGGCGCTCCCGCCACCAAGGCCCTTCCGGCCGCGGCCGCCCTATCGGCGGCCGCTCGCCGCCTTCCCGCTCAGTCGTAGACCACCTTGTAGCGCTTGCCGATGCGCTGCCATTCGTCGGCTTCCTGCGCCAGGCTGTATTCGATCAGCGGATTGGCGTCGATCCACGCCTTCGGCAGCCGCACGGTAAAGCCTTCATCCAGCGCTTCGGCCAGCTGCGTGACACGGATGTCAGGCAGCGCCACATCCGAGCGGCGCCGGCACAGCACGAAGGCCAGGCGCAGGCTGAACAGCATGCGCCAGTCGACGAACTTGCCGCTGCCCGACAGCTTGCCCAGCTTGCCCGCGTGGCCCAGCAGCAGCGTTGCCAGCCGTGCCTGGTCGGTCTTGGAAAAGCCTGGCATGTCGGCATGGGTGGCGATGTAGGCCGAATGCTTGTGGTAGCCGCTGTGCGAGATCGACATGCCGATCTCATGCAGGCTGGCGGCCCACCCCAGCAGCGCCAGGTTGTCCTCGCGCCGTTCATTGGCCGGGTCCGGGAACTGTGACAGCAGCGTCTGCGCGGTGCGCCGCACGCGGCTGGCCTGGGCGCGGTCGACGCCATAGCGGCGCATGAACTGGTCCACCGTGACCGTGCGCATGTCCTCATGGTGGCTGCGTCCGAGCAGGTCGTACAGCACGCCCAGGCGCAGCGCGCCGTCGGTCACGTCCATGCGCTCGATATCGAGTTCGGCGAACACCCCCAGCATGATCGACAAGCCGCCCGGCAGCACCGGGATGCGGTCGGGCTTGAGCCCTGTCAGCTTGACGCGGTTGGTGTTCTCGGCCTTGATCAGCGCGCGCTTGAGCCGCTCCAGCCCTTCGCGCGTGATGCCATGCTCGGCATTGCTGTCGTTCATGCCGTTGAGCTCGATCAGCTCGGCCAGCGCGCGCGCGGTGCCCGACGAGCCCACCGCCTGCTCCCAGCCCGCGGCGCGGTACTGGCGCACCAGCACCTGGATCTCGCGACGCGCCGCCAGCTCGGCCTGCTTCATCGCGTATTCGTCGACGTTGCCGCTGGGAAAGAACTGGCGGCTGTGCGACACGCAGCCGATATAAAGGCTTTCCATCAGCCTGGACTGGTAGCCGTTGCCGATGATGAATTCGGTCGAGCCGCCGCCGATATCGACCACCAGGCGGTTGCCCTGGCAGGCCGGCGCATCGTGCGACGCGCCCAGATAGATCAGCCGCGCCTCCTCGCGCCCGGCGATCACTTCGATCGGAAAGCCCAGGGCGTTCTCGGCCTCGATCAGGAACTCGGACGCGTTCTTTGCCACCCGCAGCGTATTGGTGGCAACGGCGCGCACCTGTCCCGGCGCGAACTCGCGCAGGCGGTCGCCGAAGCGCCGCAGCGCATCGATGCCACGCCGCCGCGCGGGCTGGTCCAGGTACTTGTCGGGGGTCAGCCCGGCTGCCAGTCGCACCGGCTCGCGCAGCGCGTCCACCTGGAAAATCTGGCTGGCCGGGCCATTGGCCGTCGGGGTCTCGTCCACCCGCCCGATCATCAGGCGGAAGCTGTTCGAGCCCATGTCGACGGCGGCCAGCAGGCGTGGAGTGTTGTTCATCGTGTGCTTGAAGGGCAGGTTCGCATTGGCGTTGCGAAGCGCGGCAGGGACACGCTGGTGCCTGGGCCTGCCGCGATTCGGGCCCGGAGAAAATATGTCGTGGTCATGTCCGCATCATGACAAAATCAAACTGTCATGAAAGTGACACGATTCTATGAAAAAGTCGCCACATTACCAAAAGAAGGTCATGACCATGTCGACGACTCCGTCCAGTACGCTGCTCAATCGCGAACTGGGCATCCTGGAATTCAACGCCCGCGTGCTGGCGCAAGCCGCGGACCCGAAAGTCCCGCTGCTGGAACGGCTCAAGTTCATCTGCATCGTGTCCAGCAACCTGGACGAGTTCTTTGAAATCCGCATGGCGGGCCTGAAGGAACAGATGCGCGACAATGCCTCGGGCCTGACGCCGGATGGTCTTTCGTTCCAGCAGACCTACCAGCTTGTCACCGAGCGCACGCAACGGCTGGTGGCCTCGCAGTATGACATGCTGCAGAACACCATTTTTCCACTACTTGAAAAAGAAGGGGTCTTTTTCCACCTGACCACCACCTGGACCGATGCCCAGCGCGAATGGGCACGCGAGTTCTTCCAGCGCGAACTGGCCCCGGTGCTGACCCCGATCGCGCTGGACCCGGCCCACCCCTTCCCGCGCGTGCTCAACAAGAGCCTGAACTTCGTGGTGGAACTATCCGGCAAGGACGCCTTCGGGCGCGATGCCGATCTCGCCATCGTGCAGGCGCCGCGCGCGCTGCCGCGCGTGGTCAAGATGCCGGAGAAGCTGTCGGGCTATCCGTACGGCTTTGTCATGCTGTCGTCGTTCATGCAGGGCTTCGTGCACGAGCTGTTCCCGGCCATCACCGTGCATGGCTGCTACCAGTTCCGCGTCACGCGCAACTCGGACCTGTTCGTCTCGGAAGACGACATCACCGACCTGCGCGAAGCGCTGCAGGGCGAGCTGCCTGCGCGCCATTTCGGCGACACGGTGCGGCTGGAGATCTCGTCGGATACGCCGGCGCCGCTGGCGCGCCGGCTGCTGCTGGAATCAGGGCTTGCCGAACAGGACCTGTATCGCGTCTCCGGGCCGGTGAACCTGGTGCGGCTGATGCAGATCCCCGACATGGTCGACCGGCCGGGGCTCAAGTTCCCGCCGTATGTGCCGGCCCCGGTCAAGGCCTTCTCCGGCGGCGCGTCGATGTTCGACGTGATGCGCCAGCAGGACGTGCTGCTGCACCATCCGTATGAGAGCTTCAGCTCGGTGCTGGACCTGCTGCAGCTGGCCGCGGCCGATCCCAACGTGGTCGCGATCAAGCAGACGGTCTACCGCACCGGCAACGAATCGCTGGTGATGGAAGCGCTGATGACCGCCGCGCGCAACGGCAAGGAAGTGACGGTGGTGGTGGAACTGCTGGCGCGCTTCGACGAGGAAACCAATATCAACTGGGCCGAGCGGCTCGAGTCCGCCGGCGCGCACGTGATCTACGGCGTGGTCGGGCACAAGTGCCACGCCAAGATGCTGCTGATCGTGCGGCGCGAGCCCACCGGGCCGAAGGCCAAGCAGGTCAAGCTGCGCCGCTATGCCCACCTGGGCACGGGCAATTACCACCCGCGCACGGCCCGGCTCTATACCGACTTCGGGCTGCTGACCGCCGACGAGGCCATCTGCGAAGACGTGCACCATGTGTTCCAGCTGCTGACCGGCACCGCCGGCACGATCCGGCTGAACCACCTGTGGCAATCGCCGTTCACCATGCAGAGCAACCTGGTCGACCATATCCGCGCCGAGGCCCGCAACGCGCGCGCGGGCAAGCCGGCGCGCATCATCGCCAAGATGAACGCGCTGCTGGAACCGTCGATCATCGACGAGTTGTACAAGGCCTCGCGCGCCGGCGTGAAGATCGACCTGATCGTGCGCGGGGTGTGCGCGCTGATGCCGGGCGTGCCGGGCATGTCCGAGAACATCACGGTACGCTCGATCATCGGGCGTTTTCTCGAACACCACCGCGTCTACTACTTCCAGGCCGCCGGCGAAGACGTGCTTTACCTCTCCAGCGCCGACTGGATGGACCGCAACCTGTTCCGCCGCGTGGAAGTCGCGTTCCCGGTCCTGGACAAGGCGCTCAAGGCGCGCGTCATCAAGGAGAGCCTGCAGGTCCACCTGCGCGACAATGCCTCGGCGTGGATCATGCAATCGGACGGCAATTACATGCGCAATCAGACGCGCTCCAAGCATCCGCACATCAGCCAGAACGATTTGCTGGTGATGTTCGGCGGCACGCCCTGAGTGCGCGCACAGGCAACGAAAAACCCCGCCATGGCGGGGTTTTTTTCATGGTGATCAGGCGGCGCGCCGGGAACTGTCGGGCGACTGCGGCGCGACCGACGAACCCGCGCCCGGCACGGGGCTGTCCGCGCTGTCGACGGCGGAACGCACGCTGCGCTCCAGCGGAAACACCACGCGGAACACGCTGCCCCGGCCCTCTTCGCTGGTGACGCGCAGTTCCGCGTGATGGCGCGACAGCACGTGCTTGACGATGGCCAGCCCCAGCCCGGTACCGCCGGTGTCGCGCGAGCGGCTGCGGTCGACGCGGTAGAAGCGCTCGGTCAGCCGGGGTATATGTTCGGCCGCGATGCCCAGGCCCGTATCGGCCACCGAGAACACCGCGTGGCCATCTTCCCAGGCCAGCCGCATGGTAATGCGACCGCCCTCCGGCGTGTAGCGCACGGCGTTCGATACCAAATTGCCGAGCGCCGACATCAGCTCGGTTTCCGCGCCGCGCATGCCGACGGTCGGGTCGATCTCGGCCGCGACGTGGTGCCGGCCCTGCGACAGCGCCTCGGCATCGTGCATCAGGTGCGCCACCATGGCGCGGACCGGCACCACGTCATGGCCCGGCGGCTGGGCGTCGCTTTCCAGCTTGGCCAGCGCCAGCAGGTCTTCGACGATGCTCTGCATGCGCACCGACTGCGCCAGCATCATGTCGATATAGCGGCGCCGGTCCTCCTCGGACACCGGCAGGTCGCGCACGGTCTCGAGGAAGCCGGTCATCACGGTGAGCGGGGTCTTCAGCTCGTGCGAGACATTGGCGACGAAATCGCGCCGCATCGCCTCGGTGTTTTCCAGCTTGGTGATGTCCTGCGTGATCACCAGCTTGCGGTTGTCGCCATACGGCAGGATCTGCACCGCGATCACGCTGTGCTTGTGCTCGCCCATGTCGCGCATCACCAGCGGGTCGTCGAACTGCTGCCGCGTCAGGTAATGGACGAACTCTGGCCGGCGGATCAGGTGGGTAATGCGCTGGCGCACGTCGCGCCGGGCGTTCAGGCCGAAATGCTGCTCGGCGACGTCGTTGCACCACTCGATCTGGTCGGCGTCATCGAGCATCAGCACGCCGTTGGGCGAGGCCTGGATCGCCTGGATGAAGCGGGTGTGCTGCTGCTCCACCTGCAGCACCTGGGTGCGCCAGCGCTTGACCAGCCGGTGCAGGCGGTAATACACCTCGCCCCACAGGCCGAGCGCACTCGGGATCTCGCCGTAGACAGGAGCGTCCAGCACCTTCCACAGCCGGTTGATCTGGTACAGGTAGTAGAACAGCAGCCCGAGCAGCGACACGCAGGCCAGCGCCAGCGCCGGTACCGGGCCGGCGACCAGGTAGACGCCGGCGGACAGCACCAGCAGGCTGATCAGGATGGCCGCGGAACGGGCCCAGATGACATTCATGCGCAGGGTTCAGGCTCGCAGGCAGCCACGGAAACGGCTGCCTGCAGGGTTGCGACGGAGTGTGCCACGATTTCGCCGCGCCCTGCCAGCGGCTCGAGACCCGTGCGGCGGCTCAGGCGCCAGGGGTGCGTGCCAGCCGGTAGCCGCTGCCGCGCACGGTTTCGATCATGTTGCTGTAGCCGCCCGGCGTCAGCGCCGCACGCAGGCGCTTGATATGGACGTCGACGGTGCGCTCCTCGACAAAGACGTGGTCGCCCCAGACCTGGTCGAGCAGTTGCGAGCGGCTGTGCACGCGCTCCGGGTGCGTCATCAGGAAGTGCAGCAGGCGGAACTCGGTCGGGCCCAGGTCGAGCTTGATCGGGCCGCTCTCATCCTGACCGGTGACGCGGTGCGTGGCCGGATCCAGCCGCAGGCCGTTGATCGCCACCACGTCGTCGGTCAGCTGCGGCGCGCGGCGGCGCAGCACGGCCTTGATCCGCGCCAGCAGTTCCTTGGGCGAAAACGGCTTGGTGACGTAGTCGTCGGCACCGGCTTCCAGCCCCATCACCTTGTCCTGCTCCTCGCCGCGGGCGGTCAGCATGATGATGGGAATCTGGCGGGTGCGGTCGTTGGCGCGCAACTCCTTGGCGAAGTTCGCGCCCGACTTGCCCGGGAGCATCCAGTCGAGCAGCACCAGGTCCGGCAGCACATCGCTCATCAGCGACAGCGCCTGCTCGGCGTTATAGGCCCGGATCGGATAATGCCCCGCGTGCTGCAGGTTCACGGCGATCAGCTCGGCGATCGCCGGTTCGTCTTCGACAACGAGAATACTGCTTGGCATGTGTATGGTTCTCCGTGGGCGGCTGTACTCAGCTCAGCGCTTCGCGCTCCATGTCCTCGCGCGAGACATGGCGGACGTCCGTGCCCTTGACAATGTAAATGATAAATTCCGCGATATTCTTGGCGTGATCGCCGATGCGCTCGACGGCCTTGGCGATGAACAGGAAATCCAGCGCGACCGAGATCGTGCGCGGGTCTTCCATCATGTACGTGATCAGCTTGCGCACGAAGCCGCGGAATTCCTCGTCGATGGCCTTGTCGTCCTTGACGATGCGCGCAGCCGCGACCGTGTCCAGGCGGGCAAAGGCGTCGAGCGCCTGGCGCAGCAGCGAGATCGCCATCTCGCCCGAGAGCTTGACCTCGGCGTAGTTGATGCTGTGCGCCGACGCGTCTTCCATGATGTGCTTGGTGCGCTTGGCGATCTTCTCGGCCTCGTCGCCGGCGCGCTCCAGGTTGGTGATGGTCTTGGAGATCGCCATCACCAGGCGCAGGTCGCGCGCGGTCGGCTGGCGCCGCGCGATGATGTTGCCGCAATCGGCATCGATCTCGACTTCCAGCGCGTTGAGCTGGATCTCGCGGGCGATCACCTGGTCGGCGATCTCGGCGTCGAAGTCGGTCAGCGCGCGCATGGCCAGCTCGATCTGCGATTCCACCAGCCCGCCCATCTGCAGCAGCTTGGTGTTGATGGCGTTGAGGTCTGCGTCGAACTGGGTCGACAGGTGCTTGTCAGTCATGGGATTCTCCTGGGCGCTTATGGATATGCTAGTCCCTGCCCTGCCTGTCAGCCGAAGCGGCCGGTGATGTAGTCTTCCGTTTCCTTGCGGTGCGGCTTGATGAAGATCTTCTCGGTCTCGCCGAACTCGATCAGTTCGCCCAGGTACATGTAGGCGGTGTAGTCCGAGCAGCGTGCCGCCTGCTGCATGTTGTGCGTCACGATCACCACGGTGTACTCGTCCTTCAGTTCGGCGATCAGTTCTTCGATGCGGCCGGTTGAAATCGGGTCGAGCGCGGAACACGGCTCGTCCAGCAGCAGCACTTCGGGGCGGATGGCGATACCGCGCGCGATGCACAGGCGCTGCTGCTGGCCGCCGGACAGGCCGTAGCCCGACTGGTGCAGCTTGTCCTTGGCCTCGTTCCACAGCGCCGCCTTGGTCAGCGCCCACTCCACGCGGTCGTCCATTTCCGAGCGCGACAGCTTCTCGAACAGGCGCACGCCGAAGGCAATGTTGTCATAGATCGACATCGGGAACGGCGTCGGCTTCTGGAACACCATGCCGACCTTGGCGCGCAGCAGTGCGATGTCCTGCCTGGCGGTCAGCAGGTTGTCGCCGTCCATGTTGATCTCGCCCTCGGCGCGCTGCTCGGGATAGAGCGCGTACATCTTGTTGAAGGTGCGCAGCAGCGTCGACTTGCCGCATCCCGATGGGCCGATGAAGGCGGTGACCTTGCGGTCCGGGATCGACATGTTGATGTTCTTCAGGGCATGGAACTGGCCGTAATAGAAGTTCAGGTTGCGCACGTCGATCTTGGCGCGAACCGAATCGGGAATGTCGATGACGGTGGAGGTCATTGCGTTTTCTCGCTTGCAGTCTTGGGGCGGTCCGGATGACGGGCGCGCCGCTTATTTCTTGAACAGGATGCGCGCCAGGATGTTCAGGGCCAGCACGCCGATCGTAATCAGGAACACGCCCGCCCAGGCCAGTTGCTGCCATTCGGTGAACGGGCTCATGGCGAAGCGGAAGATCGTCACCGGCAGGTTGGCCATCGGCTTGTTCAGGTCGGTGGTCCAGAACTGGTTGGACAGCGCGGTGAACAGCAGCGGCGCGGTTTCGCCGGCGATACGGGCCACGGCCAGCAATACGCCCGTCACAATGCCGGCGTACGATGACTTCACCGTGATCGACAGCACCATCTTCCACTTGGGCGTGCCCAGGGCGAAGGCGGCCTCGCGCAGCGCGTTGGGCACCAGGTTCAGCATGTTTTCAGTGGTGCGCACCACGATCGGCACCTGCAGCAGCGCCAGCGCGCAGATGCCGGCCCAGCCCGAGAAGTGGCCCATGCGGGTCACCACCAGCGCGTAGACGAACAGGCCGATCACGATCGACGGCGCCGACAGCAGGATGTCGTTGATAAAGCGGATAAGGCTGGCCAGCGGCGAGCTCTTGCCGTACTCGGCCAGGTAGATGCCCGCCAGGATGCCCAGCGGCGTGCCGAACAGCGTGGCCATGCCGACCATCACGAAGCTGCCGAAGATGGCGTTGGCGAGGCCGCCGCCGGCGGTATTGGGCGCCGGCGTCATCTGCGTGAACAGGTCCAGCGACAGCCCGCCGACGCCCAGCGTGACAGTGGTCCACAGGATCCACGCCAGCCAGAACAGGCCGAAGCCCATCGCCACCAGCGACGCGGTCAGCGCGTACAGGTTGACGCGGCGGCGGCGGCCCTGCAGGCGCGCGCGCACGGCATCGGCATCGGGACGGACGGCGGGAATCGATACGGAAGTCATGGCTTGGCTCGCTTGGCTCATTTTGCGCCCTCATTCTTGGCCAGTCGCAGCAGCAACAGCTTGGACAGCGCCAGCACCACGAAGGTGATGAAGAACAGGATCAGGCCCAGCTCCATCAGCGCGGCGGTATGCAGGCCGGCGCCGGCTTCGGCGAACTCGTTGGCGAGCGCCGAGGTGATGCTGTTGCCCGGCGAGAACAGCGAGGCGCTGTCCAGCAGGTTGGTGTTGCCGATCACGAAGGTGACCGCCATGGTTTCGCCGAGCGCGCGGCCCAGGCCCAGCATCACGCCACCGATCACGCCGGCGCGGGTGTAGGGCAGCACCACGTTCCACATCACCTCCCAGGTGGTGCAGCCCACGCCGTAGGCGGATTCCTTGAGCAGCACCGGGGTGACCTCGAACACGTCGCGCATCACCGAGGCGATGTACGGGATGATCATGATCGCCAGGATCACGCCCGCGCACAGCAGGCCGATGCCCAGCGGCGCGCCCTGGAACAGCTTGCCGATCACCGGCAGCTGGCCCACCGTGGCCGCCAGCGGCTTCTGGAAATACTCGCCGAAGATCGGCGCGAACACCAGCAGGCCCCACATGCCGTACACGATCGACGGCACCGCGGCCAGCAGTTCGATGGCGGTGCCGAGCGGGCGGCGCAGCCAGGCCGGCGACAGCTCGGTCAGGAACAGGGCGATGCCGAAGCTCACCGGCACCGCAATGATCAGCGCGATCAGCGAGGTCACGATGGTGCCGTAGATGGGCACCAGCGCGCCGTAGACATCGGCGGGAGGATCCCACTCCGCGGACCACAGGAAGCGCGCGCCGAAGGCCTCGATCGAGGGCCAGGCGCTGATCGCCAGCGAGACGATGATGCCGCCCAGCAGCAACAGCGTCACGATGGCGGCGCCGCGCGTCAGGCCGCCGAACAGGATGTCGCCGAGCCGGCTTGGGGGCTGCACGCCGCGGGTGTCGGAGGGGATAGTCGCCATATCGGAGAATTCAGGGTGGATCGCCGCTCCCGCCTGGGCGGGAGCGCGGTGTCCAGGCGAGAACCAGGCTGCCCGGACACCGGCCCCGCGCTTGCGCGGGGCCGGCGATGCCGTCAGATCAGTACAGCGCCTTGCCCGAGGCGTCCTTCACGCTGCTCTTCCAGGTCGAGCGGATCTGGTTGACCACGTTCTCCGGCAGCGGCACGTAGTCCAGGTCGGCGGCCATGTTGGCGCCGCTCTTGTAGGCCCAGTCGAAGAACTTCAGCACTTCCGCGCCCTGCGCCGGCTTTTCCTGGTTCTTGTGCACCAGGATGAAGGTGGCGCCGGCGATCGGCCAGGCGTCCTTGCCCGGCTGGTTGGTCAGGATCTGGTAGTAGCTCTTGCTCCAGTCCGCGCCGGCGGCGGCGGCCTTGAAGGCGTCGTCGCCCGGCTTGACCACGGCACCCGACGCGTTCTTCATGTTCACGTGGGTCATCTTGTTCTGCTTGGCGTAGGCGTACTCGACATAGCCGATGGCACCGTTCAGGCGCTGCACGAAGGCGGCCACGCCCTCGTTGCCCTTGCCGCCGGTGCCACCGCCCGGCCAGTTGACCGTGGTGCCCTCGCCTACCGTGCCCTTCCAGTCAGCGCTGACCTTGGACAGGTAGTTGGTGAAGATGAAGGTGGTGCCCGAACCATCGGCGCGACGCACCGGCAGGATGTCCTGGTTCGGCAGCTTGGCTTGCGGGTTCAGCGCCTTGATGGCGGGGTCGTCCCACTTCTTGATCTTGCCCAGGTAGATATTCGCCAGCACCTCGCCGGTGATGGTCAGTTCGCCCGGCTTCACGCCTTGCAGGTTGATCACCGGCACCACGCCACCGATCACGGTCGGGAACTGGACCAGGCCCTGCTTGTTCAGTTCCTCGTCCTTCAGCGGCGCGTCCGAGGCGCCGAAATCGACCGTCTTGGCGCCGATCTGCTTGATGCCGCCCGACGAGCCGATGGATTGATAGTTGACCTTGTTGCCCGTTGCTTTGTTATATGCGTCGGCCCACTTGGAATACACGGGCGCCGGGAAGGAAGCGCCTGCACCGGTAATTTCCGCCGCGAACGCAGTACCCGCCACCACCATCGAAACGATGCCTGCCACGGCAGTCTTGACCAGCTTCATATGTCCTCCAGAGAACATTGGTTGGGAATGACAAATTTTTGACAAGACGAACTTTATGCTGCCCGTATGACAATTCCGTGACATCTTTAAATCTTCTTGAAACTGGCCTGCAGCAAGGTAATGACGGAGTTTCCGGCGCCGCGGGGAGCGGAATATGACGGCGGTTAATTGCGCTACTAGATAAAAAAACGCCGGGCAAGCCCGGCGTTCCGTTCCGTGGATGAGAGCTATCAGGCACCCAGCGCGTCCGCCAGCTTCCTGGCCGCGCGCTCGGCCATCTCGGCCTGCTCTGCCTCGACCATCACGCGCACCACGGGCTCGGTGCCCGAGGCGCGGATCAGCACCCGGCCGCGGCCCTCCAGTTCGGGCTCCACCTCGGCGCGCGCGGCCTGCAGTCCGGCATGGGTCTGCCAGTCGAAACCCTTCTGCACACGTACATTGATCAACGTCTGCGGGAACAGCTTCACGCCGTCGAGCAGTTGCGCCAGGGTCTTGCCGCTGCGGCGCAGCGCGCCCAGCACCTGCAGCGCCGACACGATGCCGTCGCCGGTCCTGTGGCGATCCAGGCACAGCAGGTGGCCGGAGCCCTCGCCGCCCAGCGTCCACTTGCGCTTGTTCAACTCCTCCAGCACGTAGCGATCGCCCACCTTGGCGCGCACGAAGTCGACGCCCTCGCGCTTGAGCGCCAGTTCCACCGCCATATTGGTCATCAGCGTGCCGACCGCGCCGGGCACCGCGTGGCCCGCGGCCTGGCGATCACGCACGATCAGATACAGCAGCTCGTCGCCGTTGTAGAGCCGGCCATCGGCATCCACCATCTGCAGCCGGTCCGCGTCGCCATCGAAGGCCAGCCCCAGGTCCGCGCCGTTGGCCTTGACCGCCTCGATCAGCTTCTCGGGCGCGGTGGCGCCGTAGCCGGCGTTGATATTGCGGCCGTCGGGCTGGTTGCCGATGGCGATCACGTCGGCGCCGAGTTCATGGAACACCGGCGGCGCGATGTGATAGGCCGCGCCATGGGCGCAGTCGACCACCAGCTTCAGGCCATGCAGGTCCTGCTCGTACGGGAAGGTGCTCTTGCAGAATTCGATATAGCGGCCGGCGGCATCGTCGATGCGGCGGGCGCGTCCCAGGTCGTCGGATGGGGCGCACACCATGGGCTCGTCGAGGGCCGCTTCGATCGCCGCTTCGACCGCGTCGGGCAGCTTGTCGCCGCTGGCCGAGAAGAACTTGATGCCGTTGTCGTAGTAAGGGTTGTGGCTGGCCGAGATCACCACGCCGGCCGACAGCCGCAGCGCCCGTGTCAGGTAGGCGATGCCGGGGGTCGGCAGCGGGCCCGTCAGCAGCACATGCACGCCCGCCGAGGTAAAGCCGGCTTCGAGCGCAGCCTCCAGCATGTAGCCCGAAATGCGCGTGTCCTTGCCGATCAGCACGGTGGGCTTGCCCTGCCCGGTCCTGGCGCCGTGCGCCAGCACCTTGCCCGCGGCATGGCCCAACCGCATCACGAAGTCCGGCGTGATCGGCGCCTCGCCGACCTTGCCCCGCACGCCATCGGTCCCGAAATACTTGCGTGTCATTCGTTGTTTTCCTTTCTCTTCTGTGTTCTGTCCTGGTAGCCGACCGGCGTCGGCGCCTGGCTCAGTCCGCGTTGACAGATTCGTTGCGCACGGCCCACCAGGTCTTCACGGCGTCGACGGTCTGCTGTACATCATGCACGCGTACGATCAACGCACCGCGCTCCACCGCACAGACTGCCGCGGCAATGCTGGCGGCGACGCGCTGCTGCGGCGGGCGGCCACCCAGGATGGCGCCCAGCGTGGATTTTCGCGAGATGCCCGCCAGCACCGGCAGGCCGTCCAGCGCCAGCTTCGGCAATTGCCCGAGCAGGCGCAAATTATGATCGGGTGTCTTGCCGAAGCCAAATCCCGGATCGAGGCAGATGCGGGCATCGTCGATCCCCGCGGCGCGCAGCGCGGCGACGCGCTCGGCCAGGAACCGCGCCACTTCGGCAACCACATCGTCGTAGTGCGGGTCTTCCTGCATGGTCTGCGGGTCGCGCTGCATATGCATCACGCACAGCCCCGCCTGTCCGCCCGCCACCGCCTCGACCGCGCCAGGCATGCGCAAGCCCCAGATATCGTTGATGAGATCGGCTCCGGCCGCAAGCGCGGCGCGCATGACCTCGGGCTTGTAGGTGTCGATCGACAGCGGCTTGCCACAGTCGCGCAGCGCTTCCACCACGGGGATCACGCGCGCCAGCTCGTCTGCCAGCGGCAGCGCCGCCGAACCGGGCCGGCTGGATTCCCCGCCGATGTCGATGATGTCGACGCCCTCGGCAATCATCTGCTCGGCATGGCGCAGCGCCGCGTCGCGGCTCGCATGCTGCCCGCCGTCGGAAAAAGAGTCGGGCGTGACATTGAGGATGCCCATCACCAGCGGACGCTGGTCCAGGGCAAAACGGAAACGGCCGCACTGGAAGTGCCGGGTCTGGATCGTCTGCTGCAAGGTCGGAAGGCTTCGGCGATGCGCGCGGCTCGGCCGCGCAAAAAGGAAAAGCCGGTGCACCAGGCACCGGCTTCAGGGACAGGCACTACACGGCCATCGCTACGGCGTCGTCAGTGGGACGAGCGCCGCATCAGGCCGTGGCGGGCGCGTTGGTCGGCGCCACCGGGGAGCCACCCGAAGGCGTGCTGCCGCCACCGTTCGGGCCCGATGCGCTGCGCGGCGGGCGCGGCGGCTTGCCGGCCATGATGTCGTTGACCTGGTCGGCGTCGATGGTTTCCCATTCCATCAGCGCGTTGGTCATGGCCTCGACCTTGTCGCGGTTCTCTTCGAGCAGGCGCTTGGCCAGCGCGTATTGCTCGTCGATGATGCGGCGGATCTCGGCGTCGACCTTCTGCTGCGTGGCTTCCGACACGGTCTTTGACGACAGCTTGCCGAACATGCCGTCCTGCTCGGTATCGACATAGACCATGGCGCCGAGCGAATCGCTCATGCCGAAGCGGGTCACCATGTCGCGCGCGATCTTGGTGGCGCGCTCGAAGTCGTTGGAAGCGCCGGTGCTCATGGCGTTGAGGAAGACCTCTTCCGCCGCGCGGCCGCCGAACAGGATGGCGACCTCTTCCAGCATGCTGTCCTTGTACTTCGAATACTTGTCATGCTCCGGCAGCTGCCAGGTCACGCCCAGCGCCCAGCCACGCGGCATGATGGTGACCTTGTGCACCGGGTCGGCCTTCGGCAGCAGCTTGGCGACCACCGCATGGCCGGACTCGTGGTAAGCCGTGGCGCGGCGCTCTTCCTCGCGCATCACCGTCGACTTGCGCTCCGGACCCATGTAGATCTTGTCCTTGGCGTCCTCGAAGTCCTGCATGTCCACCACGCGCTTGTTGCGGCGGGCGGCAAACAGCGCGGCCTCGTTGACCAGGTTGGCCAGGTCGGCGCCCGAGAAGCCCGGGGTGCCGCGCGCGATCACCGAAGCGTCGACGTCGTTGCCGATCGGCACCTTGCGCATATGGACCTTCAGGATCTGCTCGCGGCCGCGGATGTCCGGCAGGCCCACGTAGACCTGACGGTCGAAACGGCCCGGACGCAGCAGCGCCTTGTCGAGCACGTCGGCACGGTTGGTCGCGGCGATCACGATCACGCCCGAGTTGGCCTCGAAGCCGTCCATCTCGACCAGCATCTGGTTCAGGGTCTGCTCGCGCTCGTCGTTGCCGCCGCCCATGCCGGCGCCACGATGGCGGCCGACCGCGTCGATTTCATCGATGAACACGATGCAGGGCGCCTGCTTCTTGGCGTTCTCGAACATGTCGCGCACACGCGCCGCGCCCACGCCGACGAACATTTCGACGAAATCGGAACCGGAGATGCTGAAGAACGGCACCTTGGCCTCGCCGGCGATGGCGCGCGCCAGCAGCGTCTTGCCGGTGCCCGGCGGGCCGACCAGCAGCACGCCGCGCGGGATGCGGCCGCCCAGCTTCTGGAATTTTTGCGGGTCCTTGAGGAAGTCGACCAGTTCGACCACTTCTTCCTTGGACTCGTCGCAGCCGGCCACGTCCTGGAACGTGACGGCGTTCTGGTTCTCGTCGATCAGCCGCGCACGCGACTTGCCGAATGAGAATGCGCCGCCTTTTCCGCCACCCTGCATCTGACGCATCATGTAGAACCAGAACACGATGATCAGCAGGGTCGGCCCGAGGTAATACAGGGCCTGGACCAGCACGTTGGGTTCGTCGTCCGCCTTGCCGGTGACCTGCACGCCGTACTTCATCAGGTCGCCGACCATCCAGATGTCGCCCGGCGAGATGATAGTGTACTTGGCCCCTTCCTTGGGCGAGACCACCAGGTTGCGGCCCTGCACGTCGACACGCGACACCTTGCCGTTCTTGGCGTCATCCATGAACTGCGAATAGGTGACGCTGTCCTGCGCACGGGGCTTGTCGAACTGCTTGAAGACGGTAAACAACACCAGCGCGATCACGAGCCAGATTGCCGCCTTTTGAAACAGGTTGTTATTCAAGGCCGAACTCCTTTGCAATTGCCTTGCCAACGGATAGCTGCATTGTAATGCAGCCCCCGCCCTCGAGGGGAAACAGAGAAACTATGATGCCGATAGCACCGGGTGAGGGTATTTCCCTCTACATTTCTTATTCCGCCCTGGCTTGTATCGAGATCGGTCAATCCACTGTCTTGAGGTAGCGCCCAAGGATAAAGGTTTCGGAAGACTTGTCGCGCGACGCCTTGGGCTTGCGCTTCGCGACCACTTTGAACTGCCGCTTGAACTTTTCCACGATCTGGCTGTAGCCGCTCCCGTGGAAACACTTTACCAGCAATGCTCCCTCCGGCTTCAGGTGGGCCTGCGCAAATTCAAGCGCCAGGTCGCACAGGTATTCGATCCGGGCCGCATCGGCGGAGGCCACACCGGACAAATTGGGGGCCATGTCGGACAAAACAAGGTCGATCTTGTTGCCGCCGGAGGCGTCCAGCACCACACTTTCGAGCTCGCGGAAGACCGATTCCTCGCGGAAGTCGCCCTGGATGAAAGTGACGTCGGCGACCGGTTCCATCGGCAGCAGGTCGATCGCCACGACGGCGCCGTCGATCCTACCGTCCCTGGCCCGGGGCGAGTCGGCCAGCTTGTTGCGCGCGTACTGGCTCCAGCTGCCGGGCGCCGCGCCCAGGTCGACAATGACCTGGCCCGGGCGGATCAGCTTGTCC
The DNA here is from genome assembly GCF_000372525.1 of Cupriavidus neocaledonicus. GTDB lineage: Bacteria > Pseudomonadota > Gammaproteobacteria > Burkholderiales > Burkholderiaceae > Cupriavidus > Cupriavidus neocaledonicus. The sequence goes on from NZ_AQUR01000104.1 coordinate 272,686, forward strand.
TGCTCGTCGATTTCCTTGAGCTTGTACGCCGCGCGGGCGCGGTAGCCTTCGCGCTGCGCCATTTTTACGTACGGATCGTTGATGTGGTCGTGCAGCCACGAATGATTGAACTTGTTCTTTGCCATGCCAGATACCAGCCTGTTCCCTGCCCGCGCGCGCCGGCCGGGCCGGCGGCGCAGGTTTTCCTACTGTTTTGATGATTTTGCTGCCCGACAGTGCCGGATTGACGGATAATACGCGCCAATCCGCATCCCGGCTTGCCGCCCTCGGCGGCTGTCGGCAGCCAGTTCCCGCGCGCTGTGTCGCGACCGGCGCGGGCGGCAGCGCCCGATTACCAGCGCCACGCGCTCTATCACTATTTCAAGCGCCTTATCCGGCGCCAACCTATGCCCGCTCTACAACTAGTCCCCGCCCAGCGTTCCGACCTGCGCTCCCGTGCCCATGCCCTGAACCCGGTCGTGATGGTCGGCGCCGAAGGCCTGACCCGCGCCGTGCTGGCCGAGATCGACCGCAGCCTGGCCGCCCATGACCTGATCAAGATCCGCGTGTTCGGCGACGACCGCGAAGCGCGAATCGCCATCTACGAAGAAATCTGCGACCAGCTCAGCGCCGCGCCGATCCAGCATATCGGCAAGCTGCTGGTGGTCTGGCGTCCGGGCGAAGCCCGCCTGAAGGAAAACCAGGCCGAAGACCTCGGCCGGCACACGCCCGCCCGCCGCGGCGGCGCCGCGCCGCGCACGGTCACGGTGAAGAAGCCCAGCGCCGCGCCCAATCGTCGCCCGACCCGCAAGGAAGTCACGGTGCTTGGCAACGAGCGCGTCACCGCGGGCGGCAATGTGAAGCGCTCGCGCGCCCGCCCGACCAGCCAGAAGAAGAAGGCCCTGGGCTGAAGCGCCGGCATCAGGATTAAGCGGGCGCCGCCAGGCGCCCCGATGCGGCTCGCCGCGCCAGCGGCCGTGCCCGCGGCCGGCCTCACTCCCCGGCCGAACGCGGCGCCGAAGCGCGCCACACCAGCGCCAGCGCCAGCAGGCTTTGCAGCAGGTAGAAGGCGCTGGAGACGCCGTGCAGCATGCCGAATTGCGCCTGGTATGGCGATTCCGACACCCCCACGCCCAGCGCCAGCGCCTTTTCCTTCAGGCTGCCCATGAACGGCTGGATCCCGAAGTAACCCACCAGCACGCAGCCGAGCATGCCCAGCACCAGCCAGCGCAGGCTGCGATAGCGCTGGGCGCCGCGGCGGATCATCACGTTGCACAGCACCAGCTGCAGCACGCCGATGGTCACGCCGACGATGGCCTCGGTATGGAACAGGTGCCCGGCAATCATGCCCGCCATCTCGCGGCTGGGCAGCACCGAAAACAGCGTCGGCGCCACCATGTAGCCGACGGTCCACAGGCTGCCCGCCCACACCACCGTCAGCAGCAGGAAAATGCGGTGCGGCAGCGGCGGCAGGTTGTTATAGGAAGTGGAGAACACAAGCCGGCCTTTCCGGTGGCCGGCGCGGGCACAAGCCCGCCGGCCGGGCCGGCATCAGATGTAGCGAACGGTAATGACTTCGTACTCGCGCTCGCCGCCCGGGGCCAGCACGGTGGCGACGTCACCTTCGAACTTGCCGATCAGCGCGCGCGCAATGGGCGAGCTGACCGAGATCTTGCCGGCGTCGAGGTCGGCCTCGTCGTCGCCGACGATCTGGTAGCTGACCGGATTGCCGGACTCCAGGTCTTCCAGGTCGACGGTCGCGCCGAAGACGATGCGGCCATCGGTATCGAGCTGGGTCGGGTCGATGATCTGCGCAGCCGACAGCTTGGCCTCCACTTCCAGGATGCGGCCCTCGATAAAGGCCTGCTTTTCCTTGGCGGCGTCGTACTCGGCGTTTTCAGACAGGTCGCCCTGGGCGCGCGCTTCCGAGATGGCATTGATCACCGCCGGACGCTCGACAGCCTTGAGGCGCTGCAGCTCTTCCTTCAGGAGCTCTGCGCCACGCTTGGTAATCGGAATGGTGCTCATGTCTTCGTTCAACAAAAAAATGAGCCGCAGCGGAGCTGGAGCCAACCCCGGCAAACCCCGCCAGGGCACGTCCGCTCAACCGCGGCTTTCAGACAGGATCGAACGCGGGCACGCCGGTTCGATCGACGAATTTGACGTAGTTTAGGCCAGGAAGCCCGCCGGCAGCAACTCCGGCGGGCTTTCCCGGCAGGACCGCCGCAACGCGGCCGGCCCTGTGGCCATGTGTTGCCTGGTTACCTTGACGGCATCAGGCCAGCGAGGCATGCAGGCCCTGCAGGTCGTAGACCTCCAGGCTCTGCATGTGCTTCAGGCCTTCCACCGCGGCGCGCGCGCCGGCGATGGTGGTGTAGTAAGGAATGCGGTGGGCCAGCGCCGAGATACGGATCGAGCGCGAATCGGCGATCGCGCCGCGGGTTTCGTCCACGGTGGTGAACACCAGCGCCAGTTCGCCGTTCTTGATCATGTCCACGATATGCGGACGGCCGTCCTTGACCTTGTTGACCACCTTGACCGGAATGCCGGCGGCCTCGATCGCCGAGGCGGTGCCGCGCGTAGCCACGATCGGATACCCCATGTCGTGCAGCATGCGGGCCACGGCCACGGCGCGCGGCTTGTCGCTGTCCTTCACGGTGATCAGCACGGCGCCCTTCTCCGGCAGGCGCGAGCCCGCGGCCAGCTGGCTCTTGAACAGGGCCTCGCCGAAGCTCTTGCCCACGCCCATCACTTCGCCGGTGGAACGCATTTCGGGTCCGAGGACCGGATCGACGCCCGGGAACTTGTTGAACGGGAACACCGCTTCCTTGACGCTGTAGTACGGCGGGATGACCTCATCGGCGACGCCCTGCTCGTCCAGTGACTGGCCAGCCATGCAGCGCGCGGCGATCTTGGCCAGCTGCATGCCGGTGGCCTTGGACACGTACGGCACGGTGCGCGACGCGCGCGGGTTCACTTCCAGCACGTAGACGGTGTCGACGCCGTTGTTCTGCTGGATCGCGAACTGCACGTTCATCAGGCCGACCACGTTCAGGGCGCGCGCCATGGCCGCGGTCTGGCGCTTCAGCTCGGCCACGGTCTCGGCCGACAGCGAGTACGGCGGCAGCGAGCAGGCGGAGTCGCCCGAGTGCACGCCAGCCTGCTCGATGTGCTCCATCACGCCGCCGATAAAGACGCGCTTGCCGTCGCACAGCGCGTCGACATCGCACTCGATGGCGTCATTCAGGAAGCGGTCGAGCAGCACCGGGGAATCGTTGGAGACCTTGACCGCCTCGCGCATGTAGCGCTCGAGGTCGCGCGGCTCATGCACGATTTCCATGGCGCGGCCGCCCAGCACGTACGACGGGCGCACCACCAGCGGGTAGCCGATTTCCTCGGCCAGCCGCAGCGCCTCGTCCTCGGCGCGCGCGGTGCGGTTCGGCGGCTGGCGCAGGCCCAGGTCCTGCAGCAGCTTCTGGAAGCGCTCGCGGTCTTCGGCCGCGTCGATCATGTCGGGGCTGGTGCCGATGATCGGCACGCCGTTGCGCTCCAGATCCAGCGCCAGCTTCAGCGGGGTCTGGCCGCCGTACTGCACGATCACGCCGACCGGCTTCTCGATCGCGACGATCTCCAGCACGTCTTCCAGCGTCACCGGCTCGAAGTACAGCCGGTCCGAAGTGTCATAGTCGGTCGACACGGTTTCCGGGTTGCAGTTGACCATGATGGTCTCGTACCCGTCTTCGCGCAGCGCCAGCGCGGCGTGCACGCAGCAGTAGTCGAACTCGATGCCCTGGCCGATCCGGTTCGGGCCGCCGCCCAGCACCATGATCTTCTTCTTGTCGGTCGGAGCGGCCTCGCACTCGCCGTGCTCGGCCTCGTAGGTCGAGTACATGTAGGCGGTGTTGGTGGCGAACTCGGCCGCGCAGGTATCGACGCGCTTGTACACCGGACGCACGTTCTGGGCGATGCGCGCTTCGCGCACGGCCTTGGCGTCGGTCTTCAGCAGCCGTGCCAGGCGGCGGTCGGAGAAGCCCTTCTGCTTCAGGAAGCGCAGTTCGGCGGTCGACAGGCTGTCGAGCGTGCGCGACTTGACCAGGCCCTCGGTGCGGACGATGTCCTCGATCTGGGCCAGGAACCACGGATCGATGGCGGTCTCGTGATAGACCTCTTCCAGCGACATGCCCAGGCGGAAGGCGTCGCCGACGTACCAGATGCGGTCCGGGCCCGGCTCGCCGATCTCCTCGACGATTTCGTCGCGGTCGGTGGACTTCTCGTCCAGGCCATCGACGCCCACTTCCAACCCGCGCAGCGCCTTCTGGAACGACTCCTGGAAGGTGCGGCCCATCGCCATCACCTCGCCCACCGACTTCATCTGGGTGGTCAGGTGGCTGTCGGCCTGCGGGAATTTCTCGAAGGCGAAGCGCGGCACCTTGGTGACCACGTAGTCGATCGAGGGCTCGAACGAAGCCGGGGTAGCGCCGCCGGTGATCTCGTTCTTCAGTTCGTCGAGGGTGTAGCCGACCGCCAGCTTGGCCGCGACCTTGGCGATCGGGAAGCCGGTGGCCTTGGAGGCCAGCGCCGACGAACGCGACACGCGCGGGTTCATCTCGATGACGATCATGCGACCGTCCTTCGGGTTGATCGAGAACTGCACGTTGGAGCCGCCGGTGTCGACGCCGATCTCGCGCAGCACCGCCAGCGAGGCGTTGCGCAGGATCTGGTATTCCTTGTCGGTCAGGGTCTGCGCCGGGGCCACGGTGATCGAGTCGCCGGTGTGGATGCCCATCGGGTCCAGGTTCTCGATCGAGCAGATGATGATGCAGTTGTCCTGCTTGTCGCGGACCACTTCCATCTCATACTCTTTCCAGCCCAGCAGCGATTCCTCGATCAGCAGCTCGCGCGTCGGCGACAGGTCCAGTCCGCGCTTGCAGATCTCTTCGAACTCTTCGCGGTTATACGCGATGCCGCCGCCGGTGCCGCCCAGCGTGAACGACGGGCGGATCACGATCGGGTAGCCGCTGGTGCCGGTGTCCTGGGCGATGCGGGCCTGCACGGCGACGGCCTCGTCCATCGAGTGGGCGATGCCGGACTTGGCCGAGCCCAGGCCGATCTTTGTCATCGCGTCCTTGAACTTCTGGCGGTCCTCGGCCTTGTCGATGGCTTCGGGCGACGCGCCGATCAGTTCCACCTTGTACTTGTCCAGCACGCCATGGCGGTGCAGGTCGAGCGCGCAGTTCAGCGCGGTCTGGCCGCCCATGGTCGGCAGGATCGCATCCGGGCGCTCCTTCTCGATGATGCGCTCGACCACTTCCCAGGTAATGGGCTCGATGTAGGTGACATCGGCCGTGGCCGGGTCGGTCATGATGGTCGCCGGGTTGGAGTTGACCAGGATGACCTTGAAGCCTTCCTCGCGCAGGGCCTTGCAGGCCTGGGCGCCGGAGTAGTCGAACTCGCACGCCTGGCCGATGATGATGGGGCCCGCGCCGATGATCAGGATGCTCTTGATGTCTGTGCGTTTTGGCATTGCACGCTCTCTTTATGGGCCGGCCCGCCTTGCCTGCGGACCGCGCCGGTAATCAGGGAATCCGTCCGGATTCGAAAATGTGGTCTGGCTCAGTTCATCGTGGCCGTGGCCAGCTTGGCACCGAAGCCGATGAACATCGCCCCTACCCCGCTGGCCATGCCGGCCGACAGCCGGCGGCGGCGCCGGAACGCCTCGGCCAGCTTCGCGCCCACGAAGATGATCGTGGTCAGGTAGGCAAAGCTGCAGATCTGGCACACCAGCCCCAGCACGCCGAACGACAGCACCGGGTAAGCAAAGGCCGGGTCGACGAACTGGATGAAGAACGAGATGAAGAACAGGATCGCCTTCGGGTTCAGCAGGCTGATCAGCAGCGCCTTGCGGAACGGGTCGGACTGGTCCGTCGTGGCCGCAGGCACCGCCGCCGCGCTGGCGGCATCGCCGCGCGCGGCCCAGCTGCGCAGCGCGCCGCGCAGCATGTTGAAGCCGATCCACGCCAGGTAGGCCGCGCCGACGTACTTCACCACGTAGAACAGCGCCGGGCTGGCCTTGAGCAGCGAGGCCACGCCCGCCGCCGACAGCACCATCAGCACCGCGTCGCCCAGGAACACCCCGGACGCGCCCTTGTAGCCGGCGCGCACGCCGCGCTGCGCCGCCACCGACAGCACGTACATCGAGTTCGGGCCCGGCAGCAGCACGATGAAGATCGTGCCCAGCACATAGGTCCAGAAGTCGGTGATGCCGAAAGCGGTATGCATGAAGGCGTTCATGGGGGATCCCGTGTCTGTCTCGCTCTTGCCCGCGCGCTTACTTGCGCGCGTCGGTCATCAGCTGGATGAAGCGGTCGAACAGGTAAGCCACGTCGTTCGGTCCGGGCGAGGCTTCCGGGTGGCCCTGGAAGCAGAACGCCGGCTTGTCGGTCAGCGCGAAACCCTGCAGCGAGCCGTCGAACAGCGACTTGTGCGTGACCCGCACGTTGGCGGGCAGCGTGTCGGCGTCGACCGCGAAGCCGTGGTTCTGCGACGTGATCACCACGCGGCCGTCATCCAGGTCCTTGACCGGATGGTTGGCGCCGTGGTGGCCGAACTTCATCTTCAGGGTCTTGGCGCCGACCGCCAGGGCCATGATCTGGTGGCCCAGGCAGATGCCGAAGGTCGGGATGCCGCGCTCGATGAACTCGCGCGTGGCGGCGATGGCGTAGTCGCACGGCTCGGGGTCGCCGGGGCCGTTGGACAGGAACACGCCGTCCGGATTCAGCGCCAGCGCGTCGGCCGCGCTCGCTTGCGCCGGCAGCACCGTGACCTTGCAGCCGCGCTCGGCCAGCATGCGCAGGATGTTGTACTTGACGCCATAGTCATAGGCGACCACGTGGAACTGCGGCTGCTGCTGCTTGCCGTAGCCCTCGCCCAGCTTCCATTCGGACTGGGTCCACTGGTACGGTTCCTTGACCGACACCACCTTGGCCAGGTCCATGCCGGCCAGGCCGGGGAACGAGCGGGCCAGGTCGATGGCCTTCTGCACGTTGTCCTCGCCGGCCAGGATGCAGCCGTTCTGGGCGCCCTTCTCGCGCAGGATGCGCGTCAGCTTGCGCGTATCGATGCCGGCGATCGCCACCACCTTTTCCTGCTTCAGGTAGTGGGCCAGGGTGTGTTCCTTGCGGAAGTTGGAGGCCAGGATCGGCAGATCCTTGATGATCAGGCCGGCGGCATGGACTTTCGTGGCTTCGACATCCTCAGGATTGACACCGTAGTTGCCGATATGCGGATACGTCAGCGTGACGATCTGCCGCGAATAGCTCGGGTCGGTGAGGATTTCCTGGTAACCGGTGATGGCGGTGTTGAACACCACTTCGCCGATGGTATGGCCGGAAGCGCCAATGGAATAGCCACGAAAGACCGTGCCGTCTGCTAGCGCGAGAATGGCGGACGGAAAAGACGGTAACACGGGTAGGCTCCTGCTGGACTCACCCCGTGACCGACCAATCGACGCCTCGTGCCTCCCAGGCTGGATCCGTGACGTCGGCAGCGGCATTGCGCCGATGCGGTCGGATCCGGTCGCGGCATGCTCATTGCGTCACATCTGGTGCAGACGGCAACGGCGGCGCGGATGGGGGCGGCGGAAGGTGGAAAGCGGTAGGCGCTAGGGTGAAGGGTTCTGAAAGCGAAACTTTCGAATTATATCCCGAGCCACCCAATTTCTCAAGTTTTCAAGGACTTGCGCGCGGCAGGCGGCAATCCCGCCGCGCCGGCCGCCGCCGTGCTGCCCGTTCGCGCATGCGCGGCTGCACCTGCCGCCGGCGGATTACCGCGGCTGCACCTGCCGCCGGCGGATTACCGCGGCGGCGGAACCACCGCCGTGACCTCGATTTCCACCTTGGCGCGCGGCTCGACCAGGTCCGCCACTTCGACCGCGGTCATCGCCGGGAAGTGGCGGCCGATGATGGCCCGGTAATGTTCGCCGATCGCCGCATAGGCGCCGACATATTCGGCCTTGTCCTTCACATACCAGGTCATGCGCGCGATATGTTCGGGCCGCGCATCGCCGGCCGCCAGCACCGCGACCACGTTGCGCAGCGTCTGCGCCACCTGCAGGCCAAAGTCGTCGGTCTCGAATTCGCACTGGCTGTTCCAGCCGATCTGGCCGCTGATGAACAGCAGCCGGCTGCCGGCCTGCATCTCGGTCATCATGCCGTTGGCGTAGCCGCGCGGCGGCGCCCAGTCGGGCGGCTGGAGGATCTTCATGTCGTTTCCCTGTGGTTGCTTGGTATGGGTGGATGGAAATCCGGGGTCAGGCCGCGGCGACCAGATAGCGCGCCATGGCCTCGCGCACGGCTTCGGGCAGCGGCTGCGGCGCAATCGCGCCGGTATCGACGCAGACCAGCCGTTGCGTCACTTCCATGCGGGTATCGTCGTGCGGGCCGGCAAAGCGAACCGCGAGCGTGAAGCTGGACTGGCCCAGCTTCAGCACGCGCAACTCGCGCGTCAGCACCTCGCCCAGCCGGCTGGGCGCGAGGAAGCGGCACTCCAGTTCGGCCGTCGGCACGCCGGCGCGGCCCTCGCCGTGCATGGCATCGAACGGCCAGCCCAGCGCCTCGCCGAACCAGTCCTCGATCAGGTCGTTGAGCATCTCGAAGTAGCGCGGATAGAACACGATGCCGGCGGCGTCGCAGTGCTTGAAGCGCACCTGCACGGTATTGCGGAACACCTCGCTCATGGCTGCCCCTGGTGTGGCTTGCCGCCATTGGCTGCGCCCGGCCCCTGCTCCGCCATCTGGCGCAGCCGGAAGCGCTGCAGCTTGCCGGTCTCGGTGCGCGGCAGCGCCGGCACGAACTCGATGCGGCGCGGGTATTTGTAGGGGGCGATCTGGCGCTTGACGTGGTCCTGCAGCGCGGTGCGGGTGGCGTCGTCCGCCGCCACGCCCTCGCGCAGCACCACGTAGGCCATCACCACCTGGCCGCGGCCGTCGTCGGGCGCGCCGACCACGCCGCATTCGGCCACCGCCTCGTGCTGCATCAGCGCACTCTCGACCTCCGGCCCGGCGATGTTGTAGCCCGCCGAGATGATCATGTCGTCGGAGCGCGCCTGGTAGAAGTAATAGCCATCGGCGTCGGCGACGAAGGTATCGCCCGGCAGGTTCCAGCCGGCCTTCACATAGTTGACCTGGCGCGGGTCGTCCAGGTAGCGGCAGCCGGTCGGGCCCTGCACCGCCAGCTTGCCGACCTGGCCCGGCGGCAGCGGCCGCATCTCCTCGTCAACGATCTGTGCCACGTAGCCGGGCACCACCTTGCCGATCGCGCCCGGCCTGACCTCGGCGCCGGCGCTCGAGATAAAGATGTGCATCATCTCGGTGCCGCCGATGCCATCGGTCATCTCGATGCCGGTGGCGGCCTTCCAGCTCTGCCGCGTGGCGTCGGGCAGCGCCTCGCCGGCCGACACGCTGTGCCGCAGGCTGGAGATATCGAAGCGCGGCGCCAGCGCCGCCATCTGCCGGTAGAAGGTGGGCGCGGTGAAGACAATGGTGGCGCGGAAGTCGTGGATCAGCTCGAGCAGCGTCTCGGGCGTGAGCTTCTCCGCCAGCACCGTGCTGGCGCCGATGCGCAACGGGAAGCACAGCATGCCGCCGAGCCCGAAGGTGAAGGCGATCGGCGGGGTACCGCAGAAGATATCGTCCGGCGCGGAACGCAGCACATGGCGCGGGAACAGGTCGCACATGGCCAGCACGTCGCGGTGGAAATGCATGGTGCCCTTGGGCTGGCCGGTGGTGCCGCTGGTAAAGGCGATCAGGCAGACATCGTCGCTGGCGGTGTCGCAGGCGTCGAAGGTCTGCGGCTTGCCGGCCATTGCCGCCTCCAGCGAGCCCTCGCCTGCGCCGTTGAAATACAGCGTTTGCGCGAGGCTCGGGCAATGGCAATCGCCGCCGGCCCGCTGGTTGGCGTCGAGCTCGTCGCGCAGCCGCACATCGCACAGCGCGGCGGTGACCTGCGCCTTGTCGATGATCTGCTTGAGCTCCCTGGCGCGCAGCAGCGGCATGGTCGGCACCGCCACCAGCCCGGCCTTCAGCGTGGCCAGCCAGCTGGCCGCCATCATCAGGTTGTTGGGGCCGCGCAGCAGCACGCGGTTGCCGGGCACCAGCCGCATGTCCTCGACCAGCACATGGGCGATGCGGTTCACCAGCGCCGCGAGTTCGGCATAGGTGACCGTCTCGATGCGGCCGTCGCGGCGATGGCGGATGGCAACGCGCTCGCCGCGGCCTTCGCGCACGTGGCGGTCGACCAGCTCCGCCGCGGCATTGATGCGCTCTGGGTAGTCGGTATCGGCATTGAAGCGGAACACCGGCCACTGGTCCTGCGGCGGCAGGCGGTCGCGCGCGAAGGTGTCGAGGTGGGCTGTGGTCGCCATGGCTTGTCTCCTGTCTGCTCGGTATCGGTACGGCAGTTCGTCGGTGGCGCGGGGGCGCCAGGTCCGATCTCAGGCCGGATGCCCGGCCAGCGTCTCGCGCGCGATGATCAGCTTCTGCACTTCGGTCGCGCCTTCATAGATGCGCAGCGAGCGGATCTCGCGGTACAGGCTTTCCACGCGCGTGCCGACCTTGACACCGAGGCCGCCGAACATCTGCAGCGCGCGGTCGATCACCTGCTGCGCGTTCTCTGTGGCCACCATCTTGGCCATGGCCGCCTCGCGCGTGGTGCGCTGCCCCTTCACATCGCGCAGCCAGGCCGCGCGGTAGGTCAGCAGCGCCGCGGCGTCGATGGCGGTGGCCATGTCGCCGATGGCGGCCTGGGTCAGCTGCAGGTCGGCCAGCACGCCGCCGAACATCGGGCGCGCGCGGGCACGCGCCAGCGCCTCGTCCAGCGCGGCGCGGCCGAAGCCCAGCGCCGCCGCGGCGACCGAAGCGCGGAAGATATCGAGCGTCATCATCGCCACCTTGAAGCCCTGCCCCGCCTCGCCCAGCCGCTTGCCCACCGGCACGCGGCACTGGTCGAAGCGCAGCGTTGCCAGCGGATGCGGCGCCATCACGTCGATGCGCTCGGCGATGGCAAGGCCGGGCGTGTCGGCGTCGACCACCAAAGCCGTAATGCCGCGCGCACCCGGGGCCTCGCCGGTGCGCACGAACACGCAATAGAAGTCGGCGATGCCGCCGTTCGAGATCCAGGTCTTGGCGCCATCGATCACATAGTGGCTGCCGTCTTCCGACAGCTTCGCGCTGCATTGCATCGCGGCGACATCCGAGCCGGCCTCGGGCTCGGACAGCGCGAACGCGGCAATCGCCTCGCCGCGCGCCACGCGCGGCAGGTAGTGCGCGCGCAGCGCGTCGCTGCCCGCCAGCGAGATCGCGCCCGAGCCCAGCCCCTGCATGGCAAAGGCAAAATCGGCCAGGCCGTCATGGCGCGCGAGCGTCTCGCGCAGCAGGCACAGCGAGCGCGAGTCCAGCGCCGGCAGCGCGCCGCCATGCGCGGCCGGGACGCAATAACGCAGCCAGCCGGCCTCGCCCAGCTGCCGCACCAGCGCGCGGCAGGCGGCGTCGGTATCGCTGTGGTCGACACGCAAGTGTTGCATGCACCATGCGTCGAGTTCGCGCTCCAGCGCGCGGTGGGTGTCGTCGAACAGCGGCAGATCGAGGTAGGTCTTGTCGGACATGGCGCTTCAGTCCCCTTCGAACACCGGCTTGGTCTTGGCGACGAAGGCCTCGTAGGCGCGGCGGAAATCGCGCGTCTGCATGCAGATGGCCTGGGCCTCGGCCTCGGCCTCGATGGCCTCGTCCAGGCCCATATTCCATTCCTGGTGCAGCAGCTTCTTGGTCACGCCGTGGGCGAAGGTCGGGCCGGCGGCCAGTTGCGCGGCCAGCGCCTGCGCCTGCGCCAGCACCGCTTCGGACGGGTGCAGCGCGTTGAAGAAGCCCCACTGCAGCCCTTCCTCCGCGCTCATCGAGCGGCCCGTGTACAGCAGCTCGCTGGCGCGGCCCTGCCCGATCACGCGGGGCAGCAGCGTGCATGCCCCCATGTCGGCACCGGCCAGGCCGACGCGCGTGAACAGGAACGCGGTCCTGGCCTGCGTCGTGCCCAGGCGCATGTCGGAAGCCAGCGCCATCATCGCGCCGGCGCCGGCGCAGATGCCGTCGACCGCGCTCACCACCGGCTGCGGACAGGCGCGCATCGCCTTGACCAGGTCGCCGGTCATGCGCGTGAAGTCGAGCAGCTCCGGCATCGACATGCGCGTCAGCGGGCCGATGATCTCGTGCACGTCGCCGCCCGAGCAGTAGTTGCCGCCCGCGCCGGTCACCACCACCGCCTTGATGTCGCTGGCGTAGCACAGGCCACGGAACAGGTCGCGCAGTTCGGCGTAGGAATCGAAGGTCAGCGGGTTCTTGCGTTCCGGCCGGTTCAGCGTCACCGTGCCGACCTTGCCGTCGGCGGACACCGACCACAGGAAATGCTCGGGCTGGTAGCCGGCAAAGCTGCGCTTGTGGTGGCGCATGTCGAGTGCGATCTCTGTCATGGGTTCTCTCGTTGTCTGCTGCAGTCAGTGTGCTTCAGCCCGCCATCACTTCGCCGCCGGCAACGGGGATCGCCTGGCCGGTGATCGCCGCCGCGGACGGCTGGCACAGCCAGGCCACCGCGTCGGCCACTTCGTCGGGCTGCACCAGCCGGCGCTGCGGGTTGCGCGCGGCCAGTTCGGCGCGCGCCTGTTCCTCGCTGCGGCCGGTCTTGCCGACGATATTGGCCACCGCGTCGCGCACGATGTCGGTTTCGGTATAGCCCGGGCACACCGCGTTGACGGTCACGCCCCGGGCCGCGGTTTCCAGCGCCAGCGCGCGGGTCAGGCCGATCACGCCATGCTTGGCCGCGCAATAGGCGCTGACGTAGCCATAGCCGATCAGCCCCGCGGTGCTGGCCACGTTGACGATGCGGCCCCAGCCCGCGTCGAGCATCGCCGGCAGCGCCGCCTGCGTACACAGGAAGGTGCCGGTCAGGTTCACGTCGAGCATGCGCTGCCACAGCGCGGCATCGGTCTTCAGGAACGGGGCGCTGTGCGCCTGCCCGGCGTTGTTGACCAGCATCGCGACCGGGCCGGCCTGCGCCGTGGCCGCGGCAAAGGCGCGCGCCACGCTGTCGGCATCGGCGATATCGGCCGCGACATACGAAACGGCGGCGCCCGCCGCGGCCTGCGCGCGCAGCGCCTGCACCGTCGTCTGCAGCGTGCCGGCATCGCGCCCCAGCAGCGTGACGCTGGCGCCATCGGCCAGCAGCCGCCGCGCGATCGCCGCGCCGATGCCGCGCCCGCCGCCGGTGACCAGCGCGTGCCGGCCGGTCAATGTCGCCGTGCTGCCGCTCATGCCTGCTTCTCCTGCGCCGCGGCGCGTTCGAGATTGGTTTCCAGCTGCCGCTTGCCCGCCAGGTATTGCTTGGGCCAGGCGATGTCGCGATAGCCGATGCGCGCGGCCTCCTGCAGCGTCCAGGCCGGGTTGGCCAGGTGTGGCCGCGCGATCGCGCACAGGTCGGCGCGGCCGGCGGCGATGATCGAGTCGACATGGTCCGCCTCGAAGATCGCACCGACCGCGATGGTGGCGATGCCGGCCTCGTTGCGGATGCGGTCGGCGAACGGGGTCTGGTACATGCGGCCGTAGACCGGCGCCTGGTCCGGGCTGACCTGGCCCGACGAGCAGTCGATCATGTCGGCGCCCGCGGCCTTGAAGGCGCGCGCAATCTCGACCGCGTCATCGGGCGTGATGCCGCCCTCGACCCAGTCATGCGCGGAGATGCGCACCGACATCGGCTTGTCCTGCGGCCATACCGCGCGCACCGCGGCAAACACCTCGAGCGGAAAGCGCAAGCGCGCCGCCAGCGCACCGCCGTATTCGTCGTCGCGCGTATTGGTCAGCGGCGAGATAAAGCTGGACAGCAGGTAGCCGTGCGCGCAATGCAGCTCGAGCCAGTCGAAGCCGGCCTCGGCCGCCCGCCGCGCGCTGGCGACGAAGTCATCGCGCACGCGCTCCATGTCGGCGCGCGTCATCTCGCGCGGGGTCTGCGATTCCCCCGGCAGGTAAGGCAGCGGCGAGGCCGAGATCACCGGCCAGTTGCCCTGCGGCAGCGGATGGTCCATCGCCTCCCAGCCGAGCTGGGTCGAGCCCTTGCGACCCGCGTGGCCGATCTGCATGGCGATGCGCGCATCGCTGTTGGCGTGCACGAAATCGACGATGCGCTTCCAGGCATCGCGCTGCGCATCGTTCCACAGGCCTGGACATCCGGGCGTGATGCGCGCATCGGGCGAGACGCAGGTCATTTCCGCCACCACCATGCCGGCGCCGCCGAGCGCGCGCGAGCCCAGGTGGACCAGGTGGAAGTCGCCCGGCACGCCATCGGTGCAGGAATACATCGCCATCGGCGACACCACAACGCGGTTCTTCAGCGTGACGCCGCGCAGCCGGAACGGCGTGAACATCGGCGGCAGCGGCTGGTGGGCCTGCAGCTTCAGGCTGTCGGCCGGCACCCCGGCCTGCTGCGCCAGCCAGTGCTCGAACTGCGCGACATAGCCGGCATCGCGCACGCGCAGGTTCTCGTGCGAGATCCGTTGCGAGCGTGTCAGCAGCGAATAGGCGAACTGCTCCGGCGGCAGGCTGCCGGCATAGCGCTCGACGTTCTCGAACCACTCGGTCGAGTTGCGTGCCGCGTTCTGGATCTTCAGCACTTCCACGCCGCGCGTGGCCTCATAGCGCGCCAGCGCATCGGGCAGGCCGTCGTGGCCGCTGCCGCGGATCTCTTCGGCCAGGTCGATGGCATCCTCGAGCGCCAGCTTGGTACCCGAGCCGATCGAGAAATGCGCGGTGTGCGCGGCGTCGCCCATCAGCACCACCGGCACGCGGCGGCCGTCGGGCAAGGTGTTCCAGTGCACCCATTGCCGGCAGATCACGCGCGGGAAGCTGATCCAGATCGCCGAGCCGCGCAGGTGCGCCGCATTGCTGATCAGCTTGTTGCCGTCGAGGTAGCGCGCGAACAGCTTCTCGCAGTACGCCACGCCCTCTTCCTGGCTCATCTGTTCGATGCCGGCGGCGCGCCAGACCGCTTCCGGGGTCTCGACGATAAAGGTCGAGGTGTTGTCGTCGAAGCGGTAGGCATGCGCCTGGAACCAGCCGTGCTCGGTCTTCTCAAAGGCAAAGGTGAAGGCATCGAACAGCTTGTGCGTGCCGAGCCAGACAAAACGGCACTGGCGCGTATCGATATCCGGCCGGAAGGTGTCGGCATAGCGCGTGCGGATGCGGCTGTTCAGGCCGTCCGCGGCGATCACCAGGTCGGCCTGGTATTGCATCGCCAGCGCCTGGTCGTCGGACACATCGGTCTCGAACACCAGCTTCACCCCGAGCGCTTCGCAACGCGCCTGCAGGATGTTGAGCAGGCGCTTGCGGCCGATGCCGATAAAGCCATGCCCGCCCGAGCGGATGGTGCGCCCGCCGATATGGATGTCGATGTCGTCCCAGTGGTTGAAGGCGGCGTTGATTTCGGCGGCGCTGGCCGGGTCGGCCTGCTTCAGGTTGTCCATGGTGGCGTCGGAAAAGACCACGCCCCAGCCGAAGGTGTCGTAGGGCCGGTTGCGCTCGACCACGATGACCTCGTTGGCCGGCTCCTGCAGTTTCATCAGCAGGCCGAAGTACAGGCCGGCGGGGCCTCCGCCAATACAAAGCACGCGCATCTGTTGCCTCCTGCCGGCTGCGCCGGGCGCGGCGCGCATCGCGCACGGTCCCGGCTCACACCGCCATCTAGATCAAGATTAAATATTTTATGCTTCAAATATTAGACTGCATCACGACCGATGGCAAGGCGGGGCGATGCGGTGTGCCGCGCGCGACACCCGCATCGCCCTCTCCCCTGGCCCTTCAACGCGCCCCTAGCCCCTCAACGCGGCCTGCAGCTGTTCCAGCGCGCCAGGGTCTTCGATGGTGGTCAGGTCGCCCGGGTCCCGCCCCTCGGCCACGGCCTGCATGGCGCGCCGCAGCAGCTTGCCGGAACGCGTCTTCGGCAGCGCATTGACGAACAACACGCGCGCCGGACGGGCCACCGCGCCCAGTTGCTGCTCGACCGTCTTCATCAGCTCGCCTTCCAGCGCCAGCCGCGCCTGCGGCGTGGCCGTGCGCGCCGGATCGCGCGCGATGCAGAACGCCATCGCCACCTGCCCCTTGAGCGCGTCCTGCACGCCCACCACGGCCACCTCGGCCACGGCGGCACTGGACGACAGGCTTTCCTCGATCTCGCGCGTGCCCAGCCGGTGGCCGGCGACGTTGATCACGTCGTCGGTGCGCCCCAGGATAAAGACATAGCCGTCGGCATCGCGCACGCCCCAGTCGAAGGTGGAATAGCACTGCCGGTTCGGCACCGCCTGCCAGTAGGTGCGCACGAAGCGGTCATCGTCGCCCCACACCGTGCTCATGCATCCCGGCGGCAGCGGACCATCGATGGCGACCACGCCCTTCTGCCCGGGCGGGCATTCCGCGCCGGTGTTCTCGTCGACGATCTTCAGGTCATAGCCGTAGGCCGGCACGCCGGGCGAGCCCAGCTTGGGCGGCAGCGCCTCGAGGCCGCGCTGGATCGCGATGATGGGCCAGCCGGATTCGGTCTGCCAGTAGTTGTCGACCACCGGCTTGCCCAGGCCGTCCTGGATCCAGCGCGCGGTGGGCTCGTCGAGCGGCTCGCCGGCCAGGAACAGCAGGCGCAGGCTGGACAGATCGTAGCGGGTCAGCCATGCCGGGTCCTGCTTCTTCAGCACGCGGATCGCGGTCGGCGCGCTGAACATCAGGTTGACCCGGTATTGCTCGACCAGGCGCCACAGGATGCCGCCATCGGGCCGAACCGGCGTGCCTTCATACATCAGCGTGGCCATGCCGGCCAGCAGCGGGCCATAGACGATATAGCTGTGCCCGACCACCCAGCCGATGTCCGACGCGGTGAACATGGTGTCGCCGGCCTTGCCGCAGAAGATGTACTCCATCGACGTGGCCAGCGCCACCGCATAACCGCCGGTATCGCGCTGCACGCCCTTGGGCTTGCCTGTGGTGCCCGAGGTATAGAGCACATAGGAGGGCTCGCCCGACTCCAGCCACACGCACGGCACCTGCACGCCGGCGACACGCTCGCGCCATGCGGCGTAGTCTTCGTCGCGACCCTCGGTGCGTGGCATGTCCGCCAGTTGCCGGTCCACCAGCAATACTTTCTCGGGCTGGTGCGAGGACAGCCGGATGGCTTCGTCCAGCAGCGGCTTGTACGGCACCACCTTGCCCGCGCGCGAACCGGCGTCGGCGCTGACCACCACGCGCGGCCGGGCATCCTCGATGCGCGCGGCCAGGCTGACCGAGGCGAAGCCGCCGAACACCACCGAATGGATCGCGCCGATGCGCGCGCACGCCAGCATGGCGAAGGCGGCTTCGGGGATCATCGGCATGTAGATCAGCACGCGGTCGCCCCGCTGCACGCCCAAGCCTTGCAGGATCGCGGCCATGCGGCTGACCTCGTCGTGCAGTTCGGCGTAGGTGAAGCTGCGGGCCTGGTCGGTCTCGGTCGAGACCCAGTGCAGCGCCGGCTGGCCGGCGCGGGCCGCGAGGTGGCGGTCGACCGCGTTGTGGCACAGGTTGGTGCGCCCGCCGACGAACCAGCGCGTGAAGGGTGCGCGGCTGTTGTCGAGCACCTGGCTGAACGGGGTTTCCCAGTCGATGCGTGCCGCCTGTTCGGCCCAGAACCCCTCGGGGTCGGCCAGCGAACGGGCATGCACGGCATGGCTTGCCGTCATGTCTGTCTCCTCCGCGTCTGCGGTCGTTGGTATCTGCCCGTAGTTTGCCACCGGCCCGGGCGCTCGTGGCCACGGTTTCAGCGCGCTGCCGCACGGGACGGCGCCGGCACATGAAAAAAGGGGCGTGCCGCCGGCATCGCGCCGATGCGGTCCCGTCAGCGCGCCTTGACGCCCTTCGCACTGGCCTTGGTGGTGGTCTTTGCCGACACCTTGGCCACGGCCGGGGTCTTGGCCCCGCGTCGCGGCGAGGTTTCGACCACCACACGCTGGCGCCCGTCGCTTTTGCCCTTGGCGGAAACCCGCACCACCCTGGCGTCCTTGCCGGCCTTGCCGGCAGGTTCCTTGCGGCTGGCCTGCTCGCTACGCTCGGCCCGTTCCGCCCGTTCGGCCCGGTCGGCGCGCTCGGCACGCGCTGCGCGCACGGCGCCGGCGCCGCGCACCGGCACCATCAGCACCAGGCTCTGCCCGGCCACCAGCTTGGTGCCGGAGAGCTTGTTCCATGACTGCACCTGCCCGGTCGAGACGCCATAGCGCCGCGCCACCGAGGTCACGGTATCGCGCCGGCCGGCGCGCACCACCACACGGCGGGCATCGGGCAGGTCCGGCTCCATCGCCAGCATGGCGCTGTCGGCGAGGGTGGCGCTGATGTCCTGGTCATGCCGGCCCGAGCGGGGGATCATCACGGTCGAGCCCGCCTTCAGGCGCATGCCCTTGGGGATGCTGTTGATCTCGCGCAGCGTGTCGGCATCGACATTCAGCCGCGCCGCCAGCGATTCGACACGCTCGCGGCTGTCCACCGTCACCGCGGCCCAGCTCGACAGCCCGCCGCGATAGGTGTTCAGGTTGTACTGGAAGCGCTCGGCGTTATCGAACGGCAGCAGGATCTGCGGGTTCGACGCCCCCAGGATCACCGGCCGGTTGAACGACGGGTTCAGTGCCTTGAACTCCTCCACCGACATATCCGCCAGCTTGGCCGCGAGATTCACGTCGATGTCGCGCGAGGTGGTCACCGTGACGAAGTACGGGTGGTCCGGGATCTCGGGCAGCTTGACGCCGTACGCGGCCGGGTTGGCGATGATGTTCTTGACCGCCTGCAGCTTGGGCACGTAGTAGCGCGTCTCGTTCGGCATCGGCAGGCTGGCGTAGTCGGTCGGCAACCCGCGCGCCTGGTTGCGCGCGATCGCCCGCGACACCGCGCCCTCGCCCCAGTTGTACGCGGCCAGCGCCAGGTGCCAGTCGCCGAACATGTCGTAGAGCCGCGCCAGGTAGTCGAGCGCGGCGTCGGTCGAGGCCAGCACGTCGCGGCGCTCGTCGCGGAACATGTTCTGCTTCAGGTTGTACGACTTGCCCGTGCTGGGAATGAACTGCCACATCCCGGCCGCCTTGGCGGTGGACTGCGCCTGCGGGTTGAACGCGCTCTCGACAAAGGGCAGCAGCGCCAGCTCGGTCGGCATCTTGCGCTGTTCCAGCTCCTCGACGATGTGATAGAGGTAGCGGCTCGAGCGCCCGACCATCCGTTCCATGTACTCCGGCCGCTGCGCATACCACTGGGTGCGATCGTCGACCAGCGTGCCCTCCAGGTCCGTCATGGCGAAGCCACGCCGGATGCGGTCCCAGATATCGTTGGACGGGCCGCGCAGCCAGTCCAGGCCGCCCTGGTCGACGTTGATGGTGGAAGTGGAAGAGAGCGCGGACTTGTCGCTGAGGGTGTTGAGCGGGTCCTGGCGCCTGGCAGTCTGGGCGGTCGCGGCACCGTCGGCGCCTTCAGGCGGCGTGGGGGTGCTGGCGCACGCTGCAAGCAGCGCGGCGCACGCGACCACCGCCAGTAATCGACCAATTTTCATTAAGTTCTCAAATCGTGACGCTAAAAGGTTGCGTGATGCTAAAAAAAACCGCGTATCGCGTCAATCAGATTTTCCACATAGCCGGTATCCGAAGGCCGTCCGGGCTCAGCGAAAATTGTCTTTCCAGCCGCGCAGCGCGCCGAACGCTTGCGCATCGCCCCCGGTGTTGCCCCCGTGCGCCGACACCGCCGCGCGTACCGCCGGTTCGCGCGAGCGCAGGAAAGGGTTGACCTGGCGCTCATGGGCGATGGTGGTCGGCAGCGTCGGCAGGTCCGCGGCGCGCAGCGCCTCGACGCGCTGCGCCCACGCCTCGAGCGCGGCGTTGCCGGGCTCCACCGCGCGCGCGAAGCGCACGTTGCTGCGCGTGTATTCGTGCGCGCAATAGACGCGGGTGTCGCCGGGCAGCGCCGCCAGCTTGTCGAGCGACGCAAGCATCTGCGCCGGGGTGCCTTCGAACAGGCGCCCGCAGCCGCTGGCGAACAGGGTATCGCCACAGAACACCGCCGGGCCGGCCTGGCCGAGGTCCGCGACGTAGGCAATGTGCCCGGCGGTATGGCCGGGCACGTCCAGCACGCGCAGCGTCAGCGCCGGCGCCTCGAGCGTCGCCACGTCGCCCTCGCGCAGCGCCCGGGTGCGCCCGCCGATACGCTCGCCCGCCGGCCCCAGCACGGGAAGCGGTTCGCCCGAGGGTGCGCGCGGATGCGCCGCCAGCAGCTCGGCCACGCCGCCCTGGTGATCGCCGTGGTGATGGGTGATTACAATAGCGCCCAGAGCCAGACCGCTTTGCGCCAGGAAGCGCTCCACCGGCGCGGCCTCGCCAGGATCGACCACGGCGGCGCAGTGCCCGTCGTGGATGGCCCAGATATAGTTATCCTGGAACGCCGGGATCGGCTCAACCTTCAACATGCGCATGCTCCTATGTCCAATCGTCCCAATCACCCGATTGTAAGCTGGGAAGACTGGCTGGCCTCGCCGCCCGGCGAGTACATGCTGCGCTGGGAGGCGCAGCAGTACGACCGGACCGTGGCCGACATCTTCGGCTATCACGCGGTCCAGCTGGGACTGCCCTATGTCGACACCCTGCGCGAGAACCGGATGCCGTTCTCGGCGCTGGCGCTGGACCCGTCCAGCGGCCCGCACGGGCCCCGGGCCGCACATCCGGATGCGCGCCAGCTGCTGTGCCGTTTCGACGAACTGCCGTTCGACACCCAGAGCATCGACCTGGTCACCCTGCCCCACATCCTGGAGTTCGCCGAAGACCCGCATGAAGTGCTGCGCGAAGTCTCGCGCGTGCTGATGCCCGAAGGCCGCGTGGTGGTCACCTGCTTCAACCCGATGAGCCTGTGGGGCGCGCGCCAGAGCATGAACCGGCTCGGCGCCACGCCGTTCCTGCCGACCGACGCCCAGCAGATCGGCTTCGTGCGCATCAAGGACTGGCTCAAGCTGCTCGGCTTCGATATCATCCGCGGCCGCTTCGGCTGCTATTGCCCGCCGTACCGCACCGACCGCTGGCTGCAGCGCGCCGCCTTCATGGAAAAGGCCGGCGATCGCTGGTGGCCGATCTTCGGCGCGGTCTATATGATTTCGGCGATCAAGCGCGTGCGCAATATCCGGCTGGTCGGCCCCGCCTGGAAGACCAAGCCGGCGCTGGCGCCGGTGTCGGCACCGGTGGCCACGCCCACCGGCACCCATGGCAAGACCCCGGGCAAGGAACGCTGACACGGTGCGGCCGCGCGCGCCGCGCCCTGGCCCTCAATGCGCCGCCCGCCCCGCGGGCGGCCACCACGGAATCACATGCAAGAAGTCACGATCTACTCCGACGGCGCCTGCAAGGGCAATCCCGGCCGCGGCGGCTGGGGCGCAGTGCTGGTCGCCGGCACCAGCGAAAAAGAGCTGTTCGGCGGCGAGCCGAACACCACCAACAACCGCATGGAAATGACCGCCGTGATCGAAGCGCTGCGCGCGCTCAAGCGGCCCTGCGTGGTGCGTGTCTATACCGACTCCCAGTACGTGCAGAAAGGCATCAGCGAATGGCTGCCCGGCTGGAAGGCGCGCGGCTGGAAGACCGCCGACAAGAAGCCGGTCAAGAACGCCGACCTGTGGCAGGCGCTGGACACCCTGGCGCAGCCGCACCAGATCTCCTGGCACTGGGTGCGCGGCCACAACGGCCACCCCGGCAACGAGCGCGCCGACGCGCTGGCCAACCGCGGCGTCGAATCGATCGGCCGCTGAGCGAATCCCGCAAGCCTCGCCAACAACAAGCGCGGAACGCCCGCCCCGCTCCGCTAGAATGCCCGCCATGCGACAAATCGTTCTCGATACCGAAACCACCGGCCTCAATGCCGCCACCGGCGACCGCCTGATCGAAATCGGCTGCGTCGAGCTGATGAACCGGCGCCTGACGGGACGCCACCTGCACTTCTACGTCAACCCCGAGCGCGATATCGACGAAGGCGCGATCGCGGTCCACGGCATCACCGTCGAGTTCCTGGCCGACAAGCCGCGCTTCGCCGAGGTCGTCCACGATATCCGCGAGTTCGTGCAGGACGCCGAGCTGATCATCCACAACGCGCAGTTCGACCTCGGCTTCCTCGACATGGAATTCCAGCTGCTGGGCCTGCCGCCGTTTCGCCAGCATGTCGGCAACGTGATCGATACCTTGCGCGAAGCCCGCCAGATGTTCCCGGGCAAGCGCAATTCCCTGGATGCGCTGTGCGAGCGCCTGGGCATCAGCAACGCCCACCGCACGCTGCACGGCGCGCTGCTGGATGCCGAACTGCTGGCCGAGGTCTACCTGGCGATGACACGCGGCCAGGATTCGCTCGTGATCGACACGCTCGACAGCGCCAGCGGCCAGGGCGGCGTGGTCACCACCGCCGACCTGTCCCGGCTGGCCCTGCCGGTGCTGCGCGCCACCGACGAGGAACAGCAGGCCCATCTGGCGCTGCTGAAGGGACTGGACAAGGCCAGCGGCGGCAAAACGGTGTGGCAGGAAGACCCGGCCGAAGCGCCCGGAACGCTGGCCGCATAAGAAAGTTCAAAAAAGGGCTTTACAAGATACAAGAACCTCTGCATAATCTCATTTCTCTGCTGCACGACGGCAACGACGACGCAGACAGGGGTGGTTAGCTCAGCGGTAGAGCACTGCCTTCACACGGCAGGGGTCACAGGTTCAATCCCTGTACCACCCACCAGTTTCAAAAAGCCAGCCTCGCGCTGGCTTTTTTCATTTGCGCATCCGGCTTCCCGCTCCCCCAAACCACCTCGGGCACCCGGAAAGACTCCCCGCGCTTTGGCGAGGCTGCCCGCAGCAAGCCATCGATCTCCCGCCGCTGTTGCAAACAGTTTCGAAATGCCGCTTGACTTCTGTTAATCTTCTTGTCATTCCAGCGCCGGCTTTCAGCGGCCAGCGCGGACGGGAAACGGGTCGGTGCGCACAAGAAAGAAGTCAATCATGCAGCACTCTTTGAAGTATCGGATGGCGTTGGCCACGGCGGGAGTGGTGACGCTGATCGTCGTGCTGCGCGCGCTCTACGCCCAGTATTACGCCTATGACAGCCTGAAGAACCTGCTGCAGGCGCAGCAGGACACGCTGGTCGAGATGGTCGCCGAGCAGCTGGATGAAAAGCTGCAGGGCCGCGCCGCCGTGCTGCAGCGGCTGGCGCGCCAGTTTGCCGCCATGCCCGCGGCCACGCCGGCGGACTTGCGCCGGGCGGCGCAGGGCCTGGTGGATATTCCCGACACCTTCAACGCCGTTTTCCTGGCCGAGCCAGACGGCGAACTCACGTTCAGCACCGCCGTGCCGGATGGCGTGCACCTGCGCGTCAACGACCGCGATTATTTCCGCGACGTGCTGCAGGGCCAGTCGTTCGCCGTGTCGGACCTGATCCAGGGCAAGCAGACCAACTCACCGGGCGTGGTGCTCGCGGTGCCGATGCTGGGGCCCGCCGGCGAACTGCGCGGCGTGGTCGGCGGCGTGCTGAACCTGGCGGACAGCAACTTCCTGCGCGAGCTGTCGCACAGCCGGGTCGGCACCACCGGCAGCTTCTGCCTGGTGTCTGCCGGCACCAACCCGCGCTATGCAATGCATGCCGACGTGTCGCGCGTGCTGACGCCGGCGCGCGCCATCGGCGAGGCCTGCGGCGCCGACCAGCCGCCGGCGTTGCTGGAAGTCCTGACGCCGACCCAGCCGATCGTCGCCCGCTACCTGCTGGCCGCCAACGGCTGGGAGGTGGTCGCGGTGCTGCCCGCGGCCGAAGCCTATGCGCCGCTGATCACCGTGCGCCAGCGGACCCTGGTGATGGGGGCGATCACCATGGTGATCGCGGCAGTGTTGATGTGGCTGGTGATGTGGCGCCTGCTGGCGCCGCTGCAGCGGCTGCACCGCGCGGTGCGCCAGCTCGGCACCAACCCGTCGGCGGTGGCGAACCTGCCGGTCGGCCGTGCCGACGAGATCGGCGAGCTGGCGTCGAGCTTCGCCGAGGTCGTGGCCCAGTTGTCGGAGCGCGAGGCCGCGCTGCAGGCCGCCAAGGACCGTGCCGCCGCCAGCGAGAAGCGCATCGAGGCGATTGCCAACCATGTACCGGACTTCATCTCGTTCATCGACATGCAGCAGCGCTACGTCTTCGTCAACGAGGCCTATGCACGCCGGTACGGCTTGCCGGCACAGCAGATCGTGGGGCTGTCGCTGCGCGAGCTGTGGGGCACGCAGGAATACCTGGCCTGCCAGCCCTACCTGCAGCAGGCCGGCACCGGCCAGGCCGTGACCTTTAACCGCGAAAGCGCGGACGGCAGCGAGTGCATCGAGATCACCTGCCAGCCGGCGTGGAACGATGCCCAGGACACCGTGGTCGGCCTGCACATGTTCGGGCGCAACGTCACGCACGAGCGCGAGAAGCTGCGCAGCCTGGAGGCACAGACCGTCTCCGACTATCTGACCGGCCTGCTCAACCGCAAGGGCTTCGACCGGCGCCTGGCCGAAGCCATGGCACGCGCCGGAGCCAGTGCGGGGCCGCTGGCGCTGCTGCTGGTGGACCTGGACGACTTCAAGGCGGTCAACGACAACCACGGCCATCCGATTGGCGACCAGCTGCTGGTGGCGTTTGCGCAGCGCCTGCGCGCCTGCGTGCGCAAGGGCGACGCGGTCGCGCGCATCGGTGGCGACGAATTCGCGGTGATTCTTGACGGCATTGCCGACCGCCAGGCGATGGCGTCGGTGGCCAACACCATCGTGCAGGCCGCGCGCCTGCCCTTCGTGATCGATGGCCATACGCTGGCGGCGTCGGCCAGCGTCGGCGCGGCACTGCGCGATGCGCGGCACGCCATGACCGTGAGCGAGTTGTTTCTGCACGCCGACATGGCGCTGTATCAGGCCAAGCGGCATGGCAAGGCCCGCTATGCCGCGCAGGCGGCCGATACGGCAGAGCCGTCCGGCCTGGCATCCCAAGCAAGCTAGCTCAGGCGGAATGGATGCGGCGGCTTCGCTCCCTCTACCGCAAGCGGGAGAGGGAGCATCCAATGTGCGATTCAGGGCCCGACGTTTGCCGCGGCTTCGAAGCTCTCAGCGCACCTGCCCCTCCTTCCACGCCTGCAGCAGCTTGTCGTATGGAATGGTCTCGCCCTTTGGCTTCTCATTGGCGAGCTTCTTCCACGGCGCGTGGTCGCTCGACAACCACTTGCCCGGATCGCCCTTCGCGTTCAGCCTGGGCGCGCAGTGGCTCATGCCGGCGCGCTGCAACCGCGCCATGACCTGGTCCATCTCTTCGGCCAGCGTGTCCATCGCGGCCTGCGGCGTCTTCTCGCCGGTCACCGCGGTGGCCACGTTCTTCCACCACAGCTGCGCCAGCTTCGGATAGTCCGGCACGTTGGTACCGGTCGGGGTCCAGGCCACGCGCGCGGGGCTGCGGTAGAACTCGACCAGGCCGCCATACTTGGCCGCGTTCTTGGTCAGGTACTCGTGATGGATGTCGCTGTCGCGGATAAAGGTGAGCCCGGTCAGCGACTTCTTCAGCGATACCGTCTTGGAGGTCACGAACTGCGCGTACAGCCACGCGCCGGCCAGCTTGTTGGGATCGGTGTTCTTGAAGAAGGTCCAGGAACCCACGTCCTGGTAGCCGTTCTGCATGCCCTGCTTCCAGTACGGGCCATACGGCGACGGCGCCATGCGCCACTTGGGCGAGCCGTCGGCGTTGACGACCGGCAGGCCCTTCTTGGTCATGTCGGCGGTAAAGGCCGTGTACCAGAAGATCTGCTGCGCCACCTGGCCCTGCGCGGGCACCGGGCCGGCCTCGGAGAAGGTCATGCCCATCGCCTGCGGCGGGGCGTACTTCTTCATCCAGTCGATGTACTTGGTCAGCGCGTAGACCGCCGCCGGGCTGTTGGTGGCGCCGCCGCGCGCCACCGAGGCGCCGACCGGCGTGCACTTGTCCTCGGCCACGCGGATGCCCCATTCGTCCACCGGCATGCCGTTGGGCAGGCCCTTGTCGGCGGTGCCGGCCATCGACAGCCAGGCGTCGGTGAAGCGCCAGCCCAGCGACGGGTCCTTCTTGCCGTAGTCCATGTGGCCGTAGACCTTCTTGCCGTCGATCTCCTTCACGTCGTTGGTGAAGAAGTTGGCGATGTCCTCATAGGCGGACCAGTTGGTCGGCACGCCCAGGTCGTAGCCGTACTTGGCCTTGAACTTGTCCTGCAGGTCCTTGCGCGCGAACCAGTCGGCGCGGAACCAGTACAGGTTGGCGAACTGCTGGTCGGGCAATTGGTACAGCTTGCCATCCGGCGCGGTGGTGAACTTGGTGCCGATGAAGTCCTTCACATCCAGCCCGGGATTGGTCCATTCCTTGCCGGCGCCGTTCATGTAGTCGGTCAGCGGCAGGATCGAGCCATAGCGGTAGTGCGTGCCGATCAGGTCGGAGTCGGAGATCCAGCCGTCGTAGATCGACTTGCCGGACTGCATCGAGGTCTGCAGCTTCTCGACCACGTCGCCTTCCTGGATCAGGTCATGGTTGACCTTGATGCCGGTGATCTCCTCGAACGCCTTGGCCAGGGTCTTGGATTCATACTCGTGCGTGGTGATGGTCTCGGACACCACGTTGATCTGCGTGACGCCCTTGGCCTTGAGCCTGGCGGCGGCGTCGATGAACCACTTCATTTCCGCCGCCTGCTTGTCCCTGGACAGCGACGAGGGCTGGAACTCGTTGTCGATCCACTTCTTCGCTTCCGCTTCGCCGGCCCAGGCGGCGCCGCAAGCCAGCGCGGCGGCGCAGGCAAGGGCTGACATCCCCAACGTCACGTGCACTTTCATCGGTGTCTCCTCAAGAATCCCCTGCCCCGGTCTTGGTCTGGGTGGCGGCCCCGGGATGGGGACAAGCCGCGTTTCCCTGTAATGCTTGTTCAATGCCTGGCGATGCCGGCCGGCGCGGCGCTAGCCCTTGCGCAGGATCAGCGCCAGCATCAGCATCGAAGCCACGAAGCTGATCCACACCGACGGCTCTTCCGGCAGCGCCAGCCATGCGGCGACCTTTTCGCCCAGCCCGACCCACGCCAGGTTGATCCACGCCGCGCACATCAGCCCGATGAAGAGCCGGTCGCCGCGGGTGGTGGCGATCGGCAAAAAGCCCTTGCGCAGCACCGACGGCGAGCGGATTTCCAGGATCGTCATGCCGATCAGCATCACCACGATGCAGCCAAAGAACACCGCCACCGGTGTGGTCCATACCATCCAGCTCAGCATTGGCGCCGTCTCCTTGCGAAGGCCTGCGTTAAACCCGGCCCATCGCGAAGCCCTTCGCGATGTAGTGCCGCACGAACCAGATCACGATGCCGCCGGGCACGATGGTCAGCACGCCGGCCGCGGCCAGCACGCCCCAGTCCATGCCCGAGGCCGACACCGTGCGCGTCATGGTGGCGACGATGGGCTTGGCGTTGACCGAGGTCAGCGTGCGCGCCAGCAGCAGCTCGACCCAGCTGAACATGAAGCAGAAGAAGGCGGCCACGCCCACGCCGGCCTTGATCAGCGGCAGGAAGATGGTCAGGAAGAAACGCGGGAACGAGTAGCCGTCGACATAGGCGGTCTCGTCGATCTCGCGCGGCACGCCCGACATGAAGCCCTCCAGGATCCACACCGCCAGCGGCACGTTGAAGACCAGGTGCGCCAGCGCCACGCCCAGGTGCGTATCCATCAGCCCGATGGTGCTGTAGAGCTGGAAGAACGGCAGCAGGAATACCGCCGGCGGCGTCATGCGGTTGGTCAGCAGCCAGAAGAACACATGCTTGTCGCCGATGAACTGGTAGCGCGAAAACGCGTAGGCGGCCGGCAGCGCCACGCCGATCGAGATCACGGTGTTCATCGCCACGTAGATCATCGAGTTGAGATAGCCCGAATACCACGACGGATCGGTGAAGATGGTCTTGTAGTGCTCGAGCGTGAACTGGCCCGGCCACAGCGACAGCGTCGAGACGATCTCCTCGTTGGTCTTGAACGACATGTTGACCATCCAGTAGATCGGCACGATCGCGAACACCAGGTAGGCCAGCAGGAAGCCGGCGCGCCACCAGGCGGCGCGGTTGGCCTTTGCCGGGATCGCGGTGGGGATCATGGCAGGCACTGCCGAAGAGATCTCAGCCATGGGGCATGTCCTCGCTGCCGGCGGTGCCCGCGCGCTGCATCCAGTTGTAGAGGATGAAACACATGAGCAGGATGATCAGGAAGTAGACGATGGAAAATGCCGCCGCCGGACCCAGGTCGAACTGGCCGACCGCCTTCTGCGTCAGGTATTGCGACAGGAAGGTGGTGGCGTTGCCGGGTCCGCCGCCGGTCAGCACGAACGGCTCGGTGTAGATCATGAAGCTGTCCATGAAGCGCAGCAGCACCGCGATCATCAGCACGCCGCGCAGCTTGGGCAGCTGGATATGGCGGAACACCGCCAGGCGCGAGGCGCCGTCGATCTGCGCGGCCTGGTAGTAGGCGTCGGGAATCGCGCGCAGGCCGGCGTAGCACAGCAGCGCCACCAGCGGCGTCCAGTGCCAGACGTCCATCACCAGCACCGTGATCCAGGCATCGAAGGCGCTGCCGGTGTAGTTGTAGTCGAAGCCCAGCCCGGCCAGCGCGGCGCCGAGCAGGCCGATATCGGTGCGCCCGAAGATCTGCCAGATGGTGCCGACCACGTTCCAGGGGATCAGCAGCGACAGCGCGATGATCACCAGCACCGCCGACGCTTTCCAGCCCCGCGCCGGCATCGACAACGCCAGCAGGATGCCGAGCGGGATCTCCACCACCAGCACCGCCAGCGAGAAGCCGAGCTGGCGCAGCAGCGCGTCGTGCAGCTCGCCGTCGCGCAGCACGGTGCGGAACCATTCGGTGCCGACGAACACGCGCCGCTCGGGCGAGATGATGTCCTGCACCGAGTAGTTGACGATGGTCATCAGCGGCAGGATGGCGGAGAACGCCACGCACACCACCACCGGCAGCACCAGCAGCCAGGCCTTCTGGTTTACCGGTTTCATGGCACCAGCTCCTCGTTGACGTAGTAGCAGGTATGCCGGTTGAACACCGACAGCCACGCGGTGTCGCCCGCGCGCAGGCCGGCGGCCTCGGCGCCCAACCGCGCGCGCAGCGTGCCGGCCTGCGCGCCCGCCTCCTGCACCGCGCCGGTCAGCAGCCAGTAGGTGCCGATGTCCTGCGCGCGCTGCACCTGCACCGGCACCGCCTGCGTGTCGCGCTCGGGCGCCAGTTGCAGGTATTCGGGGCGCACCCCGATGCGGAAGCTGCCGGCCGCGCGCAGCGCCGCTTCCACCCCCGGCGACAACGACGGCAGGTAGCGGCGTCCCGCCACGTCGATGGCGCCGTCGCGCCATTGCCCGGACAGGAAGTTCATGCCCGGCGAGCCGATGAAGTGCCCGACGAAGGTATGCGCGGGGCGCTCGAACAGCGCGTCGGCCGGCCCCACCTGCACCGCCTTGCCGCGCGACATCACCACCACCTGGTCGGCAAAGGTCAGCGCCTCGGTCTGGTCGTGGGTCACGTAGATCAGCGTCAGGCGAAACTCATGGTGGATTTCCTTGAGCTTGCGCCGCAGCTGCCATTTGAGCTGGGGATCGATCACCGTGAGCGGCTCGTCGAACAGGATCGCCGACACGTCCGGGCGCACCAGCCCGCGCCCGAGCGAGATCTTCTGCTTGGCATCGGCGGCCAGGCCGCTGGCACGGCGTCCGAGCGTCGCCGACAGGTCCAGCATCTCGGCGACGCGGCCGACCCGCTCGCGCACCTGGGCTTCCGGCACGCCGCGGTTGCGCAGCGGAAAGGCCAGGTTGTCGCCGACGGTCATGGTGTCGTAGATCACGGGGAACTGGAACACCTGGGCGATATTGCGCGCCTGCGGCGTGGCGCCGGTGACGTCGCGGCCGTCGAAGGCGATGGTGCCGTGCGACGGGCGCAGCAGCCCGGAAATGCAGTTCAGCAGCGTGGTCTTGCCGCAGCCCGACGGGCCCAGCAGCGCATAGGCGCCGCCGTCTTCAAAGGTAAAGCGCAGCGGCAGCAGCGCGTAGTCCTCGTCGCTGCGCGGATGGGGCACGTACGAGTGCGCCAGGTCCAGGTCGATGCGCGCCATCTCAGCCTCCCGCCGCCGGCGTTGCCGTTGTGGCGCCGCCAGGCACCTCGGCGGCGAGCCCGCCGGGCCGGCGCGGCGCATGGATGCGGCGCCCGTCCGCGTCGAACAGGTAGAGCTGTTCGGGCAGCAGGTGCAGCGTCACCGGCGCGCCCAGCTGCAGGTCGAGCACACCCGCGAACTGCGCCACCAGGCTGCCCACCGCGGTATCGGCGTGGACGAAGGTGTCCGACCCCGACAACTCCGCCAGCGCCACGCGGCCCGGCACGGCGACCGCGCCGGCCTCGCCCGCCAGGCGCAACGCGGAGGCGCGCACGCCCAGTGTCACCGGCCCGTCGTGCGCCGCCACGCCGGGCACGGGCACCTCGATCCCTCCCGGCAAAGCCACCTTGCCGCCCGCCAGCCTGCCCTCGACCAGGTTCATCGGCGGATCGTTGAAGGCGCGCGCAACGCGCAGCGAATCGGGATAGTGGAAGACCTGCGGCGTCGGGCCGTACTGCAGCAGCTCGCCGGCATCGAGCACCGCCGTGTGCCCGCCCAGCAGCAGGGCCTCGCCGGGCTCGGTGGTGGCGTAGATCACGGTGGCGTCGCCGTGCGCGAACAGCTGGGTCAGCTCGTCGCGCAGCTCCTCGCGCAGCTTGTAGTCCAGGTTGACCAGCGGCTCGTCCAGCAGCATCAGCGGGGCCTCCTTGGCCAGCGCGCGGGCCAGCGCCACGCGCTGCTGCTGGCCGCCGGAAAGCTCGGCCGGATAGCGCTCCAGCAGATGGTCGATATGCAGCCGCGCCGCCAGCTCGCGCACGCGCGCGGCGATCTCGCCGGCCGCCGCCTTGCGCCGCAGCCGCAGCGGCGAAGCGATGTTGTCGAAGACCCTGAGCGACGGGTAGTTGATGAACTGCTGGTAGACCATCGACACATTGCGCTCGCGCACCGGCATGCCGGTGACGTCGCCGCCGTCGACCAGCACGCGCCCGGCGCTGGGCCGGTCCAGCCCTGCCATGACACGCATCAGCGAAGTCTTGCCCGCCTGCGTCGCGCCCAGCAGGATGGTGACCGCGCCGGGAACCGGGGCCAGCGTCATCGGATAGAGATACGCCTGCGAACCTGCCTGCTGTGCGACGCCTTCCAAACGTAGCTGCATCCGGTCTCCATGTTCGATATGCTGCCGGCATCACTGCTTGCATTCGATGCAGGCGCACCAATCTTGGCTTCACGCTCGTTTTAGCAACAAAACGAACAGAAAACAATAGTGCACCGCATCATTTTGTTTTCGTTTCTGTTTGAACTAGAATCCCCGCATGACCCTCAATCCCCGCCAGACGGCCCTGCTCGAAGAAGTCCGCACCCAGGGCTTTGCCTCCATCGACGAACTTGCGCGCAAGTTCGGCGTCACGCTCCAGACGGTGCGCCGCGATGTCAACATGCTGGCCGAGAACGGCATGCTGGCGCGCTTCCACGGCGGGGTGAGGGTGGAGGACTCCACCACCGAGAACATCGCCTACCGGCAACGGCAGGTGCTCAATGCCGAAGGCAAGGCGCGCATTGCGCGCGCGGTGGCGGCGGCGGTGCCCGAGGGCTGCTCGCTGATCCTGAACATCGGCACCACGGTGGAAGAGATCGCGCGCGGGCTGGTGCACCATCGCGGCCTGCGCGTGATCACCAACAACCTGAACGTGGCCAATATCCTGGCCGACAACCCCGATTGCGAAGTCATCGTCGCCGGCGGCGTGCTGCGTTCGCGCGACCGCGGCATCGTCGGCGAAGCCACGGTGGAGTTCATCCGCCAGTTCAAGGTCGATATCGGGCTGATCGGCATCTCGGGCATCGAGGCCGACGGCACGCTGCGCGACTATGACTTCCGCGAGGTCAAGGTGGCGCGGACCATCATCGAGCATTCACGCGAGGTCTGGCTGGCGGCGGACGCCAGCAAGTTCAACCGCCAGGCCATGGTCGAGCTGGCGCATGTGTCGGAGGTGGACCGGCTGTTTACCGACGCGCCGCTGGCGGCGCCGTTCGACCAAATCCTGGCCGACAGTGGGGTGCAGTGTGTGGTGGCAGAGCGCGAGTGATTGCGCCCGGATTCGATCCCGGGCCGCCCCGCTGGCGCGGGCCGAGCGGGCGATGAGGCCTGCCTCGCCGATGCGGCAGGCCTGCTCCCTCGGCCGCCCCCGCGCCCGCGAGCGGACGTGGGGAGCAAACCGCAGCGAAGAAGGATTACTTGAACACCACGGTCTTGTGGCCGTTCAGCAGGATGCGGTGTTCGGCATGCCACTTGACCGCGCGCGCCAGCGCCACGCACTCGACGTCGCGGCCGACGGCGGTGAGCTGGTCGGGGTCCATGCTGTGGTCCACGCGCTCGATCTCCTGCTCGATGATCGGGCCTTCGTCCAGGTCGGCGGTGACGTAGTGCGCGGTGGCGCCGATCAGCTTCACGCCGCGGTCGTGCGCCTGGTAGTACGGCTTGGCGCCCTTGAAGCTGGGCAGGAACGAATGGTGGATATTGATCGCGCGGCCGGCCAGCTTGCGGCACAGGTCGTCAGACAGCACCTGCATGTAGCGCGCCAGCACCACCAGGTCGATCTTCTGCTCCTGCACCACGTCGAACACGCGCGCTTCCTGCGCGGCCTTCTGCTCCGCCGAGGCGTTCATCAGCGGCAAATGGAAGAACGGCACGTCGTACGACGCCGCCAGCTGGTAGAAGTCGCGGTGGTTCGACACGATGGCCGCGATCTCCACCGGCAGCCCGCCCACCTTGGCCCGGAACAGCAGGTCGTTCAGGCAATGGCCGATCTTCGACACCATGATCATCACGCGCGGCTTCACCGCGGCATCGTTCAGCTCCCACTGCATGCCGAACTGGTCCCCCACCGGTGCGAACGCGGCCTTCAGCGTGGCCAGGTCGGGACCACCGGCGGCCGGGGTGAAATGCACACGCATGAAGAAGCGGCCGGCGAACTCGTCCCCGTACTGGTCGGAATCGACGATATTGCAGCCGTGCTGGAACAGCAGGCCCGAGACAGCGTGGACGATGCCCGGCTGGTCAGGGCACGAGAGGGTCAGGATGAATCCGGTGTTGCTCATGGTGTGTGGTTCTGTCTGGGTGGCGCGGCGCGGGGCCGGGGAAGCCAGGGGGGCTCGGTCAGTGCAATGGTCAATACCGCGGGCAATGCCCGGGCCGGTGGCGCCGGATCACGCGGCGGCTCAGTCGTGATGGCCGGCATCGAGCCAGCCACGCCGTCCAAGGGCATCCAGCGTCACCAGTGTCGCATCGACCGTCATGGCGCCGGCCGACATGATAGCAAGCAATGGCGCCACTTCGACGCGCCGGTGCTCGCTGACCTCGCCGTCCTGGTTGCGCGGCATGAAGTCCGGCGGCAGCAGCAGGTCGTAGACGTAGAGCTGCTCCCACTGCACGCCTTCGGGCAGGTCGCGCAACACCTCGATCATGCCGTGGGCCTGCACGCCCTGCGCCAGTTCGGGCGGGATGCCGGACTCTTCCTCGCACTCGCGCACCAGCGTCGCCAGCGGGTCGCTGCCGTGGGGCATGCCGCCGGCCACCAGGTTGTCCCACATGCCGGGGTCGACGGACTTGGCCGGGCTGCGGCGCGAAATCCACAGGGCCGGGGGGGCGCCCGCAGCGCCGTCGACGATGCCGTTCATGTGCGAGGCAAAGGTCAGCAGCCCCAGGAAGCGCGCCGCGGCGCGCTCCACCACCGCGACCGCGGGCGCGTCCAGCGCGGCGGTGACGGCGAACAGTTCGTCGCGCCAGCCGCGCACATGGCCGGCGTCGGCCAGCTGGCGGGCCAGCGCCTGCAGCGCGTCGCTGCGCGCATCGAAATCGTCGCAGCCGGGCAGCAAGGCCACCGCCACGGAGCCGTCGGCGAGCGGCTGCTCCGGGCCCAGCACGGCGCCGATGCCGCGCAAAACGCCGGCATGCGTGCGCGGCAGCCAGCCGACCTGCCGGCCTTCCGCCATCAGGCGCAGCCTGGCGGCGGCATCAAAACCGCTGCGCGCCGCCAGCGAGGCGGCGATCCCAGCCGTGAGATCGGCCACGGAGCCGGCCGCGGATGCGGCCACGGATCCGCCCAGGAAGGCGGCAGCGGAACCTGCGTCCGCATCGGCTGCCGTAAGGAAAGACATTTCAGCCATCAGGATTCCATGCACCGGCCCCGCCGGCGCGCCTTGTCATTGTCAGGATCGAACGCATGAACCAGCCCGCCGCGCAGGCGCAGCGCCCTGCCCCGTCCCAGCTTCCCGCCGAGCCGCAATATGTGCTGGCGCTCGACCAGGGCACCAGCAGCTCGCGCGCCATCCTGTTCGACCATGCCGGCAACGTGGTGCGCCTGGCGCAGCGCGAATTCCGCCAATATTACCCACATCCCGGCCACGTCGAGCACGACCCTTACGAGATCTGGCAATCGCAGCTTGCAGTGGCGCACACGGTGCTGGCCGACGCCGGCATCGGCGCCTCGCAGGTGCGCGCCATCGGCATCACCAACCAGCGCGAGACTACCGTGCTGTGGGACCGCAAGACCGGCGAGCCGGTCGGCCGCGCGCTGGTCTGGCAGGACCGCCGCACCGCGCCGATGTGCGAGGCGCTGCAAGCGGCCGGCCACGGCGAGCTGTTCCGCGAGAAGACCGGCCTGGTCATCGACGCCTATTTTTCCGGCACCAAGCTGCGCTGGATGCTCGACAACATCGAAGGCGCGCGGGAACGCGCGCAGCGCGGCGAACTGGCCTTCGGCACCGTCGACAGCTGGCTGATCTGGCAGCTGACCGACGGCGCGCGCCATGTCACCGACGTCTCCAATGCCTCGCGCACGATGCTGTTCAACATTCACAGCTTCGAGTGGGACGACGCGCTGCTGGCGCTGCTCGACATCCCGCACGCGCTGCTGCCCGAGGTGGTGCCCTCGAGCGGCGAGGTCGCGCGCACTTCGGCGCGACTGTTCGGCATGCCGATCCCGATTGCCGGCATCGCCGGCGACCAGCAGGCCGCCACCTTCGGCCAGGCCTGCCTGGTGCCGGGCATGGCCAAGAACACCTATGGCACCGGCTGCTTCCTGCTGATGAATACCGGCGCGCAGCCGGTCACGTCGCGCAACCGCCTGCTGACCACCATCGGCTGGCAGTACCGCGGCCAGACCCAGTATTGCCTCGAGGGCGGCGTGTTCATGGGTGGCGCCACCATCCAGTGGCTGCGCGACGGCCTGAAGATCATCCAGAGCGCGCCCGAGGCCGAGGCGCTGGCGCGCCAGTGCGACGACAGCGGCGGCGTGGTGCTGGTGCCAGCCTTTGCCGGGCTGGGCGCACCGCACTGGGACGCCTTTGCGCGCGGCACGCTGGTCGGCATGACGCGCGGCACCGGCCGCCCGCAGATTGCGCGCGCGGCGCTGGAATCGATCGCGCTGCAAAGCGTGGACGTGCTCGAGGCCATGCAGAAGGACGCCGGCATCGCGCTGGCCGAGCTGCGCGTTGACGGCGGCGCCTCTCGCAGCGACCTGCTGATGCAGATGCAGGCCGACCTGCTCGGCACCCCGGTGGTACGGCCGCGCGTGACCGAGACCACCGCGCTCGGCGCAGCCTACCTGGCGGGCCTGGCCACCGGCTACTGGAGCGACCCGGTGCAGATCGCGCAGCAATGGCAGGTGGAGCGGCGCTTCGAGCCCAAGCTGTCGGCCGACGAGCGCGGCCACCGGCTCGCACGCTGGCACCGGGCGGTCGAGCGCGCACGCGACTGGGCGCGCGAGGACGACGCCGGCGGCGGCCACGGCTGACCGTCGATCAAACCCGCCCCGCGCCACGCCCCGGACAACCTGAACATCTAAGCCAGCACCCACCACACCACAGCGTCATGCACAGCCTTCCCACCCCGATCCAGCCGCCCGGCCGCGCCGCCCTGCTCGCTACCCTGGAGCGCGAGCCGCGCTGGGACGTGATCGTCATCGGCGGCGGCGCCACCGGCCTGGGCACCGCGGTCGATGCCGCCTCGCGCGGCTACCGTACGCTGCTGGTCGAAGCCGCGGACTTTGCCAAGGGCACTTCGAGCAAGGCCACCAAGCTGGTGCATGGCGGCGTGCGCTACCTGGCGCAGGGCAATATCAGCCTGGTGCGCGAGGCGCTGCACGAGCGCGGCCTGCTGGCGCGCAACGCGCCGCACCTGGTGTGGCCGCTGGGCTTCGTGGTGCCGGCCTACCAGATGTTCGACCAGCCCTTCTACGGCATCGGCCTCAAGCTCTATGACATGCTGGCCGGCAGCCTCAACCTGTCCGGCAGCCGCTGGCTGAACCACCGCGAGGTGCTGGCGGCCGCGCCCAACCTGGCCGAACACGTCGGCGGGCGCCCGCTGCGCGGCGGCAACCTGTACTTCGACGGCCAGTTCGACGATGCGCGGCTGGCGGTGGCGTTGATGCGAACGCTGTTCGACGTCGGCGGCACGGCGCTCAACTACATGCGCGCGACCGGGCTGAGCCAGCAAGGCGGGGTGATCAGCGGCGTGACGGTGCAGGACGTGCTCGGCGGCGCCACCTTCCGGCTGCGCGCCGACTGCGTGATCAATGCCACCGGCGTGTGGGTCGATGCCATCCGCCAGATGGAAGACGGGCATGCGCGCACCATGGTCGCGCCCAGCCAGGGCGTGCACCTGACGCTGCCGCGCAGCTTCCTGCCGGGCGAGCGCGCCATCCTGATCCCCAAGACCGACGACGGGCGGGTGCTGTTCGTGGTGCCGTGGAACGGTCACACCATCGTCGGCACCACCGACACGCCGCGCCGCGACCTGCCGCTGGAGCCCGACGCGGGCGCCGACGATGTCGATTTCATCCTGGAAACGGCGTCGCGCTACCTGGCCAAGGACCCCACCCGCGCCGACGTCACCAGCGTCTGGGCCGGCCTGCGGCCGCTGGTGCGGGCCACCGGCGAAGCCTCCACCGCGTCGCTGTCGCGCGAGCATACGATCCTGGTGTCCAGGGCCGGGCTGATCACCGTCACCGGCGGCAAATGGACCACCTACCGCAAGATGGCCGAAGACGTGATCGAGACCGCGATCCAGCGCCAGATGGTGCGCTCGGCGCCGTGCGTGACCGCGGAGCTGCCGCTGCATGGCGCGGCCGGGTTGCCGGCCGATCTGCCGCCGCCGGATTCGGGTGCGCCGGACCGTTACTACGGCAACGAACTGGGCCTGCTGCGCGCGCTGCCGGGACATGAGCGGGTGCTCGCCGCCGCGTCGGGCCTGACCGAGGCCCATGTGCGCTTTGCCGCCCGGCATGAACTGGCGCGCCGGGTCGAGGACGTGCTGGCGCGGCGCAACCGCGCGCTGTTCCTGGACGCCCGCGCCGCCGTCGAGGCGGCACCGGCGGTGGCGGCGATCCTGGCCGAGGAACTCGGTGAGGATGAAGCCTGGCAAGCCCGCGAGGTGGAGAGCTTCCGCACGCTCGCCGCCGGCTACATGCTGGGCTGATCGCCCGGCGCGGCCGCGCGGCCTCGATCCGGCGCCATCCATCGAACCCCAACTTCGCACAGACCTACGCCATGCCCCGTCACTTGTTCCCGTCGCGGACCCGCACCGTTGCCCTGCTTGCCTTCCTCTGCGCCAGCGCCACGGCCCAGGCGGCCCGCGCGCCGGGCATCGACGGCGTGCGCTTTCCCGAGGTGCGCACCATGCGCTACCAGTGCGACGGCGGCAAGTCGTTGTCAGTGCGCTATTTCAACAGCCCGGACAACCAGGCCGCGGTGTTCCGCATCGAAGGCAAGCCGATGCTGGCGGTCAGCACGGTGGCGGCGTCCGGCGCGCGCTATGTCGGCGGGCGCTACGAATGGTGGACCAAGGGCGAGTCAGGCACGCTGCGCGACCTGATGCAGGCGCAAAGCGCCGCGCCGGTGCTGGCCAACTGCCACGCCCCGCCGTAACGGGCACGGCAGCGGCAGGGCCGCGCCGCGCCATCTTTTGAAGCCGCGCCGTTCCGGGCGATAATGCGGGAATTGAATCAGGGAGAACACCATGGACGAGATTGAAGATCTGTCCGATCTGCCGATGCCCCGCTTTATCTGGGGCTTCGCCGTGATCGCAGGCAAGGGCGGCGAGGTCATGCACGACGAATTCGAGTACCTGACCCACACCCGCAGCCCGCGCTTCACCTGCCGCGTGGTCGAGCTGGAGGACATGCCGGCCGAAAGCGAAGAAGACGCCATCGACGGCCGCATCGTCCACGATGACGACCCCAGTCGCATGTTCTACATCACCGATGCCGGCATGGCGCTGGTCAATTTCCAGCTGTTCGACAAGATGCCGGACAAGCAGAAGTTCAAGCGCATCTGCGACGAAGCCATCGCCAACTGGATGCTGCGCCGCGAGTTCCTCGACGACGAGGAAGAGGACTGAAATACCGCCCGGGCCGGCGGCGGCGCGGCCGCCGCGCGGCGCTCAGGCCTGGCCCGGATCCTGCGGCAGCGCGCGCGGCAGGACTTCATTGAGCAGCCCGGTCATGCCGCCCGGGTGATCGGCGGCCAGCGCCTGCAGGCGCTTCACCAGCTCGCCATCCAGCTTGCACGCGAACGGCACCAGGCCCTGCTCCTGGTCCAGCCGGCGCTGCTCGCGCCGGTCCGGGCGCGGCGCGGCGCCGGGAATGCCGCCCCGCCCCGCCGCCGCCTGCTTCAGGCTGTTGGCGATCTTCAGGCCCTTGTTTTTTTCCAGGTCCGTTTTCTTCACGGCAATTTCCGAAAGTCTGTAGAGGGCGGTATTGTACGCACCCGCGGCACCGGCCCGGCCGGTGCCGCAGTGGCGTTGTCCGCTGCGGGTGTATGCGTCGCTTATGCGTCGCTGACTTCGATCAGCTCGGCCGCCACCCGCTGGATTTCCGCATAGATCGCGATCGCCTCCATCGGTCCGGTGCAGCCCACTGCGGTGGCCTGGCTGGCATCGGCACCGGGCGGCAGGAACACAAAGGCCATGCCAGGCTGCCAGCCGGGATGCTTGCGCAGGCTGTCGTTGAGGATGTCGAGATACTGCGCGCGCGTGA
Source organism: Cupriavidus neocaledonicus (assembly GCF_000372525.1). Taxonomy (GTDB): domain Bacteria; phylum Pseudomonadota; class Gammaproteobacteria; order Burkholderiales; family Burkholderiaceae; genus Cupriavidus; species Cupriavidus neocaledonicus. The sequence continues at coordinate 311,917 of NZ_AQUR01000104.1, forward strand.
AGACGTGCCTTGCCATCGCTACCTCCGGAATCCGCTGCCGATGCGCCGCGCGGGCGCGGTTGTCATGGCGGGGATCGTAGCATGGCAGGGATGTCCGGCGTCACCGCGCCGCGCCGGGCGGCGGGCTGGTCAGCACTCGCCCTTCTTGGCCTGCCCCGGCGGGCAATGGCCGCCCTTGTTGCCGTGACCATGATTGCCGTTGCCCTTGCCCTTGTCCTTGTACCCGCCCTGGTCCCAGCGGCCCGGCACCAGTACCCAGCCATCGCGCGACTGGATCCAGCGCGGCGACTCATAGACATAGCCCGGGCGCTCGCGCTCCCAGCGGCCCTTCTTCCAGGCGTGCTTGCGATGGTGATCGTCCCAGTCCCAGTAGCCGGGCATCCAGACGTAGCCGGCGCGCGGCGCGGGCACGGCCTCGTAGATCGGCGCCGGCGGCGGCACGCCGATGGCGATGTTGACCGAGACCTGGGCCAGCGAGCCGGCACTGAGGGTCAGGCCCGAACCGAGCAACGCGGCCAGCAGCAGGGCCCTGGCCGGGCGAAGCGCGCAATCCGTCATGGGAGTCCTTTCTTGTGGAGGAACATGCCCATAGTCTAGTGCGCCGTGGCACGCCGGCAAGACGAGATTCGATCCGGCCGGCTACGGATGTTGGCGCGCAACACTTCCGTGCAAGCCCGGCTTGCGCGCACGGGCTGCTAGTGATCCTCGGCCATCGCCTTGAGCTGGGCCTCGCCGGCAACACGCGCGGCATCGGATGTGGTGAAGGTATCGTCCGACACGATCGCGCGCCTGACCTGTTGCGCGCTGAAATCCACCAGCGCGATGACCCACACATAGCGCCCCGACTGGGGTGCGGTCTGCACGAAAGCCTTCAGGTTGTGGCGCGATTCGGTTGCCATGATCCATCTCCGGTTGAGACGTGCCGCAGCACAGGGGTCAGGGAACTCTAGCACAAGGCCTGCAAGCTCACCGGCCGGCGGCCTCGGTGGCGAAGGCGCGCAATTCGCGCACGCGCGCGGCAGTCATTTCCAGCAGGCAGGACGCGCCGGCCACGCGCGCCGCGCTGCCGGCGGCCGGATTGGCGACATAAGCGCAATTGGCCTGGCGGTACTCGAGCCAGGCTCGCTGCGCTACCCGCAACTGTCCGGTGCGCGGGGCCTCCAGCCGCCGCAGCAGCCCCTGGTAAGCGCTGTTCAACGCCGTTTCCTGGACCCGCGACTCCAGCGCGGCGCAGTTGAGCATATCGGCGGTCGATACGGCCTTGCCCATGCAGCGCTCGTAGTCGGCGCTCAGGCCTCGATTCGGGCCGCCATGTTGCGCGGCGGCGGGGATGGCCGCCATGGCCAGGCCGACGACGGCAACACATGCGAGGACGCGCATAGCAGCTCTCCGTTTGCGTGGTTGTGACAAGACGAGGCGGCGCTGGTCCGCTCAGGCAAGCCAGCGGCCCAGCGTCGCCACGGCGATATTGGCCAGCCCCAGCACGAGGTTGGTCCCTACCGCCTGCCGGATGCGGTTCAGCGCAGCGCCGGCGGCTGGCCAGTCCTGCGCATCCACGGCCCGGCCCAGCACCCGGTAGGGGCCGAACCAGACATAGCAGAAGATACCCGCCATGACCACGCCGATGCCCAGCATCAGGTGCCAGTTGCGTGGTGCGCCCGCCATGCCCGTCGCCGCCATCATCGCGCCACCGCTGAGCAGGATCGCCACCACCGACGCCCACACCCACGGGAAGAACCGGGCAAACACGCCGCGCCACAGCCGCAGCCGCGGCGGCGGCTCCAGCAGGCTGCCGGCCACCGGCCGCAGGCACAGGTAGGCGAAGAACATGCCGCCGACCCAGACGGCGACGCTGGTCAGGTGCAGCAAGCGGAGAAGAGGATCGGCGATCATGGCGGCGGCGGCAGGGCGCGAGTTGATGACGAGTCGGAGCGATGGCCACATTCTAAGTGTTGTGTCCGCCACGGCGAAGCCTCGCCGCGCGTCACAGCTGGCACAGCGGGCTTCAGGAAAGCAACACCGGGGCCGATAAACATTTCGTATCACGCCGCGCCACGAGCCGGTCTCCGCAGAATCTCGCTCGTGACGCCGGTTTTCGCCCGATCCGCCGCAAGGCCGCACGCTTGACCGCCCGGAACGCAGCCCCAGACAATACCCGCGGCCACACCACAACGACACCGCAACCGGTCGCTTCGCCCCCTTCGTTCCAGACCATGGCGCCTGCCCCAGCCAGCCCCCCGCCGACCACGCCCGCCGCCCGTGCACGACCGCTGCTGCGCCGCGGCCTGACCGCGCTACTGCTGGCCGTGACGCTGGCGGTGCTGCCGGCCATGCTGCCGCCCGCGGTCACCGCGCAGCCCGCACCCCAGCGGGCCGACCTGGTCGCGCGCGTGGTCATCAGCCTGCTCGGCTACGCGCGCTGGCCGGTGGAACGCGATCCGGTGCGACTGTGCGTGGACCACGCCAGCCGCTATGCGGCCCGCCTGAAGGAAGGCGGCACGCTCGCCAATGGCCGCGCCGTGCAGACCCGCCAGGTCGACGTGCTGGCCGACATGCTGCACCCGGCGTGCGATGCGCTGTACGTGGGCACCATGAACGAACCCCGCCGCAAGCGCCTGTCGGCGGAGCTGACCGGCCGCCCGGTGCTGGTGATCGCCGAGGAAGACTTCGAGTGCGAGGTGGGCAGCATGTTCTGCCTCAACATCCGCGACAACCAGGTCTCGTTCCGCGTCAACCTCGATACCCTCGCCCGCAGCGGCGTACATATGCACCCCGGCGTGCTGCAGCTCGGCCGCCGCAAGGGGGCGCCGTCATGAGCCAGCCCCGGCCGGTGCGCGGGCAAGGCGCGCGCCCCACCCTCTACAGCGTGCTGCGCCGCATCCACCTGGGCGTGGCACTGATCGCGGTCTGCACCGCCGGCCTGGCGCTGACCGCGATCGGCGTCACCGCGCTGCGCGTCTACGCCGACCACAACGTGCGGCTGGTGGCGCGCTCGATCGCCTACACGCTGGAAGCGCCGGTGGTGTTCCGCGACCAGGCGGCGACCGCCGAGACACTGGCCGCGATCGCGGCCTCGGAAGACATCGCCAGCGCCAGCGTCTATGACCGCGACCATCACGTGCTGGCGGTATGGCAGCGCCCCGGGCAGGCGCCGCTGACCGGCCTGCGCCACGCGCTGGTCGAATGGCTGGGCCCCGATGCGGTCGAGCAGCCCATCCTGCACCAGGCGCAGCAAGTGGGCATGCTGCGTGTCAGCGGCGATCCGCGCAACCTGCTGCATTTCCTGCTGCAAGGCGCTCTGGGGTTGCTGGCGTGCCTGCTGCTGACCGCGGTTGGCGCGCACTACCTGGCCAGCCGGCTGCTGGTACAGATCATCGAGCCGCTGCGCAACCTGATGCGGGTGGCGCACGCGGTGCGTTCGCAGCGCGATTTCGCGCAGCGCACGCCGCCGGCCAGCATCGCCGAGCTCAATGCCCTGAGCGAAGACTTCAACGGCCTGCTCGACGAGCTGCAGACCTGGCAGAACCAGATGCAGCACGAAAACCGCTCGCTCGCCCACCGCGCCAACCACGATGCCCTGACCGGGCTGCTGAACCGCGCCGCCTTCGTCGAAGCGCTGGAACACGCCGTGCGCCACGCCGCCGCCAACGACGAATATGCCGCGGTGCTATATCTGGACAGCGATGATTTCAAGCACGTCAACGACCGCCACGGCCATGCCGCCGGCGACGCGGTGCTGGTCGCGGTGGCCCAGCGCATCCGCGCCAGTCTGCGCGGCCGCGACACCGTGGCGCGCATCGGCGGCGATGAATTCGCGGTGCTGGCTACCGCGCTGCGCGCGCCCGCCGATGCGATCCAGATCGCCGAGCACATCCTGCAAGCGATGGCCAGTCCCATCGACCTGCCCGACGGCGGCTCGGTGCAGGCCTCGCTCAGCATCGGGCTCGCCGTCTTCCCGGTCCACGCGCAAGGCAGCCAGGCCCTGCTGCACGCCGCCGACGCCGCCATGTACGGCGCCAAGCGGCGCTCCGGCGGCATCTGGCAAAGTGCCGAGCCTCGCCTCGACCCGCGCCCCGACCCGCGCCTCGACCCGCGCCGCGACCCGCGTCTCGACCCGCGCGTCGACATCAAGCCGTGAGAATCCACATGTTTGCAAGCAGCTTCCCCTCCAGGCACACAACCAGATGGAAACCCTGGCTGGCGGCCGTCATGCTGGCCAGCCTGGCGCTGGCCGGCTGCCAGACCACACCGCCGGCCGGGCGCCTGTCGCCGGCGCAGCTGGCGGTCTTGCAGCAGGAGGGCTTCATGCAGACCGGCGAAGGCTGGGAACTGGGCCTCACCGACAAGGTGCTGTTCGGTTTCAACGAGGACCTGATCGAAGGAGACCGCGCTGCCAATGTGCAGCGCATCGGCCGGGCACTGAGCGGCGTGGGGATCGAACGACTGCGCGTGGACGGCCATACGGATGATGCCGGCACGGCGGATTACAACCAGTCGCTGTCGGTGCGGCGCGCCGAGGCGGTGGCCAGGCTGCTGGCCGATGCCGGCTTTGCACGGGACCAGATCGAAGTCCGCGGGCTGGGCAAGACCCGCCCGGTGGCGGACAACCGCACCGCCGCGGGACGCGCCGAGAACCGGCGCGTCGCCATCATCGTTTCAGTGGACTAGCGCCTCCGCTCAGTCGTCGAAGGGATTGGGCGCGCGGTTCTCCAGCGCCTCGTTCAGGTCGAACTCGTCGCGCATCTTGTCGACCACCGCGCGCACACTGGCGGCATAGCCGTGCAGATTGTCGAAAGCCATGTCCCAGTTGCGGCCGCGCGCATCGCGCGGATGCGGCCGTGGGGCCGGCACCCGGATCCGGGCACCGTCTTCGCCGATTTCATCGATTTGCTGGATACGCCGGCCGACCTCGTCCTGCAAGGCACGCCGGCCGCGCTCACGCTTGGCCATGACTGACTCCTGGCTGAATCCCCAACGCATCCTAGCACGCGCCGGGAGACCCTTGCAGGCGCCTACAGCGCCGCCTTGGCCGCCTGGTAAGCCGCGTACAGGCGCGCGAACACCGGCCCCGGCACGCCCTTGCCGATGGGGCGGCCGTCGATGCTGACGACCGGCAGCAACTCCTTGCTGGCCGATGACAGCAGCACCTCGTCGGCGGCAAACACCTCGTCCCTGGCGATCCGGCGCGACTCCAGCGCAATCCCCATCGCCTCGCAGATTTCCTCCATGAAGCCGTAGCGGATGCCTTCCAGGATCAGGTTGTCCTTGGGTGGCGCCGCCACGCGGCCATCGCGCACCACCCACACGTTGGACGCCGACGCCTCGGTCAGCCAGCCATCGCGGAACTGGATCGCCTCGGTCACGCCCTGCTCCACCGCGTGCTGCGCCGCCAGCACGTTGCCGAGCAGCGAGGTCGACTTGATCTGGCAGTTCAGCCAGCGCCGGTCCTCCATGGTCACGCACGCGACGCCCTGCCCGACCATCTGCGCCGACGGCAGCGCCATCGGATTGGTCATGATCAGCACCGTCGGCACCACCTCCTTCGGAAAGGCATGCGTCCGTTTGGCAACGCCCCGGGTCACCTGGATATAGACCAGCTGATCCGACAAGCCATTGGCCTGAACCACCTCGCCGACGCGCTCGAGCCACTGCGCCGCACTGTACGGATCGGGAATGCCGATGCCCTCCAGGCTCCGGTGCAGCCGCGCCAGGTGCTGCGCACCGCGGAACGGCTTGCCGTGGTAGTACGGGATCACCTCATAAATGCCGTCGCCGAAGATAAAGCCGCGGTCCAGCACGGGTATGCGGGCCTCGGAGAGCGGAGTCAGGGTGCCGTTGAGGTGGACGATGGGGTCGGACATGGGATGCATGGGACAGTTCGAAAGGGATGCCCGATTCTTTCACGGGCGGCCCCGCAAGGTCATGCAATCTACGCATGAGCGCGGCCGCATCCCCACCGACAGCGGAGGCCCGGATTCAGCCCGGCGCCAGCGCCTTTGACAGCAGCACCGTGGTGAAGCCGCTGTCCCAGCTCTCATCGGGATAGAAATCGATCTCGGCATAGCCCTGGCGCCGATAGAAGGCGCGGCTCTGCTGGTTGAACGTATCCGCCTCCAGCCGCGCCTCGCGATGCCCGGCGCGGGCCATCTCGGCCTCCGCATGCGCCAGCAGCGCCGCGCCGAGCCCCATCCGCTGCCAGGCACGGCCGACATGCAATGCCCAGATGAAGTTGTTTTCCCAATCCACCATGGCGGCCGGCACGCCGTTCAGGCAGGCAACATGGAACTCCTGCAAACGTGCTTCGACGTAACTGCGGGTCTTGCCTTGCTGCTCGAAGGCGGCGGCGGCGGCCGGCGTCAGTTGCGGCTTCCAGGTGCCGAGGTAGGTATCGATCAGGATGGCCTCCACGGCTTGCGCGTCAGAGGGCAAGGCGGGGCGGATTTCGAAATTCGTATTGAGTTTGGTCATGGGGCGAGAGCATAACCGGGACTGTGTAAAGCGGCAGGCCTTGCGCGGCAGACTCGCCCGTCCCTCCGTGCGTACGCAACCGTGCAGACCCTTGTGCTGTACAGTACCTTGTCTCCAGATCTATTAGCCCGGCCCAAGATTGAAGGCTAACGCAGCTTAACCACGCAATCCCGAGCTCAAAATCATGCAAGAACAAGACTCGATCGGCACAAAATACTGCGACCTGCTCATTATTGATGAAATGCTCCCCTGCAATTTCTCAACCTTCAGGCTGCTGGAATATTCACATTACCTAACGCACTTCAGATCCTCGATCCTTCTTACCACTGAAGGCTGGCACGGCGGCTACTCCAATCTAGGATTTTCGTCGCAGCTGAGTGAAAGCAACTTGCCGGCGGAGGCGAAATCACGTGTTTTCAAGTTCGATGAACTTCGCAATATCGTCCCGAAGCTGGCCTACATTACGTTCCTGAACAACGCCGACCAGCTACTCCCGTATTTGGAAGAGCGCGCAATCCCTTTTGTCTTGCAGCTCTACCCGGGCGGTGGTTTTGACCTGCATACCGATGTAGCCGATGCTAGACTTCGCCGCGTCGTAAATTCACCGCTGTGCCGCAAAGTTATCGTCTCGCAAAACCTCTCGCAGACGTACGCGCTCGACATAACCCAGGCACCGATTGAAAAATTCGAATTCATCTACGGTGGGGTATACGAAACCCACAATGGATTCGATTTCCACCGGGACAAAAAGCGCTACGGCCGCAACAAAGACACCCTTGACATTTGCTTCGTCGCACATCGATATGGCAACGATGTCAGGAAAAAAGGATATGATCAGTTCATCGCCATAGGAAAAGCCTTGGCCCCCGCTTTCCCAGACCTGCGCCTTCACGTCGTCGGCGACTATACGTCGGACCAGATTCCGCTCGACGAGATTGCCGACCGCATTACTTTTCACGGCAAGCAACCGAACTCCTTCTTCAAAGAATTCTATCCGGGCATGGATATCATCCTGTCCGTCAACCGGCCTGCAAACGAGGGCGGCAGCGGGGCATTTGACGGCTTTCCGACCGGCGCCTGCATGGAGGCCGGATTCAGCGGTGTGCTCAACTGCATTAGCGATCCGCTGAGGATGAACGTCGCATTCACCGACGACGTCGATATTATTCTACTGGACTACGAAACGCACAAATCAGCACAGAGGATAGCGGCATTGCTGCGGGACCTTGACAAGCTGTACGGGCTCGCCTACTGCAACTGGAAAAAGTATCTGGAAGTCTTCGATAAAAATCAGCAATTGTGGAAACGCTGCCAACTCATTACCAATGAACTGCTCGCCGAAGAAAAGCTGATCGTTCGCCCACCGTCGCGAAGGAGCGACATGGACATGTCGCTTTTCAGCGAATTGACCGAGAAGCTAAGGCAGGCAGCGGGGAACCATTTGGATGCAGAACGGCGTCACGATAACCTGTTGGCTGAATATCGAAAGCTTGCAAGCGGATTCGAGAGCGTGGCAGAGGAAAACAAGAGGCTGGCTGCTCGACTGCTGGCTCAGGCGGAAACCGTCGTCCACACGCCGACGCCATCTCCCATGCAAGCCCACGGACGCGCAGAGGTCATGGCGCTACGCGCGTTGAGGTTGACGCCATTGAGGCGGGCCCGGATTATATTCAGCCGCATTGCCTCGCATTTCCGTCAGACCATGAACTAATTGGAAGAAGACCACAAATAATGAAGCCGGCAGCATTCAAAAACTACGTGGCCACACTCACCAACCCTGGCGCGGACAAGCATCAGCACAACCTGGTATTCACAAATGAACTGGCCGCATGCTTTGCCACGCAAGGCATCGGCACAACCTCCATTGACTACCTTGCTCATCCGCGCCAGGTAACAGAAGCGGCGCAAGACCCGCATTGCATCTTCTTCGTTTGCTATAACGGCTTCGGTTCGGAACTTCTGCTCAACGCTGGACCCGGCGACTTACGCTCCCTCTTTGCCTGCTACAAGAAACCGCTCTTCGATTTGATGCACGACTGTCCGGCACACGAGTCGATGTCCCACCAAATCGGCTCCACCGGTGATTACAGAACGTTACTTATCACCGATTATTCGTATGCCAATATTGCCAGGATGCTGGGAAGCCGGCGTGTATATTTTTCGCCCAGCATAGCATTTCCGCAGGCCTCGCCGGATCGCATCGAACCACTCCAGTCGCGGGAGATCGATATTCTATTACCTATGGGCCTGGCTAGTCCGACGCTCGTCCTCGACCGATATGAGAAACCCCGCAACCATAGACAGCGGCTTCTGAAGGAAATCTTCCATGCGGTCACAGAGAAAGCCCTGGATCGCCTAGATTGCGATCCGCTGCTCGAGATCTTCCGGGCTCTTTCCGAAATGCGAGTGGCGATTGCGATGGATGACCCGGATATTCTTTTCCTTATCACCACGACTCTCGACTTCGTTAAATTCTCAAGACGTCACAGCCTGATTCACGCAGTCCAGCATCTCCCCATTACCGTTATTTCCGATCGGCAGATTGCTCCCCCAGCCGGCGCCAGCAGACTTCAATTCATAGAGGAGAGAACATTTCCCCGACTCATTGAAACCATGGCACACTCGAAGAGTGTCATCTGCCCTCTCCCGCACTATAGCGGCTTCCACGAACGTGCCCTGGCTGCATTTACCAGTGGCGCCGCCGTCATCGCGGCGCCAAATGAAATACTCGAAACTAATTTCCTGATAAATGAAGAGATGCTCTTATACCGCAGCCTGGAACAGCTGACCGATCTTCTCGAAAGGGTCTTCGCCGGCAATCAGGATCTGCAGCAAGTCGCAGAAAACGGCAGAAGAAAAGTGCTCGAGTCGTACCACCCCTCGCGCTTGACCAAGCTGATGCTCTCCTTGCACGCGTCCTTACATGGGGCTGGCGTACAGTAGGGAACGAGATCTTGAATGGGCGGCATCCTTTGCTGCCCATTAGGTGACGACGCCGCCGTGTGCTTTGCGTCCGCAACACAGCCTCCGCCCTCCAGCGCAGTTATGGCCGAGCAGGCTGCGCCGCCCCCCGTCGGGACGATGGCGCCCGAATTCGGACGACCAGCGGCGAATTGGCTCCCAAGACATCCCATGGGCCAGCAAACAAAAAAGCCGTCCAAACGGACGGCTTTGCATCACTACAGACGTTGTTCTGGCGGAGAGAGGGGGATTCGAACCCCCGATGGGCTATTAACCCATACACGCTTTCCAGGCGTGCGACTTAAACCACTCATCCATCTCTCCGGGAAGTCCGCGATTATAGCAGAGTTGCCCGTCGAATCCAGTACCTCGTCACCACCCTCCCCTATCCCTTGCGCAGGTAGGTCACCAGCCGGTCGATCACCGGCGCATTGCGCGGCGTCAGCAGGCTGACCACGATCGCCACCGCGAAGCCTGCGGGGACGCCGAAGGCGCCTGAGGCGATGGGGTCGACACCAAACCAGCGGTTGCCGAAGATGCCGGTCATGCGGGTGAAGAAGGGATAGTTGACGAAGATGTAGTACACCGCCACGCCGAGCCCGGCGACCATGCCGGCGACCGCGCCGGCGGCGGTGGTGCGGCGCCAGAAGATGCCGAGGATCAGGACCGGGAAGAAGCTGGACGCCGCCAGCGAGAAGGCGGCGCCGACCAGGAACAGGATATTGCCGGGACGCAACGATGTGACGTACGAGGCGAAAAGCGCCACCGCCAGCAGCACGATCTTGGCGGTGGTGACGCGGCGCTGGTGGCTCGCCTGGCGGTCGACCATGTGATAGAAGACGTCGTGCGAGAGCGCGTTGGCGATGGTCAGCAGCAGGCCGTCCGCCGTCGAGAGCGCGGCCGCCAGTGCCCCGGCGGCGATCAGCCCGGAGATGACGTATGGCAGGCCGGCGATTTCCGGGGCGGCCAGCACGATCATGTCGGGCTGCAGCAGGATTTCGGCCCATTGCACGATGCCGTCGCCGTTGACGTCGCGGATGCCGAACACCGGTGGATCGACCTTGCGCCATTGCACCACCCACTGGGGCAGGTCTGCGTACGGGGTGCCGACCAGGTGCTCGAAGAACTCGTATTTCACCAGCGCCGCGAGCGTGGGTGCCGACACGTAGAGCAAGGCGATGCAGAACACCGCCCAGGCCACGGAATTGCGCGTTTCCCTGACCGAAGGCGTGGTGTAGAGCCGCGTCAGGATGTGCGGCAGGCTGGCGGTGCCCACCATCAGGCAGAACACCAGCAGCACGAAATTGAGGCGCTTGGTCTTGCGCTCCTGCTCCGATGCCGCGGGATATGGTTCGGTGGACGACATCGAATGGCGGCTGCGCGCCAGCGCGTCTTCGCGTTGCTGGTGCCACTGCTGCTGCGCGGCGGCGGCATCGCGCGGGAATTCGAGCCGTTCGCGCTCGAGCGCCTTGATCTCGCGCAGCGGTGCATTGCGGCTGCGCAGGTCCTGCAGGCGCGCGTCGAGCGCGTCGCGCTCCTGCGCGAAAGACTGGGGCAGGCGGGCGATGCGCTCCTGCAGCAGGATGGCCTGCTGCCGGTAGTAGTCGCGCACCGCCTGCTCGGCCGGCTCGCGCTCCAGCTGCTGTTCACGCGCATCCAGCTGTGTCAGCAGCGTGCCGTAGCTCAGCTGCGGCAGCGGTTCCTGGTGGTGTTTCCACGCGATCATCGATACCGTGACCAGGAACGCCACGATCATCATGATGTACTGCGCCACCTGCGTCCAAGTGACCGCGCGCATGCCGCCAAGGAACGAGCAGACCAGGATGCCCGCCAGCCCGAAAAAGATGCCGACGGCAAACTCGACGCCGATAAAGCGTGTCACCACCAGCCCCACGCCCTGGATCTGCGCCACCAGGTAGACGAACGAGCAAAGCGAGGCGGCCAGCACCGCGATCGCGCGTACCGGCAGGTTCCCGCCGGGCTTGCCGTTGCCATAGCGCGCGGCGAGGAAGTCGGGGATGGTGTAGCCGCCGTACTTGCGCAGGTAGGGCGCCAGCAGGAAGGCCACCAGGCAATAGCCGCCGGTCCACCCCATCACATAGGCCAGCCCTTCGTAGCCCGAGGAAAACAGGATGCCGGCCAGGCCGATGAACGAGGCCGCGCTCATCCAATCGGCGGCAATCGCCATGCCGTTGAACATGGCCGGCACGCGCCGCGACGCGACGTAGTATTCGTTGAGATCCGAGGTGCGGCAGATCAGCCCGATGCAGGCGTAGATCGCGATGGTGATGAACAGGAATACATAGCCCAGCCACAGCGCATCGGCATTGGAGCGTTCCAGCAGTCCCATCATGCCCACGAAGCCGAACAGCCCCAGCGTGAACAGGCCGTAGTAGAGCAGCAACCGTCGGCGAAAGCGCGCCTGGGCTTCGGGCATGAGGGGACAGTCCGTATCGGTGGGAAGCTATCGTAACAAACCCGCCGGCGCGCGGGTGCGCGGCGGCGGGTTCAGGGTTCGGCTCCGGCTTGCCGGGTCACCGGCGGATTACTGCGCCTGCTTGAGCTGCTCGAGGATGGCCGGGTTCTCCAGCGTCGAGGTGTCCTGCGTAATCTCCTCGCCCTTGGCCAGCGACCGCAGCAGGCGGCGCATGATCTTGCCCGAGCGCGTCTTGGGCAGGTTGTCGCCAAAGCGGATGTCCTTGGGCTTGGCGATCGGGCCGATCTCCTTGCCGACCCAGTTGCGCAGCTCGGTGGCGAGCTTGACGGCTTCGTCGCCGCTCGGGCGCGCGCGCTTGAGCACGACGAAGGCGCAGATCGCTTCGCCGGTCATGTCGTCCGGGCGGCCCACCACCGCGGCCTCCGCCACCAGCGGATTGGCCACCAGCGCCGACTCGATCTCCATCGTGCCCATGCGGTG
>NZ_AQUR01000105.1 GCF_000372525.1 Cupriavidus neocaledonicus
GCCTGTGGTTCTATCGCCGCCCGGGATGGGCGCAAAAGGCGTGGGAGCATTGGTGCGAACAAGCAAGGCAGAGCCGAATACCTGCCCTCGAACTGTTCGCCCAGCGCCTGAAAGCGTATTGGCACGGCATCCTTGCCCGATGCCGCCATCCGCTGAATACCAGCGTCGTTGAGGGCATCAACAACACCATCAAAGTCATCAAGCGCCGAGCCTATGGCTACCGTGACGAGGAATACTTCTTCCTGAAGATCAAGGCTGCCTTCCCCGGAATTCCTCGTTGAACCTGATTTTTGCCCGTTCGGTCATCAACGGCGGCCTGCTCGGCATGGTGCTGGGCGGCGGCGTATTTTTCTTCTACTTGAGCCAGTTGCTGGGGCCGGGCAACACGGCGGCGGATTCCGGGGGCGCGGGCGCCATCTTCGCGCTGGCCACGTCTGCGCCGTGGTGGGTGGCCATCCTGCTGCTGTTGTTCGTCGGCGTCTACACGATGCTGGGCGTGGCACACGGGCGCGCACGCGCCATGCAACACCTTGTGGAGGCGCACGGCGACGCCCTGGCGCAGCGCCTGGCCTCTGCATTCGCGGACCGCATCGAAGCCATGCCACACACGCACGGGACGCTGCAGCGCACGGCCGACTGGCTGTCGGTCGACGCCTTGAGCAAGCAACTAGCGCCGGTATTGGGCGAAGGCCGGGCGGTGCGCTCGGCGGTCGCCTTCGTGCTGGACCGCCTGCCAATCAGCGGGATGCTCGCCGATTTGCAATCGTGCCGCGCAGCGCCGCGCGAACCGGCAGCGGGCAACAAAGGCGCGGTGAAGGACCCCGCGCTGCGCGCCATGCTCACGCGCTATATCAGCGAGACTTTACAGGACATAGCGACGCCCTCGAGCGAACCGCTATACATCGCGCTAGGCGCGCATGCGCTCCTGCTGGGCGTGGGACTCTGGCTGTTGTGGTGAGCCGATGCCGGCGGGCCATGGTCCAACCCGCCCTTGTCCAACGAACGCCGGACCGAAGCATCTCAAGATGCGGCGAAAAAGGCACTATTATCTCGGGGCTTTTGCCTCGCCGGCACAAAACCTATAGTCAAATGGCTCGCGCCGCTGGAATCCCCATCAATGCGGGAGCGCGAGCGCTTTGACTGCTCAGGCGGTCTGGCGGGCTTCCGCCCGGCTGTGCGCTGGCCTGGCGACGTGGGAGGCAAGGCATGACACGCGTGATGATTGCGGACGACCATGCCGTGGTGCGCGACGGATTGCGGCATATCCTGGAACGGGCTGGGGTGTTCCAGGTGGTCGGCGAAGCCGCCGACGGCTCCCAGGTGCCGAAGATGGTGAGGGACTGCAGCCCGCAAGTACTGTTGCTGGATCTTTCCATGCCGGGTCGGAGCGGCCTGGAGCTCATCAGGCTGCTGCGTGCCGAAGCGCCGGCATTGCGCATCCTGGTGCTTACCATGCATGCCGAAGAGCAGTACATTGTGCGCGCCTTCCAGGCGGGCGCGGCCGGTTACCTGACCAAGGAGAGTGCGGCGACCGAACTGGTATCGGCGATCGAACAGGTCGCGCGCGGCGGCACTTACGTCAGCCAGGGCATGGCTGCCAAGCTGGCCAGTGGCATCAAGGACCAGACCGACGACCTGCCGCACCTTCGGCTGTCGGACCGGGAACTCGAAGTGTACCGCCGCCTGGTGATGGGAGAGCCCATCACGGCCATCGCTGCCGCCTTGTGTGTCAGCGCAAAGACGGTCAGTACCTACAAGATGCGTCTGATGGAAAAGATGCAGGCGTCGAACGAGGCCATGCTATTGCGCTATGCGATGCGCAACCGCTTGTTCGACGAAGACGCTGACCTGTAGGATCTCCGGGATCCGCCAGGACCACGCAGCATCAACGGCATGCGCTGGCCGCCAGCTTGTCCAGGGTGGCGCGCAGGGCTTCCAGCTCCAGGGTGCGGTCGAAGCAATAGTCGCCACCCGCCTTCAGGCAGGCGTGCCGAAGCGGTTGCGCCAGCGGATCGACCACGACCACCAGGAGGCAGTGCGGCAGGGCCGAGCGGATCGTCCGGATGTCGTGCAGCGCCCGCGCGCTGGCGCTGCGCAATCCGATCACCACGATGTCGGGCCGATAGTGGGTAAGGCTGGCCAGTTCGCCGCTGGCACTGGCGCCGGCTGCGATCACGCGGATGCCGGAAATGCGCGCCAGCATGCTCAGTTGCCGCGACCGCAGCGAACCCGACGGCTCGACGAGATACAGCGTTGGGAAGTGGGGGAGATTGGCATCGGGCATGTGACTAGTGTCGACGCTATCCGGTCCGTGCGAAATAGGTGGCGACTGAAGCTTGAGTCAGGGGCGCAGAAGGGGCTGTCAGGATTTCCTGACAGCCTCGCTTTGACCGGGCCGGATGTGGCCAGGGCACCTTGCGATGCACGCCTCGAACGTTCGCAGCATTGACGAAAGTCAACCGTTACCAGGTACCATGGCCTACGCTTCATTGGCCGGCACAGCCGCGACCGGGCGGCCGCGGCGAACCAATGACACCGATGGCCATGCACCAGGACGAAACGCCGTTGGCAGGTCGTCACACGAACTGCGCCGGGCACGGTAACCCCGGCCTGAACGGGCCGGAACACCAGACCGAGGGCCTGACCGCGGCGCAAGCGTTTGCAAGGTTAGCCGCGCTCGGGCCGAATGCATTGCCGCAATCCCGATCGCGGCCGATCGCAGCGGTATTCCTGCATCAGTTCCGCAGTCCGCTGATCTATATCCTGCTCGTCGCCACGGTGATATCCGTGGTGATGGGGGACATCCAGGACGCCACATTCATTGGTGCCGTCCTGCTGCTCAACGGCATCATTGGCACCGTGCAGGAACATACGGCCGACAAGGCCGCCACCGCACTGCGTAACTTGGAGCAGCCTGTCGCGACGGTGATCCGCGATGGCGAGCAGCGGCAGATCGACGCGGGCGAACTGGTGCCCGGCGATCTGGTCCTGCTGGAGGCGGGTGGCCGCGTCCCGGCGGATCTGGTGCTGATCGAAGCCATCGACCTGCAATGCGACGAATCGCTGCTGACGGGGGAATCGCTGCCGGTGCGCAAGGCTTGCCCGTCACGCGCGACAGGCGGCCCGCCAAGCGGCGCGGCAGACGAATCGCCATGCCTGGCCTTTGCCGGGACCGTAGTGATGCGTGGCCGCGGCCGCGGGATCGTGGAGGCAACCGGCGCGGCTACGCAAATGGGAAGAATCGCCAGCGAACTGGCGCGAAGGACTGTCCTGAAGCCGCCGCTCGTCGTCCGCCTGGAGCTCTTCTCGCGGCTGATCGGCCTGGCGGTGGGCGTCGCCGTCGCGCTGTTGGCGCTTATTGGCTGGTGGCGCGACATGGCCTGGCGTGAACTGTTCATGATGTCGGTCGGGCTGGCGGTCAGTGCCATTCCCGAAGGGCTGCCTGTCGCCATTTCGGTGGCACTGGCCATCGGGATGCGGCGCATGGCCCGGGCCGGCGTGATCGTGCGCAAGATGCCGGCAGTCGAGTCGCTCGGTTCGTGCACCATGATTGCGACCGACAAGACCGGCACGCTGACGATGAACGAACTGGTCGTCACAGAGATCCGGCTGCCGGATGGCATGGTCCTGTCCTGTGACGTGGGGCACGACCTGGACAAGTGCGCGATTCGTGTCGACGGCGAAACGGCCGAAGCGTCGAACCCGCGCGTGGCGGCCTTGCTGAGAGCCGCGGCGTTGCCGAATGAGGCGAAATTGATCCGGGACGGAGACCGCTGGGCGGGATCGGGCGACAGCGTCGACGTGGCGCTGCTGGCGGCGGCGTACAAGGGGGGCGCCGTGGCCGACGAGTTGCGCCAGCGCTTCCCCTTGATCGGCCGGGTTCCCTACGAGCCAGACCTCAGGTACGCCGCGTCGTTCCATGAGCACGAAGCCGGCGTGCGTGTGTTCGTCAAGGGCGCACCGGAAACCCTGATCGGCATGTGCGACCAGGTTAACGCACAGGGTGAGCCGGGTCCGATGCGGCGGGAGCCGCTGCTGCAGCAGGCCAGGACGATGGCGGCGCAGGGACTGCGCGTGCTGGCCTTTGCCGAAGGAATGATCGATGCGGAACCGGACGCGTCCTATGGACACCGCCATCTCGTCAAGCTGACTTTCCTCGGCCTGGCAGGCATGAAGGATCCGGTCCGGCCAGAGGTGCCCGATGCCATCCGGAAGTGCTATCTCGCGGGCATCGACGTGGCCATGGTGACGGGCGATGATCCGGTAACCGCGGCGGCGATCGGCGCGCAGGCAGGCATGCGCTTCGCGCCGGACCAGGTGCTGACCGGCGATCAAATCAGGCAGGCCGGCGCATCGGGGCCGCAAGGCAGCCCGGAGCGGCTGGATGCGTTGACCCGCCACGGAAGGATCTACGCCCGTGTCACTCCCGACCAGAAACTCGCCATCATTCTGTCGCTGGCGAGATCCGGGCATTTCGTTGCGGTCACCGGGGACGGCATCAATGATGCTCCGGCCCTCAAGCATGCCCATGTTGGCGTCGCCATGGGCAGGAAGGGCACGGAGGTGGCCAAGGAAAGCGCCGACATCGTCATCACCGACGACAACTTCGCCTCCATCGTCGCCGGCATTCACGAAGGACGGGTGGCTTACGCGAACATTCGCAAGGTGGTGTACATGCTGGTGTCAACCGGCGCGGCGGAGGTCGTCCTGTTCTTGCTTGCGATACCGCTGGGCCTGCCCATGCCGCTGCTGCCTGCTCAGTTGCTCTGGCTCAACGTTATCACCAATGGCATCCAAGACGTTGCGCTGGCCGCCGAGCGTGCGGAGGGCAACGAGCTGTCCTCCCCCCCGCGCAAGCCCGACGAACCCATTTTTGACCGCGTAATGATCCGCCGCGTCTGCTATGCCATGCTCTTCATGGGCCTCGGGGGCTTTCTCGCCTTCTATGCGTGGCTCCAGGCGGGCTATCCGGTGGATGCTGCGCGCAACCTGCTGCTGCTCTTCTTCGTGCTGGCGGAAAACGTGCAGACCGCGAACAGCCGGTCCGAGCATCGCTCGGTGTTCCGGCTGGGATTCTTCGCCAACCCGCTGCTGGTCACGAGCGTGATGGTGGCGCTGGGCGTGCATGTCGGCGCCATGTACCTGCCTGGACTGAGCGACACGCTGCGCATCGCCCCCGTTACCGGCGTGGCCTGGCTTGGGCTGCTGGGCCTTGCCTCGACACTTCTGGTGGCGATGGAGCTGGACAAGTGGCTCGAGCGCAAGCGGCGCGCCGCGACCCCGATGCCTGGCGACACCGGTTCAGCGCCACCCCTGCGATGCGAACCCGGAAGGACCGGTACGGCGGCCGGGAAGCGGCTGGAACGCTAGCGAGCGCGGGGAGCGGCAAGCGTCGGTCCATCAGGACCGGAATGGAATCCGGGGTGCCCGGCGTTCGAAAGGACGCGCTTGCGCACCGACCCGCGGGCGTCCGTTCAAACGAGCGCAAGATGCAGGCTGACGCAATCTTCGCCGAGGACGGCCTTGACGGTAAATCCGCATCGACGTGCCAGTGCCAGCATGGCAGCGTTGTGCCGCAAGGTGGAGCCCACCAGCGCGCCGGTGCCTCTTGAGCGCGCGTAGCGCACCATCTTGTCGAGCAACAACTTGCCCAAGCCCTGTCCGTGGCAATCCGAGCGCACGGCAATGCCGAACTCGGCCTGGGCGTTGTCCGGATCGGCAACGGCACGCACCTCGCCCAGCATGGCGCCCTGTCCCGACGGATCGGTGGAGGTGACGATGAAGACCATCTCGCGCGCATAGTCGATTTGCGTTAGCCGGGCGAGTTGGTCGTGGTCGGGTTCGCGGAACGCGCAGTAATAGCGTGCGTGCACATCTTCCGCCGTGAGCTGACGGAAATACGCCTGGTATGACGCTTCGTCGCTTGGCCGCACCGGCCGTATGACGTAGCTGCGCCCATTGCAGGTGATGCGCTCCTCCAGCGCCTCCGGATAGGGCTGGATCGACAGTCGCGGCTCCGCTCCGGACGGGACTGCCACGGCGATGCGCGCGTCGAGCGCGATGACGCCATGGGGGCTCGCAAGCAGGGGATTGACATCGAGTTCGACGATCTCCGGGATGTCGCAAACCATGCGCGACAACTGCACCAGGACGTCGAGCAGCTGCTCCCGGTCAATGCCCGGATGCCCCCTCCAGCCTTGCAGCAAGCGGCCGACGCGGGTGCGCGATATCAGGTCCCGCGCGAGCAGCGCATCGAGCGGCGGCAGCGCAACGGCCGTGTCGCGGATATGCTCGGTGTCGACGCCGCCGTGCCCGAACAGCAGGACCGGTCCGAACACGCGGTCTGTCGCGACCCCGGCGATCAGCTCGAAGCTGTCGCTGTGGCTGACCATCGGCTGGATGGTGAATCCATCCAGCCTTGCCTCCGGAAGATCCTGGCGGATTCGTGCCAGCATGTCATGGCCCGCGCTGCGCACTCCGGCGGCGTCGGCCAGTCCCAGCGCTACGCCGCCAGCGGTCGATTTGTGGGTGATATCGGGGGAAAGGATCTTTAGTGCAACCGGATAGCCAAGGCCAGCGGCCTTGTGGACGGCGTCGTCGACACTGTGTGCGGTCTCGGTCGGCACCACCGGGATGCCGTAGGCAGCCAGTACTGCCTTCGCCTCTGGTTCCATCAGCATCTTTCTGCCACCGCTCAGGGCAGCGGCGACTATCCCGCGCGCCAAGACCTTGTCGGCCGGCCTCGAGGTGTCGTCGGCGGGTGGCGTGCGCATCAGCAGTTGCTGGTTTGCGTAGTACTCGCATGCCTGCAGGAAGGCGCGCACGGCTTGTTCCGGCGTCTCGAAGGTCGGCAGGCCGGCACGCTGGCACAGCTGGCGCGCCTGCTGCACCGTCTCACCGCCGAGCCACGCCGTCATCAGGGGCTTTCGCCCTGACTGCGCGCTGACCAGCGCGGCAGCGATTTCCGCCGCCGGCACGATCGCAGTGGGGGCATGGATCATCAGCACGGCGTCGACCTCGGGGGCATCGCAAAGAATGGCGTGCGCTTCCTGGTAGCGCCGGACCGGGGCGTCGCCGATGATGTCGATGGGGTTCGCGCGTGGCCACGTCGCGGGAAGCACCTCGTCGAGCCTTGCGAGCGTCTGGTCAAAGAGGCTGGCCAGCGTGCCGCCGCCGTCCGCGAGGGCGTCGATGGCCATCACGCCGGCGCCGCCACCGTTGGTCAGGATAGCCAGCCTGGCCCCGCGCACACCCTGCAGCCGGGCCAGCATCTCGACCGCGTCGAACAGCGCCTCGGTGGTATCGATCCGCAACATGCCGGCTCGCCGGATCGCTGCGTCGTAGACGCCGTCCGTACCGGCAAGCGCGCCCGTATGGGAAGCGGCGGCGCGTGCCGCCTGCGCGCTACGCCCGGCCTTGATAATCAGTACAGGCTTGCTGCGCGCCGCCGCGCGTGCCGCCGACATGAACCTGGCGCCGTTCCGGACCGCCTCGATATAGAGCAGGATGGCGCGGGTGGCGCTGTCGCGGGCCAGGTAGTCGAGTACATCGGCCACATCCACATCGGCGCTGTCGCCCAGCGAGATGAAGTGTGAGAAGCCGATCTGCCGCGATTTCGCCCAGTCAAGCACCGCCGTGGCCAGCGCGCCGGACTGGGTAGCGAATGCCAGGGTGCCTGCGATGGCCGCACCTGGCGCGAAGCTCGCATTGAGGCGTACGCCCGGAGCGATCAGGCCCAGGCAGTTCGGTCCCAGGACCCTGAGCAGGTAGGGCCGTGCTGCATCCAGAACGGCCTGGCGCATGGCGCCGGCGGCACTGTCCGCCGGCCCCTCGAAGCCCGCGCTGAGCACAATCGCCGCGCGTGTGCCGATCGCACCGAGGGCGGCGACAAGACCTGGGATGGTGGCCGCGGGCGTACAGAGGATGGCGAGGTCGGGCGGCGCGGGCAGCGCCCCGATCGACGGATAGCAGGGCACGCCGGCGAGCGTCGCGTACTTGGGGTTGACCAGAT
The DNA here is from genome assembly GCF_000372525.1 of Cupriavidus neocaledonicus. Lineage (GTDB taxonomy): Bacteria > Pseudomonadota > Gammaproteobacteria > Burkholderiales > Burkholderiaceae > Cupriavidus > Cupriavidus neocaledonicus. The sequence continues at coordinate 8,012 of NZ_AQUR01000105.1, forward strand.
ACACCGGGCCGGTGAAGCCACCCGCCATCAGGTTGTCCAGCACCGTGGCGCCGACGCTGAGCGGCCGCCTTGTCGCCCCCACCAAAGCCACCGATCTTGGGCGAAACAGCGCATCGAGATTGCGGATTGTCATGACGGGTAGTCTGCCAGTGAACGCGGGTCGGGTCTGGTAGAAGTCCGTCGCGGGTACCCGCGCGGCGGCTGCCGTCCCATGGCGCGGTCGTGTGCTTACAAGTTGACCCGGATGTCGTTTTCCACGGCGATCATGCCCGGCCCGGCCCACGCTGCCTCCAGCGCCGCCTCGCGTTCGGCCCAGGTGCGCAGGCTGCCGCGCAGCCGGACCACGCCGTCCTTGACCTCGACGGTGACGTGCGCCGCGTCGTCCGTAGCCTGCCGCTCGATCGCCCGCTGGATGCGGTCCTTGACGTCCTGGGGCTGGACCGATGGCTGGACCACGATCGCGTTCGTCACGCCGACCACGCCGCAGAGCCCCGCCACCGCGCGTTGGGCCGCCATGCGCTGGTAGTTCCAGTCAACCGTGCCGGTCAGGGTGACCGACCCATCCTCGACCATGACATGGATGCGATCACCCGGCACCATCGACGTCCACGCCAGGATGTTGCTGGCCGCGCGCGCAATGTCGGCGTCCGTGCGCCGGCATTCGCCGGGCAGGCGCACATCCATCTCTACCGCGATCGCCTTCACACCTGCAACGCTCCGGACCGCTTCCTCTGCCGCATACTTGGCCGCATGGCTGCCGAGGTGGCCGGTCAGCGTGACCACGCCGTCGCGGACCTGGACGCCGACCTCGGCGGCCTCGACGGCCGGATCCCAGGTCAGCGCTTCCATGACACGCTGCTTGAGTTGGATATCGCCTTGCATATCGCCTGTTCCCTTCATCGCTTTGCGCCACTCGGCGCGTCTCCCTCATAAGAGGCAGAGGCGAGTCATGGCCTGGTTTCGAGTTGGTCAATCACTGCCGAGATGCCTGGATCGCGTCGGTTACCGCGGCGTCCTGCGAGATGGCGACGAGACCGCGCGTCATCACGTCGATGACCTCGGTGTGGCAGGGGTCGGAGCCGCTGGCCGCGGCACCGGTAACCATGTCCCGGTCGGTAACCATGCCGACCGCGCGCGTGCCATGGGGGGAATTTTCCGTGACGATCAGCGCGCCGACATGGCGGTCCCGCATCTGCACCGCCGCTTCCTGCAGCGTGCAAGACAGCGGTACGTGAACGGCCTTGGCCGAGCAGATATCCTGATCCCGCATGACATTCTCCTTGTCCGCGCCGCTTCAGCGGATGGTCACGCGCTGCTGCGGCGACGCTTCCTTTTTGGGTAGCACGACCCGCAGCACGCCGTCCTGGAAGCTGGCATCGATATTGTCTGTGTCGATGTTGCCGTCCAGGGTGAAGGCCCGCTGCATCGCGCCGCTATAACGCTCCTGACGAATCACGCGATCGCCTTCCTTGACCTCGGACGCCTTTTCCAGCTTGGCGGTAATCATGACCGTGCCGCGATCCACGCTGACGTTGATATCTTCCTTCTTCACGCCCGGCAAGTCCGCGGTGATGGCATAGCTGGCGTCGGATTCCGTCACGTCAACCTTGAAGGGCAGGTCGGCTTCCGCGCCCAGCCTCAGGTTGCGGAACATGCCCTGCAGCATGTCGCCAAGCGGTTCGATCGAGAACGGGTCATAGCGTCGGATATTGCTCATCGTAGTCTCCGGAAATGCGGCATCAGTGCGAGCCGGGTCTCTTTCACTCTGGCAAGCGCCGGGCATTTCGACTTGTCTTGCATCAAGCCGATAGAAGATTACGTTCGCGCTCCCCCGCAAAGCCGGATGTCGGGCATCCCGCCTGCCGAGGCGCCGGAGGTCCTGGTCAGCCCTGTGTCAGGGAAACCTGACAGGACGGTCCGCAATACTGACGAACAACTCAGCGGAGCCTTCTAGGAAGGGGAAGGGCGTCCACCCATACTTACGGTCAAAAGAACTTGGCACAGGTAGATGCAGACCTCCGACAGGCGGGTAACAGCGGGTCGGAACAGGATGGCCACAGGCCGGAGACAACCATGTATGAGATGCTCAGCAAGGCCGAAGTGCTTACCGACGCGGCCGATACCTTTGCCTCGTGCGAGCCCCGCCCGCCCGTGCCGGCGTCACGGCCTGCCGCGGCAGGCGCCGGAGCGCGCTGCGCCAGTTGCATGATGCGGCACATCTGCATGGCTGCAAGCCTGGAAGCCGATGACGTGGAGCGGCTCGATCGTGCCATGCAGGGGTGGCGGACGGTCAGGCACAACGAACGGCTGTTCCGCGCCGGCGATCCGTTCCGCAGTCTCTACGCCGTGCGGGCCGGCTCCTTCAAGACCGTTGTGACGCCGGAGCGCGGCAAGGAGCATATCTCGGGCTTTTTCATGGCCGGTGACGCCATCGGCATGGACGGCATTTGCGATGAGACGCACGCTTGCGACGCCATTGCCCTGGAGGACAGCGTGGTTTGCGTACTGCCCTACCATCTGCTCGAGGCGCTCTGCCGCGAGATCAAGCCGTTGCAGCGGCAGTTCCACCGCATGCTCAGCGCCGAGATTGTCCGCGAGGCAAACCAGATGATGCTGCTGGGCAACATGTCGGCCGAGCAGCGTGTCGCCAGCTTTTTGCTTGGCATTTCCGCGCGCCATCGCGCCCGCGGCTACTCGGCCACATCTTTCGTCCTGCGCATGACTCGCGAGGACATCGGCAGCTACCTTGGCGTGACGCTCGAAACGGTGAGCCGGACCTTGTCCAAATTCCAGCACGAGGGCTTGCTGGCCGTGCAAGGCAAGTCGCTCGAGCTGCTGAACCTTGACGCGCTGGACGCGCGCTAGTCCCGCTCCTCTGGTCCAGGTGAAAAATGCAAGCAGGCCGGGCAGAAAGGAGGTCGCCGGCTACGCCGGCGATATCAGCCCACGCCTGCCAAGCACTGCCTGCGGCGGATCCGATCATCATGAGTCCATCGGGACTTCCCAGTGGAAGCCGCAACGGCCTTGACACGCGTCAATAGCGCGGCGGTGCGCTGTCCTACGCTGAAATCAATACCTAGACTTCCCCGGAGCCCCAGCCATGTATCACCGCATCCTTGTTGCCATGGACGGCGGCGCCGCATCGGAACTGGCGCTGGATCAGGCGATGGTGATTGCACAAGCCTGCGAGGCGGAAGTGGAGGTAGTCTACGTCGTCGATGATCGCAGCCCATTCATGGACGTGACAGGCCTGGATCCGGTGAGGTTGGTGGAGGATCTCACCACCGCCGGGGAGAGCGTGCTTGCCGCCGCACGGGGCCGGCTGGCCGCGGGCCATGTTCGCCATGCCACCCGGTTGCTCGGCAAGCCGATGGTACAGGAGGATATCGCCATGACCATCGCGACAGAAGCCAACGCCTGGGGCGCGGACCTGATTGTCATGGGCACGCATGGTCGCCAGGGCGTCCGGCGTCTGGTCATGGGCAGCGTTGCGCGCGGGGTCCTCGCCGAGGCGCTCGCGCCGGTATTGCTGGTGCGGGCCCAACCAGCTTAAGCCATTGCGATTCTGGAGGGGCATCACGCCAGTCAGCTATGTCCAAGATCGACTTCATCTGCGATGTACCGGAATATTGCCCGACGGGGCCAAGCTTGCAGTGCCCCGTGAAGGTGGACGGGGTACCGGCGGTCTATGAAATCACTGCGGAGGCGCTCGAAGAGCATTTTGGCGCGCGCTCCTACCGCAGCGAAGACCTGGTTCCCGCATTCCAGCGCCACCGCCAGGACATCGAACAAGTGGCTGGATCCTTGTTCGAGATGACGGGCGCGAAGCATATCGTGCTGCACAGCGGGCATTTCCGCTTTGCGGTGTGATGGGGGCCGTTGCCATGGCGTCCCAGCCCCGGTGCCCTGGTCCGTCAGGCCGCCAGGTATGGCGCACGCTTGCCGTGGCCGCATTGGCGGCGCTTTGCAGCGCCTGCACTTCAGTGCCGGATTTCTGGCGGCAGCCGAGACCGCGCGCCGCGGCGCACGTGCCAGTTGTCCCGGCTGCGGCATACCCGCTGTCCTTCGGTGGCGCATGGCTAATCGTGGTGCAGGTCGATGCCGAAGCCTCCGGCCAGCTCGCAATCTACGATGCCTGCCGCATAGGCAAAGAGCCATTCTTCGGCCTGTTTCAGGCTGGCGGGAGGGTCGGGCCAGTCCGGCGTAAAGCGTATGCCGAGAGTACCGTCCGGCGCTTTGAGTTCTACCCGACCGCACGGCGTGCCGGGCACGACGGTGTCCGGCACGCATAGAACGATCTGAAATCCCTTGTACGAACATTGTGCTTCGGTCATACCCGGCCTCCGGAAGGATCAGGGGCATGCCACCCGATCGTGACTGCGGGCCCCTACGAGGCAATCATAGCCCTGGCATTGGAAGAGGTCTGCCCGTTACCTGCCGTTGAAGGACCGGCGCCGGCCGTACGACAGGGCTTGCTTGATGGAGACAGCTGATGGACTACGCCACGATCCTGGTTCACCTGGACGCCAGCCGGCGCGTGTACCAGCGACTGCACCTTGCCACGCAACTTGCAGTGCAATTCCAGTCGACGCTGGTGGGCTTGCTCGCCGTCGGCAAGCCCGATCCCGCCGGCATGCGCTATCTGGTCGACGGCGACCGCTATCTCGCTTCCTATAACGAATGGCAGTACCAGGTCGGCGAACGGGCGCGGAGTGCGCTGAGGGATGCCACCGATGGGACGGCCGTTACGACGCAATGGCTGGCCCCGGACTGGGCGACCGCTGCCACGATCCAGGCAGAGGCTCGCCTGGCAGACCTGGTCGTGCTCGGACAGCATGAACCGGCTGACGAAGACGCGTACAAGGAGCCGGCCTTCGTCGAATCCATTGTTCTGGAATGTGGGCGACCTGTACTGGTCGTACCGTACGCGGGATGGTTTCCCGGTATTGGAAAGACGATCCTGGTGGCCTGGAACGGGAGCCGCGAGTCTGCCCGCGCCATCGACGACGCTCTGCCGCTTCTCAGGCGTGCGGAGACGGTCAGCGTGGTGTCATGGACGCCGTCAAGCGCGCTGACATATCCATGGTTGTCGCCACCGCAATATGCGGTGGAATGGCTGGCGCGTCATGGGGTGACGGCGCAACTGCAGAGCTTTCCGGTCGACGCTGGCGAGGATATCGGGCAACTGCTCCTGTCGCATGCGGCAGACCGGAATGCAGACTTGATCGTCATGGGGGCCTACGGCCATAGTCGAATCCGGGAACTGGCGCTGGGCGGCGTCACCCGGACACTACTCCAGTCGATGACAGTACCGGTGTTCATGTCGCACTGAACAGGCGCCGATCCAAGCATTAGCGATGCATGTTAGTGACGCAGCGCTATCGGGCGATGGGCAGGCTGGGTGAAGCCGCACTTGGCCGCCGCGCATCGCCGCGCCTGAAAACGGTCAGAAAGGCCGACCTGCCTCCAGGGTCTCCCGCACGGCGGCAATATGATCCCCGGCTGCGCTGACCGCCATCTCCAGCTCCAGTTCGCTGCAATGCAGCTCCCGGCACCAGTACTGCACCTCCAGCGGATCTATCAAATTGACGCGACCCGGGTCCAGTGGCCTGCTCTCGCACTTTTCGTTGCTCATGCTTGACCTCTATTCGTAGTGGTTTCGCGTGACGCGCCCGCAGTCCAGTTTGCCGGCGACGTCCACGAGGGGCTCCATCGCGGCAAGCCGCAAAGCGGGCAGGGCGCCCTTACGGCTAGCGTAGATCGTACTCGCGCATCATTTCGGCGGTGACGGCGCGCACGGTGGTCAGGCAAGCCGCCGGTACGGCAGGAAAGCCATCGATGGTCCAGTTGCAGCCACCGTTGGCTGCCGTGTCGACACGGCGCGGCAACGGGATGCTGCAGTCGCGGAAGGCGTCGCCAAGGTCGGCGCACTCGTGCACGCGCCGCAGGATTTCGTCGCGGATCTGCTCCGCACTGCCGAGATTCTTGATCATGTCGCAGATCCTCCAGCGGTGGTTCTGTGGTTGGAACGCCGTACCTGCGCGCTGCAACGTCATGTGCTCAGCCAGATGGTCGATGGCCCTGGCACCGGTATGGGTCAATCTAGACGCTGCACCCGGATGCGGATTGCGCTGTATCAAGAGGGCCGCGGTATGGCAAAACGCCGGCGCAAAGTCCTGAAACCGGTGCAGCACGCAGCGGGGATCGTCGCTCAGCCTTGACGCGAATCAACGCCATCAGCGCTCTGTCACCTACCTTGTTTGTACGAGGAAACCGAAACGCCGGAAACACCAATGTGCCGCCCCATTCTTCCTGCCACCGATGGCAGCCATTGCGCCGCGTCGGCGCCCGGGAAAGCCCTTGCGCGGGCGCGGGGCACGCAAGCGGAAGCCTATGCGTGCGTCGTCGCGGACAGCCGTGACCTGGTTGCCAGCTTCATCCAAGCCGCCTTGGCGTCGCTGCCGTCATGGGTAAGCGGGTGGTCCAGCGCGGCCCAGGCCATGCTGCGCATTGGATGGCTGCTGGCCGCGATGATGCCGCTATGGGCCTCGGCGCTCACCGGGTGCGCAATTCACTACGATCCCGGGGGCGTTGGCAACGCCGCCATGGTGCCGAATGGGGTCATGTACGCATCCGGGGGAAACGATGAGGCCGATACCAAAGCGATGCTGGCCATCGCCGACCGGTTCAATGTCCGGCTGACGATCGTGGACGCGGTACGCGGCGAGCCGCTCCCGGGAACCGCCGTCTTCCTGGCCGGCAAGAGCGGGGGGGCGACCTTGCATGTCACGGAAGCGGGGCCGATGTTCTATCTTCAGCTCCCGGCGGGGGATTACCGGCTTGCCATTGGCTATCAGGATTGGCTGCAGTTGACGGATATCGTCGTGGACGGACAGCCGCTGGATATGACGTTCCGCATGCCGGCGGAGGTGCCAACGGAGAACTGGCTGTTCTGCCGCAGCGAACCCGCGCATCATGTGGTAGGCGGCAGCACGCGTCACCGCTTCGCATAGCGCGTCGAACAGCGCCTCGTCGCCGGCCAGGTGAGCCGACCAAGTGAAATGGCATGGCGCTAGAGGCACATTTTGCCAATTGATCAGTCGAACTCGCAAAAGCATGGGCGCACAAGATAAGCGCCATTCAGAGCCGGCTTTCCTTTGAGGCGGCAGAGTATCGGCTCGCCCACACATTTTGGTTGCGCTGAGAACACCCCGAGCTATATTGCTGTTCAGAATCCTGCCACACGCACGCGACAGCCTGAAGTTGCCCGTATGACCGGCCAACCTTCCCCCCAGGGCAAGTTCCAGCCATTTGACAGACTACATCCTCGTGCCATCGATTTCACGATCGGCATGGGCACAGTCGCGGCATTCATGGCACTGGCATATCTGGTGCACGAAGCGCTGCTGCGTTACTGGGAGGTTTCATCGCTGCTTGCTGTCTGGCTTGGGGCTGGAATCGGGCTGATGGTCGGACTGTTTCTGGTCCGCAGGCGTAGGGTGAGGCATCGGTCGTCCCAGAAGAGCGCAAGCCTGGAAAAAAATGAAGCGCGCATGTCGGCGATCATTCGCTCGTCAGTGGAGGCGATCATCACCGTGGACAGCGAGCAACGCGTTGTGCTGTTCAACCCCATGGCGGAAGCACTGTTCGCCTGGCCGGCCGAACTGGCTATAGGCCGCCCCCTTGGCGATTTCATCCCCGAACGTTTTCGCGCCGCCCACGAAGAGCATGTGCGCCGGTTTGCTATTACTGGTGTCTCGGAGCGACAGATGGGTCGCCAACGCGCGCTTTTCGCCCTGAGGCGCGACGGCAGCGAGTTCCCGATTGAAGCGTCCATTTCCCAGACGGTTGAGGGCGGGACAAGATTGTTCACCGTCATGCTGCGGGACATCACCGAACGTGCGCGGGCTGACGAGGCGCTTCGTACGAGCCTGCAACGCGTGAAAGACAGCGAAGCGCGGCTGGCGGGCATCATCCGGTCGTCGATGGAGGCGATCATCACAGTCGACAGCGATCAGCGGGTCGTCCTGTTCAATCCCATGGCCGAGACACTGTTCGCGTGGCCTGCCGCCGAGGCGATTGGCCGCCCGCTTGCCGACTTCATTCCTGAACGCTTCCGGCAGGCCCACGAAGCGCACGTGCGCCGCTTTGGCGTGACCGGCGTGTCGGACCGCGCCATGGGGCGCCAGCGCGCGCTGTACGCGTTGCGCCGTGACGGCACCGAGTTTCCGATCGAGGCCTCCATCTCGCAAATCGCCGATCAAGGCACCCGACTGTACACCGTGATGCTGCGCGATATCACCGACCGCGTACGGGCGGAGGACGCCATGCGGCGTTCGCGCGAGGCGCTGCAACACTTGTCGGATAGCATCCTCTCCACCCGTGAGGAGGAGAAGCGCCGCATTGCCCGCGAACTGCACGACGACCTCGGCCAGCGTTTGAGTGCCATGAAAATGGATCTCGCCATGCTCGGCGCCGACCTGAAGGAAGGCAAGAGCATGCAATCCCTGCTGGCGGGCGTTGCGGCGATGAACATTGTGATCGACGAAACCGTGGCCTCGGTGCGGCGCATCGCCAGCGACCTGCGGCCGGCCTTGCTCGATGAGCTGGGGATGCTGCCGGCCATCGAATGGCTTGCCGGTGACTGCGCCAAGCGCTATGGGCTCTCGGTGGTTGTCGATGGGACAGATATCGAGGTGCCCGAACAAGTGGCCATTGCCATGTTCCGTATCGTTCAGGAAGCGTTAAGCAATGTTGTACGGCATGCCAACGCGACGGAAGTCCGTATCCGCGTTGCACATGACCAGGGGCGGCTGGAGTTGCAGGTCCAGGACAATGGCGTCGGTTGGGACAAGGTCGTCGAGGACGATGAGCCACGGAAATCGCTCGGACTGCTTGGCATCCGCGAGCGCGCGCGTTTGCTGGGAGGAACGGTAGACATCGACAGCGCGCCAGGACAAGGCTTCTGTGTGGCAATCAGGATTCCCCAGGCAAAAAGAGAAGATATGGAGGCGGGGCCCGCGGGGTAAGCAGACGTGGCGCCGCGCATCAGCGGGCTGGCGCGTCTTCGCGCAACGCATGGAAGAGTTCGTCCTCCTGGGCACAGTGCAGCCTCAGGACGGCGTCGAGCCCGTAGAGCAGCCGCTGAAGCTCCTGGGTGCGGCCAGGCTCCGGCGCGTCGGGCACGGAGGCGTCGGCCATATGCTGTAGCTGCCGGATGACGCGAAAGATCTCGCGGTGCATCGCGCTCATCGCCGCCAGTGGATCATCGCCCCCGACCAGGCGCGCCAGGTGGGGGTAGAGTTGCGCATCGTCGAGCCGTTCGTGAGGCAAGAGCGTTCCGGTGAGCGCCGCACACAACTGGCGAAGTTCGGAGGCGGCAGCCTGTCCTGACAACGCCGGCACCCTTTCCGCGAGGCTGCGGATCTGCGCCATCAGCGGCGCCAGCGCAGCGTGCTCGCGGTTCAGCCGGTCCGCGGCGGCAGGAGACAGGCGTTCGACGGATGCCGCCGGATCCGCGCGCAGGGCACGCAAGGCATTGGCGATGACCAGTACGTCGATCGCTTCCTGCAGCGCCGCGCCCGCCAGTGGTGGAAGGTATCCGAATGCCGCGGCTGCCATCGCGACAAAGGACAGGCCCATTCCGGTCATGGCACTCTGCGCGGCCAGCCGGCGCGACCGGCGTGCAATGCGAATCGCGTCCACCAGCCGGTCGAGCCGGTCCACGAGCAGCACCACGTCGGCGGCCTCCGCAGAGGCCGCGGCACCGCGCGCGCCCATCGCCACGCCGACGTCGGCGGCAGCCAGCGCGGGCGCATCATTGACACCGTCGCCGACCATCAACACGATGCCATCGTGGCGCGCCGACTGAATTTCAAGTAGCTTTTGCCCGGGGGTAAGGTCCGCGTGCACCTCGGTGACGCCGAGCATGGCGCCAACGGTTTCGGCGACGTCGGGCCGGTCGCCGGTCAGCATGGCGAGCCGCCGTATCCCCGCATTGCGTAGCAGGCGCAAGGCGCGTGGGGTGTCCAGGCGAATCTGGTCCGCGAATTGCAACGCGCCGACCACCACGCCATCCACCGCGACCAGAGAGACCGAGGCGCCCTCGCGGGCAGCCCGCTTCAGGATGTCCTGGCACCAGCTCGGGCCGGCGTCGCCGCCGGCTGCGAAGGCCGGCGATCCCACCGCCACCAGATGGCTGCCGACTCGACCGCAGACACTGGCGCCGGCGGTTTCGGCGACGCCATACGGCAGGTCCAGCGACAGGCCCTGCTCGCGTGCCGCGATGGTGATGGCCTCGGCGGCGACATGCGAGGATGCCTGCGCCAGCGACGCGGCGAGACGCAGCGCTTCGGGTGCGGGCCAGGCAGGCACGCTTTCGATGGCGGCCAGGCGGGCCTTGCCGCTGGTCAGCGTCCCGGTCTTGTCGAAGAAGAGGATGTTGGCCTGGGACAGCGTTTCCAGCGCACCGCCGCCCTTGACCAGCACCCCGTGTCCGGCGCAGCGCGACACGCCGGATATGATCGCTACCGGTACGGCGAGAATCAGCGGGCAAGGGCTGGCGACGACCAGCACCGCCAGCGCCCGGGAGAGATCACCGCTGACAAGCCAGGCCCCCCCGGCAACAATGAGCGTGGCGGGAACAAGCCAGAGGGCGTAGCGGTCGGCCAGCCGCGCGGACGGCGGGCGTTCCGCGCGGGCGGAACACACCAGCCTCGCGACACCGGCGAAGGTACTGTCCGCCGCGGTGGCCGCGGCGACCATCTCGAACGGAGCGCCGGCATTCAGGACGCTGCTGCGTACGGTCTCTCCCGTGGAGCGCTGGCGCGGCACCGACTCGCCCGTCAGTGCCGATTCGTCCACCGTGGCCGCGCCAAGCAGCGCCCCGTCGACGGGCACGACCTCGCCATGCCGGACCAGCAGGCGATCGCCGGGATGAATCGTATCGAGGCCGACCGTATGCCATTCGCCGCCGTCGAAGCGGTTGGCCGACTCGGGGGCGCGGCTGAGCAGCGCCGACATCTCACGCTGCGAACGCGCCTGCGCATAGTTCTCAATAGCCTTGCCGCTTTCGATCATCAGGGCCAGGACGGCGGCGGCGAGGAACTCGCCGAGCCCGAGTGCCAGTCCGATCGCGAGCAACGCCAGCACATCGACGCCTGCCTGCTTGCGGCGCAGCGCCTGAACGATGGCAATGGTCAGCGCAGCGGCGACGACCACCGCACCGGATGCCAAGGTCAGCCGGGCAACCAGCGTCTGGCCGAAGCCGAACAGCAGCAAGCCAGCCGTCAGCGTACTGGCCGCAACCGGCAGCAAGCCGGGGTCGAAGTCGCGAAACCCACCATGCATGGTCCAGATAATTCCCGGAAATGGGCGGCACGCCGTTGTGCAGGGCGCTGGTCCCTGTGGGGTTAGCTCAGCACGAACGCGGGCGAGATGCGACGGGCAGTCGCCAGGCCCGGCTGGCGAACGGCACCAGGCATGCCGGGACCGTACGGAGAAGGTGCGCGCCCTTGCCAACGCATGCCGGCGCGGACACTGAATGGGTGGCGAATCCGTGCTGCGGTGCAAGCAGGCAGGCCAATGGCAGCGCCCCGGAGGCACTGCCGGCCCGGAAACTATCGCTGTGCGTCCGCCGGCTGGTTGCGCATCATGTTCCCCGGCGCCTTCATTCCGTCTCCACCCATCCCCATCCCCATCCCCATCCCCGAACCCATCCCCGAACCCATCCCGGATTCACTCGACATCGCCTGCATCATTTCCTGCATGAGGGCCATGTGACTACCCGCCATATCGCCGCACATCGGCATCTGGGCGGATGCGGTGCCTTTCCCGGCGGTGCCATTGCGCGCCGACATGCCGCCGGGACCTCCCATTGCCATCATGTCCTTGTGCATGATCGACATGGCGTTCTGCATGACCTGATGGCGCTCCGCCAGCAGGGCCTGGCGCTCTTCGGGCGTACTGGCGCGAGACAGCCGCTCCCGGATCGCTCGCAGGTGAGCGACCTGGGCATCCAGCGCGGCATTGCCGGCAACTCCGGGCGCCGCGCCCACAGACTTGGCGGATGGCTTTTTCGGATGGTGCTGCTCGTGCTCCGCGCTCGCGGCCGGCGAAGCCGGCAAGGATGGGGGTGCCCAGCTTATCAGGGTGACCAGGGCGAGAACGCCGGAGAGCCGATGGATGGTGAACATGGGGAACCTCCTATAAAAAAGAAATGGCCTTCCCGGTTCAAGGTATGCGGTACGCACGTCACCGAATTGATTGGGATCAACAAGGGTGCCGGAGGTGACGACGTGGATGATGCGGCGAGATGCCCGTGGGTCCAGCTTGTCGACGCCGGACAAGGCACTGCCAACGGCCGCCCAGGAGGTTTCCAGGGCTCTTGTGGTGGGCTACGTCCGCCGGCGTTTGATTTCCTTGATGGACCGCAAGGGCGAGTGCCTTTCCGCGCCGATACTGAAGAGGAAAGCGAGGCTTTGCCTGCGCCGTGGTATGCGAGGAGGTTTTTATGTCGGACAAGCTGGCAGCGACGAGCAATGATGAGCGCGTTCAAGCAATGAAGCGGCGGCTATCGAGATCAAGGCTGGTGACCGTTGGTTTTCTGCTTGTCATCGGCTACTTTCTCTGGACAGAGCACCGGGCCCATGTCATCCAGGCGCTGCCTTACCTGCTCCTGGCAGCCTGCCCGTTGATGCATCTGTTCATGCACCATGGGCACGGGCATGGTCATCACCGCGCAGAGAAGCGCGCGCAGGAAGGCAAAGAGACATCGTTGGAGGGCGGCGATGACTGAGCAAGCGCAATACGGCTATGGGCTGTGGTCGCTGGTGATCATCAATTCTGCGGTATTCATCGTCTTCGCCTTCAGTTTTGCCAAGCCAAAGACATCTCGTGACTGGCGCTCCTTTGGCGCGTTCTCGGCGTTCATTGTTGCCCTCTTCACCGAGATGTACGGGATTCCCTTGACGATCTACCTCATGCTGCCGTGGCTTTCGGCCAGATTCCCTGGCATCGATTTCCTGTCGCACGACGCGGGTCATCTGCCCGAGATGCTGTTCGGCTGGCAAGGCAATCCGCACCTGGGGCCGTTCCATATCGCCAGCAATGTCCTTATCTTCGGCGGTTTCCTGATGTTGTCTTCCGCCTGGCGCGCTCTATACAAGGCGCAGCAGGAAGGGCGTCTGGCGACGACGGGTCTTTACGCCCACATCCGGCACCCACAGTATGTTGCGTTCATCCTCGTCATGGCCGGCTTCCTTCTGCAATGGCCGACGATTCTTACCTTGCTGATGTTCCCGGTCCTCACCTGGATGTACGTTCGCCTCGCCAGGGCGGAGGAACGGGAAGTGCTGGAGGCGTTCGGCCAGCAATATGAAGCGTACCGCAGGCGGACGCCCGGGTTCCTACCACGGATCCGAATCAGCACGATGTTCCGCGCCAGGCCTCGCTGAAGCGGCGCAACGAAGGAGGCAGCCATAAACCCCGTCAAAACCGGCATCGTACTTTCCGTCACGGTGGTGTTGTTCTATCTGTTGTGTACCCTGGTCTGGATCTCAGTCCCGGAGACGTTCATGGGTTTCATGAATGCGCTGTTTCACGGGCTCGATTTCAGCCGGATCCAGACGAGGCGGGCGTTATCCTGGTGGGATGTCGTGTATCCGGCCATCGTATTCGCGGTCTGGTTTTTCGCTGCCGGAGTCTTCTTCGCCTGGCTGCGCAACCGACTCGGAAAATGAGGATAGGCCTTCGATCACTGCCATCCGCGAGACGGACTCAGGCGCGCAGGTAGGCGCAGAATGCCCGCCCAGTTCGTCATCGAATTCGCGGCGTCCGTACGTCCCAGTAGTGACGCCGGCGGCGGCACAGATGTCCTGGATGGCGACGCTGTCAAGGCTACGCTGGCCCGGCACATTGCGTCCGGCGCGTCGCTGCGCATCGGTGGGGCGACCTGCACGGCTGTAGCGCGGCGGGGTAAAGCCGGCTGCCCATCCAGCGCGGACAACGGCCGGCCATCACGAGTACCCGATGCGACTGCGCTGGCGTCCCAAAACCATGGCCTCCTGGGACAACCGCTCGACCCGGCACTACGCGATCCGGAATTACTTCCCGGTCGTACACGCGCGGCAGCCTCTGGCAGCGCCGAGCGCGCCATGATGAAACTCGTCGTCTGACGAGCGAAGCGATTTTTCCAGGGCGTGCAAATGGTGGCAAGCGATGCCGCGGAAACCATGCAGATGAGCGCCATTGCATTGCAGCGAAACCTGACCAAGCGCGACTCCGATGGAACCGCGCGCGCTGCATCTTCGTGTCGCGGAGGAGCTCGTCAACAAGGGGGATTCTTGCGGAGGTGGCACTGCAGCTGCGTGAGTCGGTGCGGGAAGTTGATTGCGTCGGGTTTCGGGGTCCGCGGGCCGATGACAACAGTGAAACAGCGGATGCGTTCGTACAAGTTTTCCCAGGCGTCTGCAGGACGGGAGCCAAGGGAGATTCCGTGATAACAGGTTTAAAAGCCCTCTGTCCGACGTTTTTCTTCGAGTTCATGCTCGACTGCGTTTCGTATATCGCGCTCGCACTGTCTCGAAAGGCTAAGACCGATCCACACCACAGCGATCGGACATGACAGCAGAAGCAGGCCGATCAACAGAGTGAGCGGCGTTGTTCCAAACAAATAGACGACAGCTGCCGCGAGTAGTGTCGCAAGGGCAGCGCATATCCAGGCCGCCGCGTGTTTCATCTCGTCTCCAGGCTGGGAATCTTTGAGCCAAGTCTTACACGCTTTAGCAATGCGGAGTTGGCTACCACACTTAATGAGGACAGTGCCATGGCGGCTGCTGCAAAGATCGGGTTGAGAAGCCCAAATGCCGCGACGGGGATGCCGATGGTGTTGTAGATGAACGCCCAGAAGAGGTTCTGCTTGATTTTGCGCATCGTCGCGCGAGACAGCTCAATGGCGGCAACCACGTCACGTACGTCATCACGAATCAGAATGATGCTTCCAGTCTCCTTCGCGACATCCGAGCCTGAGCCGATGGCGATGCCGATGTCCGCCGCGGCAAGCGCCGGCGCGTCATTGACGCCGTCTCCCACCATGGCGACGACCTCGCCATGCTTCTGCAATGCATGAATGGTCTCCACCTTATCTTCCGGCATCACCTCGGCAATGACATGCGCAATGCCAACCTGCCTGGCGATTGCCTCGGCGGTGCGGCGGTTGTCGCCGCTCAGTAGCACGACCTTGATGGCGCGTGCCTTCAAAGCGGAGACGGCGTCGCTCGCCTCGGGTTTCACTGTGTCAGCCACAGCGACTACGCCCAGCAGTTGCGTGCCAGAGCCGACCAGCATGGCCGTCTTGCCATCGGCTTCGAGCTTGGCGAGCAGGGTTTCCGCCGAATCGGTCGGGATGCCCTGGCGGGCAAACAACCGCCGGTTGCCCAGCCAGACCTGCTCACCTTCGACGACACCCTGAATCCCCATGCCTGACAATGCGCTGATGCTGGCGGCTTTGGGAATGGTCAGTGCACGATCGCGTGCGGCACGCACGATCGCTTCGCCCAACGGATGCTCGGATCCGGCTTCCACGGCGGCAGCAAGCGTTAGCAAGTCGGATTCCGCTCGTCCGGAACAGGGCATCACATCGGTCAAGGTCGGCTGACCTCGCGTGATAGTCCCGGTCTTGTCAAAGACAACTGCGGTGAGCTTCTCGGCTCGCTCCAGCACTTCACCGCCGCGTATCAGGATGCCATTGTCCGCGCCCTTGCCGACGCCGACCATCAGCGCTGCGGGCGTGGCGACGCCCAGCGCGCACGGGCAGGAGATAATCAGGACGGCCACGAATGCGAGCAGTCCCTGCGGAAAATGGCCAGCGACTGTCCAGCCCACTAATGCCAGGATCGCAACCGAAACTACCGCAGGGACGAAGTAGCCCGTAACCTGGTCCGCCAGCCTCTGAATCTGCGCGGTGCTGGCCTGGGCGTCCTCGACCATCCTGATAATCTGCGCCAGCGCAGTATCGGCGCCGATCTTTGTGGCCTGAAAGGTGAAAGCGCCACTGCGGTTGAGCGTGCCGCCAATCACAGCGGACCCGGGCTTCTTTTCCACCGGCATCGACTCCCCGGTCAGCATCGATTCGTCGACGCTGGATTGGCCATCGGTAACCTTGCCATCGGTAGGGATCTTCTCACCAGGCCGTACAACGACCGCTTCGCCAACCATGACGCTCTCAGCGGGGATTTCCATCTCGGTCCCGTCGCGAATCACGTGCGCGACGGGAGGGCGCAGGTCGAGCAGGCGTCGGACAGCGGCGGAGGACTTTTTCTTGATGATTTCCTCCATGTACTTTCCAAGCAGTACGAAGGCGATAATTACTGCAGACACCTCAAAGTAGACGTCTCTCTCTTCGACCCTGACGGGCAACCAGGATGGAAAGAACAGCACGACGACGCTGTAGAAGTAGGCGACGGACGTCCCCAGCGCAATGAGGAAGTCCATATTGATATTGCGCGTCCGGATGGCGTTCCACGCGCCCTTGTAGAAGCTCCAGCCACCAATGAACTGGACGGGCGTGACGAGAAGAAATAGCCACATCCCCCATGTGAACCAGGGCAACGCGGGAATGGGGGCCCAGGTCACGAGCGTCGCGCCGGCTGCCAGTGCCAGGAAGGCGCCGGCCCGCAGCACCGCCAGCGCGAGCACGCCCGTGAGCGCAATGGTGACGCGCGTCTTCATGGCTTTCAACTCGCGCTCTGGCGACTCGAAGGTCCGAAGGCAGCTCTCGCTGCAGAAGTAGTACTTGCGGTTGCCACGCTCGGCGGACAGGGCCGTAGCCTTGTCCACCATCATTCCGCAAATGGGGTCCTTGGCGAGTTCCCTGGCGGAGCGGCCCGCCAGCGCGGGGGCCGCCGCAGGGCCAGGGGATGCGCCCGCTGGGCTCACCATGCCAGAGGGCCCAGTGGAACGACTTTTGTCAAAGGGGCGAGAAGTATACTTCGCCGGGTTCGCAAGGAATGCCTGCTCGCAGTGCGACGTGCAGAACCAATATCGCGTCTGGTCGACCTCCGCGCTGGCGGCGGCTTCCCTTGGGGAAAACTCCATGCCGCAGACCGGATCACGCACGAGCGGCGGGGAGACGGCTGGGCTCGGGGCCGCCGTTGGAACTGCCGGCGGGTTGGTAACGACGGTGGGACTGGTCGGCATGCCATCCGCTCCTTGGGGCGATCAGGAGGATCTGCAGCGAAGCACTGCATTTTCATTCTTGGCGATCAGCCGATCTGCTCCTTGATTTCCATCAAGCCTTTATGGGCGGGATGGCAGCGGAATGAGACAGCGCAAACGCGTGTGTCCGGTCATGCGGAACATACGAGAATGCCATGCCGAGTGGCTGCTCGACTTCCTGCCGTTTCCGGCAGTTGTGCAAGGATCTAGTATCGAAGGGGAGGGCGGGTACCGCCGTCAGGACACGCTGATTGTCATGTCAGCGCTGCGACGCGCGCTTTGTAGGCGTTGCCCATGGCTTGCGTAGGTAGCCATGGCAGGCTTGTCAGGGCAGCCTCACGATGCGAATTCCCCGACGATCCGGGTGGCTCCGCATGTGTCATGCCTGACAGTCTTGACGGCTACCCCAAGTTCTCGGAACGAACTGCGTCCTACAATTCTTTCCAGGCGGAGCCAGGAGGGGTGAACGATGCTGTGCAAGGAAGAGGTTGCGCTGTCCATCAGGGCCATGCCTTCCTTCTTGGCCGAGCCGACCGAGATGTGTGAACACAAGGGCATCGGGCACCCGGACAGCATTTGTGACGGTGCCGTGGAAGCCGCTGCCCTGGCGCTCTGCCGTGCATACCTCGAAGCCTACGGTGTCGTTCAGCATTTCAATCTTGACAAGGCATTGCTCGTCGGCGGCATCAGCGCGCCACGATTTGGCGGCGGCAGATGCTTGCAACCGGTACGTCTCATTGTCTCGGGCCCGGTTACTGAACTTCCGTCAGCCAAGACTGAGCCTATCGTCGCAGAGGCGATTCACCAATATCTGAATACATGCATCGGCGCAGACGCCGGGCTAATCCATGTAGAGCCGATACTCCGTCCATCGGCGCCTGCCCTACGCCGTGTCATAGGCAAGCAGCGCTTGCCGTTATCGAACGACACGTCTTTCGGCGTCGGCTATGCGCCGTTCTCGGAATTGGAGTCAGTGGTCCTTTCTGCTTCCTCCCTACTACGGGGAAGCCAATTTCATGACGCATTCCCGTCGGCAGGATTTGATTTCAAGGTCATGGGCAGCAGGCTTGAGGCGCACCGTCGCATGACGATCGCACTGGCGTTTATCGACCGTCATGTGGTGGGCGTAGATGAGTACTTCTCATTAAAGCGGCAGGTTGCCAACTACCTCGCCGAACGTATCACGCCGGAATGCGAGGTTGACATCAATACTTTGGACGATCCTGAGGCCAGCGAGGAAAGCCAGATCCACCTGACCGTCACCGGACTGAGCGCCGAACATGGCGATGACGGGGAGGTGGGACGCGGCAATCGCGTCAACGGGTTGATAACACCATACCGGCCGATGTCACTAGAGGCTGCCGCTGGCAAAAATCCCGCAGCGCATGTCGGCAAGGTCTATAACGTGCTCGCTAGCCAGCTGGCGCGCCGTATCGTTGCAGACGTGGCAGGGGTCGACGAAGCCGTCGTGCGCCTGCTTTCCGGGATCGGCCGTCCAATTGACCAGCCCCAGTTGGTAGCCATCAGCGTGGTAGCCGAGGGTGGACTTTCGCCGAGCCAGGAGCGAGCAATACACGAGCTCGTTAGCCAGCAATTGGCAAGCCTGCCCACCATGCTTATGGACCTTGCCATGGGGCACTTTAGCGTCTTCTAGGTCAGGGGGCGTTGGGCGAGCCCCGGCTTGGGCTCCGCTCCCCCGTCTGTGCCGTCGGGAGCGGAGGCCAATCACGTGACTTCGACCGCGCCGCGTCGGTATAAGTATCGCGGGTGCCGGCGCGGGCTCCATCGGTAAACGTGTCCCGGCTACCTTGACTGGCGTCTTCCATATACGGGTCGCAAGTAGACGGGCCGAGCGGCCGGCTGACCGATTCTCAGGAGATGGCCTCGCCAAGTGCGCGATCCGCGCAGTCGCTGCCATCGATGGCAACGAGGATGATCTGATACATGGCAATGCCTCTTTTTTCAGCGCTAGCGGGCCGCGATGAAGTGAGCCCATATGTGGAGCAAAGACATTGCTTCCCGCTTAGGCATGCGGAGGGTAGACCGGTTGATACACATCAGGGGGAAGGGCAAGCGGCCGCCCTTGGTCACTTAGGTCTTCGTTGACGCGCATCAACCTGCCTGCCCTGTCAAGCCTTACCTTGGAAAGGAACATAAGCCACGATCGGCAGCCATGCCGACCCGTTAGGACCACTTGTACTAGTGAAACCATGGTGACCAAATATGGGCGAAGAGATCAGACAGAAGATCCTGACCTTGTTGAACCAGCACAGGATCATGACGATTGCCACCCTGAGGCCGGATGGCTGGCCTCAGGCAACCACTGTGGGCTATGTGAATGAGGGTCTCACGCTCTACTTTCTCTGTGGTCCAAGCAGCCAGAAGGCGGCCAATCTGGCCTTGGATGACCGTGTCTCGCTGACAATTGATCACGATACGCCAGATCTCATGGCGATTACCGGCCTCTCCATGGCGGCGCACGCGCAACGGGTGGTCGATGCGGCGGTAGCAGAGAGAATCCTCCGGATGTTCCCATTGAAGTATCCCGAGCAGATTGCCTTGCCGGTGCCGATGCCAACCGTGGAGGACGTCCGAATATTCAGGGTGACCCCGATGGTCATTTCCGTGCTCGACTACTCCAAGGGCTTCGGACATACGGATCTTGTCACCTGCTAGGGGAATCGAGAGTCCTGTCGTCCCGGAGATGTCCCATTGAAGGCCTTGGAGCATGTGGTGTCCATGGCGCGGGCGACCCACGCCGAAGTCTGCGCCATGTTCATCGTTGATGACAGTGACCTGTTATTCGAGGTCAGTATGGCTGACCGGCCCTGGCAGCTGGCCGACATGATTGCTTATGGCAAACAGGTGCTGGCTCATGCCGGCGGGCGCCTGAGTGCCGCCGGCGTGCGCTGGAGCAGCAGGTTGGTTGAGACGGCCGGTAGCCCCGCGAAGATAAGCGAGGCCATCATCGCGGAAGCGGACCATTGGAGCGCGGACCTGATCGTCATGGGCGCACACGGCCGTCGCGGCGTGCAACGCATGGTGCTGGTGTCCGTCTCGGAGCACGTGGCCAGCAAGACCGTGCGCCCCGTGCTGCTCGTTCGGCGGCGGGAGGGTGGCGATCCGCGGTGACCGCTTGTCTTTCCAGCGCTTGGATATCGCAATAGTCCTTGGGGGGTGACAAAAATGCAGGTCTCAGGAAACCTTGGACTTGGGCTGTCATCGCTAGCGATGGCGATGGCGATTGCGATGGCCGGTTGCGCTACGCGTACCACGCCCACTGACGCTGGCGTGCAGGTCATGGAGCAGCATGGCGTAGCATACGTGTCGGGTGGGGGTGACGAGGCGGACATGCAAAGCATGCTTGCCATCGCTGCGCGTTTCAATGTACGGCTCACGATGGTGGATGCCAGGCGCGGCAAGCCGCTGGGCGGCGCCACGGTGGTCGTGGCCAGTCAGGAAGGCCGCCCCATGCTCCATATGACGGCCAGCGGCCCGCTCTTCTACATGCGGCTCAAACCGGGCACCTATCGGCTCGCGGTCGGTTACCAGGGGCGCGACCAGATGCGCGACGTCGTCGTCGCGCGCGAGCCGCTCGAGTTGACCTTCCGGCTGCCGGTCAACACGCTAGAGGACGACTGGCTGCTCTGCGCCACGCCATGTCCGCGCAGATAATCCGGCCGCCGTGGGCGTGTTGGCGCGCACCGCAAAAAGATTCGCGGCTGTTCCAAAACATCGGAGCCGGAGGAGCAATAGGAAGCGCGCAGGGGTGCGATCAGGCTTCATTGGGGACAACCAGGCGCGCCGGCACGGCTGACCAGGCCTGGCATCCGCGAAACGGAGGCACTGAACTAAGTCCTTGATTTCCACCGCGACCCCGCCGCTCAGGACCTCACGTTCCAGCAACACGAGTGCCGGCGCTGGAGTCCTGCCCGTAAGTCTGGGGATCTCCGCTTGGGCCGAGAGCGCGAGAAGCGCCTCGAGGTGATATCCGGCGCTGGGTGGAAATGAACGCATCCGCTGGCCATACGTCGCCGGGATATCCGATCGCGAAGCGCTGTACCGCCTGCCGGCGCAGGCATGAGCAGCATCATGCTTGGATTGTTGAGACCGACTGCCGTGGTTCATGATGAAGGCGACGTCTCTGGCAGACGGCCCGGCCAAGATGCCTAGACCGGCGCGCTGCCACCACAAGCCGGCTTCCCGATGGTCTGACACAGGATTGGCACCTCGTCTTCGTTCAGCGACATATGCTCGGCCAGCTGGCGTCGGTTAAGCCAGCCGCGCACCACCGCGCCCAACCCGGCCGAGGCGCAGTAAAGATAGGCGTTCTGGACCATGGCACCGGCGGCGGCAGCAAAGGTCTCACGCAAGCCTGGCGGAACGTCTTGCATCCGGCCATGGTTGGCGACGTAGACCAGGTCCACGGGCGCTATGCCCACGAAGTCCTGGTAGCCGGTCATGGTTGCGCTCCGTCAAACAGATTCCATGGAGCGTGGCTTGGTGTCCTCGGCGATCTGGGGCGCCCGACGTTGCCGCGTGCGGGCTTGATAAAGCTGTCCGGCGAAGCAACAAAGGCGCGCTCAGCCTCAGTCAGCCGCTCCTGGACAAGCATTTGCCACGCCAGCACTTTCTCGTCGGCATCCGAGAGGTCTCCGCCAGCACTGACGCGAGCAGCGATGCGGGCGCGCAATGTCTCTGGACTCGCTTCGCACTCGACGATGGCGAACGGCACGCAAAGGCGGCGCGCCAGGACAGCGAAGCGTTCACGCACGGCGCGGACCAGGAAAGTCGCGTCGGCAATCATAGGGAACCCGGCGCGGCATCCGAGCCGGCACACGGCGAGCAGGCGTCGGTAGGCCCGCGCCGTTTCGTCAACGGTATACCAGCCACCACAGGGCATCACGCCGCGGTGCAGACGCTTGCGCAGCGCATCGGAGCGCACACGGATCATCGATCCGGCCTCGCTCAACTGTGCGGCAATCGTAGATTTCCCGCTGCCGGACAGGCCATACATCAGCACCATCGGCCCGCAACGGTGTCTCAGGCACGCCCATGCCAACGCCAGCAGCCGGCGCGCCTCGGCCTGATCCGACGAAACATATAAGCCCTCGGCGTGCTTCTGGCTGGCACGCTCCAGCAGCACGCGCGCGCGCACCAGGGACCGCATGGCGAGATAAAACGGTAAAACGGTCAGCGCGCCGTAGTCCCCGGATTGCTCCAGGTAGCCGTTAAGCAGCCTGTATGCCAGCGCTGCCTGTCCATGATGCAGCAGGTCCATGACGGGGAAGGCCAGGTCGCTGATGGTGTCGGTCCAGCGCAAGGCGGCGTCGAACTCCAGGCAGTCGAATGGCGTCGGCACGCCGTTCAGCAGCACGATATTGCCCAGGTGCAGGTCCCCATGGCACTCCCGCACATGGCCGTTGCGCAACCGTGCCCGGAATGCACTCGTCAGCCGGGTAGCCTCGCTGAGCGCGCGCCGGGCCACGCGGCTGGCCAAATGGCTGGCGGGTTCCAGCCGCTCGATGGCGCGTAGGCACTCTGCAAGCGTCGCGACGATGCGTGCTGGCGTACCAAGGTTACCGGACGGGGCGGCAGGGGGCTGCGCCTGGTGAAAGGCAGCCATGCTGCGTGCCAGCCCATCGATGTGGCACGCCTCCAGTCGGTTCGCGGCGACTCTTGCGCTGAGCAGGTCATCCTGATCAAAGCGCCGCATACGAACCGCATGCTCTATCGGTATGCCGCTGCCGCCAATGCGGACCGAGCCGGGCGTAGGGCCTGGCACAATCGGTACCACATCGAGATACAGGGCCGGTGCGAACCGGCGGTTCAGGCGAAGTTCAGTCGTACAGTCGTCATGGCGTGCCCGCGCGGTGGAGAAGTCGACAAAGTCGAAACGCACCGCCTTGCGCACCTTGTACGCAAAATCCCCGGCAAGGAAGACACGGGAGATATGCGTCTCCACGACCTGCACGGCCGGCGCGGGGTGAGGATAGGCGTCGGGTTGCTGCAAGGCGGCCATCAAGTCCGCGTCACCCCATAGACGTTTCATGTCCTTGCCGTCTGTTCCCTTGCGTTATCGTGAGCTGGTTCCGCAAGCGCGGCGCCGCAAACATGGTCCCGGAGCCCGATTCCCGCCGCGGCAATTTATGCCGTCACGTCGGCGAGATCCTGTCCCACGATGCGCGTCGCGCTACAGATTACACCAACGATCGCCAGCAGTGCGCGCCACGGGTGGTGCAGCAGTGCCTCCACTTGTTCGCTGCGGCTCTCTCCAGACAGACACCAGATGCAGAAGTGCTCGCAGTTGTTGGTGAGCAGCCGGTAGTCATCCTCTCCAAGTCGCGCCGTTGCGCGCCGTACGATCTCTGCGCCGACATACCTTGCTTGTGTGGCCGGCTCGACGCGAAAGCCTAACCCGCCGGCAAAACCGGCGAGGGTGATTGTCTCGACCGGGCCGCGGCGCAGGAAACCTTTGAACCCGACATAGTGCACAACCTCGCCGTTGCCGACATAGATGCCATGATGCACATAACCCAGGCGGTCTGTCTTCAGATGCGCGCCAAGAGGAATGTCCGCAGCTGCTTCGGGAAGGCGCTGTGCGTGTCCGATGTGGTGTTCGTCGCTCATCGCTTTTCCCCTTGTGCCCTGGTTGCGCCCGTCTGTGCCTGCAGTATCGTTTTCGGCCGGAGATGCCGAAATCAGCCGGTTCCGAAAAACGTGTCGGCTTGCAGCCATGCACTTCGTACGCGCGTCGCAACGGCGCTTGTCCGTCGTGCGCACAGCATTGTCAGCGGAACCTGACAAGGGCCGTTCACCCGGCGTCGGGCCGTCCGAGCCGAGAAAGCCGGGTCAGCCTGGACTTTCGATATCCGTTGTTAATGCTGATGCGCATCAAGGCCCGTCGCGGGAGCGCATATAGGTCAGAAGCAAGGCCAAGGCGTTGGCGCGCCGTGAAACTAGCCGGATCCGGGCTCATGTCCATAATGTTGAGCACCGGTACCGGATTGGCTGGTAGCGTGCTCTAGGGAATCGCGGACTTCGGCTGGAAGCCACTTCTTGTGACACGGCGCCTTTTCCAGGCTTGTCGTGGGGCCCGCGGGGGACGGTAGCGGTCAGCGCAGGATACCATCTGCAGCGTGCTGGTCAGGTCCGACACGCGTGCTGTCAACGCAGGGATTGGGACTTCGGGAAACCCTGTCAGCGGAAGAAATAGCGCAAATGACACAGTGGCCGCACTTCAGTCATGGCCATGGTGTTTGGTAACCAGCAAGACTGGAACGGGGGAGGAGGCCAATACGCGCGCTGCCACCGAACCAAGGACCGCGGCCAGGAAAGCGCCCCGTCCGTGCGTCCCCATGACGATGACATCGGCTCGGCACGCTTCGACCACGTCGATGATTTGAGGCGCCGGCTCACCAACGCACGGGTGTTCTGTCACGGCACAATGTGCTGCCTTCAGCAGCGGGCGAATGGCGTGAAAGGCGTCTTCGGCTGCCTCGTTTGCCCACTGATCGATTTGAATCTTCGAAAAATATGCCTGGGGCCTGCC
Source organism: Cupriavidus neocaledonicus (assembly GCF_000372525.1). Lineage (GTDB taxonomy): Bacteria > Pseudomonadota > Gammaproteobacteria > Burkholderiales > Burkholderiaceae > Cupriavidus > Cupriavidus neocaledonicus. The sequence continues at coordinate 32,778 of NZ_AQUR01000105.1, forward strand.
GCAAATTTCGGGAAACACGTGCACTAGGTGAACTTCCAGCGGGGTCTCGAAGAGACTGGGGGAGGTCAGTCTTCTGGCCGCGGTAATACTGTATGACGAGCCATCGCTCGGTAGCACGACAATTGTCATCCCGGCCTCCTGTTACAACGATTCAAGCTTACGAAAGCTCCTCCGTCCCTACTTGAGGCAAATCAAAGCGGCGGAAGGCGGCCTGAAGGTGTGTACGCCCCGTACGGGATGGGCAGCGTTGCGTGAAGGGGTTAGATGGTGTCCCATGCGAATCAGCTGGCGAAGGCGGCGCAGTTTCCAAAAGGTCGTTGTCGAGTCAAAACCCGCCGCAATGGGTGCGCCGCTGAAACCCATATCGTTCTGGCCCAGCGACCGCTGCGACTTCTTGCGGGGCGGCCGTCCACGCTTGCGCGGAGCTCGCTCCGTGCCAGGCACAGAGAGCGAACGCGTGTTGTCGCGCTTCTCCTGCACGTATTGCGCCAACTGCAGCACATGCCTCAGGCGCTTGTTGTCCACGATATCGCGCCCTGGTCCACTTCCGACAGCCGGTCATAGGTGGTGTAGGGCAGGGCGGCGCCATTCGCCCGCGGCTCGATCCTGCCATCCGGGTAGTGATAGACATCGATGTAGCGACCGGCCAGCTTGCGGTGCTCCGGCGTGTCCGCCAGCAGGTAGAGCATCTTGTCGTACTGGATCGTCAGGCTCTTGGACACGCAGCGTGGCTTACGCCACGCGAAGATCAGATCCAGGTTCTCATCCGGTCGCAGCGGCCGATGGGCGTTGTAGTTGTTGCGCGGCACCTTGGCAAAGCGCGCGTTGTAGTCGGCGATGAAATGCGGGGCAAACGCGTTGGCGGCGGCCAGGCTGTTGATCCCGCGCAGCCGCAGCTCCTTGACCAGCCGGTCCTGCAACGTGCCGTTCATCCGCTCGATGCGGCCCTTGGCCGGGCTCGAATTGGCGCACAGGATGTCGATATTGAGCTCGAACAGCGCGCGCCCGAACTGGGTGTAGCCGCGGCCTTCGGCGCTGTCCCTGGCGTTGACGCGGAAGATGCCGGCCTTGTCGCTGTAGAACGCCATCGGCTTGCCATGGCGCTCGACATAGGCGCGCGTGGCGGTGAAATACGCCGGCGTCGACTCGGTTGGCACGAACAGCAGCTGCATCAGGCGCCCGGTCGCGTCATCGACATAAAGCAGCAACGTGCACGCCGGCGCTCGGTCCTCGAGCCAGGCGTGGTCGCTGCCGTCGATCTGCACCAGCTCGCCCAGGCAGGCGCGGCGGTTCCTCGGCTGGTGCACCTTGGGCGGACGCTGCTTACGCGGCACCCAGAAGCCGGCGTCGATCATGAGCCGGCGCACCGTCTCCTTGGCCAGATCGATGCCATGCCGCTCGCGCAGATTCTCGGCGGCCAGCGTCGGGCCGAAGTCGGCATAGTTGTCGCGGATCAGCCCGAGCACCCGCGCTGCAAGGCCTGGTGGTGTCCGGTTGTTGGCTGGCTGACCCTGGCGGCGATTCAGTAGGCCGGCGGCGCCGTGTTGCTGGTAGCGCCGCAGCAGGCGCAGGGTCTGTCGGGGCGTTAGTCCCAGCCTGGATGCGGCAATCCCGGTCTTGAGATGGCCGTCTGCCAGCGCTTGAACGACCTTGAGCCGGTCGATCTGCCGCATCGTCATGGTAATGGCTCCTGCTGGCATGACGGGCTCCCGCGCGCTGGAAGCCGNCAAGCTTACGCCAGCCAAACTCGGACATTTGAACTTAGCCAGAACCGGACATTACAACTTAGCCGCTACACGGCATTTGCGCATAATAAGTGTTATGTTAAATAAAAGGGATTTCGGAGGTGGCTGCCAGCAGGCGCTGGGAACAGTTGATTTTCTCCTGTGTTAGGCCGATTCGTTCGGCAGCCACCATCTGCCCTCATGCCGCCTGCTCAAGCCATAAGGCGCTGCGCCTGTGTCCAGGCGAGATCAGCCACCCGAGCGAATCGCTCGCCCATGGCACGCGCGTCGGCGCTGGACGCCGTACCGCGTGCAACGCGGCCCTTGATGCCATGGAGAATCGCGGCAAAGCGGAACATGTTAAAAGCGATGTAGAAATCCAGATTGCCAATGCCCGGGCGCCCGGTACGGCGGCAGTAGGCTTCGACATAGGCAGCCTCGTCGGGCAATCCCGCCGCCGCCAGGTCCCGCCCCGCGATGCCGCCCAGGATATCGGGCGGCATGCGGAACATCATGGCGTGATAGGCAAAGTCGGCAAGCGGATCGCCCAGTGTCGACAGTTCCCAGTCCAGCACCGCCAACACCCGCGGCTCGGTGAGGTGGAAGATCAGGTTGTCGGCGCGGAAATCGCCGTGGGTGATGGCAACCTCATCGGCGGCGGGCAGATGGCGGGGCAACCAGTCGACCAGCTGGTCCATCGCAGGATGCCGGCCGGCCAGCTCGTCGCTGCGGTACTGGTCCGACCAGCGCGCGACCTGACGGGCGACGTAGCCGCCAGCCTTGCCGTAGTCGCCCAGGCCGATGGCCGCCGGATCGATGGTGTGGAGGCTGGCCAGCGTGGCGTTCATGGCGTCCATGTAGGCCGCGCGCTCGCCCGCCGCCACATCGGAAAAACCGGCATCCCAGAAGATCCGGCCCTCGACGAGATCCATGACGAAGAACCAGCTGCCGATCACCGCGTCGTCGGTGCAGAGCCCGTGGATCCGGGGTACCGGAAAGCCCGCCTGGCCCAGCGCTGCCATCACCCTTGCCTCGCGTTCCACGGCGTGGGCGCCTTTGATCAGCTCGCCGGGTGGCTTGCGTCGCAGCACATAGCTGCGCCCGGGCGTACGCAGGCGATAGGTAGGATTGGACTGCCCGCCCTTGAACTGGTCGATCGTCAGCGGTCCGGCGTATCCCGCCACGTTGCGCGCCATCCAGCGCTCCAGCGCAGCCTGGTCGAAGCGATGTTGGTCGCGCACCGGCCCTGTGCCGGCGAACTCTTGCGCGCTAGCCATGGCTCGCCTCCCCGCTCAGGGTCTTGCGCTTGATCATCTTTGCCAGCGACCATTTGTGTACCTCGGTGGGACCGTCGTAGATGCGGAAGGCGCGGACTTCACGGAACACCTGCTCGACGATGGAATCGCGCGACACCCCCGAGCCGCCCATGATCTGCACGCAACGGTCGGCCACGCGGAACACCGCCTCGGACACCGCCACCTTGGTCATCGAGCTCTCGTTGGTCCCCAGTGCACCGCCATCGAGCACGCCGGCGCACCAGTCGATCATCAATGCCGCCTGCTGCAGGTCGATCAGGTTCTCGGCCAGCATGAATCCTACGCCTTCATGGTCGATCAGCAGCTTGCCAAACGCCTTGCGCGTGGTCGCGTAAGCCACGGCGATCTCATGCGCACGCGTGGCGCAGCCGTGCCAGCGCATACAATGCGAAAGGCGGGCCGGAGACAACCTGACCTGGGCATAGCGGAAGCCTTCGTTGATCTCGCCAAGCACCTGGCTGGCCGGCACCCGCAGGTTGTCGATGACGATCAGGGCGTGCCCGCCGGGCATCGAGTTGTCGATGGTGTCCAGCACACGCTCGATCCGAATGGCGGGATCGGGCAGGTCTACCAGGAACATGGTGGATTGCACCTTGCCGTCCTCGCTTGTGCGCGCCATCACAATGCCGACCGAAGCACCTTCCGCGCCAGTGATGAACATCTTGCGCCCGTTGATGACCCACTCGTCGCCCCGCTTCACCGCGGTGGTCTGCAGCATTGACGGATCCGAGCCGGCGCCGCCATCTTCGGCAGGCTCGGTCATGAAGAAGGCGGAGCGGGCTGCGCCACTGACAAGCTGGTCGAGGAAGCGCCGCCTCTGTTCCGGGGTGGCGACTTTGCCGAGCAGGAACATATTGCCCTCGTCGGGGGCCATGGTATTGACGGCCACAGGACCCAGCGGCGACAGCCCGGAGCGTTTGAGCACGGCTGCGGTCTCCAGCTGCGTCAGGTGGCTGCCGTCATTGAGGATGTGCGGCGTCATGACGCCCGCCTCGCGCGCCTTGGCGCGCAGTTCGTCGACCAGGTCCGCCGACGGGCCATGCGCACCGTAACGGGGGTCGCGCTCGTAGGGCGCGACGATCTTGCGCACAAAGGACTCGACGCGATCCGCGATGGCGCGGCTGCGTTCGGTGGGACAGGGAGTGAACATGGGCCTTTGTCTCAGAGCGAGTTGATGGAGTGGCCGCCGTCAACCGGCAGGACCGTACCTGTCATGTACTCGGACGCATCCGAGGCCAGCAACAGCAGCGCGCCATCGAGCTGGCCGGGCTGGCCGAGCCGGCGCTGCGGAATGCGCGCGATCATGGCCCGGCCGCTGTCGCTCTCGAAGAAGCCGCGGTTGATGTCGGTCTCGAAGTAGCCCGGCGCCAGCGCGTTGACGCGGATGCCGTGACGCGCCCATTCCAGCGCCAGCGAGCGCGTCAGGTGGATCAGGCCTGCCTTCGCGGCGGTGTATGCGGGCACCTGCTGCGCCACGCGCAGGCCGAGGATCGACGCGATATTGACAATGCTGCCGCCGCCGGCTGCGCGCATCATCCGCGCCGCGCACTGCGCCACGCGCCAGGCGCCGTTCAGGTTGGTGTCGATCACGCTTTGCCAGGCGCCCTCCTCTACCTCCATGGCCGGCCCGGTGGTGGCGATGCCGGCGCTGTTGACGACTACCTGGACCGGTCCGAGCTGCTGGTGCGCCGCCTCGAACGCGGCACCGACTGATGCCGGATCCCTGACGTCGAGCGCCACCACGCAGCCTTGCCCGCCCTGCCTGCACAGGTCGGCCAGCACGGCCTCGCCTTCGGCCACGCGCCGGCCCGCCAGTGCCACCTTGCAGCCCGCGCGCGCCAGCGTCTGCGCAAAGTGCAGGCCCAGGCCGCCAAAGGCCCCGGTTACCAGCGCTACCTTGCCGTCCAGATCGGCAAACAGGCCGAGCTCGCGTCCTTGCTGGTTCATTGCTTGTCTCCTCTCTGTATTGCTGCGAATGCCGCGGCTCAGGCGGCCTTGAGCATGTCCTCTACCACCTTCTTGGCGTCGCCGAACACCATCATGGTCTTGTCCATGTAGAACAATTCGTTGTCCAGGCCGGCGTAGCCGGCGGCCATCGAGCGCTTGTTGACGATGATGGTCTTGGCCTTGTACGCCTCCAGGATCGGCATGCCCGCGATCGGCGACTTGGGATCGGTCTTGGCCGCCGGGTTGACCACGTCGTTGGCGCCCAGCACCAGCACCACGTCGGCCTGGCCGAACTCGCTGTTGATGTCTTCCATCTCGAAGACCTGGTCGTACGGCACCTCGGCCTCGGCCAGCAGCACGTTCATGTGGCCNGGCATGCGGCCCGCCACCGGGTGGATCGCNTANTTNACGGTNACGCCCTTNTCNGNNAGNNNNTCGGTCAGCTCCTTNAGCGCNTGNTGGGCGCGCGCNACCGCCAGGCCGTAGCCNGGCACNATGATNACNGTNTCNGCNTTGCCCATCAGGAANGCGGCGTCNTCNGCCGANCCCGACTTGACGTTGCGCTGCGCCTGCGCGCCGGCGGCCGCGCCGGCGCCGGCATCGCCGCCGAAGCCGCCCAGGATCACGTTGAAGAACGAGCGGTTCATCGCCTTGCACATGATGTACGAGAGGATGGCACCGCAGGAACCAACCAGCGAGCCCGCGATGATCAGCATCGGGTTGTTCAGCGAGAAGCCGATGCCGGCCGCNGCCCAGCCCGAGTACGAGTTCAGCATCGACACCACCACCGGCATGTCGGCGCCGCCGATCGGGATGATGATCAGCACGCCCAGCACGAAGGCGATCGCCAGCATCACCAGGAACGGCAGCCATTCCTGCGTCATGAAGAAGGCGATGCCGAAGCCGACCATGGCCACCGCCAGCGCCAGGTTCAGCATGTGCTGGCCCGCGAACACCACCGGCGCGCCCTGGAACAGGCGGAACTTGTAGCGCCCGGCCAGCTTGCCGAAGGCGATCACCGAGCCCGAGAACGTGATCGCGCCGACAAAGCAGCCGATAAAGAGCTCGATGCGGTTGCCCAGCGGGATCAGGTGCGAGCCGGCCGGGCTGATGCCGAACGCCGCCGGCTCGGCCACCGCCGCCACCGCGATGAACACCGCGGCCAGACCGATCAGCGAGTGCATCGCCGCGACCAGTTCCGGCATCTTGGTCATCTGCACCTTGCGCGCGACGTAGGCGCCGATGCCGCCGCCGACCACCAGCGCGGCGAAGATCAGCGCCAGGCCGGTGCCCACCGACGACTGGGCCGTGCCCGCGGCGAGGAATTCATTCTTCAGCTTGATGATCAGCACCAGCGTGGTGACCACCGCGATGGCCATGCCGATCATGCCGAAGGCATTGCCCTTGCGCGCCGAGGCCGGGTGCGACAGCCCCTTGAGCGCCTGGATNAAGCAGACCGAGGCCACCAGGTAGAGCAGGGTGACGAGGTTCATGCTGACAAGGCCCGCCATCACGCGCCCTCCTTGGCCAGTGCCGGCTTGCCCTCGGGCGCCTTGGCCTTCGGTTCNTTCTTCTTGAACATCTCCAGCATGCGCTGGGTCACCAGNAAGCCGCCGAACACNTTGACCGCGGCCAGTGCCACCGCCAGCGTGCCCATCACGCGCCCGACNCCGCCTTCGGTCAGGCCCGCGGCGAGCATGGCGCCGACGATGATGATGGCCGAGATCGCGTTGGTTACCGCCATCAGGGGCGTATGCAGGGCCGGCGTGACCGTCCAGACCACGTGGTAACCCACGTAGATCGCCAGCACGAAGATGATCAAGTTGATCACCGTGTGGTTCACCATCTCCATCGACTTCTCCTCCGTTGCTTTTGAAACCGGGATGCTGCGTGTTGCTGTGATTGTTCTATGCAGTATGACGGTGCGCACGCCAGTGGCCATTGGCTCTCGAGTGGCCGGTGGCGTACTCCCTCTCCCGCTTGCGGGAGAGGGCGAGCAACCCCTCGGGGGTTGAGATTCAGACCTTCTTGATTTCCTTGATCGCGTTCTTCTCGTTCACCAGGATGATCTTGGGCTTGTAGGTGGCGATCTCCTCGTCCGTCATCGGCGCGTAGGTGCAGATGATCAGCTGGTCGCCCAGGTGCGCGCGGCGCGCGGCGGCGCCGTTCAGCGAGATCTCGCCGCTGCCGCGCTCGCCCTTGATGATGTAGGTGGAGAAGCGCTCGCCGTTGTTGACGTTGTACAGCTCGATCTTCTCGAACTCCTTCATGTCGGCAGCGTCCAGCAGGTCCTGGTCGATGCCGCACGAACCCTCGTAATTGAGGTCCGCCTGCGTCACGGTGACGCGGTGGAGCTTGGCGCGGAGCATGATGCGTTGCATGGGTGATACGTCCTTATATCTGAAGCGAAAGCAGTGGGCGCGCTGCGCCCGTTGGAGTTACGCCGCCTCGCGCACGACCTGGCCGTCCCTGCACATCAGACAGGCGGCGACGATGTCGTCTTCGAGGTTGAGCGTGAACTGGCCGTCCTTGTCGACGACCAGCTTGAGGAAGTCCAGCACGTTGCGGGCGTAGAGCGCCGAGGCGTCGGCCGCGACCATGCTGGCGAGGTTGGTATGCCCGATCAGGATCACGCCGTTGTGGTTGACCACCTGGTCGGCCACCGTCAGCGGGCAGTTGCCGCCCTGCGCGGCGGCCAGGTCGACCACCACCGAGCCGGGCTTCATCTGCGCCACGGTGGCTTCCTGCAGCAGCACCGGTGCCTTGCGCCCGGGGATCAGCGCGGTGGTGATGACGATGTCGGCCTGGAGCGCGCGCTGGTGCACCAGCTCGGCCTGGCGCTTCATCCAGTCCGGCGGCATCGGGCGCGCGTAGCCGCCCACGCCCTGCGCGATCTCGCGCTCTTCGTCGGTCAGGAACGGCACGTCGAGGAACTTGGCGCCGAGCGATTCGATCTGCTCCTTGACCGCGGGGCGCACGTCCGAGGCTTCGATCACCGCGCCCAGGCGCTTGGCGGTGGCGATGGCCTGCAGGCCGGCCACGCCGGCGCCCAGGATCAGCACGCGCGCGGCCTTGACGGTGCCGGCGGCGGTCATCAGCATCGGCATGAAGCGCTGGTAGTGGTGCGCGGCCACCAGCACGGCCTTGTAGCCGGCGATATTGGCCTGCGACGACAGCACGTCCATGCTCTGCGCGCGCGTGGTGCGCGGCGCGGCTTCGAGCGCGAAGGCGGTGATGTTGGCGGCCGACATGCGCGCGTTGTTCTCGGCATCGAAGGGGTTGAGCATGCCCACCAGCACCGCGCCGGGCTTCATCTGCGCCAGCTCGGCGGCATCGGGCGCGCGCACCTTCAGCACCAGTTGCGCGCCGAGCGCGTCGGCGGCGCTGCCGATGGTGGCGCCGACCGCCTCATACGCGCTGTCGGGCTGGCTGGCGTTCAGGCCGGCACCGGCCTGCACCACCACCTTGTGGCCCTGGGCGACGTATTTCTTGACGGTCTCCGGGGTGGCGGCGACGCGAGTCTCGCCGGCCCGCGTCTCCTGCGGGATGCCGATGTACATCGTCAATTTCTCCTTTAGCTGGCGTCTTGTCTGGTTGGCGGACCGACGTCTGGCCCGTGCGCGCCGCCGGATCGGGTTAAGCCGCAGCGCACAATTTTTCCGCAGCTTACAGGAATCTGACTGGCAATGGTGACCGGCCGGTCGGCTTTTGCCCGCCCGGGAGCGGCGCGCCGGCACCCCCGCCGCGCTGCAAGATGGTCCCGCAACCGGTAGAATGCGGGATTGCCTAAAAATTGAGCATCATGTCAAGTGACTGGAATGCCAGCGTGACCGTTGCCGCCGTGATCGAACGCGGCGGCCGGTTCCTGCTGGTGGAAGAAGAAACCGCCGACGGGCTGCGCCTGAACCAGCCCGCCGGGCACCTGGATCCGGGCGAGAGCCTGATCCGCGCCGTGATCCGCGAAACCCTGGAAGAAACCGCGCACACCTTCGAGCCGCGCGCGCTGCTGGGCTGCTACATGGGGCGCTCGCTGTCGTCGCGCACCGGCGGCGACGTGACCTACGTGCGCTTTGCCTTTACCGGCGACCTCGGCTCGCTCGACGCCGGCCGCCAGCTCGACACCGGCATCGTGCGCACCGTCTGGATGGGCGCCGACGAACTGCGCGCGTGCCCGGAGCGGCATCGTTCGCCGCTGGTGATGGCGTGCGTCGACGACTACCTGGCCGGCAAGCGCTTTGCGCTCGATGCGCTGTACACGCACCCGTCGGTGCTGCAAGCGGGGACGCAGCCGTGAGCGGTGCCGCAAAGCGTGTCGTGGTGGGGATGTCGGGCGGGGTCGATTCGTCGGTCACGGCGTGGCTGCTCAAGCAGCAGGGCTACGAGGTCATCGGCCTGTTCATGAAGAACTGGGAAGACGATGACGACAGCGAATACTGCTCCACGCGCCAGGACTGGCTCGACGTGGTCTCGGTGGCCGACCTGATCGGCGTCGACGTCGAGGCGGTCAACTTCGCCGCCGAATACAAGGACCGCGTCTTCGCCGACTTCCTGCGCGAATACTCGGCCGGCCGCACACCCAACCCGGATGTGCTGTGCAATGCCGAGATCAAGTTCAAGGCGTTCCTGGACCATGCCATGTCGCTGGGGGCGGAAACCATCGCCACCGGCCACTATGCGCGCGTGCGCCAGAACGCTGCCGGCCGCTTCGAGCTGCTCAAGGCGCTGGACCATACCAAGGACCAGAGCTACTTCCTGCACCGCCTGAACCAGGCGCAGTTGTCGCGCACGCTGTTCCCGCTGGGCGAGATCCCGAAAACGCGCGTGCGCGAGATCGCCGCCGAGATCGGCCTGCCCAACGCGAAGAAGAAGGATTCGACCGGGATCTGCTTTATCGGCGAGCGTCCGTTCCGCGATTTCCTGAACCGCTACCTGCCGACCAGACCGGGGCCGATGAAGACGCCCGAGGGCAAGGTGGTCGGCGAGCATATCGGCCTGGCGTTCTACACGCTGGGCCAGCGCAAGGGCATCGGCCTGGGTGGTAGCCGCGACGGCAACGGCGACGCCTGGTACGTCGCGCGCAAGGACATGGCCAACAATACGCTTTACGTGGTGCAGGGCCACGACCATCCGTGGCTGCTGACACCGGTGCTGACCGCGTCGGACCTGTCCTGGGTGGCTGGCGCGCCGCCCGCCGCGGGCGCGGCGATGGCGGCCAAGACCCGCTATCGCCAGAGCGATGCCGCCTGCACGGTGCAGGCGGTCGACGCGCAGGCGCTGACGCTGTCGTTTGCCGAGCCGCAATGGGCGGTCACGCCCGGGCAGTCGGCGGTGCTGTATGACGGGGATGTCTGCCTGGGCGGCGGGATCATCCAGTAGCCGCTATCAGCAAAACACCCGCGGTTTGCTCCCCTCTCCCGCGTGCGGGAGAGGGGCAGGGGGTGAGGGCAGGCGCTGGCATACCGACATACATCACTGCGTGGATTCACCCGGCCCTCACCCCTGCCCTCTCCCGCAAGCGGGAGTGGGAGTACACCATCAGCCGCGCGGCGGCTCGGTATCGATGAACGACTGCCGCTTCGACAGCTTGTCTTCCAGCGCCGCCAGGTTCGGATGGCGTTCGCGCCAGGCAATGTCCGGGAAGCGGAAGTCCAGGTAGGACAGCGCGCAGCCCACCGCCACGTCGGCCAGCGAGTAGTGGATGCCGGTGCAGAAGGGACGGTCGGCCAGGCCGTGCGCCATGGCCACCAGTGCCGCGTCGATCTTGCCGCGCTGGCGCTGCACCCAGCGCTCGCTGCGCTCGTGCGGCTCGCGCTGGGTGGCCTCCAGGCGCACCAGCAGCGCGGCGTCGAGCAGGCCGTCGGCCAGCGCTTCCCAGCAACGCACTTCCAGGCGCTCGCGCCCGCCCTGCGGGATCAGCCGGCTGACCGGCGTGAGCGTGTCGACATACTCGACGATCACGCGCGAATCGAAGATCGCGCCGCCGTCTTCCATCACCAGGCACGGCACCTTGCCCAGCGGGTTGTACTGGCCGATCCGGGTTTCAGGCGACCAGACGTCCTCTTCGATCAGCTGGCACTCGATCTTCTTCTCCGCCATCACCACGCGCACCTTGCGCGCGTACGGACTGGTCCGGGATGCATACAGCTTCATGTTCTCCCCTTGAGCTTGTTATGAAGTGCATCGTCGCTCGGCGGCAGTGGCGGCGGGGAGGCAGCGATGGCTTGCCCGATGCACTTCATAACAGGCTACTGGAACGGCGTGCGCGAGTATACCCGCGGCGCATGGCGAATGCGGGTTTGCGCACCGATGCCCCGCGGCCGCGCTTTGCCGCCGCCCGGATCTGGGGCAGGGGTGGTAAAATCGCGCGTTGCGCAGCGCCGGCCGCCGGCCGATGCGGCGTGGCGGGCGCTCCGCCCTGTCCGTGCCCGCCAGCGCTGCCGGCGCCAGCCCCCGCGGCGCCCCTTGTTCGCCTTCTTCTATTCCTCCCTTTCCCGGTTTCCAGCATGACCTCCTCCTCGCTTTCGCCGCTCACCGCCCTGTCCCCGATCGATGGCCGTTACGCCGCCAAGGCCGATGCGCTGCGCGAATGGCTGTCCGAGGCGGCCTTCATGCGCAACCGCGTCAAGGTCGAGGTGCACTGGCTGATCGCGCTGGCGCAGGCCGGCCTGCCCGACATGCCGAAGTTCTCGGCCGCGTCCGAGGCCGCGCTGCTGGCGCTGGTCGACAAGTTCAGCGAGGCCGACGCCGCCCGCATCAAGGAAATCGAGGCGGTCACCAACCATGACGTGAAGGCGGTCGAGTACTGGCTCAAGGAACAGGTCAAGGGCAACGCCGAACTGGAAGCCGCCAGCGAGTTCATCCACTTTGCCTGCACTTCGGAAGACATCAACAACACCTCGCACGGCATGATGCTCAAGGGCGCGCGCGAGGGCGTGGTGGTGCCGGCGCTGAAGCGCGTGCACGCACGCCTGGTCGAGCTGGCCAGGCTCAATGCCGCCCAGCCGATGCTGTCGCGCACCCACGGCCAGCCGGCCAGCCCGACCACGCTCGGCAAGGAAATGGCCAATGTGGCCGCGCGCCTGGCGCGCGCGATCCAGCGCATCGAGCAGGTCGAGCTGCTGGGCAAGATGAACGGCGCCGTGGGCAACTACAACGCCCACCTGTCGGCCTACCCCACCTTCGACTGGGAAGCGTTCTCGAAGCAGGTCATCGAAACCCGCCTGGGCCTGACCTTCAACCCGTACACCATCCAGATCGAGCCGCACGACTACATGGCCGAGCTGTTCGACGCGATCGCCCGCGCCAACACCATCCTGCTCGACCTGAACCGCGACGTCTGGGGCTATATCTCGCTGGGCTACTTCAAGCAGAAGACCAAGGCCGGCGAAATCGGCTCGTCGACCATGCCGCACAAGGTCAACCCGATCGATTTCGAGAACTCCGAGGGCAACCTGGGCCTGGCCAACGCGGTGCTGCGCCACCTCTCCGAGAAGCTGCCGGTGTCGCGCTGGCAGCGCGACCTGACCGACTCGACCGTGCTGCGCAATATCGGCGTGGCCTTCGGCTACAGCCTGCTGGCCTACGAGGCCTGCCTGCGCGGCCTGGGCAAGCTCGAGACCAACCCGGAGCGTCTCGACGAAGACCTCGACAACTGCTGGGAAGTGCTGGCCGAGCCGGTGCAGACCGTGATGCGCCGTTTCGGCGTGCCCAACCCGTACGAGCAGCTCAAGGAACTGACCCGCGGCAAGGGCATCTCGCGCGAAGCGCTGCAAACCTTCATCAACGGCCTGGCGATCCCCGACGACGCCAAGAAGCTGCTGCTGGAAATGACGCCCGCCAGCTATATCGGCAAGGCGGTGACACTCGCCGAGCGCATCTGACGCCACTTTTTTCCGCCGCCGGCCGGCGGCGGAAACGGAAAGCCATCCCGCGGGATGGCTTTTTTGCTTTTTCCGGCAGGCTCCCCGGGTTGTGGCGTGCGCTTGTGACGCCTGCCGGAATCTCGCTTCAAAGCATTTGAATAACTTAATGAAGGACTGTCCTGCACCGGCGCACATCCCGCCGCAATAATGCGAGAATCGTCAGCGCACGGGCGGGTGGATCCGGCCGTTGCCTTCCCCAAAATTGTGAAACGCCCGCGCCGCGGGCGAGAGGAATCCGATGCGTTCTACCGCCACTGCCCCCGCCGGCTACGGTGCCACCGCGATCGCCCTGCACTGGCTGGTGGCGCTGGCCATATTCGCCGCGTTCGGGCTGGGTCTGTACATGACCGGCATTCCGGGGCTGACGCCGACCAAGCTCAAGTTGTACTCCTGGCACAAGTGGCTGGGCGTGACGATCTTCGCCATCGCCGTGCTGCGCGTGCTGTGGCGCGCCACCCACGCCGCGCCGCCGGTCGCGCCCGGCACCCCGGCGTGGCAGGCCAGGGCGGCGGCGGGGGCCCATCACCTGCTTTACCTGCTGATCCTGGTCGTGCCGATCAGCGGCTACCTGTACAGCTCGGCCGCGGGCGTTCCGGTGGTCTACCTGGGCCTGTGGAAGATGCCGGCGCTGATCGAGAAAAGCGATGCGCTGAAGGACGTGCTGAAGTTCACCCATATCTGGCTGAACTACCTGATGGCCGCGGTGGTCGTTGTCCATGCGGCGGCGGCGCTGAAACACCAGTTTGTCGACCGTGACGGCACGCTCGGCCGGATGCTGCCGTTCCTGCGCTGAGCCTGGCGCGCCAATCTTTTTCGTACCGCGGCGCCGCTGCGCCGTCCCTGACAGGAGTTTTCCCAGATGAAACCCAATTCCCGCCGCGGCTCGGCCACTCTCCGCGCCACGCTGGCCGCCGTGCTGGCCGCCACCGGCATCGCCGCCAACCTGGCCTGGGCCCAGGTCGACGCCGCCAAGAGCTCGGTCACCGCGGTGGCGCGCCAGATCGGCGTGCCGATGGAGGGCAAGTTCAAGAAGTTCGACGCCAACGTCAGCTTCGACCCCGCCAAGCTGGCGACGTCGACGGCCAAGATCGAGATCGACGTGGCCAGCTTCGAGATCGGCGACGCCGAGACCACCAAGGAAGTGAAGGGCAAGGACTGGTTCGACGCCGCCAGATACCCCAAGGCGGTATTCCAGTCGACCAGCATCAAGAACGGCACGCCGGGCAAGTACGACGTGGCCGGCAAGCTGACCATCAAGGGCAAGACCGTGGACGTGGTGGTGCCCGCCACCTACCGCCAGGAGGGCGGCGCGCAGGTATTCGAAGGCGCGCTGCCGATCAAGCGCACCGCCTTCAATATCGGCGACGGCGAATGGAAGGACACCTCCGTGGTCGCCGACGACGTCCAGATCAAATTCCGTATCGTGCTGGCAAAGAAGTAAGGCCGGCATTCCGCTGACGTACCCAGGACTTACCTGAACCGCTCCATCCCAACCCTGATTTGTCGGGAGACACTATGAAACTGCGTTCCCTCGTTGCCGCCGTCGCGGCCGTTTCCGCAACCGCCGCCTTCGGCGTGGCTTCGGCCAACACCGTGACGTACAACCTCGATCCGACCCATACCTATCCCAGCTTCGAGGCCGACCACCTGGGCGGCCTGTCGACCTGGCGCGGCAAGTTCGACAAGTCCAGCGGCGTGGTAACGCTGGACCGGGCCGCCAAGGCGGGCTCGGTCGAGGTCAAGATCGACCCGGCTTCGATCGATTTCGGCAACGCCAAGCTGAACCAGCACGCCAAGGGCCCGGACATGTTCGATGTCGAAGCCTTCCCCGAGGCCACCTACAAGGGCAAGTTCTCCAAGTTCAAGGGCGACGTGCCGACCGAGGTCGACGGCGTGCTGACGCTGCGCGGCGTGTCCAAGCCGGTCAAGCTCGAAATCCGCGACTTCAAGTGCATCCAGCACCCGATGCTCAAGCGCGAAGCCTGCGGCGCCGATGCCGTCGGCCAGTTCAACCGGGCCGATTTCGGCCTGGACTATGGCGTCAAGATGGGCTTCAAGCCCGAGGTCAAGCTCGCCATCCAGGTGGAAGGCGTGCGCGCAGACTGATTGCGCGGCCCGCTGCGGCGGGCAAACCGATGTCAAGGCCGGCCCATGCCGGCCTTTTTTTGTTGTATTGCACCATCCCGGGGGGCCGCCACGGCACTTTGTTGTGCGAGTTGCGACGGGCACAGTACAATGGCCCGCGGCAATCCACCATGATCCGGGGTATTGCGACTCCTGCCACGGCGGGGGGCAGCCATGCCCGCAACTGGCCAGAGCGCATCACTATGAGCATTCGCTGCATGTCCCGATACCGGTAGCCATTCCCGCGACCCCCTCGCCCTCATGCTGTACCCGGCCGTTCTGCCCTGGCTGTATGGCCCGCAGCGTTTCCCGGTTTTCCCTGGCGCTATACCGTGTACTCCAAAACGCAAATCGATCCGGTAGTTAGTTTCCGCAACTCGCAGGGCGAGCAGGTGCGGGGCACCATCATCAATCTCCAGAGGAAATCTCTGGTGATGGAAATCTACAACCCGTATTCGATCGTGCAGGTCAGCGAGGTGCTGAGCGAGCTCAGCGTCCGCATGGGCGCCAAGAATGCCTATCTCGGCAAGGCCGTGGTGATGAGCCTGGTGAATACCGGCCTGACCGCGGTGGTGTCGCTGACGCTGATCGACGAGTGGCGCGAGCTGTCCGATCTCAACAACGAGCCCAAGTCGGTCGCGCGCGAAGCCGAGCTGTTCGTGCAGGATTGGGACACGCGCTTCAACATCCGGCGCGACTACCAGATCGTGGTCAACGAGATGCGCGCCTTCCTCTCCGAAGTGTCGCGCTGGGTCGAACAGGTCGACCTGACCGAGTCGCTGCCCAAGACCGAAGGCAAGCTGCGCCAGGACGTCTTCTACGAGCTGGCGACGCCGATCATGGCCAAGACCAAGACCTACCTGGACTGGCTCGAGGGCGAGGCCCAGCGCGTGGATGCCGAAGTCGCCCCGGTGCACCGCACCTACGCGCAGTCGGCGCTGCACCCGTTGCTGCTGCGCGCGCCGTTCGTCTACCGCACTTTCACCAAGCCGCTCGGCTATGCCGGCGACTACGAAATGGTGAACCAGATCCTGGGCGATCCCCAGCAAGGGCCGACCACCTATTTCCAGATCGTCAATACCGCCTTCCTGAAGGCGGCGGTGGCCACCGCGCACCGCAACCGCATCGACCTGCTGATCGATTTCCTCAAGCGCCAGGCCGAGCGCGCGCGCGCCGCCGGGCGGCCGTTCCGCGTGCTCAACGTGGGTTGCGGCCCGGCCTTCGAAATCCAGCGCTTCGTGCGCGAATACCCGAACCCCGAGCTGCTGTCGTTCCAGTTGGTCGATTTCAGCGAAGAGACGCTGGAATACACGCACAAGTCGATCGAGCGCTCGGCCAGCAGCGCCGGCAACAAGTTCGCCGTCGAGATGGTGCACCAGTCGGTGCACGAGCTGCTCAAGCGGCGCATCTCGCCGGACGATGCCGCCGCGCGCGAGTTCGACGCGGTCTATTGCGCCGGCCTGTTCGACTACCTCTCGGACAAGGTCTGCGCGCGGCTGCTGTCGTACTTCGCCTCGCGCTCGCGCCCCGGCGGCCAGATCCTGGTGACCAACGTCCATGCCGACAATCCGGAGAAATTCGGCATGGAGCACCTGCTCGAGTGGTACCTGATCTATCGCGACGATGCGGGCATGGCGCAACTGCTGCCCGAACACTCGCATTCGCACCGCGTCTACGTCGACAGCACCGGGGTCAACGTATTCGCCGAAGCCACCATTGACTGAGGCTGTCCTCGCGGGTCACGCCATGAGCACCAACCAACTCTACGCCGGCTACCAGTCCGAACTGGTCGACTTCCGCCTGGCCTTCAGCCGCGGCGGCGCCTATACCGCGATCGTGCTGGTCCTGCTCGGCGTCGGGCTCGACTACGGACAGTATCCGCAGCAGCAGTTTCCCTTTGCGGTCGCACGCGTGGTGGTGTCGATGCTGATCGCCGGGGTCGTGGTGGTGCTGTACAGCGCCGCCGGCCGCCGCTTCGCGCCCTGGCTGACGCTGACCTGGCTGCTGTTGCCGCAGATCATGATCGCCTGGATGATCTCGCAGACCGAAGGGGTGCATTCGCCGTACTACGTCGGGCTGAACCTGGCCATCTTCGCATCCGGCATCGCGCTGCCGTTCGGGCTGTGGCAGAACCTGGTGTTCGGCGTGCTTTCCTACCTGCTGTATGTGCTCGCCTGCCTGTTCCACCCCGGCGGCATCGAACCGTTCGGCACCTTTATCGTCAATTCGCTGTTCCTGTTGTTTGCCGCCGCTGCCAGCGCCGTCTACACCTATTTCAACGAGCGCGCGCGCTTTATGCTGTTCCGCCTGAAGGCGGAGGTGGCCGAGAAGAACGCCGAACTCGAGGTCATCAATCGCAAGCTGGTCGACATCAAGGGCCAGATGCTGCAGCAGGAAAAAATGGCGGCGATCGGTACGTTGGCCGCGGGTCTGTTGCATGAGGTCAACAATCCGGTGAACTTCTGCCTGATGGCGATCGAGGTCGCGATGGAAGAACCCCAGGCCAAGGAAAGCGAGTCGCTGACCGAATGCCTGGTAGATGCGAAACAGGGGATGCAGCGCATCCAGCATATCGTCTCGGACCTGAAGACCTTCGCCTACCGCAAGCCGGGCGCTGAGGTGGAAGGCACGCCGTTCATGTTCGAAAAGGCGCTGGATTCCTCGATCCGCCTGACCGCGCATGAGCTGCGCGGCGTCAAGGTCACGCGCGAGTTGCCTGCGGATACGCTGGTGCTGGGCGACGAGGCCGCCATCATCGGCGTGCTGATCAACCTGTTTTCGAACGCGGCGCTGGCCATGCGCAAGGCCGGCACGACCGAGCCCGCGATCCATACCACCGTGCACTGGGCCGAAGGCCGATTGCACGTGACCGTGCGCGACAACGGGCCCGGCATCGCGCCGGAGCATCTGGCGCGGGTGTTCGAGCCGTTCTTCACCACCCGTGAAGTCGGGCAGGGCCTGGGCCTGGGGCTGTCGATCAGCTATGCCGTGATCGAGCGCCACGGAGGCCAGCTGTTTGCCGAAAGCGAGCTCGGCCAGTGGGCTGCGTTCAGCTTCGACCTGCCTCGCGCGGAGTAAGTCGCATGAGCGAACTCCAGCAAGCCCGGCCCAATGTCGTCCTCTATGTCGACGACGAAGACATGGCGCGCAAGTACTTTGCGCGCGCGGTCGGCAGCGAGTATGAGGTCCTGCTTGCCGCCGGCGCCGACGAGGCGATGGCGACGCTGCGCGCCGAGGGCGGGCGGATCACGATCCTGGTCACTGATTTCCGCATGCCAGGCCGCGATGGCGGCGATCTGCTGCGCGAAGTCGCCCAGGCCTATCCGCAGATCGTGCGCATCCTGGTGACGGCCTACGCCGACAAGGACATGCTGTTGCAAACCGTCAACAGCGGCGAAGTCTTCCGCATCCTCGAAAAGCCCCTGAGTGTCGGCGACGTGCGCAAGGTGCTGCACCTTGCCGGCGAGCGCCACCTGGAGCGCGCGTTGCGCCAGCATCGCCTGATGGCGATCGATGAAACCCTGGCCTTCCTGGCGCATGAACTGAACACGCCGCTGGCCGCCATTGCCAACTTCGCGCGGGGCATCGAAAGCCGCGTCCAGGCCGAGTACAGCGAGCAGCGGCAAGGAGAAATCGGGCAGGCCGCGGGCGCCATGTACGACAACGCCCAGTATTGCCTGGCGGTGCTGTCGTCGTTCCTCGAGTCGGTGCGCAACAGCGCCGCCAGCAAGGCGCCGGCGGCCGACGCCGGCACCGAGGTCAGCGCGGGCGCGCTGGTGGCGGGGCTGCTGGATACCTATCCGTTCGCAGGCGGGCAGCGCCAGTGGGTCGACGTCGACATGCAGGGCGACTTCCCGGTGCAGACGCTGCCCAACTGCGTCGCGCTGGTACTGTCGTCGGTGATGAGCAACGCGCTGCGCGCGCTCGCGGGCGTGGACCGGCCCTCGCTGCGCTTCGTGGTGACAACCCAGCCCAACCAGGAAATCCGCATCTGCGACAACGGCCCCGGCATCCCGCCAGAGGTGATGGGGCGGCTGCTGGTCGATCCGGTCACTACCCACGCCAGCGCTGGCGGCAGTGGCCTCGGCATGATTTTCTGCAACCGCGTCATGCAGTCCTTCGGCGGCGGCATCCGGATCGCCTCCGCTCCCGGTGCCGGGACCACAGTGACGCTGGACTTTCCAAATTTCAGGAATCGAATGATTAGGAGTGACCGATGAGCGAACCGATTGCCACCCAGGCACCACCCCCGGCGATTCTGTTCGTCGATGACGAGGCGACCGCCGTCAAATATTTCCAGCGGGCCATCGGCGCGCTGGCGCCGGTGGTGACTGGCGGCTCGGTGGAGGAGGGCAAGACGCTGCTGGACGCTCACGCCGACAGCCTGGCCGTGCTGGTCTCGGACCAGCGCATGCCGGGCGAGTACGGCAACGAACTGCTGCGCTATGCGCGCGAGCGCTACCCGCACATCGTGCGCATCCTGACCACCGCGTACTCGGAACTCGACCAGACCGTCGAGGCGGTGAACCAGGGGCAGATCCATCGCTATATCAAGAAGCCGTGGGATATCACCGCGCTGCGCATGGAGCTCAAGCAGGCGCTGGAAATGTCCGGCCTGCGCAAGGAGCGTGACCAGCTGGTGCGCGAGAAGCTGGCGGTGCTGCAGACCCAGACCGTGGCTACCCGCATCGGCATGCTGCACGCGCTGTGCGCAAGCCTGATTGGTCCGGGCCATTTCCAGCCGGTGGAGACTTACCTGGCGGCGGTCGACCTGGCGGGGGCCCGCAACGCCGATCCGGACTGGCAGCGCATGGACTACGCCGACCTGGTTCGCGCCGAAGCCGAGCGCAGCGGCAGCTTTGGCCATGCAGTGGGCACATGCCTGGCCGGGCTGCGCAGCGCCAATGCGGGCAAGGGCGCTGCCGATGCCGCCGCCGTGATCGCCGACGCGCTCGGCAGCGAGGTGGTGCGCCGCGACGGCGATACGGTGGTCTGGACCCAGCCGGCCGCGCTGGCCGAGTTCCTGGCCCAGCCCGTGGGCACGGCGGTGTCGGCGCAGCATGCGGCCTGGCTGGCCAGCCTGCTGTGGCTCGAAGAGGCCGGCGGCGCGCTGAAGTTCGTGCGCGACGGCGACACCATTGTCTGCCGCGCTGCCCCGCGCAGCGACAGCTTCGCCTCCGACCGGCTGGCGGCATGGATCGAGCGCTTCTCGATGCCGGCCTGAGTCTGGCGGCCGCGGCTGTTGCCGGCCTTCGGGCCGGCCATGAAAAACGGCGCCCCGCGGGGCGCCGTTCTGTTTTGCGGCAGGGCCGGCCTCAGGCCTGCGCGCCGTAGTTGGGGTCGTTGCGGTCGGTCGACTCGCCCTTCTTCTCGCCCTTGACCAGGTCCTCGCGCTTCACGCCGAGCCACATCGCCAGCGCCGCGGCGACGAACACCGACGAGTAGATGCCGAACAGGATGCCCACCGTCAGCGCCAGCGCGAAGTAGTGCAGCGTCGGGCCGCCGAAGAAGAACATCGACAGCACCATCATTTCGGTCGAGCCGTGGGTGATGATGGTCCGCGACATGGTGCTGGTGATGGCATGGTCGATGACCTCGTGGGTGGTCATCTTGCGGTACTTGCGGAAGGCTTCGCGGATCCGGTCGAAGATCACCACCGACTCGTTCACCGAGTAGCCCAGCACCGCCAGGATCGCCGCCAGCACCGACAGCGAGAATTCCCACTGGAAGAAGGCGAAGAAGCCCAGGATGATGACGATGTCGTGCAGGTTGGCGATGATGCCCGCCACCGCGAACTTCCACTCGAAGCGGAACGACAGGTAGATCACGATGCCCGCCACCACGCACAGCAGCGCCAGCAGGCCGTCGGTGGCGAGCTCCTTGCCCACCTGCGGGCCGACGAACTCGACGCGCTGCAGCTTGACGTCAGGCGAGGCCGCGGTGAGCGCGCCCATCACCTGCTCGCTCTGCTGGGCCGAGGTCGCGGGCTTGCCGTCCGGGCCCTTTTGCAGCGGCAGGCGGATCATCACGTCGCGCGAGGTGCCGAAATTCTGCACCTGCACGTCGGTGTAGCCGAGCTTGCCCACCTGGCCGCGGATCTTTTCCAGGTCGGCCGCCTGCTGGTAGCTGACCTCCATCACCGTGCCGCCGGTGAATTCGATCGACAGGTGCAGGCCCTTTTGCCAGAGGAAGAACACGGCCGCGGCAAACGTCAGGAAGGAGATCACGTTGAAGATCAACGCGTGCTTCATGAACGGAATGTCGCGCCGGATGCGGAAGAATTCCATGTTGAATCCTGTTCTGTACTACGTGTTGTGCCGCGGGCCGCTTACTTGGCGACCGGCGTGTCGGTGGTATTGCCCGGCTTCCAGATCTGGCCGATGGCCACGCTCTGCAGCTTCTTCTTGCGGCCGTACCAGAGATTGACCAGGCCGCGGTTGAAGAACACCGCCGAGAACATCGAGGTCAGGATGCCCAGGCAGTGCACCACGGCAAAGCCGCGCACCGGGCCCGAACCGAACGCCAGCAGCGCCAGGCCGGCGATCAGCGTGGTCACGTTGGAGTCCAGGATGGTGGCCCAGGCGCGGTCGAAACCGACCGCGATCGCCACCTGCGGCGACGCGCCGGCGCGCAGTTCCTCGCGGATGCGCTCGTTGATCAGCACGTTGGCGTCGATGGCCATGCCCAGCACCAGCGCGATGGCGGCGATGCCAGGCAGCGTCAGCGTGGCCTGCAGCATCGACAGCACCGCGATCAGCAGCAGCAGGTTCACGCCCAGCGCGATCACCGAGAACACGCCGAACAGCATGTAATACAGGATCATGAACACGCCGATGGCGGCAAAGCCATAGGCAACCGAATCGAAGCCCTTCTCGATGTTCTCCGCACCCAGCGACGGGCCGATGGTGCGCTCTTCGATGATCTCCATCGGCGCGGCCAGCGAGCCGGCGCGCAGCAGCAGGGCCAGGTCGTTGGCGGCTTCGGTGGAGTAGGAGCCGGTGATCTGGAAGCTCGAGCCCAGTTCGGACTGGATCGTCGCCACCGTCAGCACTTCGCCCTTGCCCTTCTCGAACAGCACGATCGCCATCGGCTTCTTCAGGTTCTCGCGCGAGACATCGCGCAGCACGCGGCCGCCCTGTGCGTCGAGCTTGATGTTGACCGAAGGCTGCTGGTTCTGGTCGAAGCCGGCCGAGGCGCTTTCGATGCGGTCGCCGGTGAAGATGACCTGCTTCTTCAGCACCACCGGGGCGCCGTTGCCCTGCGTGAACAGTTCGCTGCCAAACGGGATCGGGTCGCCCGGGCGCGGGCTGCGCGGCGCGTCGTTGTCGACCAGGCGCGCTTCCAGCGTGGCGGTGCGGCCGATGATGTCCTTGGCCTTGGCGGTGTCCTGCACGCCCGGCAGCTGCACCACGATGCGGTCGGCGCCTTGCTGCTGGATCACCGGCTCGGCCACGCCGAGCTCGTTGACGCGGTTGTGCAGGGTGGTGATGTTCTGCTTGACCGCGGCGTCCTGCACGGCGCGGCGGGCGGCCTCGGTGAAGGTGCCGACGATGTTGTTGCCGTCCATGGCGAAGGCCACTTCGCGCACGTTGTCGGTCAGCAGCGCGCGCGCGCGGCCGGCGTCGTCGGCGTTGTTGAAGCGCACCGTCAGGCGCTCGCCGTCGCGGTCGATGCCGCCGTGGCGGATGTTCTTGTCGCGCAGCAGCGTGCGCGCGTCGCCGGCCAGGCTGTCGAGCTTCTTGTCGACCGCGCCCTTCATGTCGACCTGCAGCAGGAAGTGCACGCCGCCGCGCAGGTCCAGGCCCAGGTACATCGGCAGCGCGTGCAGCGAAGTCAGCCAGCGCGGCGAGCCCGAAAGCAGGTTGAGCGCGACCACGTAGGCGGGATCGGACGCGTCCGGGTTCAGCGTGCGCGACAGCACGTCCTTGGCCTTGAGCTGCTCGTCAGTGGTGCGGAAGCGCGCCTTGACCGAGCCCGACTGGCCGGAAATATCGAAGAAGACGCCGTCTGGCTGCAGCTGGTTCTGCGCCAGGATCTCTTCGACCTGCTTCTGCATCGACAGGTCGACCTTGACCGTGGCCTTGCCCGAGGACACCTGCACGGCAGGCGCCTCGCCGAAGAAGTTCGGCAAGGTGTAGATGATGCCGATGGCCAGGGCCACCAGGATCACGAGGTATTTCCAAAGCGGATAACGATTCATCTCGGGCCAGTCATTCAGCGGTTGGCGGGGCCGGCGCAGGCGAGGCGCGCCACGTCGGCGGCGCCGAACCGGTTTGGCAAACAGCCGCCTGGCAGCCGCGGAGCGAAGCCGCGGGGGCTTCGTCGGGCTGGATCAGGCGGCTGCCGGGGCATGCGCGAACGGGCATGCCGGAAAAGACAAAGGCGGGAGTCGCGCGCGCGATCCGGGGATCAGAGCGCCTTCAGCGAGCCCTTGGGCAGCACCGTGGTCACGGCATTCTTCTGCACCGTGATCTCGGTGCCTTCGGCGACTTCCAGGCTGACGTACTGGTCGGTGACCTTGGTCACGCGGCCCAGGATGCCGCCGGCGGTAACGACTTCGTCGTTCTTGGCCAGCGCTTCGAGCATTGCCTTGGCTTCCTTCTGGCGCTTCATCTGCGGGCGGATCATGATGAACCACAGCACACCAAACATCAGGATGATGGGCAGGAAGCTCATCAGGCCGCCAGCCGCGCCGCCGGCACCGGCGGTCTGGGCAAATGCGTTAGAAATCAGCACGTTGATTCTCCGTCACAAAAGTCAGTCAATTAATCGAACATTCTACCATTCGCACCTGGCCCGCCCTTGGCATTCTAGGGCGGAATACGGGTTTGTTCGGGTGCGTTGGGGACAACTTGCGCGGTGGCTGCCGCGCCTCGACCGGCTATTCGACCGCGGGCGGCGGGAAAGTTCGCGCCGCCGGCTTGTCACTGCGTGCCGCGGGCGCGGTCGGCGGCGAACTGGCGGCGGAAGCCGGCAAAGCGGTGCTGCTCGATCGCCTCGCGCACCTCGCGCATCAGCTGCAGGTAGTAGTGCAGGTTGTGGATGGTGTTCAGGCGCGCGCCCAGGATCTCGCCGACGCGGTGCAGGTGGTGCAGGTAGGCGCGCGAGAAATTGCGGCAGGTGTAGCAGGCGCAGCTCTCGTCGAGCGGGCGCGGGTCGTTGCGGTGCGCGGCGTTCTTGATCTTGACGTCACCGTAGCGGGTGAAGAGCCAGCCGTTGCGCGCGTTGCGGGTCGGCATCACGCAGTCGAACATGTCGACCCCGGCGGCGACGCCGGCGACCAGGTCCTCGGGCGTGCCCACGCCCATCAGGTAGTGCGGCTTGTTGGCCGGCAGGCGCGGCGCCACGTGTTCCAGCACGCGCATCATGTCTTCCTTGGGCTCGCCCACCGATAGCCCGCCGATGGCGAAGCCGTGGAAGTCCAGCTCGGACAGCCCCGCCAGCGACTCGTCGCGCAGGTCCTCGTACATGCCGCCCTGGACGATGCCGAACAGCGCGTTCGGGTTGGCCAGCCGCTCGAATTCATCGCGCGAGCGCCTGGCCCAGCGCAGGCTCATGCGCATCGACTTGGCCGCCTCATCGTGCGTGGCGGGGCGGCCGTCGATCTCGTACGGGGTGCATTCGTCGAACTGCATGACGATGTCGGAATTCAGCGTGCGCTGGATCTGCATCGAGATCTCGGGCGACAGGAAGAGCTTGTCGCCGTTGACCGGCGAGGCAAAGGTGACGCCATCCTCGGTGATCTTGCGCAGATCGCCCAGCGAAAACACCTGGAAGCCGCCGGAGTCGGTCAGGATCGGCTTGTCCCAGCCGATAAAGCGGTGCAGGCCGTCATGGGCATTGACCACGTCCAGCCCCGGGCGCAGCCACAGGTGGAAGGTGTTGCCCAGGATGATCTGCGCGCCGATCTCGTTCAGTTCCAGCGGCGACATCGCCTTGACCGAGCCATAGGTGCCCACCGGCATGAAGATCGGCGTCTCGACCACGCCGTGGTTCAGCGTGACGCGGCCGCGGCGGGCGTTGCCGTCGGTGGTGATGAGTTCGAAGTTGAGCATGTCGAATAGTCTGAGATCAGGCCGCGGCGGCGGCGTCCGGCTGCCGGGTCAGCAGCATGGCGTCTCCGTAGCTGAAGAAACGGTAGCGCTGCTCGACCGCATGGCGGTACGCGGCGCGGATGGCTTGCACCCCGGCCAGCGCCGACACCAGCATCAGCAGCGTCGACTTGGGCAGGTGGAAGTTGGTGATGAGCGCGTCGACCAGGCGGAAGCGGTAGCCGGGCGTGATGAAGATGTCGGTGTCGCCGCTGCCGGCGGCGAGCGTGCCGTCCGGCTGCGCGGCCGATTCCAGCGCGCGCAGCGAGGTGGTGCCGACCGCGATCACGCGGCCGCCGCGCGCGCGCGTGTCGCGCACCGCCTGCGCCAGGTCCTCGGAAATCGCGTACCACTCGGAATGCATCTTGTGCTCGGCAAGGTTCTCGGTGCGCACCGGCTGGAAGGTGCCGGCGCCCACGTGCAGCGTCAGGAAGGCGCGGCGCACGCCGGCGGCATCGAGCCGGGCGAACAGCGCGTCATCGAAATGCAGCCCGGCGGTGGGCGCGGCGACCGCGCCGGGGCTGCGCGCGTAGACGGTCTGGTAGCGGGTCTCGTCGTAGGCGTCGGGGTCGTGCGTGATATAAGGCGGCAGCGGCAGGCGGCCGTAGCGCTCGATCAGGTCCAGCGCGGCCTCGGGGAAGCGCAGCGTGAAGAACTGGTCCACGCGCGGGCCCACGATCACGGCGAAGGCGCCGTCGGCCAGGTGCAGGGCGCTGCCTTCGGCCGGCGTCTTGGAGGCACGCACCTGGGCCAGCACGGTATGGGTGTCGAGCACCCGCTCCACCAGCACCTCGACCTTGCCGCCGCTGGGCTTGTGGCCGAAGAAGCGGGCCTTGATCACGCGGGTGTCGTTGAACACCAGCAGGTCGTCCGGACCCAGGTAATCGACGATGTCGCTGAAGGCGCGGTCGACCATGCGCACCGCGTTGGCGGTGTCGCCGGGGGCGAGCCGCTCCACCACCAGCAGTCGGCTGGCGCTGCGGTCGGGCAGCGCGCTCTGGGCGATCAGTTCGGGCGGCAGCGGAAAGTCGAAATCGGAAAGCGTCAACATCGTGGGAAGGGCGGGCTGCGCGGTCTGCGGGCGGTGGAGCATGGCGCATCACTGCGCTGCCCGGGTTGGCAGCCGGCATGGGTACAATCGGCGAATCCGATATTGTAAGGCCACGGGCGCGCTTGCCGCCGCGCCGGGCGTGATACCCGCCATTCGCCGGCGCCGCGCCAGCCAGTCCAGAAGCCCGCAGCGACTGCTGCCAACTTATTCGCCGATGCCCGGAACCGCCGCCGAACCGATCCAGGACCCTGCCGACGCCAACGACGCCAGCGACACGGCGGCGCCCGCGCGCGGCAAGGCCGGTGCGGCCAAGGGCAAGGCCGCCGGCTCTGGCGCATCCACCGCTGCCGCCCGCCTGGCCAAGCTGGGCTTGCGCCGCCCGGTCGACCTGGTGCTGCACCTGCCGATGCGCTACGAGGACGAGACCACGGTGGTGCCGATCGCCGAGGCCATCCACCGTGCCGGGCTGGGGCTGCCGGCGCAGGTGGAAGGCGAGGTCATTTCCAACGAAGTCACGTTCCGGCCGCGCCGCCAGCTGGTGGTGAAGCTTGCCGACGACAGCGGCGAGCTGACCCTGCGCTTCCTGAACTTCTACGGCAGCCAGACCAGGCAGATGGCCGAAGGCGTGCGCCTGCGCGTGCGCGGCGAGGTGCGCGGCGGCTTTTTCGGTGCCGAGATGGTCCATCCGACGGTGCGCCCGGTGCTGGCGGGCGAGGCGCTGCCCGACCGCCTGACGCCGGTGTACCCGTCCACCGCCGGCATCCCGCAGGCCTATTTGCGCAAGGCGATCGGCGGCGCGCTGGCGCGCACGCCCTTGCCCGAGACGCTGCCCCAACCGGTGCTGAAGGGCCCGCTGGCGCGCCTGCAGCTGCGTCCGCTGGCCGACTGCCTGCGGCTGCTGCACGCGCCGCCGCCGCAGGAAAGCGAGGCCGCGCTGGCCGACCGCTCGCACCCGGCCTGGCAGCGCGTCAAGTTCGACGAGCTGCTGGCGCAGCAGATCTCGCTGCGGCGCGCGCACGCGGCGCGCCGCGACAAGACCGCGCCGACCATGCCGCGCCGCGAGGGCGGGCTGCTCACGCGTTTCCTGGCGGCCTTGCCGTTCCGGCTGACCGGCGCGCAGCAGCGCGTGGTCGGCGAAATCGCCGCCGACATGACCCTGCCGCACCCGATGCACCGGCTGCTGCAGGGCGACGTCGGCAGCGGCAAGACCATCGTCGCCGCGCTGGCGGCTTGCCAGGCCATCGATGCCGGTTTCCAGGCGGCGCTGATGGCGCCGACCGAGATCCTGGCCGAGCAGCATTTCCGCAAGCTGTCGGCTTGGCTGGAGCCGCTGGGCGTGCCCGTGGTGTGGCTGGCCGGCAGCCAGAAGGCGCGCGACAAGCGCGCGGCGGTGGCGCGCGTGGAATCGGGCGAGGCCCAGCTGGTGATCGGCACCCATGCGCTGATCCAGGACACCGTGCGTTTTGCCAGGCTGGGGCTGTCGGTGGTCGACGAGCAGCACCGCTTCGGCGTGGCCCAGCGGCTGGCGCTGCGGGGCAAGGCCGGCGCGGCCGAGGCGCCGGCTGCCATCAGCGCGGCCGAAACCGTGCCGCACCAGCTGATGATGTCGGCCACGCCGATCCCGCGCACGCTGGCCATGACGTACTACGCCGACCTCGACGTCTCGGTGATCGATGAACTGCCGCCGGGGCGCACGCCCATCGTCACGCGCCTGGTCAACGACGAGCGCCGCGACGAGGTGATCGGGCGCATCCACCATGCCGCCGCCGAGGGCCGCCAGGTCTACTGGGTGTGCCCGCTGATCGAGGAAAGCGAGGCGCTGCAGCTGCAGACCGCGGTCGAGACCTACGAGACCCTGGTGGCGGCGCTGCCCGACCTGCGCGTGGGCCTGGTGCACGGGCGCCTGCCGCCGGCGGAGAAGGCCGCGGTGATGGATGACTTCAGCGCCAACCGGCTGCAGGTGCTGGTGGCCACCACCGTGATCGAGGTGGGGGTGGACGTGCCCAATGCCTCGCTGATGGTGATCGAGCATGCCGAGCGCTTTGGCCTGGCGCAGCTGCACCAGCTGCGCGGCCGGGTCGGGCGCGGCAGCGCCGAATCGGTCTGCCTGCTGATGTACCAGGCGCCGCTGTCGCCCACCGCGCGCGAGCGCCTGGCGACCATGCGCGAGACCACCGACGGCTTCGAGATCGCGCGGCGCGACCTGGAAATCCGCGGCCCGGGCGAATTCCTCGGCGCGCGCCAGTCCGGCGAGGCGATGTTGCGCTTTGCCGACCTGCAGACCGATGCCTGGCTGGTGGAGTACGCCCAGGCAGCGGCCGAGCTGATGCTGGCGCACTATCCGGAAGCGGTCGAAGCGCACCTGTCGCGCTGGCTGGGTGGACGCGAGCACTACCTGAAGGCCTGATCGAAGTCTTGCTGGCGGGCTTTGTGCCGGAGCCGGCGCATACCGGCTCGCGTGAAGTGGGCACTCTGACAGATCCGACAATCGAAGGTAAAATCTATCGCCTACCCGGATTTGATAAGTCATGACGCTCACCGAACTCAAGTACATCGTCGCCGTGGCGCGCGAGCGCCATTTCGGCCGGGCCGCCGAAGCCTGCTTCGTGTCGCAGCCGACGCTGTCAGTCGCCATCAAGAAGCTGGAAGACGAACTCAACGTGCAGATCTTCGAGCGCGGCACCTCCGAGGTGTCGGTGACATCGGTCGGCGAGCAGATCGTGGCGCAGGCCCAGCGTGTGCTGGAGCAGACCATGGCGATCCGCGAGATCGCCAAGCAGGGCAAGGACCCGCTGGCGGGGCCGCTGCGCGTGGGCGTGATCTACACCATCGGGCCGTACCTGCTGCCGTCGCTGGTCAAGCAGATGATCGACACCGTGCCGCAGATGCCGCTGATGCTGCAGGAGAACTACACCCACAAGCTGATCGAGCTGCTCAAGCAGGGCGAGATCGACTGCGCGGTGATGGCCGAGCCGTTCCCAGATTCCGGCCTGACGGTGCGCCCGCTCTATGACGAGCCCTTTGTCGTGGCGGTGCCGCGTGGCCACCAGCTGGCGCAGGTGCAAGCGGTCGATCCCGAGGAACTGAAGCAGCAGACCATGCTGCTGCTGGGCAGCGGCCACTGCTTCCGCGACCACGTACTGGGCGTGTGCCCCGAGCTGTCGCGCTTTTCGCAGGCGGCCGACGGCATCCAGAAGACCTTCGAGGGCTCGTCGCTCGAGACCATCCGCCATATGGTGGCCAGCGGCGTCGGCATCACCGTGCTGCCGCGCACCTCGGTGCCCGACCTGAAGGCCAAGGGCGACATGCTGTCGTATGTGCCGTTTGCCGACCCGGTGCCCGACCGGCGCGTGGTGCTGGCCTGGCGCAAGAGCTTCACCCGGCTGCCGGCGATGGAGGCACTGGCCAACGCCGTGGCCGCGTGCGACCTGCCCGGCGTGCGCAAGCTCGACGCCAAGGAACTGGCCGAAGCCGCCTGAGCGTCGCGTCGAATAGCCGTCCATGCAACGGCCGCAGCGGAGATTCCGCTGCGGCCGTTGTCATTTGTGGGTTTCCAGACCGGTCATTTCCCGGAGCTGGTTTGGGCGGGCACCGGCCGCTGGCACAAGTTTCACTAACCCTAAATAGATTCGACCTAATACATAGGTATAAATAATTAAATTCTCAACCTGATAGATAATTTGTAGACTGGCTCTTGTCGATGCAGCGGGCGCCGACGCAAGACAGGAACCGATGATGAGCACCAGCGCCCAGTCACTGAAAACCATACCGACCCAGCCCCGTTTTTCCCTCCGCATGGGGCGCTGCCTGCTCGATTGCCTTGCCTGCTATGCCGCCGCGCACTGAGGCGGCATTCCCTTTCAGCCCACCCACAAAGAGGAAAAGATGAGCAAGAAGGACACTCTCACCACTGCCGCCGGCGCACCGGTGGCCGATAACCAGAACTCGCAGACCGCCGGTCCGCGCGGCCCCATGCTGCTGCAGGACGTCTGGTTCCTCGAAAAGCTGGCCCACTTCGACCGTGAAGTCATTCCCGAGCGCCGCGTCCATGCCAAGGGCTCCGGCGCCTACGGCACGCTGCGCATCACCCATGACATCACCCGGTACACCAAGGCTTCGGTGTTTGCGGAGGTGGGCAAGGAAACGCCGCTGTTCATCCGCTTCTCCACCGTCGCCGGCGAGCGCGGCGCGGCCGACGCCGAGCGCGACGTGCGCGGCTTCTCGATCAAGTTCTATACCGACGAAGGCAATTGGGACCTGGTCGGCAACAACACGCCGGTGTTCTTCGTGCGCGACCCGCTCAAGTTCCCCGACTTCATCCACACGCAGAAGCGCAACCCGCGCACCAACCTGCGCGACCCGATCGCGGTGTGGGACTTCTGGTCGCGCCATCCGGAATCGCTGCACCAGGTCACCATCCTGATGAGCGACCGCGGCCTGCCGCAGAACTACCGGCAGATGCATGGCTTCGGCTCGCACACGTACTCGTTCATCAACGCCAGTAACGAGCGCTTCTACGTCAAGTTCCACTTCAAGTCGCAGCAGGGCGTCGAGAACTGGACCAACGAGGAAGCGGCCAAAGTGGTGGCCAACGACCGCGAGAGCGCCCAGCGCGACCTGTTCGACAATATCGAGCGCGGCAACTTCCCGCGCTGGAACCTGCGCGTGCAGATCATGCCGGAGGTGGAGGCGGCCAAATACCACATCAACCCGTTCGACCTGACCAAGGTCTGGCCGCACAAGGATTACCCGCTGATCGACGTGGGCGTGGTCGAGCTCAACCGCAACCCGGACAACTATTTTGCCGAGGTCGAGCAGGTCGCGATGAACCCGGCCAACATCGTGCCCGGCATCGGCTTCTCGCCCGACAAGATGCTGCAGGGGCGGCTGTTCTCGTATGGCGACACGCAGCGCTACCGCCTGGGCATCAACCACGCCCAGATCCCGGTCAATGCGCCGAAATGCCCGTTCCACAACAGCTTCCACCGTGACGGCGCGATGCGCGTGGACGGCAACCAGGGCGGCAAGCTCAATTACGAGCCCAACCGCGAAAGCGCCTACGCCGCCAGCGAGCGCGCCATCGAGCCGCCGCTGGCGCTCGACGGCGCCGCCGACCGCTGGGACCACCGGGTCGACACCGACTACTACAGCCAGCCCGGCGCGCTGTTCCGCCTGTTCGACGAAGGCCAGCGCCAGCGCCTGTTCGCCAATATCGCGGCGGCGATGCAGGGTGTGCCGGAGGCCATCGTGCGCGTGCAGCTGGAACACTTCAGCAAGGCCGACCCGGCCTACGGCGAGGGCGTGAAGCGGGCGCTCAACCTGCAATAAGCGCCCGCCCGGCAACGGCCCCCCGGCGCGGGGTTTGGCCGGGACCGTTGCCCGGTGCAATAATGCGGGGTACCGCGCCGCCCGGCCCCCCGAATCGCCACGATTCGGCAAGCCCGGCGGCGCGCCTCGTGGCTATACCAGAACGGAGCGTATCTACCATGGCAAAGAAGAACGAGATGAGCGTGAATATCGGTATTTCCGACAAGGACCGCAAGAAGATCGCGGAAGGGCTGTCCAAGCTGCTGGCGGACACGTACACCCTCTACCTGAAGACCCACAACTTCCACTGGAACGTGACGGGTCCGATGTTCAATACGCTGCATCTGATGTTCGAGACCCAGTACAACGAGCTGGCGCTGGCCGTGGACTCGATCGCCGAGCGTATCCGCGCGCTGGGCTACCCGGCCCCGGGCACCTACAAGGAATACGCGCGCCTGTCGTCGATCGCCGAGGAAGAGGGCGTGCCCGAGGCCACCGAAATGATCCGCAAGCTGGTCGAAGGCCAGGAAGCCGTGGTGCGCACCGCGCGCTCGATCTTCCCGGTGATCGATGCCGCCGGCGACGAGCCCTCGGCCGACCTGCTGACCCAGCGCATGCAGACGCATGAAAAGACCGCGTGGATGCTGCGCTCGATGCTGGCCTGAGGCCGGCCCGCCCTCCTGGCTGCCGCGCCCGCGGCGGCCGGCACTGCGCGTCGCAGCCGTCCGGGCTGCGGCGCGTTTTCATTGAATCGCCCGCCCCGGATCCACGCCGTGCAGACCCTCTCGCCGTTGCCCCCGACCCCCATGCTTGAACGCCTTGCCCTCTACGCGCGCCTGGTGCGCATCGACAAGCCCATCGGCACGCTGCTGCTGCTGTGGCCGACGCTGTGGGCCATGTGGATGGCGGCGGACGGGCCGCCGCGCTGGGGCCTGTTCTGGATCTTCGTCGCCGGCACCTTCCTGATGCGCTCGGCCGGCTGCGCCATCAACGACTGGGCCGACCGCGACTTCGACAAGCACGTCAAGCGCACCCGGGAACGGCCGCTGACCGCCGGCAAGATTGCCGCGTGGGAAGCGCTGGCGGTGGCCGCCGTGCTGGCGCTGGTGGCGTTCATGCTGGTGCTGCCGCTGAATGCGCTGACCAAATGGCTGGCGGTGGTGGCGGCGGTGGTGGCGGGCACGTACCCATTCTTCAAGCGCTTCTTTGCGATTCCGCAGGCCTACCTGGGAATCGCGTTCGGCTTCGGCATCCCGATGGCCTTCGCCGCGATCCAGGACCAGGTGCCGCCGGTGGCATGGCTGATGCTGCTCGCCAATGTGTTCTGGGCGGTGGCATATGACACCGCCTATGCCATGGTCGATCGCGACGACGACCTGCTGATCGGCATGAAGACTTCGGCCATCACTTTCGGGCGCTTCGATGTGGCGGCGATCATGCTGTGCTATGCCGCGTTCTTTGCGCTGATGGCGTGGGCGGGCGTGCTGCGCGGCCTGGGCTGGCCGTACTGGGTGGGGCTGGTTGCCGCGGTCGGCTGTGCCGGCTACCACTACACGCTGATCCGCGAGCGCGACCGGATGCGGTGCTTCGCGGCGTTCCGGCACAACAACTGGCTGGGGGCTTGCATGTTTGCGGGGACGGCGCTGGCGTATGCGGTGCGGTGATGGATCCGTGCCGGTTTGCGCCCCTCTCCCGATTGCGGGAGTGGGGCAGGGGGTGAGGGCTGGCGCTGGCATACCGACGGCCAGACTTCGTTGAGACTCCGGCCCTCACCCACCCCTCTCCCACTGCGCGGGAGAGGGAGCTTTCGCGACGGGCGGCAGCCGGTTCAGGGCAACCGGGTCTTGCCGCGCTTCAATCCTTCCCGAACTCCGCCCCCATCTCCTTGCCGCGCGCCGCGGCCGCGTGCATCGCCTGCACGAAGGCATCGGCGATGCCGGAGGCCTCCATCGCGGTCAGCGCGGCATAGGTGGTGCCCCCCTTCGAGGTCACGCGCTCGCGCAGCGTTGCCACCGGCTCGGGCGATTGCCCCGCCAGCGTGGCCGCGCCGCGGAAGGTTTCCACCGCGAGCTCGCGTCCCTGTTCGGCGCTCAGTCCCAGTTCGGTGGCGGCGCGCTGCATGGCCTCGATGAAATAGAACACATAGGCCGGACCGCTGCCGGAAATCGCGGTGACGGCGTCGATCTGGTCATCGCCATCGACCCACACGCACTTGCCGACGGCCTCGGCCACCGCGCTGGCGATGGCGCGGTCCCCGGCCGACAGTCCGGCGGGTGCGGCCAGCCCCGTCATGCCCATGCCCGACAGCGCCGGCGTATTCGGCATCGCGCGCACCACGCGGTTGCGCCCGCCGAGCCAGCGCTGCATGTCCTGCAGCCGGATGCCGGCGGCCACGCTGATCACCAGGTTGCCCGGGCCATCGGCCGGCAGGTGCGGCAGCAGCTGCGCCGCGGCGTCGCGGAACTGCTGCGGCTTGACCGCCAGCACCAGCACATCGCTGGCGCCGAAGGCCGCGTCCGGCGCTCCGGCCGCATGCACGCCGAGGTCGCGCGCCAGGCGCTGCTGCGCTTCCGGGAACGGGTCGACCACGCGGATCGCGCCGGCGGGCACGCCGCGCGCGATCAGGCCGCCGATCAGTGCGGAAGCCATGTTGCCGCCGCCAAGAAAGCCGAAGGTGAGGGTGTCGAGCATGAAGGTCTCTGGGGTCTGAAAGATTCCGGTCGGGGCGCGGACGTCAGCCGCGCGCGCCGAAGATGGCGGTGCCGATCCGCACCAGGGTGGCGCCCTCGGCGATGGCGGCCTCCATGTCGCCCGACATGCCCATCGACAGCGTGTCGAGCTGCAAGCCGTCGGCGCGCAGCGCCTGCAGCATGGCGCGCATGGCGGCGAACGGGCGCCGTTGCGCGGCGGGGTCGTACGCGGGTTCGGGGATTGCCATCAACCCGCGCAGCCGCAGGTTGGGCAAGGCCGCGACCGCATGCGCCAGCGCGGGCACCTCGGCCGGGGCGACGCCGCTCTTGCTGGCTTCGCCGCTGATATTGACCTGGATGCAGACCTGCAACGGCGCCATGCCGGCAGGACGCTGGGCCGACAGCCGCTCGGCGATCCTGAGCCGCTCGATGGAGTGCACCCAGTCGAAATGTTCCGCCACCGGGCGCGTCTTGTTGCTTTGCAGCGGGCCGATGAAATGCCATTGCAGGTGGCCGCGCAGGTCGGCCAGCGCGGCGATCTTGTCGATACCTTCCTGGACGTAGTTCTCGCCGAATTCGCGCTGTCCGGCGGCGTATGCGGCCCTTATGCGGTCGGGGGAAACGGTCTTGGAAACGGCCAGCAGGGCGACGTCCGCGGGTTGCCTGCCGGCCTGTTGTGCTGCCGCCGCAATGCCCTGGCGTACGGCTTGCAAGTTGGCGGCAATCACAGACATAATCCGGCGAACATATATAAAAGGTACGTCAAGTACCGATAACAAATCAGGGTGGGGTCATTATAGATGGACATCGCGCAGCTATTGGCTTTCGCCGTCAAGAACAAGGCGTCCGATCTTCATCTGTCCGCGGACATGCCCCCCATGTTGCGGATCCACGGCGACATGCGCCGCATCAACGTCGCCTCGATGACGCACAAGGATGTCCACGCCATGGTGTACGACATCATGAGCGACACCCAGCGCAAGGCCTACGAGGAACGCCTCGAAATCGATTTCTCGTTCGAGATCGCCGGCCTATCGCGCTTCCGCGTCAATGCCTATAACACCCAGCGCGGCGCCGCCGCGGTGTTCCGTACCATTCCGTCCAAGGTGCTGACGCTGGAAGAGCTGCGCGCACCGGCGGTGTTTGCCGACCTGTGCATGAAGCCGCGCGGGCTGGTGCTGGTGACGGGCCCGACCGGCTCGGGCAAGTCGACCACGCTGGCGGCGATGGTCGACCATCGCAATGAAAACGACATGGGCCACATCCTCACGGTGGAGGACCCGATCGAATTCGTGCACAGCTCCAAGAAGAGCCTGATCAACCAGCGCGAGCTGGGGCCGCATACGCATTCGTTTGCCAACGCGCTGCGCTCGGCGCTGCGCGAAGACCCCGACGTGATCCTGGTGGGCGAACTGCGCGACCTGGAGACCATCCGCCTGGCGCTGACCGCGGCCGAGACCGGCCACCTGGTCTTCGGCACGCTGCACACCAGCTCGGCGGCCAAGACCATCGACCGCGTGGTCGACGTGTTCCCGCCCGAGGAGAAGGACATGGTGCGCACCATGCTGTCGGAATCGCTGGAGGCGGTGATCTCGCAAACGCTGCTGAAGACCCGCGACGGCAACGGCCGCACCGCTGCGCACGAGATCATGATCGCCACGCCCGCGATCCGCCACCTGATCCGCGAAAACAAGATCGCGCAGATGTATTCGATGATGCAGACCAGCAGCGGGCTGGGCATGCAGACGCTGGACCAGTGCCTGTCGGACCTGATCAAGCGCAGCGTCATCAGCTACAACGATGCGCGCGCGATTGCCAAGAACCCGGACGCGTTCATGGGCTGAGGCCCGCCTTCGCGCTTCCTCCAGCAGGACACCGCCATGCTCGACCGCGAATCCGCCGCCAAGTACATCAACGACCTGCTCGAGCTGATGGTCAGCAACCGCGGCTCGGACCTGTTCATCACCGCCGACTTCCCGCCGGCGATCAAGGTCGACGGCAAGATCACGCCGGTGTCGCAGCAGCCGCTGAACCCGACCCAGGCACTGGGGTTGGTGCGCTCGGTGATGAACGAGCGCCAGGTGCAGGATTTCGACACCAGCCGCGAATGCAACTTCGCGATCAGCGCGCCCAAGGCCGGGCGCTTCCGCGTCTCGGCGTTTATCCAGCAGGGCAAGGCCGGCATGGTGGTGCGCACCATCAATACGCGCATCCCGTCGGTGGCCGACCTGGACCTGCCGCAGACGCTGCATGACGTGGTGATGGCCAAGCGCGGCCTGGTGATCGTCACCGGCGCCACCGGCTCGGGCAAGTCGACCACGCTGGCGGCGATGCTGGACCACCGCAACGCGCACTCCTACGGCCACATCATCACCATCGAGGATCCGATCGAGTACGTGCATGCGCACCAGAACTGCATCGTCACGCAGCGCGAGGTCGGCATCGATACCGAGTCCTGGCACGTGGCGCTGAAGAACACGCTGCGCCAGGCCCCCGACGTGATCCTGATCGGCGAGATCCGCGACCGCGAGACCATGGAGTACGCGATGCAGTACGCCGAGACCGGCCACCTGTGCCTGGCCACGCTGCACGCCAACAACGCCAACCAGGCGATCGACCGCGTGGTCAACTTCTTCCCCGAGGAAAAGCGCCAGCAGCTGCTGATCGACCTGTCGCTGAACCTGAAGGCGATGATCTCGCAGCGCCTGCTGCCGCGCGCGGGCCGCAAGGGCCGGGTGCCGGCGGTGGAGATCATGATCGGTACGCCGCTGGTGGCCGACCTGATCTTCAAGGGCGAGATCCACGAGCTCAAGGAAGTCATCAAGAAGTCGCGCGAGCAGGGCATGATCTCGTTCGACCAGGCGCTGTTCGACCTGTACGAGCAGGGCAAGATCACCTACGAGGACGCACTGCGCAACGCCGACTCGCTCAACGACCTGCGCCTGATGATCAAGCTGCACAGCACCCACGCCAGGGACTCGGACCTGGGTGCCGGCACCGAGCATCTCAACGTCATCTGAGGGCTGCGCATTGCTGCGCGTGGCGGTATGCTTGGCTATCTACAGGAGTTTGCCATGAGCAATGTCTACCAGTTCGAAGCCAGCTCGCTCGCCGGCCAGCCGGTGCCGCTGTCGCAGTTCCAGGGCAAGGTGATGCTGGTGGTCAATACCGCCAGCGAATGCGGTTTCACCCCGCAGTACGAGGGCCTGCAGAAGCTCTATGACGAATACCATGGGCGCGGCCTCGAGGTGCTGGGCTTTCCGTGCAACCAGTTCGGCAAGCAGGAGCCGGGCGATGCGCAGCAGATCGGCCAGTTCTGCGAGACGCGTTTCGCGGTGCGCTTCCCGATGTTCGCCAAGATCGACGTCAACGGCCCCAACGCCCATTCGCTGTACCGGTGGCTGACCACCGAAAAGCGTGGCGTGCTCGGTACCCAGGGCATCAAGTGGAATTTCACCAAATTCCTGCTGCGCCGCGACGGTACCGTGTTCAAGCGCTATGCGCCGACCACCAAGCCGGAAGAGCTGCGCGCCGATATCGAGCGGCTGCTGTCCGACCCCGCCGCCTGAGCCTCAGCTGCCGCCGGCGCGCACCGCGCGCAGAAAACCGTTGAGCGAGCGGTCCGGGGTCTCGTGGAACTGGTCGTCGAGCATGCGGATGGCGCGGCAGCGGTCGAGCCGGAAGCTGCGGTAGTCCTCGCGCGTGGTGCACCACGTTGCCAGCAGCCAGGCATTACCCCAGAAGAACAGCCCCAGCGGCATCACCACGCGTTCGGTGATGCGCTGCTGCACGTCGCAGTAGTCCAGCTGCAGCAGCTTGTGCGCGCCCAGCGCGCCGTGCACCACGTCGAAGGCCTCGCGCACATGCGCCTGGTTGACGTACTCCGGCGCGAACACGCGGCTCTGCTGCGCCGCCAGCCGGCGCGGCGGCGGCAGCGCGGCCATCAGCTTCTCCAGCGCCGGTTCGGCCGCGGCGGCGAGCGCGCCGCCACCCCAGGCCTTCAGCAGCCGCAGGCCGGCGACCAGCGCCTCCACTTCCATGGCGGTGAACATCAGCGGCGGGACGTCGAAGTCGGCGCGCAGCCGGTAGCCGATGCCGGCCTCGCCCTCGACCGGCACGCCCGACAGCGACAGCGCCTGGATATCACGGTAGACGGTGCGTTCCGAGACCCCGAGCCGCTGCGCCAGCAGCGCCGCCGTGGTCAGGCGGCGACCGCGCAGCACCTGCACGATCTGGAACAGGCGGTCGGCGCGGCGGCTCATCGGTCAGCGTGATCCATGGCGCTCACCCGGCCACCGGTTCATGCAGGCCGATGCGGTTGCCCTCGCTGTCGGTGATATGCGCGATGCGGCCGATCTCGCCCGGCAGGCGCAGCGGCCCGAACACGGTCTTGCCGCCGGCACGCGCGACGCGTTCCAGCAGCGCGTCGAGTTCCGGCGCGTGCAGGTACGGCACCGTGCCGTAGTAGTTGCTGGGCCGGTAGCCCTCGCCGGCGACCAGCGCGCCGCCGGGATCGGGGTGCGGGAACACCGCCATGTCGACCTGGCTCATGGTTTCGCGGCGCAGCCGGATATCGAAGACCTGCTCGTAGAAGCCGATGGCGCGGGGCATGTCGACGACGGGGATTTCCAGCCAGTTGATCAGACGTTGGCTCATGATGGGCTCCTGGGTTCCATAAGTAAGGGAGTGAAGAGCTCGCATCATGCGCGGGGGCTGCTGACAGCGTGCTGTCAGGAGGATGTCAGGGCGGGATGTCGGGGCGCGACGTCAGGGCGAGACCTCAATGCGGCATCCACGCCGCCAGCACCGGCACCAGGATCGCGGTCAGCACGCCGTTCAGGCCCATGCCGAGCGCGGCAAAGGCGCCGGCCTCCTGGTTGACCTGGAACGCGCGCGCGGTGCCGATGCCGTGCGCCGCCACGCCGGTGGCAAAGCCGCGCACGCTGTAGTCGCGGATACGCAGCAGGTTCAGCAGCATGGTCGCGCTGACCGCGCCGATGATGCCGGTGCCCATCACCAGCACCGCGGTCAGCGACGGCAGCCCGCCGATCTTCTCGGCCACGCCCATGGCGATCGGGATCGTCACCGACTTGGGCGCGAGCGAGCGCACCGTTTCGGGCGAGGCGCCGAGCAGCCAGGCGATGCCCACCGCCGCCACCACCGCCACCACCGAGCCGGCCACCAGTCCCGCCAGCAGCGGGAACACATGGGTGCGCAGCTTGGGCAGCTGCAGGTACAGCGGCACCGCCAGCGCCACCGTCGCCGGTCCCAGCAGGAAGTGCACGAACTGGGCGCCGTCGAAGTAGGTCTTGTAGGGCGTGCCGGTGACGGTCAGCACCGTGACCAGCAGCGCCACCGCGATCATCACGGGATTGGCCAGCGGCGAGAAGCGCGATTTCTCGTAGATGCGGAAGGCGAACACATAGGCCAGCAGCGTCGCGGTCAGCCCCACCAGCGGGCTGGCAGCCAGGTAGACCCAGATCTCGTTCAGGCGCGGCGTCATCATGCCCGTTCCCCCTTGGCGTCGGCGGGCGGCGCGTCGGGGGTGCCGGAACGCCTGCGCATCAGCATGCGCGTGACCACGGCGGCGGTGGCAATGGCCAGCCACGTGGACACCACCAGCGCGACCAGGATCGGCATCCATTCGCCCTCGATGCGGTTGGCGTGGACCATGATGCCGACACCGGCGGGCACGAACAGCAGCGACAGGTGCTTGAGCAGCTCGGTGGTGGTGCCCTGGATCACGGGCAGCAGCCGGTCGTCGAAGACGAGCCAGCCGAACAGCAGGATCATGCCGAGCACGGGGCCGGGCACGGGCAGGGTCAGCGCGTAGCTGATCACCTCGCCGACGGACTGGAACACCAACAGGATGGCAAAGGTCTGGAGCATGGGGCGTCTTGGTTGTGCATTTTCGCCCCTCTCCCGCAAGCGGGAGAGGGGAGACAACCACGGGGCCTTGCTCCGGCAGGGGCGCGCTTATCCCAGCATGCGATCGACCAGTTCGATCCAGTGCATGACCGGCGTATCGGTGCCGCCCTGCAGGTGCGAGATGCAGCCGATATTGGCCGAGACGATGGCTTCGGGCTGCGTCGCCTGCAGCTTGGCGAGCTTGTCGTCGCGCAGGCGCCGGGACAGTTCAGGCTGCAGCACCGAGTAAGTGCCCGCCGAGCCGCAGCACAGGTGGCTGTCAGCGCAGAGTTTGACTTCCACGCCGAGGCCGGTCAAGAGCGCTTCGACCTTGCCGCGGATCTGCTGGCCGTGCTGCAGCGTGCACGGCGGGTGGTAGGCCACGCGCCGACCGTCGCGCGGCACCGCGCCGGCGGCGGCATGCAGGTCGTCGGCAAAGTCCGGCAGGATCTCGGACAGGTCGCGCGTCAGCGCCGAGATGCGGTGCGCGCGCTCGGCATAGGCGGGATCGTTGCGCAGCAGGTGGCCGTAGTCCTTGACCATCGCGCCGCAGCCCGATGCGGTCATCACGATGGCTTCGGCGCCGGCTTCGACATGCGGCCACCAGGCGTCGATATTGCGGCGCATATTGTCGAGGCCGCCATCGTGGTCGCCGGTGTGGAAGCGGATCGCGCCGCAGCAGCCGGCTTCGCGCGCCACCACCAGTTGTACGCCGACACGGTCGAACACGCGCGCGGTGGCGGCATTGATGTTGGGCGACATGGCCGGCTGCACGCAACCGTCGAGCAACAGCATCCTGCGCGCATGCGTGTTGCGCGGCCACGCGCCGGGC
This sequence comes from Cupriavidus neocaledonicus, assembly GCF_000372525.1. Lineage (GTDB taxonomy): Bacteria > Pseudomonadota > Gammaproteobacteria > Burkholderiales > Burkholderiaceae > Cupriavidus > Cupriavidus neocaledonicus. Next base: position 73,689 of record NZ_AQUR01000105.1, read on the forward strand.
GCGGCGCTGGCCGACAGCGGCGGCACCTTGGCGCGCAGCGTGCCCGGCAGCAGCGGGCGCACCATCTGGCCCAGGCGCAGCGCCGTGCCGAACAGCGCCGGCCGCGTCAGCCCCTCGCGCAGCACCCAGCGCGCGATGCGCTGGCTGGCGGGGCGCCGCACGCCTTCGGCCTCGAGCCTGTCGTCGACCAGCTGGCGGCCGATGTCGACCAGGCGGCCGTAGCGCACGCCCGACGGGCAGGTCGATTCGCAGTTGCGGCAGGTCAGGCAGCGGTCCAGGTGCAGGCGCGTGCTTTCGGTGATGGCATGACCTTCGAGCACCTGCTTCATCAGGTAGATGCGCCCGCGCGGCCCGTCCAGTTCATCGCCGAGCAGCTGGTAGGTGGGGCAGGTGGCGGTGCAGAAGCCGCAATGCACGCACTTGCCGACGATGGATTTGGCTTCCTCGCCTTCGGGCGTGTCGCGGAGAAAATCGGCCAGGGTCGTTTGCATGATATGGGGAAGTAGTGCCTGGATGTCAGGTCCCGCGGGCTCAGAGCCCGGGGTACATGCGCTGCGGATTGAAGATGCCGGCGGGGTCGAAGGTCTCCTTCAGGCGGCGATGGATCGCGGCCAGCGGCGACGCCAGCGGCGTGAACACGCCCATCGACTTGTCGCCGTGGCGAAACAGCGTGGCATGGCCGCCGGCGGCCTGCGCCACCGCGCGCACGCTTTCGGCGTCGGCCTTGGCCGAGCCCTCCTCGGGCAGCCACCAGCGCTGGCCGCCGCCCCATTCGACCAGCTGCTCGCCCGGCAGCGCCAGCGGGGCGGCCACGGGGGGCACCGCCAGCCGCCACAGCGCGCGGCCGGCGTGCGCCGGGGCGAAGAACGGGTGGGTCTGCTCGCGCAGCGCTTGCCACAGCGCGGCGGCGGGTGCCGGGTCCAGGCGCTCGCCGCCGAGCCGAGCGCAGGCTGCACGCACCGCGGCGCTGGCGCCGGACAGGCGCACGTGCAGCACGCCCGCCTGCCACACCGAAGACGCCAGCGGCAGCGGCTGCCCGCCCCACTGGTTCAGCTGGCGGATGGCTTCGGCCTGCGCCATCTCGAAGCGCAGCGTGGCCTCGTCGAACGGCGCCGGCAGCACCTTGAGCGAGACCTGCAGGATCAGCCCGAGCGTGCCGAGCGAGCCCGCCAGCAGCCTCGACACGTCGTAGCCAGCCACGTTCTTCATCACCTGGCCGCCGAAGTCCATGACCTCGCCGCGGCCGTCCATCAGTTGGGCGCCCAGCACGAAGTCGCGCAGCGCGCCCACCGACTGCCGGCGCGGGCCCGACAACCCGGCGGCGACGGCACCCCCCAGCGTCGCCACGCTGGCCTGGCCCGGCAGCGCGAAGTGGGGCGGCTCGAATGCCAGGATCTGGCGCTTTTCCGCCAGCACGGCTTCAATCTCGGCCAGCGGCGTGCCGCAGCGCGCGGTGATCACCAGTTCGGCCGGATCGTAGTCGACGATGCCGGTGTGGGCGCGCGTGTCCAGCAGCTGGCCTTGCGGCGGCTGGCCGTAGAAGTCCTTGCTGCCGCCGCCGCGCAGCCGCAGCGCGGTGCGGGTCTCGGTGGCTTGCCTGACGGCGTCGCGGAAGGCGTCGAGGGTGGCTTGCATAGTCGTGCGAGATGGGGAGGGTTGTGGCAAGGCCCGGGGTCAGGTCGAGCCGTCGCGGCCGCCCGGGACTTCAGGCCGGTCGTTCTGATAACCCGGCAGCGGGCTGCCGCAGTGCTTGCAATACTGCGCGTCGGGCTCGTGCCCCTCGGCCAGGCAATGGGTGCAGGTGCGCGTGGTCAGCGGCCGCTTCATGATGCTGGCGGCCAGCTCGGCGCCGACGATGCCGGTGGGAAAGGCGATGATGCCGTAGCCCAGCAGGATCGTCAGCGAGGTGATGAACTGCCCCAGCGGCGTCTTCGGCACCATGTCGCCGAAGCCGGTGGTGGTCAGCGTCACCACGGCCCAGTACATGCTGACCGGGATGCTGTGGAAGCCGTGCTCCGGGCCCTCGACCACGTACATCACGGTGCCGAGGATCACGGTGATGATGAACACCGCGGCCAGGAACACGAAGATCTTGCGCCGGCTGTTGACCAGCGCGCGGTACAGGATCTCGGCTTCCTCGAAGTACACGGTCAGCTTCAGGATCCGGAACACGCGCAGCAGCCGCAGCAGGCGCACGTCGATCAGGAAATGCAGTTCGGGCACGAAGAACGCCAGCCAGGTCGGCATGATCGAGATGAAATCGATGATGCCGTAGAAGCTCAGCGCATAACGCCATGGCCGCCGCACCACCAGCAGGCGCATGGCGTACTCGGCCGTGAACAGCAGCGTGAACATCCATTCCAGTGCCGTGAAGGCACGGCCCAGGCGCGGGCTCAGCGCCGGCAGGCTGTCGAGCATCACGATCATCACGCTGGTGACGATGACGATCAGCAGCGCGATATCGAACAGGCGGCCTGCGCGGGTATCGGCCTCGAAGATGATGGTGTACCAGCGCTGGCGCCAGCCGGCCTCGGGCTGGCCCAGGCGCTGGCGCACCACGGCTTCCTGGTGCTGGCGCCGGCGGGGATCGTCTCGCATGGCTGGGCTCAGAAGCGCGGCAACTCGGGATGCGGCAGCAGGCCCTTCTTCACGTGCATCTTGCCGTATTCGGCACAGCGCGCCAGCGTCGGGATGGCCTTGTCGGGGTTGAGCAGCCGCGCCGGGTCGAAGGCGGCCTTGACGCCGAAGAAGGCGTCGCGCTCCGCGGTCGAAAACTGCACGCACATGGAGTTGAGCTTTTCCACGCCGACGCCGTGCTCGCCGGTGACGGTGCCGCCCAGCTCGACGCAGGTTTCAAGGATGTCGGCGCCGAACAGCTCGGCGCGGTGCCATTCGTCCTGGTCGCCGCCGTCGAACAGCACCAGCGGGTGCATGTTGCCGTCGCCGGCATGGAACACGTTGATGCAGCGCAGGCCATACTTCGCTTCCATGGCCTCGATGCGCTTGAGCAGCGTGCCAATGTGCTTGCGCGGGATGGTGCCGTCCATGCAGTAATAGTCCGGCGAGATCCGCCCTGCCGCGGGGAAGGCGTTCTTGCGGCCGCTCCAGAAGCGCAGCCGCTCGGCCTCGTTCTGCGAGACCACGATGCGGGTGCAGCCGGATGCGGTCAGCACCGCGCTCATGCGCTCGATCTCCTCGGCGACTTCCTCGGGCGTGCCGTCGGACTCGCACAGCAGGATCGCGGCGGCATCGAGGTCATAGCCCGCATGCACGAATTGCTCGACCGCGGCGGTGGCGGGCTTGTCCATCATCTCCAGCCCGGCCGGGATGATGCCCGCGGCGATCACGTCGGCGACCGCGTTGCCGCCTTTCTCGACATCGTCGAAGCAAGCCATGATCACCTGCGCCAGCTGCGGCTTGGGGATCAGGCGCACGGTGACCTCGGTGACCACCGCCAGCATGCCCTCGGAGCCGATCAGCACGGCCAGCAGGTCCAGCCCGGGCGCATCGGGCGCCTCGGAGCCGAACACCACCACCTCGCCCGACATCGTCACCGCGCGCACGCGCAGCACGTTGTGCACGGTCAGGCCGTACTTCAGGCAGTGCACGCCGCCCGAGTTCTCGCTGACATTGCCGCCGATGGTGCAGGCGATCTGCGACGACGGGTCGGGCGCGTAGTACAGGTTGTGCGGCGCGGCGGCGTCCGAGATCGCCAGGTTGCGCACGCCCGGCTGGACCACCGCGGTGCGCGCATACGGATCGACCGACAGGATGCGCTTGAACTTCGCCAGCGACAGCACCAGGCCCTCGGCGATCGGCATGGCGCCGCCAGACAGGCTGGTGCCGGCGCCGCGCGGCACCACCGGCACGCCCAGCTGGTGGCACAGCCGCAAGATGGCGCAGACCTGCTCCTCGGTGTCGGGCAGCGCCACCGCCATCGGCACCTGGCGGTATGCAGCCAGGCCGTCGCACTCATAGGGCACGGTGTCTTCCGGCTTCCACAGCACCGCGGCGTCGGGCAGGATCTGCGCCAGGCCGGCCAGCAGTGCGTCGCGGCGGCCGTCGGCCGTGGCCTGGGCCGGGGCATCGCCGGCGGCGGCGAGGGTTTGGGCTTCGTGCGGGGCATTCATGAGCGACTCCTGTGGGGTCCTCCTGGACGGCGGCCTGTGGCATTCGCTTGCCGGCCTGCCGGCCGCGGCGGTGCAGTGCCGGCCGCGGGGGGACGGCTGACTATAGCGCAGGCCACCTGGCGCGGGCACCACGGCGGACGTGAATTCGGCATGCCGGGCCGATCAAAAATGCTCATCATGCCGGGCGGGCACGGGCGCCGGTTTCAGCGTAGCACCGGCGGCCGGCCAGCGGTAAGGCGGGGCAGGGTCCAGAGATCCGGCCGCGCTGCGTGTCAGAGGTCCGGCTGCGCCGGGGCGGCCGGCAGCCGCAGCACCATGTCGAGCTTGTCGTGGAAGTGCGGCGCGACGTACAACGCATCGGGCTCCAGCCCGAAGCGCTCGAAGCCGAGCGATTCGTACAAGCGCACCGCGCCCGCGCTGCCGGCATTGACGCACAACGTGACCTGGCGCACCCCCGGCATGGCGGCGGCCTGCTGCAGCGCGCGCAGCATCAGCGCCCGGCCGAGCTTGCGCGCGCGCCAGTCCGGCGCCACATACATGCCGAAGATCGAGGCCTTGTGCCAGTGCTTGCGCCGCGGCTCGCGCATCACCCCCACCATGCCGGCCAGCGCGATGCCGCCGGGGCCGGCCTCGAAGGCGCCGAAGATGGCCTTGTCCGCGCTCGGCGCAAGGCGTTGCGCCACCGCCTCCGGCGCCAGGTCCTGTTCTTCTTCGAGGCTGGCGGCGAAGGCCTCCGGAGCTTCGGCGAGTCCCTGCAGGCGCAGCGCGTGGAAGGCTGCGGCATCGTCGGGGGTCAGCAGGCGGATTTCCATCGGCCGCAGTCTCCTACCAGTCCAGGCTCAGCAGCCAGTCGACGAAATAGCGCGCCTCGGGCTTGAGCGGCGCCTGCTCACGCTCGACGATGTAGTAGCCGTGCGGCGATACCGATTCCACATCGAGCAGCCGCACCATCTGGCCCAGCGACAGCCAGTGCCGCGCCATGCGCTGGCGCACCAGCGCCACGCCCTGGTTCGAGGCGATCGCCTCAAGCATCAGGCCAATGTCGTTGAACTGCGGGCCGGTCTGGGGCTCGGGCCAGTCCAGCCCGGCGGTCTCGAACCACGGCTTCCACGGCTCCAGCGGGCTGCGCAGCAGCACCAGCCCGTGCAGGTGCTCGGGCCGGGTGATGGCGCGGCCGTTGACGCGCTCGTAGTACTCGCGCCCGCACGCCGGGAACACCGGCTCCACCAGCAGTTTTGTGGTCTTCAGGTCGGGGTAGCGGCCGGTGCCGTAGCGGATCTCGACATCGGTGTCCTCGGCCTTGACGTCGAGGAACGGGATCGCCAGGTGCAGCTCGAGGTCGATATGCGGATAGAGCGCGCCGAACTCCGGCAGCCGCGGCACCAGGTGCTGGCGTCCGAAGGTGGGCGGGATCGCCACGCGCAGCCGCGTGCGCATCTTGTTGTACTCGGGCCGGGCCAGCTCGTTGAGCGACTTGAGCGCGTCCTGCACGTTGCGCAGGTAGCGCGTGCCGGCGGCGGTCAGCCGCAGCGCGGCATTGGCGCGCACGAACAGGTCTTCGCCCCACAGCTCCTCGAGGTTCTTGATGCGGTGCGAGACCGCGCTGGGCGTCACCGACAGCTCCTCGGCCGCGCGCGCAAAGCTGCCCAGGCGCGCCGCCGCCTCGAAGGCGATCAGCAGGTGCAGTGGCGGCACGCGGTTGAACATGGAGGCCATCCGTGCGTGTGCGGGTCGGGCGCCTTACTGCGCGCCGGCGCGCGCGGCGCTGAAGATCTTGCCGGGGTTGAGGATGTGGTTGGGGTCGAGCGCATCCTTGATCGCGCGCATCAGGTCGAGCGCGTCCTCGCCGTGCTCAGCCACCAGGAAGCGCTGCTTGTGCAGGCCCACGCCGTGCTCGCCGGTGCAGGTGCCGCCCATCGCCAGCGCGCGCTCGACGATGCGCTGGTTGATGGCCTCGGCCTCGGCCATTTCCTCGGGCTTGTCGGGGTCGACCAGGATCGCCACGTGGAAGTTGCCGTCGCCGACGTGGCCGACGATGGGGCAAGGCAGCGCCGAGGCGTTCAGGTCCTTCTCGGTCTCGGTGACGCAGTCGGCCAGGCGCGAGATCGGCACGCACACGTCGGTGGTGACCGACTTGCAGCCCGGCTTGAGCTGCAGCATCGCAAAGTACGCGGTATGGCGCGCATTCCACAGCCGGCTGCGGTCTTCCGGGCGCGTGGCCCACTCGAAGCCCTGGCCGCCGCATTCGGCGGTGATCTGCTGCACGGTCTCGGCCTGCTCGCGCACGCCGGCCTCGGTGCCGTGGAACTCGAAGAACAGGTGCGGGGTCTCGGGCAGCGTCAGGTTGTCGTGGCGGTTGATGGCGCGGATCGCCAGCGCATCGACGAATTCCACGCGCGCCACCGGCACGCCCAGCTGGATGGTCTGGATCACCGCCTGCACCGCGCTGCCCATGCTGGGGAAGGCGCATACCGCGGCGGAGATCGCCTCGGGCTGCGGGTACAGCCGCACCGTGACCTCTGTGATGAGGCCGAGCGTACCTTCGCTGCCGATGAAGAGCCGGGTCAGGTCATAGCCCGCCGACGACTTGCGCGCCTGCGTGCCGGTGCGGATCACGCGGCCGTCGGCGGTCACCACCGTCAGCGCCAGCACGTTCTCGCGCATGGTGCCGTAGCGCACCGCGTTGGTCCCCGACGCGCGCGTGGCGCACATGCCGCCCAGCGACGCGTCGGCGCCCGGGTCGATCGGGAAGAACAGGCCGGTGTCCTTGATCTCCTGGTTCAGTTGCTTGCGCGTGACGCCGGGCTGCACCGTCACGGTCAGGTCCTCGGGCTGTACCGCCAGCACCCGGTTCATCTGCGACAGGTCCAGGCTGATGCCGCCGGCTACCGCCAGCAGGTGGCCTTCCAGCGACGAGCCCGCGCCATACGCAATCAGCGGCACGCCATGCTGGTTGCACAGGCGCGCCACCTCGGCCACTTCCTCGGTGCTGTGGGCAAACACCACCGCATCCGGCAGCGCCGGCGGGAACGGCGACTCGTCGCGGCCGTGGTGCTCGCGCACGCCGGCGGAAGTGGTGAAGCGCTCGCCGAAGCGCGCCGCGAGGGCGTCCGCCATGGCGGGCGGCAGCGGACGGCGGGCGAGGGAGGCGGACGGCGTGGGGTGGTTCATGCGGGGTCTCCGGCGGGTCGGTGCGGCCTCATGGACTGCGAGGCCGCCGAGGGTGCCGGCGGCAGGCTGGGGCGCGACCCGGTTATCGAATGGATGAATAACTGCATTCTACGCCGCGCGGCGGCTGGTACACCTTCCCGCGGCGAGCGCGCGGCCGATAGCCGCACAAGCGCAATGGGCATGCGGGTCGATGGCGGCTGCGGCGGTTGCGGCGCGCATGGCGAAGTCACCGGCTCCGGCGCGATAATGCGCCATTTCCCAATGACAAACCGCTGACAAGGAGACCGGCATGGGCAACCGCCTGTCGAAGATCGCCACCCGCACCGGCGACGCCGGCACCACCGGCCTGGGCGACGGCAGCCGCACCGGCAAGGACAGCCTGCGCATCGCCGCCATCGGCGACGTCGATGAACTGAACTGCCACGTCGGCGTGCTGCTGACCGAAGCGCTGCCCGCCGACGTGCGCGCCGCGCTGCTGCATATCCAGCATGACCTGTTCGACCTGGGCGGCGAGCTGTCCATCCCGGGCTACACGCTGCTGAAGCCCGCGCAGGTGGCCCGGCTCGACACCTGGCTGGCCGACTACAACGCCAACCTGCCGCGCCTGGCCGAGTTCATCCTGCCCGGCGGCAGCCGCGCCGCGGCGCAGGCCCATGTGTGCCGCACCGTGTGCCGGCGCGCGGAGCGCGCGCTGGTGGCGCTGGGCGCGGCCGAGGCGCTGAACGAGGCGCCGCGCCAGTACCTGAACCGGCTCTCGGACCTGATGTTCGTGCTGGCGCGGGTGCTGAACCGGGTCGGCGGCGGCTCGGACGTGCTGTGGCAGCGCGATCGTGACGCTGCCGAGAAGTAATCCAGGGGCCACATAACGCGGCCTGTCGGCGCCGCGGGCTCAAGCCGCGGCAGCGGCTGCCGTTGAATGAGGGCAGAAACCGAGAAAATTACTCGGATTTGCCGGTTCTGCCCTTGAAAAGCCCCCGGGCGGCCACATTTCGGCCTCAGGTTGAATTGCAGCGGCGCGGATAGCGCTGGCTCAAGAGGAGAGAATAATGGGTAAGATCATCGGTATCGACCTCGGTACCACCAACAGCTGCGTCGCGATCCTGGAAGGCAACTCGCCCAAGGTCATCGAGAATTCCGAGGGGGCCCGCACCACCCCGTCGATCATCGCCTACATGGAAGACGGCGAGATCCTGGTCGGCGCGCCCGCCAAGCGCCAGGCCGTGACCAACCCGCGTAACACGCTGTACGCGGTCAAGCGCCTGATCGGCCGCAAGTTCGAAGAGAAGGAAGTCCAGAAGGACATCGGCCTGATGCCGTACGCCATCGTCAAGGCCGACAACGGCGACGCCTGGGTGTCGGTGCGCGACCAGAAGCTGGCGCCGCCGCAGGTCTCGGCCGAAGTGCTGCGCAAGATGAAGAAGACCGCCGAGGACTACCTCGGCGAGCCGGTGACCGAAGCCGTGATCACCGTGCCGGCCTACTTCAACGACTCGCAGCGCCAGGCGACCAAGGACGCCGGCCGCATCGCCGGCCTGGACGTCAAGCGCATCATCAACGAGCCGACCGCGGCCGCGCTGGCTTTCGGCCTGGACAAGAACGAGAAGGGCGACCGCAAGATCGCCGTGTATGACCTCGGCGGCGGCACCTTCGACATCTCGATCATCGAGATCGCGGACGTGGACGGCGAGAAGCAGTTCGAAGTGCTGTCGACCAACGGCGACACCTTCCTGGGCGGCGAAGACTTCGACCAGCGCATCATCGACTACATCATCGCCGAGTTCAAGAAGGACCAGGGCGTCGACCTGTCCAAGGACGTGCTCGCGCTGCAGCGCCTGAAGGAAGCCGCCGAAAAGGCCAAGATCGAGCTGTCGAGCTCGCAGCAGACCGAGATCAACCTGCCGTACATCACGGCCGATGCCTCGGGTCCGAAGCACCTGAACCTGAAGATGACCCGCGCCAAGCTGGAATCGCTGGTCGAGGAGCTGATCACCCGCACCATCGAGCCGTGCCGCACCGCGATCAAGGATGCGGGCGTCAAGGTCAGCGACATCGACGACGTGATCCTGGTCGGCGGCATGACCCGGATGCCCAAGGTGCAGGAGCAGGTCAAGGAGTTCTTCGGCAAGGAAGCGCGCAAGGACGTGAACCCGGACGAAGCCGTGGCCGTCGGTGCCGCGATCCAGGGCTCGGTGCTGTCGGGCGACCGCAAGGACGTGCTGCTGCTGGACGTGACGCCGCTGTCGCTGGGTATCGAGACCCTGGGCGGCGTGATGACCAAGATGATCACCAAGAACACCACCATCCCGACCAAGCATGCGCAGGTGTTCTCGACCGCCGACGACAACCAGCCGGCCGTGACCATCAAGGTGTACCAGGGCGAGCGCGAGATGGCCACCGGCAACAAGCTGCTGGGCGAGTTCAACCTCGAGGGCATTCCGCCGGCACCGCGCGGCACGCCGCAGATCGAGGTCTCGTTCGACATCGACGCCAACGGCATCCTGCACGTGGGCGCCAAGGACAAGGCCAGCGGCAAGGAAAACCGGATCACCATCAAGGCCAACTCGGGCCTGTCGGAAGACGAGATCCAGCGCATGGTCAAGGACGCCGAGGCCAACGCCGAGGAAGACAAGAAGGCCCGCGAGCTGGCTGATGCCCGCAACCAGGCCGACGCGCTGATCCACTCGACCAAGAAGGCGCTGACCGAGTACGGCGACAAGCTCGACGCGGGCGAGAAGGAAAAGATCGAAGCCGCGATCAAGGCACTGGAAGACGCCGCACGCGGCGGCGACAAGACCGAGATCGACGCCAAGGTCAACGCGCTGTCCGAAGTCAGCCAGAAGCTGGGCGAGAAGGTCTACGCCGACATGCAGGCCAAGGCCGGCGAAGGCGCCGCGGCCGGTGCCGCGGGTGCTGCCGGCGGCCAGCAGCAGGCCCAACCGCAGGACGACAACGTTGTGGACGCCGAATTCAAGGAAGTCAACGACAAGAAGTAATCGGGATACGCGGGCGGCGGTGCAGGCACTGGCCGGCGCCGCACCCGTCCCGACGCCGGGCGACGGCCATCAGACCTGCGGGAAACCGCCGTCGGATGCCGCGCTCGGCTTTTTTGCTATTCGCCGGCCCGTGCCGCTTGCACCCGCCGGCCAATGAGGTAATGAGCCACCATGGCAAAACGTGACTATTACGAAGTGCTCGGGGTAGGCAAGAACGCGAGCGAAGACGAAGTCAAGAAGGCTTATCGCAAGCTCGCGATGAAATACCACCCGGACCGCAATCCGGACAGCAAGGAATCCGAGGAAAAATTCAAGGAGGCCAAGGAGGCCTACGAGATGCTTTCCGACCCGGAGAAGAAGGCCGCGTATGACCAGTACGGCCATGCCGGCGTGGACCCGAACATGGCGGGCGGTTTCGGCGGCGCGCAGGGCTACGGCGGCTTCGCCGAGGCCTTCGGCGATATCTTCGGCGACATCTTCGGCCAGGGCGGCGGTCGCCGTGGCGGCGGCGGCCCGCAGGCCTACCGCGGCGCCGACCTGCGCTACAGCATGGAGATCTCGCTGGAGCAGGCCGCGCACGGCCACGAGGCACAGATCCGCGTGCCGCACTGGGACGACTGCGACCACTGCCACGGCAACGGCGCCGAGCCCGGCTCGAGCGTGGAAACCTGCCCGACCTGCCACGGCGCCGGCCAGGTGCGCGTGTCGCAGGGCTTCTTCACCATGCAGCAGACCTGCCCGAAGTGCCACGGCAGCGGCAAGTTCATCCCCAAGCCCTGCACCAAGTGCCACGGCCAGGGCAAGCTGAAGTCGCAGAAGACGCTGGAAGTGAAGATCCCGGCCGGCATCGACGAAGGCATGCGGATCCGATCGTCCGGCAACGGCGAGCCGGGCATCAACGGCGGCCCCCCGGGCGACCTGTATGTGGAAGTCCACATCAAGCCGCACGCGGTGTTCGAGCGCGACGGCGACGACCTGCACTGCCAGATGCCGATCTCGTTCGCCACCGCGGCGCTGGGCGGCGACCTGGAAGTGCCGACGCTGAGCGGCAAGGCCACCTTCCCGGTGCCCGAGGCCACCCAGTCCGGCAAGACCTTCCGGCTGCGCGGCAAGGGTATCAAGGGCGTGCGCTCGGGCTACCCGGGCGACCTCTACGTGCATGTGAACGTGGAGACGCCGGTCAAGCTGACCGAGGCGCAGAAGGAAATGCTGCGCCAGTTCGACCGCTCGGTGCACGAGGGCGGCTCGCGCCACAGCCCGCAGGAAACCTCCTGGCTGGACAAGGTGAAGAGCTTCTTCAGCTGATCCGGCTTGGCGGAATGGAACCGGCCACGTGCAAGCGTGGCCGGTTTTGTTTTTGGCGCATGACGCCGGCGCACCACGGGTTTGCTCGCCTCTCCCGCCTGCGGGAGAGGGGCCGGGGGAGAGGGCCGGCGTATCCATCGCCACCATCCTTGCGCCGCGCGATAATGCATGCCTGCGCCCTGCCGGTACGCCGGCAATCCTGTTTTTCCTGACGATTTCCCGTGGTAGCAAGCACCCAGCGCCCCCCCTTTCCCCCAGCCCCTCTCCCGCAAGCGGGAGAGGGAAGCACGCAAGCGGGCGGCGATGACGCCTTCGTCCTGCTCGACGACGCCACCGCAACCGCCGGGCAACCCGCATCCCGGCTCTACACCGGCTTCGTCCACGCAGATCTGCTGCCCTCCGGCAGCGACATCGCCCGGCTCGACGCCATGCTGGCCGAAGGCTGGCGCCAGGGCTGGCACGCCACCCTGTTCGCGCCCTACGAATTCGGTGGTGCGCTGGTCGATGCGCCGGTGCATACCGGCAACGCCATGCCGTTCCACGACGGCGCGCTGCGCGTGCTGTGGTTCCGCGCGCTGCAACGGCTCGATGCCGAGGCGGTGGCGGCGTGGCTGCAAGCCCATGCGCAGCCACGGCCTGCGGGCCTGATGGATATCGCTTCCGATACCTCGCGCGCTGCCTTCGGCGACGCCATCGCGCGCATCCACCAATGGATCGAAGCGGGCGACACCTACCAGGTCAACTACACCCAGCGCCTGCGCTGCAATGCCTTCGGCGATCCGGTGGCGCTGTACGCGGCGCTGCGGGCCGCGCAGCCGGTGCCTTATGGCGTGCTGGCGCGGCTGCCGGACGACGCCATGGTGCTGTCGCTGTCGCCCGAGCTGTTCGTGCGCCACGACGGCCAGGGCCATCTGCTGACGCGGCCGATGAAGGGCACCGCACCGCGCGCCGGCGATGCCGCGCGCGATGCGCAGGCCGCCGCCGCGCTGGCCGCCGACGCCAAGAACCGGGCCGAAAACGTGATGATCGTCGACCTGCTGCGCAACGACCTGGGCCGCATCGCGCAGCCGGGCAGCGTGGCGGTGCCGGAGCGTTTCGCGGTGCACCCGTTCGGCGCGGTGCTGCAGATGACCTCGACCGTGACGGCGACGGCGCGGCCCGGCGCCGGCTTCGGCGCGCTGATGGCGGCGCTGTTCCCGTGCGGCTCGATTACCGGCGCGCCCAAGCGCCGCACCATGCAGATCATCACCGAGCTCGAGCGCGCGCCGCGCGGGCTCTACACCGGCGCGATCGGCTGGATCGAGGCGCCTTCCGGCGCGGCCATGGCCGGACCGTTCGCGCTGTCGGTGGCGATCCGCACGCTGGTGCTCGCGCCGCCCGCGGCGAGCGCACTGCGCGCCGGCGAGATGGGCGTGGGCGGCGGCATCGTCCATGACAGCGTGGCCGCGGAGGAATTCGCCGAATGCGGCTGGAAGGCGCGCTTCCTGACCCGGCACGATCCCGGCTTCACACTGTTCGAGACCGTCCGCGTGCAAGACGGCGCGTGCCCGCACCTGGCACGGCACCTCGCGCGCATCGGGGCGTCGGCGCGGGCATTCGGCTTCGCCTTCGACGCCGACGCCGCGCGCGACGCGGTGGCCGCGCAGGCGGTACAACTGGGCGCCGGCAGCTGGCGCCTGCGCCTGAGCGTGGACAAGTCCGGCACGCTGGCGTTTGCCAGCGGCGCGCTGGCGCCGTTGCCGGCGGGGCCGGTCGGTGTCGACCTCGCCCCGGACCCGCTGCCACTTGCCGACCCGCTGCGCCGCCACAAGACCAGTGCGCGCGCGGCCTTCGATGCCGGCTGGCAGGCCGCCGAGCGTGCCGGCGGCTTCGACCGGCTGTTCTTCAACACGCGCGGCGAACTGCTCGAGGGCGGGCGCAGCTCGGTGTTCGTGCGCGTCGATGGCCGCTGGCTGACGCCGCCGCTGTCGGCCGACATCCTGCCGGGCGTGATGCGGGCGGTGGTGCTGGAGACGGGCGGCGCGGCGCTGGGCGCGCCGGGCGAGCCGGTCGAAGAAGCCGTGGTCACACGCGCGATGCTGGCGCGCGCCGAGGCCATCGTGCTGGTCAACGCCTTGCGCGGTGTGATGCCGGCGAAGTTGGCGGCCTAGCGCGTTGGCTACGGGTGGTGGGTGTCGAGCACGCCGTCGCCCAGTTTCCAGCGCACCACGCCCGGCAGGTTGATCAGCTCGCGGTCGTGGCAGATCATCACCACGGTGCGGCCTTCGGCGGCGAGGTCGCCGACCAGCGCGATCACCTGCTCGCGCGCATGGCCGTCGAGGCTGGAGGTGGGTTCGTCGAGCAGCAGCAACTCCGGCTCGAGCACCTTGGCGCGCGCCAGCGCGACGCGCTGGATCTCGCCGCCGGACAGGTATTCGGGCGCGGTGTCCTGCAGGTGCGAGACCCCGGCCCAGCCCAGCGCCTCGCCCACGCGAAGGTCGATCTGATGGCGCGGCAGGCCGCGCGCGCGCAGGCCGTAGGCGATGTTCTCGCGCACCGACGTGCGGAACAGGTAGGGATGCTGGTGCAGGTAGGCAATGCGCCGGCGCAGCGCCGGCGGCAACGGCGTCAGCGCCGCGCTGTGGGCGTGGCCGTGCGCATCGGTCCAGTGCGCGACCGCGCCGGGCGCGGGCTCCAGCCCGGCCAGCATGCGCAGCAGCGTGGTCTTGCCGGCGCCGTTCATGCCGGTCATGACGATCGCGGTGGCGCGCGGGATCACCAGCGTGTCGATGGCAAACAGCTTGCGCAGGCCGATGCTGCGCGCCAGCCCGCGCACGATCAGCAGCGGGCCGTGGTCGGCGGCAACGGTCGGTGTCATCGGCGAAAGCCTCCGGCCCCCTGCAGCCAGGCCATGCCGATATTGACCAGCAGCGCCAGCGCCACCAGCACCAGGCCCAGCGCAATGCCCTGCGCGAATTCGCCCTTGCTGGTTTCCAGCGCGATCGCCGTGGTGATGGTGCGGGTCGAGCCTTCGATATTGCCGCCGATCATCAGCGCCGAGCCCACTTCGGCAATGACCCGTCCAAAGCCGGCGACCACCGCCGCCATCAGCCCGAAGCGCAGTTCGCGCAGCACCGTGACGAAGGTGCGCCAGCGGCCGGCGCCCAGCACCCAGGCGGTTTCGCGCAGGCGCACGTCGGCACCCTGCAGCGTCGACAGCGCAAACGCCAGCACCACCGGGAAGCCGATCACCGCCTGTCCCAGCACCATGCCGGCCGGGGTAAACAGCAGGTGCAGGCTGCCCAGCGGACCCTGGCGCGTCAGCAGCAGGTAGAGGATCAGCCCGACCAGCACGGTCGGGAACGACAGGAAAGCCTGCGCCACCACCACCAGCGCGCGCCGGCCCGGGAACTGCCGCGTGGCGATCAGCCAGGCCGCGGCGATGGCCGGCACGGTGGCGATCGCCAGCCCCAGCACCGCCACCACCAGCGAGGTCCAGACGATGAACCACAGGCCGGCGTCGCCGCTGGCCAGCAGGCGGAAGGCTTCGGCGGTGGCGCTGCCGATCTCCACCGCGTCAGGCGGAGAAGGTGTGCTCGGCGGCGGGGAAGCTGCCGTCCTTGACGGCCGCCACGTAGGCGCGCACCGCGGCCTCGATCGAGGGCTGGCCGTCCATGAAGTTGCGCACGAACTTGGCCTTGCGGCCGGGGTAGATATTGAGCATGTCCTGCAGAACCAGCACCTGGCCCGTGCAGTCGGCGCCGGCGCCGATGCCGATGGTGGGCACCGCCAGCGATTGCGTGATCTCGCCGGCCAGCGCCGCCGGCACCGCCTCCATCAGCACCACCTGGGCGCCGGCGGCCTGCAGCGCCAGCGCGTCGCGCCTGAGCTGGGCCGCGCCCGCATCGGTCTTGCCCTGCACCCTGAAGCCGCCCAGCGCGTGCACCGACTGCGGCGTCAGGCCGATATGCGCGCACACCGGGATGCTGCGCTCGACCAGGAACTTGACGATCGGCGCCAGCCAGTCGCCGCCTTCGAGCTTGACCATCTGCGCGCCCGCCTTCATCAGCGTGACGGCGCTGGCAAACGCGGCTTCCGGGGTCGGATAGGTGCCAAACGGCAGGTCGGTCAGCAGCAGCGCGGTCTGGTTGCCGCGCGCGGCGCATTCGGTGTGGTAGGCCATCTGTTCCAGCGTGACCGGCAGCGTGGTCTGCTGGCCCTGCATCACATTGCCCAGCGAGTCGCCCACCAGGATCATCTCGACGCCGCAGTAGTCGAGCAGCGCGGCGAAGCTGGAGTCGTACGCGGTCAGCATGGCGATTTTCTCGCCGGCGTCACGCATCGCCTGCAGTTTGGGAATGGTGATGGTCTTGCGGGAGGGATCGAGGAGGTAGCTCATGGCAGTGCCCGTGTAGGACGGCCTTGCCGGTGCCGGGAGGGCTGCCCGCACGGCAACGACAGCCGTCGTTATTGTGTTGTGTCTGGCAGGCGAGCGGGCCTGTCAGGGCGCGGCGAGATTGAGAAAGGCCTTGCGGCCGCGCATGTTTTCGATGCGCGACAGTAGTGTACGGAAATCGTCGTCATTGTCCACCGGATTGAAGTGGGCGGTGTCGACCACCAGCACCGGGGCGTCGTCGTAGCGGTGGAACAGTTCGCCATAGGCGCCGGCCAGGCGCTGCAGGTAGTGTTCGTCGATGCCGGCCTCGCCCGGCTCGCCGCGGCGCACGATGCGCTCGCGCAAGAGCGATGGTGTCGCCTGCAGCACGATCACCAGGTCGGCGCGCTGCGGCGGCAGCGCCAGCCGCGCGGCGATGGCGTCGTACAGCGCCAGTTCGTCCGCGGACAGGGTCAGCGCGGCATGCAGGCGATCCCTGGCGATCAGGAAGTTGCTGACCATGCGCTGGCCCGAGGCAACGCCGGCCTGCCACTGCTGCAGCTGCACCGCGCGCTGGGTCAGGCACCACAGCTGCAGCGCCAGCGCGTGGCGCGCGGGGTCGCGGTAGAACGGCTCGAGGAACGGGCTGCGGCGGGCGTGGTCGGGCAGCTCCTGCGCCTGCAGCGTGCGCGCCAGGCGCTGCGCCAGCGAGGTCTTGCCCGATCCGACGGGGCCTTCGACGACAATGCGGCGCAGGTGATCGAGCATGGCGCTCCGGGCGTCAGTGAGGGGGATGGCAGCGCCGCGGGCGCTGCCGGGCGGGATCAGCCGGGCGTGCCGCCATTGCCAGTCTCGCCGGCGGCGGCCTGCATGCGCAGGCACTTGCAGGTGGAGACCTTCTCGATGCGCTGCGCGCCCACGCCGGGCAGGTAGTCGGCGGCGCGGCCGCGCCCCGGGATCGCCAGCGCGGCGTCCAGCTCCAAGAGCGGCACCAGCGTGAAGGCGCGCTCGGTCAGGCGCGGGTGCGGCACGGTCAGGTGCTCGTGGTCGTGCTGTTCGTCGCCGAACAGCAGCAGGTCCAGGTCGAGCGTGCGCGGCGCGTTGCGGAACGGGCGCTCGCGGCCGAACTGGTCTTCGATGTGGTGGCAGATGCGCAGCAGCTGCGACGCCGTGAACGAAGTCTGCACCTTGACCACCGCGTTGTAGTAGTCGTCGCCGCCGGCATCGACCGGCGCGGTGCGATAGAGCGAGGAACGCGCCAGCACCGTGATGCCGACCTGCTGGGCCAGGCACACGATGGCGTCCTTGATGGCCTGGCGCGCATCGCCAAGATTTGCGCCGATGCCGATGAAGGCGAGAGTCATTTACGTTTCCTCCGGCTGGCCGGGGCCGGCATGTGCTGCCTCGCCCGCGTCCGAGTCGCTCCGGGAAGAAACTTTATCCGATTTCCGCGGACCGCGCCGGCGGCGCTTCTTGCGCGCCGGGCCTTCGCCTTCCGCGCCCTGGGCCCCGCCCTGGCCGCCACCCTGGCCGCGCGCGCTGCGCACGGCGTCGATCAGGTCTTCGCGCTCATGCGGCTCGGCGTTCTGGAAATCGTTCCACCAGCCGGCCAGCTCTTCCGGCAGCTCGCCGGACTGGCAGCGCAGCACCAGGAAATCGTAGCCGGCGCGAAAGCGCGGCGACTCCAGCAGGCGGAACGGCATGCGGCCCACGCGCTTCTCGAAGCGCGGCTGCATGCCCCAGATATCGCGCATGTCGGTGACGAAGCGGCGCTGGATCGCGAGCTGGCCGGTCTGCTTTTCCAGCACCGTGTCCATGGCCGCGTTGAGCGCGGCGATGGCGTGCTCGCCCTCGTCGCGCAGCTTGTTCCAGCGCTGCAGCACGTGGTGCCACAGCAGCGCGGCGAACAGGAAGCCCGGCGACACCGGCTTGCCGGCCTGTACGCGGCGGTCGGTGTTGTCCAGCGCCAGCTGCACGAAGCGCTGGCCCATGGGCTGCTCCAGCGCCACGTCCAGCAGCGGCAGCAGGCCCTTGTGCAGGCCCGCCTTGCGCAGCTCCTGGAGCGAGGCCCAGGCGTGGCCGGACATCAGCAGCTTGAGCATCTCGTCGAACAGGCGCGCGCTCGGCACGTTGTGGATCAGCTCGGCCAGGCCGGCGATCGGCAGGCGCGTGGCCTCGTCGATGTCGAAGCCGGTCTTGGCTGCGAAGCGCACCACGCGCAGCATCCGCACCGGGTCTTCGCGATAGCGCGTGGCCGGGTCGCCGATCATGCGCAGCAGGCGCGCGCGGATGTCTTCCATGCCGTGATGGTAGTCATGCACGGTCTGCGCGGCGGGGTCGTAGTACATCGCGTTGATGGTGAAGTCGCGGCGTTCCGCGTCTTCGGCCTGCGAGCCCCACACGTTGTCGCGCAGCACCCGGCCCGAGGCGTCGATCGCATGGGTCTTGCTGTCGAGCTCGGCGCGCTTCAGGCGCCGGCCTTCGGGCAGGGTCTCGCTGGCGATGGCGTCGACCAGCGCGCGGAAGGTCGAGACCTCGATGATTTCCTGCTCGCGCCCGCCGTAGAAGGTCACGTGCACGATCTGGAAGCGCCGGCCGATGATGCGCGAGCGGCGGAACAGCGACTGCACCTGCTCGGGCGTGGCATTGGTGGCGACGTCGAAGTCCTTGGGCTTGATGCCGAGCAGCAGGTCGCGCACCGCGCCGCCGACGATATAGGCCTGGTAGCCGGCCTGCTGCAGCGTCGAGGTGACCTTGACGGCATTGCGTGACAGCAGCGTGGGGTCGATCTGGTGCTCGTCGACGTTGACGATGCGCGGCGTATGGGCGCGGCCGGTGCGGCGCTGCTTGGGGCCGGGTTTGCCCAGCAGCCGGGTAATGAGCTTCTTGATCACGTCAGAACAGATCCATGATGCGCCAGCCGGCCGCGGCGGCGTGGTGGCGCAGGCGATCGTCCGGGTTGGTGGCGATCGGCTCGGAGACCTTTTCCAGCAGGGGCAGGTCGTTGGCCGAGTCGCTGTAGAAGGTGGTGGTCTCGAAGTTGTCCCAGCCCGCGCCCTGGGCCTTGAGCCAGGCCTCGACGCGGGTGATCTTGCCTTCGCGGAAGCTGGGCACGCCCTCGACCTCGCCGGTGAACTGGCTCTCGGGCTTGCCGTCGACGGTGGCCGGCTCGGTCGCGATCAGGTGCTTGATGCCGAAGGCCGCGGCGATCGGCGCGGTGACGAAGCTGTTGGTGGCGGTGACCACGGCGCACAGGTCGCCGGCTTCGAGGTGCTTGTAGACCAGCGCGCGCGCCTGCGGCGTGATCACCGGGTCGATCACCTCGTGCATGAAGCGCACCCGCATGGCATCGAGCCGGTCGCGCGGGTTGGCCGCCAGCGGCGCCAGCGCAAAGCGCAGGAAGGCCTGGATATCGAGCGTGCCGGCCTTGTAGTGGCCGTAGAACTCGTCGTTCTTCTGCCGGTAGATTACCTCGTCGACGACGCCCAGGCGGACCAGGAAGCGGCCCCATTCATGGTCGCTGTCGGTCGGGATCAGGGTGTGGTCGAGGTCAAAGAGTGCCAGATTCATGGGCGGCGATTTTACCTGAAGGCAGGATGGGGGGAGGGAGCGTGCGGGGCCGGGGCGGTCGCCTAATCCCGGAATTCGGCGAACATCTCGCGCAGCAGCGGCAGCGTGACCGGCCGCTTGCGCTCGAGCGAATAGGTGTCGAGCGCGTCCAGCAGCGCCATCAGGCTGGGCATGTCGCG
The DNA here is from genome assembly GCF_000372525.1 of Cupriavidus neocaledonicus. Taxonomy (GTDB): domain Bacteria; phylum Pseudomonadota; class Gammaproteobacteria; order Burkholderiales; family Burkholderiaceae; genus Cupriavidus; species Cupriavidus neocaledonicus. Next base: position 93,391 of record NZ_AQUR01000105.1, read on the forward strand.
GTAATGCCGCGTCACCAGCCAGTGCGTGATCTCGGGTGACAGCTGCAGCCCGCGCTCGCGTGCGGCATGAAGCACGGCAGCCTTCTTGTCGTCGTCGGACAAGGGCGCGACCTGGTACACCAGGCCCCAGCCCAGCCGGGTGCGCAGGTCTTCGCGAACCGGCATCGCGCGCGGCGCCAGGCCGCCCGCCACCACCAGCGCGGTGCGCCCGTGCGCGCGCACCTCGTTGTAGAGCGAGAACACCGCGATCTGGCGCGCTTCGTCGAGCAGCTCGACGTCGTCGACGGTGTAAAGCTGGCACCAGGGGTCGAACAGGAAATCGGAGAGCGGGTGGTGCGGGCTCAGGTAGCGGCAGCGGATGCCGTGTTGCGGCCCGGCCTCGCACACCGCATGCAGCAGATGGGTGCGGCCGCAGCCGACCTCGCCCCACAGGTAGATCAGGCGGTCGCTGGCATGCTCCTGCGCCAGCGCCGGCGACAGCTCGCGCAGCCGCTGCACCGCCTCGCGGTTGGACGCCACCACGAAATTCTCGAAGGTCGAAGGCGGCGGGCTGCCCAGCTCGAGCGACAGTTGCTTGGGACGCGGGGACATGACGTATGGCTAACTTCGGCTAGATTCGTGGAGCGGATAGCGGACAGCGGGTAGCGGACAGGGCAGCAGCCGTTATTTTCGATAGAGATCGCTGGCCAGGTAAACCCGCCGCAGCTGGCGCGCCCCCACCAGCAGCACGGCGCAGGTCGGCAGCGCCAGCAGCACGCCGAAGAAGCCGAACAGCTGGCCGAAGGCGAGCAGCGCGAAGATCACCACCAGCGGGTGCAGGCCGATGCGCTCGCCCACCAGCCTTGGGGTCAGGTAGAAGCTCTCGATGAACTGGCCGAAGCCGTAGACCACCGCCACCGCGGCCAGGCCGTACCAGTTGCCGAACTGCAGCAGCGCGGCCAGGATCGCCATCACCAGGCCGACGCCGAAGCCAATATACGGGATAAACACCGCCAGCCCGGTGAAGACCCCGACCGGCACGCCGATATCGAAGCCGGCAATGGTCAGCCCGATCGAGTAGATCGCCGCCAGGATCACCATCACCAGGATCTGGCCGCGCAGGTATTGCGACAGCAGCGCGTCGGTTTCGTTGGTCAGTTCGCGCACCTTGGGCACCCAGCGGCGCGGCACCACGCCCTCGATGCGGCGCATCACCATGTGCCAGTCCATCATCAGGTAGAACATGACGATGGGCACGATGAAGACGATGCCCGCCACCGTGATCAGCGCCGAACCCGACATCTTGACGTAGTTCAGCAGCACCACCAGCAGGTCTTCCGGGCTGGCGGCGAAGCGGTCCGACATCATGTTGCGCAGGCCGGGAAAGTCGAAGCGCACGCGCACGCCGAACTCGGCCAGCCGCGGCGACACCACCGAATTGAGCTTCTTCAGCAGGATTGGCAATTGCTCGCGCACCTGCGGGATCTCGCGCTGGAGCACCGCGATCAGCAGCAGCACCAGCATCACGCAGACCACCGTCAGCAGCAGGATCATCAGCGTCACGCCGATCGCCCGCGGCACGCGGCGGCGCTGCAGCCAGTCGACGCCGGGGTTCAGGATATAGGCGAAGATGAATGCGAACAGGAACGGAGTCAGCACCGGCGCCAGCGCGATGACGGCGGCGAACAGCGCCACGGCCAGGACGATCCACAGCAGGATGCGCTTGGCCTCTTGGTTCAACAGCGGGGCATTCATCAAGGGTTGCAGGTGGGCGGCAGCGCGGTTTGCGGCGCGGTCTCGCCGGAAACTGGAGCGGGGGGCCTCTATCCGTTAAAATTGCGATTCTACTGGACTCGCGCCCGCCTTCCGATGCCATGCGACGGAAGCGACGGTGGCCCGAGGGCCGAATTCCTCACTTTATTTCCTCCAGGACAAGCAGGTTCCCATGAGCGCATCCCCGACCGCCGGCCAGGCAGGCCTTTCCTACCGCGACGCCGGTGTTGACATCGATGCCGGCGACGCGCTGGTCGACCGCATCAAGCCGTTTGCCAAGCGCACCATGCGCGAGGGCGTGATGGCGGGCATCGGCGGGTTCGGTGCGCTGTTCGAGCTGTCGAAGAAATTCCAGGAGCCGGTGCTGGTGTCGGGCACCGATGGCGTCGGCACCAAGCTCAAGCTGGCGTTCCAGCTGAACCGCCATGACACCGTCGGCCAGGACCTGGTCGCCATGAGCGTCAACGACATCCTGGTGCAGGGCGCCGAGCCGCTGTTCTTCCTCGACTACTTCGCCTGCGGCAAGCTCGACGTCGACACCGCCGCGACCGTGATCCAGGGCATTGCCCGCGGCTGCGAGCTGGCCGGCTGCGCGCTGATCGGCGGCGAAACCGCCGAAATGCCGAGCATGTACCCGGACGGCGAATACGACCTGGCCGGCTTTGCCGTCGGCGCGGTCGAGAAGAAGAAGATCATCGATGGCAGCACCATCGCCGCGGGCGACGTGGTGCTGGGCCTGGCTTCGTCGGGCGCGCATTCCAACGGCTACTCGCTGGTGCGCAAGATCATCGAGGTGGCCAAGCCGGACCTGAACGCCGACTTCCACGGCCAGCGCCTGCAGGATGCGATCATGGCGCCGACGCGGATCTACGTGAAGCCGCTGCTGTCGCTGATCGAGACCCTGCCGGTCAAGGGCATGGCCCACATCACCGGCGGCGGCCTGACCGAGAACGTGCCGCGCGTGCTGGCGCAGGATGTCACCGCGGTGCTGCATCGCGACGCCTGGACGCTGCCGCCGCTGTTCCAGTGGCTGCAGGCGCAGGGCCGCGTGGCCGACGACGAAATGCACCGTGTCTTCAACTGCGGCATCGGCATGGTCGTGATCGTTGCCAAGGAAGACGCCGAACGCGCCATCCGCCACCTGCAGGCCGCCGGCGAAGCCGTGTGGCAGATCGGTGAGATCCGCGCGCGGGCCGAGGGCGAGGCCCAGACCATCGTGATCTGACGCCAGCTCGGCACCAATGGAAAACGGCGCATGCCTTCGGGCATGCGCCGTTTTTTTTCGTCCTTGCGCCGGTGGCTAGGTGTTAACCCGAGGGGGCGGCAGCGAAGCCAGCCATTTTGCGGACCGTGCCGCATGCGTGCATTGCACCAAAATCCAGCATGCATATGCACCACTTCTGACAAACAATATTTCACTTGATTGTATGGCGGTTTATGGCCTAATGTACTGAGCAAAGGCGAGGCACATGCATGCCTCGTCGGAGACAAGCCGGCACGCAGCCATCGAACGGGGCGTACCGGACAGGCCAGGACCATTGGAGGACCACCATGCAAGCAGTCAGCCTCGACACAGCCGGCAAGAGCGGCGCGTCGGCCCAGAAGCAATCCGTCGCGCGCGTTGCCGGGGCCAGCCTGGCCGGCACCACGCTCGAGTTCTACGACCATTTCATCTACGGATCGGCCGCCGCGCTGGTCTTCCCCAAGCTGTTCTTCCCGCAGAGCGATCCGCTGACCGCGACGCTGCTGTCCTTTGCCAGCTACGGCGTGGCGTTCGTGGCGCGGCCGCTGGGGGCGGCGATCTTCGGCCACTTCGGCGACAAGATGGGCCGCAAGTCGATCCTGATCATCACGCTGCTGATGATGGGCCTGGCCACCTTTGGCATCGGCCTGTTGCCGACCTATGCCGCGGCCGGCGCGCTGGCGCCGCTGCTGCTGGTGCTGCTGCGCGTGGTGCAGGGCCTGGCGCTGGGCGGCGAGTGGGGCGGGGCGGCAATCATGGTCAACGAGCTCGATCCCGAAGGGAAACGGCGCGGCATCCTCGGCAGCCTGGTGCAGCTGGCCGCGCCGATCGGGCTGCTGCTGGCCAACGGCATCTTTGCGCTGGTGACCTGGCAGGTATCGGAAGAAGCCTTCCTCAGCTGGGGCTGGCGCGTGCCGTTCCTGCTGTCGGCGCTGCTGGTCGGGGTCGGGCTGTATATCCGTTCCAACGTGCGCGAATCCGGCATGTTCGAGAAGCTGGAGGAGTCGCATGCCGAAGCGCGCGCCCCCATCATGGAAGTGCTGCGCCACTACAAGAAGCAGCTGCTGATCGCGTTCGGCGCACGGCTGGGCGGCGACATCGCCTTCTACGTGTTCACGCTGTTCCTGCTGTATTTCGTGCCGACCAAGCTGGGCCTGCCCAAGAGCATTGCGCTCAATGCCGTGCTGCTGGGCGCGGTGGCGCAGATCCTGTTCATCCCGATCGCCGGCCTGCTGGCGGACCGCATCGGCCGCCGCCCGGTGCTGATGATCGGCGGCATCGGCGGCGCGGTGTGGGCGTTCGTGTTCTTCGCCCTGGTCAAGACCGGCAGCCCGGCGCTGATCATGCTGGCCTCGTTCGTCGGCATGGTGCTGGTGTCGTTCATGTTCTCGCCGCTGGCGTCGTTCCTGCCCGAGCTGTTTGCCACCCGGGTGCGCGTAACCGGCGCCTCGCTGGGCTTCCAGTTTGCCGGCGTGTTCGGCGGCGCGCTCGCCCCGCTGATTGCCGTGGGCCTGCTCGACCGCTTCGGCAACACCATGCCGGTGGCGCTCTACCTGGCGGCGGTGTGCGCGCTGATCGCGGTGGCGGCGTTCGCGGCGCGTGAAACCGCGCGCATGCACCTGTCCGACGCCGACCGCTGAAGCGCGGCCTCTCTCCTTGTCCTCACAACAAAACCGTACCGTGAAACAGTTCGACCTCATCATCCGCAACGGCACCGTGGTGACCGCCAGCGACACCATGCAATGCGATATCGGCATCGCCGGCGGCCGCATCGTGCAGCTGGGCCATGACCTGGGCGAGGCCGCCCAGGTCATCGACGCCAGTGGCAAGCTGGTGCTGCCGGGCGGTGTCGATGCGCACTGCCACCTGGACCAGCCGATGCCGGACGGCTTGTGCATGGCCGACGACTTCCGTACCGGCTCGGTCTCGGCGGCGTGCGGCGGCACCACCACCGTGATCCCGTTCGCGGCGCAGGAGAAAGGCCATTCGCTGCGCGCCGCGGTGGCCGACTACCATCGCCGCGCCGGCGGCAAGTCGGTGGTCGACTACGCCTTCCACCTGATCGTGGCCGACCCGACCGGGGCCGTGCTGAACGACGAGTTGCCGGGCCTGATCCGTGAAGGCTATTCGTCGTTCAAGATCTACATGACCTACGACGACCTCAAGCTGAACGACCGCGAGATCCTCGAGGTGCTGTCGGTGGCGCGCCAGGAAGGCGCGCTGGTGATGGTGCATGCCGAGAACTCGGACTGCATCGCCTGGCTGACCGACAAGCTCGAGGCGGCCGGCAATACCGCGCCGAAGTTCCATGCGCTGGCGCGGCCGATGGCGATCGAGCGCGAGGCCACGCACCGCGCCATCACCTTCTCCGAGTTGGTCGACGTGCCGATCCTGATCGTCCATGTCTCGGGCAAGGAGGCGGTCGAGCAGATCCGCTGGGCGCGCAACCGCGGCATGAAGATCTTCGCCGAGACCTGCCCGCAGTACCTGTTCCTGACCGCCGAAGACCTCGACCAGCCCGGCTACCACGGCGCCAAGTGCGTGTGCAGCCCGCCGCCGCGCGACCGCAGCAACCAGCAGGTGATCTGGGACGGCCTGGCCGACGGCCTCTTCACCATCTTCTCGTCCGACCATGCACCGTTCCGCTACGAAGACGCGCAGGGCAAGAAGCCCGGCGGCCAGGAAGTCCCGTTCCAGTACATCCCCAACGGCATCCCCGGACTGGAGACGCGGCTGCCGCTGCTGTTCTCGGCAGGCGTGGTGGGCGGCCGCATCTCGGTCAACCAGTTCGTCGCGCTGACCTCGACCAACCCGGCCAAGCTCTACGGCCTGCATCCGCGCAAGGGCACCATCGCCATCGGCGCCGATGCCGACCTGGCGATCTGGGATCCGCAGCGCGAAGTGACGATCCGCAATACCGAATTGCACCATGCCGTCGACTACACCCCCTACGAGGGCCTGCGCGTGACCGGCTGGCCGGTGACCACGCTGGTGCGCGGCAAAGTGGTGGCGCACGAGGGCGAGGTCATGGCCGAGGCCGGCCACGGCGAGTTCCTGCCATGCGGCCTGCCGGAAATGGCGCGGCCGCGCTACCGCACATCGGGCGGCAGCCTGTGAGCGCCGCCTTGCACGACCAATAGTTTGACCGACACTGTAGACATGGAACTGACCAACCGCCTGGACGCCGCCACCATCGCGGCCCGCGTCGCCGCCGGGCGCCTCGATCCCGCCGAGGTGGCGGCGGCCTTCCAGGCCCGCATCGCGGCGCGCAACGACCAGCTCAACGCTGTCTTCGAACAACGCCAGGAACTGGTCGATGCCGACCTGGCGCAGTTGCGCGCGCGCCTGGCGCAGGGCGAGCGCCCGTTGCTGGCAGGGGTGCCGGTGATCGTCAAGGACGTGATCTGGAGCCAGGGCCGGCGCGTGACGCAGGGCTCGCAGCTGTACCGCGACTTCATCGCACCCGCCGACGCGATCGCGGTCGAACGGCTGCGCCGCGCCGGCGCGATCGTGCTCGGCATGGGCAACACCTCGGAGTTCGCCTGCAAGGGGCTGACCACCAACAAGGTCTATGGCCTGACGCGCCATCCGCGCGATGCCACGCTGACCGCGGGCGGCTCGTCGGGCGGCTGCGCGGTGGCGGTGGCGGCCGGCATGGCGCCGCTGGCGCTGGGCACCGATGGCGGCGGCTCCAGCCGGCGCCCGCCCGCGCATGCCGGCGTGGTCGGCTTCAAGCCCTCCTACGGCGCGATCCCCGACTCGGTCGGCTTCGCCCATGCCTTCAACGGCATTCAGGTGATTGCGCCGATCACGCGCACCGTCGCCGATGCCGAGCTGATGTTCGAGGCGCTGGCCGGCGCCGATCCGCGCGACCCCGACACGCTGGGCTTTGCGCTGGCCGCGGCGCGGCCGCTGCATACGCTGAAGATCGCGGTCAGCCCGCGCCTGGGGCTGGACACGCCGGTCGACGACGATGTCGCCCAGGCCTTCGAGCAGGCCGTGGCGCGCTTGCAGGCCGCGGGGCTGAGCATCGAGCGCGCCGACCCGGCGTGGCCGCAAGGCGCCGACGAGGCCGCGCTGATGCCGCTGCAGCATGTCGGCCTGGCCAACCTCTATGGCGACGCCTGGCGTCGCGACCCGGAGCTGTTCGATGCCGACGTCGCGCGCCAGATCGAGCGCGGCCTGGCGTGGACCGGCGCCGAGGTCGCGCGCGCGCGCGAGGCCAGCCGCCAGATCGCGCTGGCCGTGGCCGGCTTCTTTACCCGTTATGACCTGCTGCTGTGCCCGACCACGCCGTGCGTGGCCTGGCGCAACGATCGCCTCGGGCCGGAGCGCATCGGCGGCGTCGCGGTCGAGCCGCGCGCCCATGCCGTGTTCACCCCCTTCTTCAACCATGCGCTGGCGCCGGCGATCTCGGTGCCTTGCGGCAGCGGCCGCGACGGCCTGCCGGTGGGCCTGCAGATCGCCGGCCCGCGCGGTGCCGACCGCAGCGTGCTGGCCGCTGCGAAGCTGGCCGAAAGCGTGCTGGCGTCCTTAGTCAACCCTGCCTGATCCCCTGACATGCGAATCCTTGTTCTGAATCCCAACACCAGCGAAGGCATCACCGCGCGCCTGATGGCCGCGGCTACCGAAGCCGCCGCGCCCGGCACCGAGCTGGTGCCGCTGACCGCAAGCCGTGGCGTGCCGTATATCGCCACCCGCGCCGAGGCGCAGATCGGCGGCGCCATCGCGCTGGAAATGCTGGCCGAGCATCACAACCAGTTCGACGCGGCGGTCATCGCCGCCTTCGGCGATCCCGGCCTGATGGGGGCACGCGAGCTGTTCGACCTGCCCGTGGTGGGCATGGCCGAGGCGGCGATGCTGTCGGCGTGCATGCTGGGTCGGCGCTTTGCCATCGTCACCTTTGCCCGCGCGCTCGGCCCGTGGTACGAGGAGTGCGTCGACATGCATGGCCTGCGCGGCCGGCTGGCCGGCATCCGCATGCTCGACGGCAGCTTTGCCTCGGTCTCGGACGTGCAGGAAGAGAAGGAAGCCGTGCTGGTGGAACTGGCCAACCGCGCGGTGGTGGAGGACGAGGCCGATGTGGTGATCCTGGCCGGCGCGCCGCTGGCCGGCCTGGCCGCGCGCGTGCGCGACCGCATTCCGGTGCCGGTGGTCGACCAGATGGCCGCCGCCGTCAAGCAGGCCGAGGCGCTGGTCGCGCTGCAGCCGCGCAAGGCTACCGCGGGTACGTTCCGCCGCCCGGATGCCAAGCCCACGCTGGGTTTGAGCGCCGCGCTGGCGGCGCGCATCGAGCACCGCTAAGCCGCACCGCGGCTTGCTTTTACGGTGACGCCGCGGCTCAGACCGCGGCGAACACCGCTTCCAGGTCGACCTTTCCCTCGGCCGGCAGCTCCAGCCGCAGCGTGCTTTCGACGTGGCCGAGGTGCTCGGCCATCAGCCGCGCGGCGCGTTCGCCGTCGCCGGCTTCGAGCGCATCGACGATATCGTCGTGCTCGTGATGCGGGCACGACGGCACGCCGGGCGCGTCATACAGCGCGATGATCAGGCAGGTCAGCGAGCACAGCTCGCGCATGTACTTGCCCAGGTACTGGTTGCCCGTCATTTCCGCGAGCCTGCAGTGGAACTCGCCCGACAGCCGGATGATGGCGCGGCGGTCGTTGCTGTCGCGCGCCTGGGCTTCCTGGCGCGTGGTTTCGCGCAGCGCGCGCACGCCCCCGGCGCTGATCGCGCCGGCCAGGTCCCGCACCAGCGCGGGCTCCAGCAGGTGGCGGGAATGCAGCACCTGGCGCGCTTCGGCCACGCTCGGGCTGGAGACGAAGGTGCCCCGGTTGGGATGCACGGTCAGCACGCCCTCGTGCGCCAGCTTGGCGAAGGCCAGCCGCACCTTGGTGCGGCTGACGCCGAACACGCCGCCCAGCTTTTCCTCGACCAGCTTGGTGCCCGGCGGCAGGCGGTGCTCCCAGATCGCGGTCAGGATGCGGTCGGCGATTTCCTCGACCGACGCGCCGCGCGCGCCGTCCGCGTCGGTCTCGGGGAGTCCGTCGGCGGGCCTGGCGGTCGGTTCGGCTTTGGTGCGTGGCATGGCGGTTGGCGCGGTCCGAAAAAAGACAGTTGGTGCTGCCATTGTATGGCGGTTCGGCATCAAGTGTATAACACCGAAGGTGGGCCGGTTGCCGTCTTATTCAGCGCCGAGCTGGTCCAGTGCGGCGCCGGTCACGCGGCAGATGCGCCAGTCGGGCAGCACGTCTGCGCCCATGGCCCGGTAGAAGTCGATCGACGCCTGGTTCCAGTCCAGCACCGACCATTCGAAGCGGCCGCAGCCGCGCTCGACCGCGAGCGCGGCCAGGTGCTTGAGCAGGGCCTTGCCCAGGCCGTGCCCGCGCCAGGCTGGATCGACGTAAAGGTCTTCCAGGTAGAGGCCCGGCTTGGCCAGGAAGGTCGAGAAGTTGTGGAAGAAGAGGGCAAAGCCGACCGCCTTTCGGCCTGCATTGCCGTCGACATCGGTGTCGACTTCCACCAGCACGGCCTCGGCATGCGGCGTGGCGCCGAACAGCGCCGCCTCGATCTTCCGCGGCGTGGCTTCGACCAGGTGCGTCAGCTTTTCGTATTCGGCCAGCGCCAGGATCAGGTTGAACAGGGTTTCGCTGTCGGCGGCGGTGGCGGGACGCAGCGTGAAGGTGGGCTTGGACATGCGGGTCGGCCTTGCGAGGTCAGGGACCGGCAATTATCGCCTGTCCGTCACTCGCCATGCCAGCCGGCAATGCCGCAGGATCAGTGTCCGAAGTCCGCCAGCCTGCGCACGTGGCCGACATAATCGGGCGCCAGGCAATCGACCACCAGCCGCTCGGGCGTGCTGCGCAGCCAGGTCAGCTGGCGCTTGCACAGCTGGCGCGTGGCGGCGATGCCGCGCTCGCGCATGGTGGCAAAGTCGGCCTCGCCATCCAGGTATTCCCACACCTGCCGGTAACCGACGCAGCGGATCGATGGCAGTCCCGGATGCAGGTCGCCGCGCGCGCGCAGCCGCTCGACCTCTTCGATAAAGCCGTGCGCCAGCATGGCGTCATAGCGTTGGGCGATGCGGGCATGCAACGCCAGCCGGTCCGATGGCTCGAGCGCGATCACGCGGTAGCGCTGGTCGGCCGCGCCGGCAAAGGTGCGGCCCTCGGCCTGGCGCGCCAGCAGCGCCGACATCGGCTGGCCGGACAGCCGGTAAATCTCCAGCGCGCGCTGGATGCGTTGCGCGTCATTGGGTGCGAGCCGCGCCGCGGTGACCGGGTCGACCTCGGCCAGCATCGCATGCAGCGCCGGCCAGCCGCGCTCGGCGGCGAGCTGGTCGAGCTCGGCGCGCAGCGCGGCGTCGGCCTGCGGCAGGTCGTTGAGTCCCTGCGTCAGCGCCTTGTAATACAGCATGGTGCCGCCGACGATCAGCGGCACATGGCCACGCGCGCGGATCTGCGCGATCAGCCGCTCGGCATCGGCGACAAACTGCGCGGCCGAGTAGCTGTCGGCCGGGTCGATGATGTCGATCAGGTGGTGGGGCGCCACGGCCAGTTCGTCGCGGGTGGGCTTGGCGGTGCCGATATCCATTTCGCGGTACACCAGCGCCGAGTCCAGGCTGATGATCTCCACCGGGGCGTCGGCCGCCAGCGCCAGCGCGGCGGCGGTCTTGCCGGACGCAGTGGGGCCGAGCAGGCAGACCACGGGCGGGTGCGAGGCGGAATCGTGGGGTACGACGGACATCGAAAGCCTTGGATCGAAGATGCGAGCGCGCTTATTGCCCGCGCAGGAACAGCCGGTCGAGCTCGGTCACGGTCAGCTGCACCCAGGTGGGCCGGCCGTGGTTGCACTGGTCGGCGCGCTCGGTCTGCTCCATCTGGCGCAGCAGCGCGTTCATTTCCTCGACCGTGAGCTTGCGGTTGGCGCGCACCGCGCTGTGGCAGGCCAGCGTGGCGAGCAGTTCGTTGCGGCGCTCGGCCAGCACGCGCGAGCCGCCGTAGGCGTGCAGGTCGCGCAGCACGTCGCGCGCCAGCGCCTCGGCATCGGCCTGCTGCAGCAGCGCGGGCACCGCGCGCACCGCCAGCGTGGTGGGCGACACCGGGGCGATATCGAAGCCCAGCAGCGTCAGCGTCTCCTGGTGTTCTTCGGCCACGCCGATCTCGACCGGGCTGGCGGTCAGCGTGACCGGGATCAGCAGCGGCTGCACCGCCAGCTCGCGTGCGTCCAGTGCGGCCTTGATCTGCTCGTAGAGGATGCGCTCGTGCGCCGCGTGCATGTCGACCAGTACCAGCCCGCGCGCGTTCTGCGCCAGCACGTAGATGCCGTGCAGCTGGGCGATGGCATAGCCGAGCGGGTGTTCGTCGGCGGCGCCGGTCGCGTCGGACGCCGGCGCCTGCGGCAGCCGGTCCAGCAGGCCGGGCGCATCGCCGGCGCGCGCGGCCTGGACGTCGGCCAGCCATGCCGGCGGTTGCGCCGAAGCGCCGGCCCAGCCGCCGGAGGGCGTTGCGGGCGCGCCGTAGGGGCGTGCCGCCGGCGCGGTCGCCTCGCGCACCATGCCGAGGTAGGCCTGGCGCGGCTGGGCGATGCCCAGCTCGGTCTGGCGCGCCGCGGAATAGTTGATCCACTGGCCCGGGCCACCGGCGCCAGGCAGCGCCGCGGCCGCCGGCGTCGCGGCGCCCGGCGCCAGCGTGATCTCGCCGTCGGCATCGGTATGCAGGCTGTCGCCGTTGGCGCCGGCCTGGCGTGCCAGGCAGCGCTGCACCGCATGGTAGACAAACTGGTGCACGGCACGCGATTCGCGGAAGCGCACTTCGATCTTGGACGGGTGCACGTTGACGTCGACCATCTCCGGCGGCAGGTCCAGGCACAGCACGTACGACGGGAAGCGGTCGCCGTGCAGCACGTCCTGGTAGGCGCTGCGCACCGCATGGTTGAGCAGCTTGTCGCGCACGAAGCGGCCATTGACAAAGAAGTACTGCTGGTCCGGCCGCCCGCGCGAGGCGGTCGGCAGTCCGGCAAAGCCGTACAGGCTCAGGGCGTCGGCGTGCTCGTCCAGCGCCAGCCGGGCGCGGGCGAAGTCGCTGCCCAGCACCTGCGCCGTGCGCGTGGCGACGTCGCCGGCATTCCAGTGCTCCAGCGGCTTGCCGTTGTGGTGGACCGAGATGGTCACGTCCGGCCGTGCCAGCGCCACGCGCCGGACCATCTCCAGGCAGTGGCCCAGCTCGGTTTGTTCGGTCTTGAGGAACTTTCTGCGCGCCGGCGTGTTGAAGTAGAGATGCTGCACGTCGACCGTGGTGCCGACGCCGCCGGACGCGGGCTGGAGCGCACCGGAATCGGCGCTGACCTGGGTGGCGTGGGCATCGGCCGCGGTGCGGCTGGTCAGCGACATCTGCGACACCGACGCGATCGAGGCCAGCGCCTCGCCGCGGAAGCCGAGCGTCAGCACCGATTCGAGTTCGTCGAGCGAGGCGATCTTGCTGGTGGCGTGCCGCATCAGCGCCACCGGCAGTTCGGCGGCGGGAATGCCGCAGCCGTTGTCGGTGATGACGATGCGCCGCACGCCGCCTTCCTCCAGCCGGATGCCGAGCTGCGTGGCGCCGGCATCGAGCGCGTTTTCCAGCAGTTCCTTGACCACGGACGCCGGCCGTTCGACCACTTCGCCGGCGGCGATCTGGCTGATGAGCTGGTCCGGCAGCGGCCGGATCGGGCGCGGCTGCTGGGTGGTGCGCAAGGCAGTGCTGGAAGGGGAGGCTGGCATCCGGCGATTATACGTGGACGTTCCCCCACGCAGACGGGTTGCCGAGGTGGGGGAAAGGCGCAGCCGCTCTTGTATGATTCAGGCCATGGCGGCGTGGATCTGAGATCGGCGCCGCAGGGAAATAAACCGTCAAACCACCACACGGGGAACGACTTGGATCTCGCTTTGCAGCTCATCGACATGCTGGTGCATGTCGACAAATACCTCGGCACGGTCATCGACCAGTACGGCCACTGGGTCTATGCCATCCTGTTCCTGATCGTTTTTGCCGAGACCGGGCTGGTGGTGCTGCCGTTCCTGCCGGGCGACTCGCTGCTGTTTATCGCCGGCGCCTTCTGCGCCACCGGCGCCATGAACGAATGGGTGCTGATCGGCCTGCTGCTGGTGGCGGCGATTTCGGGCAATACCGTCAACTACATGGTGGGCAACTGGATCGGGCCCAAGGTGTTCGACCACCAGTGGCGCTTCCTGGACCAGGATGCCTTGCGCCGGACCCATGACTTCTATGAGCGGCACGGCGGCAAGACCCTGGTGATGGCGCGCTTCGTGCCGATCGTGCGCACCTTCGCGCCGTTCGTGGCGGGGGTGTCGCAGATGACCTTCGCGCGCTTCCAGATGTTCAACGTGATCGGCGCCGTGGCATGGGTGGTCGGCCTGGTCTTTGCCGGCTACTTCTTCGGCAACCTGCCGTTCATCCGCCAGTACCTGAACCTGATCGTGCTGGCCGGCATCGGCGCGGCGGTGGTGCCGCTGGTGCTGGGCGGCCTGTGGAAGCTGGTGCGCGGCAACCGCCGCCGGCCCACGCGCGTCGAGCGCTGAGCCGCGTCAGCCGAGTTGCCTCAACTAAGTTAAGCCGCCTCAGCTGAGGCTGCGGCTCATCATCCGCAGCGCGGGCATGCGCTCGCGGATCTGGCCGATATCGGCGGCGTCGGGGCGGGCCCGGACATAGGCTTCCAGATCGGCCAGCGCGGGGCGGAAGCACTCCAGGTTGGCATAGGCCAGGCCTCGGTCGCGCACTTCCTCGATCGAACCCGGCAGCAGGATCACCAGCCGGTTCTGCACCGCCAGCAGCCGCTGCCAGCGCGATTCCTGCAGATAGATCGCCTTCAGGTTGCGCAGCATGCGCGCGATGATCTCGCGGTGGCTGGCCGCGCGCAGGAACAGGCCCAGCGGCACCTGGCTGGCGTCACTGATGCCTTCGCGCTCCAGGTACGGGTCCAGCATTTCCTGCAGCTGTTCCTTCGACAGGGTTTCGCCGGTGAGCGGGTCCAGTATCACCTCGCCGGCCGGGATCGTCATGCGCAGCAGGAAATGGTTGGGGAACGACACGCCCTTGAGCGGCAGGCCGATCTGCTGGCCCAGCTCCATATGCAGCACCGCGAGCGAGATCGGGATGCCGCGGCGCTGGCGCAGCACCACGTTCAGGTAGGAATTGTCGGGATCGTAGTAGTCGTTCGCGTTGGCGCCGAAGCCCAGATCGCGATAGAAGAAATGGTTCAGCAGGCGCAGCCGCTGGATCGCGGGGGTGCCTTCGGCAATCCGCCGCTTCAGCCGCAGCGCCAGCACGTCCAGCGCCGCCAGCTCGCCCTGCAGGTCCAGGTCGGGATAGGCGTCCTGCGCGATGGACAGTGCGGTTTCGGTCAGCGGGATGCCGTTTTCGTCGGCCACGAGGCTGGCGAAATAATCCAGGACTTTGGTGGATGTCATGTCGGTTTCCCGGTGCAGCCGCCGGCACCGCGCGCAGCGTGGGTCACCAATGCCAGGCGCTCAGCCGGCAATGGCAGTTGCCGCTGACCCATCAGCCGGCCCGGCGCCTGAAGGCAGAGTAGCGCAGTCCCATGAGCCACAGTGTACCGAAGTAGACCACCGCTGCAAGTACCAGGCACGAAGCCAGCAGCGCGATGCGCAGCAGCGGCGTCGCGCCCAGGCCGATCCAGTCGAAGTTGCGCGCGAACCAGAGCAGCATGCCCGACAGCAGCAGTACCGAAGCGCTCAGCTGCGCCAGGAACAGCCACCAGCCCGGCGCGGGGCGGTACAGGCCGCGCCGGCGCAGGCCGAAGAACAGCAGCAGCGCGTTGAGCGTGGCGCCGGCGCTGATCGACAGCGCCAGCCCGGCATGGCCGATCCAGGGCACGAACGCCACGTTGCAGGCCTGCGTGATCACCAGCACCAGCAGCGCGATCTTGACCGGCGTGCGGATATCCTGGCGCGCATAGAAGCCCGGCGCGAGGATCTTGATCGAAATCAGACCCATCAGGCCCACGCCGTACGAGACCAGCGCCTGGCGCGTCATCTCGACCGCATGGGCGTCGAACTTGCCGTAGTTGAACAGCACCGCGGTCAGCGGCGCGCCGAACACGAACAGCCCGACCGCGCATGGCACGGCCAGCAGGAAGGTCAGCCGCAGACCCCAGTCGAGCAGGCTCGAATACTCGGCATGGTCGCCCGAGGCGTTGGCCCTGGACAGGCTGGGCAACAGGATGGTCCCCAGTGCCACGCCCAGCAGCGCGGTCGGGAACTCCATCAGCCGGTCGGCATAAGTCAGGTACGAGACGCTGCCGGCTGCCAGCCGTGAAGCAATATTGGTATTGATGATCTGGCTGACCTGCGCCACCGACACCGCCAGCAGCGCCGGCCCCATCTGGCGCAGGATGCGGCGCACGCCCGGGTCCGACCACGCCGCGCGCAGGTTGAAGCGGATGCGCGGCATCACGCCCAGGCGCCGCAGCGCCGGTACCTGGATCGCCAGCTGCAGCACGCCGCCGATGAGCACGCCCCATGCCTGCGCGTAGATCGGCTGCTCCATGTGCGGGCCGACGAACAGCGCCGCCACGATCAGGCACAGGTTGAGCAGCACCGGCGTAAAGGCCGGCACCGCGAACTTGCGCCAGGTATTGAGGATGCCCGACGCCAGCGCCACCAGCGAAATCAGCCCGATATACGGGAACATCACCCGCGTCATGAACACGGCCGCGGTATAGGTATCGGCCTGGCCGCGGAAACCCGTGGCGACCACCGTCATCACCAGCGGCGCGCCGATCACGCCCAGCAGCGACACGGCCATCAGCACCCAGGTCATCACGGTGGCGACGGCGTCGACCAGGGCCTTGGTCGGGGCATCGCCGCGCTTGGTGTGGTATTCGCCCAGGATCGGCACGAAGGCCTGCGAGAACGCGCCTTCGCCGAAGATGCGGCGCAGCAGGTTGGGAATGCGGAAGGCCACGTTGAACGCGTCGGTCATGTCCGACGCGCCGAAGGCGCGGGCGATCAGGATCTCGCGCACCAGGCCGGTGATGCGCGAGAGCATCGTCAGGCTGCTGATGGTGGCGAGCGCTTTGAGCAGGTTCAAGATGCGGACAGGTGGGGAACGGTGGGCCGGTGCCGTCGGCACCGCGAGCTGGTTGAGACGCGATCCAGGCAGTAAAGTTGCCGGCGCGCCACGTGGCCCGGCACAATGTGGCGCTTATTATACGGATCGCGCCCGGCGCCGACCCTGCGCCTGCAAAGTCCCGGCGGTCTTGTCACGTGCGCCGGCATCTGTGTATAATTGCCGATTCACAAGGACAGTTGCGTTCCGGATTCGTGTGTCAGTGCATCCCGGGTCGCTCGATATGACTTAATTGTTGTGTCCCCCGCGGCACGCATCTGAATTCAGGATATTTTTTACATGGCAAATTCCGCACAAGCCCGCAAGCGCGCCCGCCAGGCCGTTGCCCAGAACGCTCACAACTCCAGCCTGCGTTCGCGTCTGCGCACCGCCGTCAAGGCCGTCCGCAAGGCCATCGACGCTGGCGACAAGGCCGCTGCCGCCGAGATCTTCAAGAACTCGCAAGCCGTGATCGACAGCATCGCCGACAAGAAGATCGTGCACAAGAACAAGGCTGCACGTCACAAGTCGCGCCTGTCGGCCGCCATCAAGGCCATGGCTGCCTGATAGCTGCCCGGGCCGCCAAGGCGGCCCAGCAGAGGCGGGTGCCCCCGGGCATGCCGCCAGCAATAAAAAAAGCTCGTCATCCGACGAGCTTTTTTGCTTTCCGGTGCCGCGCCGCCGCGCTTATTCGAGCGAGCAGGCTTCCACCAGCTGCAGGTTGTTGTCGCGGGCGAAGTTCAGCACGAAGTCCAGCGCCTTGGGCTCGATATCGCGCAGGCGCACATCCACCACCACGCATTTGACGTTGCCGGCAAAGATCGGCCGCACGTAAGGCGAGTAGGTCAGGCGCGGGTCGCCGCTGTCGCCTTCGGGGCGGAACTGCGCCATCACGCCGCACAGTCGTTCAGCCCAGTCGCTCGGGCGGAAGGTCTTGCCTTCCTTGGTAATGCCTTGGATAAAGTATTCGCGAACGTTGGGGTTCATGAGGCTGGACACTGCGGGTGAGGCGGATGACTCGACGGTAAGCCCGCTGGACGGGGGCGCCCGTTTGACGCGGCCGGGACGCGATTGGTTCGCGCTGGTTCCAGCCGGAAGGCGGGGCGTCGGTGTCCTGCAGGGGCACTTTTGATGCCGGCGGCGGGCACTGGCATCGGTATGCCGGGCCCCGCGTGAATCAGCCAGTATTATATCTTATATAAGAGTTGCGCATAAGGGCGAAATCCTGTCAGGAAGCTGTCAGCGCAACCGTGCGGCAGGTTGCGGCCGGGTCGATCCGGGCTCGCCAAAGCAGAAATAATCCCTTATGATCCTTGCAGTTAAATTGCGTATGCGACGCGAAAGGCGGCTCCGCGACGCGCTTCGATCCTGAACAGTTTGCAAGAACAGTTCATGGCGGCGCGTCCCCACCGAGCCGCCTTCTTTGTTTTATGAGCTCAACCCCGATCAAGCATTACCTCCAGTTCAGCGACTTCACTCCCGACGAGTACGAGTACCTGCTGGACCGCGCGCGGATCCTGAAGGCCAAGTTCAAGAACTACGAGACCTGGCACCCGCTGCACGACCGCACGCTGGCCATGATCTTCGAAAAGAATTCCACGCGTACGCGCCTGTCGTTCGAAGCCGGCATCCACCAGCTCGGCGGCCACGCGGTGTTCCTGAACACGCGCGACTCGCAGCTGGGCCGCGGCGAGCCGATCGAGGATGCGGCGCAGGTGATTTCGCGCATGGTCGACATCATCATGATCCGCACCTTCGGCCAGGACATCATCGACCGCTTCGCCGCGCATTCGCGCGTGCCGGTGATCAATGGCCTGACCAACGAATACCACCCGTGCCAGGTGCTGGCCGACGTCTTCACCTATATCGAGCAGCGCGGCAGCATCCGCGGCAAGACGGTGGCGTGGATCGGCGATGCCAACAACATGGCGTACACCTGGATCCAGGCCGCCGAGCGCCTCGGTTTCACCTTTCACTTCTCGGCACCGCCGGGCTACCAGCTGGACCCGGCCATGGTGCCGGCGTCCGCCTCGGGCCTGGTCAAGGTCTTCGACGACCCGCTCGCGGCCTGCCAGGGCGCCAGCCTGGTCACCACCGACGTGTGGACCAGCATGGGCTTCGAGGCCGAGAACGATGCCCGCAAGCGCGCCTTCAAGGACTGGATGGTCACCACCGCGATGATGGACCGCGCCCAGCCCGACGCGCTCTTCATGCATTGCCTGCCGGCGCACCGGGGCGAGGAAGTCGAGGCCGCCGTGATCGACGGCCCCAAGAGCGTGGTCTGGGACGAGGCGGAAAACCGCCTGCACGTGCAGAAGGCGCTGATGGAGTACCTGCTCTGCGGCCGCTACTGAGCGCGCCCGGGGTGAACAGGAGAGGGGCCGTTGCGGCCCCTCTTTTTACGTCTTTCGCAAGACACCCAAGGAGATGGAAGTGAGCCAGTTCGACAACGTATCGGTCGTCAAGAAAGCCAACCTGTATTTCGACGGCAAGTGCGTGAGCCACACCGTGCTGTTCCCGGACGGCAGCCGCAAGACGCTGGGCGTGATTTTCCCGGCCTCGCTGACCTTCAGCACCGGCGCGCCCGAAATCATGGAAATCAACGCTGGCAGCTGCCGCGTGCGCCTGGCCGGTGCGGAAGACTGGCAGACCTACGGCGCCGGCCAGCAGTTCAGCGTGCCGGGCAACAGCAGCTTCGACATCGAGGTGCAGGAGACGCTGGACTACGTCTGCCACTTCGCGTGACAGCCGCGGCGGGCCAGCGCGGCTGGCCCGCCGGCTTTACAGCACCACCGGTTCCGGCTCGATGCGCACGCCGTAGCGGGCCTGCACGGTATCGGCGATGCGGTTGGCCAGCGCCAGCAGCATCGCGCCGGTGCCGCCGCCGTGGTGCACCAGCACCAGGGCCTGCTTGCCATAGACGCCCACCGGGCCGTCGCTCAGGCCCTTGAAGCCGCAGCGGTCGATCAGCCAGCCGGCGGCCAGCTTGTACGTGCCATCCGGCTGCGCATAGCTGACCAAATCCGGATGCGCCTGCAGCAAGGCGTCGCGCTGCGCCGCGCTGACCAGCGGATTCTTGAAAAAGCTGCCGGCATTGCCCAGCTGCGCGGGGTCGGGCAGCTTGCGCGAGCGGATCGCGACCACGGCGTCGCGGATGGCGGCCGCGTCCGGCGCGGCCTGGCCGTCCAGTTGACGTGCCAGTTCGCCGTACGACAGCACCGGCTGCCATCCCTTCGGCAGGCGCAGCGTGACCGCGGTAATGATGTAGCGCCCGGCGCCGGCACGCTTGAACAGGCTGTCGCGGTAGCCGAACCCGCATGCTTGCAGGTCCAGCCACACGAAGGTGCCGGTGTGCCGGTCATAGGCACGCACGCCGGCAAAGCGCTCGCGCAGTTCCACCCCGTAGGCGCCGATGTTCTGGATCGGGGCCGCACCGGCGGTGCCCGGGATCAGCGCCAGGTTTTCCAGCCCCGGCATGCCGTCGGCGATGGTGCGGTTGACCAGCGCGTTCCAGTTTTCGCCCGCGCCCACGGTGACCAGCCAGGCATCGCCGCCTTCGCTGTTGGCTTCGAACTGGTAGCCGGGGATTTCCATCAGCAGCACCAGCGCGTCGAGATCGCCGGTCAGCACGACATTGCTGCCGCCACCCAGCACCACCAGCGGCAAACCTTCGGCGCGCGGGTCGGCCAGGGCCGTGATCAGGTCGGTCTCGCTGCGCACGTGCACCGCAAAGCGCGCGCGCGCGTCGAATCCGAATGTATTGTGGCGACGCAGGGGATAGAATTCGTGGAAATCTGCCATGCAAGGGAAAGGTGACGCGGCCGCCGCTGGTGTGCGCGACCCGGAACTGCGAGGTAGGCTGGATTATACGGAAGGCGCCGTGCACGGCCGGCTTCCGGGCATACGGATCACAAGGAGAATGCAATGCCGTCGTTTGACGTAGTGTGCGAAGCGAATATGGTCGAGGTGAAGAACGCCGTCGAGCAGGCCAACAAGGAAATCTCGACGCGCTTCGATTTCAAGGGCTCCGACGCCCGGGTCGAGCATAAGGAAAACGAACTGACCGCCTTTGCCGACGACGATTTCAAGCTGGACCAGGTCAAGGACGTGCTGATCAGCAAGATGGCCAAGCGCAATGTCGACGTGCGCTTCCTCGATTACGGCAAGACCGAGAAGATCAGCGGCGACAAGGTCAAGCAGGTGATCACCATCAAGAAGGGCGTGACCGGCGACCTTTCCAAGAAGATCGTGCGCATGATCAAGGACAGCAAGATCAAGGTGCAGGCCAGCATCCAGGGCGACACGGTGCGCGTGTCGGGCACCAAGCGCGACGACCTGCAGAACGTGATCGCCATGCTGCGCAAGGATGTGTCCGAGGCACCGCTGGACTTCAACAACTTCCGCGACTGAGCAGCACCGCGCCGGCTTTCGTGCCGGCGCCGCGCGCAGCCGCCCCTCAGCGCGGCTGCGGCAATCCGCCGATCTTCGCGCCCGCCTTGATGCCCTTCTGCGCGAACCACCCCTGGTTCATTTCAAGCGCATAGCGGACGGCCGCCTTCGGGCAATGGTTGTTTTCGGTGCGCGGCGCCATGTCTTCGATATTGACGATGGTGCCGTCGTCGGCCAGGAATGCAATCGACAGCGGCAGTTCGGTATTGCGCATCCAGAAGCAGTGGCCCGCCTTCTGCTCGAACACGAACAGCATGCCGGAATTCGGCGCCATCGATTTCCGGTACATCAGGCCTTGCTCGCGCGCCGCGGGCGTGGCGGCGACTTCGGCCTGGATCGCATACATGCCCGCGGTCAGCGGCGCCACCGGCAGCGCGCCTTGGGCGTTGGCAACGCCGGCCGCGAGTGCGGCAAGCAGAATGCAGCAGCGTGAGGTCAGGGTCTTCGACAACAAGGGCATGATGGTCAGTCCGGGAAGGCTCGGCGTCGGGCAGCCGCAAGCATAACGCAGGTTGCACGCGTGGCACGCCGCGCGCGGTGCAACCGTCACCAAACAAAAAGGCAGGCGCGCCCTGGTGGCGGCCTGCCTTGCTTTCTGCTGCCGGCGCACGGCCCGGCAGCGGTGCCAGCCGTGGTTACGCGGCCGGGGCTGCGGCAGCAGCGGTTTCCTTCTTCTTGCTGTGCTTCTTGTGGGTGGCCTTCTTCTTGGTGGTCTTCTTCGGGGCTTCCTTGGTGGCCGCGGCCGCGGGCGTAGCCGGCTCGGCAGGCACAGCGGCCTGGGCGAAGGCGCCGGTGGCGAACAGGCCGACAACCAGTGCAGCGATCAGTTTTTTCATGGCGTATTACCTCGAAGGATAAAAGCAGTCGGGAAAGTGGTGACGCGTGGTTGGACGTGTCCCCGACAAGAACGAGGCCGCTGTTGCCAGCGTTGACGGTCGATTTGTTAGCTTTTGTAACGTAAGCGCCGCTTGGCGTCGTTCGCCTGTCTGGTCTTAAAGACATGAAGGCGCGGCTTTGGTGCAGCGCGCGCTGTAGGCGTTGCCAGGGGCAGGCCCGACCCGGGGAGCGGCACTTCGCAGCTTTCGCCGGGCGCTAGGCCGAGCGCGCGCAGGTCGAGCGCACCGATTGCCACCCGTACCAGCCGCAGCGTCGGGAAGCCCACTGCCGCCGTCATGCGCCGCACCTGCCGGTTCTTGCCTTCCCGGATCTTCAGCTCCAGCCAGGCCGTCGGAATGGCGGCGCGAAAGCGCACCGGCGGATGGCGCGGCCACAGCCAGTCGGGGGCATCGATCGCATGCACCGTCGCCGGCCGGGTCACGAAATCGCCGAGATCGACCCCGGCGCGCAGGCGGGCGAGGGCGTCCGCGTCGGGAATGCCTTCGACCTGCGCCAGATAGGTCTTCTCGAGCTTGTGGCGCGGGTCCGCGATGCGCGCCTGCAGGGCGCCATCGTCAGTCAGCAGCAGCAAGCCCTCGCTGTCGGCGTCGAGCCGCCCGGCCGGATAGACGCCGGGCACCGACACGCACGACGCCAGCGTGGGCCGCGTCGGGTGTTCCGAGAACTGGCTCATGGTGCCAAAGGGCTTGTTCAGGGCGATCAGGGTCATGGGGCGCAAGTATGCCGCAGCAGCGCGCCGGCGGCGCGGATCGGGGTCCGGCCCGATTGGCGGATGATGAAAAATTGCTGCATAATATAAAATTAGTCTTGTGTCTTATATAAGACTAAAGCCGCTCAGACATGGCGCAGGCATGATGCAGGGCAGTATGGAGGGGCATCCAGGCCCGCTACAATGCACAGCGCCATCTCCCCGAATCTCGCCGTCCGGCCACGAACCGGCGGCAGTCACAACCGTTCCGTAACTGGAGACGTCATGTACCAACACATCAAGGTTCCGGCAGGCGAAAAGATCACGGTCAACCAGGACTTCTCGCTCAATGTCCCGGACAACCCGATCATTCCTTATATCGAAGGCGACGGTACGGGCCTCGATATCACCCCGGTGATGATCAAGGTGGTCGACGCGGCCGTGGCCAAGGCCTACGGCGGCCAGCGCAAGATTGCCTGGATGGAGATCTACGCCGGCGAGAAGTCGACCAAGGTCTACGGCCCCGACGTGTGGCTGCCGGATGAAACCCTGGACGTGCTGAAGGAGTACGTGGTGTCGATCAAGGGTCCGCTGACCACGCCGGTCGGCGGTGGCATCCGCTCCCTTAACGTGGCGCTGCGCCAGCAGCTGGACCTCTATGTTTGCCTGCGCCCGGTACGCTACTTCAAGGGCGTGCCCTCGCCGGTGCGCGAGCCGGAAAAGACCGATATGGTGATCTTCCGCGAGAACTCGGAAGACATTTACGCCGGCATCGAATGGGCGGCGGAAAGCGACCAGGCCAAGAAGCTGATCGCCTTCCTGCAAAACGAGATGGGCGTGAAGAAGATCCGCTTCCCGGCCACCTCGGGCATCGGCGTCAAGCCGGTGTCGCGCGAGGGCACCGAGCGCCTGGTGCGCAAGGCGATCCAGTACGCGATCGACAACGACAAGCCGTCGGTGACGCTGGTGCACAAGGGCAACATCATGAAGTTCACCGAAGGTGGCTTCCGTGACTGGGGCTATGAGCTGGCACAGAAGGAATTCGGCGCCGAGCTGGTCGACGGCGGCCCGTGGTGCAAGTTCAAGAACCCGAAGACCGGCAAGGACATCGTGGTCAAGGATGCCATTGCCGACGCCTTCCTGCAGCAGATCCTGCTGCGCCCGGCCGAATACTCGGTGATCGCCACGCTGAACCTGAACGGCGACTACATCTCTGACGCGCTGGCCGCGCAGGTGGGCGGCATCGGCATCGCACCGGGCGCCAACATGTCTGACTCCGTGGCGATGTTCGAGGCCACCCACGGCACCGCGCCGAAGTACGCCGGCAAGGATTACGTCAATCCGGGCTCGGAAATCCTGTCGGCGGAAATGATGCTGCGCCACATGGGCTGGACCGAGGCCGCCGACCTGATCATCGCGTCGATGGAGAAGTCGATCCTGTCCAAAAAAGTCACCTACGATTTCGCCCGCTTGCTGGAAGGTGCGACGCAGGTGTCGTGCTCGGGCTTCGGGCAGGTGATGATCGACAATATGTAAGCACAGACTCCCGCCACGGCGGGCCAGCTGTCGACAAAAACCCCGGTACCGGATACCCGTACCGGGGTTTTTTTTCTTGCCCGCCGCCGCGGCGTTGGCTAGAACTTCTGGACTGACGGGCATCCGGCCCGGGGAGACTGGCATGGACGATCCCTTCCGCCGCACCGCCTTCGGCGCGGCCCTGTTCTACAAGGATCCGCTGGCGGCGCTGGACTGGCTGGAGCGGGCGTTCGGGTTCGAGCGGGTCATGGTGATCCGCGACCAGCAAGGGCAGCTGGTGCATTCCGAAATGCGTTTTGGCGACAGCTACCTGATGGTGGGCAGCGAGTGGGCCGACTTTACCGCCAGCCCGGCGTCGATCGGCGGCAAGAATACGCAGACCGTGCACGTGCATCTTCCCGACGGGCTCGACCAGCATTGCGAGCGGGCCCGGGCCGCCGGGGCCGTGATCCTGCGCGAGCCGCAGGACGAGTTCTATGGCGACCGCACCTACACCGCCCGCGATGCAGAGGGCCATGTCTGGACCTTCGGCCAGACTGTGCGCAAGGTCACCAGGGAGGAGGCCGAACAGGCCAGCGGGCTGAACATCGACGGCTGGGCCTGAACTGGCCGGATGGACGGCCGGATGAACGGCCGCAGGCCGGCCAGAAAACCAGAAAGCCCGGCGCCAGGCCGGGCTTTCCATTGGGTGTGCGTGCCGCTGATGCGAGCCGGTGCCCGCCGCGCCGCCCCTGGCGGCCAGCGGGGCGCTGGCATCGGTCCCGTTCCGGGGGGAAGCCCCCCACACCCTGGTTGACCGCTCCGGTGGCTCTGCGGCCGGGGATGCGGTCGCGGCGCGCTTTAGCTGGCGTCCTGGATATTGGTGGCTTGCTTGCCCTTCGGGCCCTGGACCACCTCGAACGAGACGCGCTGGCCTTCCTTCAGCGTCTTGAAGCCCGCCATCTGGATAGCCGAAAAGTGCGCAAACAGTTCTTCTTCGCCCTCGTCCGGCTTGATGAACCCGAAGCCCTTGGCGTCATTGAACCATTTGACGATACCGCTTGCCATATACTCCCCCAACGAAATAGCAGATTTTCAAGCGGGGAAGCTTGCCAGCCAGACGGCACGGACTGCGGCGCCATGGCTGGCCGCGTGCTGTGGCGCGGCCGGCGATGACGCGCGGCGAGTGCTATCGCGAGGCGGCCAGTCTGATTGCTGACTCGCCGCCGCGGGCCGTGGGCCTCCCTGCTCACGGATCACCCGCCTTGGCTGTTGCTTTGGCTCGCTGGCCTTCGGTGGGTGTGCGGCCGATTTTTCTGGCAAAGCCGGGGACTGTCAAGCTGGCGGATTCCCCACTGCCAGGAGGGTGTGGCAGGAACAGGACGGCGCCCGGTGTTACCGTTGCCATGAACCGGCGGTCGCCGGCCCGGATTTTCGGGCGGTGCGGCGACGTGCCTTGCAAGGCCTACCGCGGAACCATCCGCTCCCATTGACCTCGGAAAACCGGTGGCCGGACTCTTGAATCCACCGCCTTTTCCCCAAATTGCAGAGTTGCGAGTAAGGGTTAGAATAAAGCCATGGCTACACGGCTTGCGAATGTCCCACAACGCGAAGCGGGCACCATCCTGGAGCGCAAAGAGCAGGCGCTGAAACCGCCTGCCATGTTCAAGGTGGTGCTGCTGAACGACGACTACACTCCGATGGAGTTTGTCGTGATGATCCTGCAGCAGTATTTCAGCAGGGACCGGGAAACGGCGACGCAGATCATGCTGACCGTGCACCGGGAAGGAAAGGGCGTCTGTGGTATCTACACCAGGGATATCGCGGCGACTAAGGTCGAGCTGGTGTCAACGCACGCGCGGCAGGCGGGACACCCCCTGCAGTGCGTGATGGAGGAAGCATGATTGCGCAAGAATTGGAAGTGAGCCTGCATATGGCTTTTGTCGAAGCCAGGCAGGCACGCCACGAGTTCATTACCGTGGAGCACCTGCTGCTGGCATTGCTCGACAATCCGACGGCAGCTGAAGTCTTGCGCGCCTGCGCGGCCAATATCGAGGACCTGCGCACCAGCCTGAAGAACTTCATCGCGGACAACACGCCGGTGGTGCCGGGTACCGACGAGGTCGATACCCAGCCCACGCTGGGTTTCCAGCGCGTGATCCAGCGCGCCATCATGCACGTCCAGTCGACTTCCAACGGCAAGAAGGAAGTCACCGGCGCCAACGTGCTGGTCGCGATTTTCGGCGAGAAGGATTCGCACGCGGTCTATTACCTGCAGCAGCAGGGCGTGACGCGCCTGGACGTGGTCAATTTCATCAGCCACGGCATCCGCAAGGACCAGTCCGAGCCCGCCAAGCACGGCGAGGCGGCCGGCGAGGGCGAGGGCGGCGACGGCAAGGAAAGCCCGCTCGAGCAATACACCCAGAACCTGAACGCGCTGGCCAAGGCGGGCAAGATCGATCCGCTGATCGGCCGCGAGAGCGAGGTCGAGCGCGTGGTCCAGGTGCTGTGCCGCCGGCGCAAGAACAACCCGCTGCTGGTGGGCGAGGCCGGCGTCGGCAAGACCGCGATTGCGGAAGGCCTGGCGTGGCGCATCACCAAGAACGAGGTGCCGGACATCCTGGAAAAGGCCACCGTCTACTCGCTCGACATGGGCGCGCTGCTGGCCGGCACCAAGTACCGCGGCGATTTCGAGCAGCGCCTGAAGGGCGTGCTGAAATCGCTCAAGGACAACCCCAACGCGATCCTGTTCATCGACGAGATCCACACGCTGATCGGCGCGGGCGCCGCCTCGGGCGGGACGCTCGACGCGAGCAACCTGCTCAAGCCGGCGCTGTCCTCGGGCCAGCTCAAGTGCATCGGCGCGACCACCTTCACCGAATACCGCGGCATCTTCGAGAAGGACGCGGCGCTGTCGCGGCGCTTCCAGAAGATCGACGTGGTCGAGCCGTCGGTGGACCAGACCGTGCAGATCCTGCGCGGGCTGAAGTCGCGCTTCGAGGAACACCATGGCGTCAAGTACGCGTCGTCGGCGCTGACTGCCGCAGCCGAGCTGTCGGCGCGCTTCATCACCGACCGCCACCTGCCGGACAAGGCCATCGACGTGATCGACGAAGCCGGCGCGGCGCAGCGCATCCTGCCCAAGTCCAAGCAGAAGAAAACCATCGGCAAGGGCGAGATCGAGGACATCGTCTCGCGCATCGCGCGCATTCCGCCGCAGAGCGTGAACCAGGACGACCGCAGCAAGCTGCAGACGCTGGAGCGCGACCTGAAATCGGTGGTGTTCGGCCAGGATCCGGCAATCGAGGCGCTGGCGTCGGCGATCAAGATGTCGCGCGCGGGCCTGGGCAAGACCGACAAGCCGATCGGCTCGTTCCTGTTCTCGGGTCCCACCGGCGTGGGCAAGACCGAAGTCGCCAAGCAGCTGGCCTTCATCATGGGCATCGAGCTGCTGCGCTTCGACATGTCCGAATACATGGAGCGCCATGCGGTGAGCCGCCTGATCGGCGCGCCGCCGGGATACGTCGGCTTCGACCAGGGCGGGCTGCTGACCGAGGCCGTCACCAAGAAGCCGCACTGCGTGCTGCTGCTGGACGAAATCGAGAAAGCGCATCCGGATATCTTCAATATCCTGCTGCAGGTGATGGACCATGGTTCGCTGACCGACAACAACGGCCGGCGCGCCGACTTCCGCAACGTGATCATCATCATGACCACCAACGCGGGAGCGGAGACCATGAACCGCGCCACCATCGGCTTCACCAGCTCGCGCGAGCAGGGCGACGAGATGGCCGACATCAAGCGCATGTTCACGCCGGAGTTCCGCAACCGGCTGGATGCCACCATCAGCTTCCGCTCGCTGGACGAGGAAATCATCCTGCGCGTGGTCGACAAGTTCCTGATGCAGCTGGAAGAGCAGCTGCACGAGAAGAAGGTGGAAGCCAGCTTCAGCGAGAAGCTGCGCAAGTTCCTGGCGCACAAGGGCTTCGACCCGCTGATGGGGGCGCGGCCGATGCAACGACTGATCCAGGACATGATCCGCAAGGCGCTGGCCGACGAGCTGCTGTTTGGCCGCCTGGTTTCCGGCGGCAAGGTGGTGGTGGATCTGGACGAGCAGGACCAGATCAAGCTCGATTTCTCCGAGATCGAGCCCGAACCGCCCGAGGCACCCGAGGAACAGCGCGCAGAAGCCTGAGCGATATTCGGCCGCGTTGCCAGCAACGGGGTCGATCATCGGGCAAAATAGCGGGGCGGCCACACTGGCCGCCCCGTTTCCTTTGCCCTGCCGCCCCACGCCTCCAGCGCCCCGAAACCGAACACCCCGATGTCCTCTGCCGAACGCACGCGGCGCCGCCGCCTGCTGCTCAAGATCCTGCCGCTGGGCGCCTTGCCGGGCCCGATGTTCCATGCCACCGCCGCCGATGGCGCCGCCAGCCACCGTCCGATCGTACTGGTGCTGCCGTTCCCGCCGGGCGGCAGCGTCGACATCGTCGCGCGCCAGCTGCAGCCCGGACTGAAGGCGGCGCTGGGGCAGACCGTGGTGGTGGACAACAAGCCGGGCGCGGGCGGGCTGATCGCGTCGAGCACCGTGGCGCGCGCCCGTCCCGATGGCAATACGCTGCTGATGGCGTTCGACACGCATGCGATCAACCCGTTTGCCTACAAGCAGCTGCCCTACGACACCTTCCGCGATTTCTCGCCGATCTCTCAGCTGGTGCGCTTCCCGCTGGTGATCGCCGCCAACCCGGCGCTGCCGGCGTCGAACGTGCGCGAACTGGTGGCGCTGGCCAAGGCCCGGCATGACGGCGTACGCTATGCGTCGTCAGGCATCGGCAGCCTGAACCAGCTCGCGGCCGAGGCGCTGGCGACCGAGGCCGGCGTGCATATGCTGCACGTGCCCTACAAGGGCGGCGGCCCGGCGGTGCAGGCGGTGCTGTCCAATGAGGTCGACATCTTCTTCAGCAGCTATGCCGCGGTGCAGGCGCACGTGGCCGCGCGCACGATCAAGGTACTGGGCGTGACCGGCACCAGCCGGCTGCGCCAGTTGCCGCAGGTGCCGACGGTGGCCGAGCAGGGCCTCAAGGGCTTCGAGGCGTATTCGTGGATCGGTGTATTCGGTCCGGCCGACCTGCCGGCGGCGACGGTGACGCGCCTGCATGGCGCGCTGGTCGAATCGCTGCGCCAGCCGCGCGTGGTCGAGGCGCTGGGCGCGCAAGGCTTCGAAATCGTCGGCGGCAGCCCGTCCGAGCTGGGCCAGCTGGTGCGCCGCGAGCATGACAAGTGGCAGGCGGTGGCGCGCAAGGCCAATATCCAGTTCGAATGAACCAGTCCGGCGCCGCCGCGCGCCATGCGTCCGGGGGGATGCCGATGGCAACGCAAGCAGCAATGTTCGATCACGCCGTGGTGGTGTGCCCCGACCTCGATGCCGGAGCCCAGGCCTGGCAGCGGCTCGGCTTCACGCTGACGCCGCGCGGCTACCACACGCTGGGCTCGCAGAACCACTGCATCATGTTGCAGCGGGACTACCTCGAGCTGCTGCACGTGACCGCGCCCAGCCCCAGCCGGCAGTATTACTGGGACGCCCAGCAGCGTGGCGGCGGCTGTGCGGCGATGTCGTGCAAGAGCGCCGATGCCTTTGCCACCGCGGCGCGGCTGCGTGCGGACGGCTGGCATACCTCGGAACCGATCGAATTCTCGCGTCCGGTGCGGCTGGACGATGGCAGCGAGCATCCGGCCACCTTTCGCGTGACCGCGCTCGACGATGCCCCGGGCGCGCGCTATTTCGTCTGCGAGCACCGCACGCCCGAGCTGCTGTGGCGGCCCGAATGGATGCGCCATGCCAACGGCGCGCACAGCATCGCGACCATGTTCCTGGTGGTGGCGCCGGCGCTGGTGGATGCCGCCGCGCGCGCCTATGCCGAGCTGACCGGCGGGGAACTGACACAGCTGAGCGAACATGTCAGCAGCCTGGCGCTCGACAATGCCGCGCTGGTGCTCAGCACGCCGCAGGCGCTGGCGTCAGCCACCGGCAGCGCGCATATCCGGCGCGAAGGGCCGGGGTATGCGGCGATCCGGCTGCGTACCCACGACCTTGCGGCAGCCCGTGCCGGCTGGCGCGCGCAGGGCGTGCCGATCCACGACCTGGGCCCGCGCGAAACCCTGGTGCCGGCCGATGCCGCCAGCGGCGTGGCCTTGCTGTTCGAGCAGCAGGACTGAAATGCAAACTGGCGCCCCGCGGGGCGCCAGTGCTTCATGCCGGGGTCGGCCGCCGGTCAGGCGCCAGCCTTGGCGTGATGCACGCCGGTCGAGCCAAAGCCGCCCGCACCGCGTTCGCTGTCCTCGCTGAATTCCTCGACCGTCGAAAACACCGGTCGCAGCACCGGCACGAACATCATCTGCGCAATGCGCTCGCCCGGCTGGATCACGATCGGCTCGGTGCCCGGCGCGTTGCGGTTCCACACGCTGACCATGATCTGGCCCTGGTAGTCGGCATCGATCACGCCGATCGAGTTGCCCAGCACCAGCCCCTTCTTGTGGCCCAGGCCCGAGCGCGGCACGATGGTCGCGGCCATGTACGGATTGCCCATGTGCACGGCGATGCCGGCCGGCACCAGCTGCGCGGGCGTGCCCGGCGCGATCGCCACGGGCGCGTCGACACAGGCGTGCAGGTCGATGGCGGCGGCCATCTCGCTCTGGTAGGCGGGCAGGCCCCATTCGTTCAGGCGCGCATCGAGCACCTTGATTTCGACGGTCGGGTTCAGAGGCTGGGTCATAAGCAATCTCGGGAATGCGTTGCAAAAGTCAGGGCCGCGCGCGACCGGGCAGGCGCTGGCCGATGGCCGCGACCAGCTGGCGTGCCAGTGACAGCTTGTCGGCGCGCGGCAGCCGCGTCATGCCGGCGGCGTCGAACAGCACGATCTCGTTGTCGTCGAGGCCGAAGGTGTGGTGGCCGATATTGCCCACCAGCAGCGGCACGCCCTTGCGCTGGCGCTTCTGCTCGCCGTACTGCTCCAGGTTCTCGCTTTCGGCGGCAAAGCCGACGCAGTAGGGCGCGTCGGCGCGGGCCGCTACCGCGGCCAGGATGTCGGGGTTCTGCACGAACTGCAGCGTGGGCGTATCGGTATCGCTGGCCTTCTTCAGCTTCTGCTGCGCGACCTCGGCCGGGCGCCAGTCCGCCACCGCGGCCACCGCGACAAAGACATCGACGCCGCTCAGCTGCGCCATCACCGCGTCATGCATCTGCTGCGCGCTGCGCACGTCGGTGCGCATCACGCCGCGCGGGGTGGGCAGGCCGGTGGGGCCGGCCACCAGCAGCACTTCGGCGCCGGCCTCGCGCGCCGCGCGCGCGATCGAGAAGCCCATCTTGCCTGACGACAGGTTGGTGATGCCGCGCACCGGATCGATCGCCTCGAAGGTTGGGCCCGCGGTGATCAGCATGCGCTTGCCTTGCAGCGGCTTGGGCTGGAAGAAGGCGATGATGTCGTCGAGCAGCTCCTCGGGCTCCAGCATGCGGCCGTCGCCGACTTCGCCGCAGGCCTGGTCCCCGCTGCCCGGGCCCAGGATCACCACGCCGTCGGCGCGAAGTTGGGCGGCGTTGCGCTGGGTGGCGGGGGCGGCCCACATCTGGCGGTTCATCGCCGGCGCCACCAGCAGCGGGCAGTCGCGCGCGATGCACAGCGTGCTCAGCAGGTCGTCGCACAGGCCGTTGGCCAGCCGCGCCATGAAGTCGGTGGACGCAGGGGCGATGACAATGGCGTCGGCCTCGCGCGAGAGGTCGATATGCGCCATGTTGTTGTCGATGCGCGCATCCCATTGCGACAGGAAAACCGGCCGGCCCGACAGCGCCTGCATCGTCACCGGCGTAATGAAATGCGTCGCCGCCTCGGTCATGGCCACCTGCACGGTGGCGCCGGCCTTGGTCAGCAGCCGGACCAGTTCGGCCGACTTGTAGCAGGCGATGCCGCCGGTCAGGCCGAGAACGATGTGCTTGCCGCGCAAATCCATGGTGGGAACCTGGCTGGGGAGGGAAGAGGAATGGTACCGGTGCCGCTCAGTGCTTGCGCACCCGCCGCAGCTCGTCGACGATCAGCAGCACCGCGCCCACCGTGATGGCACAGTCCGCGACATTGAAAGCCGGCCAGTGATACCTGCCCATGTAGAAGTCCAGGAAATCGATCACGTGGCCGTAGACCACGCGGTCGATCACGTTGCCGACCGCGCCGCCCAGGATCAGCGACACCGCGAAGCAGAACAGCCGCTGGCCGGTATGGCGGTACAGCAGCCAGACGATGAACGCGCCGACCACCACGCCCAGGCCGGTGAAGAACCAGCGCTGCCAGCCGCCGGCGTCAGCCAGGAAGCTGAACGCCGCGCCCTTGTTGTAGACCAGCACCAGGTTGAAGAAGCCGGTCACCGGGCGCGACTCGCCGTAGCTGAAGCTGCGCACGATCACGATCTTGAAGAACTGGTCGAGCAGCACCACCAGCAGCGCAAAGGCCATCCACAGCAGCGGGGTGGTGCTGCCGGCAGCCTTGTTGTTGCGGCGCGCCGGGCGCGCCGAACGGGACGTGGTCGATGCCATCAGGCATGGCTCCTGTGTTCGCCGGCGCCGAACAGGTTGCTGTCGCAGCGGCCGCAGAGGGTGGGGTGGTCGGGGTTGTGGCCGACGTCGGCGCGGTAGTGCCAGCAGCGCTCGCACTTGGCATGCGCCGACGGCGTCACCGTCACCAGCAGGTCGCCGGCCTCGGGCGCTGGCGCGACCTTGGCCGACGAGGTCAGCAGCACGAAGCGCAGGTCGTCGCCCAGGCTTTGCAGCGCCGCCAGCACCGGACCACCGGCCTGGATGGTCAGCTCGGCCTGCAGCGACGAACCGATCTCGCCTTCCACGCGCACCGCTTCCAGCTGCCGGGTGACCTCGGCGCGCACCTCGCGCAGCGTATGCCATTTCTGCAGCAGGTCGTCGGCGTCGTCGACTTCCGGCACGGCGTAATAGGTGCTGGTGAAGATGGTGTCGGTGTGCGCGGTGCCATGGGCGAACACCTGCCACGCTTCCTCGGCGGTAAACGACAGGAACGGCGCCATCCAGTGCAGCATCGCCTGGGTGATGTGGTACAGCGCGTTCTGCGCGGCGCGGCGCGCCTTCGAGTCCGGCGCGGTGGTGTACAGGCGGTCCTTCAGCACGTCGAGGTAGAAGCCGCCCAGGTCCTCGGAGCAGAAGGTCTGCAGCTTGGCCACCACCGGGTGGAATTCATAGGCCTCGTAGTGCGACAGCACTTCCTTCTGCAGCTGCGCGGTCAGCGCCACGGCGTAGCGGTCGATCTCCAGCCACTCTGCCGCCGGCAGTGCGTGCCTGGCGTGGTCGTAGTCGGACAGGTTGGACAGCAGGAAGCGCAGCGTATTGCGGATGCGGCGATAGCCCTCCACCACGCGCTTGAGGATCTCGTCCGAGATCGACAGCTCGCCGGAGTAATCGGTCGAGGCCACCCACAGGCGGATGATCTCGGCGCCCATCTTGTTCGCAATGTCCTGCGGCGACACGGTATTGCCGATCGACTTGGACATCTTGCGGCCTTCGCCGTCGACGGTAAAGCCGTGCGTCAGCAGCGCCTTGTAGGGCGGCTTGCCATACAGCATCGAGGCGGTCAGCAGCGACGAGTGGAACCAGCCGCGGTGCTGGTCCGAGCCTTCCAGGTACAGGTCGGCCAGGCGGCCGTCGGCCTCATCGGCGGCCGCATCGTACAGGTCGTCGCGGTGCGAGCCGCGGATCACGGTCCAGTGCGTGGTGCCGGAATCGAACCAGACATCGAGCGTGTCGCGGTTCTTTTCATACTGGCTGGCCTCGTCGCCCAGCAGCTCGGCCGGATCCAGCGTCTGCCAGGCCTCGATGCCGTGCTGCTCGACGCGCCTGGCGATCTGTTCCAGCAGTTCGGGCGTGCGCGGATGCAGCGCGCCGGTTTCCTTGTGCACGAAGAACGCCATCGGCACGCCCCACTGGCGCTGGCGCGACAGGGTCCAGTCCGGGCGGTGGGCGATCATGTTGTGCAGGCGCTGCTTGCCCCACGACGGATAGAACTCGGTCGCCTCGATGCCCGCCAGCGCGGTCTCGCGCAGCGTCGGCACGGGCTTGCCGTTTTCCTCGGCCGGGTCCACGTCCATGCCCGCGAACCACTGCGAGGTGGCGCGGTAGATGATCGGCGTCTTGTGGCGCCAGCAGTGCATGTAGCTGTGGGTGTACCGGTGCGAGTTGAACAGGTTGCCCGATTCCTGCAGCGCCTCGACGATCTTCGGGTTGGCGTCCCAGATCGAGAGCCCGCCGAACAGCGGCAGCGTGCCGGCGTAGACGCCGTTGCCCATCACCGGGCTGATGATGTCCGCATCCGGCATGCCGTGCGCTTTGCATGACTGGAAGTCTTCCACGCCATAGGCCGGCGCCGAGTGCACGATGCCCGAGCCGGTGTCGGTGGTGACGTAGTCGCCCAGGTAGACCGGCGAGAGCCGGTCATAGCCCGCGTCCATCCTGGCCAGCGGATGGTGGAAGCGGATTTCCGACAGCGCCGCGCCGGTAGTGGTGGCGACGACTTCGCCCTGCAGGTCGTAGATCTTCAGCTGCTCTTCGACGCGCTCGGTGGCCAGGATCAGGTGGCCGCGCGGGGTGTCGACCAGCGCGTATTCCACCTCGGGGTGCACGTTCAGCGCCTGGTTGCTCGGGATGGTCCACGGCGTGGTGGTCCAGATCACGATCCAGCCCGGCCTGGCGTCGAGCTGCTCGACCGGCACCTTGAATGCGTGCGCCAGCTTGTCGGTCTCGGCGAACGGGAAGCCCACGTCGATCGACAGGTCGACCTTGTCCTTGTATTCGACTTCGGCCTCGGCCAGCGCCGAGCCGCAGTCAAAGCACCAGTTCACCGGCTTCAGGCCGCGGAATACATAGCCCTTTTCCATGATCTTGCCGAGCGCGCGCAGTTCGTCGGCCTCGTTGCTGTAGTTCATGGTCAGGTAGGGGTGGTCCCAGTCGCCCAGCACGCCCAGGCGCTCGAAGTCCACCATCTGCCGCTTGATCTGCTCGGTGGCGTAGGCGCGCGCCTTGGCCTGGACTTCCTGCACCGGCAGGCCCTTGCCGAACTTCTTCTCGATCTGGATCTCGATCGGCATGCCGTGGCAGTCCCAGCCCGGCACGTAGACGGCGTCGAGCCCGGTCAGGCCGCGCGCCTTGATGATCATGTCCTTGAGCACCTTGTTGACGGCGTGGCCGATATGGATATCGCCGTTGGCATAGGGGGGGCCGTCGTGCAGCACGAACTTCTTCGCGCCCTTGCGCGCCGCGCGGATCTTCTTGTAGAGCTGCTTGTCCTGCCACTGCTTGACCCATTGCGGCTCGCGCTTGGGCAGGTCGCCACGCATCGGGAAGGGCGTGTCGAGCAGGTTGACGGGATACTTGTTCTTCTCGGGCTTGGCGCGTTTGTCGTCAGACATTTCGATTCTCAGGGCAATTCGGTTGGCGCGGGGCCGGCGCTGGGCCGGCGGGCGCGCGTGAAGGCTGGGGCAGGCGGCGTGCGAACCGGGCCCGCGCAGCGGGATGCGGGGCGCCGGCCGCTACCTAATTCGGTCGGTGGCCGAGGTGGCGAAATCGCGGCCGCCGCTGCCGTCCGCCGCCACCGCCGCCGCGGCGCCGGGCGCCGTCAGGCCGAAAAAGGCGCGCGCATCGGCGCTGTCCTTGGCGATCGCGGCGGTGAGTTCGTCCAGGGAGTCGAAGCGCGCCTCGTCGCGCAGCTTTTTCATGAATTCGACCCGCACCAGCTTGCCGTACAGGCTGTCATTGAAATCGAACAGGTGGACTTCCAGCAGCACCCGGCCGGCGTCCTCGATGGTGGGGCGCACGCCGATGCTGGCCACGCCGGGCAGCGGATGGTCGGCAATGCCGTGCACCTGCACCACGAAGATGCCGCTGACCGCGGGCCGCTTGTGCGAAATGCGCAGGTTCAGCGTCGGGAAGCCCAGGTCGCGGCCCAGCTTGCGGCCGTGGATCACGTGGCCGCTGATGGCGTAGCCGTGGCCGAGCAGGCGCCGTGCGTGCTCCAGGTCGCCATCGGCCAGCGCCTGGCGCACCGCCGAGCTGGAGATGCGGATGCCGCCCTCGGACACCGAGCCCATCTGTTCGACATCGAAGCCGTAGCGGCGCCCGGCCTCCTGCAGGTAGGCAAAGTCGCCGGCGCGTTTGGCGCCGAAGCGGAAATCGTCGCCGACTAGCAGCCAGCGGGTATGCAGGCCATGCCAGAGCACGTTCTCGACGAATTCCTGCGGTGACTGGCCGGCAAAGTGGGCGTTGAAATGTTCCACCACCACGCGGTCCACGCCGTTGCGGCGCAGGCTTTCGAGCTTGTCGCGCAGCAGCGCGATGCGGGTGGGGGCCTTGTCCGGCGTGAAGAACTCGCGCGGATGCGGCTCGAAGGTCATCACGCACAGCGGCAGGCCGCGCGCATCCGCCGCCGCCCGCGCACGCGCGAGCAGCGACTGGTGGCCGCGATGCACACCGTCGAAATTGCCGATGGTGAGCGCGCAGGGCGCCCGGCTCTCGGCGTTGGGCAGGCCGCGGAAGACTTTCACGGGGACGGCGGGAAACGTTTCGGGTAAAGCGAGCATTATAAGGCGAATGGGTCGGCTTGCCGCTGCCGCCGCCCCCGGCCGGTCCCTGCGCTGCGGCTTTTGTGCCGCAACCGGCCCTCCCGCCATGGCGCGATGCCGCAAAAGGCGGCATGATAGGCGCCACTTTGGCTCATTAACGGGATCGCTGCGGGCATCCAGCGCGGTATGCCCGATCTTCCCCATTCCCGATTCCCAGTTGAAAGCGCTGACCTATCGGTTCTTTTCCCGGCTCCTGCCCACGGGCCTGCCTCAGCCGAGCGCCCAGCTCGATGTCGAGACGCGCGCCAAGCTGATGGCCATCGTGCACAAGAATGCGCCGACCGCCATCGTCGCCTCGGTGCTGCTGCCCGCGCTGACCACCATCGGTTTCTGGAACGACGTCAGCCCCGCCGCGCTGCTGGGCTGGTGCGCGGTGATGCTGCTGCTCACGACCGGGGGGCTGTGGTTCTACATTGGCTACCAGCGCGACCACGCCCTGATGAGCCGTTCCGCGCACACGCACAAGTGGTGGAACAATATGCGCGCGGTCGCTTTCCTGACCGGCGTGACCTGGGGCAGCTCGGCGCTGCTGCATTTGTATACAGCTTCGCCGGTGTTCTCCAGCGTGCTGTACCTGCTGACGCTCGGCGTGCTTGCCGGCGGCGCGGTGTCGCAGGCGCCGGTGCCGTCGAACCTGGTCTACGCCGGCGTGCCGATCCTGGTGCCGAACCTGCTGATGGCGGAATTCGCCTTCCCCGGCCACGGCGTCTATGTGCAGGGCCTGCTGGCCATCTACGCGCTGATGCTGTCGCGCCACGCCTTCAACCTGCAGGTGACGCTGGTGCGCGCGATCCAGCTGGAGGGCGACAGCCGGCGCCTGGCCAAGCAGTTCCAGGACGAGAAGGAGCGCGCGCTGCATGCCAGCGAAGAGAAGTCGCGCTTCCTCGCCGCGGCCAGCCATGACCTGCGCCAGCCGGTGCATGCGCTGGTGATGCTGGTCGAGGCGCTGCGCGCGCGCAACCAGTCGAGCGCGCTGCATCCGCTGGTGGAGCAGGTGGCGGCGGGCACGCAGACCATCGACCTGCTGTTCCGCTCGCTGCTGGACCTGTCCAAGCTGGAAGGGCGCAAGGTCCTGCCGACGCTGGAACCCTGCGAGCTGGGCGCGCTGATCCGCGACGTGATGAGCCAGTTTGCCGCCGACGCGCGCGAAAGCGGGCTCACCCTGACCCCGCGCGTGCCGGACGAACTGTACGCGATGGCCGAACCGGTGCTGCTGCGCCGGGCCTTGTTCAACCTGGTGCAGAACGCGCTGCGCTACACCCAGCGCGGCGGCGTGCTGGTGACCGCGCGCCAGCGCCGCAAGAGCGTGCGGCTGGAGGTGTGGGACACCGGCGCCGGCGTCACGCCCGAGCATCTGCCGGACATCTTCTCGCCGTACTACCAGGTCCACAACCCGCAGCGCGACCCGTCGCAGGGCCTGGGGCTGGGGCTGGCGATCTTCAAGGAATGCGTGCGGCTGATGCGCGGCACCTATGGCGTGCGCTCGGTGCCGGGCAAGGGCTCGGTGTTCTGGTTCGCGCTGGCGCCGGTGCCGGCCGAGACCGTGGCCAGCGTACGCGAGATGCGCGCCATGGCGCAGGCCGAGGAGGCCAAGCCCGATCGCCTGCAGGGCACGGTGCTGGTGGTCGACGACGACAGCCAGATCCGCAAGGCGTGGATCGCGCTGATGGAGGCCTGGGGCATCCGCGTGGCCTGCGCCGCGCACGGCGCCGAGGCCGACAAGCTGTTCGCGCAGGGCCTGCGCCCGGACATCATTTTCTGCGACCTGCGCCTGCCCGGCAGCGAGAATGGCCTGGACCTGCTCGAGCGCTGGCAGAACACGCAGCCGCAGGCGCGCAGCGCATTGCTGACCGGCGACCTCAAGTCAGCGGCGCTGGCGGCGGCGGAAGAGGCGGGTTATTTCGTGCTGCCCAAGCCGGTGGATCCGGCCTCGCTGCGGATGCTGCTGCGGCGCTGGCTGCGTCCGGCCTGAGGCAGCGGCGGGCGCGCCCGGCGAGCGGGGAGGGCGGGGAGGGCGGTGGCGGGCCTTACTGGCGCAGCCGGAACCGTTCCATGCGCGACATCACCTGCATGCGGGTGCGCACGCCCAGACGCTGCAGGATGGCGGACACGTGTTCCTTGACGGTGTTCTCGGTCAGCCCCAGCCGCCGCGCGATCACCTTGTTGGGCAGGCCTTCCAGCACCAGCGCCAGCACCGAACCCTGGCGCGGCGTCAGGCCCAGTTCGGCGGGCGTGACCGGAATGCCGTGGGCCGGGCCGAACGATTGGGCGCGCCCGTTGAGCGCTTCGTCGGTGGGGAAGGCGGTATCGCCGGCCAGCACCTTGCGTACCGCGGCGGTGAAGGCATTGGCATCGAGATGCTTGCCGACGAAGCCGCATGCCGACAGCGCACGCGCGCGGCCGACGATTTCAGGGGTGGCTTCGGCCGACATGAAGATAAAGCGCGCGCCCGGGATGACGGTCTTGAAAGTCTGCATGGCATCGAAGCCGGTACCGTCGTTCAGCCAGATATCGAGCAGCACGATATCGGGGCGCAAGCCTTGCTGCAGGCTGGCCAGGGCCTCGCGGGCGCTGCCGGCGGCATGGACTGCCACATCCGGCATGACTTCGGCCAGGAAGGCGGTGGTCCCTGACAAGGCCATAGGATGATCATCGACCACCAACAACGTCGGTGCAGCGTTCGACATGCGAATTCCCGTTCAAATATCCCGTTTCGTCCTTGTTGTCACCTTTCCGGAGAACCTGTGTCATGCACAGGAATGGCGCGTGGACGTAGGGCCCACTCTAGCAGAGGGGGCGAAGCGTCACAATCCATCAATCGGGTTATACGGCTTCGCTACCACAGGCCAGCAAGCCGGCGCCTGTCCGGATCTCGTGAATTAAGCACGTACTGGTTTGGCTTTACCGGAGTTTAGCGCCTCGCCTTGGTAGAATTGCGCGATGAAAAAAATTGTCATCTTGATTTCCGGGCGGGGCTCCAATATGGAAGCCATCGTCCGTGCCTGCGCGGACGGCGGCTGGCCCGCCCGCGTGGCGGCGGTGCTGTCGAACCGGCCGGACGCCGCGGGCCTGCAGTTTGCGCGCCAGCAAGGCATTGAAACCGGCGTGGTCGACCATCGCCAGTACCCCGACCGCGCCGCCTTCGACGCGGCCCTGGCCGAGGCCATCGACGCGCATGCCCCCGACCTGGTGGTGCTGGCGGGCTTCATGCGTATACTTACGCCCGGCTTTGTCGATCGCTACGCGGGCCGGCTGCTGAATATCCATCCGTCGCTGCTGCCGTGCTTCCCCGGCCTGAACACCCACCAGCAGGCGCTGGATGCCGGTGTCAAGCTGCATGGCGCCACCGTGCATTTCGTGACCCCGGAGCTGGACCATGGGCCGATCGTGATCCAGGCCGCGCTCGACGTGCTGCCGGCCGATACGCCCGAGACCCTGGCCGAGCGCCTGCTCGCCTGCGAGCACATGATTTATCCGCGCGCGGTGCAGTGGTTCGTCGAGGACCGGCTGCGGCTGCAGAACGGCGTAGTCAACGTTATCAACCCGGCCGAACCGCAATTGCTGATGGCCATCTCCGCCGCGACCCCGGCGGCAGGAGTCCAGGCATGAGCCGTACCCAGGCAGGAAACCGTTCCCCGCGCGGCGAGGGCCGCGCCCCCGCGCGCAGCAAGGGCAAGAGCAGCCCGATCCGCAGGTCGCCCAATGCCGCCGGTGCCAACGGCGCCGCTACGCGTGTGCATGGCGGGCTGCATGCCACCCATATCCAGCATATCGATCGCCTGCTGGGCAAGGTCATGCTGTTCGCGCGACCCGCCGATGCGGTGGTGAGCTATTACTTCCGCGAAAACGCCAAGCTCGGCCACCGCGAGCGCGGCATCATTGCCGAAGCGATCTACGCGGTGCTGCGCCGGCGCGTCGAGTTTGCCCAGTTTGCCGAGAGCGGCACCGGCGCGGCCTCGCGCCGCCTGGCGCTGCTGGGCCTGGCGGCGACGCTGGGCCGCGATGCGCTGTCGCCGTTCCTCTACCCCGATGAAGCCGCGTGGCTGGACCGCCTGACCACCATCGAGCGCTCCAGCCTGGCACCGCGTGTGCGCGCCAACCTGCCCGAGTGGCTGTACGACGAACTGGTGCGCCAGCACGGCGAGGCCTTTGCCGCGGCGCTGGGCGATGCCTGGCTGCGCCCGGCGCCGCTGGACCTGCGCGTCAACCTGGGCAAGACCAGCCGCGAGGCCGCGCTGGCCGAGCTGCAGGCCGCGGGCCTGGGCGCCGAGCCTACGCCGATGGCGCCGGCCGGCATCCGCATGACCGGCAAGCCGGCCCTGAACCAGCTGCCGATCTTCGTCAACGGGCTGGTCGAGGTGCAGGACGAGGGCAGCCAGCTGCTGTGCAGCCTGGTGGCGCCGCGGCGCGGCGAGATGGTGGTCGACTTCTGCGCCGGCGCGGGCGGCAAGACCCTGGCGCTGGGCGCGGCGATGCGCTCGACCGGCCGGCTCTACGCCTTCGACGTGTCGGAAAAGCGCCTGGCCAACCTGAAGCCGCGGCTGGCGCGCAGCGGCCTCTCCAATGTCCATCCGGTGCTGATCGACTCCGAACGGGACGCCAAGATCAAGCGCCTGGCGGGCAAGGCCGACCGCGTGCTGGTGGACGCGCCGTGCAGCGGCCTGGGCACGCTGCGCCGCAACCCCGACCTGAAGTGGCGGCAGTCGCCGGAGTCGGTGCTGGAACTGACCGCCAAGCAGACTGCGATCCTGGACTCCGCGGCGCGGCTGGTGAAAGGCGGCGGCCGCGTGGTGTACGCGACCTGCAGCGTGCTGGAAGCCGAGAACGAGCAGATCGTGCGCGATTTCCTCGCCGCGCATCCCAACTTCCGCCTGGTGCCGGCCGCCGAAGTGCTGGCCGACCAGAAAATCGAAGTGCCGGGGCTGCCGGACAATGGCATGTTTGCCTTGTACCCCCACCTGCACCAGACCGATGGCTTCTTTGCCGCGGTGCTGGAGCGCGCCAGCTGATCGCGGTTTCCCGCCGCACCGCCCGCGCCGCGCGGGCGGCCCTCACTGAATCTGCACCATGAACGGTGAAACCCTGTCTGACCTCGGCGGCCTGAAGGACCTGAAAGCCTCGCATTCGATGTTCGGCAAGATGCTGGACGACCTGATCCGCGATGCCGGCGGCCCCGGCTTTTTCTGGCAATTGCTGGTGCTGGCCGGCTGCCTGCTGGTGGCGTGGCCACTGGCGCGCTTCGTGGTGCGGCGGCTGGAGGCGCGTTACGAGGCCTCGAGCTTCTCGGTGCGCTTCGCCGCCGCCAGCCTCGAGCGCGCCATGTTCCCGCTGGCCGGCTGGGCGCTGGTGCTGGTGGCCCGCTTCGCGCTGGCGCCGCTGATCCCGGTCAGCGTGCTGCGGCTGGCGCTGGTGCCGCTGTTCGGCATCACCGCGCTGAATTTCACCTTCTATGTGCTGCGCCGCGTGATGTCCGGCAGCGGCCAGCTGCACGGCATGCTGCTGCTGGTGGAGAAGGTGCTGACCACGCTGGTCTGGGTCGGCATGGCCCTGTACGTGCTGGGCGTGCTCGGCGACGTGGTGGGCTGGATGGAGAGCGTGCGTTTCTCCATCGGAGGCAAGCAGAAGATCAGCGTGGCCGAGACCCTGATGGCGGTGGTCTGGATCCTGCTGACGGTGCTGGTGGCGCTGTGGTTCGGCTCGTGGCTGGAAGAGCGGCTGATGCGTTCGGCCAACCTCGACGGCAACCTGAAGGTGGTGCTGACGCGTATCTCCAAGGCCTTGCTGCTGCTGGTGTCGCTGCTGCTGAGCCTGTCGCTGGTCGGCATCGACCTGACCGTGCTGTCGGTTTTCGGCGGCGCGCTGGGCGTGGGCCTGGGCCTGGGCTTGCAAAAGATCGCCAGCAATTACATCTCGGGCTTCATCATCCTGCTGGACCGCTCGGTCAAGCTTGGCGACCAGATCACGGTGGACAAGTACACCGGCATCGTGTCGCAGATCCGCACCCGCTACACCGTGGTGCGCAACGGCGACGGCGAGACGCTGGTGCCGAACGAGCAGCTGGTGGCGCAGTCGGTGCAGAATCATTCGTTCTCGAATACCAACGTGCGCGTGGCGACGCGCGTGCAGGCCGACTACAGCGCCGATCCCGAGACCGTGATCGCGCTGCTGACCGAATGCGTGCGCACGCTGCCGCGCGTGCTGCCAGACCCGGAGCCGGCGGCGTTCCTGGTGCTGTTCGCCGACAGCGGCATCGAATATGAAGTCGCGGTGTTCGTGGCCGATCCGCAGAACGGCAAGCTCGGGGTGCAATCGGCGATGAACCGCGCGATCTGGCGCACCCTTCGCGAGCACGGCATTTCCATCCCGTACCCGCAGCGCGAGTTGCGTGTGATGCATGAGACGCTGCCCGCGGGCCCCGTCGGGCCAAAGGCAAATGCGTTGCCAGAAGCCGCCAACGCCTCCTGAGCGCCCGGACCACGGGCTGCACCGCACGGGCGGCGGATGCGGCACCCGTGGAACGAAAAGCGTTGCTCTCCGTCCAAATCCGGGAAATAGCGTATGCTTGCGCCCTTGGCGATCCGGTAGAATGCCGGGTTGTCGCGGGTTGAGACATCCCGCTCCCACATCAGACAG
The DNA here is from genome assembly GCF_000372525.1 of Cupriavidus neocaledonicus. Lineage (GTDB taxonomy): Bacteria > Pseudomonadota > Gammaproteobacteria > Burkholderiales > Burkholderiaceae > Cupriavidus > Cupriavidus neocaledonicus. Next base: position 136,373 of record NZ_AQUR01000105.1, read on the forward strand.
CCGCCAGATTGCAGCGGCTCGTACCCGGCTCTCATCCATGAGCCGCTAGCCACGGCGGGCGCCACGCGTGCCTGCCCTGGGGGAGCCCGGAGCGACTTCGGGTCCCGTGGCAAGCGCCAGACAGCTATCGCAATCAATAGATTCGCAGCTATTTTTTCTGCGCGTTGTGTGTACCGGCTCAGCCGGCTTGCACGGGAAAGTCCCTGTTTAACCGACGGAGAACAGTTTGTTCGACACTATTCTTGACTGGGCCGCCAACGGCCTTGCCAACTGGACCTGGTGGGAGATCGTCATCTACACGCTGGTGATGACGCATATCACGATCGCCGGCGTCACCATTTTCCTGCACCGCTGCATGGCGCACCGGTCGCTGGACCTGCACCCCATCGCGCAACACTTCTTCCGCTTCTGGCTGTGGCTGACCACCGGCATGGTCACGCGCGAGTGGACCGCCATCCACCGCAAGCACCACGCCAAGTGCGAAACCGAAGACGACCCGCACAGCCCGCAGACGCGCGGCATCCGCAAGGTACTGCTGGAGGGGGCCGAACTCTATCGCGCCGAGGCCAAGAACAAGGAAACCATCGCCAAGTTCAGCCATGGCTGCCCCAATGACTGGATCGAGCGCAACCTGTACTCGCGCTTCACCTGGCAGGGCGTCGGCCTGATGCTGATCATCGACCTGGCGCTGTTCGGCGTGATCGGCATGACCGTGTGGGCGGTGCAGATGCTGTGGATCCCGATCCATGCCGCCGGCATCATCAATGGCCTGGGCCACTGGTGGGGCTATCGCAACTACGATTGCGAGGACGCGTCGACCAACGTGTCGCCGTGGGGCCTGATCATCGGCGGCGAAGAGCTGCACAACAACCATCACACCTACCCGACCTCGGCCAAGTTCTCGATCAAGTGGTATGAGTTCGACGTGGGCTGGGGCTATATCCGCGCGATGCAGGCGATCGGCCTGGCCAAGGTCAAGAAGATCCCGCCCAAGGCGCGCCTGGTGGAGGCCCGTCCGGTCGACCACAACACGCTGGAAGCCATCATCGCCAACCGCTATGACGTGATGGCGCGCTACGCCAAGGCCGTCAAGGGCGCGTTCCGCCAGGAACTGGACAAGCTCAAGGAAGGCGGCGTGGCCGAGTACCGCAGCTTCAAGCCCGCCAGCAAGTGGTTCCACCGCGAGGAAACCAAGCTGGCCGCGCAGCAGCGCGAGCAGCTGGCGAGCATCGTCGAGAAGAACAAGGCGCTGCAGACCTTCGTCGAAATGCGCCGTGAACTGGCCGCCATCTGGGGCCGTTCCAACCTGACGCGCGAGCAGCTGCTGCAGCAGCTGCAGGCCTGGTGCCACCGTGCCGAGGCCAGTGGTATCCAGGCGTTGCACGATTTCTCGCTGCGCCTGCGCCGCTACGCCTGATACAATTCGGCCGCGCCGTATGGTTTGACAAAGCCCCGCCCATGGCGGGGCTTTTGTTTTAGATAAACTCCCCCATGTTCTGGCCGGCCGCACCCTGTTGGCGGAGGTCTAGAGGAGTACCCGGAGATGACCCCACAATCGATCAAGACCGTCGAGTTCGAGAAGCCGAACCTGGCGGGTGCCCAAAACGCCGCTGGCGCCAGCTGTGTGGCCCATGCCTGGGCCAAGGTGCCGCCGGTGCTGTCGCCCGATGAGCGGCAAGCGCTGAAGGCGCGTATCCGCCGCTTGCTGAAGGAGCGCAATGCGGTGCTGGTGGCGCACTACTACGTCGACGCCGACCTGCAGGACCTCGCCGAGGAGACCGGCGGCTGTGTCTCCGACTCCCTCGAAATGGCCCGCTTCGGCCGCGACCACGAAGCCAGGACACTGGTGGTGGCCGGCGTGCGCTTCATGGGCGAGACCGCCAAGATCCTTAGCCCCGAGAAGACCGTGCTGATGCCGGACCTGGATGCGACCTGCTCGCTCGACCTGGGTTGCCCGGCCGACGAGTTCGCGGCCTTCTGCGATGCCCACCCGGATCGCACCGTGGTGGTCTACGCCAACACCAGCGCCGCGGTGAAGGCGCGCGCCGACTGGATGGTGACTTCGAGCATCGGCCTGAAGATCGTCGAGCACCTGCACGCGCAGGGCAAGAAGATCCTTTGGGCACCCGACAAGCACCTGGGCAGCTATATCCAGAAGCAGACCGGCGCCGACATGCTGCTGTGGCAGGGCTCGTGCCTGGTGCACGACGAGTTCAAGGGCATCGAGCTGGACCTGCTGCGCCGCGAATTCCCCAACGCCAAGATCCTGGTGCACCCGGAATCGCCGGAGAACGTGGTGGCGCAGGCCGATGTGGTCGGCTCCACCTCGCAGCTGATCGAGGCCGCGCAAAAGCTGGACGCGACCGAATTCATCGTCGCCACCGACAACGGCATCCTGCACAAGATGCGCATGGCCGCGCCCGGCAAGCACTTCATCGAGGCGCCGACCGCCGGCAACAGCGCCACCTGCAAGAGCTGCGCGCACTGCCCGTGGATGGCGATGAACGCGCTGACCAACCTCGCCGAGGTGCTCGAGACCGGCCGCAACGAGATCCACGTCGATCCGGCCATCGGCGCCAAGGCGGTAACCTGCATCAACCGCATGCTCGACTTCGCCGCCGCGCAGAAGCGCAATGTACGTCCGTCGTCCGACCTGGCGCAGGAACAGGCGCTGTTCCAGGGGATCGGCCCGGCATGAGCGTGAATCCGATTTTCGACAGCTACGGCCCGGCGCTGCAGGCAGCGCTGCAGGCCAATGTGCAGGCCGCCATTGCCGAGGATGTCGGCAGCGGCGACCTCACCGGCCTGCTGGTGCCGGCGGACAAGGCCGCGCACGCGCGCGTGATCGTGCGCGAGTCGGCGGTGCTGTGCGGCCAGCCGTGGTTCGACGCGTGCATGCGTGCGGTCGACCCGGCGCTGGCGGTGCGCTGGCTGCAGCAAGAGGGCGCGCGCATGGCGCCGGATTCCGTGGTGTGCGAGATTACCGGCCCGGCGCGCTCGCTGCTGACCGCCGAACGTCCGTCGCTGAACTTCCTGCAGCTGCTGTCCGGCGTGGCCACCGTGACGCGCCGCTATGCCGACCTGATCGCCGGCACCCGCGCGCGCGTGCTGGATACGCGCAAGACGCTGCCGGGGCTGCGCCTGGCGCAGAAGTACGCGGTCCGCATCGGCGGCGGCGAGAACCAGCGCCTGGCGCTGTACGACGGCATCCTGATCAAGGAGAACCATATCGCCGCGGCCGGCAGCATCACCGCCGCGCTGCAGGCGGCGCTGGCGCTCGATACCGATGCCTCGGTGCAGGTCGAGGTGGAGTCGCTGGCGGAGCTGGAAGAAGCCCTGGCAGCAGGCGCGAAGTCGGTGCTGATCGATAACTTCACCGTGCCGATGATGCAGGACGCGGTGAAGATCAACCAGGGCAGGGCGTTGCTCGAGGTATCGGGCGGCGTCAATGCCGAGACCATCCGCACGTTCGCCGGGACCGGCGTGGACCGGATCTCGGTGGGCGCGTTGACCAAGGACGTGCGCGCGACGGACTACTCGCTGCGTATCATCGGCTGACGCATTGCCAGCGCGAAGGCAAGACGGGGTGGGGCCATCTGGCTCGCCCCGTTTTTTATTGCTGCGCGCCGCTCAGCGCTTGCGCACGGCAGGCGGTTGCATCACCGTAGGCAGCGCCTTAGGCAGCGAATCCGGATAGTCCCGGCTGAAATGCAGCCCGCGGCTTTCATGCCGCGAATAGGCGCTGTCCACGATCAGCGAAGCCACTTCGACCAGGTTGCGCAGTTCCAGCAGGTCGGTAGTGACGCGGAAATTGGCGTAATACTCGGCAATCTCCTCACGCAGCAGCACGATGCGGTGCTGCGCGCGTTCCAGGCGCTTGCTGGTGCGCACGATGCCGACGTAGTTCCACATCATGCGGCGCAGCTCGTCCCAGTTGTGCGACACCACGACTTCTTCGTCGGCATCGGAGACGCGGCTCTCGTCCCACGCCGGCAGCGTGATATTGGGCGCGCCGGCCTTGTCCTGCGCGGCGATGTCCGCGGCGGCGGCGCGGCCGATCACCATGCATTCGAGCAGCGAGTTCGAGGCCAGCCGGTTGGCGCCGTGCAGGCCGGTGCAGGCGGTCTCGCCCACGGCGTAGAGGCCGCCGATATCGGTGCGGCCCATGGTGTCCGTCACCACGCCGCCGCAGGTGTAGTGCGCGGCCGGCACCACCGGAATCGGCTCGCGCGTGATATCGATGCCCAGTTCCAGGCAGCGCGCATGGATGGTCGGGAAGTGTTCCTTCAGGAAGGCCTCGGGCTGGTGCGTGATATCGAGATAGACGCAGTCCAGCCCGCGCTTCTTCATTTCGAAGTCGATCGCGCGTGCCACCACGTCGCGCGGCGCCAGTTCGGCACGTTCATCGTGTTCGGGCATGAAGCGCGTGCCGTCCGGCAGCTTGAGCAGGCCGCCTTCGCCGCGCACCGCTTCGGAGATCAGGAAGGACTTGGCATAGGGGTGGTACAGGCAGGTCGGGTGGAACTGGATGAATTCCATGTTCGACACCCTGCAGCCCGCGCGCCAGGCCATGGCGATGCCGTCGCCGGTGGCGGTATCCGGGTTGGTGGTGTAGAGGTAGACCTTGCCCGCACCGCCGGCCGCCAGCACGGTGTGCGTGGCGGTGATGGTGTGCACCGCGCCGGTGCGGTCGTCCAGCACGTAAAGGCCATAGCAGCGGTTGCCGGGCAGCCCCATCTTGCGCGACGTGATCAGGTCGATCGCGAAGTGGTCTTCCAGGATGGTGATGTTCGGGTGCTGCGTGGCCTGCTGCAGCAGCGTGCTGACCACGGCGTGGCCGGTGGCGTCGGCGGCGTGGATGATGCGCCGGCGGCTATGGCCGCCTTCGCGCGTCAGATGGAAACCCAGCTCGGCCTGCGCGTCACGGGTGAAGGGCACGCCCCGGTCGATCAGCCACTGGATCGCCTCGCGCCCGTGCTCGACGATAAAGCGCGTGGCCTCTTCATCGCACAGCCCGGCACCGGCGACGAGCGTGTCCTGGGTGTGCTCGTCATGGCTGTCGCCCGAGTCCAGCACCGCGGCGATGCCGCCCTGCGCCCAGTCGCTGGCGCCCTGCGTCATGGCGCGCTTGCTGAGGATGGCCACCCGGTGGGTGTCGGCCAGTTGCAATGCGACCGTAAGGCCGGCCAGGCCGCTGCCGACGATGGCGACGTCGAAATTCATGGTGCAAGGAGAGCGCCGCCAGGGCGCTTGGCAGATTGGGGGAAACGGCAAAGTCTACACCCGGCGCGCTATCCCGTGCATCAGTACGCAGCGCCGATGCGCCATCGACGGGCAACAAAAAGCCCCGCGGCAGGGCGGGGCTTTCTGGCGGGATACCCGATCAATTACTTGATCTTGGTTTCCTTGTAAGCGACGTGCTTGCGGGCGACGGGATCGAACTTCATGATCTCCATCTTTTCCGGCATGGTGCGCTTGTTCTTGGTGGTGGTGTAGAAGTGACCGGTACCTGCGGTCGATTCCAGCTTGATCTTGTCGCGGCCGCCCTTGCTTGCCATGATGTACTCCTAATTAGACTTCGCCGCGTGCGCGCAGGTCGGCGAGCACGGAGTCGATGCCTTTCTTGTCGATCAGGCGCAGGCCGGCGTTCGAGACGCGCAGGCTCACCCAGCGGTTTTCGGATTCAACGAAGAAACGACGATTCTGCAGGTTGGGCAGAAAACGGCGCTTGGTCTTGTTGTTTGCGTGGGAAACGTTGTTGCCGACCATCGGCGCTTTCCCGGTCACTTGACAGACGCGTGCCATGAAGCACTCCTAAATCTTCTATTCGTGGACAATGTTCGCAACAGATCAACAAAAGGCGCGCGGGCCCGGACTGCAGCGGTTGAGACTTCAGCAAAACGGGCATTATAGACCGGATTCCCCCAGCGGATCAATGCTTTCTGTGGCCCGGCGGAGGCAGTGTTGCGGCCCCGCTCGTGTCGTGCCGTAGGCGTCACAGCCCGGGCAGGCGCTCGCAGGATTCCGCCAGCGAGCGGATTTCATGCCCCGCCACGATGAAATGGTCCAGCAGCCGCACGTCGATCAGGTCGAGCGTGCGCGCCAGTTCGCGTGTCAGGTGGATGTCGCTCTCGCTGGGCGTGGTGGTGCCGCGCGGATGGTTGTGGGCAACGATGATGCCGGCCGCGTTGTGCGCCAGCGCCTGGCGCGCCACCTCGCGCGGATAGACCGAGGTCCGCGTCAGCGTGCCGCGGAACAGCTCCTCGCTGGCCACCATGCGATTGCCGGGATCCAGGAACAGGCACATGAAGACCTCGTGCTGCAGCGGGGCCAGGGTCAGGCGCAGGTAGCTGCGCACCGATTCCGGCGAATTGAAGCCGGCCGGCAGCCGCAGTGATTCGGCCAGCGCGCGCCGCGCCAGTTCGGGGATGGCCTGCAGCTGGGCGAACTTGGCCGCGCCCATGCCGCGCACGCCGGCCAGCGCTTCGCCTTCGGCGGCGAACAGCGCGGTCAGCGAGCCGAAACGGTGCAACAGCTCGGGTGCCAGGTCCACGGCACTTTTTCCGGCGGCGCCCACGCGCAGCAGCACGGCCAGCAGTTCGGCATCAGACAGGGCGGCAGCGCCGCTTTCCAGCAGTTTCTCGCGGGGCCGCTCGCAGGCGGGCCATTTGGCAATGGTCATGGGCATCCAGGGTAGTCGCGTCGGGAACAGGGCCTGCGGCCCCGGGGCGGCGGGCTATGGGCCAGTCGAATACAATACGGGTTGTTCGTGCGACACGCACACTCGTGTCCGTCCGCGTCGCGTTAGACGCATCGACCCTGGGAGAGTACTCCCACATGCTAGTGAAACGAAGCCCACCATAGCTTACGCCGCTAGCGCCTGCTCACTTTTCAGAGTTATCTGAGAAGCGTTGCTTGCAGTACTGGCTTACCAGCCAGTGCCCGCCCAAAGGCGCGAACCACGCCCTCGGGCGTGGCGTTGTCCTCTCTCTAAGAGGGGACAATGGCTTTACATGCCGAAGTTTGGCATCAAGTTTGAACTGGCCACGTTGGCCACCAAACGCCAAGTGGGCGAATGTCATCTGCCCACAAGGCGGAGCATTTGCATTTCCGGTCCAGTCGGACCGGCAGGTAGGGTTCAGGCGGAGCGAAAGCTCTGCACGCTATGGTTCGGTCAGACACGTCCGCGAGGGTGCTTTGATAGAGAACCTGCTATGCGACTAGCAGTAGCCTAGGGAGACATGCGTCACTGGTAACGGTGGGGTATGAAGCTCTCCTGACAATGTAGCCCCCGTAAGGGTGCCAGAGGACCGTGAGGTCTTCTGGTAGAGACTCCGAGCAGCCATGGGGTCGAGGAGCTAGGCTGACTGGTATGGGTAACGGAAGTGAACTGCTGATAAACGTCGTGAGTATTGCGGTGCCAAAGCTGCTGACAGGCACTAACCAAAACGGTATTTGGTCGGTTGCTCCGCTGGACATTCGGAGCACGTCGTCACTAGACCATCGGCGAAGAGGCAGACCCTAACCCGGTCTTGTAGCGTGCAGGGAACGTGGTAAGCCCGTATGGCTGCCCGAGCGCAGTGCGGCTCAGGCAGGCGGACCGTAAGGAACGCTGTTGGCTGTGCGGGTATGGGAGGTTGGAGAAAGCGAACGCCGGGTTGTAATGATTCGGATAGGGGTTGAAACATCACCTCACGCGAAAGCGGGCAGACTTCCAACTGGTCTTTCGTCGCAGGACGACTGGCTAACCCGCTTGAAACTGAAATTTCTTCCCCTGAGGGGCAATATGCCCCTCAGGGGGCATGTTGTCTCTGCGTTTTGGGGGAAGACCTCAAGATAGGAGAGCAGCATGGAAGCATTTGTCCGTGAGGATAAATCTGCGCTCTCCGGCGCACCGCAACGCTGGGATGCCATCAATTGGCGCCAAGTGGAACGGAACGTCCGGGCAATGCAGATTCGAATTGCGAAGGCAACACAGGAAGGGGACTGGCGCAGGGTGAAAGCCTTGCAACGGTCTCTGACCCGCTCGTTTTCCGCCAAGGCATCGGCGGTAAAGCGAGTGACGGAGAACCAAGGTAAGCGAACGGCAGGCGTCGATCGCGAACTGTGGGACTCGCCTGAAGTCCGGTGGGAAGCCATCGGACGGTTGAAGCGCCGAGGGTACAGGCCATTGCCATTGCGGCGGGTCTTTATTCCTAAGGCCAACGGGAAGGAGCGCCCACTAGGCATTCCGACCATGTTGGATCGAGCCATGCAGGCCTTGCACCTGCTGGCGCTGGAGCCGGTGTCCGAAGGGACGAGCGATCCGAATTCTTATGGGTTCCGGATCAATCGTTCCACGGCGGATGCCATGTCACAGCTGTTCGTCAACCTGTCCAGAGGGCACTCAGCCCAATGGATACTGGAGGCGGATATCAAAGGTTGCTTTGACCATATCAGTCACGACTGGCTGGAGCGCAACGTCCCCATGGACCGAGCCATCCTCCGCAAGTGGCTGAAGGCTGGCGTGATATTTCAGGGCCAGTTTCAGGCGACCGAAGCCGGAACACCGCAGGGAGGAATCATCTCCCCGACTCTGGCAAACGTGGCGTTGAACGGGTTGGAACGACAACTGGTTGCTTCCTTCGAGAAGAAACTGGGAGTCGCCAAAACGCGGAAGCTGAAGGTGAATGTTGTGCGCTATGCGGACGACTTCGTGATCACGGGCACCACGCCTGAGATCCTACAAAACGAGGTGAAGCCGTGGGTGGAGCAGTTCCTGGCGGTACGAGGGCTGACGCTATCAACGGAGAAAACGCGGATCGTCAACATAGCCGACGGCTTTGACTTTCTGGGGTGGAACTTCCGGAAGTACTCCGGAACGCTGCTCATCAAGCCGAGCAGGAAGAACGTGCAGACGTTCTACCGCAAGGTGAAGGATGTCATCAGTGCTAACAAGACGGTGAAGCAGTCAGAGCTGATTCGACTGCTGAACCCGATGCTAAGAGGATGGGCGCAGTACCACCGCGCCGTAGTGGCGAAGGCGGTTTTCAACCGTCTGGGGCACGACATTTTTCGTGCCCTATGGCGGTGGGCCAAGCGGCGACATCCAGGCAAGAAGGCGGATTGGGTGCGGAAGAAGTACTTCGGCTCAGTCGGTCAGCGCAGCTGGGTGTTTGGCACCACAGTAGTGAAAGATGTCGATAGTGAGGTATGGGTTGAGTTGTACTCGCTCGCGAGCACGCCCATCCAAAGGCACAAGAAGGTCAGAGGGGATTACAACCCTTTTGATCCGGCGCAGGAGGTGTATGGTGAAACATTGCGACAGGAGCGGCTGCTTGACAGCATGGCGCACCGAAAGCAGTGGATCAAGCTGTACATGTCCCAGCGTGGCTTGTGTGCTCTGTGTCAGTGCAAGATGACCAAGGACACTGGGTGGCATGACCACCACATCGAGTACCGCGTACGCGGTGGCTCCGATGGTCTGAGGAACCGCGTGCTGCTGCATCCGAACTGTCACGTCCAAGTGCATAACCACGGGCTTTCTGTTGTAAAGCCGGTGCCATCGATCTGATGGTATTTTTGTGAAGGCTTGAGCCGTATGCGGGGAAACCCGCACGTACGGTTCTTAGGGGGGAGTGGGCCAGCGATGGCCTGCTCCTACCCTACCCTGGTTGATCACCCATGAATTTGCAAACTTTCGCGTCGGAAGCCGACGGCGGCACGGCTGGCCGCAAGACTGTCCAGGCCGACTCATTCCTGACCCTGCATTACAGCATCGCGCTCGAGAACGGCACCGAGGTCGTCAGCACGTTCGAAGAAAAGCCCGCGACGCTGCTGCTGGGCCAGGGCCAGTTCGCGCCGACGCTCGAGCAGGCGCTGCTGGGCATGCCCGAAGGCGAGCGCATGACCTATCGCCTGGCGCCGGAGCAGGCCTTCGGCCCGCGCAACGCCGAACTGCTGCAGTGGGTGTCGCTGGCCACGCTGCGCGAGAACAGTTCGTTCGAAGAGGACTACAGCCCGGGTGACCTGGTCGAGTTCAATGCGCCCGGCGGCGGCAAGTACGCCGGCGTGCTCAAGGAGATCGGCGAAACCGCCGCGTTGTTCGACTTCAACCATCCGCTGGCTGGGCAGACCATCCTGTTCGACGTGCAGCTGATCGGCATTCTCTGAACGTCGCCAAGCCGAACCTGTCCGGATACCGCAGCATGCCCGACCTGACCCCCGCACCCCACGCAGAAATCCTGATGGCCCAGCCGCGCGGCTTCTGCGCCGGCGTTGACCGCGCCATCGAGATCGTCGAGCGCGCGCTCGAGCGCTTTGGCGCCCCCATCTACGTCCGCCATGAAATCGTCCACAACGCCTATGTGGTGGCCGACCTGCGCCGCAAGGGCGCGGTGTTCGTGGGCGAGCTCGACGAGGTGCCCGCCGGCGCCACCGTCATCTTCAGCGCCCATGGCGTGTCGCGCGAAGTGCGCGAAGACGCGGCCCGGCGTGGCCTGCACGTCTTCGATGCGACCTGCCCGCTGGTGACCAAGGTGCATGTCGAAGTCAGCAAGCTGCGCGCGCAGGGCTGCGAGATCGTGATGATCGGCCATCGCGGCCATCCCGAGGTCGAAGGCACCATGGGCCAGGCCAACGGCGGCATGGTGCTGGTCGAGTCGGTCGCCGATGTCGGGACGCTGCAGGTCGCCGATCCGTCGCGGCTGGCCTATGTCACCCAGACCACGCTGTCGGTGGACGAGACCCGCGAGATCGTGGCCGCGCTCAAGGCGCGTTTCCCGGAGATCCGCGAGCCCAAGAAGCAGGACATCTGCTATGCCACGCAGAACCGCCAGGACGCGGTGAAGTTCATGGCGCCGCAGGTGGAGGTGGTGATCGTGGTCGGCAGTCCCAACAGTTCCAATTCCAACCGCCTGCGCGAGCTGGCCGAGCGCCTGGGCGTACCGGCCTATATGGTGGACGCGCCCGAGCAGGTGCGGCCCGAGTGGGTCGCCGGCAAGCGCCGCATCGGCCTGACCGCCGGGGCCTCGGCGCCCGAGGCGCTGGCCCAGTCCATCGTCGAGCGCCTGCGCCAACTCGGTGCGCGCCAGGTGCGTCCGCTCGAAGGTATCGAGGAAAACATGGCGTTCCCGCTGCCGCGCGGGCTGCTGCCCGCCAGCGCAGCCGCCTGAGCAGGCGCGGGCATGCCCGCATGAATGCCTGGCCTGATAAAAGGGCGCCGCGATTGCGGCGCCCTTTTTTTGTTTCTGGCCTGTGCCCGGTCCGGGAATAATGCCCGCTGCCGGTGCCGGGGTGCCCGCCATTCGTGCCTGGCGCGAATCAGGGTAATCCCCGAAGCTGGGGTTTTCCCTATTATGGTGCGGCGCTACATTCTGCACATTAGAGAGCAGCACCACTCTTATTAAATGAAACGCCTAATTAATATTGATGCATTATAGGTGGTGCCGGCGCTGCTTCCTTGCCGCCTGGGGCGCCGCAGGCACGGTTCTTGTAAGAAAGAGGGGCGGCCGCGTCATGTGAGCGGGAATTGCCGCAATCTGTGCATTGGGGAAATTCCCTAGCTCAAATGCGCGGTAAATCGTCAAGGATGTTGCGTCGCGTATTGCATCGACTAAGAAAGGGGATACAATGCGCGCGTTTCAAATTGAAACTAAACAACGGCGGTCCAGGGGAAACGTCCGGGAGGCGTTGCAAATCCCTGTTTTTGTGAATCCTAGGAGATCACTCATGCAAATCACGTTTGCCAAGATTCTGCCGATCGCGGCCGCAGTGGCGCTGGTCGCAGCTTGCGGCAAGAAGGAAGAAAAGCCGGCGGCGCCGGCCTCTTCGGCGCCGGCAGCCGCGGCTCCCGCAGCGCCTGCGGCCGGTGGTGGCGAGGTCGTCGTCAAGATCGGCCATGCGGCCCCGCTGACCGGCGGCATCGCGCACCTTGGCAAGGACAACGAAAACGGCGCCCGCCTGGCCGTGGAAGAAGTCAACAAGTCCGGCCTGGAAGTCGGTGGCAAGAAGGTCAAGCTGGAACTGGTCGGCGAAGACGATGCCGGCGACCCCAAGACCGGCACCGCCGTGGCGCAGAAGCTGGTCGACGCCAAGGTGGCGGCCGTGGTCGGCCACCTGAACTCGGGCGTGTCGATCCCGGCGTCGAAGATCTACAGCGATGCCGGCATCGTGCAGATCTCGCCGTCGTCGACCAACCCGGACTACACCAAGCAGGGCTTCAAGACCACCTACCGCGTGGTCGCCACCGATGCCCAGCAGGGCCCGGCGCTGGCCAACTACGCCGCCAAGACCCTGCATGCCAAGAGCGTGGCGATCGTCGACGATGCCACCGCCTACGGCAAGGGCCTGGCCGACGAGTTCGAGAAGACCGCCAAGGCGGCCGGCGTGAACGTGGTGGCGCGTGAAGCCACCAACGACAAGGCCACCGACTTCAAGGCCATCCTGACCAAGATCAAGGGCAAGAAGCCGGACGTGATCATGTACGGCGGCATGGACGCCACCGGCGGCCCGTTCGCCAAGCAGGCCCGTGAGCTGGGCATCCCCGCCAAGATCGTCGGCGGCGACGGTGTCTGTACCGACAAGGTGGCCGAGCTGGCCGGCGACGCCGTGACCAACATCATCTGCTCCGAGGCAGGCCTGGCCCTGTCGCGCATGGAGCAGGGCGCGGATTTTGACAAGCGCTATCAGGCCCGCTTCAACGCGCCGGTGCAGATCTACGCTCCGTTCACGTATGACGCCGTGATGGTTGTCGTCGATGCCATGAAGCGCGCCAACTCGACCGAACCGGCCGCCATCCTCGCCGAAATGCCCAAGACCAACTACAAGGGCGTGATCGGCAACATCGCCTTCGACGAGAAGGGCGACATGAAGGAAGGCACCATCACGCTGTACGAGTACAAGGACAAGAAGAAGTCCGTCCTCGACGTCGTGAAGATGTAATCTGGGCTTACCGGCCCATCCGAACGGCACCGTGAGTATTTTGCGGTGCCGTTCTTTTTAGCCTCGCCTAATGTAGAAGCATCCTTACCATGGATGGAGCAGGGCAGGCCGCTCACCAGCAAAGCAAACCACCGCAACGTTACCCATTACACACCACGGTCCCCCCGGCATCCACACCATGCCGACAGGTCAGGGACTGAAGCAGGAGTTTTCATGGATATCTTTATCCAGCAGATCGTGAACGGTCTGGTGCTCGGCAGCATTTATGCGCTGATCGCACTGGGCTACACCATGGTCTACGGCATTCTCGGCATCATCAACTTCGCCCACGGCGACGTGCTGATGATCGGCGCGCTGACCGCCCTGTCAGCCATCCTCGGATTGCAGAAGTTCGCCCCCGGCCTACCTGAATGGCTGACGCTGGTGATCGCCACGCTGGTCGCCATGCCGGTCTGCGCGATCCTGTCCTATTCGATCGAGCGGGTCGCCTACCGGCCCTTGCGCAATGCGCCACGGCTGGCCCCGCTGATCACCGCGATCGGGGTTTCCATCATCCTGCAGACGGCGGGCATGCTGATCTGGTCGCGCAACCCGCTGACCTTCCCGCAGCTGCTGCCGTCGGAACCCATCGACATCGGCGGCACCGGCGCCACCATCACCGGCAAGGAGATGGTCATCATCGGCATGGCCGTGATGGTGATGTCCGGCCTGCTGGCCCTGGTCAACCGCACCAAGCTCGGCCGCGCCATGCGCGCCACCGCCGAGAACCAGAAGGTGGCCGGCCTGATGGGCGTGAACCCCAATTTCGTCATCTCCGCCACCTTCATGATCGGCGCCACGCTGGCCGCGCTGGCCGGCGTGATGATGGCCACCAACTACGGCAACGCCCACTTCTACATGGGCTTCATTCCCGGCCTGAAGGCGTTTACCGCCGCGGTGCTGGGCGGCATCGGCAACCTCGCGGGCGCCATGGTCGGCGGCATGCTGCTGGGCCTGATCGAGGCGCTCGGCGCCGGCTATATCGGCGACCTGACCAATGGCGTGTTCGGCTCGAACTACCAGGACGTCTTTGCCTTCATCGTACTGATCACCGTGCTCGTCTTCCGTCCGTCCGGCATCATGGGCGAACGCGTGGCGGATCGCGCCTGAGGAGAGCGAATCCATGAATACCCCGATTCCATCCACGGCCGCCGTCGCGGCGCCGACCAAGGTGCCGGCCAAGACCCTGGCCGCACTAATTGGCTTCCTGGTGGTCGCGCTGTGCGCCCCGTTCATCGTCCAGACCCTGGGCGGCAACTACTGGGTCCGCGTGCTGGACTTTGCGCTGCTGTACATCATGCTGGCGCTGGGCCTGAACATCGTGGTGGGCTTTGCCGGCCTGCTCGACCTGGGCTATATCGCGTTCTACGCGGTGGGCGCCTACCTGATGGCGCTGCTCGGCTCGCCGCACCTGGCGAACCAGTTCGAGTGGATCCAGCAGCTGTTCCCGACCGGCATCCACCTGTCGATGTGGTTCGTGCTGCCGCTGGCGATCCTGGTGGCCGCCACCTTCGGCGTGCTGCTGGGCGCGCCGACACTCAAGCTGCGCGGCGACTACCTGGCCATCGTTACGCTGGGCTTCGGCGAGATCATCCGTATCTTCATGAACAACCTGGACCGCCCGGTGAACATCACCAACGGTCCCAAGGGCATCACCGCGGTCGACCCCGTGCATATCTTCGGCTTCGATTTCTCGAAGTCGCACGAGATCTTCGGGCTCAAGTTCTCGCCGGTGTTCATGTACTACTACCTGCTGGTGTTCCTGGTCATCGTGATCGTGTTCGTGTGCCTGCGCCTGCAGACCTCGCGCATCGGCCGCGCCTGGGTTGCCATCCGCGAAGACGAGATCGCCGCCAAGGCGATGGGCATCAACACCCGCAACATCAAGCTGCTGGCGTTTGCCATGGGCGCGTCGTTCGGCGGCGCCTCGGGCGCGGTGTTCGGCGCGTTCCAGGGCTTCGTCTCGCCGGAATCGTTCACGCTGTGGGAATCGATCTACGTGCTGGCGATCGTGGTGCTGGGCGGCATGGGCCATATCCCGGGCGTGATCCTGGGCGGCGTGCTGCTGGTGGGCTTCCAGGAACTGCTGCGCGTGGTCGCCGAGCCGATCCAGACCGGCGTGTTCGGCCACGTGATCGTCGATGCCGAGGTGCTGCGCCAGCTGCTGTTCGGCCTGGCGCTGGTCGGCGTGATGCTGTACCGCCCGGCCGGCATCTGGCCGTCGCCGCGCAAGGAAGACCGCCCGGTGGTGCGCCGCGCGGGCAACATCGGCCGTCTGTAAACCGGAGGAAGACATGAGCAACAACGATTTCCTCCTGTCGGTGCAGGGGGTCAACAAGCGTTTCGGCGGCCTGCAGGCCCTGTCCGAGGTCGGCCTGCAGATCAAGCCGGCCGAGATCTATGGGCTGATCGGCCCCAACGGCGCCGGCAAGACCACGTTCTTCAACGTGATCACCGGCCTCTACACGCCGGATTCGGGCGAGTTCGTGCTGGGCGGCCAGCCCTACCAGCCGACCGCCGTGCACGAGGTGGCCAAGGCCGGCATCGCGCGCACGTTCCAGAACATCCGCCTGTTCGGCGACATGACCGCGCTCGAGAACGTGATGGTCGGCCGCCACGTGCGCTCCAAGGCCGGCGTGTTCGGCGCGATCTTCCGCCCGCCGTCGGTGCGGCGCGAGGAAGAGGGCATCGAAGACATGGCGCATGAACTGCTCGACTACGTCGGCATCGGCAAGTACGCCAACTTCACCGCGCGCAACCTGTCGTACGGCCACCAGCGCCGGCTCGAGATCGCGCGCGCGCTGGCGACCGAGCCCAAGCTGCTGGCGCTGGACGAACCGGCCGCCGGCATGAACGCGACCGAGAAGGTCGAGCTGCGCGGCCTGCTCGACAAGATCAAGAACGACGGCAAGACCATCCTGCTGATCGAGCACGACGTGAAGCTGGTGATGGGGCTGTGCAACCGCCTGACGGTGCTGGACTACGGCAAGGTGATTGCCCAGGGCCTGCCGCACGAGGTGCAGAACAACCCCGCGGTGATCGAGGCCTACCTCGGCACCTCGGCGCACTGATGGCGGGAGCGGACGTAATGAATCAGCCTGCAATGAAACAGACAGTACTGAAGATCTCCGGCCTGAAGGTTGCCTACGGCGGCATCCAGGCCGTCAAGGGCATCGACCTCGAAATCCGCGACGGCGAGCTGGTCACGCTGATCGGCGCCAACGGCGCCGGCAAGACCACCACCATGAAGGCCATCACCGGCCTGCAGGGCTGGGCCGGCGGCGACGTGGAATACATGGGCAAGTCGATCAAGGGCGTGCCCAGCTACGCGCTGCTCAAGCAAGGGCTGGCGATGGTGCCGGAAGGCCGCGGCGTGTTCGCGCGCATGACCATCACCGAGAACCTGCAGATGGGCGCCTACACGCGCAACGACGAGTCCGGCATCAAGGCCGACGTCGAGCGCATGTTCGGCATCTTCCCGCGCCTGAAGGAGCGCGCCAACCAGCTGGCGGGCACCATGTCCGGCGGCGAGCAGCAGATGCTGGCGATGGCGCGCGCGCTGATGAGCCAGCCCAAGGTGCTGCTGCTGGACGAGCCCTCGATGGGCCTGTCGCCGATCATGGTGGAGAAGATCTTCGAGGTCGTGCGCGACATCTCGGCGCAGGGCGTGACCGTGCTGCTGGTCGAGCAGAACGCGCGCCTGGCGCTGCAGGCCGCGCACCGCGGCTACGTGATGGAGTCCGGCCTGATCACCATGAGCGGGGAAGCCAGCCAGATGCTGGACGACCCCAAGGTGCGGGCCGCCTACCTGGGCGAGTAAGCGGCGCGCCGCCGCTCCGGCTCCGGCACCCCGCTGCCGCAAGAGGGGTGAGGGAGAGGGCGGGCGCTCGCAGGCGCAAGGCCTTTCCCCTTGCCGCGCGGGTTCTGCGGCGCTGGCCCTCTCCCTCACTCCTCTGCGGCGCGGATCCCGGATCCGGCCGCAAAGCAAAAAGCCTCGCGCAATGCGAGGCTTTTTGCTGTCTGCGGTACCCGCAGGATCAGGCCAGCTTCTTCAGCAGCGTGCGCAGCATGCCGATCATCTGGTCGATTTCTTCGCGCGTGACGTTCAGCGCCGGCATGAAGCGCAGCAGGTTGGCGCGCGGCGCGTTCAGCAGCAGGCCTTGCGGCGCCATGTCGCGCGCTTCTTCCACCAGCTGCGGGCCGATGTCCTTGCCCAGCAGCAGCGCGCGCAGCAGGCCTTCGCCGCGTTCGCCGCCGAGGCCGAATTCGGCCGACAGCGCCAGCAGCTGCTCCTTCAGGTACTCACCCTTGGCCTTGACGTCGTCAAGGAAGCCGGGCGCGGTGAGCTGCTCGATCACGGCGCTGCCGACCGCGGTCATCAGCGGGTTGCCGTTATAGGTGCCACCCTGGTCGCCGGCCTCGAAGCTGGCGACCTCGGCCTTGCACAGCAGCGCCGACAGCGGCACGCCGCCGCCGATGCCCTTGCCCAGCGTCATGATGTCCGGCTCGACGCCCGCCAGCTCGTAGGCGAACAGCGTGCCGCAGCGGCCGCAGCCGGCCTGCACTTCGTCGGCGATCAGCAGCAGCTTGTGCTTGTCGGCCAGCGCGCGCAGGCCCTGCATGAACTCGCGCGTGGCGGGGATCACGCCGCCTTCGCCCTGTACCGGCTCGAGCATGATGCCGACGGTCTTGTCGGTAATCAGCTGCTCGACCGAGGCCAGGTCGTTGAGCTCGGCGCGCGGGAAGCCCGGCACCTGCGGCGCGAAGATGGTGTCCCAGCCGGCCTTGCCCGACGCGCTCATGGTGGCGAGCGTGCGGCCATGGAAGCTGTGGTCCATGGTGATGATCTCGAAGGCGCCGTCCTTGTGCTTGCGGCCCCATTTGCGCGCCAGCTTGATCGCGCCTTCGTTGGCCTCGGCGCCGCTGTTGGCGAAGAAGACCTTGTCGAAGCAGCTGTGGTCGGTCAGCTGCTTGGCCAGCTTCAGCATCGGCTCGTTGTAGAACGCCGGGCTCGGGTTGATCAGCTTGTGCGACTGGGCCACCAGCGCGTCGATCATGCCCTGGTTGGAATGGCCCAGGCAGTTCACCGCCCAGCCCTGCACGAAGTCCAGGTAGCGCTTGCCGTTGTGATCCGTCAGCCAGGAGCCCTTGCCTTCGGTGAACACGAGCTCGGGGCGGTTGGTGATGTACATCAGGGATTGGACGGGATACTCAGCAAATGCCATGGCGGACTCCAGGGGTCGGCGTGTAACGTTGGACGGACGGGCGCGCAAGACGCAACCAAAACAAAAAGCCACGGGGGTTGCCCGTGGCTCGTTGACATGAACAGACGCAGTCGACGGTCAGCCGCGCGGCACCCCAGCGGGGAGCGACGTACGGAAGCTGCGGCGTCGGTTGAAGGTCGTGTGCATGCGGGCAAATATAAGGCGCACGGGCCCGGGTGTCAAAACGAATTTTGGCGGGCCCGGGCATTGTTGCGCTGGCGGAACGGCGCGCGGACGGCGCTCAGGCCGCCGGCGGGGCCGCGTGCAGGTCGGCCTCGGAGGTGAACGAGTCGGCGAAGAACGCGTCTTCGTGCATCCTGCACTGGCGCGTGAAGTCGCCGCGCGCGGCGTTGATCATCACCGGCGCGCCGCAGGCGTAAACCTCGTGGCCCGACAGGTCGGGGAAGTCGGCGATCACGGCCTGGTGGACAAAGCCGGTGCGGCCCTGCCAGTTGTCTTCCGGTAGCGCGTCGGAGACCACCGGCACGTACTGGAAATTGGGCAGGTCGCGCGCCCACTGCTCGGCCAGCGCGTGCATGTACAGGTCCTTGGGCCGGCGGCCGCCCCAGTACAGCGTCATCGGGCGCCGGATGCCGGTGTAGGCGGCATGCTCGACGATGGCCTTGATCGGGGCGAAGCCGGTGCCGGAAGCCAGCAGGATGATCGGCGCTTCCGATTCCTCGCGCAGGAAGAAGCTGCCCAGCGGGCCTTCGAAGCGCAGGATGTCGCGCTCCTTCATGGCCGGCTGGCCTTCCTTCGCGCCGAACACGTAGTCGGTGAAGGCGCCGCCCGGCATATGGCGGATATGCAGTTCGATCGGGCCGTCCTCGTGCGGCGGCGTGGCGATCGAATAGCTGCGGCGCTTGCCGTCGCGCAGCAGGAATTCGACGTACTGGCCGGCCAGGTACTGCATGCGCTCGGTCGCCGGCAGCTGCAGCTTGATCGCGATCACGTCGTCGGCCAGGCGCTCCAGCGAAGTGACGCGGCACGGCACCTTCTTGATCGGGATGTCGCCGGCGCCGTGGACTTCGCGGCATTCGATGGTGATGTCCGAGCTGGCATTGGCGCAGCAGAACAGCGCGCGGCCCTCGGTCTTTTCCTGGGCGGTCAGCGCCGACGGGGCATGGTCGCCCTGTACGATGCTGCCTTCGAGCACGCGGCCCTTGCACGAACCGCAGGCGCCGTTCTTGCAGCCGTACGGCAGCCCGATGCTGTGGCGCAGGGCCGCGCCGAGGATGGTTTCGTCCGCGGCCACCTCAAACTTGTGGCCGCTGGGCATGACGGTTACTTGATAAGCCATAATCGGTCTATGAGCCAAATTCTGTCGAAGCTGCAGCCCGCGCGGGTCCCGCAACCACCGCAACCCTCGCGGCTGCCGGCGCCATCGCGCCGGCTGGGCCGCCCGCGCCTGCTGATCGTCGGCTGCGGGGATGTGGGGACGCGCTGCCTGCGAATCCTGTCGTCGCGCATGCGTGTCTTCGCCGTGACCTCGCAGCCGGCACGCCGCGCCGAACTGCGTGCCGCCGGCGCGGTGCCGCTGGTGGCGGACCTGGACCGGCCGGCCACGCTGGCCCGGCTGCGCGGGCTGGCCACGCGAGTGCTGGACCTGGCGCCGCCGCCCGGGCAGGGCGAAGGCGATCCGCGCACGCGTGCGCTGCTCGCCGCATTGCGCCGGACTGCATGGCGCCGGACTGCGGGGCGCCGTGCCAGGGCGGCTGCCGGCATGCTGCCCGGCGAGCCCGCCATTCTACCCGACCGTACCCGGCCCCGCGCTGCGTTTG
Source organism: Cupriavidus neocaledonicus (assembly GCF_000372525.1). Lineage (GTDB taxonomy): Bacteria > Pseudomonadota > Gammaproteobacteria > Burkholderiales > Burkholderiaceae > Cupriavidus > Cupriavidus neocaledonicus. Next base: position 156,378 of record NZ_AQUR01000105.1, read on the forward strand.
TCTACGCCAGCACCACCGGCGTCTACGGTGACCGCCAGGGCGCGCGCGTGGCCGAATTCCATGCGGTGCGGCCGCAGACCGCGCGCGCGCGCCGCCGCGTCGCCGCCGAGCAGGCGGTGCGCGCCTTTGGCCGCGACGCGGGCTGGCGCGCCAGCGTGGTGCGCATCCCCGGCATCTACGCCGAGGATCGCCTGCCGCTGGCGCGGCTCAGGCGCGGCACGCCGGCGCTGGTGCCGCAGGACGACGTCTACACCAGCCACATCCATGCCGACGACCTCGCCCGCATCATGGTGGCGGCTCTGTTCCGCGGCCTGCCGCAGCGCGTGGTCCACGCCAGCGACGATACCGAGCTGCGCATGGCGGATTACTTCGACCTCGTCGCCGAGCGCCGCGGGCTGCCGCGCCCGCCGCGCATCACGCGCGGCGAGGCGCTCCAGGTGATCGACAAGACCCTGCTGAGCTTCATGAGCGAATCGCGCCGGCTCGACAACCGGCGGCTCAAGCGCGAACTGCGCCTGCGGCTGCGCTATCCCACCGTCGCCGACTTCTTCGGCGCCTGATACCTCCACCCCAGGTCCTCGTGCCGCTGGCACGGGGATTGCTGCCCCCACGGCGTCGTCTCGATCCTGTCTATACAGCAACACTTTCCACGCGCCTGACTGGTGCCCGCAATCGCGGCCGGGTTCAGGACGGTGCATCGCCGCACGGCGGGTTCCTCGATGGAATGCGCTTTTTAAGGCGATTATCCGCCTGGTTGCTTGGTGGAAGCCCTACGTTGACTTGTATATACAGGCATTGTTTAATGCCCGAAAACGAGCACGGCCACACGCATGGCCTGCCGTCGACGGACACACCAAAGGAGCGTACTGATGAGGAATCCAAGCAGGTTTCGCGGTAGGGTGGCAGGGCAGGTGGCGGTGCTGGCTGCGGCCCTGGCAGCCAACGCGGCGCACGCGCAGAACACGCCGGTGACACTGGGCATGAGCGGCTGGACCGGCTTCGCGCCGCTGACGCTGGCCGACAAGGCAGGCATCTTCAAGAAGAACGGCGTCGACGTCGAGATCAAGATGATCCCGCAGAAGGACCGCCACCTGGCGCTGGCCTCCGGCGCGATCCAGTGCGCGGCCACCACCGTGGAAACCCATGTCGCCTGGAATGCCAATGGCGTGCCCATCACCCAGATCGTGCAGCTCGACAAGTCCTACGGCGCCGACGGCCTGGCCGTGCGCGCCGACGTGAAGAGCTTTGCCGACCTGAAGGGCAAGACCATCGGCGTCGATGCGCCGGGCACCGCGCCGTATTTCGGCCTGGCCTGGATGCTGAAGAAGAACGGCATGTCGCTCAAGGACGTCAAGACCACCACGCTGTCGCCGCAGGCGGCGGCGCAGGCCTTCGTCGCGGGCCAGAACGATGGCGCGATGACATACGAGCCGTACCTGTCGACGGTGCGCCAGAACCCGGACAAGGGCAAGATCCTGGCCACCACGCTCGACTATCCGATGGTGACCGACACGCTCGGCTGCGCGCCCAAGTGGCTCAAGGACAATCCCAAGGCCGCGCAGGCGCTGGTCGACAGCTATTTCGAGGCGCTCGAGATGATCCGCAAGGAGCCGGCCAAGGCCAACGACATCATGGGCGCGGCGGTCAAGCAGACCGGCGAGCAGTTCGCCAAGTCGTCGGCCTACCTGCGCTGGCAGGACCGCGAGGCCAACAAGAAATTCTTCGAGGGCGAGCTCGCCAGCTTCAGCAAGGAAGCCGCCGCGGTGCTGCTGGACATCGGCGTGATCCGCCAGGTGCCGGACGTGACCAAGCTGTACGACGCGCGTTTCCTCAAGTAACCCGGCAGTTTTCAGGAGGCGTGACGTCATGACGCAAGCCCGTATAGGTTCACCCGCCCCGGCCTCCGCCGTGGCGGCCCCCGCGGGGGCAGCGCCGCAGCGCCGGCGCCATCCGTGGCTGGCACCGCTGGTGCCGGTGGCGCCCAACACCCGCTGGATGCTGGGCCTGTCCTTCTTCGTGCTGTTCTTCGGCGTGTGGGCCGTGGTGACGCTGGGCGGCTTCGTGCCGCGCACGTTCCTGGCCGATCCGATGACGATGGCCAGGGAGGGCATGACCCTGTTCACCGAGTACAACTTCATCGGCGACATCGGCATGACCGTGTGGCGCGTGGTCGGCGGCTTCGTGCTGGCGGCGGTGATCGCGGTGCCGCTGGGCATCTTCATGGGCGCATACAAGGCGGCCGAGGCCTTCTTCGAGCCCTTTGTCTCGTTCTGCCGCTACCTGCCCGCGTCCGCCTTCATCCCGCTGCTGATCCTGTGGGCCGGCATCGGCGAGACCCAGAAGCTGCTGGTGATCTTCATCGGCTCGTTCTTCCAGATCGTGCTGATGGTGGCGGTGGCGGTCGGCGGCGCGCGCAAGGACCTGGTCGAGGCCGCGTACACGCTGGGCGCCAACAGCGCCGGCATCGTGCGCCGCGTGCTGATCCCGGGCGCGGCGCCGGAAATCGCCGAGATCCTGCGGCTGGTGCTGGGCTGGGCCTGGACCTACGTGATCGTGGCGGAACTGATCGGCTCGTCGTCGGGCATCGGCCACATGATCACCGACAGCCAGGCGCTGCTCAATACCGGGCAGATCATCTTCGGCATCATCGTGATCGGCTGCATCGGCCTGGTCTCGGACCTTGTCTTCAAGCGCGCCAACCAGCGCCTGTTCCCGTGGAGTTCGATCCAATGAGCGCACTGTCCATCCAGCAGGTCTCACGGACCTTCTCCAACCCGCGCGGCGGCCAGACGCTGGCGCTGCAGCCGGTCGATTTCGAAGTCCGCGACAACGACTTCGTCACCATCCTGGGCCCGTCGGGCTGCGGCAAGTCCACGCTGCTGCGCATCGTCGCGGGGCTGGATACCCCGACCAGCGGGCGCGTGCTGCTGGACGGCCAGCCGGTGTTCGCGCCCGGCGCGGACCGCGGCATGGTGTTCCAGTCGTACACGCTGTTCCCGTGGCTGACGATCGAGCAGAACGTGCGCTTCGGCCTGCGCGAGCGCGGCATGAGCGCGGCCGAGCAGAAGGAGCGCAGCGACTTCTTTATCCAGCGCGTGGGGCTGCGCGGCTTCGAGCATCACTTCCCCAAGCAGCTGTCGGGCGGCATGCAGCAGCGCACCGCGATCGCGCGCGCGCTGGCCAACGATCCCAAGATCCTGCTGCTCGACGAACCGTTCGGCGCGCTCGACAACCAGACCCGGGTGCTGATGCAGGAGCTGCTGCTGGGCATCTGGGAGGCGTCGCGCAAGACGGTATTATTCGTGACCCACGATATCGACGAGGCCATCTTCATGGCCAACCGGGTGGCGGTGTTTTCCGCCAGGCCGGGTCGGATCAAGAGCGAGATCGCGGTCGATTTTCCGCACCCGCGCCATTACACGATCAAGACCACGCCGGAGTTCTCCGCGCTCAAGGCGCGGCTGACCGAGGAAATCCGCGCCGAGGCCATGGCCGCGGCCGAGCATTAAGATCTTATGAACCACGCCGCCGGCACCCCGACTTCCGCTTCTGCCTCTCCCACCGCGCTCTACCAGCAGGTGAAGGAGTACATCGCCCGCCAGATCCAGAGCGGCGCGTGGCAGCCGGGCGACCGGGTGCCGTCGGAACAGGAACTGGTGAACCGCTTCGGGGTCTCGCGCATGACCGTCAACCGGGCGCTGCGCGAGCTGCAGGAGCAGGGCCGGGTGGTGCGCGTGGCCGGCGTGGGCACCTTCGTCGCCGAGCACAAGCCGCAGTCGACGCTGCTGTCGGTGGTCAACCTGCAGGACGAGATCCGCATGCGCGGGCATGACTATGCCTGCGACGTGATCCTGGTGGAGCGGGTCTCGGCCTCGATCGAGGTGGCGGCGGCGCTGGAGCTTCGCACCGGCGAGTCGGTGTTCCATTCCGTCTGCGTGCACCGCGAGGACGGCGTGCCGGTGCAACTGGAAGACCGCTATGTCAATCCACGCGTGGCGCCCGACTTCATCACCCAGGATTTCAGCGCGACCCAGCCCGGCGAATACCTGCTGCGCCACGTGCCCTACGACCAGGTCGAGCATGTGGTCGACGCCATTGCCGCCACGCCGGAACAGGCCGCGCAGCTGGAAATGCCGCCCACGCAGGCCTGCCTGATGTTGACGCGCCGCACCTGGACCAACGGCGTGCCGGTGACCTTTGTACGCTGCCTGCACCCGGGCAACCGCTATCGCCTCGGCAGCCGCTTCCGCGCCGACGGCAATCCTGCTTTCGGCTGATTCCACAAGAATCCGCCTGCGCCTCCAAATTTTTACCTAAGCTGTATAGACAGGAACATACAAATGACTGCCAGCCCACATGACCAAGCCTCCCGTCCGCTGCTGACCCTGCAGCCGGGCCAAGTCACCCTGGCCGACCTGCGCCGCATCTATCGCGGTGAAGTGCGTCTGGCCATGGCCGATTCCGCCTGGGCCGGCGTGCGCGCCGCGCAGGCCACGGTGCAGGACATCATCGACGCCGATGCCGTGGTCTACGGCATCAACACCGGTTTCGGCAAGCTGGCGCAAACGCGCATCCCCAACGACAAGCTGGCGCAGCTGCAGCGCAACCTGGTGCTGTCGCACAGCGTCGGCACCGGCCCGGACCTGGCCGAGGACACCGTGCGGCTGATCCTGGCGACCAAGGCGGTCAGCCTGGCGCGCGGCCATTCGGGCGTGCGTCCGGCGCTGATCGAGGCCTTGCTGGCGCTGGTCAATCACGGCGTGACGCCGTGCATTCCCGCCAAGGGCTCGGTGGGCGCGTCGGGCGACCTGGCGCCGCTCGCGCATATGTCGTGCACGCTGATCGGCGTGGGCGAGGTGCTGGTCGACGGCAAGCGCGTGCCGGCCGCCGAAGGCCTGGCCCATGCCGGCCTGCAAGCTTTCGAACTGGGCCCGAAGGAAGGCCTGGCGCTGCTCAATGGCACCCAGGTGTCGACCGCGCTGGCGCTGGCCGGGCTGTTCGCCGCCGAAGACGCGTTTGCCGCGGGCCTGGTCGCCGGCGCGCTGTCGCTGGAGGCGATCAAGGGCTCGGTCAAGCCGTTCGATGCCCGCATCCATGCGGCGCGCGGCCAGGCCGGCCAGATTGCCGTGGCCGGCGCGGTGCGCGCGATGCTGGAGGGCAGCGAGATCGTCGACTCGCACAAGACCTGCGGCCGCGTGCAGGACCCGTACTCGATCCGCTGCCAGCCGCAGGTGATGGGCGCGTGCCTGGACAACCTGCAGCATGCCGCGCGCATCCTGCAGATCGAAGCCAATGCCGCGTCGGACAACCCGCTGGTGTTCTCCGAGCAGGGCGACGTGGTCTCCGGCGGCAACTTCCACGCCGAGCCGGTGGCCTTCGCCGCCGACATCATCGCGCTGGCGATCGCCGAAATCGGCGCGATCTCCGAGCGCCGGCTGGCGCTGCTGCTCGATACCGGCCTGTCCGGCCTGCCGCCGTTCCTGGTGCGTGACGGCGGCCTGAACTCGGGCTTCATGATTGCACAGGTGACCGCCGCCGCGCTGGCCTCGGAGAACAAGTCGCTGGCGCATCCGTCCAGCGTCGACAGCCTGCCGACCTCAGCCAACCAGGAAGACCATGTGTCGATGGCCACCTACGGCGCGCGCCGGCTGGGCGACATGGCGGCCAACACCGCGGTCGTGGTCGGCATCGAGGCCATGGCCGCGGCGCAGGGCATCGAGTTCCACCGACCGCTGAAGTCGTCGCCGCTGGTGGAGCAGGAGCTGGCACGCATCCGTGCGCGCGTGGATTTTGTCGAAGGCGACCGCTACCTGGCGCCGGATATCGAAGCGATGAAGCAGTGGGTGGTGCAGGGCGATGCGGGGGCGGGGTGGCCAGCTGCGGTGCGGGCAATCTTGCCGACCAACGCGGGTTGAGCCAGTCCCGCTAACGTACCAGGCGGCACCAGAAACCAATCGCGACACCAGCGCCATCCCAAAAGGAGAACAACACATGAACGCTCCCGAATCCCAATCCCTGCAACGCGGCCAGCGCGAGATCCGCGCGCCGCGCGGAACCCAGCTGCACTGCAAGAACTGGCTGATCGAAGCCGCCTACCGCATGATCCAGAACAACCTGGACCCCGACGTGGCCGAGCGCCCGCAGGACCTGGTGGTGTACGGCGGCATCGGCAAGGCCGCGCGCAACTGGGAATGCTTCGACGCCATCCTCGACAGCCTGCGCCGCCTCGGTGAAGACGAGTCGCTGCTGGTGCAGTCGGGCAAGCCGGTGGGCGTGTTCCGCACCCACGCCGATGCGCCGCGCGTGCTGATCGCCAACTCCAACCTGGTGCCGCACTGGGCCACCTGGGACAAGTTCAATGAACTCGATCGCGCCGGCCTGATGATGTACGGCCAGATGACCGCGGGCTCCTGGATCTACATCGGCACCCAGGGCATCGTGCAGGGCACGTACGAGACCTTTGTCGAGGCGGGCCGCCAGCACTACGGCGGCGACCTGTCTGGCAAATGGATCCTGACCGCGGGCCTCGGCGGCATGGGCGGCGCGCAGCCGCTGGCGGGCGTGCTCGCGGGTGCCTGCGTGCTGGCGATCGAATGCCAGGAATCGCGCATCGACTTCCGCATCCGCACGCGCTACCTCGACAAGAAGGCCACCACGCTCGACGAAGCACTGGCGATGATCGCCGAGGCCACGGCAAAGAAGGAGGCGATCTCGGTCGGCCTGCTCGGCAACGCCGCCGACATCGTGCCGGAACTGGCCAGGCGCGCGCAGGACGGCGGCATGCGCCCGCATATCGTCACCGACCAGACCTCGGCGCATGACCTGGTCAACGGCTACCTGCCGCAAGGCTGGACCGTCGCGCAGTGGGAAGACGCACGCCAGCGCGATCCCAAGTCGGTGGAAGCCGCCGCGCGTCCTTCTATCGTCAGGCACGTGCAAGCGATGCTCGACTTCCAGAAGATGGGCGTGCCGACGGTCGACTACGGCAACAACATCCGCCAGGTGGCCTTCGACGAAGGCGTGCAGAACGCCTTCGATTTCCCCGGTTTCGTGCCGGCCTATATCCGTCCGCTGTTCTGCCGCGGCAAGGGGCCGTTCCGCTGGGTCGCGCTGTCGGGCGACCCGGAAGACATTTACAAGACCGACGCCAAGATGAAGGAGCTGTTCCCGGAGGACAAGTCCCTGCACCGCTGGCTCGACATGGCGCACGACCGCATCGCCTTCCAGGGCCTGCCGGCGCGGATCTGCTGGGTGGGGCTGGACGAGCGCCATCGCGCCGGGCTGGCCTTCAACGAGATGGTGAAGTCGGGCGAGCTGAAGGCGCCGGTGGTGATCGGCCGCGACCACCTGGACTGCGGCTCGGTGGCGTCGCCCAACCGCGAGACCGAAGCCATGCGCGACGGCTCCGACGCGGTGTCCGACTGGCCGCTGCTGAACGCGCTGCTGAACACCGCCGGCGGTGCCACCTGGGTCAGCCTGCACCATGGCGGCGGCGTCGGCATGGGCTTCTCGCAGCATTCCGGCGTGGTAATCGTGTGCGATGGCACCGATGCGGCGGCAAAGCGCATCGAGCGCGTGCTGTGGAACGATCCGGCCACCGGCGTGATGCGCCATGCGGATGCGGGCTATGACCTCGCCCTCGCCTGCGCGCACGAAAAGGGCCTGGACCTGCCGATGGTGAAGGGCGTATGAGCCCGGCGCTGCTTCAATCCTTCGCGCTGGCCGACATCGCGCCCACGCGCTGGAAGAACGGCGGCGGCAACACGCGCGAGATCGCCGTGTGGCCGCCGGGTGCGGGCATGGATGACTTTGTCTGGCGCCTGAGCGTCGCCGATATCGAACGCGATGGCCCGTTCTCGGCGTTCCCGGGCATCGATCGCCAGATCGTGCTGCTCGACGGCGCGGGCGTGACCTTGCGCGCGGACGACGGCAGCTTCAGCCATCGCCTGGCCGGTGTCGGCGAGCCATTCGCGTTTTCCGGCGATACCAGCCTGCAGGCGACGCTGCTCGACGGCGCCACGCGCGATTTCAACGTGATGACGCGGCGCGGACACTGCCGTGCGCGGGTCGCGGCGTTCCGCGCAGGGTTTGCGGTCAGCACCGGCAGCCAGACGCTGTGCCTGCTGGCCGTCAGCGGTGCCTGGCAGGCGAAGGACGCGACCACGCTGCTGCAAGCGGGCGACGGCCTGCTGGCTGGCGCCGCCGCCTCCGCATCGACCCTTGCGTTTGAACCCGCCGGTGACGCGGCGCTGTGCCTGTGCGTCACCCTGGAAATGGAGCCCGCTCAATGACGCTGACCTCTGTATCCGCCGCATCCAGCGCGGACGGTGTCTGGCACAACTGCCACCTGCTGCCCGACGCCGATCCCGCGCAGGCGCTCCGCGATGCCGCGCTGGTGGTCGAGCACGGGCGCATCGCCTGGCTCGGCGCGGCAGCGGAGTTGCCCGAGGCCTGGCGCGGCGCGCCGCGCCATGACGGCAACGGTGCCTGGATCACGCCGGGGCTGGTCGATTGCCACACGCACCTGGTCTACGGCGGCCAGCGCGCCGACGAGTTCGCCATGCGCCTGGCCGGCGCCGGCTATGAGGAGATCGCACGCGCCGGCGGCGGCATCGTGTCGACGGTGCGCGCCACGCGCGGCGCCGACGAAGACACGCTGTTCGCACAGGCCGCGGCGCGCCTGCAGCCGCTGCTGGCCGAGGGCGTCACCGCCATCGAGATCAAGTCCGGCTACGGACTGAACCTGGAATCCGAACGCAAGCAGCTGCGCGTGGCGCGCCGGCTGGGCGAGCATTTCGGCGTCTCGGTCCATACCACCTTCCTCGGCGCGCACGCGCTGCCGCCGGAATACGCCGGCCGGGCCGACGACTATATCGAGCTGGTCTGCAACACCATGCTGCCGGCGCTGGCCGACGAGGGCCTGGTCGATGCCGTCGATGCCTTCTGCGAGTCGATCGGTTTCTCGATCGCGCAGACCGAGCGCGTGTTCGACGCCGCCGCGCGTCACGGCCTGCGCGTCAAGCTGCATGCGGAGCAGCTCAGCAACCTCGGCGGCGCCGCGCTGGCGGCACGCCACCGCGCGCTCTCGGCCGACCATCTCGAGCATCTCGACGAAGCCGGCGTGGCCGCGATGGCCGAAGCCGGCACGGTCGCGGTGCTGCTGCCGGGCGCCTACTACTTCCTGCGCGACACCAACCTGCCGCCGATCGCGCTGCTGCGCCAGTACGGCGTGCCGATGGCGATCTCGACCGACCACAATCCCGGCACCTCGCCGGTGACCTCGCTGCTGCTGATGATGAATATGGCCTGCACGCTGTTCCGCCTGACGGTGCCCGAAGCGCTCGCCGGCGTGACCGCGCACGCGGCGCGCGCGCTCGGCGCCGCCGATCGTCATGGGCGGCTGGCAGTGGGACGGGCGGCCGATTTCGCGCTGTGGCGCATCGATTCGCCCGCCGAGCTGGCTTACTGGTTCGGCCGCAATCCGGTCGCGACGGTGGTGCGCCAGGGTCGCGTCCATGCCGGCGCGGGAGCCACGGCATGAGCGCCACGCAACTGTTCGCGCCGTTCGCGCTGCTGCCGGAAGGCTGGTCCCGCGACGTGCTGCTGGCCTGGGACGAGCACGGGCGCTTTACCGCCGTGCAGGCCGGCGCGGCGCCTGCCGCCGGCGTGCCGCAGGCGGCGGGCCCGGTGTTGCCGGGCATGCCCAACCTGCATTCGCATGCGTTCCAGCGCGGCTTCGCCGGCCTGACGGAATTCCGCAGCCGCCCGCAGGGCGACGATCCGGCCGGCGCCGACTCGTTCTGGAGCTGGCGCACGCTGATGTACCGCTTCGCGCAGCGGCTCTCGCCCGACACGCTGGAGGCGGTCGCCACGCAGCTCTATATCGAGATGCTGCGCGCCGGCTATACCAGCGTGTGCGAGTTCCACTACGTGCATCACGACGAAGGCGGCAGGCCCTATGCCGATGCCGCCGAGATGTCGCTGCGGCTGCTGCGCGCGGCGCAGCGCACCGGCATCGGCATGACGCTGCTGCCGGTGCTGTACCAGAGCGCGGGCTTTGGCGGCAAGCCGCCGCTGGAAGGGCAGCGGCGCTTCCTGCATGACACCGATGCGATGCTGAGACTGCTGGAGCGGCTGCAACCGGCGTGCGCGCAGTCCGGCGCGCGCCTGGGGCTGGCACCGCACTCGCTGCGCGCGGTGCCGGAGGCAAGCCTGGTGCATGCCCTGGCCGGCCTGCGCGCGCTCGACGCGCAGGCCCCGGTCCATATCCATATCGCCGAGCAGCAGAAGGAGGTCGACGACTGCATCGCGTGGTCGGGCACGCGCCCGGTGACGTGGCTGTTCGACCATGTCGACGTCGATGCGCGCTGGTGCCTGGTGCATGCCACCCATATGGACTGGGACGAGCGCCGGCGCCTCGCGCACAGCGGCGCCGTGGCCGGCATCTGCCCGACCACCGAGGCCAACCTGGGCGACGGCGTGTTCGAGGCCGCGCCCTACCTGGCGCAGCAGGGCGCCTGGGGCATCGGCTCGGACAGCCATGCCAGCGTCAGCGTGGCGGAGGAGCTGCGGCTGTTCGAATACGGCCAGCGGCTCGGCCTGCAGCGGCGCAACGTGCTCGCCTCCGACACCCACGCGCAGGTGGCGGACCGCCTGTACCTGGAAGCGGTGGCCGGCGGCGCACGGGCATCGGGCCGCGCGGTGGCCGGACTGGCAGTGGGCCAGCAGGCCGACTTCGTGGTGCTGGACGGCGCGCATCCGACCCTGGCGGGACTCGACGGGCCGCAGGCACTGGCCACGCACGTGTTCGCCTGCCACGGCCATGAGACACTAGCGGAAGTCCGCACCGCCGGGCGCAGCCGCGTGCAGCATGGCGCGCATCCGCTGCAGGCGGACGCCGGGCGCCTGTTCATCGCGGCGCGCGCCAGCCTGCTGGCCGACTGAAACCGGGCGCACGCCCACTGCATCGCAACCACCATGTCCTTTTCCACCGATACCCCCGCCTTCACCCTGCACCGGGGCACGCGCCCGTTGCTGGTATCGATGCCGCATGTCGGCACGCACCTGCCCGCATCGGTCTCGCAGCGCCTGACCGCCGAGGCCCGCACCGTGCCCGACACCGACTGGCACCTGGAGCGCCTGTACGACTTCGCCCGCGAACTCGGCGCGTCGGTGCTGGCGGCCACGCACTCGCGCTACGTGGTCGACCTGAACCGCCCGCCCGACAACGCCAACCTGTATCCCGGCCAGGACACCACCGGCCTGTGCCCGGTCGACACCTTCGACAAGACGCCGCTCTATGCCGATGGCAGCGGTCCCGACGACGCCGAGATCGCCGCGCGCCGCGACGCGATCTGGCGCCCGTACCACCAGGCGCTGGCCGACGAGCTGGCACGTCTGAAGGCCGAGCACGGCACGGTCGCGCTATGGGATGCGCATTCGATCCGTTCGCTGCTGCCGCGCTTCTTCGACGGCAAGCTGCCCGACTTCAACCTCGGCACCGCCAACGGCGACAGCTGCGACGCCGCGCTCGCCGGCCAGCTGCTGGAACAGGCCAGCGCGGTACCGGGCCATACCGCGGTGCTCAACGGCCGCTTCAAGGGTGGCTATATCACGCGGCAATACGGCAAGCCGGCCGAGGGCGTGCACGCGGTGCAGCTGGAGCTGTCGCAGTGCGCCTACATGAGCGAGGTGTATCCGTTCGCCTACGACCAGGCGCTGGCCACGGCGCTGCAGCCGGCGCTGCGCGGCATGCTGGCGACGGTGCTGGAATTCGTCGAGTCCCGCTGAGACACAGCGGGAAAAAAAAGAGGCCCGGCGCGATGCCGGGCCCCGGGCACGCCGGTGCTGGCCTACTTCTTCACCACGTGCTTGTTGGCCGTGTCGCCGGTGGCCTCGTTGTACTTTTCCACATAGGATTCGAACAGCTTGCGGATCGAGCGGCCGATCTTGGCGTAGTCCGCTTCGTTCAGGTTCGCCAGCGAGACCCGCCCGGACGGATGGCGGGTGCCGAAGCCGCGCCCCGGCAGCAACACCACGCCGGCCTCGTCGGCCAGCTCGAACAGCAACTCGTTGGGCTCGACCGCCTCCATCACCCATTTGACGAATTCCGGCCCGATCGCCTTGCCGCCGAGCTGTTCGATATCGAGCAGCGTGTAGTAGTCGACCGCGTTCGGGTCGTCGCTCTCCGGCGCAATGCCGATCTCGCGGTACAACGCGGCCTTGCGGCTGCGGATCAGCCGCTTCATCGCGTTCTTGTAGTTGTCCGGCGTATCCATCAGCGAGAACAGCGAGAACAGCACCATCTGCACCTGCTGCGGGGTCGACAGGCCGGCCGTGTGGTTCAGTGCCACGGTGCGGCTGTCGGCGACCAGGCGGTCGATGAACTTGAGCTTCTCCGGCTCGGTCGTGATCGAGCTGTAGCGCTTGTTCAGCTGCTGGCGCTGCGCATCGGGCAGCTTGCCGATCTGCAAGTCGAAGATGTTGTCGCGGTGCGTGGCGATCACGCCCAGGCGCCAGCCGGTCGCGCCGAAATACTTGGAGAACGAATACACCAGGATGGTGTTCTTCGGGCACATCGCGAACAGCGAGACAAAGTTGTCGGCAAAGGTGCCGTAGACGTCGTCGGTCAGGATGATCAGGTCGGGGCGCTCTTCGATGATCGAGGCCAGGTATTCCAGGCTCTCGTCGCTCATGCGCACCGACGGCGGGTTGCTCGGGTTGACCAGGAAGAAGGCCTTGACCTTGGGGTCGCGCAGCTTGTCGAGTTCCTTCTTCGAGTATTGCCAGCGCGACTCGGGATCGGCGTCGACCGACAGCTCTACCAGCTGGTAGTCGTTGAGCTCGGGGATCTCGATATACGGCGTGAAGATGGGCATGCCGAGCGCGATGGTGTCGCCGGCCTTGAGCAGGTGGTTTTCGCGGATGGTGTTGAACAGGTACGTCATCGCCGCGGTGCCGCCCTCGACCGCGAACAGGTCGAAGTCGCCGATGAACGGATGGGCGCCGATCATCTCCTTGCGGATGTACTGGCCGACGATGGTCTCGGACAGCTTCAGCATGCGGTCCGGCACCGGATAGTTGCAGGCGAGGATGCCCTCGCACATCTCGTAGAGGAAGTCGCCGGCGTTCAGGCCGAGCTGGTCGCGCACGTACGACACCGCGCCGGCCAGGAACTTCACGCCCGGGGTGTCGGCGAATTCGCGCGCGAACAGGTCGAAGCGTTCCTCGATGCCATCGCGGCGCGGAAAGCCGCCCACGCCTTCGGGCATGTAAGAGAACGAACGCTCCGATTCGCGCATGGCGAACAGGCCCAGCTGCCAGAAACCGTGGCGCGGCACGGTGGCGAGGAAGTTGGGATTGCCGCGGCCAGCATTGAGCATCAGGCGTTCTGCGTCGCTGCTGGCAAGCTTGATCAGCTCATCCTTCAGCTCGAACGGGGACAGGCTGGCCAGCTTGGAGATATCGACTTTGCTCATGACTTGCTCCTGTTTAGACGCTTGTCGTTGGGCTGGCAGGCCGCCATGGCAGATGGCGGCCCGGGCAGCGTGAATGGCAGGGAAGGCCTATACGAGGCCCACCACCAGCGGCCCCAGCAGGGTCAGCAGCACGTTGGCGAGGGCGTAGGTGATGGCGAAGGGAACGGTCGGCACCGGGCTTTCGGCCTTGTCGAGGATGCCGCCGAAGGCCGGGTTGGCACTGCGCGAGCCGGACAGCGCGCCGGCCAGCAGCGCGGCGTTGTCATACCTGAGCACGTAGCGGCCGAACAGCATCGTCAGGAACAGTGGCAGCAACGTCACCACCGCGCCCAGGATGAAGATGGTCAGCCCGCTCTGGCGCAGCGTGGACACGGCCTGCAAGCCCGAGTTGATGCCAACAATGGCGACGAACGCGGCCAGCCCGAAGTCCTTCAGCAACTGGCACGCGGCGGTCGGCATGGCGCCGAACATCTTGTGCTTGGACCGGGCCCAGCCGAACACCAGGCCGGACAGCAGCGCGCCGCCGCCCGCGCCCAGCGTCAGCGGGATCGAGCCGATGCGCCACACCAGCAGGCCGATCAGCAGGCCCACCAGCACGCCGGCGCCGAAGTAGACGAAGTCGGTCTTCTCGCTGGGCACCAGCTCGTAGCCGGCCATCCCCGCCGCGCGCTTGGTGTCGGCCGGGGTGCCATACAGCGTGAGGATGTCGCCGTGCTGCAGCTTCAGTTCGGGCAGCAGCGGCAGCGGGTGGTCATAGCGCTCGATGCGCTCGATATAGACGCCGTGGCGCATGTCGCGCCCGACCATCTCGACGATCTCCGCCACGGTCTTGTTGTTCATGCCCTTGGCGGTGAACACCACGTTGCGCGACTGCATCACCGCGCCCATGCCGTCGGCATCGGCGACTTCCTCGCCGATCTGCGCGGCCGCCGGCACGATGGCATCGCGACGGCCGACCAGCAGCACCAGGTCGTCGTGCTGCAGCACCAGGTCCTGCGTGACGTCGAGCTGCTTGCCGGCGCGCTGCACCTTTTCCACGGTGACCAGGTCCTCGCCGCCCATCTCGAGCTGCGCGACGGTCTGTCCGGAAGCATCGTTGACGCGATACAGGCGGCCGACCAGCCGCGGCAGCGCGCCGCGCTGGCCCGGACCGTACTGGGGCAGGCCGCCGTTAAGCCTGGCCTCGACCTTCTTGGCATCCGTCTTCAGGTCCGCCTTCATGAAACGCGGCAGGATGTTGACGCAGACGATGATGGCGCCGAGCGAGCCGAATACATAGGTCACCGCATAGCCGATCGCGACGTTGGCCTGCAGGGTCTTGACCTGGTCGGGCGGCAGGCCCAGCTTGGTGATGGCGTCGCCCGCGGTGCCGATGATGGCCGACTGCGTCATGCCGCCGGCGGCCAGGCCCGCGGCCAGGCCCTTGTCGAGATGGAACAGCTTGGCCAGCACCACCACCGTGACCAGGCCGCACACCGCCATGAACACCGCCATGGCGATCTCGCGCAGCGAGCTGCGGTTCAGCGAGTTGAAGAACTGCGGGCCGCTTTCATAGCCGACCGCGTAGATGAAGACCGCGAACATCACCGCCTTGACGCCGTTGTCGATCTCGACGCCGAACTGGCTGATCACCACCGCGGCGAGCAGCGAGCCGGCCACGCCGCCCAGCTGGAACCGCCCGAACGTGATCTTGCCGATCGCGTAGCCGACCGCCAGCGACAGG
Source organism: Cupriavidus neocaledonicus (assembly GCF_000372525.1). Taxonomy (GTDB): domain Bacteria; phylum Pseudomonadota; class Gammaproteobacteria; order Burkholderiales; family Burkholderiaceae; genus Cupriavidus; species Cupriavidus neocaledonicus. Next base: position 171,579 of record NZ_AQUR01000105.1, read on the forward strand.
AACAGCGCGGATTCGGGCGACTTCTGGAAAATCTCATGCAACCAGTCCATCGAAGGCTCCTGGAACGAGTGAGGCAGGTTGGGCGAGTTGTGGCATCCGGGCGTGGGGGCGCTGGGGTTCGGCCTCGCAAGCGCCGCACGCGCAGGTGCCGCGTGATGCGGCGCACCGGCCCTGGGCGCTGGGGCGATCATGGCGACGCTGGCCGTTTGCGGTGTCGGCACGCGGGCAACACGTGCGACGGCATGGCCGTGTCGAGGCAGCGAGAGGAATTATCTCTGCCGCGCCGGGGCGGGCGTAGTGAAAGCTTTTGTCGGTGAATTAAGCGCAGTCAACAATGCGCGCCAGGGAGGGCGCGGCTGCGCAGCGCGGTGGAGGCGCATGGCGCCGCGATGCGCGCGCATCCCCGCCGGAAGGAGGGCCCGCCTCACCCGGACGGGTGCGGCGGCAGGGGCGGGCACCAGCGCATTGCGCCGCGCTCAGCGCGCGCCGGCGAGGCGCGCTTCGATATGCTTGGCGCGCTCGAGCGAACCCGGGTGCGAACTCAGCATGCTCGATTGCCCGCCGTCGAGTGTCGACATCTTGCGAAACGCCGACGCCAGCGCCTGGCGGTTGGCACCGTTCTTCGTCAGCAGGTCGAAGGAATAGTCGTCGGCCGCGGTTTCCTGGCGCTGCGAGAACTGCGCGTTGACGAACTGCTCGGCCAGCGCGCCGATCTGCGACGACGACAGCGCCGTGAGCGATGCGATGCCGGTCGACCCCAGCAAGCCGCGCGCCGCGGCCGCGGTGTAGGCCACCTGCATTGCCGCCTTGGTGTGGCCCAGCGCCACATGGCCGATCTCGTGGCCGACCACGCCACGCACCTCGTCGTCGCTGAGCAGGTCCATCAGCCCGCTGTAGACCCGCACGCAGCCGTTGGCCATGGCCCAGGCATTGATGTCCTTGGTCATGTAGACCTTGGCATCGAGCGGCAGCCCGGTATTGCCGAGGCCGCCCATGACGGTGGCCAGGCGCCGCGCGTAGGTGCTGCCGGCCGGCGCGATGGTGTTCTTCTTGTCCATCTCGGCGCAGGACTGGTCCGACAGCGTCTTGACGTTGCTGTCCGACAGCGTGGCGGCGGTGAACAGGCTGCCGCCGGCCTGGGTCAGGCTTTCCATGTTGGCGCCGGCACAGCCCGCCAGCAGGGTGGCGCAGGCGAGGGCGGATAGGGTCAGTCGGCTCATGGTCGCTCCGGGGTTGATGGGATGGCAATGCCCTAGCATAGGAAGCCACGCCCCGGGGCACCAGTGGGCGCTGTCCGACATACCTTGAAACGTCGGCCGGAAGGCATTGCGGGTATCAGCGATGTGACCGACCCGGCTGGTGTTGCACGGCTTAGTTGGCGCGTACAAAACACCCTCGCCGGCCATTTATATTTGTAAGTACAAGTAATCCGGTGATCATCGAATTCGATCCCGCCAAGCGAGACAAGACCCCTGGCGAACGCGGGCTCGATTTTGGGCGCGCCTTCGAGGTTTTCGCAGGCACGCATTTCATTCAATGGCGAAGACACTCGGGAACGCTATCCCAAGCCGCGCTATATCACTGTCGGCACGCGGGATGACCGCATGGTCGTCATGGTGGGGGCCACGCGCGGCGAGGCGCACAAGCTCGACGACATCGAGGTCTGAGCATGGCGCATTCCGCTGGCGGGCTTTGCGAGGGCTCGCGCCATTTGCCCGGAATACTCATGTCGTCATCAGAGTGCGGCTCGCGCCACGTCACGGTACCGAAAATGTACCTGGCTACAACCTGATGAAAATCCCCCGGTGCGGGGCATGGGCTATCTTCCGGCTATCCGGATTTTCGGAAGATCTTGTTTTCGGAAGTTCTTGTGATGGTGCCCGGGGTCGGACTCGAACCGACACGCCTTCCGGCGGGGGATTTTGAGTCCCCTGCGTCTACCTGTTTCACCACCCGGGCAGGTGTGACGGCATCGGAACCGATGCCGGGCTGAGCCGGGGATTATGCCGGAAATCCCGCCACCGGACAACCGGCGCCGGGCCGGCCCCGGGTCACGCAAATCCGGTAGCATGGCGACCAGTCCTGCGCCCGCCAACCGTACCGATTGCGCCGACCCCGACCGCCATGACCGACCCAGACTTGCTTGCGCGCCTTGCCAGCCTGCCTTCGCAGGACCCCGCCTTCTATGACCGCGAGTACAACAACCGCGCCAATGTGCCGGACAACCCGGCGCATCTGGCGCGCTGGGCGCAGTGGTCCGCGCAGGTGCGCGCGCGCGGCCAGTACCTTGCGGACCTGAGCTATGCCGGCGCGGACGCGCGCCATGCGTCAGGCGAGACCCTGGACTACTTTCCCGCGCAGCGCGCCAACGGCGCCTTGCCGCCGCTGCTGGTGTTCGTGCACGGCGGCTATTACCGCGCGCTGGACAAGCACGACCACAGCTTCGTCGCCAGCGCGCTGCCGGCGCTGGGGGTGTCGGTGGCGGTGGTCAACTACACGCTGGTGCCGGCGGCGACGGTGCCGGACATCGTGCACCAGGTGCTGCGCAGCGTGGCCTGGCTGTACCGGCAGGCGGACCGGCTGGGCCATGACGCGCAGCGGCTGTACGTGGCAGGGCATTCGGTGGGCGGCCACCTGGTGGCGATGCTGATGGCCGCGCGCTGGCCGCAGGTCGGTGCCGACCTGCCTGCAGGACTGGTCCGCGGCGGGCTCTCCGTGAGCGGGCTGTACGACCTGGAGCCGCTGCGGCGCGCGGCCTTCCTGCAGTGCGACCTGAAGTTGTCCGAGGCCGATGTCGCGCGACTGTCGCCCGCGTACATGGCGCCGGCCGACGATGCACCGCTGGCGATCGCGGTGGGTGAGCTGGAGGCGGCCGAATACCACCGCCAGCATGCGCTGATCCGCGCGGCGTGGCCGGCCAAGGTGGCGCATCCGGCGGCGAGCGACCTGGTGCTGCCGGACTGCCATCACTTCAACGTGCTGGACAGCCTGGTCAGGGCGGACGGCGCGCTGACGCAAGCGGTGCTGCGGCTGCTGGAGCGCTGACCGCCGGCTCGCGCCGGGCCTCAGTCCTCCAGCACGCGCAGCAGCGACGAGGTATCGTCCTTGCCCCAGCCCTTGGCCATCAGCGCGCGCAGTTGCGCCGAGGTGGCCTGCATTGCCGGCAGCGCCAGGCCGATTTCCTCGGCGATATCGCGCGCCAGGCCGAAGTCCTTGTCGTGCAGCCGCGCCTCGATGCCGGCGGCGAAGTTGCGCGCCACCATCTTGGGGCCCATCAGGTCGAGCATGCGGCTGCCGGCCATGCCGCTCGCCATGGCTTCGAATACGCGGCCGGTGTCGACCTGCTGCGCGGCGGCAAAGCGCATCGCTTCCGCAATGCCTTCGATATTGACCACCTGCGCGATCTGGTTGCACAGCTTGGCCACCTGGCCGGCGCCATGGTCGCCGATATGGGTGATGGTCTGGCCCAGCCGCTCGAGCAGCGGGCGCACGCGTTCCAGCATCTCGGCCTTGCCGCCGACCATGATGGTCAGCGTGCCGGCCTCGGCGCCCATGGTGCCGCCCGACACCGGACAGTCGAGCGCCTCGATGCCGCGCGCTTCCAGCGCCGCGGCGATCTCGCGCGTGACGATGGGCGAGATGGTGCTGTGGTCGACGCAGATGGTGCCCGGCGCGGCCCCGTGGATCACGCCCTGCGCGCCCAGCAGCACCTCGCGCACGTCTTCGGACGAGGTCACGTTGGTGAAGACCACGCTGGCGCCGCGCGCCGCCTCGGCGGGCGTGAAGAACGGTGCTGCCCCCAGCGCGCGCGCAGCCTCGGCGGCTTCCGGGCGGCGCACGAAGGCGCGCACGGTGTGGCCGGCGGCCAGCAGGCGGCGCACCATGTGCGAGCCCATGGCGCCCAGGCCGATAAAGGCGACGGTGACGGGGGTGGGAGTGGTACTCATGCCAGGCTTCCTTTCGTGATGCGTTGTTGCATTGATGCGGGGCTACTTGTCGCCCGCATAGGCGAACTTGCCGTTGCGGATCACCCCCATCACGCGCGAACGCTGGTCGAAGCCCTGGTGGTCCTTCGGGTTCAGGTTCATCACGCCGTTGGGGATGGTGAGATTGGTGGTGGTTTCCAGCGCGTCGCGCATGGCCGCGCGGAACTCGCGCGTGCCGGGCTGGGCGCCGCTCCTGAGCGCGCGGCGGGCGGCGTCGTCGAGCAGCATCCACGCGCCCCAGGCATCGCCGGCAAACTGCGTCACGCTGTCGGCGCCGTACCTGGCTTCGTAGCGGTTGACGAAGTCCAGCGCCACCTTGCGCACCGGGTGGCTCTCGGGCAGCTGGCGCGCCACCACCACCGGCCCGGTCGGGAACAGCGTGCCTTCGACGTCCTTGCCGCCCATGCGCAGGAAGTCCCAGGTGGCAATGCCGTGGGTCTGGTAGACCTTGCCTTTGTAGCCGCGCTCGCCCAGCGTCTTCTGCGGCAGCACCGACGGCGTGCCGGCGCCGGCGATCAGGATCGCGTCCGGGTTGGCCGCCATCAGCTTGAGCACCTGCCCGGTGACGGAGGTGTCGTTGCGCGAGAAGCGTTCGCTGGCCACCACCCGGATCTTGCGCAGCTCGGCCAGCTTCGAGAACTCGCGCCACCAGCTTTCGCCGTAGGCATCGGCAAAGCCGATGAAGCCGACCGTCCGCACGCCGTGGTTGCTCATGTACTCGGTCAGCACGGTGGCCATGTGCGAGTCGTTCTGCGGCATCTTGAAGGCCCAGCGGCGCTTGGCGTCGGTCTGCGGCTCGACGATGGCGGCCGAGGCGGCCAGCGCCACCATCGGGGTCTCGCCCTCGGCCACGGCATCGAGCGCGGCGATGGCGGTGGGGGTGATGTTGGGGCCGACGATCACGTCGACCTTTTCCTCGGAGATCAGCTTGCGCACGTTGCGCACCGCGGCGGCCGGGTCGGTGCCGTCGTCCAGGATGATGTAGTGCGCCTTCTGGCCGCCCAGCGTCTGCGGCCACATCAGCACGGTGTTCTTGGATGGGATGCCGATCGAGGCGGCCGGCCCGGTGGTGGACACGTCGATGCCGACGCGGATGTCGGCCTGCGCGGCGCCGGCGACGAACAGCGCGCCGGCCAGCAGCAGGGGGCGCAGGGGCAGCTTCAGCATGGTCTCCTCCGTTCTTATATGTGACGGCAAAGGATAGCCGAACTCGGCCGGCGGGGCACCGTGGCCCCGCCGCGGCGGCATCAGCGCACGCCCAGGCGCCAGAGCGAGGTCACTTCGGCCGAGCGCGCCGCGTGCAGCGGGTCGGCCGCGTCGGCCGCGCGCGGGTGGCGCGGGCGGATGTCGGAGCGGCCCAGCACCTTCAGCCCCGCCGCCTCGATCCAGCCCGTCAGTTCCTCGCGCTGGCGCAGGCCCAGGTGCTCGGCCAGGTCGGACAGCAGAAGCCAGCCCTCGCCACCGGGTTCCAGGTGCTCCGCCAGCCCTTGCAGGAAGCCGCGCAGCATGGCGCTGTCGGGGTCATAGACGGCGCGCTCGACCGGCGAGCTGGGCCGCGCCGGCACCCACGGCGGGTTGCATACCACCAGCGGCGCGCGGCCGGCGGGGAACAGGTCGGCCTCGATCACGTCGACCTGCGCGGCATAGCCGAGCCGGGCGATGTTCTCGCGCGCGCACGCCAGCGCGCGCGGGTCCTGGTCGGTGGCCACCACGCGCTGCACGCCCCGGCGGGCCAGCACCGCGGCCAGCACGCCGGTGCCGGTGCCGATATCGAAGGCCAGCGTCTGCGCCGGCAGCGGCTCGGCCGCGACCAGGTCGACGTACTCGCCGCGCACCGGCGAGAACACGCCGTACCACGGGTGGATGCGGTCTGCCAGCGCCGGGATCTCCACGCCCTTCCTGCGCCACTCGAACGCGCCGATCATGCCCAGCAGCTCGCGCAGCGAGGCCACGTAGGGCTCCGTGGCCGGGCCGTAGACCTGCTCGCAGGCGTCATGCACATCGGGCGCGCGGCGCAGCGGGATCTGGTGGCCGGCCTCGAACGGCAGCAGCAGCATGCCCAGCGTGCGCGCGCGCTGCGACTGCGCCAGCCGGTGCAGGTGGAAGGCCTCGGTGGGCGACGCGGCCTGGCCCTTGTCGCGGGCCTTGGCGCCGGGGCGGCCGGCCTTTTTGGGCTTGCGCTCGGTGCGGCGGGCCAGTGCGTTCAGCAACTGGCGCGCGTTCTGGAAATCGCCCCGCCACAGCAGCGCGGTGCCTTCGCAGGCCAGGCGGTAGGCAGTATCGGCGCTGGTGGTGTCGTCGGCGACAACGACGCGCCGCGGCGGCGGCAGGCCGGCCTCGGAGCGCCAGGCGGCGCTGTGCTCGACGCCGTTTTCGGTCCAGTGGATGCGGGGCAGGTCGCTCACAGGACCTCCGGGCGGCAGGGTGGGATGTGCAGGGCAGGCATCGTGCAATTCGGTTTTCTTATATAGAAGGGCGGCAGCCGTGCCGCCTCAGAGTTCGTAGGCTTCGTGTTCGCCGGACATGGCCTGCTCGACCAGCTTGCGGTTGAGCGTCGGCGAGAACAGTTCGATGAAGGTGTAGACAAAGCTGCGCAGGTAGGCCCCCTGCTTGACGGCCAGGTGGGTCACGTTGCTGCCGAACAGGTGCCCGGCGGCAATGCCGCGCAGGTTGCGGTCGCGCTCGGCATCATAGGCGACGCCGGCGACGATGCCCACGCCCAGCCCGATTTCCACATAGGTCTTGATCACGTCCGCGTCGATGGCCTCGAGCACGATGTCCGGCGCCAGGTGGCGCAGCGCGAAGGCCTTGTCGATCTTGGTGCGCCCGGCGAAGTTGGCATCGTAGGTGATCAGCGGGTATCCCATCAGGTCTTCCAGCGCCAGGTGCTTCTTCTCCAGCAGCGGGTGCTCGGGCGGCGTAATCACCATATGGGTCCACTGGTAGCCCGGCAGCGACACCAGGTTCTTGTCGCTGGAGATGCCTTCGGTGGCGATGCCGATGTCGGCCTGGTCATGCAGCAGCATGTCGGCGATCTGGGCCGGGTTGCCCTGCTGGATCGACAGCCGCACCTTGGGATAGCGCTTGGTGAACTCGCTGATCACGCGCGGCAGCGCATAGCGCGCCTGGGTATGGGTGGTGGCGATGGTGAAGTTGCCCTGGTCCTGTGCCGCATAGTCCATGCCGACCCGCTTCAGGCTTTCCACCTCCTGCAGGATCTTCTCGACCGAGCTGAGGATGCGGCGGCCCGGCTCGGTCAGGCTGCGGATGCGCTTGCCGTGGCGCGTGAAGATATCGACCCCCAGCTCTTCTTCCAGCTCGATGATGGCCTTGGATACGCCAGGTTGTGACGTATATAGCGCTTTAGCGGCCTCGGTCAGGTTGTAGTTCTGCCGGACGGCTTCCCGCACGAAGCGAAACTGGTGCAAGTTCATATATCTGCGTTCGTATAAACAAACAACTTCTTATTAGTTTGAGGTATGAGGCCAGTTTATTACGATTCTCGAACTTTGTTAATGAACGGCCTGCCCTCGGTGCGCCTTCTCGCCGCGGCCAGTTCCACGGCGAGATCCGCGGGCCACGCCACACCGAGTCCCCCATGTCCCTGGCCTATACCTTTTCCGGTCTGTTCGTAGGCGTCCTCGTCGGACTGACCGGCGTGGGAGGGGGCTCGCTGATGACGCCGCTGCTGACGCTGCTGTTCGGCTTCTCGCCCGCCACCGCGGTCGGCACCGACCTGGCCTTCGCGTCCATCACCAAGGGTTTCGGCACCATCGCGCATCGCGCCCACGGCCACGTGCAATGGCAGGTGGTGCGGCGCCTGTGCATCGGCAGCCTGCCGGCGGCGGTCGCCGCCATCCTGGTGCTGAAGAGCGCCGGCGAACTCGACGGCCGGTGGCTGCATGCGATCCGCGTGACCATCGGCGTGTCGGTGCTGCTGACGGTGCTGTCGCTGCTGTTCCGCCGCCAGATGCTGGCCTGGCTGGAACGCAACCCGCGTTTCCAGCTGCATGGCCGCAGGCAGGTGGTTGCCACCGTCATCGTCGGCGCGGTGATCGGCGTGCTGGTCACGGTCTCGTCGATCGGCGCCGGCGCGGTCGGCGCCACGCTGATCCTGCTGCTGTATCCCCACATGAAGCCGGCCGAAGTGGCCGGCACCGACATTGCCTACGCCGTCCCGCTGACGGCGCTGGCCGGGCTGGGCCACGTGTGGCTCGGCACGGTCGACTGGAATTTGCTGCTGGCGCTGCTGGTGGGTTCGATCCCCGGCATCTGGCTGGGCGCGCAACTGTCGCGGGCGCTGCCCGAGCGGCTGGTGCGCGCCGCCCTGGCGACCACGCTGACGCTGGTCGCGATCAAGCTCGTCTCCTGAATTCAACGAATACTGAACGGACCCCGCCATGTATCAGTACGACCAATATGACCAGCGCATCGTCGCCGAGCGCGTCGCCCAGTTCCGTGACCAGGTGCGCCGCCGCCTGGCGGACGAGCTGACCGAGGAAGAATTCCTGCCGCTGCGGCTGCAGAACGGCCTATACATGCAGCGCCACGCCTACATGCTGCGCGTGGCGATCCCGTACGGCCTGCTGTCGTCGAAGCAGCTGCGCAAGCTGGCCCATATCGCGCGCGAATACGACCGCGGCTACGGCCACTTTTCGACCCGCCAGAACATCCAGTACAACTGGATGGAGCTGGAGCGCGTGCCCGACGTGCTGGCCGAGCTGGCCAGCGTCGAGATGCACGCGATCCAGACCTCGGGCAACTGCGTGCGCAACATCACCACCGACCACTTCGCCGGCGTGGCGCCGGACGAGTCGGTGGATCCGCGCGTGCTGGCCGAGCTGCTGCGCCAGTGGAGCACGTTCCAGCCGGAATTCGCCTTCCTGCCGCGCAAGTTCAAGATCGCGATCTCGGCGTCGGCCGACGACCGCGCCGTGGTGCAGATGCACGACATCGGCGTCTATGCCTACAAGAATGCCGACGGCGAAACGCGCCTGCGCATCCTGGCCGGTGGCGGCCTCGGCCGTACCCCCATCCTGGGCACGATCATCAAGGACGACCTGCCGTGGCAGCACATGCTGACCTACATCGAGTCGGCGATCCGCGTCTACAACCGCTATGGCCGCCGCGACAACAAGTACAAGGCCCGCATCAAGATCCTGGTGAAGGCGATCGGCGCCGACAAGTTCGCCCAGGAAGTCGAGGAAGAATGGCAGCACAGCAAGGACGGTCCGGCCACGCTGACGCAGGCCGAATTCGACCGCGTGGCGCAGTACTTCGCGCCGCCCGCGTATGAGAAGCTGGCCGACACCGATGCCTCGTACGAAAAGCACCTGCTCGAGGACAAGGCCTTCGCGCGCTGGGTCAGCCGCAGCGTGCACGGCCACAAGGTGCCCGGCTACGCCGCGGTGACGCTGTCGACCAAGCCGGGCCTGGCCTCGCCGCCGGGGGACGCCACCGACGCGCAGATGGAAACCGTGGCCGACCTGGCCGACCAGTTCGGCTTCGGCGAGCTGCGCGTCGCGCACGAGCAGAACCTGGTGCTGCCCGACGTGAAGAAGCAGGACCTGTACGCGTTGTGGCAAGTAGCCCGGAAGGCCGGCCTGGCGACGCCCAACATCGGCCTTCTGACCGACATCATCGCCTGCCCCGGCGGCGACTTCTGCTCGCTCGCCAACGCCAAGTCGATCCCGATCGCGCAGGCGATCCAGGACCGCTTCGACGACCTCGACTACGTCTATGACCTGGGCGAGATCTCGCTGAACATCTCGGGCTGCATCAACGCCTGCGGCCACCACCACGTCGGCAATATCGGCGTGCTGGGCGTCGACAAGGACGGTTCGGAGTGGTACCAGGTCACGCTGGGCGGCGCGCAGGGCAACCAGACCGCGCTGGGCAAGGTGATCGGCCCGTCGTTCAGCGCCGAGGAAATGCCCGACGTGGTAAGCCGCATCATCGACACCTTCGTCGCCAACCGCATCGAAGACGAGCGCTTTATCGAAACCCTGTCCCGCATCGGCATCGCCCCGTTCAAGGAGCGCGTCTATGCCGACAAGCAACCGCGCGAACGCGCCGAAGCCTGAGGACCGGAGAGACTGAACATGGCAAAGATCATTCAACTGCAACGCCAGGATGCAACCGGCAGTGCCAACGTCACCCCGGTGATCGTCGAAGACAACTGGACCGTGCTGCGCGCCACGGAAGAGCAACCGCTGACCGAAGAGCGCATCGCCGCTGCCGTGCAGGGCCAGGACGCGGTGCTGTTCCCGCTGTCGGTGTGGAAGGCCAATGAAGCGCTGCTGGCCGGCCGCGACGCGTCCCGCACCGGCGTGTGGCTGGCCCCGGAAGACGAGCCGGGCGACGCTGCCGCGTACTTCGAGCGCGTGTCGCTGGTGGCGGTGGACTTCCCGGTGTTCCGCGACGGCCGCGGCTTCTCCACGGCCTACCTGCTGCGTACCCGCTACAAGTGGGAAGGCCAGCTGCGCGCCATCGGCGACGTGCTGCGCGACCAGCTCAACTTCATGAAGCGCTGCGGCTTCGACGCCTTCGCGGTGCGCGCCGACAAGAACATCGACGACGCCATCAAGGGCTTTACCGAGTTCACCGTGACCTACCAGGCTTCGGTCGACGAGCCGCTGCCGCTGTTCCGCCGCGCGCGCGCCGAAGTCGGTGCGCAGCCGAAGGAAGCGGCATGAGCACCGTGCTGAGCGAGATCGCGGTGGTGGCGGAAGCCGGCGCCGGCGCGGTGTCGGGGCTGCGGCCGCCCGCGCTGTGGGTCGCGCCGGAGTACACCGGCAGCATCGAAGCGCTGGAGCAGAAAGAGCGCGAGCTGGCCGGGCGCCTGGCGGGCATCGCCGGCCGCTATTTCCGCGCGCGCTTTGCCTCGAGCCTGGCGGCCGAGGACATGGTGCTGACCGACGCGATCCTGCGCGGCAGCGAGGCGGTGCGCGCGGGCATCCGCGTGTTCACGCTGCAGACCGGGCGCCTGCACGCCGAGACCCTGGCGGTGCTGGACAAGGTGCAGGCGCGCTACGGCTACACCATCGAGCAGTTCACGCCGGATGCCGAGGCGGTCGAGAACTATTTGAAGAAGCACGGGCTGAACGGCTTCTACGACAGCATCGACGCGCGCAAGTCGTGCTGCGGCATCCGCAAGGTCGAGCCGCTCAACCGCGCGCTGTCGCACGCCGATGCCTGGCTGACCGGCCAGCGCCGCGAGCAGGCCGTGACGCGTGCCGAGCTGCCGTTCGAGGAACTGGACGAAGCCCGCGGCATCCCCAAGTTCAACCCGCTGGCGGACTGGAGCGAGGCCGAAGTGTGGGCCTACCTGAAGCGCCACGACGTGCCGGTCAACGACCTGCACGCCAAGGGCTATCCCAGCATCGGCTGCGAGCCCTGCACGCGTGCGGTACGCGCGGGCGAGGACGTGCGCGCGGGACGGTGGTGGTGGGAAAGCCGGGACACAAAGGAATGCGGATTGCACGAAGGCAATCTGCGTTCCGTCCCGGCTTCGGCGGAAGCTAACTTTGCGAAGCAAAGTTAAGGGCGTAGCCCGGCTGTAGCCAAAAGCAAGGACTCGAAAGAGTGCGGGCTCCACGAACAGAACATCAAGCATTGAGGCCGTAAGAAAATGGGCATCATGAACGACATCGCAGAAGCCACCTCCAGCGTGGCGCACCTGTTGCAGGTACAGAACGACCATCTCGACCGCCTCGAAGCGGAATCGATCTACATCATCCGCGAGGTGGTGGCCGAGTGCCGCAACCCGGCGCTGCTGTTCTCCGGCGGCAAGGACTCGATCGTGATGCTGCACCTGGCGCTGAAGGCCTTCCGCCTGGGCGAGCGCAAGATCGAGCTGCCGTTCCCGCTGGTGCATATCGACACCGGCCACAACTACCCGGAAGTCATCACGTTCCGCGACCAGCGCGTGGCCGAACTGGGCGCGCGCCTGGTGGTGGGTCATGTGGAAGACTCGATCAAGCGCGGCACCGTGCGCCTGCGCAAGGAAACCGATTCGCGCAACGCCGCGCAGGCCGTGACGCTGCTGGAAACCATCGAGGCGCACAAGTTCGACGCGCTGATGGGCGGCGCCCGCCGCGACGAAGAGAAGGCCCGCGCCAAGGAGCGCATCTTCTCGTTCCGCGACGAGTTCGGCCAGTGGGACCCGAAGGCGCAGCGCCCCGAACTGTGGAGCCTGTATAACGCCCGCATGGCGCAGGGCGAGCAGATGCGCGTGTTCCCGATCTCGAACTGGACCGAGCTGGACGTGTGGCAGTACATCGCCCGCGAAAACCTGGCGCTGCCGCCGATCTACTACGCGCACCAGCGCGAAGTGGTGCGCAAGAACGGCCTGCTGGTGCCGGTCACGCCGATCACGCCCAAGCAGGACGGCGACGTCAGCGAAGTACTGTCGGTCCGCTTCCGCACCGTGGGCGACATCAGCTGCACCTGCCCGGTGGCCAGCATTGCCGATTCGCCGGAAGCGATCATCGCCGAGACCGCGGTGACCGAGATCACCGAGCGCGGCGCCACCCGCATGGACGACCAGACCAGCGAAGCCTCGATGGAGCGCCGCAAGAAGGAAGGCTACTTCTAAGCCGCACGCAGCAAAGGATCCAGACATGACTCACCAAGCAACCCACCAAGGCCTGCTGCGCTTCATCACCGCGGGCTCGGTCGACGACGGCAAGAGCACGCTGATCGGCCGCCTGCTGTACGACAGCAAGGCGGTGCTGTCCGACCAGCTGACCGCGCTGGCCAACGCCAAGAACAAGCGCACCGCCGGCGAGCAGATCGACTTCTCGCTGCTGACCGACGGCCTCGAAGCCGAGCGCGAGCAGGGCATCACCATCGACGTGGCCTACCGCTACTTCTCGACCGCGCGCCGCAAGTTCATCATCGCGGATACGCCGGGCCACGAGCAGTACACCCGCAACATGGTCACCGGCGCGTCGACCGCGCACGCGGCCATCGTGCTGGTCGATGCCACCCGCGTGACCGTCACGGACGGCCGCGCCGAGCTGCTGGCGCAGACCAAGCGCCACTCGGCGATCCTGAAACTGCTGGAAATCCAGCACGTGATCGTCGCCGTCAACAAGATGGACCTGGTCGACTACAGCGAGCAGACCTTCAACGAGATCCGCGCCGCCTACGCCGAACTGGCCGAGCAGCTGGGGCTCAAGGACGTGCGCTACGTGCCGGTGTCCGCGCTGCGCGGCGACAACATCGTGCACGAGAGCGACGCCATGCCGTGGTACCAGGGCGAGCCGCTGCTGCCGCTGCTGGAAGAGCTGCCGGTGGAAGAAGCCGCGCCCGAGGACGACGCCGCGCTGCGCTTCCCGGTGCAGCTGGTGATCCGCCAGGACGGTTCGCAGTCGGACGACTTCCGCGGCTATGCCGGCCGCGTCGAAGCCGGCACCGTGCGCGTCGGCCAGAAGCTGCGCGTGCTGCCGGCCAACCGCGAAGCGGTGGTCGCCGAAGTGCTGACGCCCAATGGCGCCGCCGCATCGGCCAACGTCGGTGACACCGTCACCGTGCGCCTGGCCGAGGACGTCGATGTATCACGCGGTGACATGTTCGTTGCCGCCGACGCGACCGCGGCTTCGGCCAAGAAGCTGCAGGCCGACCTGTGCTGGTTCGACGACGAGTCGCTGAACCCGTCGCGCAAGTACGTGCTCAAGCACACCACGGCGAGCGTGTTCGCGCGGGTGTCGGCGGTGGACCGCGTGCTGGACGTGCACACGCTGTCGCACGAGACCGGCCGCCACGAGATCCGCCTGAACGATATCGGTTCGGTGCAGATCTCGCTGCAGAAGCCGATCGTGTGCGATGCCTACGGCGATAATCCGGCCACGGGCGCGTTCGTGCTGATCGACGAGGCAACCAACCACACGGTGGCCGCGGGCATGATCCGTGCGTTCTCCTGATCGGTAGCGAACAGGATCGACCGGACAAGGGGCTGGAGATGGGCAAGCAGGCACAGAAGACTTACGGCAAGGTGTACCTGATCGGGGCGGGCCCCGGTGCGGCAGACCTCATTACGGTGCGTGGTGCACGGCTGTTGGGCGAAGCCCAGGTGGTGCTGCACGATGCGCTGGTGGCGCCGGAGATGCTGGCCTGGTGTGCGCAGGCGCAGCTGGTCGAAGTCGGCAAGCGCTGCGGCCAGCGCTCGACCGCGCAGCTGTTCATCAACCGCCAGATCGTCGACCTCGCCGGCAAGTACGAACGCGTGGTGCGCCTCAAGGGCGGCGACCCGATGCTGTTCGGCCGCGCCGACGAGGAACTGCAGGCGCTGGAAGCGGCCGGCATCGAGTACGAGGTGGTGCCCGGCATCACCGCCGCGCTGGCTGCTGCTTCGGCCATCGGCAAGCCGCTGACCAGGCGCGGCGTGTCGCGCAGCGTGGCCTTTGCGACGCAGGCCAAGGCCGCGGACGCCGAGGGTTCGCCCGATATCGAAGCCGCGGTCAGGGCCGACACGCTGGTCTACTACATGGGCCGCGACCAGGCCGCGTCGATTGCCGCGCAACTGATCGCGCACGGCAAGCCCGCGTCGACGCCGGCATGGGTGGTCGAAGCCGCCACCACGCCGCGCCAGCGCAGCCGCGAGTTCACGCTCGGCCAGATGGCGGCCGGGGAAGCGGCCGCATGGATCGACCCGGTGCAGCCCAGCCTGCTGATGATCGGCGCCGCGCTGGCCGCGCGCGCGACCGAGGCGCCGCGGGAGCATGCGGACGTGACTGAAGTACGCACGCCGCGCGCTGCCTGATTTCCGGACTTCGCGCTAGCACGGCGAGTGTTTTCTCCCCTCTCCCATTTATGGGAGAGGGGCGGGGGTGAGGGCGGGAGCCTCCACGAAGCGAGGCCTCATGGTGCTTGCCAGGCGCCTGCCCTCACCCCCGGCCCCGCTCCCGCAGGCGGGAGAGGGGAGCAAACCAACGATGTTACTGACCCCGTCCCGGGATACCGGCACGGGGTTTTTCATTTCGCTTCAGGGCTGCGCGGAAGCAGCCCCAGGCAACGCCGCCACGCAATACGCCGCAATCGCGTCCAGCACCGCATCCGACTCGCCCACCGCGGCCGCGCAATGGATGCGCAGGCCGGGATGGGCCTGCCGGCACTGATCGATCAGTGCCGGCAAATCGCGCCGGATATGCCCGCCCTGGCCAAAGAACACGGGCACCACGGTGACCTCGGTCACGCCTTCCGCGGCCAGTTCGGCCAATGCATCCGCCAGCAGCGGCGACATCAGCTCCAGGAACGCCAGCCGCACCGCGCAGCCGGGCAGGGTGGCCACCAGCTTCTGCTGCAGCCGCTCGAACGGCTCGCGCCAGCGCGCATCGCGCGCGCCGTGCGCGAACAGGACCAGGGCGCGGTCGCGGGCTGCCATGGCGGTGCTCAATGCCGGTCCACCCAGCGCAGCGCCAGCAGCGCCACCATCAGATAAAGCGTGCCGGGCACCAGCGCCGAGATGATCGGCGGCCAGGTATGCAGCAGGCCGACGTGCGAGAACAGCGTGTTAGACAGGTGGAACGACAGCCCCAGCATGATGCCGCCGAACACCTTCACGCCGACCGCGCCGGCGCGTGCGTGCAGGTAGGCGAACGGCAGCGCCAGCGCCACCATCACGAACAGTGTCAGCGGGTAGATCACCTTCTTCCAGAACGCGATCTCGTAGCGCTGGGTGTCCTGCTTGTTGTCGCGCAGGTGGCGGATATAGCGGAACAGGTCCAGCGTCGACATCCGCTCCGGCGTGACCAGCAGCACCGACAGGATCTGCGGGGTCAGCTCCGAATGCATGGCCACGCGCGGGAACTTGACCTGCTCGGCGCGGAAGTCCGGTGCCAGCGCGTCGCGCGCCGGCGCGCCGGGGGCGGGCTGCGCGCCCTGGGCCTGCGACGCGAGTTCGACGAAGCGGGTCTCGCTGACGTTCTGCAGCTCCCATGACTGGCCGCCCTGGTAGCGCCCCTCCTGCGCCACGCGGATCACGCGCAGCCGGTACTGGGGATCGAACTCGTACATGGTGATGCCGGTGATGGTCTGGTCCGGCCGCAGCCCCGCCACGTTGACGAAGCGGGTGATCTCGCCCTCGCCGGCGGGATCCTTGTCACGGTCCTTGACCCAGACCCCGGAGCGGAAGCCCGACGACACCGTGGCACCGATCGCCTCCAGCTTGACCTTCTGCGCATACTGCTCGGCGCGCGGGCCGATGAACTCGCCGAACAGAAAGGTCACGAGCGCCAGCGGCACCGCCAGCTTGAACAGCGAGAACAGCGCCTGGCGCGTGTTCAGGCCGGCGACGCGGAAGATGGTGTACTCGGACTGGCTGGCCAGCTGCGAGAACACATAGATCGCGCTGATCAGCACCGCGATCGGCAGCACCTCGTACACCCGCGTGGGCGCCTGCAGCAGGACGTGGAACAGCGCGACCAGCGAGGTGTACTGGGCGTTGACGTTCTCGAGCTCGTTGAGCATGTCGAAGAACACGAACAGCGACAGCACCGCGAACAGGATGAAGGCGAACACGCCATAGACCAGCCGGCCGAAATAGCGTTCGTAGACGCGCAGGATCCTCATGCCCGGCCTCCGGCGGTGGCCACGGCATCGCGCTTGCGCAGCCCGAACACGGCGCGCCAGCCACCCAGGCTGCGGTTCTGGCGGTAGCGGAACAGCAGCAGCGCGCCCAGGAACACGGCCAGGTGGATCGGCCACCAGGCCAGCCAGAACGGGATCGAGCCGTTGCGCACCCAGGACTGCGACAGGTTGATCAGGTTGCTGTAGGTCAGGTAGATCAGCACGGCGAACACCAGCGGCGTGTAGCGGCCCAGGCGCGGGTTCACATAGGCCAGCGGGATCGCGATCATGACGAAGTTGAAGGCCAGGATCGGCAGCGAGATGCGCCAGATCAGTTCGCCCAGGTTCTCGCGCGTGGGATTGCGGATCAGCTCGATGGTGTCGCGGCTCTTGGGCGGCAGCTTGGCCTCGGACTCGGGCGGCTTGTTGTCCACCTTGACCGCGTAGCGCTCGAACTCGACGATGCGGTAGTCGATCTGGCCGGGCGTGCCGGAATAGCGGCGGCCATTCTCCATCACCACCAGGCGGTCGCCGTTGGGCATGGTCTCGAATTTGCCCTGGTGCGCCAGCGCCACGCCGATCTTGTCGGCTTCGGCATTGGCGACGAAGACATTGCGCGCATGCTTCATGTCGGCGTCGATGCCCTCGATGAACAGCACGTAGTTGGCCTTGGCCGGCTCGATGAAGCGGCCGGCGGCGATCATCGACATCACCCCGCGCTGCTCGAAGCGGTCGCGGAACAGCGCGCTCTGCTGGTTGGCCCACGGCCACGCGAACAGGCCCAGCAGCAGCGCCAGCACGATGAAGGGCGCGGCGAACTGCAGCACCGGCTTGATCAGGTCGCGCAGCGAGATGCCGGCCGAGAACCACACTACCATTTCCGAATCCTTGTACCAGCGCGTCAGCACGATCAGGGTGGAAATGAACAGCGTCGCCGACAGCAGGATCGACAGGTAGCCGATGGTGGCCAGGCCGATCAGCATCAGCACGTCGTTGGGGCTGGCCTTGCCGTTGGCGGCCATCCCCAGGATGCGGATCACGAGCGAGGTGAGCATGAAGGTCAGCATCACCAGGAACACCGCCCCGGCGGTGTAGGCAAGCTCGCGTCGCAGGGCTTGTTGAAGGATCATGCGGGTTCGGTTCCGGGCTGCCGGCCGGAGCGGGCGATGTGCCGTGCGAGGTGCCTGGCAGAACAGCTGGCTGACGGCACAGCGTGCTGTCAACGTGACCGGGGCGTATCAGCGGCGGCAGGTCGCGGGGTAAAAATCGCGGATAATGGAGGCTTTCGTGTCTAACGAGCCCCTGGAAGGAAGCGCGATGGAATTTAGCACAAAAGCCCTGGATTGGAGCAAAGCCGGCCAAAATGGTTTCCTGGCGACCAAGACCGACTGCCTGGTGGTCGGCCTGTTCGAAGGCCAGAACCTCGGCGGCGTCGCCAAGGCCCTCGATGTGGCCACCAAGGGCTTGGTGGCACGGCTGGTCAAGCAGGGCGACTTCGAAGGCAAGCGCGGCACCCAGCTGATGCTGCACGAAGTGGCCGGCGTGGGCGCCGCGCGCGTGCTGCTGGTGGGCCTGGGCAAGGAACCCGATTTCACCGACAAGGCCTTTGCCGATGCGGTGCGCACCGCGGTGCGTGCCTTGTCGTCCACGCGTGCCGCCTCGGCCCTGTGGTGCCTGGCGCAACAGGCGCCGCAGCAGCGCGACGTGTCGTGGGCCGTGATCACCACCATCACGCTGGTGCGCGAAGCCGGCTACCGCCTGCTCGAGCGCCATCCCGGACTCAAGCGCGCCAACGCACAGAGTGCTGCCAGCGGCAAGCCCAACGGCAATGACAAGTCATCGCTGCGCAAGGTCGTGATCGCGGTCGACAGCGGCGACGCCCGCGCCGCGACCCAGGCCGCGGTGCGCGGCACCGCCATCGCCAACGGCATGGAGCTGACGCGCGACCTCGGCAACCTGCCATCCAATATCTGCACCCCGACCTACCTGGCCAATACCGCGCGCAGCATCGCCAAGCGCCACAAGCTCAAGGCCGAGATCCTCGGGCGCAAGCAGATCGAGGCGCTGAACATGGGCGCATTCCTGGCCGTGACCAAGGGCAGCGAGGAGCCGCCCCAGTTCATCGTGCTGCGCTATGACGGCGCCGGCGCCAAGCAGGCGCCGGTGGTGCTGGTGGGCAAGGGCATCACCTTCGATACCGGCGGCATCTCGCTCAAGCCGGGCGAGGGCATGGACGAGATGAAGTACGACATGTGCGGCGCCGCCTCGGTGCTGGGCACGATCCAGGCCGTGGCCGAGATGGGCCTGAAGCTCAATGTGGTCGCGGTGGTCCCCACCTGCGAGAACATGCCCAGCGGCATCGCCACCAAGCCGGGCGACGTGGTCACCAGCATGTCGGGCCAGACCATCGAGATCCTCAACACCGACGCCGAGGGCCGCCTGATCCTTTGCGACGCGCTGACCTATGTCGAGCGCTTCAAGCCGGCCGCGGTGATCGACGTCGCCACCCTGACCGGCGCGTGCATCATCGCGCTGGGCCATGTCAACAGCGGCCTGTACGCGCGCTCCGACGCGCTTGCCGACGCGCTGCTGCAGGCTGGCCGCCGCGCCATGGACACCGCCTGGCGCATGCCGCTGGACGACGAGTACCAGGACCAGCTCAAGTCCAACTTTGCGGACATGGCCAATATCGGCGGCCGACCGGCCGGCAGCGTCACCGCGGCCTGCTTCCTGGCGCGCTTTACCGAGAAGTACGACTGGGCCCACCTGGACATCGCCGGCACCGCCTGGAAGAGCGGCGCGGCCAAGGGAGCCACCGGCCGTCCGGTGCCGCTGCTGACGCAGTTCCTGATGGACCGCGCGGCCTGAGCGCGGCGCAACGGAGCAGGAGCGGCAATCGTCCATGACGCGCATCGACTTCCACAGCAACGTGCCGGACGTGCTCGGCTATGTCTGCCGGCTGGTCCGCAAGGCCTACGGCGCCGGGCAGAAGGTGGTGATCCACGGCGCGCCGGCGCAGCTGGCGGACCTGGACGCGCGCCTGTGGACCTTCTCCGCGCTGGACTTCCTGCCGCATTGCGGGCTGGAAAGCCCCAACGCGGCCGTGACCCCGATCCTGCTGGCCGCCACCACCGAAGGCGTGCCGCACCACCAGCTGCTGATCAACCTGGCTGACCAGGCGCCGGCGCAGTTTGCCAGCTTCGAGCGGCTGATCGAGGTGGTCGGCGCCGGCGACGCCGCGCGCGAGGCCGGCCGCCAGCGCTACCGCTTCTACCGCGAACGCGGCTATCCGCTGACGCACCACGACATCGGCCAGCCCAAGGGAGACGCCGCATGAGCGAACGCACCACCTCGCGGGTGATCCCGCGGCCGGAACCGCACGACAGCATCCCGCTGCTGACCGAGGTCGTCGAACTGCCGGATGCCGACACCGGTGCGCCGGCGCAGGCCGGCGCCGCGGCGGACGATGGCGTGATCGACACCTTCGGCATGGACGATGCCGGCATGGTGATGCAGGTGGGCGACACCGGGGACGCCGCGCTGGACGACGCAATCGTGCCGGCCCAGCCCGCCGCGCAGACGGACACCGCCACCGACACCGGCGACGACGACCTGCGCGCGGTGCGTACCGAGCTGCTGAGCCGCGTGATGATGCGCTTTCGCACCGAATGGCCGCAGGTGGTCGCCGCCCACACCGAAGCCACGCTGCAGTCGCGGCTGGCGCCGTTGACGGCGCAACTGGCCAGCGAGCTGACGCAGTCGCTGGAAGCGCGGCTGGTCGAGTGGCTGGATGCGACGCTGGAGGAAATGGAGAAGGCGCCGGGCGAGGGTTGAAGGTTTTCTCCCCTCTCCCGCTTGCGGGAGAGGGCAGGGGGTGAGGGCAGGCACGGGCATACCGACGCGCAGTACTTCGTCGAGGCTCCGGCTCTCACCCCCACCCCTCTCCCACTTCGCGGGAGAGGGGAGCGCCTGCCAGGGGCGACGGTACTGCAATCGTCCTGCAAACAAAAAAGCCTGCGATCCCTCGCAGGCTTTTTGCCATCCGCCGAACCGCAATCAATCCGTCACCGCCCCCTTGCTCGCTGTCGACGCCAGCCGCGCAAACTTCGCCAGTACCCCGCGCGTATAGCGCGGCGCCGGTGCCTTCCAGCTGGCGCGGCGCCTGGCCAGTTCTTCTTCCGACACGTTCAGCTGCAGCAGCAATTGGTGCGCGTCGATAGTGATCGAGTCCCCCTCCTGCACCAGTGCGATGGTGCCGCCGACATACGCTTCGGGCGCGACGTGGCCGACCACCATGCCCCAGGTGCCGCCCGAGAAGCGGCCGTCGGTGATAAAGCCGACCGACTCGCCCAGGCCCTTGCCGATGATGGCCGAGGTCGGCGCCAGCATCTCCGGCATGCCGGGGCCGCCCTTGGGACCCAGGTAGCGCAGTACCAGGATGTCGCCCGGGTTGATGCGGTCGGCCAGGATCGCGTCCATCGCGCTCTGCTCGTCCTCGAACACGCGCGCCGGGCCGGTGATGACCGGATTCTTCAGGCCGGTGATCTTGGCGACCGCGCCTTCCTCGGCGAGGTTGCCCTTGAGGATGGCCAGGTGGCCCTCGGCGTAGAGCGCGCGCTCGATCGGCAGGATCACGTCCTGGTCGGCGCGCGGGGCGTCGGGCACGTGCTCGAGTTCCTCGGCCAGGGTGCGGCCGGTGATGGTGATGCAGTCGCCGTGCAGCAGGCCGGCCTTCAGCAGGATCTTCATCACCTGCGGGATGCCGCCGGCGCGGTGCAGGTCGGTCGCCACGTACTGGCCCGAGGGCTTGAGGTTACAGAGTACCGGCACCTTGCGGCGGATGCGCTCGAAGTCGTCGATGGTCCATTCCACTTCGGCCGCGTGCGCGATCGCCAGGTAGTGCAGCACCGCGTTGGTGGAGCCGCCGGTGGCCATGATCAGCGCCACTGCGTTCTCGATCGACTGGCGCGTGATGATGTCGCGCGGCTTGAGGTCGCGCTTGACCGCCTCGACCAGCACGCGCGCCGATTCGGCTGCACTGTCGACCTTTTCCTGGTCCGGGTTGGCCATGGTCGACGAGTACAGCAGCGACATGCCCAGGGCCTCGAACGAGCTGCTCATGGTGTTGGCGGTGTACATGCCGCCGCACGAGCCGGTGGACGGGCAGGCGTTCCGCTCCACGCCTTCGAAGTCTTCCTCGCTCATGCGCCCCGCGGTGAACTCGCCGACCGCCTCGAACGACGACACGATGGTCAGGTCCTTGCCCTTCCAGTGGCCGGGCTTGATGGTGCCGCCGTAGACGTAGATGCCCGGCACGTTGGTGCGCGCCAGCGCGATCATGCCGCCCGGCATGTTCTTGTCGCAGCCGCCGATTACCACCACGCCGTCCATCCACTGGCCCTGCGCGGCGGTCTCGATGCAGTCGGCGATGACCTCGCGCGAGATCAGCGAGTACTTCATGCCCTCGGTGCCCATCGACATGCCGTCGGAGATGGTCGGCGTGCCGAACACCTGCGGGTTGGCGCCGGCGGCGCGGCTGGCATCGATGGCCGCGTCAGCCAGGCGCTGCAGGCCGGCATTGCACGGCGTGATGGTCGAGTGGCCGTTGGCGATGCCCACCATCGGCTTGTCGAAGTCCTCCTTCTGGTAGCCGAGCGCAT
Source organism: Cupriavidus neocaledonicus (assembly GCF_000372525.1). Lineage (GTDB taxonomy): Bacteria > Pseudomonadota > Gammaproteobacteria > Burkholderiales > Burkholderiaceae > Cupriavidus > Cupriavidus neocaledonicus. The sequence goes on from NZ_AQUR01000105.1 coordinate 193,795, forward strand.
AGTACATCGAGCGGTTGGGGGAGCGCGCCACGCCTTGCGTGATGTGCCGGGAGCGCTTGTTGAATGCCATGGTGGGTCTCCGGAATCCTTGTTCTGTGCCGCCGCGCGGCGCGCGGCGGGCGCTGTGATGGGGCAAGAATGACGCGTGCGTTTTGGCGTGTCAAATGGATTGTTCGGGCACTGGCGGGCCCCGGCCCGGGGGTCCGCGTCGCGGGGCGCGGCGGGGATTTGTGACATCATTACGGGCTACGATGCGTGCGCGGGCCAGGTGTTGGCATTGCCGTGCAACCTTCGCCGCACCCGCGCGTCATACCTGGCGCGGCACGGCCCGGCGCCGCCGCTGCCCCACAACCACCATTCACGCCAACATGCTGATTCATCCCCAGTTCGACCCGGTTGCCATTCACCTGGGCCCGCTCGCGATCCGCTGGTACGGGCTGATGTACCTGGCCGGGTTCGTCATGTTCCTGTGGTTCGGGCGCCTGCGCATCCGCCAGCCGCATGTCGCCGCCAGGGGCTGGACCACGCGCGACCTCGACGACATGCTGTTCTTCGGCGTGCTGGGCGTGATCCTGGGCGGGCGGCTCGGCTACGTGCTGTTCTACAAGCCGTCGTACTACCTGTCGCATCCGATGGAGATCTTCAAGGTGTGGGAGGGCGGCATGGCTTTCCACGGCGGCTTCCTTGGGGTGGTGGTGGCGATGTGGCTGTTCGGCCGGCTGCGCCGGCGCCACTGGATGGAAGTGACCGACTTCATCGCGCCGATGATTCCCTGCGGGCTGGCCGCCGGGCGCATCGGCAACTTCATCAACGGCGAGCTGTGGGGGCGTGCCACCGACCTGCCGTGGGGCATGATCTTCCCGCAGGCCGGCGACAACATCCCGCGCCATCCGTCGCAGCTCTACCAGTTTGCCGGCGAGGGCGTGGCGCTGTTCATCATCCTGTGGCTGTTCGCGCGCAAGCCGCGGCCGATGGGCGCGGTGTCGGGGGTCTTCCTGATCGGCTACGGCGCGTTCCGCTTCGCCGCGGAATTCGCGCGCGAGCCCGACAACTTCCTGGGCCTGCTGGCGCTGAAGCTGTCGATGGGCCAGTGGCTGAGTCTGCCGATGATCCTGGCGGGCATCGCCATGGTGATCTGGGCCTACCGCCGCCAGCCCGGCGCCGGCGCGCCGCAGCCGGCGGCCTGAGTGCCGCCTCCCGCGGGCGCTAGCGGCCGGCGCGGCGCAGCGCTTCGATGCGCGCCTGCGTATGCGGGTGCGTCGACAGGAAGTCTTCGCCACGCCCGGCCTGGGCTTCGTCGGGCTTGCCTTCGCGCCGCTCCAGCGCGACCAGCACGTCGGCCAGCGCCGCCGGCGGCAGGCCGTTGCGCTGCATGACGTCGATGGCATAGGCGTCGGCCTCGCGCTCGTGCTCGCGCGAATAGCGCAGCGTCAGCATGGCGGCGGGCACGCCCGCCAGCACCGACGAGATATCGCCGAACAGGTACGCCGACAACGCGGCCAGTGCCGAGCCCTGGATCACCTGCTGCAATCCGTGGCGGCGCGCCACGTGGCCCGCCTCGTGCGCGAGCACGCCCATCAGGCCGGCGCCGGTGCCCGCCAGGCCGACCAGCTCGTCGGTGACGATGATGGTGCCGCCCGGCAAGGCCAGCGCATTGGCGCCGATCTCGCCGCCCTGGCGGAATACGACCTGGTAGTCGTGCGCGGCATCGCGCGGGCGTCGCAGCGCCGCGAAGCCGGCGCGGATCTTCGCCTGCTCGGCGGCCGGCAGCTGCGTCGGCCCGAGCATGCCGTGGTCCAGGCTCTCCAGCGTCAGCTGGCCGAGCCGGGCCTCCAGTTCGGCCGGCACCGCGCGTGCCATCATGCCCGCCCCCCATGGCAGCAAGACGTAGTAGCCCAGCACCAGTACCGCCACCAGCGCCGCCACCGCCAGGCCCGCCAGGCGCCAGCTGTTCTGCGCCCGCGCTACCAGGCCGTCGCGGTGGCCGGTGGCGGCCAGCAGCCGGTCGAAGGCGGCATGGTCGGAGACCTCGCAGAAGGCGCCGTCGACGAAGGTGACCAGCCGCGGCGCGCGGCGCACGCGTTCCGACACGCGCAGCTGCGACAGCGGCGTGCGCCGCAATTCGGCGCCGTCGGCGTCGCGCAGCACGGCCTGCTGCGCCTCCACGGCCAGCGTGGCCGGATGCGCGCGCGACGAGCGCCCGTCGAAGAAGGTGACCGGGACCATGGCGCGTCAGAGCGCGATGTCGATGTCGTACCAGTCTACCGCCGCGTCGCCCAGCGCGCCCACCTGCTGCGCTTCGCCGGCGACGAAGCTGTCGAGCGGACCGGCCGCGAGCATGGTCACGCACTGCAGCCGGTAGCGCGTGGCGCGCACGCGCGCGAACGGCAGGAACAGGCCGAGCGTCAGCGCGATCGCAATCAGGTTGGTGACAAAGATAAAGACCATGCGCGCGGCGCTGACTTCGCTGCGGAACGCGTGCGGTGCCAGCGTGGTGTGGCTCCACACCACGTTCTGCAGCCGCGCCATCAGGTAGGGGCTGACCGACAGCATGCCCAGGTAGAAGCCGGCGATGCAGAAGCCAAGCAGCGCCGCCGCGCCGAAATTGCCGATCCCCGGCGCCACCAGGAAGCCGGCCGCGGCCATCACCAGCGTGCCCGCCAGCACCACGCCGAAGGCGCGCAGGTAGGCCCGGTAGAAATCGCCCGCGCCGGCGTGGAAACCGAACGGCGCCGTGCCGAAGCGGGTGTGGTTGTGCTGGTAGCGCTTGAAGCGCTGGTGCGCCAGCGGCCCCAGCAAGCCCAGCGTGGCTACCGCGGCCAGCGGCCATAGCACGAACACCCGGTAGGCCTCGGCATCGCCGCCGGTGAAGCCGAAGCGCAGCCCGCGGTAGCTGGAGTTGGCCATGCGGAAGCGCAGCGAACGCACCAGCAGCAACGGAAATACCGCCAGCAGCACCAGCAGCATCGCCAGCGCGAGAAAAGGCGAGAAGGTCGACGCGAACTGGAAGGCGAACACCAGCGCGAACACGATGGCCCGGCCTTTCAGGATCGCCGACGGTTTGCCGTGGTAGTCGAAGCTCGCGCCGTCCAGCCGCGTGTTGCGATAGAAGTACTGCAGCGTGCGCACCTTGGCCCAGGCGGAATAGATGCCCAGGGTGACGATGGTCAGCAGCGCATTGACGATCCAGATGCGGAAATATTCCGAGCCCGACCCGGTGAAGCTCAGGCCCAGCGGCCGCAGCGCGGCGGCGCGGGGGCCGGCGGGGGCTGCCGGTTCGGCCGGGGTGGCGGCCAGGGTGAAATCGCTGCTGCCAGCTTGCATGGCGTGACCTCCAGAGTGATGTGCGATGGATACAGGAAACCGGCGGGGAAATCCGCGGCGGCCGGCGCCTGTTTCAAAAACGCAACGATGCCAGGCAAGGCAATTGCGGCGACGGCCTCACATTCTGACATCGATAAATAACGTCGACGGCACAATTTGCAATGGCGCTTGCCGCCGGCTTATGCCGCAACGTCGACACCATGGAAAACCCTCGTAACACTTTGGAAACATCCTGTTACACTGATCTCATCCTGTAACAAATTGCACTTGGGTGCCATCCATAAAATCAAGGGCTTAGCCCGACTGGCACGCAAATCGCTAGTGTTTTTGTTACAAGATGAGCGGCAAGCCACAGCCGCCACGGCAGCGCCAGGGGGGAAACGGCTCTACGGGTCTAGAGTTACGCTAGCCGCGCTGCACGGACGAAAGGGCACGGGAAAATCGACGCGCTTTGCGCGTTTGCAACAGGGGTGGCGCAGGGGCCAGCGCCAGGGTCGACACAATCCAATGGACCCACGCGGCGGACACCATCGTGGCCGCCTGCGATAACAAGCAGCATCGGTAGTTCTTTTCAGGCGCGGGCGTTCCTTGCGGGGAGGCAGGGAACGCCCGCCGCACCTCGTTTCATCATTCCCTGCTTACTCATCGCGCGCAGTGCGGCGCAACATCGAAAGTCCTTGTATCGTTCGCGCCCTAATCCATAATTATGAATTATGGGATCCGACGCACACGCTATCGGGTGCCCGTGCGACACAGGAGATGGCATGCGCATCGTCCAGCAGGCGCTGTACCTGGAAGTGGCAGACCGGCTGCGCGCCATGATCGACGCGCATACGCTGGTGCCGGGCGCATGGATCGATGAAAGCGCGATGGCCGAAACGCTCGGCATCTCGCGCACGCCGCTGCGCGAGGCGCTCAAGGTGCTCGCCGCCGAAGGCCTGGTGCGGCTGGAGCCGCGCCGCGGCTGTTTCGTCAATGAACTGTCCGAGCAGGACCTGGACGAGATCTTCCCGCTGATGGCGCTGCTGGAAGGGCGCTGTGCCTATGAGGCGGCCCGCAACGCCACCCGCGCCGACCTCGATGCCCTCGACGGCCTGCACGCCGACCTGGCGCGTTATGCGCAGGCCGGCGATATCGACGCCTACTACGAGACCAACGCCCAGATCCATGAAGCGATCCAGCGGCTGGCGGGCAACCGCTGGCTGAGCGGGCTGATCAGCGACCTGCGCAAGGTGCTGCGGCTGTCGCGCCACAAGAGCCTGAAGCTGCCGGGGCGGATCCAGGAATCCTGCGCCGAGCACCTGAGCGTGTTTGCCGCGCTCAAGGCGCGCGACGCCGAAGGCGCCGAAGCCATGATGAAGACCCACTTGCTGCGCCAGCGCGCCGCGCTGCAGGTACTCGATGCCGGCGGCGCCGCGATGGCGCAAGACGTCAAGGCCGTGCGCGCCCCGCCGGCCTTGCGCGTGGCGGGCGCCGAAGACTAGTTCCCGCACACCGCCACGCCAGTCAGCGTTTTACCCCACGTTCAGATCGATGCATCAAAGGCAGGTACCGCATGAACTCCTTCGATACGGGTGACCAGAAGATCAGCGCGCCGCTGGGCGAAAGCGAGCCGTCGAGCTCCAACATCCTGTCGCGGCTGGGCCGCTGGTGGGGACGCAAGGGCGAGGGCGACGCCAGGGCCAATGGCGACACCAGGGCCGCCCCGCCGGCCGATGGCGAGGCGCCGCTGCCGGCGCGCGTGGTGCGGCGCCAGCGCGAGCAACTGCGCCTGTGCTTCGATGCGCGCCTGACCGACGGCGCCGCCAATGCCGCCGCGCAGGCCTGGCAGGCCGAATACGAAGCCGCGGGCGAGGCCACGCGGCGAGGCATGCTGGCGGTGCTGGCCGAGGTGGCCAGCAGTGGCGGCGAAGATGTCGCGGCCGATGGCGACAAGGGCACGCGCGCGGGCCAGGCGCAGTCCAACGCCCGCATCCGCTTCTTCAAGCGGCTGGCCGCGCTGCATGGCCAGCGCGGCAACAGCGCCTGCGGCCTGCACTTCCTGATCCAGCTGCGCGCCGACATGCTGCGCTGGCAGCGCCGCATGCCCGGGCTGCGCCCGCTCGACGACGACCTCGAGGCCTTGTTCTCCAACTGGTTCGACGTCGGCCTGCTCGAGCTGCAGCCGATCACCTGGGACTCGCCCGCGTCGCTGCTGGAAAAGCTGATCCGCTACGAGGCCGTGCACGAGATCGCCTCGTGGACCGACCTGCGCAACCGGCTCGATTCCGACCGCCGCTGCTACGCCTTCTTCCACCCGCGCATCCCGCGCGAGCCGCTGATCTTCGTCGAGGTGGCCTTTGCCCCCGAGATGGCCGCCGACGTCCATACCCTGCTGGACGAAGCCGCGCCGCTGGAAGACCTGCGCCGTGTCAAGTGGGCGATCTTCTATTCGATCAGCAATACGCAGGCGGGGCTGCGCGGCGTCAGCTTCGGCAACTTCCTGCTCAAGCGCGTGATCGAGGAAGTGCAGCGCGAATTCCCGAAAGTGAAGCAGTTCGCCACGCTGTCGCCGATTCCCGGGTTTGCCGACTGGTTGCGCAAGCAGGACGGCGAGGCCGTGGCCCGCGTGCTGGGCGACAAGCGGCTGGCGCGCTGGAGCGAGCGCCACGGCAACGCGCCCGCCGACGGCGCGGCGTGGCTGGAGGCGCTGGCGCCGGATGCCGCCGATGCCGTGGTGCGCGACACCGCGCTGACCCTGGCCGCGCATTTCCTGGTGCGCGAACGCAACCACTCGATGCCGGCCGACCCGGTGGCGCGTTTCCACCTCGGCAACGGCGCCTGCGTGGAGCGGCTCAACTGGGGCGCCGACCTGTCGCGCAAGGGCCGCAGCCAGAGCTGCGGCATGATGGTCAATTACCTTTACGTGCCTGAGGCGCTGGATGACAATCTGGCACGCCTGGGCGCAGGCAACCCGCGCATCAGCCGCAGCGTCGGGAAGCTGCTGTGATCCTGGTCCGGTCACGGAAATCGCCCTTGCCCTCATACCCGTGGCGCCTGGCGCGCCGCGTCGTTTTGTCGGGAGTCCCGTCGTAGAAGCAAAGCCGGCCGCGCGGCGTCCCTGCGGGCGCGCGCGGCGATCAGATTGACTTTCCAGAAGAGAGAGGAGACAAAGATGAATCGTCGTCAGTTCACACTGGCCGCCTGCGCGCGCGCAGCGGGCCTGGCCCTTGGCGTGGCCGGCATCGGTGCCGGCGCCATGTTCGCCGCCCCAGCTCACGCCGACACCTGGCCGTCCAAGCCGGTGACCGTGATCGTGCCGTTCCCCGCCGGCGGCGGCACCGACGCCTTCGCGCGCCCGCTGACCGCGCAGCTGTCCAAGCAGCTGGGCAAGCAGTTCGTGATCGACAACCGCGGCGGCGCCGGCGGCACGGTCGGTGCCAGCCTGGCGTCCAAGGCCGCGCCGGACGGCTACACCGTGTTTATCGGCGGCGCCCACCACGCCATCGCGCCGTCGTTCTACAAGAAGCTGGACTACGACATCGAGAAGGACTTCATTCCGGTCACGGTGATCGCGCAGCCGCCGCAGGTGGTGGTGGTCAATCCCAACCGCGTCAAGGCCAACACGCTGCAGGAGCTGATCGCCTACGCCCGCGCCAACCCCGGCAAGCTCAACTACGGCTCGGCCGGCAACGGCTCGTCGCACCACCTGGCGGGCGAGCTGTTCAAGATCCAGACCAAGACCTTCATCACCCATATCCCGTACAAGGGCGCCGGGCCTGCACTGTCCGACCTGATCGCGGGCCAGGTCGACCTGATGTTCGACGGGCTCGGCTCGTCGGCGCAGCATATCCGCGCGGGCCGTATCAAGGCGCTGGCGGTGGCGTCGAACAAGCGCTCGGCCGCCTTCCCCAATGTGCCGACGGCGGCCGAGGCCGGCGTGCCCAACTATGACGTGTCCACCTGGTACGCGATGTGGGTGCCCAAGGGCACGCCCAAGGACATCGTCGACCGCCTCTACGCCGAAACCGAGAAGGCGCTGAACACGCCCGAGCTGAAGCAGATCTGGCTGAACAACGGCTCGGAAACGCCGGCGTTCACGCCGGAACAGTTCGGCCAGTTCCAGCACGCCGAGATCCGCCGCTGGGCCCAGGTGGTGCAGCAGTCCGGCGCCAAGATCGACTGACGCAACGCCATGCCCATGCCGATCCGAAGCCGGGAGACGCGCCCATGAGCGGCACCGTGCGGTTTGCCACGCAGGGCACCACCGCCACCGTGACGCTGGCGCACGCGGGCAAGCTCAACGCCATTTCCGCGCAGATGTGGCGCGAGCTGGCGGCGGGCTTTGCGCGGCTGTCCGCCGATACCTCGCTGCGCTGCGTGGTGGTGCGCGGCGCCGACGGCAACTTTGCCGCCGGCGCCGACATTGCCGAGTTTCCCGCCGAACGCGGCAACGAGGCCGCGGTGCGCCACTACCACATGGCGACCATCGCGCCCGCGCTGGCGGCGGTAGCGCAATGCAGGCATCCCACCGTGGCGATGATCGAAGGCGTATGCGTGGGTGGCGGGCTGGAAATCGCCTGCCATTGCGACCTGCGCATCGCCGCGTCCGACAGCCGCTTCGGCGTGCCGATCAACCGGCTGGGCTTCCCGATGGCGCCCGGCGAGCTGCAAGGCCTGCTGGCGCTGGCGGGCCGCGCCGCGACGCTCGAGATCCTGCTCGAGGGCCGTGTCTTCGATGCCGCCGAGGCGCGCGACAAAGGCCTGCTGACGCGCGTGGTCGCACCCGCCGCGCTGGCCGCCGAGGTCGACGCCACGGTGCGCCGCATCGCCGCGGGCGCACCCGCCGCGGCGCGCATCAACAAGGCCACCATCCACCGGCTGGCGCCATCGCCGGCGCCGCTGTCGCCGGCCGACCTGGACGCGCATTTCGCCTATGCCGAAGGCGCGGACCATGCCGAAGGCGTGGCCGCCTTCCTGGCGCGCCGGCCACCACAGTTCCGCGGGGAGTAGGGCGCGCCGACGGCACTGCTTCCCATCATCGATGTCTTCGCTTTCTCAGTCTTTGGTTCGCTCCTTGTCATGAACGCCAACCTGTTCGCCCTGTTCGAATCCCGCTTCCCCGCTGACCGTAGCGCCTGCTGCATCGAGACCCACGATGGCCTGTACTACAGCTGGGACGACCTTGACCGCGCCACCGCCAAGCTGGCCAACCTGCTGGCGTCGCTGCACCTGCCCGAAGGCGCGCGCGTGGCGGTGCAGGTGGAAAAGTCGCCCGAAGCGCTGTTCCTGTACCTCGCCACGCTGCGCGCCGGCTATGTCTACCTGCCGCTGAACACGGCCTACCAGGAGGCCGAGATCGACTACTTCGTCGGCAATGCCGAGCCGTCGGTGGTGGTCTGCAGCAGCAAGAACTTCGGCTGGGTCTCCAAGGTGGCGTTCCGCCACGGCGTGAACCATGTGTTTACGCTGGACGACGACCGCAGCGGCTCGCTGCTGTCGCGCGCCGCTGGCAAGGCCGACACCTTCGAGACGGTGGCGCGCGCCGACGATGACCTTGCCGCCATCCTCTATACCTCCGGCACCACCGGGCGCAGCAAGGGCGCGATGCTGAGCCACCGCAACCTGGCCTCCAATGCGCAGACGCTGCACGAATTCTGGGGCTGGCGCAGCGACGACGTGCTGCTGCACATGCTGCCGATCTTCCATGTGCACGGCCTGTTCGTCGCCTCGCACGGCGCGCTGCTGGCCGGGGCCAAGATGATCTGGGCACCCCGGCTGGACATGGCGCAAGTGCTGAAATTCCTGCCGCGCTGCACCGTGATGATGGGCGTGCCGACCTACTACGTACGCATGCTGCAGGAGCCGCGCTTCGACGACGACACCTGCCGCCGCATGCGCCTGTTCGTGTCGGGTTCGGCGCCGCTGCTGCTGGAAACCTTCGAGGCCTTCCGCGAGCGCACCGGCCATACCATCCTGGAACGCTACGGCATGAGCGAGACCGTGATGCTGGTGTCCAACCCGTATGACCCGGCGCTGGGCGAGCGTATCGGCGGCACCGTGGGCATGCCGCTGCCGGGCGTGTCGGTGCGCGTGGTCGACGGCGACGGCAAGCCCTGCGCGCCGGGCGAGATCGGCAACGTCGAGGTGCGGGGCCCGAACGTGTTCAAGGGCTACTGGCGCATGCCGGAAAAGACCCGCGAAGAGTTCACCGACGATGGCTGGTTCAAGACCGGCGACGTCGGCCGCTTCGGCGGCGCCATCGTCAGCCAGGCCGGCGAGCGCGCGGTGCCAGACCACTACCTGACCATCGTCGGGCGCAGCAAGGACCTGATCATCTCGGGTGGCTACAACGTCTACCCCAAGGAAATCGAGAGCTTTATCGACGAGATGCCGGGCGTGGCGGAGAGCGCCGTGATCGGCGTTCCGCATGCGGATTTCGGCGAGGCGGTGGTGGCGGTGGTGGTGCGCAAGCCCGGCGCGGACATCGACGAAGGCGCGCTGATCGGCACCCTCAAGGGCCGCATCGCCAACTTCAAGGTGCCCAAGCGCGTGCACGTGGTGGACGAGCTGCCGCGCAATACCATGGGCAAGGTGCAGAAGAACGTGCTGCGGGAGCAGTTCGCGGGGCTGTGAGAAAAATTGCGATACGCCGCGGGGTTGTAACCGCGGCGGGTTTGCTCCCTCTCCCGCCTGCGGGAGAGGGGCGCACACAAGCGCTCGATCGAATGCGCCAGCTTACTTCAGCATCTGCACCGACCCGTTCACCGACACCGTTACCTGGGTCTTGCCGCCTTCGACCGGCACCGGCACCGCGGCGTCGGCCATCATGGCCTTGGCGGCGCCGTACATGCGCGGCACCGGCGGCATCATGCCGGTCTCGTTCACACTGACTTCACGGATGGTGTAGCTGTTGTAGCCGAACAGTCTGGTGGTGGCCTGCGCCTTGTTGCGGAACGAGGCGATGGCCTGCTCGGCCAGCTTGGCCTCGGCCGCCTCGCGCGCTTCGCGCGACAGCGAGAAGGCGATGTTCTGCACCTGCATCTGGCTGGCCAGCTCGCCCGCGAGCCTGGACACTGCCGCGAAATCGCGCGATTTCAGGATGACCTCGGAGCGCCCGCGCCAGGTGCTGATGCGGCCGTTGCGGTCGGTGCTGGGGTGGATGGTGAAGCCGCCGGATTCGGCGCTGACGCCCTGCACGCGGCGCGCCTGCGTAATCACGGCCTGGGTCCGTGTCGACAGGCCCGAGGAGATCGCGGCCGGTTCCGCGCCTTCCTGCTCCGCGGCCAGCGTCAGGTGCACGATATCGGTCGGCACTTCGGTGACGGCCTGCGCGGTCAGCGACAGCACGCCCGACGGCGTTTCCGTGGGACCGCCGTGGGCCGAGGCAACGACGGCGGTGGTGCCGAGCAGGGTGGCGGCGAGCCATTGTTTCATGTGGTTCTCCCAATCAAAACGTGATGGGTATCAGACGTGGCCGCAGGGGCGATCGTTCCGCGACATTGCAAACGATTGTTGCGATGGCGCCGCGCGGGTGATCGCGCTTCCCCCGTGCGGGTGACACGGGCGGTCAGAACGCCTGCCAGGCCTTCCACAACATATACGTGGCCAGGCACAGCAGCAGCACGGCGAAGACCTTGCGCAGCTGGCCCACGTCCATGCGGTGCGCGGTGCGCGCCCCCAGCGGCGCGGTCAGCACGCTGGCCGCGGCGATCACCAGCAGCGCGGGCAGGTAGAGATAGCCGAGCGAGGCCGCCGGCAGTCCGGGCGCGTGCCAGCCGCTCCAGATATAGCCCGCCACGCTGGCAGCGGCGATCGGGAAGCCGAGCGCGGCCGAGGTCGCCACCGCGTTGTGGATCGGCACATTGCACCAGGTCATGAACGGCACCGAGACAAAGGCGCCGCCCGCGCCCACCAGGCTCGACAGGAAGCCGATCACGCCGCCCGCGCCGGCCATGCCGGCAAAGCCCGGCAGCTGGCGCCCGGGCTTGGGCCGGCGGTTGCGCAGCATCTGCAGCGCCGAGAAGCCGACGAAGCCCGCGAACGCCAGCGACAGCCAGCTGGTCTTCAGCGCCGCGAAGACCTTGCCGCCGCCGACCATGCCGCCGATCACGATGCCGGGCGCCAGCGCCAGCACGATCGGCCAGCGCACCGCGCCGCGCTTGTGGTGCGCGCGCACGGACGACAGCGAGGTGAACAGGATGGTGCCCATCGAGGTGGCGATCGCCATATGGACGATGGCTTCGCCGGCAAAGCCCAGGCTGGTGAACAGCAGCGTCAGGAACGGCACCATCATCATGCCGCCGCCCACGCCGAGCAGGCCGGCGCAGAAGCCGGTGAAAGCGCCCAGTGCGAGCAGGGCGGGGATCAGCACCGGCAGGTTGTCGAACGGCATCGTGTCAGCAAGTCGTTGTTATTGTCGTCAGCCTCGTTGCGCAAGGCCTGGTCCGTTGCGGCAGCGCCCGGCCAGTCAGTCCATCAGCTTGCCGGTGATATAGCGCCATTGCGCCGGCGTCACCGGCGTGATCGAGAGCCGGTTGCCGCGCCGGAGCACCACCATGTCGGCCAGCGCTTCATGCTCGCGCAGCTCGGCCAGCGAAATCAGGCGGCTCTTGCGTTCGAAGCGCACGTCGACCAGCAGCCAGCGCGGCGCGTCGGCCCTGGAGGCAGCGTCGAAATACGGGCTCTTGCGGTCGAACTGCGTGGGGTCGGGGTAGGGCGCGGAGCAGACTTCGGCAAGGCCGGCGATGCCGGGCTCGGGGCAAGACGAGTGATAGAACAGCACGCCGTCTCCGATCTGCATGGCGTCGCGCATGAAGTTGCGCGCCTGGTAGTTGCGCACGCCGGTCCACGGCAGCGTCCGTTGGCGGGCCAGGTCGTCGATGCTGGCTTCGTCGGGTTCCGATTTCATCAGCCAGTACTGGCGGGCGCGTTGGTTCTGGTTAGGGCTCACGGCGCTGCTCAGGAAAGGAAGGCCCGCGCCGAAAGACACGGGCAAGCATCAGGCAAAGAAAAAGGGCAAAGAAAAAGGCGATGGTTCAGAAAACCACCGCCTTTTTTAGGGGGTCCCCGCCTCGGCCGCTGGGTCGGCATCCTGAACCCAAGTGAGGTTCAGAGTGGCTGCGGAAGTCGCATTTCGGGTACATCATCCACTCAGGGAGTCCAGGCCAGGCCCGGACTATGAATGCGACGACGCGCTCGCCCACGCGACATAATCCCGCACCATGCAATGCATATCGGTTCAAGGAGTTTATGACCCTCACGAACCAGGCAGGGAAACTGTCAAACGTCTGACTCTCCACGTGCGGGATGTCAGACGTTTGCCGTTTCTAACTAGGATGGGATGAAAACGGCGGCCAGGCGCGATAACCTGACCTGTCAGCTGCACTTCTGTGGTGCCTCGTGCAGTCTGGCTACACTATACACCGCGTTGCAGGCCATACCAAGTGCGCTTGCGCGTGTCGTTACATTTTGCGCGACAGCGCGGCATCCGCAGCACATCCCACCGTGCCGCTCAGCCGCGCGTACCGGTGCCCACGTGGGCATATTGGCGCAGCGCTTCGTCGGCGCGGTCGTTCAGTTCGCGGATGCGTGCGCGGATGGCGTCGACCGGGATCGCGCCCTCGGCCTGCTGCTTGCGCTGCAGCGACAGCAGGTCCGAGGCGATGCTGATCGCGGCCATCACCGCCACGCGCTCCACACCCTTGGCCGCGCTGCCGTTGCGCAGCTTGTTCATCTGCGTGTCGACCAGGGCCACGGCCTCGAGCAGCGCGGCCTCGTTCTCGGGCGCGATGGCAAAGCGGTAGGCCTGGCCGGCGATATTGACTTCGACTTGCTTGTTGCTCATGCGTGTTCTCCGGGGGCCTTGTGCGCCTCGGCCTCTTCGCCGAGCAGGTCGAGCTGGCGCGTGTCGCTGGCGGTCGGCAGCTTGTCAAGGATGGACTGGATGCGCAGCTGCGCTTCCTCGATCTTGATATTGAGCAGTTCGCGGTCGGCGGCCATGGCCTCGCGCTCGCCGCGCAACTGCGCGGCTTCGCCCTCCAGCCGCGCGATCTCGTCGCGCAGCCGCTGGTTCTCCGCCGCCAGGGTGTCCGCATGATGCAGCACGCGCCCGATCTTGGCGGCCAGTTGTTCGAGTTCGGTGAGCATAGGGCCTGTCATGATGGGAGTAGTGTCAGGTATGGCGATTCTAGCCGATGCGCCGGCATGCACAATGCGGAGGAAAGGTTTGTGACCGGCCGCCCGCATGGAAGTTGCAGGCTTCTGCACCCAAGACGCCGCGAGAGTGTGACAAAACGCTACCAGGCGGGCTATGGGCGCAGTGGGGGCGTCGCGTTGACGCGAAGGGCGAAACGCCATAGACTCGCGCACGTTCCAGGTGCTCGCCCTTTTCGTCCCTGGCGAAGGGGCAGTTCAACGGGAAACAGGGAGCCGGGCCGGCTGCGCGCCGGACAGGCCAACCTGTGCTGCCCCCGCAACGGTAAGCGACCGCGGTGCGCATGCGCCAGCCACATCGCTGGCAAGGCCCGATCCGTCATCGGATCACAGGCCACATGCCCGCAGGACCGGCCACACGCCACTGAACCGCAGGTTCGGGAAGGCGCCGGTTCCGAGTCGCCAGCCCGGATACCGGCCTGAACGCGGGCTGCCGCCCGTGCGCGGCACGCCTCATCGCCATATGGCCCGCGGGGGAACGGGCCTGGCCGTTCCTATCCAGTCCTGCATCATGCGTTCATCGCTTCACAGGTCGACCCGCCCGGCAAGCCCGGCGGTGCGTCCGTCCGTGCCCGCCATCCTGGCGGCCATGGCCTCGTTCTCCCTCGTTCCCGGTACCGCATCCGCGCAGGCCGCGGACAGCAGTGCCGCGCAGCTCGCGCCGGTGGTGGTCACGTCCACGCGCACCGCGCAAGCCATTACGGAGGCGCTGCCGCACACCACGGTGGTGACGCAGCAGGACATCGCCAATGCGCAGGCGCCGGACCTGCGCACGCTGCTGCGCAGCCAGGCCGGCGTCGAGTTCTCGACCAACGGCGGCATGGGCAGCAATACCTCGCTGTTCATGCGCGGCGCCAACTCCAACCAGACCCTGATCCTGATCGACGGCGTGCGGGTGTCGTCGGCCAGCAGCGGCACCGCGCAGCTGGCCAATATCCTGCCCGACCAGATCGACCGCATCGAGGTGGTGCGCGGCAACGTCTCGGCGCTGTACGGCTCGGACGCGATCGGCGGCGTGGTGCAGATCTTCACCAGGAGCGGCGCGGGCCAGGCGCCGGCGGCCAACGCGGCGGTGGAGTACGGCAGCAACAATACGCGCCAGGGCACGGTCGGCTACGGCGGCCAGGTCGGCGACACCTCATTCAACCTGACCGGCTCGGCGTTCAAGACCGACGGCTTCTCGTCGATCAATACGAAGCAGGCGCCGCGCGCCAATCCCAACGACAACCCGTACGAGAACCAGAGCGTGTCGGGGCAGGTGAAGCACCGCTTCACGCCCAACTGGGACGCGGGCATCACCGGCTACTACTCGAAGAGCAAGCTGTCGTTCGACAGCGCCTTCGGCCGCCCCACCGACGAGAACCGCACCAACAGCGAGCTGTACACGCTGTCGGCCTTTGCCAACGGCAAGCTGGGCGCGGACTGGACCACGCATTTCAAGCTGGCACAGAGCGAGGACCGCAGCGATACCTTCCTCAACGGCAGGCCCAACGGCACCTTCAACACCCGCAACCGCCAGTTCAACTGGCAGAACGAGTACGCGCTGGCCGCCGGCCACACGCTGCTGTTCGGCACCGACTACCTGCAGCAGGAACTGGATTCCAGCGCCTACGGCGCGCCCACGCGCAATGTATTCTCGGTGTTCGGCGGCTATGACGGGCGCTTCGGCAAGCACCAGCTGCAGCTCAACGCGCGCAACGACCACTATTCCGACTTCGGCAACCAGGGCAGCTTCTTCGCCGGCTACGGCTACAACCTGACTGACGCGTTCAAGCTGATCGCCAGCGTCAGCAATGCCTTCCGCGCGCCGACCTTCAACGAGCTGTACTACCCCAACTTCGGCCAGCCCAACCTGCAGCCCGAGCGCGCCAAATCGGTCGAGGCCGGCGTGCAGTACACCACCGCCAGCGCCGGCCTGCTGCGCGTGACCGCGTTCGAGACGCGCTACCGCGACCTGATCGTGTCGGCGCTGCAGCCCAACGGCATGTTCCTGGCGCAGAACGTCAACCAGGCCAAGGTGCAGGGCATCGAGGCGTCGTGGCGCGCCCGTATCTACGGCACCGACCTCGGCGCCAGCGTGACCTTCCAGAACCCGGTCGACGAGCAGACCAACACCCAGCTGCTGCGCCGTGCACGCCGCCATGCCGCGCTGGACGTTGGCCGCGATATCGGCAACTGGCGCTTCGGCGGCGAATGGCTGCTGTCGTCGTCGCGCATGGACGCCGGCTCGCGCCGGCTGGGCGGATACGGTATCGTCAACCTCAACGCCCGCTACAACATCGACAAGCAATGGTTCATCGCCGCCCGCGTCGAAAACCTGTTCGACAAGGACTACCAGCTCGCCTACCCCTACAACACGCAGGGGCGCGCCGGCTTCATCACGCTGGGCTGGCGCCAGCGATGAGCGCGCGGGCGCGCCATGTCTGAGTTCCGGCGCGCCGTGGCGATCTGGCTGGTGCTGGCGTTCGCGGCGCTGCTGGCGTTTGCCTTGTCGCTGGCGCTGGGCAGCGTAGCGCTCGATGCGGGCGCGCTGTGGCGGGCGCTGAGCGGGGCCGACACCGGCACCGCCGGCGCCATCGTGCATGAGCTGCGCCTGCCGCGCGCGGCCGCGGCCTTTGCCTGCGGCGGGCTGCTGGCCCTGTCCGGTGCGCTGATGCAGGTGCTGCTGCGTAATCCGCTGGCCGAGCCCTATGTGCTGGGGGTATCGGGCGGCGCTTCCACCGCCGCGCTGCTGGCGATGCTGGCGCTGGCGCCGTGGTGGGGCGTGCAGGCGGCGGCGGCGCTCGGTGCCTTGCTGGCGATGGTGCTGGTGGCCTCGCTGGCGCGACGCGACCTGCTGCATCCGCAGGTGCAGGGCGGCCATCGCGAAGCCGGCGCGCGGCTGCTGCTGACCGGCGTGATCCTGGCCGCCGGCTGGGGCGCGGTGATTACGCTGATCCTGTCGGTCGCGCCGGAGTCGCGCCTGCGCGGCATGCTGTTCTGGCTCACCGGCGACCTGGGCGGCACCGCCGGCTACGGCGGCGCGCTGGCCATGCTGGTGGTGGCGCTGCTGCTGGCCATGCCGATGGCGCGCGCGCTCAACGTGATGCTGCTGGGCGAGACCGTGGCACAGGCGCTCGGCGTGCGCGTCGGGCGCGTGCGGCTGGCAACCTTCATGCTGGCATCGCTGTGCATTGCCGCTGCCATTACCACTGCCGGCTCGATCGGCTTTGTCGGGCTGGTGGTGCCGCACCTGGTGCGGCTCGCGTGGGGCAATGACCAGCGCATGCTGCTGCCGGCCGCGACGCTGTTGGGCGGCGCGCTGCTGATGGCGGCCGACCTGATCGCGCGCACCGTGGTGGCGCCTGCGCAGCTGCCGGTGGGAGTGATCACCGGGCTGCTGGGCGTGCCGACCTTCCTCTACCTGCTGTTGCGGAGGCCGCGATGAGCGCCGCCGCGCACTGGTCCCTGCCGCTCGCGGCCTGCCCGCGGCTGACGCTGCGCGAGCTGCGGCTGCGCACCAGCCAGCGCGTGCTGGTGGACCGGCTGAGCCTGGCCATCGGCCCTGGCGAGCTGTGGTGCATCGCCGGCCCGAACGGTGCCGGCAAGTCCACGCTGATGACGGTGCTGGCCGGATTGCGCCACGCCGACGGCGGCAGCGTCGAGATCGACGGGACCGCGCCGGCGCTGGTCGAGCCTGCGCTGCTGGCGCGCCAGCGCGCCTACCTGCCGCAAGCCGTGCATGACACCTTCCCGATGCCGGTGCTCGACGCCGTGCGCGTGGGCCGCCATCCGCACCTGTCCGGCTGGGGCTGGACCGGTCGCGACGACGACCGCATCGTGCACGACGTGATCCGGGCCATGGATATCGAGGCGCTGGCCGCGCGCGATGTGCTGACGCTGTCCGGCGGCGAGCGCCAGCGCGTGTCGCTGGCCGCGGCGCTGGCGCAGCAGGCGCCGCTGCTGTTGCTGGACGAGCCGGTTTCGCACCTGGACCTGCGCCACCAGATCCTGGTGCTGGATCAGCTGGCCGCGCTGGCCCGCGCGGGGCGCCATGCCATCGTGGCGATCCTGCACGACCTAACGCTGGCGCTGCGCTACGCCACCCATGCCCTGCTGATGGCCGAAGACGGCACCGCGCTGCACGGCCCCGCCGCGCAGGTCCTGACCCCCGAACACTGCTCGCGCGCGCTGCGCACCGCCATCGTCAGCGTCAGCGACGGCGCGCATACCGCGCTGATTCCCGACGGCGCGCGCCCGACCTTACCCAACTCACACCATGACTGAAGACCACAACCCCGCCGCGCAGGACCCCGACCGCGATGCCCGCCACAAGGCGCGCATGGTGCGCAAGAAGGAAGTCGTCGACGCGAAGATCGCCGCCGCGCAGGACGAGCGCGGCGTGATCGTCATCACCACCGGCAACGGCAAGGGCAAGTCCAGCTCCGGCTTCGGCATGGTGGTGCGCGCGCTCGGCCATGGCATGCGCACCGGCGTAGTCCAGTTCATCAAGGGCGCGCAGCCCACCGGCGAAGAGATGTTCCTGCGCCGCTTTCCCGACGAATGCGCCTTCCACGTGATGGGCGAGGGCTATACCTGGGAAACCCAGGACCGGTCCCGCGACGTGGCCAAGGCGCAGGCCGCGTGGGAGGTGGCGCGCGCCATGCTGCGCGACCCCGGCATCGGCCTGGTGCTGCTCGACGAGCTCAACATCGCGCTCAAGCTGCACTATCTTGAGGTGGAGCAGGTCATTGCCGACCTGCGCGCGCGCCCGCCGATGCAGCATGTGGTCATCACCGGCCGCGGCGCGCCGCCGGCGCTGGTGGAGGCGGCCGACACCGTCACCGACATGACCCCGGTCAAGCACGCGTTCCAGCAAGGCATCAAGGCCCAGCGCGGCGTGGAAATGTAGCCCTTTTTTTCTCAGTACCCGAACCAGGCATCATGCAGTTTCCCGAAATCCCTCCGCTCGACGATGCGCTGCGCCCCGTGCTGCAGGCTGCCATCGACGACAAGACCAAGCCGCTCGGCGCGCTCGGCCGGCTCGAAGCGCTGGCCCTGCAGCTGGGCCTGATCCAGGGCAGCGCGCGGCCGGTGCTGCGGCGGCCCACGGTAATCGTGTTCGCCGCCGACCATGGCGTCGCCGACGCCGGTGTCAGCGCCTATCCGGCCGAGGTCACGGCGCAGATGGTGCAGAACTTCCTGGCCGGCGGCGCGGCTATCAACGTGTTCTCGCGCCAGCACGGCATTGCGCTGGAGATCGTCGACGCGGGCGTGCGCGTGCCGCTGCCGGCCGCCCCCGGGCTGGTCAATTGCCGCATTGCCGACGGCACCCGCAACTTCGCGGACGAGCCGGCGATGACGCCGGCGCAGGCCGCCGCGGCGATGACCGCCGGCATGGCGCGCGTGCTGCGCCATGCGCAGCAGGGCTGCAACGTGATCGGCTTCGGCGAGATGGGCATCGCCAATACCTCGGCCGCGGCGTGCCTGATGCAGCGGCTGACCGGCCTGCCGCTGGAGGACTGCATCGGGCGCGGCACCGGCCTGGACGACGCCGGCCTGGCGCGCAAGCGCGCGGTGCTGGCCGGCGCGCTGGCGCGGCATGCCGACGCGCTGGCGCCGCTGGACGTGCTGGCCGCCTTCGGCGGTTTCGAGATCGCGATGATGGCCGGCGCCTTCCTGGCTGCCGCGGCCAGTCGCATGGTGATCCTGGTCGACGGCTTTATCGCCACGGCCGCGCTGCTGGTGGCGCAGCGGCTGGACCCTAACGTGCTGCCGTACTGCGTGTTCACGCACTGCTCGCACGAGCGCGGCCACCGCGCGCTGCTGGCGCAGTTCGACGCCGCGCCGCTGCTGGCGCTGGACCTGCGCCTGGGCGAAGGCACCGGCTGTGCTCTGGCGTGGCCGCTGCTGGCCTCGGCCGCGGCGTTCCTGAACGAGATGGCCACCTTCAGCGGCGCCGGCGTCAGCACCGCCTCGCCATGAGCGTGCCGACCGACCCGGTGCCCATTCCCGGACCCGCCCGCGAACCCGGTACCGGACCCCGCGCCCCGGCGGGCGTGGCCGGCGAACTGCGCTATTTCCTGACGGCGCTGGGCTATTTCACGCGCGTGCCGCTGCCGGGCTGGCTGGCGCGCTGGGTCGGCTTCGAACCCCATTACCTGCATGCCGCCGCACGCTACTTCCCGCTGGTCGGGCTGCTGGTGGGCGGCGCGGGCGCGCTCGCCACCTGGGGCGCGGCGCTGTGGTGGCCGCCCGGCGTGGCCGTGCTGCTGGGCATGGCCGCGACGCTGCTGCTGACCGGCGCCTTCCATGAAGACGGGCTGGCCGATTGCGTCGATGCCTTCGGCGGCGCGTGGCAGCGCGACGACGTGCTGCGCATCATGCACGATTCGCGCATCGGCGCGTTCGGCGCGATCGCGCTGGTGGTGGCGCTGCTGCTGAAGTGGCAGCTGCTGGTGGCGATCGCCGGGCGCGGCGGCAGCGCGGTGCTCCTCGCCGTGCTGGTCGCCGCGCATGCCGCCAGCCGCGCGCTGGCGGTCAGCTATCTCGCCACGCTGGCCTACGTGCGCGCCGAGGGCAAGGCCAAGCCGGTGGCGCAGAAGCTGGCCGGCGCTGGCCTGGTGTTCGCGCTGCTGTGCGGGCTGGTGCCGCTGTGGCTGGTGTCGCCAGGGTTCGGCGCCGCCGCGGTGGCGGCGTTGCTGGTGCTGCGCCTGCTGCTCGGCCGCTACTTCGTGCGCCGCATCGGCGGCTATACCGGCGACTGCCTGGGCATGGCCCAGCAATGCGCCGAAATCCTGCTCTACCTGGTGGCCGCGGCATGGACGTGGTCCTGATCCGCCATGCGCGGCCACAGGTGGCGGCAGGCACCTGCTATGGCTGCCTCGACCTGCCGCTGCTGGCGCCGCTGACGCCGCCCGCCGCGCGCATCGTTGCCGGCCTGCCGGCTCCGGATCGCATCGTGGCCAGCCCGCTGGCGCGCGCGCTGGGCACGGCGCAGGCGCTGGCCCAGGCATGGCCCGGCGGGGTGCCGGCCATCGACACCGAACCTGCCCTGCGAGAAATCGACTTCGGCAGCTGGGAGGGCGTGGCCTGGGATGCGATCGACCGCGGCGCGCTCGACCAGTGGGCGGCCGATCTGCTGCACGCGCGGCCGCATGGCGGCGAAGCGCCGGCGCAGGCGATGGCGCGGGTCGCCGGCTGGGCCGCGACACTGGCCGGGGAGCGCGCGCAATGTCTCTGGGTGGTCGGCCATGCCGGGCCGATGCGCATGCTCGCGGCGCACTGGCTGGGCGTGCCGCTGTCGACCACGGTCAGCTGGGAGCTGGGCTTCGGTGCCAGCTGCGGGTTCCGGCTGGCTCAGGGCGGGGCGCGGCTGGGCTGGTGGAACCGCGCCGGCTGATCAGCGTGCCGGCCGGCGGCCGCGCGCGGTGTCGAGGTCCTTGCACAGCTGCGCCGCGCCTTGCACCACGCGCGGGCCGGCCCGGTTGAGCAGGTCGCCATCGATCACGAACAGGTTGTTGCGCGCCACCGCCGTGACCTGTTTCCAGCGCCGCCACATCTCGAAATCCGGCAACGGCTGGTCCGAGCGCGTGGCGCCCATGCCCGCCGTCACCATCGCTTCCGGATTGCCCGCGATCACCGCTTCGACCGACACGGTCGGCACCAGCGGCGCCTCGGCCGCGAACAGGTTGCGGCCGCCGCACAGCGCCAGCATGTCGCTGACCAGGTGCTGGCCGTTGAGCGTCATCAGCGGCTGCTGCCAGACCTGGTAGAACACCGTCACCGGCGGGCGCGCCGCATAGGTCTGGCGCAGCGTTTCCACCTGCTGGCGGAAACCGTCGGCGGCGCGCCGCGCGGTGGCGTCGGTGCCGAGCAGCGTGCCGAGCTTCTCGATGTTGTCCGGGATCGCCGCCAGGCGGCGCGGCTCGCTGTAGAACAGCGGGATGCCGAGCGCGCGCAGCCGGTCGGCCTGCTTCTGCGCATTGCCGTGGCGCCACACCACGATCAGGTCGGGCCTGAGCGCGGCAATGCGCTCCAGGTCCAGCGCCTTGTTGTCACCGACGCGCGCGATCGCGCGCGCTTGTGGCGGGTAGTCGCTGTAGTTGACGGTGCCGACGATGCGGTCGCCTGCGCCCGCGGCGAACAGCATCTCGGTGACGTGCGGCGCCAGCGAGACCACGCGGCGCGCCGGCTGCGCCAGGGTCACGGTCTGGCCGGCGTCGTCGATGACGGAGACTGTGGCGGTGGCGGGCAGCGCCGCGAGCAGCAGCGCGGCGGCGATGACAGGGCAGAGGCGGTTCGGCATGGCAAGCGTCATAAGTTCAGGCGGCGGCCGCCAGCGCCGCGTCCAGCCGCCGCCAGGCCAGCGGCTGGTCCGGCGGCAGGCCAAGGCGCAGGCTCGGCGCGCAGCCGCCGGCGGCATCGAAATAACGGGTCCAGACGCCGTGCTGTGCCAGCTCGTGGTGCAGCCGCGCGGCGTCGCGATGCGGCACCCAGCAGAACAGCGGGTGCATCGCCGGCTTCAGGCCGTGGCGGTCCAGCAGCGCGGCCAGCCGGGCCCCGCACGCTTGCAGCCGGGCCCGGGTGGCGTGCTGCCACGGCAGGTCGGCCAGCGCGCGGCGCGCCACCTCGCGCGCGGGGCCGGCGACGGTCCAGTGGCCCAGGCGCGCGCGCAGCGCGTCCAGCAGCGCCGGCTGCGCCAGCACGAAGCCGCAGCGGATGCCAGCCAGCCCATAGAACTTGCCGATCGAGCGCAGCACCACCAGCCCGGGGTTTTCGCTGTGCGCGGCGACGGAACCGCCGGGCAGGCAATCGATAAAGGCTTCGTCGACCAGCAGCGTGCCGCCGCGCGCGGCCAGCGCGGCATGCCAGCGCAGCAGCATGGCGGCGGGCAGCACGCGCGCGGTCGGGTTGTTGGGGTTGACGACGACCAGATGATCGAGCGCATCGGCCAAATCAGGCCGCTTGAAGTCGGCTTCGTCCAGCAGCACCACGGTGTGCCCGGCTGCGGCGAACGCCGGCGCGTATTCGCTGTATCCCAGCGCGGCGATGCCGACCCGTCCCGGGCGCAGCAGCGCCGGCAGCGTGCGGATCGCGGCCTGCGAGCCGGCCACCGGCAGCGCATGGGGCGCGCCGCATGCCGCCGCGGCCAGCTCGGCCAGGCCGTCGTCGTCCTGCGGCAACCGCTGCCACACCTGCGGCGGCAGCGCCGGCACCGCATAGCCGTCGGGGTTGATGCCGGTGGACAGGTCGAGCCAGTCGTCGGCCGGGCGGCCGTAGCGGCGCACCGCGGCGAGCAGGTCGCCGCCATGGCGGATCGGGGGCTGGGCGGTGCTCATGCCGGTGCGGAAACCATCAAGGCGGCGAGCGCGCTGGCTGTCGCCAGTGCCAGCCACAACCACAGCGTGCGTTCGACCAGCCGCAGGCAGGCCATCACATGCGCCGCCTGCGGCGCGGTGCCGGCGCCCAGTGGCGGGCGCGGCTCGATTTGACCGTGATAGCGCGCCGGGCCGCCGAGCCGCACGCCGACGGCGCCGGCACCGGCGGCCATTACCGGGCCGGCATTGGGACTGGACCACGCCGGCGCCTGCGTGCGCCAGCAGCGCAACGCCTGCGCGGTGGCGCCGAGCAGCGCATACGACAGCGCGGTCAGCCGTGCCGGCACCAGGTTGAGCGCATCGTCGAGGCGCGCCGCGGCCCAGCCGAAATGCAGCAGCCGCGGCGTGCGGTAGCCCCACATCGCATCGAGCGTATTGGCCAGCCGGAACACGATCACGGCCGGCGCGCCGCCGACCAGGAACCAGAACAGCGCGCCGAACACCGCGTCGTTGCCGTTTTCCAGCGCCGATTCGCACGCGGCGCGGGCCAGCGCCTCGGCGTCGGCATCAGCGGTGTCGCGCGAGACGATGCGCGCGGTCAGCGCGCGCGCGGCGGTCAGGTCGGCCGCGCCCAGCGCGCCGGCAATCGGGGCGATATGCTGGTGCAGGCTGCGCGCGCCCAGCGCCGCGTACAGCGCCAGCGCATGCAGTGCCAGCGCGGCGAGCGGCTGCCAGCGGGCCGCCGCGGCCACCAGCCACCATGCCAGCGCGGCCGGGACCAGCACCAGCACGCACCAGCCGGCAAGCCCGGCAAGGCGCTGGCGCCAGGGCGCACGAGGTTGCGAGAGAGGGTTGAGGCGGCGTTCCAGCGCGGCCGCGATGCGGCCGAAGCCCACCAGCGGATGCCAGCGGCGCGGCTCGCCGAGCCAGCGGTCCAGCAGTGTCCCGATCCATGCCGCTGCCACGCATGCCGGCCAGGCCAGCATCAGCATGCGGGATCGGGCCCCTTTACCGCCACCGGGATGCCCGCCACCAGCAGCCGTACGCAGTCGGCGGCGGCGGCCAGCTTCTGGTTCAGGCGGCCCAGTTCATCGACATAGAAGCGGGTGATGGCGCCCATCGGGATCACGCCGAAGCCGATCTCGTTCGAGACCAGGATCACGTGGCCGGGCAGCGTCGGCAGCGCGTTGAGCAGCGCCTCGATTTCTTCGGTGAATGCCGCCGGCGGCGTGATCACGCCATGCTCGGGATAGCTGCGGCCGTTGGGGAAAAGCAGGTTGTTGATCCACAGCGTCATGCAATCGACCAGGATGCAGCCGTCGTGGCGCGCATTGGCATAGAGCGCATCGGCCAAATGCACCGGCTCTTCGACCAGGCGCCAGTCGGCGGGGCGGCGCGCGCGGTGCAGCGCAATGCGGACCTCAAGCTCCTGGTCGGCGTGGGCCGGGTCCTGGTGCGCGGTGGCGATGTAGGTGACCGGCCCGCCGGTGACGGTGGCGTGGTCGGTGGCGAGCTGCTCGGCAAAGTGGCTCTTGCCGGAACGTGCGCCGCCCAGCACCAGGGTGAGCTGGCGGCCGCCAGTCCCGCTGGCGGCCGCGCGCGGCTGCGCGGCAGGAGCGGTGCCGGACGCGTTGGCGGGGGCGATGGCCGGGGTTTCCATCCGCGTATTGTAGCCGCCGCATCCGGGCATGGCACGGCCCGCGTGCAGGGCGGTGCGATAATCCGCCGATGCAACCCGACTCTCCGCAATTCCGGCCCGCGGGTGCCCTGCGCGGCACCCTGATGGTCCAGGGCACCACCTCCGATGCCGGCAAGAGCACCATCGTCGCCGGCCTGTGCCGGGTGCTGGCCCGCGCCGGCACGCGCGTGGTGCCGTTCAAGCCGCAGAACATGGCGCTGAACAGCGCCGTCACCGCCGACGGCGGCGAGATCGGCCGGGCCCAGGCGCTGCAGGCGCTGGCCGCTCGGCTGGCGCCGCACACCGACATGAACCCGGTGCTGCTCAAGCCCAGCAGCGACACCGGCGCCCAGGTCATCATCCACGGCCGCGCGCGGCTGGAGCTGGACGCGCGCGCCTACCACGCCTACAAGCCGCAGGCGATGCAGGCGGTGCTGGCCTCGCACGCGCGCCTGGCGCAGGCCCATGAGGTCGTGCTGGTCGAGGGCGCCGGCAGCCCGGCCGAAGTCAACCTGCGCGAGCGCGACATCGCCAACATGGGCTTTGCCGAGCAGGTCGACTGCCCGGTGGTGCTGGTCGCGGACATCGACCGCGGCGGCGTGTTCGCGCACCTGCTCGGCACGCTCGACTGCCTGTCCGAGAGCGAGCGAGCGCGCGTGACCGGCTTCATCATCAACCGCTTCCGCGGTGATATCGGGCTGCTGGAGCCGGGACTGGACTGGCTGGTGGCGCGCACCGGCAAGCCGGTATTCGGCGTGCTGCCGTACCTGCACGGCCTGCACCTGGACGCCGAGGACGCCATCATCGGCGCGCAGGCCGAGGCCGGCCATGCCGCGCAGCGGCTGCGCGTGATCGTGCCGGTGCTGCCGCGCATCGCCAACCATACCGACTTCGACGCGCTGCGCGCGCACCCGCAGGTCGACCTGCAGTTTGTCGGCCCCGGCCGGCCGATCCCGCACGCCGACCTGGTAGTGCTGCCGGGCAGCAAGAACGTGCGCGGCGATCTCGACTTCCTGCGCGCCAACGGCTGGGACACGGCGCTGGCGCGGCACCTGCGCTATGGCGGCAAGCTGATCGGCATCTGCGGGGGCATGCAGATGCTGGGGCGGCAGGTGCATGACCCCGATGGCCGCGAAGGCCCCGCCGGCAGCAGCGCCGGCCTGGGCTGGCTCGATTACGAAACCACGCTGGCCGCCGACAAGCAGTTGCGCCAGGTGCACGGACGCCTGGCCCCGGATCCCGGCGGCGCACCGGTGCGCGGCTACGAGATCCACCTCGGCGTTACCACCGGCAAGGGCCTGGAGGAGCCGGCGCTGTGGCTGGACCGCGGCGACGGCACCCTGCGGCCGGACGGGGCGCGTTCGGCCGACGGCCAGGTGCTGGCCACCTATGTCCACGGCCTGTTCGACGATCCCGCCGGCTGCCAGGCGCTGCTGCGCTGGGCCGGGCTGGACCAGGCGCACGCGCTCGATCTCGACGCGCTGCGCGAGGCGTCGATCGAGCGCCTGGCCGACACCATGGCCGCGCACCTGGACCTGGCGGCACTGCTGGCGCCGTTGCGGCGCTGAAGTTGCGGCGGGGTCCACCGCGCCACGCGGCGGCAAGCAGCGGCCCTGCTAGAATCGCGAATCCTTCGCATTCGCATCGTTGCGCGGAGATGGCTTTGGCGCCATATTCCGCGCCTTGCAGCGTCCGCTCAACGTACTTCACCCCGTCATGGTCACCGGCCGCCTGCGCGTCGTCCTCGTCAAGCTGCATCGTTATATCGGCCTCGGTCTCGGCCTGCTGTTCGTCCTGATGGGGCTGACCGGCATGACCATCGCCTGGCGCGATGAACTCGATGCCTGGCTCAATCCCGACCTGCTGGTGGCCTCCGCGCCGATGACGGCGCCGGTGACCCCGGACACGGTCCAGGCGGTAACCGAGCGGCTGGCGGCACCGCCCTACGGCAAGCCCAACCTGCTGATGCTGCCGACCCATGCCGATGGCGTCTTTATCGCCTGGTATCCGGTCAAGGGGCCAGGCGGCGCGGTGCCGGGGCGCTCGCGCCAGGTGATGGTCGACCCGGTCACGCTGGCGGTGAAGGGCGAGCGCGTCTGGGGCGAGGCCGGGCTGTCGCGCCGGCTGCTGCTGCCCACGCTGTTCCACCTGCACCGCTACCTGCTGTCGGGCGATACCGGCAAGACCATCACCGGCGTGGCCGGCATGCTGCTGTTGCTGACCACGCTGGTCGGCGTGGCGGCGTGGTGGCCCAAGATGAAGCTGCGCTCGGTGGTGCAGGCCTTCCGCATCACGCATGGCGGTTCCTGGTCGCGCTTCAACTATTCGCTGCACCGCGCCGGCGGCATCCTGGCCGCGCCGGTGCTCGCCGTCATCGCGTTTTCCGGCTGGTACCTGAACCTGCCCAAGTGGGTGACGCCGATCGTGGCGGGCGTGATGACGGTGACGCCGCCCGCCAAGCACGTCTCGGCACCGGCGCCGGCCGGGGCGCGGCCGCTGGGAGCGGGCGAGATCATGGCGGCGGCGCAGGCGCAGTTCCCGCAGGCGCAGGTCACCCGCATCGGCTTCCCGCGCAAGCCGGGCGATGCCTTCGAGATCCGGCTGTGCCAGCCGGGCGAGGTGCGCCAGCACACCGGCGCCACGCGGCTTTGGCTCGATGCGTGGACCGGCGCGCCCCTGGGCGTGCGCGATCCTCAGCAGTCGCCCGCCGGCGACACGCTGCTGAACTGGCAATTCCCGCTGCATACCGGCGAAGCCTTCGGCCTGCCAGGGCGGATCTTCATCACGCTGTTCGGGCTGGCACCGCTGGCGTTCGCCGTGACCGGCACGCTGATCTGGTGGAAGCGGCGGCGCGGCCACCAGCGCCATGTGGTGAAGAGCGCGCAGCGCGCCGGCATGCACCGGGCATGAAAAAAGGCAGGCCGCCGGGCCTGCCTTGTTATTTCGGCGGTCGCGGAACGCGCCGCTCAGATTTCCAGGTTGTCGATCAGCCGGGTCGCGCCCAGCCGGGCCGCGGTCAGGATCACCAGCGGCTCGCCGGCAAGGAATTCCTCGCGCGTGGGTGCCTGCAGGTTGACGCGCTTGCGGATCGACACATAGTCCGGCTTCCAGCCACGCTGTTCCAGCGAGGCGCGGGCGCTGGCCTCCACCGCCAGCAGGTCGGCCGAGGCACGGTCGCCACCCAGCACGGTGTCGCGCACGTCGTGCAGGGTGCGGTACAGCACCGGCGCCTCGGCGCGCTCGTCCGGGCTCAGGTAGCGGTTGCGCGACGACAGCGCCAGGCCGTCTTCGGCGCGCACGGTCTCGGCGGGAATGATGTCGATCGGCAGCGCGAACTGCTGCACCATCTGGCGCACGATCATCAGCTGCTGGTAGTCCTTCTTGCCGAACACCGCCACGCGCGGCTGCGCGCACGAGAACAGCTTCATCACCACGGTGCACACGCCCTTGAAGAAGCCGGGGCGGAACTCGCCTTCGAGGATGTCGCCCAGGTCGTGCGGCGGCTCGACGCGGTATTCCTGGGGCACCGGGTACATGTCGCGCTCGGAAGGCGCGAACAGCACGTAGACGCCTTCGCTCTGCAGTTTTTCGATGTCGTCCTGCAGCGTGCGCGGGTATTTGTCGAAATCCTCGTTCGGGCCGAACTGCAGGCGGTTGACGAAGATGGATGCCACCACCGGGTCGCCATGCTGGCGCGCCAGGCGCATCAGCGACAGGTGGCCTTCGTGCAGGTTGCCCATGGTGGGGACGAAGGCCGCGCGGTTCTGGCCGCGCAGCTGGTCCCGCAGCTCTTGGATGGAGGAAATGACTTTCATCTGCCTTGGTGTGCTGGTCGTGTAAGAGTGACCCGGACGCCGGTCCGCGGCGGGCGGCGCCTGCCGTGCCGGTCTGGGCCGGCTGTCGGCGGATTGTAGATCAACTGGGCGGGGCTGGCCTCGGCGGTTCGGACGGGTCAGCTGGGGCTGTACGCCAATCGCACATAAATTGGCGCGAACGGCTCGGCCTGGGTGATCTCCACCAGCGATTCGCGCGACAGCTCGAGCATGGCGATGAAGTTCACCACCACCACCGGCACGCCCTTGCCGGAGCGCACCGCGTCCTCGAACAGCTCCGAGAACTCCATGAAGCGCGCATGCTGCAGCCGGCGCAGGATCTGGCTCATATGCTCGCGCACCGACAGTTCCTCGCGCGAGATCTTGTGGTGCTGGTTGAGCTTGGCACGCTTGAGCACGTCGGCCCAGGCCGCCTGCAGGTCGACGGTTTCCACCTCGGGAAAGCGCGGCGCCAGGCTCTGCTCGATATAGACCTGCGAGCGCAGGAAGTCGCGGCCCAGCTGCGGCACCATATCCAGGCGCTGCGCGGCCAGCTTCATCTGCTCGTACTCCAGCAGGCGGCGCACCAGCTCGGCGCGCGGGTCTTCGGCTTCCTCGTCGCTGTCGGCCTTCTTGACCGGCAGCAGCATGCGCGACTTGATCTCGATCAGCATCGCCGCCATCAGCAGGTATTCCGCCGCCAGCTCCAGGTTGGTCTTGCGGATCTGCTCGATATACGACAGGTACTGCCGCGTCACCTGCGACATCGGGATGTCGAGGACGTTGAAGTTCTGCTTGCGGATCAGGTACAGCAGCAGATCCAGCGGGCCCTCGAAGGCTTCGAGGAAGATCTCGAGCGCGTCCGGCGGGATGTAGAGGTCCTGCGGCAGCTTGAACAGCGGCTCGCCGTACAGGCGCGCGAACGCCATCCCGTCGACCATGTCGGCGGGGCCGGCCGGCCCGGCGGCGGCGGGCGCCACCGCGGGCAGCTCCACGGGCAGCGGCAGCTTGTCCTGGTCGCCTGCGCTCATGGTGCGGTCGGCTCGGGCTCGGGGGCGGCGGGAATCAGTTGTCCTGCGAGTAGACGTAGGGCTTCTGCGCCACGCGCGAAGCCTGGGCGCGGGCGCGCTCTTCGAGGTCGATCGGTGCCTTGTCCCACAGCAGGGCGCGGCCGTCGCGCTGCTCGGCCTCCAGCGTCGGGCGCTCTTGCTTGAGCTGCTTCAGGAACTGGGTGATATCGGATTCGTAGAGGGCCATGTTCAACCGGGATGCACCCGTGCGGGCGCCAGATAGGTACAGTGGGCCATGATTTTACAGTATCGGCCCCCCGCGATGCACGCCAGAGCGCAGGCGGGGGACCGCAAAGGCGCCGCGACGCATGGGAAAGTTCCGGCCGCGTGGCCGGGTGTGGTCAAATACCGACTTTGTATGTGTGGACAATGGGGCGATGCCGCAAGACACCGCTATCACCGCTGACTCGGCTGGCCGTGCCGCCAGGCGCCTCGCCGCGCGCGCCATGGGCGCGCTCAGGACGCTGGGCGTGGTGCTGGCGCTGGCGGCGGGCGGGGCCCAGGCCGCCTACAAGGTCGAGGTCGAGGCGCCCAAGCCGATCCGCGAGATGCTCGAGGAGCACCTCGACCTGGCCCGCTACAAGGACCGCACCGATCTGTCGCAGGACCAGTTCGACTACATGGTCGAGACCGTCGGCGAGCAGGTGCGGGCCTTCACCTCCACCGAAGGCTATTTCGATCCCACCACCACCACCCGCGTCGAGGGCGAGGGCGACAAGCGCGTGGTCCATGTGATGGTCGACCCCGGCGCGCGCACGCTGATCCGCAATGTCGACCTGCAGGTGACCGGCCCGGCCGCGATCCAGTCGCCCGAGCAGGTGGCGGAAATGAAGGCCAAATGGGGCCTGCCCGCGGGCGAGCCGTTCCGCCAGGACGACTGGGACAAGGCCAAGGAAGACGCGCTGGTGACGCTGCAGAGCCACACCTACTACGGCGCGCGGCTGGCCGCGTCGCAGGCGCGGGTCGAGCCGGACGAACTGCGCGCGGACCTGGCGGCGCACTACGTCAGCGGCCCGGCCTACCGCCTGGGCCCGCTCAAGGTCACCGGCACGCGCCGCTACCCGGAACAGATCATCGTCAACGTCAACCCGCTCAACGAGGGCGAGCCGTACCGCGTCGAGCGGCTGCTGGAGCTGCAGCGCGCGATCCAGAACCAGCCGTATTTCTCCAACGTCCAGGTCGACCTGGAGCCGCCGCCGGATGCCGAGCAGGCGCCGGACGGGGTGGTTACCGCGCCGGTGTCGGTGCGCGTGCGCGAATATCCTGTGCACCGGCTCAACAGCGGCGTCGGCTTTACCACCGATACCGGGGCGCAGGTGGAAGGGCGCTATTCCTACTACAACCTGTTCAACCGCGCCTGGACCTTCGACTCGCAGGCGCGGATCGAACAGAAGCGTTCCTACCTGTTCGCCGAGGCGGCGATGCCGCCGTCGCGCGGCGCCTACCGCAACAGCGTGTACAGCAGCTACGAGCGCACCATCGATCTCGAGAACACCGATACCACCAGCCTGCGGGCGGGCCTGAAGCGCTCGCGCTCGCGCGAGAAGTACGACGTCACCACGTCGCTCGACTTCTACTATGACAAGCTGCTGCCCGAGGGCCAGGCCGCCCAGATCAGCAAGGCGCTGGTGCCGGCCTTCGCCTGGACCCGGCGCGATGTCGACAACCCGGTGTTCCCGCGCCGCGGCAACGTGATCAACACCCAGATCGGGGTGGCCGCCAAGACCGTGCTCAGCGACGCCACCTTCCTGCGGCTGTACGGCCGGATCCGCCAGTACGTGCCGGTCGGCAAGCGCGACCTGGTGGTGGCGCGGCTGGAGCTGGGTGCCAACGTCACTGGCGACAGCGCCAGCCAGATCCCGGCGACGCTGCGCTTCCGCGCCGGCGGCACCGATTCGATCCGCGGCTACACCTACCAGTCGATCGGCACCCCCAGCGGCGCCAGCGTGCTGCCGGCCAAGTACCTGGCCACCGGCAGCCTGGAGTACCAGTACTGGTTCAAGCCGGACTGGGGCGTGGCCGTGTTCTGGGATGCCGGCACCGCTGCCAACGACCTGCGTGGCGTGACCATCTACAACGGCGTGGGCATCGGCGTGCGCTGGCGCACACCGGTGGGCCCGCTGCAGCTGGATGTGGGCTATGGCATCCAGGAGCAGCAGTTCCGGCCGCATATCTCGCTGGGGGTGGCGTTCTGATGAACGTGCACGACCTGCCTTCCGTGCCCGGCGGCGGCGACGCCGCGCCGCCGCCAGCCGGTCCGGCACCGCGGCAGCGCCGGCGGCTGTGGCGCGCGCTGGGCTGGCTGGCCGGCATCCTGCTGTTGCTGGTGGTGGTGCTGGCGGCCGCCGGCGTGGCGGCGCTGCGCACCGAAACCGGCACGCGCCACCTGTGGACGCTGGCCACGCGGCTGTCGGCCGGCATGCTCAGCGGCCAGCTCGAAGGCGGCACCGTGGCGCACGGCCTGCGTTTGCGCGACGTGGTGTTCGCCAGCGGCCAGACGCGCGTCACGGTCGACCGCGTCGACGGCAGCTGGAACCTGAACTGGCAGCCACGGCGGCTGCATGTGCAGTGGCTGCGCATTGGCAAGGCCGAAGTGCGGCTCGGGCCGTCCGAGCCCAGCACGGAACCGATGCGCAAACCCGCTTCGCTCGAATTGCCGCTGGCCATCGATGTCGATGCGCTGACGCTCGAGCGCCTGGCGCTGGTGCAGGGCCCGGCGCCCACGGCCGAGCCGATGGTGTTCGGCAACCTGGCCGGCGCGCTGCACAGCGACGGCCAGCGCCACCGCGTCAGCATCGACAAGCTGGAAACGCCCTACGGCAAGCTGGCCGCCAACGCGCAGCTGGGCGCCGCCGCGCCGTTCGCGCTCAGCGCCGAAGCCTTGCTGGAAAGCAGCTGGCAGGACGAGGCTTTCGCTGTCAATGCCACCGCCAACGGCAATCTCGACGCCTTGCGCGCCGAGGTGCAGGCCAGCGGCGAGCGCATCCACCTGCGTGCCGGCGCGGACCTGACGCCGTTCGGCAAGGTCCCGTTCACGCACCTGCTGGTCGACGGCGACCGCATCAACCCGCGCCTGTTCAGCCCGTCGGCGCCGCAGGCCAACCTGACCGTGCATGCCGAGCTGCGGCCGGTGGACGGCGCGGGGGCGGCGGCGCCCCCGGCGGCCTCCGCGCCGTCCGCGGCATCGGCGCCCGCCTCCGCGCCGGCCGCGGTGCCCGTGCCGGCGCCGCTGGCGGTCGCCGGCGAGATCGAGATCCGCAACCTGGAAGCCGGCCCGCTCGACCGGCAGCGGCTGCCGGTGCATTCGGTGCGCGCCCGGGTCGAGCTGAGCGAGGCCGCGCAGACGGTGTCGGACCTGCGCGTGGCGCTGGCGGGCAAGGCCGAGATCGCCGGCAGCGGTTCGCTGCGCGGCGGCCGCGGCGGCTTCGACCTGGACGTGCGCAGGCTGGACCCGGCGGCGCTGCATGGCTCGCTGACCAGCGCCAGCCTGTCGGGCCCGGTGGTGGTCCGCATGGAGCCGGGCCGCCAGAGCGTGGCGCTGGATCTGGCGGGCGCCCAGCTCAAGATATTTGCCGACGCCAGCATGGATGCCGACACCGTGACCCTGGCCGCGCTGCGCGCGGTGGTCGGCACCGGGCTGCTGACTGCAGAAGGCAAGCTGGGGCTGAAGGACAAGCAGCCGTACAGCTTCAAGGGCAGGCTGTCGGCGTTCGATCCGTCGCGCCTGGCCAGGGTGGCCGCGGGCCGGATCAACGCGGATTTCACCGCGACCGGCGAGCTCGCGCCGCAACTGGGCGTGGCGCTGGACTTCGCCGTGCATGAAAGCGAATACGCGGGCCTGCCGATGACCGGCGGCGGCAAGCTGCGCCTGGCGGGCGAGCGGTTGCTGCCGAGCGAGGCCGCGCTCAGCATGGCCGGCAACCAGGCCAGCCTGCGCGGCAGCTTCGGCGCGCGCGGCGACGCGCTGAAACTCGCGGTCGATGCGCCGCAACTGGAGCGCCTGAAGTTCGGCGTGGCCGGCAAGCTCAAGCTCGATGCCACCATCACCGGCACGCTGAAGAAGCCCGAGGTGGTGGCCGACTACAACGCGCAAACGCTGGAAGTGGGCCCGCACAAGGTGGCCAGCGCCAGCGGCCGCGCCGAGATCCGCGGCGGGCTGGACGGCCCGCTGTCGGTGCAGCTGGCCGCGCGCGGCTACCGTGGCCCGCACGCCAGCCTGGCCACGCTCGATGCAACCCTGAACGGCACCCAGGCCAACCACGGCTTCGACGTCAAGGCGGCCGGCAGCCTCAACCAGCGGCCCCTGCAGCTGGCGCTGGCGGGGCAGGGCGCGTGGCGGGGCAAGGACGGCTGGAACGGCACCATCCGCACGCTCGAAGAGCGCGGCACCGTCAACCTGCGCCTGGCCGCGCCGACGCAGCTGCTGGTGGCCGATCAGCGCGTGCGCCTGGGCGCGACGCGCCTGCTGCTGGACCGCGCCACGCTGGCGATCGACAGCCTGGACTGGGACCACGGCCGCATCCGCAGCGCCGGCAGCCTCGACGGCCTGCAGGTGGGGCGCGTGCTGGAGCTGATGGAAACCATCACCGGCGAGCGCCCGCCGGTGCGTTCCGACCTGGTCATCGACGGCCGCTGGAACCTGGCGCTGGCCGAGACCGCCACCGGCTTTGCCGAGCTGCGCCGGCGCAGCGGCGATCTGTCGGTCAACGCGGGGCGGGGCTTCACCACGCTCGGCCTGGGCGAGACCAGCCTGCGCGCCGACGCCGGCGGCAACCGCATCGCGCTGCGCGGCGGCATGGTGTCGGGCCGCATCGGCAAGGTGGTGGTCGACGCCTCGGCCGGCCTGGTGCAGGAGCAGGGGCTGCAGACGGTGGGCCCGGATTCGACGCTGGGCGGCACCGTCACCGTCGACGTGCCGCGGCTGAAGTCGCTGGAAGCGCTGACCGGCCCGCAGTACGCCTTCGACGGCCGCCTGGCCGCGGCGATGCGGCTGGCGGGGACGGTGGGGGCGCCGCTGCTGACCGGCACCATCAACGGCGACAACCTTGCGGTCACGCTGTACGACCAGGGGCTGCGCCTGACCGACGGCACCGTGCGCGTGGTGCTGGACCAGAACACGGTCGAGCTGCGGCAGGTGGAGTTCCATGGTGGCGACGGCAAGCTCACCGCCACCGGCAACATCAAGCTGGGCGAGGCCGATCCCAACCTGACCGGCCGGATCGTCGCCGACAAGCTGCAGCTGTTCGCCAGCCCGGAACGCACGCTGGTGGTGTCGGGCGATGCCAGCATTGCCAACGAGAACAAGCAGGTGGTGATCCGCGGCAGGTTCCGCGTCGACCGCGGCCTGTTCGACCTGCCCAAGGCCGGCGCCCCGGTGCTGGGCGACGATGTCGTGGTGATCCGGCGCAAGGACCAGCGCGCGGTCAAGACCGCGGCCACGCCGGTGCCGGAAAGCAAGCCCGCCAGCCGCTTCAGCCCGGTGATCGACCTGACCGTCGACCTGGGCAACAACTTCCGCTTCCGCGGCGCCGGCGCCGACCTGCTGCTGGCCGGGCAGATGGGCGTGAAGAGCGAGCCGCTGGCACCGATGAAGGCCACCGGCACGGTGCGCGTCACCGACGGCACCTACGAGGCCTTCGGGCGCAAGCTGGACATCGAACGCGGCATCATCAATTTCAACGGCCCGATCGACAACCCGAACATGAACATCCGCGCCATGCGCCGCAACCAGGAGGTCGAGGCCGGCGTCGAGGTCACCGGCACGGTGCGGCTGCCGCGGGTGCGGCTGGTGTCGGAGCCCAACGTGCCCGACGAGGACAAGCTGTCGTGGCTGATGTTCGGCTACGGCGCGGAAAGCGCGGGCGCCGGCCAGCAGCGTCAGCTGAGCGGCTCGGCGCTGGGCGGCGCCGCGCTGGGGCTGATCGGCGGCAAGGCCGGCAAGGGCATCGTCTCGCATTTCGGCATCGACGAGTTCTCGATCGGGCCCAGCACCGCGGGCCTGAACGACCAGCAGGTGGTCAGCATGGGCAAGGCCATCACCGAGCGCATGTCGGTCGGCTACGAGCAGAGCCTGACCTCGGCCTCGAACGTGGTGAAGCTGAGCTGGCAGTTCTCGCGGCGCTGGTCGCTGATTGCCAAGGGCGGTTCCATCAACGGTTTGTCGGTCTTGTTCAACCGCCGCTTCGATACCTGGGCCAACCTGTTCAGCGGGGCCCCGAATCGCGGCACCAGGAGGAGCCAGCAGGATGAAAGCCAGCCACTCGACCCCGACAGCGCCGCGCAGGCGGCCTCGGCCGCCATCGCCGAGCCGGTGCGCCGGTGATTTCCCTTCGACCTTCGCCGCGTCGCCGCGACGCCTTGCCGCCATGGGACTGATTGCCTCGATGCTTGCGCTGTTCGGCTGCGACCAGCAGAAGGTCGATGAAGCCATGAAGAAGGCGGGCGAGACCGTCCGCAACACGTGGAACGCGATCAAGCCCGACAGCGAGCTGTTCAAGGGCATCGTGCCGGGCCAGTCGACCGAGGAAGAGCTGCGCCGCCAGGCCGGCAAGCCCGAGATCGTCTGGGAAGAGGCCGACGGCGGGCGCCGGCTGGAATACCCGCGCGGCCCCGAGGGCACCACCACGTGGATGGTCACCATCGGCGCCGACGGCAAGGTCGCGAAGATCGAGCAGGTGCTGTCGGCCGAGAATTTCGCACGCGTGCGCGCCGGCATGAGCAAAGACGATATCCGCCGCCTGCTGGGCAAGCCCAGCAGGGTGGAAGCGTTCGCGCTGAAGAAGGAAGAGGTGTGGGGCTACCGCTGGATGGAGACCTCGACCGACAAGGCCTTCTTCAACGTGCATTTCAACAGCGACGGCAGCGTCACCACCACCTCGCGCAGCGACGATCCGTCGCGGATGCAGGGCGGCTGAAGCGGTTCGGCCGCCCCGGCGGCCCGCGCCAGCTGCCCTCTCCCGCGTGCCGGGAGAGGGACCAGCGATACCGAACGATCAGCCGATGCGCATGCCGGGCACCGCGCCGCTGTGCGGCTCCAGGATGTACAGGCCGGGCGTGGCCTTTTCATCCGCGGCCGAGGCCGCCAGCACCATGCCTTCGGAGACGCCGAACTTCATCTTGCGCGGCGCCAGGTTCGCCACCACTACGGTCAGCTTGCCCACCAGCTGCTCGGGAGTGTAGGCCGACTGGATGCCGGAGAACACGTTGCGGGTGCGGCCTTCGCCCAGGTCGAGCGTCAGCTGCAGCAGCTTGTTCGAGCCTTCCACCTTCTGGCATTCGACGATTTTCGCCACGCGCAGGTCGATCCTGGCGAAGTCGTCGATGGTGATGGTGTCGGCGATCGGCTCGATCGCGGCGGCGCTGGTGGCCGCGGTGTTGGC
Source organism: Cupriavidus neocaledonicus (assembly GCF_000372525.1). Classification (GTDB taxonomy): domain Bacteria; phylum Pseudomonadota; class Gammaproteobacteria; order Burkholderiales; family Burkholderiaceae; genus Cupriavidus; species Cupriavidus neocaledonicus. Next base: position 230,551 of record NZ_AQUR01000105.1, read on the forward strand.
CGGAGCGGCAGCCGCCTGCAGCGACTCGCGGTTGGCGGCGAGCAGCGCGTCGACCTGCTTGGCATCGACGCGCGTCATCAGGTGCTGGTAGGGCTGCACGGGGCTGGCGGCCGACAGCTGCTGGTCGATCGCGCGCCAGTCCAGCGGCGCGATGTTGAGGAAGCGTTCGACGCCGGCGGCCACGTTGGGCACCACCGGCTTGAGGTAGATGGTCAGCAGGCGGAACGCCTCCAGCGAGACCGAGCACGCCGCATGCAGCGCGGCGCGCTTGCTGTCGTCCTTGGCCAGTTCCCACGGCTTCTCGGTATCGACGAAGGCGTTGACGGCATCGGTCAGCTCCATCACCAGGCGCAGCGCCTTGCTGTACTCGCGGCTTTCATACAGGTGGGCCACCTGCGGCGCCGCCTGGCGCAACTGCTCCAGCAGCGGATGGGCCAGCGCGGCCTCGTCGACCTTGCCGTCGAAGCGCTTGACCAGGAAGCCGGCGGCGCGGCTGGCGATGTTGACGTACTTGCCGATCAGGTCGCTGTTCACGCGCGCGATGAAGTCATCGAGGTTCAGGTCGAGGTCTTCCATGCTGGCGTTGAGCTTGGCGGCGAAGTAATAGCGCAGCCACTCCGGGTTCATGCCGGTGTCGATATAGCTCTGGGCGGTGATGAAGGTGCCGCGCGACTTGCTCATCTTGGCGCCGTCGACGGTCAGGAAACCGTGGGCAAACACATTGGTCGGGTTGCGGTAGCCCGAGAAGCGCAGCATCGCCGGCCAGAACAGCGTGTGGAAGTACAGGATGTCCTTGCCGATGAAGTGGTACTGCTCGGCGGTCGAGTGCGGGCCGACCCAGGCGTCGAAATCGATGCCGCGCTGCTGCGCCAGGTTCTTGAAGCTGGCGTAGTAGCCGATCGGCGCGTCCAGCCACACGTAGAAGTACTTGCCCGGCGCGCCCGGGATCTCGAAGCCGAAGTAGGGCGCATCGCGCGAGATATCCCAGTCGGACAGGGTCGAGGCCTCGCCCTCGGCGCCCAGCCATTCCTGCATCTTGTTGGCGGCTTCGGGCTGCGCCAGGTCGGCCACCCATTCGCGCAGGAAGCTTTCGCAGCGCGGATCGGACAGCTTGAAGAAGTAGTGGGCCGACGACTTGCGCACCGGCGTCGCCCCGGACACCACCGAGTAGGGGTTCTTCAGGTCGGTCGGCACGTAGGTGGTGCCGCACACCTCGCACGAATCGCCGTACTGGTCCTTGGCGCCGCACTTCGGGCACTCGCCCTTGATGAAGCGGTCGGGCAGGAACATGTTCTTGACCGGGTCGTAGAACTGCTCGACCTCGCGCTCGGCGATCAGGTCCTCGGCCTTCAGTGCCAGGTAGATCTTCTCGCACAGCTCGCGGTTTTCTTCGGCGTCGGTGCTGTAGTAGTTGTCGAACGACACCAGGAAGCTGTCGAAATCGCGCTTGTGCTCGGTCCAGACGCGGTCGATCAGCGCCTTGGGCGTGATGCCTTCCTTCTCGGCGCGCAGCATGACCGGGGTGCCGTGGGTGTCGTCGGCGCCGACGTAATAGACCTCGTTGCCCATCATGCGCTGGAACCGCACCCAGATATCGGTCTGGATGTACTCCACCAGGTGGCCGATATGGATCTGGCCATTGGCGTAGGGCAGGGCGGATGTGACGAGGATGCGACGTGCGGTCATAAACAGGAGCCGGTCAGGAGCGGGGAAATCGTGGGGACGGCGCCAGCCAGGACGGGCGGGCGCGTGCCGGGAAGGGGCTATTTTAACAACTGGCCGGCCGCCGCGCGGCGGTTCCGCATCGCGGAATGGGCGGGACGCCGACTGCGCACGGGCAAAAAAAAGCGCCGGTCAGTGCCGGCGCAGCTTTCCACAACGGAAAAGGAGGAGAAATCAGGTACCGCCCGGGAGGTCAGCCACCCATCGCGAGCCAGCAACGGTGGCAAGCGGCACCTGTTTCTATGACAGGGTCACCCTTGAATTGGTTTCAAAAAAATTTCGACGCGGCGATTTTGTGCCCGTCCGGCCTCGGTCCCGTTGTCCGCGACCGGCTGGCTTTGGCCGCGGCCTTCGGCGCTCAGGCGGTTGCGTGCGACGCCGCGATCACCCAGGTATCCGGCCACGCTCTGGGCGCGGCGCTGCGACAGTTGCATGTTGTAGTTGGGGTTGCCGGTGCTGTCGGTATGGCCGACCACGTTGGCGCTGACGTCCTGGTGCTGGCCCAGGGTCTGCGCGACCTGGTCGAGCACCGAGCGGAACGACGGCTTGATGGTGGCGCTGTCGGTGTCGAAGGTGACCTGGCTCGGGATATTGACCTTCAGCGAGCCGTCCGGCTGCTCGGTGATCTGCGTGCCCGTGCCGGCGGTGTCCTTGTTCAGCTTGCCGCGGATTGCGTTCCAGTTGTAGCCGGTCGCGCCGCCGATGGCGCCGCCGACGGCGGCGCCCACCAGCGTGCCGGTGGTGTTGCCGCCGATCAGGTTGCCAAGCCCAGCGCCGACCGCGGCGCCGACGCCGGTACCGACCGCCGTATGCGTTTGCTGTTCGGTGGCGCAGCCAGCGGCCAGCAGCGTGGCGGCTGCGAGCGAAACGGTAACGAGCTTGATCTTCATGCTTTCTCCTTCTGATGTTCCCGTAAATGTTCTTGGTACCGCGTCGCGATGGTAACGCCAAGGCAAGCGGCAGGTAACCCATTGTGCGCGTCGGCCCGGCCGGGCGCGGCACCGCTTGCGGTGTCGACCTGCCGGGCCGTCCAACCGCACTACAATATGGATATGGCGGCGCGCGCACAAGTGCAAGCTTGTGAGATTTGTAATTGTCTGTAATCCCCCACCCCATAGAGGGGATTGCGCGCGGACTTCCGGCGTTCATGGCCGGTGTTGCATACTTTGATACATTAGGCGCAAGGCCATCATGCGCCCGTTCCCACTATCCAAGCGGAGTTTGTCTTGAGCCTCAGCACTGAGCAGGTTACCGAAGCCCTGCGCACCGTCATCGACCCCAATACGGGCAAGGACCTGGTCTCCACCCGCTCGGCCCGCAACATCCGCGTCGATGGCGGCGAGGTATCGCTGGAGGTCGAACTCGGCTATCCCGCCCGGAGCCAGTTCGATCCGATCCGCAAGCTGGTGGTGGCCGCGGTCCGGCAGCTGCAGGGCGTGACCAATGTCAGCGTGGCCGTGAACATGAAGATCGTCGCCCACGCGGTGCAGCGCGGCGTCAAGCTGCTGCCGGGAGTGAAGAACGTGATCGCGGTGGCCTCGGGCAAGGGCGGCGTGGGCAAGTCGACCACGGCCGTGAACCTGGCGCTGGCGCTGGCCGCCGAAGGCGCGCGCGTGGGCATGCTCGATGCCGACATCTACGGCCCCAGCCTGCCGATGATGCTGGGCATCGACGGCCGCCCCGAATCCGCCGACGGCCAGACCATGGAGCCGCTGGAGGGCCACGGCCTGCAGGCCAACTCGATCGGCTTCCTGATCGAGCAGGACAACCCCATGGTATGGCGCGGCCCGATGGTCACGTCGGCGCTGGAGCAGCTGCTGCGCCAGACCAACTGGCGCGACCTCGATTACCTGATCGTCGACATGCCGCCGGGCACCGGCGACGTGCAACTGACGCTGTCGCAGAAGGTGCCGGTCACCGGCGCGGTGATCGTGACCACGCCGCAGGACATCGCGCTGCTGGATGCCAAGAAGGGCCTGAAGATGTTCGAGAAGGTGGGCATCCCGATCCTCGGCATCGTCGAGAACATGGCGGTCTATTGCTGCCCGAACTGCGGCCATGTCGAGCATATCTTCGGCCATGGCGGCGGCGAGAAGATGTGCGCCGACTACGGCGTCGACCTGCTCGGCAGCCTGCCGCTGAACCTGAGCATCCGCGAGCAGGCCGATTCCGGCCGCCCGACCGTGGTCGCCGAGCCCGACAGCCCGGTGGCGGAGATGTACCGCGCCATCGCGCGCAAGGTGGCGATCAAGGTCGCCGACAAGGCGCGCGACATGACCAGCAAGTTCCCCAGCATCGTGGTGCAGAACACCTGAGCGCCCGCCTGCCGCCATGGACATGCAGCCCACCGCCAACCTGCCGCCGCCCGGTGCCCGCCCCGCCGTCACCATGGCCGTGGTGATGCGCAAGGTCGCGCTGGCCAGCCGCTGGCAGCCCTGGAAGTGGCAGCTCGACGCGGTCCTGCCGGACCTGGGCGAGTTCGGCACGCAGCCGGTGTGCCTGGAGCATGATGCCCATGGCGCGCGCTGGCTGTATCCCGGCTACGAGGTGGAGCTGTTCCGCGACCAGGGCGAGGGCTACTACCTGAACCTGACCTCGGTCACGCCATGCTGGTTCGTGCTGTGGCGCATGCCCGAGGATGAGGGCGACGCAGACCGGGCGCATCCGGTGCCGGTCACCGTATCGCTGTCGTACAACGAGGCCGGCCGCTGGCTGGATGCCGGCGAGACCGTCGAGAACGTGCCGCTGGCGCCGGAGCAGCGCGACTGGCTGCAGGCCTACGTCAATGAACATTACCGGCCCGAGCCCAAGCAGCGGCGCCGGCCCGAATCGTTCAAGGCGCCGGACCAGCGCGCACGCTACTGATCCCTGACACCACCGAGAGGCGGCCCTGCCCATGAGCGAATCGTCCTTCCTGTCGCGCTGGTCGCGCCGCAAGGCCGCGGTGCGCGAGGGCGTGGCCGTTCCCGCCGAACCGCCGCAGCCGCCGCAGCCGCGGCAGCCCGAGAGCGGGCCTGTCCCTGCGACCGTCGAAGCCGCTGCCGAGGCGCCGCGGGATCCGCCGCCGACGCTGGCCGATGTCGCGGCATTGCGGCCCGGTGACGAGATCGCCCGCTTCGTCGCGCGCGGCGTGGACGAATCGGTCAAGCGCGCCGCGCTGAAGACACTGTTCGCCGATCCGCACTTCAATGTGATGGACGGGCTCGATATCTACATCGACGATTACAGCAAGCCGGACCCGATCCCGGCCGAGATCCTGCGCCAGTTGCGCCAGGCGCAGACGCTGGGCCTGTTCGAGCCCACCGACGAGGAACGCGCCGCGGCCGCAGCCGCTGCCCGGGTATCGGAGCCGGAACAGGTACCGCCAGCAGCGCAAACGGACGCGCAGCAGGAACCGCATCAGGCGGGCGCAGCAACAGGCGAAGGCGCCGACGCGCCGCCGGTGCAGGCCGATGCACCGGCCGGCGCCGAAACGCCGCCGCCGCACGCCAGTCAAAGCGAACAACAGGGCCAGCAAGACCCGCACGCAAGACCCGATAAACGCGCGTAGCCCCCACCGGCAGCGCAGCCTACAATAGGCATCCCCCACAATCCGCCGGCCCGCAGACCCCCGCCAAGAAGGGACGTCCGGACCGGTCAGCCGCACTCGCCATGCCGACGCTGATCTGCAATTGCAACGACACCATGCCGCTGGACGGGGCGGCATTGTCAGACGCAACCCCCGCCCCCGGCCAGGGGCCGCTCAAGGTCCATCGACTGCTGTGCCGGCGCGAAATCGGTGACTTCACCGCCGCGCTGGACGGCACCGAGGACGTGATCGTCGCCTGCACCCAGGAGCGCCAGCTGTTTACCGAGGTTGCCGCGCAGGCCGCGCGGGGCCGCGATGGCCAACCGGTGGTGACCGCGCCGGTGCGCTTCGTCAATATCCGCGAGACCGGCGGCTGGTCGCAGGGCGCCCGGCGCGATCCCAGGACCGCCAACGCCAAGATCGCCGCGCTGCTGGCGGTGGCCGCGCTGCCCGAACCCGAGCCGGTGCCGGTGGTGGACTACCGCAGCGACGGCGCGGTGCTGGTGCTGGGGCCGGCCGCGCGCGCGCTGCCGTGGGCCGAGCGGCTGGCCGCGATGCAGCTCGAAGTCACGGTGCTGCTGACCGGCGGCGACGCGCGCGACGGCACCGCGGCGCAACCCGCGGCGCGCGCATATCCGGTCCACAGCGGCCGGCTGGCGGCGCTGACGGGCTGGCTCGGCGCCTTCGAGGCGAGCTGGGAGACCGGCGCCGGCCGCAGCAATCCGATCGACCTGGACCTGTGCACGCGCTGCAATGCCTGCATCGAAGCCTGTCCGGAAGGCGCGATCGATTTCAGCTACCAGATCGACCTGTCGCGCTGCCGCGCGCACCGCGATTGCGTGCGCGCCTGCGGCGCCGCCGCGGCGATCGACTTCGACCGTCCGCAGGGCACCGGCGCGGGCCGCTTCGACCTGGTCTTCGACCTGTGCGACACGCCCGCCTTCACCATGCACCAGCCGCCGCAGGGCTACCTGCATGCCGGTGCCGACCCGGCCCGGCAGCAGGCCCAGGCGCTGGCGCTGGCCGGGCTGGTGGGCGAGTTCGAGAAGCCCAGGTTCTTCCGCTACAAGGAAAGCCTGTGCGCGCACGGCCGCAACCAGACCACCGGCTGCACCGCCTGCATCGACATCTGCTCGACCCAGGCCATCGTCTCGCGCTGGCATGACGGCAAGGGCCGCATCGAGGTCACGCCCAACCTGTGCATGGGCTGCGGCGCGTGCACCACGGTCTGCCCCAGCGGCGCCATCAGCTACGGTTACCCCGGGCCGGAGACCACCGGCGCGCGGCTGCGCACGCTGCTGTCCGCCTACCGGCAGGCCGGCGCGCGCGATCCGATGGTGCTGCTGCACGGCGAGGAATCCGGCACGCCCGCGCTGCTGGCGCTGGGCCGCGCCGCCCGCGGCGGCAAGGCGCGCGGCGTGCCCGCGCAGGTCATGCCGCTGTCGCTGTTCCATCCGGCCTCGGTGGGGCTGGAGCTGTGGCTGGCGGCGCTGTGCTGGGGCGCGAGCCGCGTCGCCGTGCTGCTGACCGGCGACGAGGCGCCGCAATACCGCACCGCGCTGCTTGAGCAGATGGCGGTCGGGCGCGCGCTGCTGTCGGGCCTGGGCTATGACGGCGAGGCGCTGTCGCTGCTCGAGGCCGCCGACACGGAAGCGCTCGATGCCGGCCTGGCGGCGCTGCGCCCGGCCGGTAACGCATTGCCGCCCGCGGCCTTCGGCCCGGTCGCGGCCAAGCGCGAGATGCTCGACTTCGCGCTCGACCACCTGGTGCGCCATGCGCCGTCGCCGGCGCAGAGCGTGCCGCTGCCGGCGGGCGCGCCGATCGGCGCCATCGCCGTCGATACCGGCAAGTGCACCTTGTGCCTGGCGTGCGTGGGCGCGTGCCCGTCCCAGGCGCTGCGCGACAACCCCGAGCGCCCCGTGCTCAGCTTTATCGAGCGCAACTGCGTGCAGTGCGGGCTGTGCCAGAAGACCTGTCCGGAAGACGCCGTAACCCTGGTGCCGCGCCTGCTGGCCGGCGACGCGGCCCGGCGCCCGGTCACGCTCAACGAGGCCCAGCCGTTCCATTGCGTGCGCTGCGCCAAGCCGTTCGGCACGGCGCAGATGGTCGAGTCGATGCTGGTGCGCCTGGCCGGCCATCCCGCCTTTGCCGGCGCGGCCGCGGAGCGCCTCAGGATGTGCCCGGACTGCCGCGTGGTGGATATGATGGAACGCGACCCTGGCGCCGTCAGCGGCGCCACCCTGCGCTGAGACCCGGCCCGGGCCACCGGGCACAATTCATCACGACATGACAGATTTCCAGCCGATCCAGCTCACCGCCGCGCCGCCCGCCGACCCTGCGGACAGCGAAGACACCGCCCGCGCCGACCTGTACGGCCTGCTGGCCACGCTGTTCTACCGCGCCCCGGACGCGGCCTTGCTGCATCACATCGCGGCCAACCGCGCCGTGGGCGAAGACGCGCAGACCGTACTGGGCAAGGCGTGGAATGCGTTGTGCGACGCAGCATCCGAGACCACCGCGGCCGAGGCCGAAGAGGAATACCGGCAACTGTTCGTCGGCGTGGGCCGCCAGGACGTCTTCCTGTACGCCTCTTTCTATCTGACCGGCTTTCTCAACGAGCGCCCGCTGGTGGCGCTGCGCGAAGACCTGGCCCGCTATGGCCTGGAGCGCCACGAAGGCGTCAGCGAGACCGAGGACCACATCGCCACGCTGTGCGAGGTGATGCGCTTCCTGGTGGCCGGGGACGACCTGTCGGTGTCCAACCTGGGCGAGCAGCAGCGCTTCTATGCAAAGCATCTGCAGCCCTGGATCGAGCCCTTGTGCGAGGCGGTGGTGGCGCACCCGCAGGCGCGCTTCTATCGCAGCGTGGCCGGACTGCTGGGCACCTTCGCCGGCGTCGAGGCGGTGGCGCTGGAGATGACCTGAGCGCGGGACCGATGCGGCGCAAGGCGCTGGCTTCTTAGCTCAAGTTGGAACAGAAGGTAAGGAAAAACCCGTGCTTGTCATGGTCTTTCCTTCCAGTTGATTCTAGAATATGCATAACAACGCATAACGGCACAACCATCGGGCTTTGACAGCCGAGGAGCCCCCACATGAGAGAGAAGCCAACCAGGGTCGCGCGCCGCACGTTTCTAGCGGGCGCCGGAGTTGTAGCCGCCGCCACCGGTGCGGCAGCGCTGAGCACGCGCACACCCGCCATGCCGGGCCAGGCTGCAGCCCTGCCGGAACCCACCGATCCTCCATCGGACAGCAAGGGTTACCGGGTCTCGGACCACATCCGCAAGTATTACCGGACCACGCTGGTGTAACTGCCACGGCGGCGTGGTCTGGCGCGCCGCCTGCAACCGGACGCTACCCAATCGTCCGTTTCTGAGGTGAGACATGATCTTGACCCGCAAACGCGCGGCGCAGGGCGCATCCGCCCGCCTCGCTGATGGCCTCGGCAATCGGCCCGAATCCGCCGGCGCAGGCTCCGGCCGGCTCTCCCAACGACTTGCGGCCAGCCTGGCCGGCGCCATGCCGACCATGGACCGCCGCAGCTTCCTCAAGCGCTCCGGCATCGGCGTCGGCGCCGGCCTCGCGGCCTCGCAGCTGACGCTGCTGCGCAAGGCCGATGCCGCCGACGACAAGAAGGCCGCCGGCGACGGCAAGACCGGCATCGTGGTCCGGCGCACCGTGTGCGGCCACTGCTCGGTCGGCTGCGCGGTCGACGCGGTGGTGCAGAACGGCGTGTGGATCCGCCAGGAGCCGGTGTTCGATTCGCCCCTGAACATGGGCGCGCACTGTGCCAAGGGCGCGGCGCTGCGCGAGCACGGCCACGGCGAATACCGGCTCAAGTACCCGATGAAGCTGGTCAACGGCAAGTACCAGCGCATCGGCTGGAACCAGGCGCTCGACGAGATCACCGCGAAGATGAAGGAGATCCGCCAGCAGAGCGGCCCGGACTCGATGTTCTTCGTCGGCTCTTCCAAGCACAGCAACGAGCAGTCTTACCTGCTGCGCAAGTGGGTGTCCTTCTTCGGCACCAACAACACCGACCACCAGGCGCGCATCTGCCACTCCACCACCGTGGCGGGCGTGGCCAACACCTGGGGCTACGGTGCGATGACCAACTCGTACAACGATATGCAGAACGCCAAGGCGGCGCTGTATATCGGCTCCAACGCGGCCGAGGCGCACCCGGTGTCGATGCTGCACCTGTTGCATGCCAAGGAGAACGGCTGCAAGGTGATCGTGGTCGATCCGCGCTTCACGCGCACCGCGGCCAAGGCGCACCACTATGTGCGGATCCGCTCGGGCACCGATATCGCCTTCCTGTTCGGCGTGCTGTACCACATCTTCAAGAACGGCTGGGAAGACCAGAAGTACCTGAACGACCGTGTCTACGGCATGGACAAGATCAAGGAAGAGGTGCTGGCCAAGTGGACCCCGGACAAGGTGGAGGAAGTCACCGGCGTGCCCGAGGCGCAGGTCTACCTGGTGGCCGAGACCATGGCCAAGAACCGCCCCAGCACGCTGGTGTGGTGCATGGGCCAGACCCAGCACACTATTGGCAATGCGATCGTGCGCGCCTCGTGCATCGTACAGCTGGCGCTGGGCAACATCGGCGTGTCGGGCGGCGGCGCCAACATCTTCCGCGGCCACGATAACGTGCAGGGTGCCACCGACGTGGGCCCCAATCCCGATTCGCTGCCGGGCTACTACGGCCTGGCCACCGGCGCGTGGAAGCACTACGCGGCGGTCTGGGGCGTGGACTACGAATGGATCAAGAAGCAGTTCGTGTCGCAGACGATGATGGAGAAGTCCGGCACCACGGTGTCGCGCTGGATCGATATCGTCACCGAGAAGAACGAGCTGATCGACCAGGACAACAACGTGCGCGGCGTGTTCTTCTGGGGCCATGCCCCGAACTCGCAGACGCGCGGGCTGGAAATGAAGAAGGCGCTCGACAAGCTCGACCTGCTGGTGGTGGTGGACCCGTACCCGTCGGCGACCGCGGCCATGGCCAACATGCCGCCGGCCGAGGGCGACAAGGTCAATCCCAACCGCGCGGTGTACCTGCTGCCCGCGGCCACGCAGTTCGAGACCTCGGGCTCGTGCACGGCGTCGAACCGCTCGCTGCAATGGCGCGAGAAGGTGATCGAGCCCCTGTTCGAATCGATGCCCGACCACACCATCATGCAGGCGTTCGCCGACAAGCTCGGCTTCGGCAAGGAGCTGTCGAAGAACTTCAAGATGATCGAGGTCAAGCGGGCCGGCCGGACCTGGATGGAGCCCGAGCCGGAATCGATCCTGCGCGAGATCAACGCCAGCAACTGGACCATTGGCTACACCGGCCAGTCGCCCGAACGCCTGAAGTCGCACATGCGCAATATGCAGATGTTCGACGTCAAGACGCTGCGCTGCAAGTCGGGCAAGGACCCGGTCACCGGCTACGACCTGACCGGCGACTACTTCGGGCTGCCGTGGCCATGCTATGGCACGCCGGAGCTGAAGCATCCGGGCTCGCCCAACCTGTACGACACCACCAAGCATGTGATGGACGGCGGCGGCAACTTCCGCGCCAATTTTGGCGTCGAGCGCGACGGCGTCAACCTGCTGGCCGAGGACGGCTCGCACTCGCTGGGCGCGGAGATCACCACCGGCTATCCCGAGTTCGACCACGTGCTGCTGAAGAAGCTGGGCTGGTGGGACGACCTGACCGATGCCGAGAAGGCCAAGGCCGAAGGCAAGAACTGGAAGACCGACCTGTCCGGCGGCATCCAGCGCGTGGTGCTGAAGAACCACGGCTGCCACCCGTTCGGCAATGCCAAGGCGCGCGCGGTGGTGTGGAACTTCCCGGACCCGATCCCGCAGCACCGCGAGCCGCTGTACTCCACGCGTCCCGACATGGTCGCGAAGTACCCGACCCACGACGACAAGATGGCGTTCTGGCGGCTGCCGACGCTGTACAAGTCGGTGCAGCAGCGCAATCTCGAGAACAAGGTGGCCGAGAAGTTCCCGATCATCCTGACTTCCGGGCGCCTGGTCGAGTACGAGGGCGGGGGCGAGGAAACCCGTTCCAACCCGTGGCTGGCGGAGCTGCAGCAGGAGAACTTCGTCGAGATCAACCCGCGCGCCGCGTCCGACCGCGGCATCCGCAACGGCGACTACTGCTGGGTCAAGACCCCGACCGGCGCCACGCTGAAGGTGCGCGCGCTGGTGACCGAGCGGGTCGGGCCCGATACCGCCTTCATCCCGTTCCATTTCTCGGGCTGGTGGCAGGGCAAGGACCTCAAGGACTACTACCCCGAGGGGGCGATGCCGGTGGTGCGTGGCGAAGCGGTCAATACCGCGACCACGTATGGCTATGACTCGGTGACGATGATGCAGGAAACCAAGACCACCATTTGCCAGATCGAGCGGTTTGCCTAAGCGCAGAGGAACACCATGGCACGCATGAAATTTATCTGTGACGCCGAGCGCTGCATCGAGTGCAACAGCTGCGTCACTGCCTGCAAGAACGAGCACGAGGTGCCCTGGGGAGTGAACCGGCGCCGCGTGGTCACGGTCAACGACGGCATGGTCGGCGCCGAGAAATCGATCTCGGTGGCCTGCATGCACTGCTCGGACGCGCCCTGCATGGCGGTCTGCCCGGTCGACTGCTTCTACCGCACCGAAGACGGCGTGGTGCTGCACGACAAGGACGTCTGCATCGGCTGCGGCTACTGTTCGTACGCCTGTCCGTTTGGCGCGCCGCAGTTTCCTTCGACCGGCACCTTCGGCGTGCGCGGCAAGATGGACAAGTGCACCTTCTGCGCGGGCGGCCCGGAGAAGAACGGCTCGGAAGCCGAGTTCGAGAAGTACGGCCGCAACCGGCTCGCCGAAGGCAAGCTGCCGCTGTGCGCCGAAATGTGCTCGACCAAGGCGCTGCTGGGCGGCGATGGCGACGTGATTGCCGACATCCTGCGCAACCGCGTGATCAAGCGCGGCACCGGCGGCGACGTGTTCGGCTGGGGCACGGCCTATGGCAATGCCCAGGCCGGCGCGAAGCCCGCGCCACCGGCGCAGCAGGCCGCACCCGCGACCACGGCGCCCGCCGCGCCCGCCGCGCCGGCCGCGCCCGCAGCGACGGTACCTGCAGGAGGGAAAGCGTCATGAATCGCATCCGCGTCGTTGCACTGGTGTCGCTGTGCGGCGTGCTGCTGGCCGCGTGCGGCGAGAAGCCGCAGACCATCGGCCCGTCGCACCGCAAGGCCGACGCCCAGGCGTTCCAAGGGGCCCCGGACGATCCGTTCGTGGCCAAGGGCTGGACCGCGGGCGACCGCAACAGCTGGAACAACCAGATCCGCCAGCGCAACCAGTTGCAGAACGAGTACAACCGGGTGCAATGAGCGCGCCGCCGTGTGGACTTCCCGCCAGCCGGGAACTGAAGGAGGGGCTATGACGCCGTCGCACAATCGATGCCGCGCCGCAGGCTGGCGCGGCTGGCGGGGTTGGCTGACTGCCGGCGCGCTGGCGCTGGCCGCGGCCGGCAATGCCGTGGCACAGGCCCCGGCACCCGCGCCCGGGCCGTCGACCGGACCGGCGACCGCATCGGCCGGCGCCGACGCCAACAACCCGGCCACGCATCCGGCCCAGCCGCTGGCCGGCATTGCGTCCGAGAACATCTTCAACATCCCGCCGCGCGACATCGCCGCCGAGGCCAGGTCGCAGCAGCAGCGCAGCGTCACGCAGCCCGGCAACAACGCGCCGATGTGGCGCGAGGTCAATTCCGACCAGCGCCACTACAGCAGCCTGCCCGACAAGGAAGCCGGGGTGCTGATCCAGCGCACCGGCCAGTCGTGGCGGCTGTTCCGCAACGGCGTGATCACGGTCTGGGGCGGCTGGCTGCTGCTGATCGTGCCGGTGGCGATCCTCGGCTTCTTCCTGTGGCGCGGCACCATCCCGCTGCGCACGCCCAGGACCGGCCGCATGATCGAGCGCTTTACCCCGCTCGAGCGCATCGTCCACTGGACCATGGCGATTTCCTTCGTGGTGCTGGCGGTGTCGGGCATCGTGATGCTGCTGGGCAAGCATTTCCTGCTGCCGCTGATGGGCCATATGCTGTTCGGCTGGCTCAGCTACATCCTGAAGAACCTGCACAACGTGGTGGGGCCGATCTTCACGCTGTCGGTGATCGTCGCCTTCGTGGTGTTCCTGCGCGACAACCTGCCCAGCCGCGACGACGTCCGCTGGGTCACCAGCCTCGGCGGGCTGGCCTCGGGCAGGCACGTGCCGAGCGGGCGCTTCAACGCCGGCGAGAAGATGTGGTTCTGGGTCGGCGTGTTCGTATTCGGTCTGGTGCTGTCGGCCTCGGGCTGGGTGCTCGACATGATCGTACCCGGCATGGACTACTACCGCGCCACCATGCAGATCGCCAACGTGATCCACGCGATCTCGGCGGTGCTGATGATTGCCATGGCGTGCGGCCATATCTATATGGGCACCATCGGCATGGAAGGCGCGTACCGCGCCATGCGCGATGGCTGGGTTGACGAGGCCTGGGCCAAGGAACACCACGAGCTCTGGTACGACGACATCAAGTCAGGCAAGATCCCGGCCCAGCGTTCGGCCAGCCAGGATGCCGCCGCGGCCCGGCCGGCGCGGCAGAGTCCCGGCGAAGCCTGACGCAGGCCTGGCGAGCGGGCCCCACGACACAGCAGGAAACCAGAACCATGACACGCATCCCGACGCTGATCGCCGTAGCCGCCGGTGCCGCCTGCGCGGCCTTCGCCCCGGGCGCGCTGGCCAAGCTGCCCGCGCCGACCGAGGCCCAGCAGGCCAGGGCCGCCGAGACCAGGGCACGCGCCGCCTGGTCCGACAAGGTCGCGGCGTACCAGCTGTGCCGTGCCCAGGACAAGATCGCCGCGCATTACCTGGCCGACCGCAAGGCGCACGGGCAGCCGCCGCGCGAGCCGGTGCAGACGGCCGCCTGCGCCGACCCGGGACCATTTGTGGCCCCGGTTCCTGCCATCGCCAGCACCGCCGGTGCACCCGCGGCAGGCGCGGTACAATCGCCCGCAAAGGCGCCGTAACTTCCGCCCCCTGCATGCCGCTCGGGGCCTTCACCCGCAGCCCCGAGACCCTCGTCATGACCTTGCGTCCCGAGCTTACCCAGGCAGCCGTTCCCCTGATCGAAGAAGTTGAAGTCGTCGACGAGCAAGGGCGCGTGCGCGCGGCCTACCTGCCGGGCGAGCGGCCGCTGACGGTCTATCTCGACAAGCGCGAGCTGGTCACGCTGATGACGCTGGGCGGCGCGCCCGAGCACCTGGTGCTGGGCTACCTGCGCAACCAGCGCCTGGTGGAATCGATCGAGGACATTGCCGCGGTGCAGGTCGACTGGGAAACCGAATCCGCCGCGGTGACCACCCGCACCGGTGTCGACCGCATCGAGGAGCGCACCGCGCGCCGCGTGGTGACCACCGGCTGCGGCCAGGGCACCGTGTTCGGCTCGCTGCTGGACGAGGTCGACAGCATCCGCCTGCCGGTTGGCGCCATGCTCGACCAGGACACCCTGTACGGCATCATCAACACCATCCGGCTGCAGCAGTCGGTGTACAAGCAGGCCGGTTCGGTGCATGGCTGCGCGCTGTTCCAGGGCACCGAACTGCTGATGTTCGTCGAGGACGTCGGCCGCCACAATGCCGTCGACGCGATTGCCGGGCGCATGTGGCTCGAAGGCATGACTGGCGGCGACAAGATCTTCTACACCACCGGGCGCCTCACTTCCGAAATGGTGATCAAGGGCGCGCAGATGGGCATCCCGTTCCTGCTGTCGCGCTCCGGCGTGACGCAGATGGGCTACCAGATGGCCAGGCGCGTCAACCTGACGCTGTTCGCGCGCTGCACCGGCAAGCACTTCCTGCTCTATACCGGCCGCGAGCGCTTCCGCCACCGCCAGCCCGAAGATGTAGTGGTGTAGCGGCCACTTGCCCCGCCTGCCGCGGGCTTGAGGAGTGTGCGCCGAATGGTTGTACAATGCGGCGCACTCCGAGCCGTCTATCCCTCCCAACCTTATGAGCATCAAATCCGACAAATGGATCCGCCGCATGGCGGAGCAGCACGGCATGATCGAGCCGTTCGAGCCAGGCCAGGTCCGGGAGGCCGACGGCCGCAAGATCGTCTCGTACGGCACCTCGAGCTACGGCTACGATATCCGCTGTGCCGACGAATTCAAGATCTTCACCAATATCAACAGCACCATCGTCGATCCGAAGAACTTCGACGAGAAGTCGTTCGTCGATTTCAAGGGCGAGGTCTGCATCATTCCGCCCAACTCGTTCGCGCTGGCGCGCACGATGGAATATTTCCGCATCCCGCGCAGCGTGCTGACCATCTGCCTGGGCAAGAGCACCTACGCCCGCTGCGGCATCATCGTCAATGTGACGCCGTTCGAGCCGGAATGGGAAGGCTATGTGACGCTGGAGTTTTCGAACACCACGCCGCTGCCGGCCAAGATCTACGCCGGCGAGGGCTGCGCCCAGGTATTGTTCTTCGAGAGCGACGAGATCTGCGAGACCTCGTATGCCGACCGGGGCGGCAAGTACCAGGGCCAGCACGGTGTCACACTGCCGAAGACCTGAGCGCATTACAATCCGGCGTCTGCCGGCACGGCGGGCCCCCCAGGGCCGCCAAACCTGACGTGAGAGCCACATGCCGCCGTCGCGGGGAACCCCTGCCGGCCATGTGGCTCAAGTCCTTTATGTCCTGCTTTCCATCAAGGATGCCCGATGAAATTCCGCTTCCCCGTCATCATCATTGACGAAGACTTCCGCTCCGAGAACATCTCCGGCTCCGGCATCCGCGCGCTGGCCGAGGCGATCGAGAAAGAGGGCATGGAAGTCATGGGGCTGACCAGCTACGGCGACCTGACCTCGTTCGCCCAGCAGGCCAGCCGGGCATCGACCTTCATCGTGTCGATCGACGACGACGAGTTCGCCAGCGACAGCGAGGAGCTCGAGGCCGCCGCGATCGAGAAGCTGCGCGCCTTCGTCGCCGAGGTGCGCCGCCGCAACTCCGACCTGCCGATCTTCCTGTACGGCGAGACCCGCACCTCGCGCCATATCCCCAACGATATCCTGCGCGAGCTGCACGGCTTCATCCACATGTTCGAGGACACGCCCGAGTTCGTGGCGCGCCACATCATCCGCGAGGCCAAGGTCTACCTGGACACGCTGGCGCCGCCGTTCTTCAAGGCGCTGATCGACTACGCGCAGGACAGCTCGTATTCGTGGCACTGCCCGGGGCACTCGGGCGGCGTGGCGTTCCTGAAGAGCCCGGTCGGCCAGGTGTTCCACCAGTTCTTCGGCGAGAACATGCTGCGCGCCGACGTCTGCAACGCCGTCGACGAGCTGGGCCAGCTGCTGGACCACACCGGTCCGGTGGCAGCGTCGGAGCGCAATGCCGCGCGCATCTTCAACTCCGACCACATGTATTTCGTCACCAACGGCACCTCCACCTCGAACAAGATGGTGTGGCATGCCAACGTGGCCCCGGGCGACATCGTGGTGGTGGACCGCAACTGCCACAAGTCGATCCTGCACGCGATCATGATGACCGGCGCGATCCCGGTGTTCCTGATGCCGACGCGCAACCACTACGGCATCATCGGCCCGATCCCGAAGAGCGAGTTCGATCCGCAGACGATCAGGAAGAAGATCGCCAGCCACCCGTTCGCCAGCAAGGCGAAGAACCAGAAGCCGCGCATCCTGACCATCACCCAGGGCACCTACGACGGCGTGCTGTACAACGCCGAGCAGATCAAGGAAATGCTGGCGGCCGAGATCGACACGCTGCACTTCGACGAAGCCTGGCTGCCGCACGCGGCGTTCCACGACTTCTATCGCAACATGCACGCGATCGGCAAGGACCGTCCGCGCAGCAAGGATGCGCTGGTGTTCGCGACGCAGTCCACGCACAAGCTTCTGGCCGGCCTGTCGCAGGCCTCGCAGATCCTGGTGCAGGACTCCGAGACGCGCAAGCTGGACCGCTACCGCTTCAATGAAGCGTACCTGATGCACACCTCGACCAGCCCGCAGTACTCGATCATCGCCTCTTGCGACGTGGCCGCGGCGATGATGGAAGCGCCGGGCGGCACCGCGCTGGTGGAAGAGAGCATCCAGGAAGCGATGGACTTCCGCCGCGCCATGCGCAAGGTCGAGGGCGACTACGATGCCGGCAACAACGGCGACTGGTGGTTCAAGGTATGGGGCCCGGACGCGCTGATCGAGGACGGCATCGGCGACCGCGAGGAATGGATGCTGAAGGCCAATGAGCGCTGGCACGGCTTCGGCGACCTCGCCGATGGCTTCAACCTGCTCGACCCGATCAAGGCCACCATCATCACCCCGGGCCTGGACGTCGACGGCGAGTTCAGCGAGCGCGGCATCCCGGCGGCCATCGTCACCAAGTACCTGGCCGAGCACGGCATCATCATCGAGAAGACCGGGCTGTACTCGTTCTTCATCATGTTCACCATCGGCATTACCAAGGGCCGCTGGAATTCGCTGGTGACCGAGCTGCAGCAGTTCAAGGACGACTACGACCAGAACCAGCCGCTGTGGCGCGTGCTGCCGGAATTCGTCGGCAAGTATCCGCAATACGAGCGCATGGGCCTGCGTGACCTGTGCGATGCGATCCACAGCGTCTACAAGGCCAACGACGTGGCGCGCGTGACCACCGAGATGTATCTTTCGGACATGGAACCGGCGATGAAGCCGTCGGACGCGTGGGCCATGATGGCCCACCGCGAGATCGAGCGCGTGCCGGTCGACGACCTGGAAGGCCGTGTCACCGCCATCCTGCTGACGCCGTACCCGCCGGGCATTCCGCTGCTGATCCCGGGCGAGCGCTTCAACCGCACCATCGTGCAATACCTGAAGTTCGCGCGCGAATTCAACAAGCTGTTCCCGGGCTTCGAGACCGATATCCACGGCCTGGTGGAGGACGAGGTCGACGGCAAGAAGGCATACTTCGTCGACTGCGTGAAGCAGGGCGCCTGAGCGCCAGCCGGCCTTCCGCTGATGCAACAGGGGCCCCGCCTTGGCGGGGCCCTTTCTATTTGTCCTGGCTGAACGGATTCATCACCATCGTGCCGGTGCCGCGGAAGTCCGCGACATTGCGCGTGACGATGGTAAGGCGGTGGATCAGCGCGGTCGCGGCGATGAACTTGTCCAGCGCGTGCTCGGGCCGCGCCGCCCGCAACTGGCCCCAGACCTGCGCGACCTCGGCATCGACCGGCAGCACCTGGCGGCCGAAGTCCTCCAGCACATGGGCCAGCCAGCGCTCCAGCAGCGCTGCCTGCACCGCGTCGCCGCGATGGCGGATCAGTGCCACGCCGCGCTGGAGTTCACCCACGGTCAGCGCCGACAGGTAGAGCGCGGCCCCATCGCGCGCGGCCTGCCGGAAGAAGGCACGGACGCCGGGGTTGGCGCGCTCCCGCTTGCGGGTCTCGCTGATGACGTTGGTATCAATCAAATACACGCGGCGCCTCGCCCGTATCCTGGATGCGCTCGAAGTCGGCGTCCTGCCCGACGTCTGGCATGGCCGCCAGCACCTCGGCAAAGCTGAGCCGGGCCGTGCCGCCCAGCGCCTGCGCCAGGATGGCGCGGTGTTCGGCCTCGGCGCTGCGGCCATTGGCGACGGCCTGCTCGCGCAGGCGCTGCACCAGCGCTTCATCGACGCCCCGAACCAGTAGGGTTGCCATCTTGAACTCCTCACCGTTGGATGGCGTGATGATAGCATTGTTATCATTACGGCGGTCACGTATCGATGGCAGGCAGTAGATCGGGGTCGCGGCGGAATGCCCCGTGCATTTGGTGCTCGGCATGTTGTTCTCCTGGGTCATGGGCTGGACGCAGGCACCAGTCTGGGCCGTGCCGGCCCGCTGGTCGATGAGCCGATTCGCAATTGGCCGGGTTGCCCCGCCGCGACGCCGATGCCTGGCGCATCAGCGCTGCGCCAGCACTTCCTCCAGCGTCACGTGGCCCTGGAAACCGCCCGCGCTTTGCGCCGGCGCCTGGCGCTCGATGGCATGGGCGAAGCGCACCGCCGGCTCGGCTTCCAGCTGGTTGCAGAGGCGCTGCAGGTTCGGGAAGTCTTCGACGTTCAGCACCTTGTGGTACTTCGCCCAGCGCGCGATGCCGCTGAAGTAGGCGTCGGCCACGGTGCGGTGCTCACCCAGCAGCCAGGGCCGCTCGCCCAGCATGGCTTCGAGTTCCTGATGCACATGGCGGACCTGCTTCGTGCCGTAGCGGACCAGCGCCGGCCGGTCGGTCTCGTCCACGCCTTCCAGGGCGTGCCAGAGCGGCGCAAAGGCGCCGAAGTAGCTGGTGTTGAGGTAGGCCAGTTGCTGGTTGAGCCGGTCGAAATCGCGCGTGCCCTGGGCAAAGCCAAGCTTGCGCTCGATGCCGCGCGCGCCGATGTGGTTCAGGATCGCCATGCTTTCGCTGAGGAAATTGCCTTGCGCGTCCATCAGTGTCGGCGTTTCGCCGACCGGGTTGATCTGGCGGTAGGCATCGCTGGTCACGACTTCGGGCATGTCGATGCGGCTCAGGCGATAGGGCAGGCCAAGCCATTCCAGCGCCACGATCGAGCCGAACGAGCAGCCGGAGGGAACGCCGTAAAAGAGGATGGGGGTCGTCATGGGAATTCTCCTTGGATTTGGTGGGGGCCCGTCGAGCGGGCACAGCGGAACTGTAGATGCATGGACTTTGCGCGAATAGTGGGCAAAAATCCGACCCATCGTCCACATTCATAGACTTTGCGCACCATGATCAACCTCAACGACCTGCGCTTCTTCGTCGTCGCCGTGACCCATGGCGGTTTTGCCGCCGCGGGGCGGGCGCTGGGGGTGCCCAAGTCCACGGTCAGCAAGCGTGTGGCCGAGCTGGAGCAGGCCCTGCAGGCGCGGCTGCTCTACCGCAGTTCGCGCAGCTTCACGCTGACCGATGCCGGCCGCGACTTCTACGATCATGCGCACGCCGCGCTGATCGAGGCCGAGGCCGCGCAAGAGGCGGTGCAGCGGCGCGTGGCCGAGCCCAGCGGCACGGTGCGGATCACGGCCGCGGTGCCCACCGCGCAGCGCTACCTGGCGCCGCACTTGCCGGCGCTGGCGCGCGCCTATCCGCGCCTGCACGTGCAGCTGGAGGTGTCCGACCGCATGGTCGACCTGGTGCAGGAAGGCTTCGATATCGCGGTGCGCAGCCATTTCGCGCCGCTGCCCGACTCTGGCCTGGTGCAACGCCAGCTTGCCGTCGAGGACATCGTGCTGGTGGCGTCGCCCGGGTACCTGGACGGGCGCGGCACGCCCGAAGCGCCCGCGCAGCTGGCCGGCCACGACGGGCTGCTCACCGGGGCGACCGCGGGCACGTGGCGCCTGTGGGGTCCACAGGGTGCGCGCGCGGAAGCCAGTCCGGTGCCCCGCATGACCGTGAACGAATCCACCGTGCTGCTCGGCGCGGCGATCGCGGGATTGGGCATCGTGCCGCTGCCGCACGAGCTGTGCCGCGCGGCGCTGGCGGCCGGTCAACTCGCGCGCGTGCTGCCGCAGTGGACCGCCGGCAGCGTGACCACCACGCTGCTGCTGCCGGCACGGCGCGGGCAGTTGCCCGGGGTGCGGGCCACCGTCGACTTCCTGGCGCAATGCCTGGCGCCCGGCAGCGCCGGCACTGCCATGCCGCAATGAAAAAGCCCCGCATCGCTGCGGGGCCTGGCGGGTTTGCCTGAGACTGCCGCTGGGGCAGGCTTATTTCTTCTTCTCGAACTCGAACTGCGGCGCGGCCGATTCGCTTTCCGCCGGCGGCTGCGTCGGCAACTCGAGCGAGCCGGACTCGGCCGGCGCGGAACCCGGGCCCGGAATCGACAAGCCCGGCGTGGCGGGTTTGGGGCTGCTGCCGTCCAGGTCGATGTTCAGGTCGCGCGTGATGCTGCGGTCCTGCGCCTTCTGCGTGCCGGTGCTGACCAGGCCGGGGAAGACGATGATCAGCGCCACCATCACCAGCTGGATCACCACGAACGGTACCGCGCCCCAGTAGATTTCCGAGGTCTTGACTTCGCGCGGCGCCACCGAGCGCAGGTAGAACAGCGAGAAGCCGAACGGCGGGTGCATGAACGAGGTCTGCATGTTCACCGCCAGCAGCACGCCGAACCAGATCAGGTCGATGCCGAGCTTGTCCGCCACCGGGCCGACCAGCGGCACCAGGATAAAGGCCAGCTCGAAGAAGTCGAGGAAGAACGCCAGCAGGAAGAACAGCACGTTCACCGCCACCAGGAAGCCGGTCTGGCCGCCGGGCAGCGCGGTCAGCAGGTGTTCGACCCAGAGATGGCCGTCGACGCCGTAGAACGTCAGCGAGAACACGCGCGCGCCAATCAGGATGAAGATCACGAAGGCCGACAGCTTGAGCGTGGCTTCCATGGCCTGCTTGGTCAGGCCCAGGTCGAGGCGGCGCTTGACCATGGCCAGAATCAGCGCGCCGAGCGCGCCCATGCCGCCGCCTTCGGTGGGCGTGGCCACGCCGATGAAGATGGTGCCGAGTACCAGGAAGATCAGCGCCAGCGGCGGGATCAGCACGAAGGTGACCTTCTCCGCCATCTGCGACAGCAGGCCGAGCTTCAGCGTCTTGTTGATCACCGCCAGCACGAAGGCGAACAGGATCGCCGCGCCCACCGAGACCACCAGGCGCTCGTCCAGCGGCGCCTCCGGCTTGTAGAACAGGTCCACCAGCACGCCCACCGCCACCGCCAGCCCGGTCAGCACCAGCACCGAGGCGGCGCCGCTCTTGCCGCTGGGCTCGCGGAAGGTACGCGCCTCGAGCGGCAGTGCCGGCGCGGCGGCCGGCTTGATCAGCGTGACCAGCAGCACGTACAGCATGTACAGGCCGGTCAGCACCAGCCCCGGCACGAACGCGCCCTTGTACATGTCGCCCACCGAGCGGCCGAGCTGGTCGGCCAGCACGATCAGCACCAGCGACGGCGGGATGATCTGCGCCAGCGTGCCCGACGCCGCGATCACGCCCGAGGCCAGCCGCTTGTCGTACTTGTACTTGAGCATCAGCGGCAGCGAGATCAGCCCCATCGAGATCACCGAGGCCGCCACCACGCCGGTGGTCGCCGCCAGCAGCGCGCCGACGAAGATCACCGCGTAGGCCAGGCCGCCGCGGATCGGGCCGAACAGCTGCCCGATGGTGTCGAGCAGGTCCTCGGCCATGCCCGAGCGTTCCAGGATCAGGCCCATGAAGGTGAAGAACGGGATCGCCAGCAGCGTATCGTTCTCGATGATGCCGAACAGCCGGCTCGGCAGCGCCTGCAGCAACTCGGGCGGCAGCATCCCCAGCTCGATGCCGAGAAAGGCGAACAGCAGCCCGTTGGCGGCCAGCGCAAAGGCGATCGGGAAGCCCGACAGCAGGAATACCACCAGCGAGGCGAACATGATCGGTGCCATGTTCGCAATCAGGAATTGCGTCATCGTGCGCGCCTCTTATCGTTTTTCAGACGCGGCGGTCTGGTTGGCCTCCGCGATCGCGGCAATCTCCAGCGCCGGGTCGACCGCGTGCTTGCGGAAGGCCGAGAACGGCAGTTCCCCCTTCAGGTAGGCAAAGCGCTTGATCAGCTCGGACAGGCCCTGCAGGATCATCAGGGCGAAGCCCGCGACGATCAGGAACTTGGCCGGCCAGCGGATCAGGCCGCCGGCATTTCCGGACATCTCGTGGCCGGCGTAGGACAACCAGAAGTAGGGGATCGCCAGCCAGAGGATGATCGCGGAGATCGGCAGCAGGAAGAACAGGATGCCGAACACATCGATCCAGACCTGGGTACGCTCGGAGAAGCGGCCGGCGATCACGTCGATGCGCACATGCTCGTCGCGGCGCAGGGTATACGGGGCGCCGAGCAGGAACACGCCGGCGAACATATACCACTGCAGTTCGAGCCAGGCGTTGGAACTGATGCTGAAGGTGTAGCGAATGATGGCGTTGCCTGCGCAGACCAGCACGGCCAGCAGGACCAGCCATTTCGCCCACTGCCCGATGAAAGCATTCACGGCGTCGATAAGCCGCGAGATCCTCATGAGGGAAGACATGTGATCGTCCTAGGGATGGGGGATACAGGGGTGGCGCGTTAGTCTACGGCGTCGGCAGCCCCGCATCTTTAGGGTGAATCCCCAGTGCATCACATTTTTCGGCCAACTTGCACCGGTTATGTGCAGATTCGCCGCCATGCCTCGCCGATTCGATATTCCCTGTGGGGGAAATGGCGACGCGGCCTGGTCCCTTCATGCAATATGCAACAGTCGTCGCCGCGCCCGCGGACGGAAAAGAAAAACGGGAGCGTGCGCTCCCGTTGCGGCTTGCCGGGTTACCCGGGCAGGATCTCAGCCGTTCAGCGCCTGGCGCGCCGTGGCGATGGCCGCGCGCACCTGGTCCGGCGCGGTGCCGCCGATATGGTTGCGCGCCGCGACCGAGCCTTCCAGCGTCAGCACCGCATGCACGTCGTCGCCGATCAGCGCGGCCTGGTCGCCCAGGCCGGAGACCTCGCGCAGCTCGGCCACGGTCAGGTCGGCCAGGTCGCACTGGCGGCCGTCGCAGGCGCGCACGGCGTGGGCCACGGCCTCGTGCGCGTCGCGGAAGGGCAGGCCCTTCTTCACCAGGTAATCGGCCAGGTCGGTGGCGGTGGCATAGCCCTGCAGCGCGGCGGCGCGCATCGCTTCGGGCTTGACGCTGATGCCCGGCACCATGTCGGCGAAGATGCGCAGCGTGTCGACCACGGTATCGACCGTGTCGAACAGCGGCTCCTTGTCTTCCTGGTTGTCCTTGTTGTACGCCAGCGGCTGGCCCTTCATCAGCGTCAGCAGGCCGATCAGGTGGCCGTTGACGCGGCCGGTCTTGCCGCGCGCCAGCTCGGGCACGTCCGGGTTCTTCTTCTGCGGCATGATCGAGCTGCCGGTGCAGAAGCGGTCGGCGATGTCGATAAAGCCCACGCGCGGGCTCATCCACAGCACCAGCTCTTCAGAGAAGCGCGACACGTGGGTCATCACCAGCGCCGCGGCGGCGCAGAATTCGATGGCGAAGTCGCGGTCCGAGACGGCGTCGAGCGAATTGCGGCAGACGCCGTCGAAGCCCAGCTGCTGCGCCACGAACTCGCGGTCGATCGGGTAGCTGGTGCCGGCCAGCGCGGCGGCGCCGAGCGGCAGGCGGTTGACGCGCTTGCGGCAGTCGGCCATGCGCTCGGCATCGCGCGTGAACATCTCGTTGTACGCCAGCAGGTGGTGGCCGAAGGTGACCGGCTGCGCCACCTGCAGGTGGGTGAAGCCCGGCAGGATGGTGTCGGCGTGCTGCTCGGCCAGGTCCAGCAGCGAGGTGCGCAGCGCCCCCAGCAGCACGAGGATGTTGTCGATCTCGCTGCGCAGCCACAGGCGGATGTCGGTGGCGACCTGGTCGTTGCGCGAGCGGCCGGTGTGCAGGCGCTTGCCGGCATCGCCCACCAGCGCGGTCAGGCGCGCCTCGATGTTCAGGTGGACGTCTTCCAGGTCCAGCTTCCATTCGAAGCTGCCGGCCTCGATCTCGCCCTTGATCTGCGCCATGCCGCGCTCGATCTCGGCGCGGTCGGCCTCGGCGATGATGCCCTGCTTCGCCAGCATGGCCGCGTGGGCCAGCGAGCCCTGGATGTCGAAGAGGGCCAGGCGCTTGTCGAAGAACACCGAGGCGGTGTAGCGCTTCACCAGGTCGGACATCGGTTCGGAGAAGCGGGCGGACCAGGCTTCGCCTTTCTTGGCAAGTTGGGAGGTGGACATGGACGTCGGCTGCAGTGGCTCGCGCGGCATGGCGGCCGGCGTGCGGTCGGCGGCGGGCGCGAAAAATTGGGAAACGGCGATTATATCGCCCGGCGGCACGCTGGCGGTGCGGGCGGCGAAGGCGGGGCGGTGGTCAGGGCCGGCTGTGGAGCACGGGGCGCTTGACACCGCGGGCCGGTGGGCCGGTGCCAGCCGTGGCTTGTGGTACACGGCAGATCAGGCGCAGGGACTGTGGCATGCCGCGGTCCGGTAGCGGCCTATGGCTGCATTACCTGCTGATCGCTCGGGCGCAGGTGCTCCAGCCGGCGCACCACGAAGAGGGTTTGCTCGCCTCTCCCCCGCGCGGGAGAGGGGTCGGGGGGAGAGGGCAGGCGCGTCAAAGGCTGAGGCCGGGGGGGTTTAACACCGTTGGCCTTGCTGGATGTGGTTCCTCGTCAAACCGCCCCTCACCCCGGCCCCCTCCCCGTGAGGGGAGAGGGGGAACACCTTGCTTGGGCCAGGTCGGGCGGCTTTGGAGCATCCAAAACCGCTCTCTTGGCCGAGGTTGGGGTTGGCCTGTCAACCCGTATTGCGCAACCCTGCCGCCACCCCGTTGATGGTCAGGTGGATGCCGCGCCGTACACGGATGTCGTCGCCATCCTTGCCCGCGCGGTAGCGCTTGAGCAGCTCCACCTGCAAGTGGTTCAGCGGATCGAGATACGCGAAGCGGTTCTTGATCGAGCGCGCCAGCAGCGGGTTGTCGGCCAGCCGCTCCTGGTGGCCGGTGATCAGCGCCAGCATGTCGCAGGTCAGGTGCCATTCCTTGCTGATGCGGTTGAACACGTTGCGGCGCAGGGCGGCGTCGTCGCACAGCTGGGCGTAGCGCGAGGCCACCGCCAGGTCGGTCTTGGCCAGCACCATGTCCATGTTGGACAGCAGCGTCGAGAAGAACGGCCAGGTCTTGACCATGCGCCGCAGCGTGGTGACGGCCTGCTTGCGCGCCTTGTCGTCCGGCGCGCTGTCGAGCAGCGAGCGCACCGCGCTGCCGAAGCCGTACCAGCCCGGCAGCAGCAGGCGGCACTGCCCCCACGAGAAGCCCCACGGAATCGCGCGCAGGTCTTCGATGCGGCGGTTCTTCTTGTCCATCAGCTTGCGCGAGGCCGGACGCGAACCCAGGTTCAGGTCGGCGATCTCGGTGATCGGCGTGGTGGCGAAGAAGTAGTCCTTGAAGCCGGGGGTCTCGTAGACCAGGTCGCGATAGGCGGTGAAGGCGCGGTCCGACAGCTGCTGCATCACGGCCTCGAAGGTATCGAGGTCCTTCGGTGCGTTCTGCTGCGGCAGCAGCGAGGCCTCCAGCGTCGCGGCCACCACCGTTTCGAGGTTGCGGCGGCCGATCTCGGCGTTGGCGAACTTGCTGTTGATGATCTCGCCCTGCTCGGTCAGGCGGATCTGGCCGTTGACCGTGCCCGGCGGCTGCGACAGGATGGCCTGGTAGGTCGGGCCGCCGCCGCGGCCGACGGTGCCGCCGCGGCCATGGAACAGGCGCAGCTTGACGTTGCGCTGCTCGAACAGCTGCACCAGCTCCAGCTCGGCCTTGTACAGCTCCCAGGTCGAGGTCAGGAAGCCGCCGTCCTTGTTCGAATCCGAGTAGCCCAGCATCACCTCCTGCTCGACCCCATGGTGCGCGATCACCGCGTCGAAGCCCGGCAGGTCCAGCAGCGACTGCATGATGCCGGCGGCGTTGCGCAAGTCTTCGATGGTCTCGAACAGCGGGATCACCATCAGCTCCATGCGCGCCGGGTCGGTCTTGCTGCCGAGCGTGCCCTGCAGCATGCCGGATTCCTTCTGCAGCAGCATCACCTCGACCAGGTCCGACAGCGTCTCGGTGTGCGAGATGATGTAGTTGCGCGCGACGCGCTTGCCGTAGCGCGCACGCAGCTCGCGCGCGGCGGCGAAGATCGCCAGTTCCTTGCGGGTCTGCTCCGAGTACTGGTGCCATGGCAGCGTCAGCAGGCGCGGCTGGCGCAGTTCGGCCAGCAGCAGTTCCAGCTTGCGCGACTCGGGCAGCGCGGCGTAGTCGGGGGCGATGCCGGCGGCGGCGAACAGTTCGGCGATGACCGCCTCGTGCACGTCGGAGACCTGGCGCATGTCGACCGAGGCCAGGTGGAAGCCGAACACGGCGATGGCGCGCGCCAGCGCGTCGATGCGGTGGCTGGCCAGCGCCTGGCCGTGGTGCGCGCGCAAGGAGTCGATCACGACCTGGATGTCGGCGCCGAAGGCCTCGGCGCTGTCATAGGGCTCGGCCGGCGCCACCGGGCGGCGGGTCGCGGCGTGTCCGCTCAGCGCCTTGCAGGTGGCGGCCAGGCGCGCGTAGATGCCGATCAGCGCGCGCCGGTAGGGCTCGTCGGCGCGGTGCTCTGAATGATCGGGCGAGCGCTCGGCCAGCGCCAGCAGTTCCGGGCTGGCGTCGACCATCAGCGTCGACATCGACAGCTCGGCGCCGAGCGTGTGCACTTCCTCCAGGTACCAGTCCAGGATCAGCTGCGCCTGCTGGCTGGCGGCGTGCTCCAGGGTCTCGGCGGTCACGTTCGGGTTGCCGTCGCGGTCGCCGCCGATCCAGGAACCCATCTGCAGGAACGGCGCCAGCGGCGCTGCCTGCGTGCCCGGGGCGCCGGGGGCGCCCTTGCGCTTGCGCGTGGCCGGGAACACCGCAGCGATGTCTTCTTCCAGCTCGCTCATCAGCTGCGGGATGCCGCGCAGGAAGGTGGTGCGGTAGTACGACAGCGCGTTCTCGATCTCGTCGGCCACGGTCAGGCGCGCGTCGCGCAGCATGCGCGTCTGCCACAGAGTGGTGACCTTGGCGCGTAGCTGGGCGGTGTTGTGCTCGCGCTCGCGCGCGGTCATCGGCAGGTCGCGCTCGGCCAGCAGGCGGGCGATCTCGCGCTCGGCGTCGAGGATGCTCTTGCGCTGGACTTCGGTCGGGTGCGCGGTCAGCACCGGCACGATCAGCGCTTCGTCGAGGAACTTGCGCAGCTGCTTGCCGGTGACGCCGGCGGCATCGATCTTTTCCAGCGCGTGCTGCAGGCTGCCGTCCTGCGGCGGCGAGCCGGCCAGCGCATGCACGCGGCGGCGGCGGTTGTGGTGCTGGTCCTCGGCGATATTGGCCAGGTGCGAGAAATAGCTGAAGGCGCGCACCACCTGGTTGGTCTGGTCGCGCGACAGGCGCTTGAGCAGCCGGTCCAGCTCGGCGCCGGCGGCGCGGTCGTTCTCGCGGCGGAAGCGCACCGCGGTCTGGCGGATGGTCTCGACCACCTCGAAGGCGGCGTCGCCTTCCTGCTCGCGCAGGCAGTCGCCCAGCAGGCGGCCCAGGAAGCGGATGTCCTCGCGCAGCGGCACGTCCTTGTCAGCGGTGCGGCGGGCGGGGGCGGCGGCGATGGTGGTTCCGTTGCTCGACACGATCGAAAGCCTGGGCTTGGGGGAGCGCTTGGCTGCGCGGGGGGCGGGGCGGGGCGCTTTGGCGCTGGTTGCGCCGGTTGCGCCGGTTGCGCCGGTTGCGCCGGTTGCGTCACCTTTTGCGGCGGCCGAATCCTTGGCGGCCGCAGCGGTCTTCCGACCATTGGGCCGCGCAGCATGCTGCGTCATGCAATCTCCTCTTGCTTCTCTAAGCTTATCTAATGGTGCGGAGGGGCGATTGGGGCGCGTGCTACCATTGACGCATGTCGTCCGCCACCCCGTCTTCCGCTACCGCTGTCGTGTCTCGCAACCTTCCGCAAAAGCTCGTCATTGCCTCCCGAGAGAGCCGTCTGGCGCTGTGGCAGGCAGAACATGTGCGTGCTGCATTGCAACAATACTATCCCGCGTGCGACGTGTCCATTCTCGGCATGACCACGCGCGGAGACCAGATTCTAGACCGTACGCTGTCCAAAGTCGGCGGCAAGGGTTTGTTTGTCAAAGAACTGGAGTTCGCGATGGACGAAGGCCGGGCCGACCTCGCGGTGCATTCGCTCAAGGATGTGCCGATGGAGCTGCCCCCGGGCTTCACCCTGGCCGCGGTGATGGAGCGCGAAGACCCGCGCGACGCGCTGGTGTCGTCCGCGTATGCGTCGCTGGACGAGATGCCGGCCGGCACCGTGGTTGGCACCTCCAGCCTGCGCCGCGAAGCCGCTTTGCGCAGCCGCTACCCGCACCTGGTGGTCAAGCCGCTGCGCGGCAACCTGGACACGCGGCTGGGCAAGCTCGATCGCGGCGAATATGGCGCCATCATCCTGGCCGCCGCGGGCCTGAAGCGGCTCGGACTGGGCCAACGCATCCGCGCGCTGATCCCGGTCGAGGCGTCGCTGCCGGCCGCGGGGCAGGGCGCGCTGGGGATCGAGACCCTTTCCACCCGCCCCGAACTGGCCGAATGGCTGGCGCCGCTGAACCACCAGCCGACCGCGCTGGCCGTGACCGCCGAGCGCGCCGTGTCGCGCCGGCTGGGCGGCTCCTGCCAGGTCCCGCTGGCGGCGCACGCGCGCTGGGACGGCGACCAGCTGCGGCTGGAGGCCTTTGTCGCCTTGCCCGACGGCAGCCGCGCCATCCGCGCCGCGGCGACGGGGCCGGCCGCCGACCTGGGTGCCGCCGAAGCGCTCGGACAGGCCTGCGCGAGCGACCTGCTGGCGCAGGGCGCCGAGTCGATCCTCGCCGCGCTGGCCGATTCAGGCGACGCCGCTGCTCCATCTCCCGCCTGAGGCTGCCCGATGCCCCGCCCGACCGTCGTTGTCACACGACCCGCCGGGCAGTCCCGGCAACTGACCGAGGCCCTGCAGGGCGCCGGTCTGGACGTACTCAGCTTCCCGCTGCTGGCGATCGGCCCGGCCGCTGACGACGCGCCGCTGCGCGCGGCGCTGGCGCGGCTGGACACCTTTGCGCTGGTGGTGTTCGTCAGTCCCAATGCCATTGCCTTTGCGCTGGACGCGCTCGCCGGCGTGCAGGGCTCGGCCGTGGCGCGCTGGCCGGCTCAGGTCGCGGTGGCGGTGGTGGGTCCGGCCAGCGTCGCCGCGCTGGCCGAGCGCGGCATCGCCGCACCGGCGTATCGCGTGATCGCGCCCGCCGGCGCCAGCGCCAACGGGGCGGGCCATGACGATACGGTGCCCGATGCCGAGGTGCTGCGCTTCGATTCCGAGGCGCTGTGGGCGCAGCTCGATCCCGTCGCGCTGGCCGGCAAGCCGGTGCTGATCATCCGCGGCAACGGCGGGCGCGACTGGCTCGGCGACCGCCTGCGCGAGGCCGGCGCCCGGGTCGAGGCCGTCGAGGCCTACCAGCGCACGCTGCCTGAACCGACCGCGATGCAATGGCAGGCCGTACGCGACCACCTGCTTCCCGGCGCCGCCCCGCACGCCTGGCTGCTAACCAGTTCCGAGGCGGTGCGCAACCTCGACGTGCTGGCACGGCAGCATTTGTCGCCCCAGGAAGACGCTTCCCTGCGGCAGGTGCAGTGCATCGCGCCCCATGCGAGAATCGCCGAACAGGCGCTGGCGCTGGGCTTCGCCCATATCCAGCGCGCCGCGCCCGGCGATGCCGGCCTGCTGGCGGCGTGCCTGCAGTGGGCCGATGCTTATGCTGGTCCTCCGCCTGCTGGCCCCGCGCCCGCCGGTCCTGCGCGATCGAGCCTGCCGGCGCCGACCGCGGCGGCGGCTGCCAAGCCGGTCGAAGCAACGCCGCCGGCCGCCAGCGTCCCTGCCGCAGTCCCTGCAATGTCAACGAAGGTCGAACGCGTGACGCAAGAAACCACGTCCTCCTCCGCTACGCCGCCGCCCGGCGCCGCCTCTGTCCACACGGCGCAGTCCGCGCAAGCGGTGCCGCCGCAAGGCGCCGGCCACGCCGGCGCTGCCCGTCCCGCCGCGCGCCGCTCCGCCGCGCTATGGGCGCTGGTCGCCGTGCTGGTGGTGGCGACGGCCGGCGGCTTCTGGTGGCTGCAGCAGCGTGTCGACCACCTGACCGGCGAGCTGGCGCGCCGCCAGCAAAGCAACGACGCGCTGGTGCAGGAGTCGCGCGTGCTGACGCGCAACGCCCAGGACACCGTCAAGGAACTGCAGGCCAAGGTCGGCGCGCTGGAGAACCAGGTCGGCGAGACCCGCGACAAGCAGGTGGCGCTGGAGCAGGTCTACCAGGACCTGATGCGCAACCGCGACGACTGGGAAATCGCCGAGATCCAGCAGTTGCTGACCAGCGCCGGCCAGCAGCTGCAGCTGACCGGCAACGTGCAGGTCGCACTGGCCGCGCTGCAAAGCGCCGATGCGCGCCTGGCGCGCGCCGACAAGCCGCAATACAACCTGCTGCGCCGGGCCATCGCGCGCGACGTGGCGCGCATGAAGGCGGTACCCGACACCGACCTGACCGGCGCCGCGATCAAGCTGGACGAAGCCATCAACCAGGTCGACGCGCTGCCGTTGCTGTCCAGCGAACGCATGCTCGAGCGCAGCGAGGCCGATGCCCGCAAGGGCGCCGCCGCCAACGGTGGCAATGGCGCCAATGGCGCCAGCGCGCCGGCCGCCGCCAGCGGCAGCGGCGCGGGCTGGTTCACCCGCTTCTGGGACTACCTGCGCGAAGAGCTGGCGCAGGTGATCCGCATCCGCAAGGTCGACGATGCCGAGGCGCTGCTGCTTTCGGGCGACCAGGGCTGGTTCCTGCGCGAGAACGTCAAGCTGCGCCTGCTCAATGCGCGCCTGGCGCTGCTGTCGCGCAACGAGCCCGTGTTCCGCAACGACCTGGCCGCGGCACAGGCGATGATCAGCCGCTATTTCGATACCAAGTCGCGCCGCGTGCAGGGCGTGCTGACGCTGCTGCGCCAGGCGCAGGCCGGCGCGGTCTCGGTGCAGCTGCCGACCATGGCCGAAAGCCTGGGCGCGCTGCAGGCCCTGAAGAAGGAGTAAGCCCATGCGCCTTCTGTTCTGGGTTGCGGTCCTGTTTGGCGGCGCCGTCGGGCTGGCCCTGTTCACGCAGTTCAACCACAGCAATGTGGTGCTGTTCTATCCGCCGTACCGCGTCGAGCTGTCGCTCAACCTGGCGCTGGCGTTGCTGCTGCTGATCTTCTTCGTGGTGTGGACGGTGATGTCCACCATCCGCCATCTGGCCGAGATGCCGCGCCGCGCCGCCGCCTACCGGGAGCGCAGCCGCATGAGCAAGGCCCAGGCGGCGCTGCGCGAGTCGATCGAAAACCTGTTCGCCGGTCGTTTCGCCCGCGCCGAGCGCGCCGCGCGCGAAGCCCAGTCATGGCACGACCAGGCCCAGACCGCCGCGCTGATCGGCGCGCGCGCCGCCCACCGCATGCAGGAAACCGAGCGGCGCGACGCCTGGATGGCGCAGGTGACCGACCCGGAGCGCGAGCAGGCCCGGCTGGTGTCGATGGCCGAGCTGCTGGTCGACGCCCGCGACGCCGACGGCGCGCTGGAGACCATCGCCCAGCTGCAGTCGCAGGGCGCGCGCCAGATCCATGTGCAGCGCATCGCGCTGCGCGCGCACCAGCACCTGAAGAACTGGTCCGAGGTGCTGCGCCTGGCGCGCTCGCTGGAGAAGCGCAACGCGCTGCATCCGGTGCTGGCGCTGCGGCTCAAGCAGATGGCGGTCGAAGCCATGCTGGAAGAGCGCCGCCACGATGCCGAGGCGCTGTCCGAGTTCTGGCGCTCGCTGTCCGCCGACGAGCGCCGCGCCACCCGCATCGCCGAACCGGCGGCGCGCTATTTCGCTGCGCTCGGCCGGCAGAACGAGGCCCGCCGCATCATCGAAGACGCGCTCAAGGTCAACTGGGACAGCCGCCTGGTGCTGCGCTATGCCGATTGCGCCGTGCCGGGCCATGCGCTGCCGCAGATCCAGCAGGCCGAGAAATGGCTGGCCGCGCATCCCGCCGACGCCGACCTGTACTACACGCTGGGCGTGCTGTGCCTGGGCGAGAAGCTGTGGGGCAAGGCCCAGTCCAGCTTCGAGCGGGCGCTCAAGTATGCCGACCCCGACCAGCAGCGCCGCCTGCGCGTGCGCACGCACCTGGCGCTGGCGCGGCTGTTCGAGGAAACCGAGCGCTTTGAAGACGCGCAGCGCCACTATCGCGAAAGCGCGATGCTGGCCGCCTGAGCCGCACGGCGGCCGGCGCGCTCAGTCCTCCGCGCCGGCGCCCTTTACCTCCGGCTTCACCACCTGCTTCACCACTTCATAGCGCCGCAGCGTTTGCTGGCGCGCCACATCGTGCTGCACCAGCGGGCGCGGGTAATTGTCACCCAGCCGCACGCCGGCCTCGGCCAGCACGGTTTCCGGCGCGGTCCACGGCGCATGCAGGTACTTGTCCGGCAAGGCCGCCAGCTGCGGCAGGTATTTGCGGATAAAGCGGCCCTGCGGATCGAACTTCTGCGACTGCGTCACCGGATTGAAGATGCGGAACCACGGCTGCGCGTCGCAGCCGGTGGATGCGGCCCATTGCCAGCCGCCGTTGTTGGCGGCCAGGTCGAAGTCATTGAGCTGGTCGGCAAAGTACTGCTCGCCGCGGCGCCAGTCGACGCCCAGGTCCTTGACCAGGAAGCTGGCCGTGACCATGCGCAGGCGGTTGTGCATATAGCCGCTTTGCCGGATCTGCAGCATCGCCGCGTCGACCAGCGGATAGCCGGTGGCGGCGTCGCACCAGGCGCGGAAATAGCGCTCGCCGGTGTCGCCATCCTGCCAGCGGATCGCGTCATAGGCCGGGTGGAACGCGGCCCCGGCGCCGACGCGCGGATGGTGATGCAGGATCATGAAGTAGAAGTCGCGCCAGATCAGCTCCGACAGCCACACCGCCGCGCCCGCACTGTCGGCGCCGCCGCGCAGCACGGCTGCGTGCGCCGTGCGCGCCAGCGTGCGGATCGAGATGGTGCCGAAGCGCAGGTGCACCGACAGGTAGCTGGGGCCGCGCAGGGCAGGGTAGTCGCGCCGGCGGCCGTAGTCGCCCATGCGCTCGACGAATTCCGCGAACAAGGCCTGCGCGCCCGAGGCGCCGGTGGGCATCGCGATCTCGGCGAGGTTGCTGGCGCCAAAGCCGAGTTGCGCAAGCGTCGGCACCGGCTGGCGGTACGCCGCGGGCACCGGCGCCAGCGCCGGCAGGTATGGTTCGACGGCATAGGGGCGCAGGTCGAACGGCTCGACGGTCCTGAGCCAGGCGTTCTTGTACGGGGTGAACACCGCGAACGGCTTGCCCTGGCCGTTCAGGATCTCGTCGCGCTCGAACACCGCCTGGTCCTTGAAGGTAAAGAGTGCGCAGGCCTGCGCCGACAGCGCCTGGCGCACCGCTTGGTCGCGGGCATTGGCAGCCGGCTCGTAGTCGTGGTTGGCAAAGACCGCCTCCACCTCCAGGGCGCGCGCCAGCGCCGGGATGGCGGTCTGCGCGCGGCCGTGAAGCACGATCAGGCCACCGCCGGCCGCGGCCAGTGTCCCGGCGAGTTCCACCAGCGATTGGCGGATGAACTCTACCCGGCGGTCGCTTTGCAGCCCGCGCGCGAGCAGCGGGTCGAGGATGTCGCGGTCGAACACGAACACGCACCACACCTGCGCGCAGTGCCGCAGGGCATAATGCAGCGCCGCGTGGTCGGTGGCGCGCAGGTCGCGCCGGAACCAGACCAGCCCGCGTGCAAAGGTGTTGCCGATCCGGTACGGTGGCCGGGACGTAGCCGGGTGGGCTGCTGCCTGCATGTTCGCTTGCCTGTCTGACGGGTTTGCCGGCGCTGGACCTTGTGCAACGCCGGATCGATCGCGCCGATACCCTAACATAGCGGTACCAGGCCGGCACACCGGCCAATGCCGCCATTCCATTCTCTACAGAAGCTCATGACTCTCGAACGTATTCTTCAATCCCAGGGCTTTGGCACGCGCCGGTACTGCGGCGACCTGATCGCCGCCGGGCTGGTCGAGGTCAACGGCGAGCTGTGCGAGGACCCACGCGCGCAGTTCGAGGTGGACGGCCTGCGCCTGACCGTCGACGGCGAGGAATGGCTGGCCTGCACCAAGGCTTACCTGATGCTGAACAAGCCCGCCGGCTACGAATGCTCGCAGCGCCCGCGCCATCACCCCAGCGTCTACAACCTGCTGCCGGTGCCGCTGCGCCAGCGCGAGGTGCAGGCGGTGGGACGGCTCGACCACGACACCACCGGCCTGCTGCTGCTGACCGACGATGGCCAGTTCATCCACGCCCAGACCTCGCCCAAGCGCAAGGTGCCCAAGGTCTATGAAGTGACCACCGCCGAGCCGGTCACGCCGGCGCAGACCGGGGCGCTGCGCAGCGGCGTGCAGCTGCTGGACGAACCGGCGCCGATCGCGGCGGAAGCCTGCGAGATCACCGGCGAACGCAGCCTGCGGCTGACGCTGGTGCAAGGCAAGTACCACCAGGTCAAGCGCATGGTCGCGGCCGCGGGCAACCACGTCGACGCGCTGCATCGCAGCGCCATCGGCGGCCTGCAGCTGGATCCGGCGCTGGCCGAAGGCGAATGGCGCTGGCTCACGGCGCAGGAACTGGCCGTGCTGAGCGGCAAGGCGTGAGCCGTCGCGCCGCTCGCGGCGCCTCGCGGAGCGCCCATTGCTGCACTGGGATGCCCGCCAATCTTTTCCGGAAGACCCCCGGCGATTTGATAAAATGCAAGGCATGGCGAAGCCCGAAGCACCCATCAATCTGACCAATCAGTTCCTGATTGCCATGCCCGGCATGGCCGATCCGACCTTTTCGGGTTCCGTCGTCTATATCTGCGAACACAATGAGCGTGGCGCGCTCGGGCTGGTGATCAACCGGCCCATCGACATCGACATGGCCACGCTGTTCGACAAGATCGACCTCAAGCTCGAGATCCAGCCCGTGGCGCACCAGCCGGTCTACTTCGGCGGCCCGGTCCAGACCGAGCGCGGTTTCGTGCTGCACGACCCGGTCGGCGTCTATGTCTCGTCGCTGGCCGTGCCGGGCGGGCTGGAGATGACCACCTCCAAGGACGTGCTCGAGGCCGTGGCCAACGGCAGCGGTCCGCACCGCTTCCTGCTGACGCTGGGCTATTCCGGCTGGGGCGCCGGCCAGCTGGAGGAAGAACTCAGCCGCAACGGCTGGCTCACGGTCCAGGCCGATCCCGAGATCATCTTCAGCGTGCCGCCCGACGAGCGCTTCGCCGCCGCCATCCGACTGCTGGGCATCGATTTCACCATGCTGTCCGGCGAGGCCGGGCATGCCTGATGCCGTGGGGCGTGAACTGCCCCGCGACGGCACGGTCCTGGCATTCGACTACGGCGAAAAAAAAATCGGCGTTGCGCTGGGCAACTTCATCACGCGCGAGGCGCGTGCCCTGACCATCCTCCCCAATATCACCGTCGAAGGCCGCTTCGAGGCCGTGGCCGCGCTGATCCAGGAGTGGAACCCGGTGCAGCTGATCGTCGGCATGCCGGTCAACCCGGAAGGCGGCGAACAACCGTCGATGAAGCTGGCGCGGCGCTTCGGCAACCAGCTCAACGGCCGCTTCGGCCTGCCGGTGGAATGGGTGGACGAGCGCTACACCTCGCGCGCCGCGTCGATGGCCGGTGCCCGCCGCGGCGAACTCGATGCCGAGGCCGCGCGCATCATCCTGCAACAGTATTTCGACCAATTCCCGCTATGACGCAGATTTCCGTTCCCGACGCCGAGTCGCTGTACCGCAAGCTGCTGGAGCAGGCGCAGGCGCTGATCCCCGAGGCCGAGCGCGCGCGCTGGTCGGTGGCCGGCATCCATTCCGGCGGGGCCTGGATCGCCGCGCGGCTGGCGGCGGACCTGCAGCTGCCCGAGCACGGCGTGATCAACGTCGCCTTCCATCGTGACGACTACGCCAAGAAGGGCCTGCACAGCCAGGCCCAGCCGACCACGCTGCCGTTTGCCGTGGATGAGCGCAACATCTTGCTGATCGACGACGTGCTGGCCACCGGCCGCACCATCCGCGCCGCCGTCAACGAGCTGTTCGACTACGGCCGCCCCGCGCGCGTGGCGCTGGGCGTGCTGGTCGACCGCGGCGGACGCCAGCTGCCGATCGCCGCCGACCTGTGCGCGGCCGAGATGGCGCTGCCGCCCGGCACGACCCTGGTGCTGTCGCGCCAGGGCGAAGGCGCCGCCGCGCAATTCACCTTCGCCACCGAACCCACCGATTCCGTCACCGGCTGAACCGGCACCGAGGGGCGCGCCCGGCGCGCCCGAACGCCGGAAAGCCCGAAAGCCTGCCCGAGACCAGACCACCCCCGTTTTTTGCCCGCGCCCGACCAGCCATGACCAAGACGTTCCGCAACCCGCAGCTCACCAAGAACGGCGAACTGAAGCACCTGCTGTCGATCGAGGGGTTGTCGCGTGACATGATCACGCACATCCTCGACACCGCCAGCCAGTTTGTCTCGCTGTCCGACTCCGACCGCGATGTCAAGAAGGTGCCGCTGCTGCGCGGCAAGAGCGTGTTCAACCTGTTCTTCGAGAACTCGACCCGCACCCGCACCACCTTCGAGATCGCCGCCAAGCGGCTGTCGGCGGACGTGCTGAACCTGAACATCAACGCCTCGTCGACCAGCAAGGGCGAGTCGCTGCTGGACACCATCAACAACCTGTCGGCGATGTCCGCCGACATGTTCGTGGTGCGCCATGCCAGCTCGGGCGCGCCTTACCTGATCGCCGAGCATGTCGCCCCGCACGTGCACGTGATCAATGCCGGCGACGGGCGCCATGCGCACCCGACGCAGGGCCTGCTGGACATGTACACCATCCGGCATTTCAAGAAGGACTTCACCAACCTGACGGTGGCCATCGTTGGCGACATCCTGCACTCGCGCGTGGCGCGTTCCGACATCCACGCGCTGACCACGCTGGGCGTTCCCGAGGTGCGCGCCATCGGCCCGCGCACGCTGCTGCCGTCCGGGCTGGAGCAGATGGGCGTGCGCGTGTTCCACAGCATGGAAGAGGGCCTCAAGGGCGTCGACGTGGTGATCATGCTGCGGTTGCAAAACGAGCGCATGAGCGGCGCGCTGCTGCCGTCCGCGCAGGAATACTTCAAGGCCTACGGCCTGACGCCGGAGCGCCTGGCGCTGGCCAGGCCCGACGCCATCGTGATGCACCCGGGGCCGATGAACCGCGGCGTCGAGATCGACTCCGCCGTGGCCGATGGCTCCCAGTCGGTGATCCTGAACCAGGTGACCTTCGGCATCGCCGTGCGCATGGCGGTGATGGGCATCGTCGCCGGGAACAACGACTGATGCCGGCCAGCCCCACCTCGCACGCCAGCCCGCACGCCAGCCAGAACACACCGAACCAGCCCAGCGACACGACAAGCCAAGCTATGAAGATTCACATCCAGGGCGGCCGCCTGATCGATCCGGCCAGCAACACCGACGCCGCGCAGGACCTCTATATCGCCGCCGGCAAGATCGTCGGCGTCGGCAGCGCCCCGGCGGACTTCACCGCCAACAAGGTCATCGACGCCAGGGGCCTGATCGTGTGCCCCGGCCTGGTCGACCTGTCCGCGCGCCTGCGCGAGCCCGGCTACGAATACAAGGCCACGCTCGAGTCCGAGGTCGCCGCCGCCACCGCCGGCGGCGTGACCAGCCTGGTCTGCCCGCCGGACACCGAGCCGGTGCTCGACGAGCCCGGCCTGGTCGAAATGCTGAAGTTCCGCGCGCGCACGCTGAACCAGACCCACGTCTACCCGCTGGGCGCGCTGACGCTGGGCCTTAAGGGCGAGACCCTGACCGAGATGGGCCAGCTGACCGAGGCCGGCTGCGTCGGCTTCAGCCAGGCCGAGGCGCCGGTGCGCAACACCCAGGTGCTGCTGCGCGCGCTGCAATACGCGCAGACCTTCGGCTTTACCGTGTGGTTGCGCCCGGAAGACCCGTTCCTTGGCGGCGGCGTCGCCGCCAGCGGCGCGGTGGCGTCGCGCCTGGGCTTGTCGGGCGTGTCGGTCATTGCCGAGACCGTGCGCCTGCATACCATCTTCGAGCTGATGCGCAGCACCGGCGCGCGCGTGCACCTGTGCCGGCTGTCGTCCGCCGCCGGGCTGGAACTGGTGCGCCAGGCCAAGCGCGAAGGCCTGAAGGTGACCTGCGACGTCAATATCCACCACGTCTCGCTGACCGACATGGATATCGGCTACTTCAATTCGCAGATGCGCTTCTCGCCGCCGCTGCGCAGCCCGCGCGACCGCGACGCCATCGTCGCCGCGCTGGCCGACGGCACCATCGACGCGCTGTGCTCGGATCACACGCCGGTCGACGACGACGAGAAACTGCTGCCCTTCGCCGAAGCTTCCCCGGGCGCAACCGGCCTGGAGCTGCTGCTGCCGCTGACGCTGCGCTGGGCCAGCGAGCACAAGGTCCCGCTGGCGCAGGCGCTGGCCCGCATCACCGCCGAGCCCGCCCGCGTGATCGGCCTCAAGGCCGGCACGCTCGCTGTCGGCAGCGCCGCCGACGTGTGCTTGTTCGATCCGAAGCAGGTGTGGAAAGTCGAGCGCCGCTCGCTCAAGAGCCAGGGCAAGAACTCGCCGTGGCTCGGCTACGAAATGGAAGGCAAGGTCCGCATGACCCTGGTCGGCGGGCAAGTCGTCTACGGCAACCACGCCCAGGCATGATCTGGCTGCGCAAGACCGCACTGGTCCTGCACCTGCTGCGCGGGTTGCTGACCTGCGCCTTGCTGTTCCCATGGCTGGGCGTGCGCTCGCGCGAATGGCATATCCGGCGCTGGTCGCGCCGGTTGTTGCAGATCTGCGGGGTGGAAGTGGAGGTGGTCGACGCCACCGGCGCCACGCACACCGGCGCGGCGCGCCAGGGAGCGATGGTGGTGTCCAACCACATCTCGTGGCTGGACATCTACGTCATCCACAGCTGGCAGCCGGTGCGCTTCGTCGCCAAGTCCGAGATCCGCAGCTGGCCGCTGATCGGCTGGCTGTGCGACAAGACCGGCACCATCTTTATCGAACGGGCGCGCAAGCGGGACGCGCACCGCGTGCTGCACGACATTACGGATGTGATGCTGCAGGGCGACCTGGTCGGGGTGTTTCCGGAAGGAACGACCACGGACGGAACCAGCGTGCTGCCGTTCCATGCCAACCTGATGCAGGCGCCGATTTCGGGCGGGCTGCCGGTGCAGCCATTGGGCCTGAACTACCTCGATGCCGCCACCGGCCAGCCGACGCTGGCCGCTGCCTATATCGGCGACACCACGCTGCTGCAATCGCTGGAGGCGGTCCTGCGCGCGCCGCGGATCAAGGCGCGGCTGGTGCTCGGGCCGGCGCTGGTGCCGGCCTCGGGCGACCGCCGCGAACTGGCGGCTTCCGCAAGGGAAGTCGTCGCCCATCTCAGCCAGGGCGCCGCCGAGCACGCCGCCACGGCCGCGCAACGGCTGAATCAGCCATCAGAACCGGGCGGCGCGGCACAGCCGGCATCCGTTGCCATCGGCTAGCCGTCCTGTCGTCCCCGCCAACGCAGGATAGCGAGTCACGCCAGCGGATCGCAGTATTGCGGGCAATCGACCTGGATCACCGTCCGCTCGGCCGGATCGTGCGCCAGGCGCGCGGCCGTCAGCTTGCCACCCCAGACGCAGCCCGTATCCAGCGCCATCAGGTTTGGCCGCATGACCAGGCCCAGCGTCGACCAGTGCCCGCAGACCACCGTCACGTCCTCGGTGCGCCGCCCAGGCACATCGAACCAGGGCATGAAGCCTTCCGGCGCCTTGCCCGGGCCATCCTTGGTCTTGAAGTCCATGACACCGTCCGGCGTGCAATAGCGCAGGCGGGTGAGGGCATTCACCACCACGCGGAGACGGTCGATGCCGCGCAGGTCGTCGTGCCAGCGGTCGGAGGCGTTGCCGAAGATGTCGGCAAGGAAGCCTTGCCAGTTGGCGCCCTGCAGCTGTTCTTCGACTTCGTGGGCGAGGTCGATCACCTGGGATGCGGTCCATTGGGGGAGGACGCCTGCGTGGACCAGCAGGAAGTTGTTTTCCAGCAGGGCCAACGGGCGGTGGCGCAGCCAGGTCAGCAGGTCGTCCCGGTCGGGTGCGGCGAGGATGTCGTCCAGGGTGTCGTGGCGGCCTTTCTTGCGCACGCCGGAGGCTACGGCCAGCAGGTGGATGTCGTGGTTGCCGAGGACGGTTTCGGCGCGGCCGCCCATGGCGCGGATGGTGCGCAGGGTTGCAAGAGAGGCGGGGCCACGGTTGACGAGATCGCCAACCAGGCGCACGGCTGGCTGCGCCGGCATGCGACCCAGCAAGGCGTCCAGGGAAGGC
The DNA here is from genome assembly GCF_000372525.1 of Cupriavidus neocaledonicus. GTDB lineage: Bacteria > Pseudomonadota > Gammaproteobacteria > Burkholderiales > Burkholderiaceae > Cupriavidus > Cupriavidus neocaledonicus. Next base: position 271,876 of record NZ_AQUR01000105.1, read on the forward strand.
GCGCAACCTTGCAGGTCGCCTATCGCATAAAGTGATGAATGGGTAACTTTGTTGTTGGGCATCTGGTCCATGGAGAACAAATTCGCTTCTATTTGTAGTTTTGTGACCGATATACCGTGGCACGGTTACATGAGGCTACAAAAAGGCGCCGCCGCCACGCAGGCTAGGGCATTCCGTCGGATAGAATACCGCCACTTCTGCAGGCACTTAGGCCCCGCCGTCCAGATTGAGGACAAGGTGGGCGCTCGGCTTTTGTCGGGTCATCGAAACATATCGAGGCAAGGAGCAAGTTTTGTCCCATATTTTGGTCACTGGGGGCGCCGGGTTCATTGGCGCCAATTTCGTTCTCGCCTGGTTGAGCGACAAGTCCGCGGACGGTGTGGTCAACGTCGACAAGCTCACCTATGCGGGGAATCGAAAGACCCTGGCATCGGTCGAGGACGACCCCCGCCACGTGTTTTCGCAAACCGATATTTGCGACCGTGCCGCACTGGACCAGCTCTTCGCCACCTACCAGCCGCGTGCCGTGGTGCACTTTGCCGCCGAGAGTCACGTTGACCGGTCCATCCATGGGCCCGGCGAGTTTATCCAGACCAATATCGTTGGCACCTTTACGCTGCTGGAAGCCGCGCGCGCCTATTGGAGCGGCCTGGAAGAACCGGCCAGGTCCGAGTTCCGCTTCCTGCATGTGTCGACCGACGAGGTGTTCGGCTCGCTGAGCGAAACCGACCCGCAGTTCTCGGAAACCACCGCCTACGCGCCCAACAGCCCGTACTCGGCATCCAAGGCCGCATCGGACCACCTGGTGCGCGCATATCACCATACCTATGGCTTGCCGGTTCTGACGACGAACTGCTCGAACAACTACGGTCCCTACCATTTCCCCGAGAAGCTGATCCCGCTGATCATCGCCAATGCACTGGCAGGCAAGCCGCTGCCCATTTACGGCGATGGCCTGAATGTGCGTGACTGGCTGTACGTGCGCGACCACTGCTCGGCCATCCGCGAGGTGCTGGCACGCGGCCGCCTGGGGGAAACCTACAACGTTGGCGGCTGGAACGAGAAGACAAATCTCGACGTCGTCCACACGCTGTGCGACCTGCTCGACGAACTGTCGCCCAAGGCCGCCGGCTCGTATCGCGACCAGATCACCTTCGTCAAGGATCGCCCGGGACACGATCGCCGCTATGCGATCGATGCACGCAAGCTGGAACGCGAACTGGGCTGGAAACCGGCCGAGACGTTTGAAAGCGGTCTGCGCAAGACGGTCCAGTGGTATCTGGATAACCAGGCTTGGGTGCAGGACGTGATGTCGGGGGAGTATCGGAATTGGGTGGCGAAGCAATATGCCGCGTGACGCCGCCATTCCCACTTTTCTTGTAACTGGCAGCAACGGCCAGGTCGGCTTTGAACTGCGCCGCAGCCTGGCACCGCTGGGCAAGGTCGTGGCGCTCGATCGTTTGAGCTGTGACTTGACCCGGCCCGACGACATCCGTCGCGTGGTGCGTGAGCACCAGCCCGATGTCATCGTCAATCCGGCCGCCTATACGGCGGTCGACAAGGCGGAGTCGGAACCGGAGCTGGCTTACGCCATCAATGGCACGGCTGTGGAAGTGCTGGCCGCGGAGGCAAAGGCGCTCGGCAGCCTGCTGGTGCATTACTCCACCGATTACGTGTTCGATGGCAGCAAGGCGGGGGCCTATGTCGAAACCGATGCGGTGAACCCGCAATCGGTGTACGGCAAAAGCAAGCTCGCGGGCGAGCAGGCCATTGCCGCGGCCGGCGCAGCCCATCTCGTCTTCCGCACCTGCTGGGTTGCCGGCGCGCATGGCGGCAACTTTGCCAAGACCATGCTGAAGCTGGGTCGCGAGCGCGACAGCCTGCGCGTGATTGCCGATCAATTTGGGGCCCCGACTACGGCCGCGCTGATTGCCGATGTGACTGCGCAGGTGGTGGCGCGACACTGGCTGTCGGGCGACCGGACATCGTTCACCTCCGGCATCTACCATCTTGCCGCGGCTGGCGAAACCACCTGGCATGCGTACGCCAGCGAAGTGCTGCGCTACGCCGCCGCCAAAGGCATCGAACTGAAGGTAGACCCGGCCCGCATCGAAGCGATTCCCGCCACGGCGTATCCGTTGCCTGCACCGCGCCCGGCGAACTCGCGCCTGGACACGAGCAAGCTGCGTCAGATCTTCGGCATCCATCTTCCAGACTGGCAGCAGGGCGTGCACTACCTGTTGGACCAGATTTTCTCCTGAGCTAGACACCATGCGTAAAGGCATTATCCTGGCTGGGGGTTCCGGCACCCGGCTCTACCCGATCACGAGATCGGTGTCCAAGCAGTTGCTGCCCGTATATGACAAGCCGATGATTTACTATCCGCTGTCGACACTAATGCTGGCGGGCATTCGAGATATTTTGATTATCTCCACGCCCGAGGATACCCCGCGTTTCAGCGAAATGCTGGGGGATGGCAGCAAGTGGGGTATCAATCTCCAATATGCGGTGCAGCCCTCTCCGGACGGACTGGCGCAAGCCTTCATTATCGGCCGTGACTTTGTCGGCGCTGATCCGAGCACGCTGATCCTGGGGGATAACATTTTCCACGGTCACGATCTGGTGGCGCAGTTGCAGCGCGCTTCGGCCCAGCAGAGCGGGGCTACCGTCTTTGCCTATCACGTGCACGATCCGGAACGCTACGGCGTGGTGGAGTTCGACGCGAATTTCCGCGCCCTGTCGCTTGAAGAAAAACCCGCGAAGCCGCGCTCCAACTACGCGGTGACGGGCCTGTATTTTTACGACAGCCAGGTCTGCGACATTGCGGCGGACATCCGGCCCTCGGCGCGCGGCGAGCTGGAGATCACCGATGTGAACAAGCGCTACCTCGAACTGGCGAAGCTTGACGTGGAGATCATGGGGCGTGGCTACGCCTGGCTCGACACCGGTACGCACGATTCGCTGCTCGAGGCGGCAAGCTTTATCGCGACCTTGCAGAGCCGACAGGGCCTGATGGTGGCGTGCCCCGAGGAGATTGCCTTCCGCAACAAGTGGATTTCTGCAGAGCAGGTCGCCGAACTGGCGACGCCATTGTTGAAGAACGGCTATGGCAAGTATCTCCAGCAAATTATTTCGGAGCCGATTAAATGAGTGTGACAGTTGTTCCTACTTCGCTGCCGGAAGTACTGATTATCGAGCCCAAGGTGTTTGGGGACGAGCGCGGGTTTTTCTTCGAAAGCTTCAATGCCAGGGAATTCGAGCAGGTTACCGGCCTGCAACGGCAGTTCGTCCAGGACAACCATTCGCGGTCCGCGCAAGGCGTGCTGAGGGGCCTGCATTACCAGATCCAGTGCCCACAGGGCAAGCTGGTGCGTGTGGTCTCGGGCGAAGTGTTTGATGTCGCGGTCGACATCCGGCGCAGCTCCCCTAATTTCGGCAAATGGGTCGGGGTTAGCCTCTCTGCCGAGAACAAGCGCCAGATATGGATTCCGGAGGGTTTTGCCCACGGCTTTCTCGTGATGTCGGAGTCCGCAGAGTTTCTCTACAAGACCACGGATTACTACGCGCCGGAGTTTGAACGCAGTATCCGCTGGAACGATCCCGATATCGGCATCGAATGGCCGATCGCAGGAACGCCAGTGTTGGCGAAAAAGGACGAGGCTGGCAGTCTGTTGAGCCAGGCTGAATTGTTTGACTGAGCGAACGCTGGCGCGACGGTTCGGTATGGCAGAAGGAAGGGGTGCCCATGCACAGTGACTTATCCGTACTTATTCCATTCAAAGACAAGGCGGAGATGACTTTGCAATGCGTCGACTCCTTGTACCGGTTCGGCCCTGCATGCCGGGAAATCCTGCTGATCAGCAACAATTCATCGGCAGCGGAGTTGAAGGCGGTCGAGCAGGGCCTGGCGAAGTACGACAACGCGCGCGTGTTGGTCTACGACCAGCCCTTCAACTACCAGAAGCTGAATAACTGGGCCGTAGCGCAGTCGCAGGGAAGCGACCTGCTGTTCCTGAACAACGATACCGAACTGGTCGAGCAGTCGCGCGGTTTGCTGGAATCGATGGTGGAGCGTGCGCACGCGCCCGAGGTCGGCGCGGTAGGGTGTGTATTGCTGTATGGCGATGCCAAGACCATCCAGCACGGCGGGGTGTTCCTGGTATCCGGCGGACTTGCCGATCATTTGTATGTCGGGCGTCGGTTGGCCGACGTGCTGGAAGACTGCAAGGCCGGCCGGGTCGAACCGGATATTCGTGGCGACGTACGGCTCAGCGCCGTGACTGGTGCAGTCACCGTGGTGCAGCGATCAAAGTTTGCCGAGATCGGGGGGTTCGACGAGGGCTTCATCATCTGCGGTGGTGACGTCGACATGTGCATCCGCCTCGAGAAGCTTGGTTATCAGACGGTGCTGGCAGGAGCCAACTCCGGCTTCATCCTGCACAAGGAAAGCCAGTCACGGGCGCACAAGCCGATCCCGTTCAACGACTTCTACCGCTCGTATCTCTCTTACCTGGAAAGTTACGATCCGAAACGGGGGGACCGCTTCGTCCCGACGAAATACAAGGCCGCTCATACATGAGTCAACGAATTTTCCTGCTACGTGTCATCCGACGCCTGGTCTTTATTGGTCGCAAGGCTACCAACCGCCTGTATCAGCTGGCCTCGGATACTGAGCATCGCCTGAGCGCCATGATCGAGTCGCGACCCGTGGTTGCAGGGGACGGGATGGTGGCGAAGGCAAGGCAATTTGCCGAGGTCTATTACGGCGCCAACGCCGCCGTCACGCCGGTCATGCCGGCGCTTCCCCGGGCGGGGCGCGAGCCGGCCGTGGTGCTGCTGCTGCCAACCTTGTCGAATTCATCGCTGTTCGGCGGGGCTGCCACGGCGCTGATATTCGCCGCATTGCTGAGCCAGCGGCGCGGTATGCCGCTGCGCGTGGTGCAGACCGTTGTCAATGGCGAAGCCAGCCGCCTGCAGGGGTTGTTCGACAAATATGGCATCCCGGTCAACGCCGCAACGGTGGAAGTCCTGAGCGTGGCGGAGCGCCGCCATAACTTCTATGGCTACCTGGACCTGCATCCCGAGGATCAGCTGGTGGTCAGCGCCTGGTGGGATGCCGCACTGGTCGCAGCCTTCCCGCTGCGTCGCAAGTTCATCTATCTGGTGCAGGACTACGAGCCAATTTTCTACGCCAACAGCGACCAGAAATTGCTGGCTGAGCAGAGCTACGCCAGCGGCAATTTTGTCGCGGTCTGCAATACGGTATTGATGGCGCAGTGCATTAGTGAAAGCGGGAAGCTGGCGAAGGACACGCCGGTGCTGCATTTTGAGCCCATGGTGGCCAGGCTGCCGAGGACCAAGCCGCAGGGCACGGCTCGCGCAAAGCGCACGCTGTTCTTCTATGGGCGTCCGAGCGTGGAGCGCAATCTGTTCTATTTTGGCCTGCGCATCCTGAACGAGGTGTTCTCGCGCAGCCTGTTGCGCGCTGAAGAGTGGGACGTGGTAATGGCCGGTGAAGGATCGGCGCCCAATATCCAGCTCGAGTCCGGGGTGGTGATCCGAAATCTGGGCAAGCTGACGCTCGATGAATACGACGCGCTGAAGATGAAGACCGACGTGGCGTTGTCGCTGATGATGGCGCCGCATCCCAGCTATCCGCCGCTTGAGCTGGCGTTGGCCGGGGCCGCCGTCGTGACGTCGCGCTACGGGCCCAAACATAGCCTCGGCAGCTATTCGGAGAACATCCTTTGCGTGCCGGCCGATCTGGAAGCGATGATCGAGGCCGTGGTGAAGGCGTCGCAGATGAGTGAATCGGAGCGGTTGGCCAACGTCAAGCGCAGCATTCTGCCGCTGGACTGGCAATCGGCCTTTGCCGCGTGCTTCGAAGAACTGGATCTGCTTCTCGACCGTCCTGCGGCCGGCCAGACCGGCACGCCTGCGCTGGCGGCCAGAACTACCGCGTAAGCGCCTTGGTCCTCAATCGAAGTTCCTGCATGCATCCCTGCTCCCCCAGCGCGCAAAACACTGACGCCGAGCGCGATTCGGCCCGCAGCCTTAGCACTGGGGTTGCCATGTGCACCTGCAATGCAGGCGTCTTTATCCATCAGCAGCTCGAATCCATTGTCAATCAGACCGTGGTGCCGGATCAGATCGTTATCAGCGATGACCGGTCGGACGACGACACCTGGACGGTACTGCAGTCCTGGGCAGCAGCTACCCAGGCACAGCGCGGCATCCGCGTTACGCTGTTGCGTAACGATCCGCGCCTCGGCGTGACCCGGAACTTCGAACAGGCGATCCGGTTGCTGGATACAGACATCATCTTTCTCGCTGACCAGGACGATGTCTGGACGCCCGGCAAGGTCGGTGCGCTGCTGGAGTGCTTTGCGGCGGATCCGGAGCTGTTGCTGGTGCACTCCGACGCGGAACTGATCGACGAGCAAGGACACGACCTGGGCAAGTCGCTTTTTGCCGCGCTGAGGCTGTCGGAACGGGAACAAGCGCTGGTGCGACAGGGCAAGTTCTTCGAGGTGTATTGCCGACGCAACCTGGTGACTGGCACGACCGCCGCCTTCCGCCGGCAGTTGCTTGACGTGGCGCTGCCGTTTGCCGAGGACTGGATCCACGACGAATGGCTGGCGGCATGCGCGGCATCCGAAGGCAAGGTCGGCATGCTCGCGGACAAGCTCACACAGTATCGCCAGCATCGGACCAACGTCATTGGTATTCCCGTTGGCACGGTCTCGCGTCTTATGTCCTACGCAATCCGCGTGGCAAGAACACCCCGCGACGAACACCTGCAATACAAGTTGCGTCGCTTGCAGGCGCTGCGCAGCAGGCTGGTCGCAACCAATCCGGCGGCGGTCGACAAGCTTGCGCTGGTCGACGAAGCGATTGCCCACTATGCCCGACGTATCGCCTTTGGACGCAGCCCGGTGTCGCGGCTGGCCAGCATCCGGCACGAATACAAGGCGCGCGGTTATCACCGGTTTGCCGATGGCTTCGCCGGCATGGTGCGAGATGCCATTCATCTCTGAGGACGCGGCCATGCATCCTTCCACCCCGTGGATGCCGCGGCTGACCGTGTCGGTCGTCAGCCATGGCCAGGGCCAGCTGCTCGCGCCGCTGCTGCACCAGTTGCGTGAGGCTTCGCGGCAGGTGCGGATGCACGTCATTGTCACGCTGAACCTGCCGGAGCCCCGTATTCCGGTCGAGGAATCCGAAGATTTCCGGCTGACCTGGATCGTCAATACAGGCCCGCTCGGCTTTGCCGAGAATCACAATGCTGCATTCACATATTGCCGTTCGCCATTTTTCTGCGTGATGAATCCAGACGTGCGGCTGGAACCGCGAAGCCTGCTGCCGCTGCTCGACTGTGCCGCGCAATCGCCGGGTGTGGCCGGACCGCGCGTGCTGGCACCGGACGGGCGTGTCGAAGACAGCGCCCGGCGTGTTCCTTCCGTGGTCCGGCTGCTGCGCAGGACTTTGCGCAAACGTTGCGAAGCTGACTATGCGGTTACGCAAAAGATCCAGCAGGTCGACTGGCTCGCGGGAATGTGCATGGTGTTCCATGCAGATTCCTACCGCAGGGTGGGCGGATTTGACCAACGCTTTCATCTTTACTGCGAAGACGTCGACATCTGTTTGAAGATCCATTTGTCCGGCGGCTATGTGTCGTGGGTGCCCAATGCCGTCATCGTTCACGATGCCCAGCGCGCCAGCCGGCGCAACTGGCAGTATTTGCGCTGGCATATAGGGAGCCTGTTGCGGCTGTTCGCTTCCGGCACATACTGGCGGTTCCGGTTTTTTGCTTCAGGTCACGACAAGAGGACCATGCATGTTTGATTTCTTCTGGGTGCCGTGCTTCGTATTCCTGGTATGCGCCTTTGCCATCATGGCACTGAGGCCGCTGGCGCCGATCATGGGACTGATGGACCGGCCCGATATGCGCAAGCGGCATCAGGGCGAAGTGCCGCTCGTGGGCGGCATCGCCATCACGCTGGCCGTCTGGATCGGCGCGCTGATGTTCATGCGTACGCAGGGCTACTATGTGGCATTGCTCGCCGGTTTGTCGGTACTTGCGCTGGTAGGCATGGTCGACGATCTGAAAGGCATGTCGCCGGCCGCCAAGCTGGTGGTCCAGCTGTTCGCCGCGATCCTGATGACATCGTGGGGCGGAGTCTATTTGTCTTCGTTGGGCGACCTGTTCGGCCGCCGCGAGATCGAGTTGCTCAACTGGGGCATTCCACTGACGCTGTTCGCGGTGGTCTCGGTGGTAAACGCGATGAATATGAGCGACGGCCTCGATGGCCTTGCCGGCGGCCTGGCGTTCTTCATCTTTGTGTGGCTGGCGGTGGTGGCCGGCGAACTGGGCAATAACGCGGCACAGCGGATCTGTGTAATTTTCTGCGGCGCCGTTCTCGGTTTCCTGGTCTTCAATATTCGCAATCCGCTGCGCGGCAAGCGAAGGGTTTTTCTGGGAGACGCCGGCAGCCTGATGCTTGGGTTCGGCATTGTATGGTTTGCCGTGGAGCTGTCTCAGCCCGTCTATAACGGAGGGGCCCGGCTTCCCCCTGTGGTGATGCTGTGGATTCTCGGCTTCCTGCTGATCGATTTGCTGGCAGTGGTGGTGCGGCGTGCGATGAAGGGCAAGAACCCGCTCTCGGCGGACCGCACCCATCTGCACCACATTTTGCTGCGGCTGGATATTGGCCACGGCACCATCGTCTGGCTGATCGTGCTGAGCAACGCGCTGATGGGTTTCGTCGGCGTGCTCGGGTGGAAAATGGGGGTCTCCGAGCAGGTCCTGTTCCTGGCGTTTCTTGCCGTGACCGGCGCGCATCTGTTGGTAACCCGCAATGCATGGCGGTTTATCCGGATCGGGCGCCGGATGCTGAAGGGCCGCAAGCCTCGGATGCCAGCGCCGTGAGGGTGCGCCCAACCGGCTTTGATCCCCTCGCACAAGGCCGCCGTATGCGCCCCCCGACGGGTTGCCGCGGCTGCTTGACGGCAAAGTCTTTATGGTATCGTGGCGCCTTTCGCGGCAAGGCAGCACCTGCCGGTGAATCCGCCGCCGCGTTGATTGATTCCGCATCACCGCGCCGGGAACCCGGCGCGGCATCGTACTATCTTGGTAATCCCTATGCTTTTGACTGCAATCGATGACCTCCGGGAGAGCGTTGCCTCCTGGCGCCTTTGGTCGTTACTCGGCTGGATTGAAATTCGCCAGCGTTACGCGCGTTCGGCGGTTGGGCCGTTCTGGCTGACCATCAGCATGGCGATCATGATCGCGTCGATTGGTGCTGTGTACGGTACCTTGTTCGGCCAGGAGTTGCGTGAATACCTGCCGTTCCTCAGCATCGGGCTGGTGATGTGGTTCCTGCTCGCGACGATAGTAAACGAGGGCGCGGTAGTCTATATCCATAATGCCCATTTCATCCGCCAGGCTGCGACCCCCAAGTTGCTTTACGTGCTGCAGGTGATGTGGCGCAATGTGATTATCCTGGGCCATAACTTCATTATTGTGGTGGCGCTGTTGATCATTTTTGGCGTGAAAAATTGGGCCACGCTGCCATTGTTCATTCCGGCACTCCTGCTGTATGTGCTGAATGCGATGTGGATGGCAATGATTTCGGGTTTGCTGTCTGCGCGTTTTCGCGATCTGCCGCAGATCATTTCGTCCCTGTTCCAGGTGGCTTTCTATGTCACGCCGATCATGTACCGGCCGGATGCACTGGTCCGGTTTTCGTGGATCGTTGACTACAATCCGCTCTCCTATTTGCTGCATCTGGTACGTGCGCCGCTGGTGGGCGAATTTCCGTCGATGCTTACCTGGGGTGTTTCGCTCGGCATGGCTGTGGTGGGCTGGACTGCCGCACTGTGGCTGACCGGGCGCTATCTCAAACGCATCCCGTACTGGGTGTGAACGAATTCAGTAACATGGCATACATAGAACTTCGCAATGTCCGCCTCGAGCTTCCGATTTATGACGTCCAGGGGCGTTCGCTGAAGAAGCGGGTGCTTCGCCTTGGCCGGCGTAACCAGATCGCCGAAGAAGCTACCGGTGTGGTCGTCGTCAAGGCACTCGACGGTATCGATCTCCGGCTCGAGCCGGGCGACCGTGTCGGCCTGATCGGCCACAATGGCGCGGGCAAGTCGACCCTGCTCAGGTTGCTGGCCGGCATCTACGCGCCGACCTCGGGCAGCTATGACCGTCAGGGCAAGGCGGTGCCGCTGCTCGATATCAGCCTCGGCATGGACGAGAACTCGACGGGCTACCAGAACATCCGCCTGCGCGGCTTGCTGCTCGGCATGAGCGATGCCGAATTGCGTGCCAAGGAAAAGGATATTGCCGAATTCACCGACCTCGGCGATTCGCTTGACCTGCCGCTGCGCACCTACTCCAGCGGCATGCGCATGCGGCTGGCTTTTGCAGTGTCCACTGCTGTTGACGCGGATATCCTGCTGCTTGACGAAGTGATCGGGGTTGGCGACGCATCGTTCCAGGACAAGGCCAACGCGCGCCTGCATGATCTGCATAATCGCGCCCAGATCGTGGTGCTGGCCATCCATTCGAATGAGGTCATTCGCAAGATGTGCAACAAGGTCATCTGGCTGGAGCACGGAAAGATCCGCATGGCGGGTGCGGTCGAGGAAGTCCTGCCGGTCTACGAGGCCAATCATTAAGCTGCTCCGCGCCGCGGCCCAATCACATTGATCAAGATGTCCGTATGACGGTTGATATCTCGTGCATCGTTACGCTGCACCAGGAAGGCATCCTTGCTCACAAGACCCTGGCCAGCATCGCGCGTGCGATGCGCTTTGCGGCTGTCAAGGGAGCCCGTACGGAGCTGTTGCTGGTCGCGGATCGAGCCGACGGCGAAACGCTGCAATATCTCCAGCGCAGCCCGCACCTTCCGCCGGATACGCGGATTCTGACGACCGACTTCGGCGATCCGGGCCTGGCGCGAATCCACGGCGCTCAGCATGCCCGCGGCGAGTACATCGCAATCCTTGATGGGGACGACCTCTGCTCCGAGAACTGGCTGGCCAGTGCATTGCGGCAAGCGCGCGAGAACCCCGCCTATATCGTCCATCCCGACTACAACGTCTACTTCGGTGCCGAGCGTTGGATCCTGCGGCATCCGGACCAGCGCGATGCCGACTTTCGCGCGTCACAGTTGCTGGTCGAGAATGCGTGGACCGCACTATGCGTGGTGCGTCGCGAGACGCTTTTGGCCATCCCTTATCGCGATACGCCCGCGAGCTCCGGTTTCGGCTACGAAGACTGGCATTGGAATTGCGACACGATTGCCGCAGGCTTCATGCATGTCGTTGCCGCCGATACGGTGCACTTCATCCGGCTGAAGGCCTCGGGCAGCCGTAATGCGGCTGCGAGCGAGCGCTCGCGGCTGATCCGGCATTCCTCCCTGTTCGACCGTGCCGATTTGCTGGGACTGGCAGGGAAGTCGGCGCCGGCAACGGATACGCCTGCCGTGGATGCGGCCGACACGGATTGGGACGAGGAAGCTTATCTTCGGGTCCATCCCGATGTCAGGGACGCCGTGCGCGCGCGCAGTATGAAGTCCGGCAAGGACCACTGGCGACTGTTCGGTCGTGCGGAAGGCCGCCTGCTGCCCACCCGGGCGCAGCGCGCCACAGTCAGGGCGTGGTCGGAAGAAGCTTACCTGGATGCGAACGAGGACGTGCGCGCGTCGGTGGCCCAGGGAAAGATCGCATCGGGGCTGCATCACTGGCTGCGCTTCGGCGACCGGGAGGGCCGTGACCTCAAGGCTCCGGAAGTGCCAGCCTGGATCCGCGACGAAATGCTGGCGCTGGCGGCCTACGAGTTGCAACTGTTCCCGTCCCGCCAGTTCTTCAAGGAAGCGCGGCGCCGCACCTTTCGCGCCAGCATTGCCGTGGGAAACGCCTATCGCGATATGCTGAAGGTGGTGGGGGCGGAGCCGGTCACACATGTCTTCATGTTGCCCTGGCTCAAGCGCGGCGGTGCTGACCTGGTGGCACTGCATCACATCCATGGCCTGGTTCGCGATTTCTCGGCGCGGGTCCTGGTCATCACCACCGAGAATACAGAGTCGCCATGGATGTCGCGCTTGCCGCCGGAGGTGCGCGTGCTGCCGTTCGGCACCACCCACGCGCCATACCTGCAGCCAATAGAGCAGCGGCTGCTGCTGTCTCGACTCTTGTTGAAGCTGCGCCCTCGCGTAATTCACAACGTCAACAGTGCGACGGCGTGGGACCTGTACGTGCGTCATGGCAATGCCTTGTCGGAGGACTGCGGCCTCTATGCCTCCCTGTTCGGTTTTGATTACACCGAAGAGCTGGAGCCATATGGCTATGGTGGCGCCCTCGAGGCATCGTACCGTCACCTGACCAAGGTGATGACCGATAACCAGACTTTCGTCGGTCGGCTGATCTCGATGTACGGCCTGCCACCGGACTTGTTCGAGCGCTTCCGTTATCCCCAGCGCAGCCGTCCGCGCTTCGAATTCGATGCCCGGCAAAAACCGCGGATCCTGTGGGCAGGCAGGTTCGACAGGGAGAAGCGGCCCGACCTGTTGCTGCAGATTGCGCAACGCTTGCCGGAATGCCACTTCGACGTCTACGGCTCTCCCACGCTGTCGACGCCGCCGGAAATTCTTGCCGTGCTGGCGGCGTTGAAGCGCATGCGCAATGTTTCCGTCTTGGGCGCTTACGAAGGCTTCGACAGCGTGCCGGCAGAAAACTATGCGCTGCTGCTCTATACCACACAGTGGGATGGCCTTCCCAACGTGGTGCTGGAGGCCCAGGCTTCGGGCCTGCCCGTACTGGCTCCCGACATCGGTGGTATCAGCGAAGTCATTCCTGCCGACAGCGGCTTCCTGCTGAAGCGTTTCGATGACGTCGAGGGTTATGTTGCCAGCATTCGTCAGTTTCTGAGGGAGCCGGCCGCGCTCTTGCACGAACGGGCCCGCGCATTGAGCCTGATCGAAGAAAAACACTCCCTGGAAGCCTTCCGAGAGCATCTCGCGCGCCTGCCGTCATACTCAGCAAGCTAGCGGGCGCGCAGCCATGCCCTGGCATGTGGTCTGAAGCCGAGGTGGCTGCGCCGTGAGCGTGATAAGGTGCCGCGGCGGTGCAGCCGATCAAATAAGGCCTGCGCGCCCCATCAGTGGGGTGCTCTCTCGCCCAGCTCCCGAAAGACATCATCATAGGTGTCCATCATCTGCTGGCGGCTGAAGTGCCGCTCCGCGTATAGCCGGGCGCTTTGCTTGAAGCGTGCCAGTTCAGCGGGATTTTCCCGCCATGCGGAGAGAATGCCCAGGATCCGGTCCGACTCCGCAGGGTGCGCCAGGAAGCCATTTACGCCTTCGGCAATCAGTTCGGGAACACCGCCCACCGGGGCCCCAATAACGGGAATGCCGCAGGCATTGGCTTCCATCACGATATTGGGTCGGCCGTCCAGCTTGGACGGCAGCACCAGTACGTCCAGGGTCTGCAGCACGGCCCTTACATCAGACGCATAGCCGTGATACTTCAGCTGGCCGCCTGCCGGGCTTTCCTTGACCCGACGCCGGACTTCCTCCGTTTGCGCGCCGTCGCCCGCCAGCACAAAGCGCGCGTCAGGTAACTGCGGATATATCTTCTCAATCAGGTCGATAAAGCCGAGCGGGTTTTTTTCCGGCGACATCCGGCCCACGTAGCCCACCACCAGCCCGTTCCGGGACGAAGCCTGTGCCGCGGGCGTCAGCCAATCCGTGTCGATGCCATTCCGAACGATCCGGACCTTTGCGTCCTTCTTTGCGGAGTTACGCTCCACAAAGCGCTTCATGTGCTCGGTTTCGACGATCACGCCGTCGAGACACTGCTCATAGAGAAAGTGGTTCAGGGTATGACCAATCTCGTTGTACAGCGTATCGACGATGCGCAGCGACGGATTACGCTCCTTCCAGTAAGGAAGGTGATGGTAGAGCAGGGGGGCCCCGATCTGCAGCACCAGTCCGGTAGCCCGACGTTGCATCTCTTTCCAGACAACCTCAAGGGTGTCGTGATGCGGCACGGCACTCAGGTCAAGCAATTGCTTGTCGCTGCGAAAATCCTCCATATCGTCCGGCGTGTAGACGGACGAGGCGTCCGAGCAGAACGCGACAGTGACGTCGAAATTGCGGCGTCGCATCTCCCGTAACACCTGAAGCGACAAGGCCCCTTTAACAAGGAACGGAAGAAGGGCTAGGATTCTCGGGTTACTCATCAGTTTTTTTGCTTTCTTCCAGTGCTTTCAAGTATCGAGTTTGCTTCGAATGCACGTCCTGCAAGTTGTCAAATGAAGCTTTCCAGTTGGCTGCCTGCGTCTGGTACCACTCGACGTTGTTCGCTGCTGTGCAATCCGCATACCAGAGCTGCATCAAGTGCGTAATCAGTCTGGGGCTGCAGTTCTTCTCGATGAGCGCAGGCAAGGCCAGGATGCGCTCGGGGCTAGGCCGGAACGAGTGGACTACGTGGTAAGCCACATTCACATTGCTTTCCTGTTCAGTCAGCCCCGTCGGGGCTTCCTGTCTCATGCAGCGGAACAGATGCTCGACCCTGGCAAAAGTCCCCGGCTCGCTTGCCAGGGCACCGATGTAGGTTGAGCTATAGCCTTTGATGTCTGACTCAAAGCCGGTGAAGGCATAGCCGGGAAAGGTGCCGAGCAGGGTTTCGATACCTTGAATGGTCGGATAGTAGATATGCTCATACGACCCTTCCAGCCAATCCTTGTTGTCGCGCGTTTGCGACATCAACGGAATCTCGAAGATCAGCACGCCTGCTGGCTTCAGGGCTTCCAGGCAGGCATGGAAGGCGCCACGCAGATCCAGCACATGCTCGAACGTTGCAATCGACGTGATCACGTCGAAGTGGCGCCTGAATTCATCGTGTCCCAGGTCCGCCAGCACATCATTACCGATGATCCTCACGCCGCCTTGGCGCGCGCGCTCGGCTGCGTGCGCATTGACCTCGATGCCGTAAGTCTCGTAGGTTGGGCCAAGGCCGCGCAGCATGAAGCCATCGGCACAGCCCACATCCAGTACGCGCCCGCTGCCGGTCAGGGCTTCAACCAAAAGCCTTGCCCATAACAGTGCGTGCTCGGCGGTAAAGGCATAGTCGGCGTAGCCGACCTCGAGATGGGCTTCGCCGCCGTAATAGCCGTCCTGATAAAAGACACTGGTATCTGCGGGCGGGTTCTCGATCATTCCCATGCCGCAGTTTGCGCAGAAAAGGACTCGCCGGCCGTCGCCACGCACTGCAGTATGAGAATAATGCCGGTGGCCACACACATTGCATTCGAAGGTGCCACTCTCGCCTTGCCTGGTCTCTGTCATCGGGAGCCGTCGAGTTTCCGCAATAATTGAGGCGCGATCTTGGCGCGTCGCAGCAAGGCCGCGGCGATTCGGCGCGGCGTGTATCGGGTCCGCTGCATGTGATAGACCCGTTCCCAATGCTCGGCCTGAGCTTGCCAGTAATTGCGCGCATGGATGAACTCGCCAATATCCCGCTCCAGCTTATTGGCGTAGGCGAACCCCGGCGAACCTTCCCGATATGTGGTGAGCGCACGGCGTCCGGCGCGTACCAGCGCATTGTCTGGCTCGTCGGACAGCACCTCACTGCGAAAGGCGGTGAAGTCAGCGAATTCAGGCGTTGCCAGCACGATGCCCAGCAGACGATAGGCGTGGCGGGGTTCCAGCTTGCACAACTCGCCGTGTCGTGCCACCCACGCGATGATGCTCTCGACGGTCGGATGAAGGGCGCGCGCTTCCGCCAGCGGGATCAGGTTGCGCATCATGGCGTAGCTGAGTTCAAGGAACTGCCCGAGCGGGTCGGCGTGGGTGACGCCGCGCTTGTGCAAACGCATGAAGGTCAGTTGCTGAGGCACGATGGCGAATTTGCAGCCCATTCTCAGGGCGCGTGTCCACAACTCGTAGTCGGGGGCGCGTACCATGGCCGCGTCGTCCAGGCCGATACGAAGGTGCGCTTCGCGACGTACCATGCTGGATGAGCGGCACAACCAGTTCATGCCAACCCAGTTTTGCACCAGGTTGAGGTTGTGAGGCTGATTGATGCCCGCTTCGAGGGAAGGCGCATCGGGATGCGGCTTGCCCTCGTGGTCCAGGATCTTGACGTGGGTGCCAATGATGTCGAGGCGGGGGTCTTTCTGGGCCGCGCGCAACTGGATTTCCGCCTTGTTGGGCGCGATCCAGTCATCGGCGTCCAAATTGACCAGCCATGTGCCGCGGGCCGCTTCCACCGCACGGTTGTAACTGCCTGCGCCGCCGAGGTTCTGTTCGTTGACAATGAGGCGGATGCGGGGGTCATTGAAGCTGCGGACCACCTCGACCGAGCGGTCACGCGAGCAATCGTCCACCACCACGATCTCGAAGTCCTGGACAGTCTGTTCCAGGATCGAGCGCAGCGTCGTACCGATGTACTCTTCGTAGTTGTATGACAGGACGATATAGGACAGCAGCGGCTGGCTGTTCATTTCAGGCATGCTGTGATCCGGTCGAGGTCGGCGTCGGAGAGGTTGTCATGAAACGGCAGGCCAATGACGCGGGTCGCCAGTTTGTCGGTGCCGGACAGATCCGCGCGCGGAACATCGGCAAATGCCGGGTGCCGATGGCACCCCAGACCCCACCAGCGACGCCATTCGATGCCCGCGGCATCGAGGCGCTCGATGGTCCCGGCCACGTCTTGCTCGGGAATCGTCACATTCAGCGTCATGGTTACCCACTTCACGCCAACGCCGCGTTGCAGGATGGCTGCCTTGCCCTCGAGACGCTGCCGGTAGGCTTCGGTGAGATCGCGCAGAGCGCGCAGCCGGTCCGGCAGTGCATCGAGTGCGGCCAGGCCCACCGCGGCACTGTACTCGGAAATCCGGTAGTTGCCGCCGCGGATGCTCGACAACCGCTCGACACCCATAAAACCGAAACCGGTCATGGCCGTCGTGCGGGCAGTCAGCTCCGTGTCGGCGGTCAAGATTGCGCCACCTTCGCCGATACCGAGTACCTTGGTCGCATGAAGGCTTACACACGCGGGTTGTTCGCCAACGTCGGAAATCGCCGTAACCGCAGCGGCAGCATCGAACACTACCGGTATCGCGTGTCGCGCCTCGAATGCTGCCCAGGCCTTGAAGTCGGGTGGCGCGCCAAATGCACTCACCACCAGTACGGCCGCGGGCCGCTCAGGGACTGTGGCAAGCGCTGCTTCGGCGATTTCGGGCGTCAGGGCGAGACTGTCGGGATTGACTTCAAGCAGATAAGGCGTGAGCCCGGCATTGCAAACGGCATGGGCGCTTGCAATAAACGTGTAGGAGGGCATCAGGCAATAGCGCCCGCCCGGCGTTGCTCGCGAGCGCAGGGCAAGTTCGATCGCTGTCGTGCCATTGCTCGTGATCGTTACCCCCTTGGCACCCGTCAGCGCACTCAGCCGAGCAACGAACTCGCGATACAGTGGGCCGTAATTGCTGTAGCTGCGGTTCTCATCGATACGCCGCAGATAGGGCAGCAATGCTTCGACTTCAGGCAGATGGGGAATCAGAACCTTGATAGGGGCCTGCGACGCGGGAAGATGATTAGCCATGGAATGAAGCAAAGAGCTGAACAATGTCTGGAATGACGCGAGCAACGCTCACGTCGGAATTTGAGAGCCTGCCGCAGCAGCGGCACGTCGCACGATCGGGCGTGCCGGTACGCCGACGACGGTGGCGCCGGGCTCCACGTCACGGATGACGACCGCCCCCGCGCCGACGACGGCTCCGGCGCCAATCCTGCAGTGCGGTGCCACCACCGCCCCGACGCCGAGATCCGCGCCTTCCTCTACAGTGACCCACCCAGCCAGCGATACGCCGGGCCCCAGGTTTGCGAATGCCCCGATCTTGCAGTCGTGCGATATCACGCAACCGGGATTGATCAGGGCATGTTCGCCGATCTCGACGTCGGTCGTCATGCTCGCCGGCCCCAGGAAGATTGCTCCTTTCCCGATTTTCACGTGCTGTCCCTTGGCAACGGCGGGATGCATCAGCGTTGTGAAGTGCCGGTTATGCAACTTGCCAGCGATGCGTGCGCGCGCCCCGCAATTGCCCACGGCGATCACAAAGGAGACATCTTCACGGGCGAGCCACCGGTCGATGTCATCAGAGACCGGCACGCCACGGATCGGCTCCGCCGCATAGCCCGGCTCTACGACGAATGCGCTTACGTTATGTCCGGTCAGTTGCAGCGTCGCAAGCACCTCGCGACCAAGGCCGCCGGCCCCGAAGATCACAATCGACATAGCTGTTAGGGCGCCATTTGGCAGATTGTTGGGACAACGAAGTATCGCATACTGTCTGGCGGGGGCTTGCCATTGATACGCGGCCGTAGGGTCACCTTTGCCGACCGGTATGGAGCGGTTTTCTCGCCGGTGTCGAAATGAATGCCCCTATTGCCCCTGGTGAGCAACGCTTAATCCGTCATGTTACTGATGAGATGGTCACCGCCGGCTCTATGTGCGCTTTTGAAACAAAAGAAACTTAGAAGAAACAACATCGCCGGTAAGGCGTAAACCGTTATTGTGGAGTGGAGCACCGGCGGAATCGGCAACCATATCGTGACAAGCAGGATCGCTGCGAACCGTGTGCGGCTTGCCAAAGGGCAGCCCTTTTCCCTGGCGCCGATGCGTTCTGCTGGTGGTGCGGGGCTTGGCTGGCTCAGGGCAAGACCCGGGTAGAATCGGGCGGAGGAAGTGGCGACTGCCATTTCCGGCCGGCGGCAAGAACCAAAGCAAGGCCGAATAAGACAGCCACCCCATTGCCCACAGCGTATCCCAGGATTGCGCCCCGCGTGCCAAGGCCCGGCACGGCAATGACATTGACGACTACCGTCGTGACGAGCACCAGCGCCCATTTCACCGCCACCCATCGCGGCTTGCGCAAGTAGATCGGCAGCAGGCTAAGCCCGACATCCGCAAAGACCAGCGTCGATGCCAGCGCGGCAAGCCGCAACAGGACAACGGCCTGGCCAAAAGCTTGGCCATAGAGCAGGGCGACGATCCATTCGGCACAGATTGCAATGAGGCCCGCACCGCAGAGCCCGACTGCCGCCATGCCGGCGGTGACGCGAAGCACGTTGCGACGCGCGGTCGTATTCGACTTCTGTGCAAACACGTAGATCGGCGCCACGCCAGCCGCCAGAATGGTCGCGATGGTGGTGAAGTTGTCCAGCACCTGCATCGTGGCCGCATAGGCGCCAAGCTCTGCAAGCGGCACGACGGGCTTGAGGATCAGCTGATCGGCCCGGCGCGCTGCGACCATCAGCATGAAGCTGATCCAGAACAGAGCGCCGTCGCGCACCAGCTCGCGAGCCAGCGGCGGCTGGTACGATGGGATGACGCGCGGCGAGCGGTACAAGTAGTACCAGGCCAGAAGCAGCGCCGCAACGAGCGGCTCCACAGCAAAGGCGGTAGCGTAGGATGGCACCGCTTTAACGCCAGCCACGAAGAGCAAGGCGACCAATGCGGTCTTGAACGCCAGCGCGGATAGATTGAAAACCACGTTCGGCCGGTTATGCGTACGCGCCTGCATCCATGCAATGACCACGCCGAATGGTTCGCGCAGCATGATGGCGGTGCCGAGGATGGCTGCGGGGATCCACGTGTCAGCTGGCTGTTGCGTGAATGCCAGGTAGGCGTTCATCAGTACATAGCCGGCAATGCCTGCGGTCAGGCGGATCGCAAAGGCATGGGTGAGCAGCGCGTGCATGGCTCCTGGATCTGGCCGCGCCACCAGCCGCGGCACCACCACCTCCGCCGAACAGATCAACGGTATCGACGCCGCAATAAACACCAGCGACTGCGCATACTGAAAATGCGCGAACCCCTCGGTGCCCAGCGCCCGCGCCAGCATGGCCACCACGCCGATGCCCACGACCACCTGCAAGCCGCGGTCGGCCAGCATCCACAGCAGGTTGCCTGCAACTTTGCGGCGCATCAGGGCTGTTTCCTCAGGCTACGGTATTGCGCCAGCCATTGCCGCGCCACACCGTTCACGTCGAAATGGCCGACGATACGCTGGCGGCGACGGTCGCGTTCGGTTTCGGTGCCGGGCAGGCCTGCGATGGCGTTGCGCAAGGCGCTCGCGAGCGCCTGCGGATTTCCAGTGGGTGTCAGCGTGGCGGTGTCTCCCGCCAGTTCGGATACGCCGGCCGCGGCGGTCGCCACGACTGGCAGCCCGCTGGCCAGCGCTTCGCCCACCGCCAGCGGCATGCCTTCGATGCGCGAAGACAGCACGAAGACATCGGCGGCGCGCAGCAGCTCCGGGATGTCGTTACGGGCGCCGGCCAACAGTACGGCATGATTCAGATCGTGCCGGGCGACCTGATGCGCCAGCGCATCGCGCAACGGACCGTCTCCGGCAATCATGAGCCGTGCCTTAGGCATGTCGCGGCTGACCTCGGCGAAGGCTTCGATCAGCATGGCCTGGTCCTTCTCCGGTACCAGCCTGCCGACGTTGAGGACGAGCCGGTCGTCAGGCCCCAGGCCAAGGTTGCGCCGGGTCTGTTCGCGCGAAGTCTGGTCCGGGCGAAAGCGGCTGGTATCGATGCCGTTCGGCATCACGATCACGCGCCCGTCCGGCACGGCGCCACTGGCCACCATCGCCAGGCGGCCGGCGTCGCTGACGTGGGTCGTCAGGGCGCACCAGCGGTCCGTGAGGCGGTAGGCGAGGGCACGCAGGCGCCCGCCTTCGCGCGCGCTGTGCGCCGAGCAGATGACTGGCGGCATGCGTCCCGATCTGGCCAGCACCCGTGCGAACAGGTTGGCGTGGACCATATGGGCGTGGATGACATCCGGGCGCCACTGCTGCACCAGCAGGCGGGCCTTGCGCAGCGCCGCCAACATCGACAGCGGAGTCTTGCGCATGTCCAGTTCGGTGACGTGGATGGCAGCAGGCAAGTCGATTTCCTGCCCCTGCGTCAGGCTGAGGATGGCGACCTCGTTGCCCAGTGCCAGGAAGGCGCGCGCCAGCGCCGCAATCTGCTGCTCGGCGCCGCCCAGCTTGAGGCCTGTGGTGATGACAAGGATGCGCAATGGCGCCGGCGCGGCAGTGTCGTCGACGCTGCCCATCAGCGGGCTCCGTAACCGGTCGCGAGGGTCCTGAGCGTCTTCACCCCGATCAGCAGGTCCAGTGCCAGCGAACAATGCTTGACGTAATAGAGGTCATAGCTGAGCTTGGTCACGGTTTCTTCGTGGCTGCCGGCATAGCCTTGCTGCACCTGCGCCCAGCCGGAAAGCCCGGGCCGCACCAGGTGCCGGTACGGGTAATAGGGGATGGTCTCGGAAAACCGCTCGACCATGGGTGCCTGTTCCGGCCGCGGGCCGATCAGGCTCATATGCCCGAGCAGCACGTTCCATAGTTGCGGGATCTCGTCCAGGCGGTACTTGCGGATAAAGCGGCCGACCCGCGTCACGCGCGGATCGCGGCGTGCCGCGAACAGGGCGGGCGCGCTGGCGTCGACGCCCATGCTGCGGAACTTGAGCATGACAAAGGGCTTGCCGAACAGGCCCACGCGTTGCTGCCGGAAAATGGCGCCACCGGGGGTTTCGAGCCGGATGGCCAGTGCAACGGCGAACCCCAGCGGCACGGCCAGCGGTGCCAGGCAGGCGACCGCCACGATATCGATCGCACGCTTCAGGTAGCCGTAGAGGTAGTGCGCGGCGTAGTCGTCCAGGAAGTTCTCGTCGATGTGCGCCAGGCCGACGCGGCCGGTCAGCATTTCGCCGACACGCTCGACGGAGTACATGCGGACATGGCTCATCTTGTAGTGCGCCAGCAGTCGTGTGCGTTCGGGATCGCCGGTGGCGCTGCGCTCTACCATCAGGCCGTCGAAATGCCTGGCGTCCTCCAGCGAGCCCACCGGTTCAAAGCGGATGCGGGCCGGCGCCGCGGCGCCGGGCATGGCGAGGATGGCGTCCAGCTGCGCCAGCGTACCGGGATCGGTATAGCCGAACAGTGGCACGTAGTTCTGCACGAAGCGCCGATAGCCGGTCCAGAGCCATGCCAGCGTGATCAGGTAGGACAGCAGCAGCGCGCCGCGCGAGTATTCGATATGGAAGGCGGCAAACACAAAGAGCAGGCCGCAGAACGGCAGGGTCGCGGCAAGCCCGGCCAGGCTGTTGCCTTCCATCGCCGGCAAATGCAGCGAGCGATGCAGCAGCATGAACGCGACCAGGTACGGCACGACGGACCATAGCAGGGTGCGTGTGAACACATAGGTCACGATGCCGGCGCGGTGCGCCATTTCGGCGCCGACCGCACTGAGCGCGAACAGCGCCAGGCCGAGCACGGCCCAGGCCACCATCCGGCTGACGCGGCGCACGGTCTCGGAGCCACCGGTGCGCATGCGCAGGCCGCGGTGCCGCATGCTGTCGGCCTTGCTGGTCATGATGTCGGCACCCGCGCGGCGCGGGGCGTTTGGGCGAGGGCGTCGCGGTAGACGGACCAGGTGGCGTCGGTCATGCGTTCCAGGCCATAGCACTGCTCCCACCGTTGGCGCGCGCCGTGGCCGAGCGCAGCGCGCAGGGCGCCGTCGTCGGCAAGCCGGCGCAGCGCTGCGGCGAAGGCATGCTCGTCATCGTGATCGACCAGCAGCCCGTACCGGTCGTCTTCAAGTTGCTCGCGGATGCCAGGCAGGTCCGAGGCGACCACCGGCAGTCCGGCCCGCATCGCCTCGAGCACGGACAGCGGCAAGCCTTCGTGATCCGACGCCAGTACAAAGGCCTGGGCCGAAGCCAGCAGCGCCGGCACTTCCGTGACGTTGCCGGGAAACTCCACGCGTCCCGGGGCAAGCTGTTGCGCCAGTTGCTGCATGGCGTGCCGCTGCGGGCCGTCTCCGACCAGGGTCAGCACGCACGACTCCAGCCCTGCGCGCGCGAACGCGCGAATCGCCGCATCCTGGCGCTTGGGCGCGGCAAAGCGCGCGACCATCACAATCCTTCGCAGGGGGGCTTGCGGGTCGGCGCGATGGGGTGTATCGGGGATGCCGTTGGGAATGACCGAGATGCGTTCGGCGGGAAGCGGAAGCGAGCGGGCCAGGTGTCGTTCCGCTTGCGCGACGCAGATCACGCGCGCCGCCAGCGGGGCCAGCAACCACTCCGCCACGCGCGCGGCCACGCGTTGGCGCGGTGGGGCTTCGGGCTTGAAGGCAAAGCCGTGGACGGTATAGACCACGGGTATGCCGAGTAACAGTCCGGCGATGCGGCCCAGGGCGCCCGCCTTGGCGCTGTGCGCATGGATCAGGTCGGGCGCGGCCTGCTTCAATGCACCGACCAGTTCACGCAGGGCATGGATGGCGCGCCAGGGCGACAAGGCATTGTCCAGCCGCGTCAGCCGGATGGCGTGCGCGCCGGTGCGTGCCGCGATCTCGAAGAGCGGGCCTTCGCCGCCCGCGAGCAGCACGGTATCTGCCTTGCCGGCCGTCGAGCGCAGCAGGTCGGCGACATGCGACTGCGCGCCGCCGATCTCCGCATTGGTGATGAGGTAGGCAATGCGAGGTCGGGACGACGGTTGCGCGGATGGATTCAAGGCTGTGTACGTTTCGTGACGGATAGGGGTCCGCCGCGGGTTCCGCGGCGGCGCAAAATACCCCTGAGCGCGAGGCCGGGCACCGCGGGATGTAGGACAGACTCCGAAAATTGTGTCCATCCGTGATAATGCGGCGATTATACCGCCCGGGCCCGCCGCAATCCGGCAAAATAGCTGCCTTTGGGGCGCCGCATCGGCCAGCTGGCCAGGTGTGGCGCGGACGACAAGCAACTCAGGACCCTTCATGCAAATCGATCCTTCCATCTTCAAAGCCTATGACATTCGCGGCATCGTGGGCAAAACGCTCACCCGCGATGTCGCGCGCCAGATCGGCTTGTCGTTCGGCTCCGCCGCCGTGGAGCTTGGCGAGACTTCCATCGCCGTCGGCCGTGACGGCCGGCTTTCCGGTCCGGACCTGATCGGTGGCCTGGTCGAGGGCCTGCGCGCCACCGGGCTGGACGTGCTCGACCTCGGCATGGTGGCCACGCCGATGGTCTATTTCGCGCCCAATATCGAGATCGACGGCGTACGCCCCACCTCGGGCATCATGGTCACCGGCAGCCATAACCCGCCCGACTACAACGGCTTCAAGATGGTGCTGGCGGGCCGGGCCATCTACGGCGAGCAGATCCAGGACTTGCGCAAGCGCATCGAGGCCGGTGCTTTCACCCAAGGCGCGGGCGCGTACAAGGAGGTTGATGTGCGCGCGAAGTATCTCGACCGGATCCTGGGCGACGTCAAGCTGTCGCGGCCGATGAAGATCGCGCTCGATGCCGGCAACGGCGTGGCCGGCGCCTTTGTCGGCGACCTGTTCCGCGGCCTGGGCTGCGAAGTGGTTGAGCTGTTCTGCGAGGTCGACGGCAACTTCCCCAACCACCATCCCGATCCCGCGCATATCGAAAACCTGCAGGACCTGATGAAGACCCTGCGCGAGACCGACTGCGAACTGGGCCTCGCCTTCGATGGCGACGGCGATCGCCTGGGCGTGGTGACCAAGGACGGGCAGGTGATCTTCCCGGACCGCCAGCTGATGCTGTTCGCCGAGGAAATCCTGTCGCGCAACCCCGGTGCGCAGGTGATCTACGACGTCAAGTGCACCGGCAAGCTGGCACCGTGGATCCGCCAGCATGGCGGCGAGCCGCTGATGTGGAAGACCGGCCATTCGCTGGTGAAGGCCAAGCTGAAGGAAACCGGCGCGCCGATCGCCGGCGAAATGAGCGGCCATGTCTTCTTCAAGGACCGCTGGTACGGCTTTGACGATGGCCTGTACACCGGCGCGCGGCTGCTGGAAATCCTGTCGCGCCACGCGGATCCCAGCGCGGTGCTGAACGCGCTGCCGAACGCCAACAACACCCCTGAACTGCAACTGAAGTGCGCCGAGGGCGAACCCTTTACGCTGCTCGACAAGATCCGCGCCAATGCAAAGTTCGAGGGCGCGCGCGAAGTGATCACCATCGACGGCGTGCGGGTGGAATATGCCGACGGCTTTGGCCTGGCGCGTCCGTCCAATACCACGCCGGTGGTGGTGATGCGTTTCGAAGCGGACAACGACGCCGCGCTGGCGCGCATCCAGGCGGAATTCAAGCGCGTGATCCTCGCCGAGAAGCCGGATGCTCAGCTCCCGTTCTGAGGGCGCGACGGTGCCTGCGGCATCGTCTGACGCGGCCGGTGTGGCACAGCCCATGCCGGCCGCGGTGCCTTTTGCGCTGCCGGAGCGGCCGCGCATCCTGCTGGTCAAGGTATCGTCGCTCGGCGACGTGGTGCACAACATGCCGCTGGTGCACGACTTGCGCGCGCGCTGGCCTGGCGCCGAGATCGACTGGGTCGTCGAAGAAGGCTACGTTGAGCTGGTGCGCCTGCTGCCCGAGGTGCGCCGCGTGATCCCGTTTGCGCTGCGGCGCTGGCGCAAGCGCTTGCTGCAAGGCGGCACCTGGCGCGAGATCGGCGCGGTGCGCGACGCCTTGCGCGAGCAACGCTATGACGCCGTGATCGAAAGCCAGGGCTTGCTCAAGACCGCGGTGGTCGCACGCGTCGCCGCGCGCGCGTCGGGCGCGCCCATCATCGGGCTTGGCAATGCCACGCAGGGCTCGGGCTATGAACCGGCGGCGCGGCTGCTCTATACCGACCCCGTGGCCGTGCCGCGCCAGACCCATTCGGTGCGGCGCTCGCGCTTGCTGGGCGCGGCGCTGACCGGGGCCGCGCCGGCGGAGCCGCCGTTGTTTTTCGGGCAGGGTGCGCGGACGCTGTCTGTCGACGATCCGCTATGGGCGGATCTGCCGGCGCGCTATGCCGT
Source organism: Cupriavidus neocaledonicus (assembly GCF_000372525.1). GTDB lineage: Bacteria > Pseudomonadota > Gammaproteobacteria > Burkholderiales > Burkholderiaceae > Cupriavidus > Cupriavidus neocaledonicus. The sequence goes on from NZ_AQUR01000105.1 coordinate 297,759, forward strand.
GTGCTTCCATGCGACCGCGGGAGCGCGCAAGAAGTGGGCGGTGCAGAACTGGCACGCGCTGGGCAAGCGTCTGGTTGAAGATGGCCTGGTGATGCTGTTGCCATGGGGCAATGACAAGGAGCGCCAGGCTGCCGAAGCCATCGCTGCCGGCGTGCCGGGCGCCAGGGTGTTGCCGCGCTTCTCGGTGATGCAGGGCTTTGGCCTGATCAATCGCGCCGAAGTCGTGATCGGCGTCGATACCGGGCTGGTCCATATCGCCGCGGCGCTGTGCCGGCCCACCGTGGAAATCTATACCGCCACCTGGCGCTGGAAGACCGAAGGCTACTGGTCGGAACGCATTGCCAATGTCGGCGACGACGGCGTGGTGCCGTCGGTCGATGAAGTCTACGAGGCGGCCTGCCGCGTGCGCGGAGTGGCCGCCTGATGTTGCGCCTCCTGTACAGCTTGTTGTGGGTGGTGGTGCTGCCGCTGGCGCTGCTGCGCCTGGCCTGGCGTGCGCGCAAGGAGCCCGGCTACCTGCAGCATGTCGGCGAACGCCTCGGTGCCTATGGCGGCCTGCCGAAGCCGGGGCCGTGGCTATGGGTCCACGCCGTGTCGGTGGGCGAGACCCGCGCCGCCCAGCCGCTGGTCGAGGCGCTGCTGGCCGCGCATCCGCATCATCGCCTGTTGCTGACGCACATGACGCCAACCGGCCGCCAGACCGGCGCCCAGCTGTTTGGCAAGGAGCCGCGCGTGGTGCAGTGCTACCTGCCGTACGACTTGCCATGGCTGGTGCGGCGGTTCATGCGGTATTTCCGGCCGCAGGTGGGCATGCTGATGGAGACCGAGGTGTGGCCGAACCTGGTGCATGGCGCGCGCAGGGCAGGCGTGCCGCTGTACCTGGTCAATGCGCGTTTGTCGCCGCGCAGCTACCGGCGCACGGCACGCTTCGGCCGCGCCGCGGCGGCGATGTACCGCGACTTTGCCGGCGTGCTGGCACAGACCGCCGGCGACGCCGAGCGCTTTCGCGCACTGGGTGTGCCGGCGGTGCAGATCACCGGCAACCTCAAGTTCGACATGCAGCCCGCGCCGGCCGGCGTGGCGCTGGGCGGGCAGCTGCGCCATGCCTTCGGCGCGCGCGCGGTGCTGGCGGCGGCCAGTACGCGCGAGGGCGAAGAGGCGATGCTGCTCGACGCCTTCTCGCGCTGGGAATCGCTGGCGCCGGGCGTGCCCCGGCCGGCGCTGCTGCTGATTCCGCGCCACCCGCAGCGTTTCGACGAAGTGGCCGCGATGGCGGCGCGCACCGGGTTTTCGGTCGAACGCCGCAGCAATCTGGATCTTGATCGCGTGCGGTCGCCGCTGACGGCCGACATCGTGCTGGGCGATTCGATGGGCGAGATGGCCATGTACTTTGCCGCGTCGGACCTGGCGTTTATCGGCGGCAGCCTGTTGCCGCTGGGCGGGCAGAACCTGATCGAAGCCTGCGCCGTCGGCACCCCGGTGCTGATCGGGCCGCACACCTTCAACTTTGCGCAGGCGACCGAGGATGCGATTGCCGCGGGCGCATGCCTGCGTGTCGACAATGCCGACGTGCTGGTGCGTACCGCGGCCAGCGTGCTGGCAGATCCGGCGCGCCTGGCTGAGATGCGCGCGCATGCGCAGACCTTCTCGGGCCTGCATCGGGGCGCCACGGTGCGCACGCTCGCAGCAGTCGCACCGGCGCTGGAAGGCTGACGGACGGCTATCCTGGTGCCCGCACCAGGGCGTCCCACTGCAGCGCAATGCGCTCCAGCGCGAATTGGCCGGCCTTCTGGCGGCCGCTCGCGCCCAGCCTTGCCGCCAGTTCCGGCTCGCCGATCACGGCCAGCAGCGCACTGGCCAAGGCGTCGGCGTCGTCGGTCGGGACCACCAGCGCGTCCCGGCCCGGCTCCAGTAATTCGCGCGGGCCGGTCTCGCAATCGGTCGATACGATCGGCAGCCCGAAGGCCATCGCTTCGATCAGCACCAGCCCGAAGCCCTCATAGCGCGAACTCAGGCAGAACACCGATGCACTGCCATAGGTTTGCACAGGGTCGTGGCAGATACCGGGCAGGCTCGCGCTGTGTTCCAGCCCCAGTTCCCGGATCAATGCCGCCAGCGCTGGACGCTGCTCGCCTTCGCCATGGATCACCAGCTGCCATTGCGGCGCCTGCGCTGCCACCATTTTCCAGGCACGCAGCAGCACATCGAATCCCTTGGCCGAGACCAGCCGGCCCATGGCCAGCACTGTCCTTTGCGCGCGTGGCGCCGGCGTATCCGGCAGTGCAAAGGGCAGCGGGTTCGGCAGGCACACCACCTCGCTGCGCGGCCGCAGGGCTTCGAGCCAGCGGCTGCGGTCACGCTCGGTCAGTACCACCACCTGGCGGCAGAAACGGGCCGCCAGCCGGCGTGCCAGCTTGCGCGCAGGCTTGCCCAGGTCCTCGTCGAAGTGGCAGTGCTCCCAGGCGATATGGTGCAGGCCCAGGCCGGCGGTGGCAGGCAGCACGAACAGTTCCAGCATGGGGTCCACCTGCACCAGGACATCGATGCCATGCGCAACGCAGTGCCGGCGGATGCCGGCAATGGTGGCGAAATAGGCGCGCCTGAACGAGGGGCGTTGCGCGAACACCGCTTCATGCCGCACCTCAGGGTGCAGCGGAAACTGGCTGGACGTGTCCCAGAGGCTCAGGATGGTGACGTGGTGTCCCACTGCTGCCAGCGCGTTGGCGATGGTGGCGGTCATCCGCTCCGCGCCGGCCATCGCATTCAGGGTGCCGGTGAGGAAGCAGATATGGCGCCGCGGCTTTTGGTTCAAGGCGTTGCGGGTGCCGGCAGTTTGCTTTGGCGCGCGACAACGTAGGCAAAGCAAAACGCCATGACCAGGCTATAGAAGGCATTGACCAGCGTCGTGGCAAACATGACCTCGGTCAGCCCGAACACCATGAAGCCGCAGCACAGGGCCAGGCCCATGGCGCTGGCGACGCGCGTGCCGCGGTCGGTGCCGCGAAGGTGGCGCAGGAAGAACACCGCTGGCACGAGGTACAGCGCAAGGATCGCCAGCAATCCCGGAATGCCGAGCGTGGCTGCGGCATGCAGCACTTCATTGTGAGAATGCGGCATGGTCGCGGCCAACGGCGTGATCACGTGCTGCGCGGCAAGGGTCTGCAGGGTCGTTTCGAAGTGTTCTGGCCCGACGCCGGTCCAGGGATGGGCCTGGAACAGTTCAAGCGACGTGCGCCAGAGCTGAAGGCGAATCCCGATCGAGGTATCCGACGTTACATGCTGAACAAATTGAGACAGTTCCGATACAACCGCGGCCGTCCTCTGCTGCACGATCGCACTGCTGAACCACCCCAGCGCCATCACCCCGGCCAGCCCCACCAACACCCCGGCCTTGTGCAGCCGCGTCAGCCTGCGCGAGGCCGCCAGCGCGATCAGTGCCAGCACCGGAATGGCCAGCCAGCCGCCGCGGGTGCCGCTCATGTATGACGCATACAGGCCCGCGAAGCCGGCCAGCAGTTTCAGGCCGGCCAGCCAATGATCGCCCGGGCGGTTCCAGCCGATCGAGATCACGGCGAGCATGCCGGTCAGCAGGGCGAGGTTGCCGAAGGGAATGACATTGGAGAAGCCGACATGGCTGGGGCGGCCGGCCGCGGCGACTTCGTGCAGCCACAGGGCGGATATCAGGGCACACGCCACGAAGCCCCACTGGATGCTCTGCATGCCGCGCCGGCCCAGGCGCAGCATGCCGGGGACCAGGAGGATGAACAAGGCAAAACGCAGGTAAAGATAGGGCACATGCGGGTCTTCGGCCCCGCTCAGCAGTTGCTGGATCAGCACGGCCAGCGGCAGCGCCGCCATGGCCAGCATGAAGGGCCAGTAGCGGCGCAGGATCGCGCCATATTCCGCCAGGCCGGCGCGGCCGCCGGCAGCCAGGGCAATGGCGCTCCATCCCAGCAACAACCCGAAGCAGGTGTTGCTGAGCGACGGCTTGACGAACATCAGCGCGGGAAACGCAGCCAGGACAACACAGGCGCTCAGGTACAGAGCTTTGTCGATCCCCAACGGTAGGGACCCTTGCAATCTCGTCATCAAGAGCATGGAGAAAGGTTTCCGGAGGAAGGTGGGTGCATGGGCGATGCGTGCCGTTCCGTCCGTCTTATTATTGTCGCCGTCTCCTGAGGAGCGGTGCCCGGCGCCGGCATTGCGGCTTGGGGCGAAGCGATTATATCGGATGGCCACGGTGGCATTTCCAGGAGTTCCGAATCCTAGCCGGACGAGCGTGACTACCCGTTACAGGATGTATGTGGAGGGTCGGGCGCTTCGCCGGGCCTTGCCGGATCGGCTTGCTAAACTGAAGGTCTATGGCCGGGGTGCACTTTCCGGCATGCTGCTTGTCACATGCATCAATGACATCGCTATGGGCGCCCCGGGGCAGCCCTGCAACAGGAGTTCTTATGCATAGCCGTAACCGCCTGATTCCCTTCGCGCTCGCCGGCCGCGGCGCGGCCGCCGTGCTGGTCGCCGCCGTGCTCGGCGCCTGCACCACCGCGACCGCGCCCAACCTTCCGTCGGCCGGCACCAACCTGAACCAGACCCAGCCGTCCGGCCCGAGCCGCTGGGAACTGGTGCGCTGGCAGCAGCCTGACGGCTCGCTGCGCGAGATCCCGCACGGCGACAATGGCCAGCCGATCATGTTCGAGTTCAACGAGGGCATCGATGCCGCGCAGGGCACGGTCAGCGGCACCAGCGGCTGCAATCGCTTCAGCGGCAGCTATGGCAAGACCGAGACCGGCATCCGCTTCGACCGCATCGCCGGCACGCGCATGGCTTGCCCGCCGCCGCGCATGGCGCTGGAGTCGGCGCTGCTGAAGGCGATGCAGACGCCGTTTGCCACCGTGGGTACGCAGCCGTCGGCGGCCAGTACCGGCCGGCAGATCATCTGGAAGACCGTGGATGGCGACCTGCTGCAGTTCGTCGAGCGCGAGGGCGTGGGCAAGCGCGGTGCGCGCGTGGAGGCCGCAGGCGTCGAGAAGACTGTCTATATCGACTCGCAGCGCGTCGAGTGCACGGGTGTCGGCAAGATGACGTGCTACCGCTGGCGCGAGTCGCCGGATGCGCCGTGGCAGCTGTGGTACGGGCCGATCGAGGGGCTGGATTTCGAGCCCGGGGTGTCGTACCGGCTGCGCGTGCGCGAATACCAGGTGCCGAACCCGCCGGCGGATGCGTCGGCGATCCGCTGGCAGCTGTTGAAGGTCGAGTCACGGACACGTGCGCAGTAGCTGTCGGTGTGGTGCGGCGAAAATGCGCTGGTTGACTCCCCTCTCCCGCTTGCGGGAGAGGGGTTGGGGGAGAGGACCGGCGTTTGCCAAGCATGGTGACGTATCACTTCGTTGAGGCGCCGGCCCTCTCCCCCGCCCCTCGCCCATAAATGGGAGAGGGGAGCAGACAAGGAAAACGGGCCGCGGTTGCGGCCCGTTGGATCAGGAGCGCGGCGTTCCGCCGTCGCGCCGCGCACCGCGGCGATCCGCTGCGGCAGCCGCCTTTGCCGGGGCCTTCGCGCCCGCCTGCGCCGGCACCGGCAGCTTGTACAGCGCCCCCGGCGACGAGGTCAGCAGGGTATTGATCTGCACCACGTCCTCTTCCTGCAGTACCCCGGTGGAAGCCTTCAGGCGCAGGCCGTTCATGATGGTGTCGTAGCGCGCCTTGGCCAGGTCGCGGCGGGTGGAGAACAGCTGGGCTTCGGCGTTGAGCACGTCGATGTTGATGCGCACGCCCACTTCATAGCCGAGCTGGTTGGATTCCACCGCGCTGGTGGCCGAGCGCTCGGCCGCCTCCAGCGCCTTGACCTGGGCCAGGCCGTTGGAGACGCCGGAGTAGGTCTGGCGCGCGGTCTGCGCGGCGGTGCGGCGGGCGAATTCCAGGTCGCTGGCGGCCTTGTCGGCCAGCGCCAGGGTCTCGCGCACGCGCGACTGGATCTGGCCGCCGGCGAAGATCGGCAGGGTCAGCTGCACGCCGATCTGCGACGCGTTGTAGTGCGTCGAGATCGCCTGCGTGGCGCTGCCGGTCTGGTTGTTGAAGCCGTACGAGGCCACCAGGTCCACCGACGGCAGGTGCCCCGCCTTGGCCTTGTTGGTCTCGCGCTGCGCGGTTTCGAGGTTGTAGCTGGCCAGGTTGACCTGCAGATTGCTGGTCTCGGCCTGCGCCGCCCAGGCGTTGACATCGGGCGGCTGGGGTCCGGGGATCGGCGCTTCGGCGCGCAGGCCCATCAGTTCGTCGACGGGCTTGCCGGTGATCTGCTGCAGCGTGGCGCGCTTGATCTCCAGGTCGCTCTGCGCGGCGATCTCGGTCGAGGTGGCCAGGTCGAAGCGGGCCTGGGCGTCGTTGGCGTCGACGATGGTGGCGGTGCCGACCTCGAAATTGCGCCTGGCCTGTTCCAGCTGCTCTGAGATGGCCTTCTTCTGCGCGCGCGCCAGGTAGAGGTTGTCCTGTGCCGCCAGCACGTCGAAGTAGGCCTGCGCGCTGCGCGTGATCAGGTCGAGCTCGGCCTGGTGGAAGGTGACTTCGCCCGCCTGCGCGGCCAGCTCGCCTTGCTTGTAGGTTTCCCAGCGGTCCCAGCGGAACAGCGGCTGGCTCAGTTGCAGCTGCCAGTTGTTGTTGTTGAAGAACCGCGTGCCCGAGGCGCTGGGTGCGCCGCCGATCGGCAGCGAAGCGGTCTGGTCGAGCTTGGTGCGGTTGGCGCCGGCGGTACCCACCACCTGCGGCAGCAGGCCCGCGCGGCCCTGCGGCAGCTTCTCGCGCGTGGCCAGCAGCTGCGCGCGCGCGCTGGCGAACTGGGCGTCATTGGCTTGCGCATCGCGATAGACCTGCAGCAGGTCGGCCGCGCCGGCGGGCGCCGCGGGCAGCATGGCCAGCAGCGGGGCGAGCAGGGAAGCCGCGATCGCCAGGCGCGTCCGGATCGCTCCGGGCTGGGCGTTGGGCGCAAACGTCATGACACCTCCAGGTGGGCGCGGTGGGTGCCGCGGCCGACAGTCGTTTTTTCTTCGTATTGCTGCGCTGGCTGCCGCGTCAGTACTTCGGCATGGCGGGGTCGACCTGGCTGGCCCAGGCGTCGACGCCGCCGGTCAGGTTGTAAACCTTGCCGTAGCCCTGGCGCTCCAGGTAGGCCGCCACCTGCATGCTGCGTGCGCCGTGGTGGCAGATGCAGACGATGTCGGCGTCTTCGTCGAGTTCGGCGGCGCGCGCCGGGATGTCGCGCATCGGGATGTGGGTGATGCCGGGCAGGGCGCAGGTCTGCACCTCCCAGCCTTCACGCACGTCGAGCAGGACCGGTTTGGCGCGGCTGGCGTCGGCCAGCCACCGGGCCAGTTCGGTCGCTTGGATGACCTGCATGGCGGTACGTCCTCAGAACTGGAATTGCGAGGGCCGGGCCGCGCCCTGCAGGGGCTTGACCGCGGTCTCGAACAGGTTGACGACCTGGTACTCGGTCTCGGATACGCGCGTGACCAGGCGCGCTTCCATCACCGGCAGTTCGCCGACGAAGGCGGCGATACGCCCGCCCACCTTCACCTGCGCCAGGATCGACGGCGGGATCGCCGGCAGCGAGCCGGAGATGCAGATCACGTCATAGGGCGCGGCGGCGGCCCAGCCGTCGGCGGCATTGCCTTCGGCGACGTCGACGTTGGTGACGCCGGCGTTGGCCAGGTTGGTGCGGGCCAGTTCGACCAGCTCGGGCACGATGTCGACCGTCAGTACGTGGCGGGCGCGGTTGGCCAGCAGCGCGGCCATGTAGCCGGAGCCGGCGCCGATTTCGAGCACGGTCTCATGCTTGCGCACGGCCAGGTCCTGCAGGATGCGGGCTTCGACGCGCGGCGCCAGCATGTTCTGCCCGGCGGGCAGCGGAATCTCCATGTCGACGAACGCCAGCGAGGCGTAGGCGGACGGGACGAACTGCTCCCGCTTGACCACCGCCAGCAGGTCCAGGATTTCCTGGTCCAGCACGTCCCACGGGCGGATTTGCTGTTCGATCATGTTGAATCGGGCTTTTTCGAGATCCATCTTGCCATTCCTTACCAATGCCAACCGCTGTCGGTCTGTGCGCCGGCCGCGCGGTGCCACGGCCGGACAGTCTTATCAAACCCGCTATTTTAACCTTGCGGCCGCCTCCGGGCTCATTCCGCGCTGGCCTCGGCCGGGGCCGGGCGTTTGGCCGCCGCGGGCTGGCCGGCCCCGGCCTGAGCGGGCGCAGCCGGGGTGGCGCGCGCCTTGCCGTGCCACAACCGGCGCAGCCACGCGCCGAAATCATCAAGGTACGTATAGATCACCGGCACCACCACCAGCGTCAGGATCGACGAGGTGATGATGCCGCCGATCACGGTCTGTCCCATCGGCGCGCGCTGCTCGGCGCCCTCGCCCAGGCTGAAGGCCAGCGGCACCATGCCGAAGATCATCGCCAGCGTCGTCATCAGGATCGGGCGCAGCCGCACGCGCGCGGCTTCGATCAGCGCCGCCTCGCGCGACAGTGGCTCGCGCCCATGGGTGCCGTCCACATCGCCCTGGCGCGCCTGGTTGGCAAAGTCCACCAGCAGGATCGCATTCTTGGTCACCAGCCCCATCAGCATGATGAAACCGATGATCGAGAACATGTTCAGGGTCGAGCCGAACAGCAGCAGCGCCGCGAACACGCCGGCCAGCGTCAGCGGCAGCGAGGTCATGATGGCGATCGGCTGGAAGAAGCTGGCGAACTGCGAGGCCAGGATCATGTAGATGAAGATCACCGCCAGCGCCAGCGCCGACACGGCGTAGCCGAACGACTCGTTCATCGACTTGGTCGAGCCGCCGAAGCGGTACTTGTAGCCGGCCGGCCAGTTGACGCCGTCCAGCGCGGCCTTGATGTCGCGCGCGACTTCGCCGGCCGAGCGCCCGGCCACGTTGGCGGTCAGTTCGACCTCGCGGTTCAGGTCGCGCCGGCTGATCTGGTTGGCGCCGGTGGTGGGCACCAGTTCGGCGATCTGGCGCAGCGGCACCATCTTGGGCGAGCCGTCGGCATTGGCGTGGCTGCTGGCGATCATCAGCGCACTGAGGTCGGCCATGCCGGTGCGCGCGTCCTTCGGCAGGCGCACGCGCACGTCATAGTTCTCGTCGTCTGGCGCGCGCCAGGAGCTGATGGCATCGCCGGCCAGCAGCGGCCGCAGCGCATTGCCGATCTGCGCCACGCCCACGCCCAGGTCCGAGGCCAGCTCGCGCCGGATGCGGACCTCGATGGTGGGGCGGTCGTCCTTCATGCTCGAATCCAGGTCGGTCAGGCCGGGAATCGCCGCCATGCGGGCGCTGGCTTCGCGCGACAGGCGCCGCAGCTCGTCGAGATCGTCGCCCTGGATCGACACCTGGATCGCCTTTTGCCCGCCGGCGCCGTCGGGCATGCCGACCATGGTCAGCGTGATGCCGGCAATGCCGGCCAGGCGCTGGCGGATCAGCGGGTTGAGCTGCGCGGTCGTCAGGGTGCGCGCGCGGCGTTCGGTCAGGCGTACCGACACCAGCGCGTTATTGCGGCCAGAGGCGTTGCCCGAGTTGATGGTGGCGTAGGTGTAGGCGACTTCGGGGAAGCTTTTCAGCGCGGCTTCCACCTGCCGCACCTTGGCTTCGGTGACGTCGAGCGAGGTCCCGACCGGCGTGGTGAAGCCGACCTGGGTCTCGCCGAGGTCGGCATTGGGCACGAACTCGGTGCCGATCAGCGGCACCAGCGCAAAGCTGCCGACGAACGTTGCGGCGGCGATCACGGCGGTGGCCAGGCGGTGCTTCAGCGCCCAGCCCAGCATGCCGGCATAGCCGTCGCCAAGCCGGTCCATGCGGGCCGAGAACCAGTCCAGCAGCCGCCCCACGGTGCGTCCGTACCAGCTGCGCTGGTTGCCGGTGCCGTGCAGGTCGGGGTCATGCCAGACCGAGGACAGCATCGGGTCCAGCGTGAACGAGACGAACATCGAGATCAGCACCGCCGCCACCACGGTGATGCCGAACTGGTGGAAGAAGCGCCCGATGATGCCGCCCATGAAACCCACCGGCAGGAACACCGCGACGATCGAGAAGGTGGTGGCCAGCACCGCCAGCCCGATCTCGTTGGTGCCGTCCAGCGCCGCGCTGCGGTGGTCCTTGCCCATCAGGTTGTGGCGCACGATGTTCTCGCGCACGACGATGGCATCGTCGATCAGCAGGCCCACGCACAGCGACAGCGCCATCAGCGTGATCACGTTGAGGGTGAAGCCGCACAGGTACATCACGCCGAAGGTGCCGATCAGCGCGATCGGCAGCGTCAGCCCGGTGATCACCGTGCTGCGCCACGAGCCCAGAAACAGGAACACGATCGCCACGGTCAGGAAGGCGCCTTCCAGCAGTGTCGAGCGCACCTCCTTCACGCTGCTGCGAATGCCGCGCGCGGTGTCGTTGACCACNNTNAGNTGCACGCCGGCNGGCACCAGCTTGCGCACCTCGTCGGTCATGCGCACCAGGCCGTCGACGGTATCGACGGTGTTCTGGCCCTGCGCCTTTACCACCGACAGGAACAGCGCGCGCTTGCCGTCGAGCAGCGCCAGGCTTTCCTGCTCTTCCTGGCCGTCGCGCACGTCGGCGATCTCGCCCAGCGTCACCGGCTGGCCGGCGCGGCGCGCGACGATGATCTGGCGGAACGCGTCCGGCGTGGGCACGCGGCCCTTGATCTGCACCACGGTCTCGGTCGCCGAGGAACGCAGTTCGCCCGCGGGCAATTCCTGGTTCTCGTTGCGGATCGCGTTCATCACCTGGTCGACGCCGATGCCCAGCGCCTCCAGCTGCGCCGGCCGGATGCGGATCTCGACCTCGCGCCTGGTGCCGCCGACGAGATTGATCGCGCCGACGCCGCGTACGGTTTCCAGCCGCTTGCGCACGATCTGGTCGGCGATGGTGGTCAGCTCGCGCTGGCTGCGGCTGGCGCCCGGCGCGTTGGAGACGGACAGGTAGAAGATCGGCGCGTCCGAGGGGTCATAGCGCAGCACGCGCGGTTCCTTGACCTCGTCGCGGAACTGCGGCCGGATCAGCGCGATCTTGTCGCGCACGTCCTGCGCGGCCTGGCCGACATCGACACTCAGGTCGAACTTGATCACGACGACCGAAGTGCCCTGGTACGAGTGCGAAAAGATCTCGTCGATGCCGGAGATGGTATTGACGATCTCCTCGACCTTGCGCGTGACGTCGGACTCGACCGACTCCGGCGCGGCGCCCGGGTATTCGGTCTGCACCACCACCACCGGGAAGGTGATGTCGGGAAACTGGTCGACCGGCAGCCGCTGGTAAGAGAACAGCCCGACCACGATGAAGGCCATCATCATCATGGTGGCCAGCACCGGGTTGCGGATCGACAGGCGGGTGAACCACATGGNGCGCGTCCTCNNTNCNGTCAGGNCTTGACGNGCCNGACCTGGCTGCCGCTGCGCAGCGTGCCCAGGTTGTTGCGCACGATCTCGGCGCCGGCGTCGAGGCCGGAGACGATTTCCACCATGCCGTTGGCTTCGTCGCGCAGGCCGAGCTGCACCGGGCGTTCCGCCAGCGTGTCGCGCTCGATGGCATAGACGAAGGCGCGTTCGCCCTCGGTGCGCACCGCCGACACCGGCACCGCCACCACCGCGGCGCGCTGGCCCAGCACCAGGGCGCCGCGCGCGAACATGCCCGCGCGCAGTACCTGGTCGGCATTGTCGACGCGGACATAGACCATGATGCTGCGCGTGCCCTCGCTGACCGCCGGGTTGATGCGCACCAGCTTGCCGGCAAAGCGGCCGGCGCCTTCCACTTCCAGCGCCACCGGCTGGCCCACCGCGGCGCGCGCGACGTCGGCCATCGGGATCGGCGCTTCCAGCTCCAGCACGCGCAGGTCGACCACGTCGACCAGGCGCGTATCCGGCGACACCTTCTCGCCCGGCTGCACCGCGCGCGCGGCCACCATGCCGTCGAGCGGCGCCTTGACCACGGTATCGGCCAGCGCCTTCTGCGCCACCGCCAACCCGCCCTGGGCGGCGTCGAGGTTGGCGCGCGCCACGGCCAGGTCCGACTGGTACTTTTCGAAGGCGGTCTGCGAGATAAAGCCCTTGTCGACCAGCTCGCGGTTGCGTTCCCAGGTCTGGCGCGAATTCTCGAACTGGCCACGCGCGGCCAGCATCTGCCCGCGCGCCTGCGCGCCGCGGGCCTCGTATTCGGCCGGGTCGATGCGCACGATGACCTGTCCGGCGCGCACCGGCTCGCCTTCGCGCACAAGCACCTGCTTCACTTCGCCCGAGACCTTGGCCTTGACCGAGGCCTGGTTCAGCGCGCGCAAGCTTCCCGACAGCGGCAGCGACAGCTGCAGGTCCTGGCGCGCCACGCGCACCAGGTCGGTCTGCAGGAACTCGACGATATTGGCGGCCGGTGCCGCGACTTGCGGCTGCCGCGCGCTGCCGGCCTTGCGCACGGCCACCGTGGCGCTCAGCGCCAGGGCCACGCAGGCGGCGGTGATCAGCAGGGTCTTGCGCTTCATGTCGGGGTGCCGGCTCGCGGCGCGGCAGGGGCGGGATCGCCATCGGTGGCGATCGCGTCGGCCATCGCGGCGGCGCGTTGCGCCAGCGTCTCGTCGCGGATGACTTCCCAGATATAAGGGCCGTGCTGCGGCGGCAGCGGGCGATTGCGGGCCTCGCCGGTGGTCAGCCCGAACAGCAGCGTGTCGAGCAGGCCATCGAGGAAGGCCTCGGGATCGATGTCTTTCTCGGCGGTGGCGCGCAGCGCGCGCTGCCACATCATCAGGAATACCAGCGGCGCGCAGATCAGCGTGGTGGTCGGGTTGGCCGGCAGCGCGCGGAACTCGCCGCGCGCCACGCCGCGCGCCAGCACCTTGGCGAACAACTCGTCGCCCGGCACCATCACCTCCTGGTCATAAAAACGCGCGATGTCCGGGAAATTGGCCGACTCCGCCATGATCAGCTTGGTCAGCCCGGCCACCGGCGTAGCGCCGATCAGGCCCCACCAGCCGCGCAGCAGTTCGCGCAACAGCTCAGGTGTGCTGCCCTGGTAGGCATCGACCAGGTCGGCGCCGCGCGCCAGTGTCGGCACCAGGTTCTCGCGCACCACCGACTTGAACAGCTCTTCCTTGTTGGCGAAATACAGGTACACCGTGCCCTTGGAAACGCCGGCCGCGGCGGCCACGTCTTCCAGGCGCGTGGCGGCATAGCCGCGCTCGACGAACAGGTCCAGCGCCGCTGCTACCAACTCCTGCGGCCGCGCCGCCTTGCGCCGGCTCCAGCGCGGGCTGTCAGCGTCCTTGTGCGGGTCGGCGGGTGGCTTGGTCACGGCGGGTTTGCGAAGACTGCGGGGCACGAGGGGCGCGTGGAAAAGTTAATAACTTGTGGGTCAGTAATGTAGATGAGGCCCCACAGGGGGTCAAGCACGGGCATGCACCAGGGCAGGCCGAGCAAAACCGTTCTGCTCCATGTGATGAAAGATGCGCGGAATTGGTCTCGGAGCCTGCGCAGCGCTTACGGCGTTTTCCTTTTCTTACAGGACGCCCGCGGCCCTTCGGGCACAATGTCGGCTTTGTGCTGGCAACCTCGGCGGTTGCCGATCCCCGAACCTTCGTCATGAGTTGCCGGTCAGACCTTTCCTGCCGCGCGGGCTGCGGCGCCTGCTGTATCGCGCCATCGATCGCCTCGCCGCTGCCCGGCATGCCGGACGGCAAGCCGGCGGGCGTGCCGTGCGCACAGCTGCTGCCCGACATGCGCTGCGCGGTGTTCGGCCGCCCTGAGCGGCCCGCATTCTGCGGCGGCCTGAAGCCGTCGGCCGAGATGTGCGGCGAGTCGCGCCAGGCGGCGCTGCAATGGCTGGCCCGGCTCGAGATCCTGACCGCGCCGCAAGCGCATGCCTGAAAGGCCCGGCGCGGCACGGGCGCTGGCAATCGTTCCTGAATCCCGCAATCGGAGGCAACATGATCCGGACTTCCCGACGGCGCTGGCTCGCCGCTGCGGCCGCGGCCACCCTGGCCGTGGGGCTGGCCGCGTGCGGCGCCTTTCGCAGCGAGTACACGTTCTCGCAAAGCCAGCTGCAGGCGGCGCTGGAGCGCAAGTTCCCGTTCAACAAGCGCTACATGGAGCTGTTCGACATCCAGCTCACCAACCCGCAGCTGACGCTGGACTCGGTGCGCAACCGCGTCAACGTGCAGTTCGACGCCACCATCGACAACAAGCTGTTCTTCAGCCAGGCCCTGAGCGGCCGCTTCGCGCTGGACAGCGGGCTGCGCTATGACGAGACCACCCGCTCGGTGGTGCTGCAGGATCCGGAAGTGAAGCGCTTCGACGTGCAGGGCATGCCGGCGCAGTTCTCGCGCCAGCTCAACGCGCTGGGCGGCATCCTGGCCGAGCAGCTGCTGCAGGGCTATCCGCTCTATACCTTCCGCGAAGACCAGCTGCGCATTGCCGGCACGCACGTCGAGCCCGGTACAATCACCGTTTTGCCCGACGGCATCAACGTCAAGATCAACCGTCCCTGACCGGGGGCGAATCGAACAACAATGCGGGCGGTCCGGCACGCCGGACAACGCCCGTGACTACGTCTCTTTCGTTCCGCATGGAAATCGCACTAGCGCTGAAGGCCGTGATCCTCGGCATCGTCGAAGGCCTGACCGAGTTTCTTCCCATTTCCAGCACCGGCCACCTGATACTGGCCGGCCAGTTGCTCGACTTCAACGACGAGAAGGGCAAGATTTTCGAGATCGTGATCCAGTTCGGCGCCATCCTGGCGGTGTGCTGGGAGTTCCGCGCGCGCATCGGCAAGGTGGTGCGCGGCCTGCGCGACGACCCGCTGTCGCAGCGCTTTGCCGCCAACGTGGTGATCGCGTCGGTGCCGGCGATCGTGCTGGCGTTTATCTTCGGCAAATGGATCAAGGCCCACCTGTTCAACCCGATCTCGGTCGCGCTGGCCTTTATCGTCGGCGGCGTGGTGATCCTGCTGGCCGAATGGCGCGACGCGCGCCGCGGCACGGTCTCGCATCCGCAGGGCAACGCGCTGCTGGAAGCCGCCAAGGCCGGCGCGCCGCGCATCGAGTCGGTCGACGACCTGAACTGGCGCGATGCGCTCAAGGTCGGGCTGGCGCAGTGCTTCGCGCTGGTGCCGGGCACCTCGCGCTCGGGTGCCACCATCATCGGCGGCATGCTGTTCGGGCTGTCGCGGAAGGTGGCCACCGAGTTCTCGTTTTTCCTGGCGATCCCGGTGATCTTCGGCGCCACCGTCTATGAGCTGTACAAGGCGCGCGCGCTGCTCAACGCTGACGACCTCGGCATCTTCGCGGTCGGCTTCGTCTTTGCCTTCCTGTCCGCTTTCTTGTGCGTGCGCTGGCTGCTGCGTTTCGTCGCCACGCATGACTTCAAGCCGTTCGCGTGGTACCGCATCGCCTTCGGCATCGTGGTGCTGCTGACCGCGTACACCGGCCTGGTGTCCTGGCACGCCTGACCAGCGCTGTGTTGCAGGCAAAAAAAAGCGTGGCGGATGCCACGCTTTTTGTTTGCGCGCCCGCTGCGCTCAGGCGCGCTTGCGGAACACCACGTCCCACACGCCGTGCCCGAGCCGCACGCCGCGCCGCTCGAACTTGGTCACGGGGCGGTAATCCGGCCGCTCGGCAAAACCGTCCGGCGCCGCCGAGGTGTTCTCCAGCAGCGGCTCGGCCGACAGCACTTCCACCATCTGGTGCGCGTACTCTTCCCAGTCGGTGGCGCAGTGGATGTAGCCGCCCGGCTTCAGGCGCGCGGCCAGCAGCTTCACCAGCGGCGCCTGCACCAGCCGGCGCTTGTTGTGGCGCTTCTTGTGCCACGGGTCCGGAAAGTAGATGTGCACGCCGTCGAGGCTGTCGTCGGTCAGCATATGCGCGATCACTTCCACCGCGTCGTGCTGCAGGATCCGGACATTGGACAGGCCACGCTCGTCGATCAGCTTGAGCAGCGCGCCCACCCCCGGCTCATGCACCTCGCACCCCAGGAAGTTGTCCTGCGGCCGCAGTCCGGCGATATGCGCGGTGGTCTCGCCCATGCCGAAGCCGATCTCCAGGATCGACGGCGCCTGGCGGCCGAAGGTCGCCTCCCAGTCCAGCGGCTGCGGCGCGTACGGCACCAGCATGCGCGGCCCGACCTCGTCGATGGCGCGCTGCTGCCCGGTCGACGTCCGGCCCGCGCGGCGCACGAACGAACGGATGCGGCGCGGATGCGCAACGCCTTCAGGATCGGCAGGAGAGGGGGCGGACGCTGGCACGGCGGCGCGGTCTGCCGGCTCGGCCTCGGCGGCCGGCCCGGTACTGGGGTCTTGGGGAAGCATGGCAACAAAAAAGCCGCCGGGCGGATCACCGTAACGGTGGCAAAGGCGGCTCGTCTCGACTGGAAGTGGAGCGGGCGATGGGAATCGAACCCACGTCTTTAGCTTGGGAAGCTAAGGTAATAGCCATTATACGACGCCCGCGAACCCGCGATTCTATGCGCGATCCCGGGGGAGTGCAAGCGAGTGGCCGATGGGACGCATTCAGATCTCCGAATCCTTTTTCGCGAAATTCTTGCCGACCACCTGGCTGATATAGCTGCACAGTCCGCGTCCCGTCGTGGCGAGCCGCTTCATGTGTTCGACCTGGAGGTGGCCTGGCCTGCGGTAGTCATAGGTGTAGACGTGGCCGTTGTCGAAGCGGATCCGGATATGGTCCGGACCGAGCTCGTAGGCGACCACGCCCGATTTGCCGTTGAGATTCTTGTAAGGCTGCATAGCTGCCGATGATAAGCCGGGTTTGTCCTGGCCTGCCGCCTCCGGATCTACCGCGGCGGGCGAGGCGCGGCGTATAGTGGCTGGCACGCCGGCGCGCACCGCCGCAGGCGCCCTCCCGCAATGTCAGGATACCCCCACCTTGACCACCGACTTCTTCGCCCGCTTCGAAGCCGAATGCCTGCCGCGCATCGCCGACGCGATCGGCCAGCAGCACCGGCGCGTGCACCTCCAGCCGCTGCCTGCCGATGGCCCCGGGATGGCGCCGCGCCTGCGCATGACCGCAGACGGACCGCCGGAGCTGCGGCGCCATCCGTATGGGCTAGATATCACGCTGGCGTGGGACGGCCTGGAGGTGCAGCGGCTGTTCGCCGCGGGCGGCGAGGCGCGCTTTGCCGGTTACCTGGCGGCGCTGCCGTCCAAGCTGCGGGCGTGGCAGGAGCCGCGCGGGATCGATTTCAGCTCGCTGTCGCAGGCCGACCGGCGGATCCTGATCGGCGGGCTGGATTTCGAGCACTGAGCGGCGCCGCCTGGATCAGCCAGATACGCGCAGCCGGCACACCGCGCTTTCCGTCTGGCCGGGCTCGATCCAGCGCAAGCCGTGGCCATGGTGGATGGCATCCGGCAGTCCCACCCACGGTTCCACGCAATAGAAGTCGGAGACCTCGGTTTCGGACCACGTGGTCACGGCATGCCAGGGTGCACTGCCGGGCAGGTCGAGTTCGAAGCGGATACGGCGGCCGGGCATGGCGAGTTCCGCCGCGGGGCTGCCACGGAAGACGTGGAAGGTGTCCTGCAGCCGTGGATCGTCGAGCGGGTAGGTCGACTCGCCGGGCTCGGCAGGTCCCAGGCTGCCATCTGAAAGCTGGCGCCTGCGCTCGGTGTCGGGCAGCGCCAGCGACGCCGCGGCGCGCTGCGCGTGGGGCAGGGCGAAATAGAAGTGGTGCCCGGGATAGCAGGGCAGGCGCTGCGTGCCGGCGCTGGTGGTGCGCAGCGCCACCTCGAGGCCGTCGGGCAGCAAGGTGTAGACCACGTCGAACACGAAGGCGAACGGATAGCCGGCGCGCGTGGCCTCGCTGTCGCGCAGCGTCATCGTGATCGCAGCCAGCGGGTCGATGGCGCTGACCGCGAACGGCAGGTCGCGCGCAAAGCCGTGTTGCGACAAGGTATGGACCGTCCCTTGTCCGTCCCGCCATTGCCCCGGGTTGCCGTCGACAAAATGCCGGCCGATGAACGGGAACAGCAGCGGGTTGCCGCCGCGGATCTTGGCCGGGCGGCTCCAGTCGGCGGCGTCGGGCCAGTACAGCAGGTCTTGCCCGCGGTGCACCCAGCGGACCAGCCGCGCGCCGTATTGCGGTGCCAGCAGCAGGTAGGAATCGGCCTGGCCGATCCGCACCAGCGGCTGGCCCTGGAAGTCTTCGGTTGGCAGGTTGTGCATGGCCTGGACGATGTGGTGGCGCTCAGGTCGTGGCCGACTCGGCCTGGCGTGCCTTGAGGAAGCGCGCGGCATAGTCGAAGTACCAGTCGAGCGTGTCGGGGTTGGCCATGGCGTCGCGGTTGGCAATGCCCTGCGGTGCATGGCCCAGCAGCAGCTTCTTGATCGGCACCTCCATCTTCTTGCCCGACAGCGTGCGCGGCACGCCGGGCACCTGCACGATCTCGTTGGGCACGTGGCGCGACGACAGCGCGCTGCGGATGCGCGCGCGCAGCGTCTCGCGCAGCGCGTCGTCGAGCACCACGCCTTCGCGCAGCACCACGAACAGCGGCATATATGACTCGCGGCCCAGGTATTCGAGGTCGACCACCATGCTGTCCATCACCTCGGGCAGGTCTTCGACCACACGGTACAGCTCGCTGGTGCCCATGCGGATGCCGTGGCGGTTGATGGTGGCGTCCGACCGCCCGTAGATCACCGCGCCGCCGCGTTTTGTGATCTTGATCCAGTCACCATGCCGCCAGGCGCCGGGATAGGTGTCGAAATAGCTGTCGCGGTAGCGCTTGCCATCGGCATCGCCCCACAGGTAGAGCGGCATCGATGGCATCGGCTGGGTGCAGACCAGTTCGCCGACCGCGTCGACCAGCGGCTGGCCCTGGTCGTCGAAGGCTTCCACTTTCGCCCCCAGGCAGCGGCATTGCATCTCGCCGGAATAGACCGGCAGCAGCGGGCAGCCGGCGACGAACGAGCCGGCGAAGTCGGTGCCGCCCGACATCGGCACCAGCCAGATGTCTTCGCGCACATGGCGGTAGATCCAGTCGTAGGCCTCGACCGGCAGCGGCGAGCCGGTCGAGCCCAGCCCGCGCAGCCGCGACACGTCGGCGATGCGCGCCGGCTCGATGCCGGCCTTCATGCAGTTGGTGAAGAACGCCGCGCCGGCGCCGAACATCGTTACGCCGGCATCGTCGACGAAGCGCCACAGCACGCCCGCGTCGGGCCAGGCCGGGTTGCCGTCGTAGAGCGCGATGGTGGTGCCCAGCAGCAGCCCCGCCACCTGCGCGTTCCACATGATCCAGCCACTGCTGCTGTACCAGTGGAACACGTCGGCGGGGCCCAGGTTGTTGTGGAACGCCATCAGCTTGAGCTGCTCGATGACGATGCCGCCGTGGCCGTGCACGATCGGCTTGGGCATGCCGGTGGTGCCGGACGAATAGACGATCCACAGCGGATGGCCAAACGGGACTGGCTCGATCGCCAGCGGCACGTCGTGCGCCAGCACGTCCTGCCAGGCATGGACGCGCACGCCGGCGGGGGGCGCGGCGCCGCTGCCGATTTGCGGCACCAGCACCAGGTCGGTCAGCGAGGGCAGGGCGGCGACCAGCTCGGCCAGCACCGGTGCGCGGTCGTAGGTCCTGCCGCCGTAGCGGTAGCCGTCGACGGCGACCAGCACCCTGGGCTCGATCTGGCGGAAGCGGTCGACTATCGCCACCTGGCCCATGTCGGGCGCGCAGCCGGACCAGACCGCGCCCAGGCTGGCGCTGGCCAGGAAGGCGACCACGGTGGCGGGGATATTGGGCAGGTAGCCGGCGACGCGGTCGCCGCGCTGCACGCCCATCTGGCGCAGCGCATGCGCCAGCGACGCGACCTGCGCCTCGAGCGCATGCCAGCTGAGGTCGGCCAGCGGCTGCGCCTCGCCGGCATGGCGGATGGCGGTGCGCTGGCGCGCGCTGCCACTGCCGGCATGGCGGAAGACCTGCTGCACGTAGTTCAGCGTGGCCCCGTCGAACCAACGCGCGCCCGGCATGGTGCGCCGGTCCAGCACTTGCCTGGCCGGGCTGTCGAAGCGCACGTCGAAATAGGCGCGCACGGCGTCCCAGAAGGCTTCCAGCTCGGTGACGGACCACTGCCACAGGCTGTCGTAGTCGTCGAAGGCGAGGCCGCGTTCGGTGCGCAGCCAGCGCATGAACTGCGCGATCTGGCTGCGGTCGCGGAACGCCTCGGACGGCGTCCACATCAGGTTGCCTTCGGCGAGCGGGGCGGCGGTGGTCATGTCTCCTCCTTGGGCCCGTCTGCCGCGGGCATCGGATGGTGCGAGGGTTGGCCGCGGGCGCCTCTCATGGGCGCCCGGCATCAGCGTGACATGATAACGGCGGATCGCTGCCGGCGCGTGCCGGCTGCCATCAGCGACCGGCGGGGCGCTCGAACAGCGTTTCCCACAGGGAGTCGACCTTCGCCTTGACCGCCGCATCCATGGCGATCGGGGTGCCCCATTCGCGCGTGGTCTCGCCTGGCCACTTGTCGGTGGCATCGATGCCCATCTTGGAGCCCAGGCCCGACACCGGCGAGGCGAAGTCGAGGTAGTCGATCGGGGTGTTGTCGACCAGCACCGTGTCGCGGCTGGGATCGACGCGGGTGGTGATGGCCCAGATCACTTCCTTCCAGTCGCGCACGTCGACATCGTCGTCGACCACCACGATGAACTTCGTGTACATGAACTGCCGCAGGAAGCTCCACACGCCGAACATCACGCGCTTGGCATGGCCGGCGTACTGCTTCTTCATCCGCACCAGCGCCATGCGGTAGCTGCAGCCCTCGGGCGGCAGGTAGAAGTCGGTGATTTCCGGGAACTGCTTCTGCAGCAGCGGCACGAATACTTCGTTCAGCGCGACGCCCAGCACGGCCGGCTCGTCGGGCGGCTTGCCGGTGTAGGTGGAGTGGTAGATCGGGTCGCGCCGCATGGTGATGCGGTCGATGGTGAAGACCGGGAACCAGTCCTGCTCGTTGTAGTAGCCGGTGTGGTCGCCGAACGGGCCTTCGAGCGCGTGCTGGTAGCCGGACGGGTGGTTGGGATCGGGCTGGATATGGCCTTCCAGCACAATCTCGGCCGACGCCGGCACGCTCAGCTCGGACAGCGTCGGCGTCAGGCAGCCGGCCAGCGCGGTGCGGCTGCCGCGCAGCAGGCCGGCGAACTGGTATTCGGACAGCGTATCGGGCACCGGCGTCACCGCGCCCAGGATGGTGGCCGGGTCAGCGCCCAGCGCCACCGCGATCGGGAACGGCTTGCCGGGGTTGGCCAGCGCATGCTCGCGGAAGTCGAGCGCGCCGCCGCGGTGCGCCAGCCAGCGCATGATCACCTGGTTGCGGCCGATCACCTGCTGGCGGTAGATGCCCAGGTTCTGGCGCTTCTTGTGCGGGCCCTTGGTCACCACCAGGCCCCAGGTGATCAGCGGGGCGGCGTCGCCGGGCCAGCAGGTCTGGATCGGCAGGCGCGCCAGGTCGACGTCGTTGCCTTCCCATACCACCTCCTGGCAGGCCGGGCCGCTGACGCGCTTGGGCGCCATGTCCCACACCGACTTGGCCAGCGTGAAGAGCTTGCCGGCCTCGCGCAGCCCGCGCGGCGGCTCCGGCTCCTTCAGCGCCGACAGCACCCGGCCGATGTCGCGCAGGTCTTCCATCGATTCGGCGCCCATGCCAAATGCGACTCTGCGTGTCGTGCCGAACAGATTGGCCAGGACCGGCACGCTATAGATGTCGCCATGGGGAGCGCCCGCAGGTTGCTCGAAGACGACCGCGGGGCCGCCGGCGCGCAGCAGGCGGTCGCAGATTTCGGTCATTTCCAGGTTGGGCGACACCGGCCGGGCGATGCGCCGCAGCTCGCCGAGGTGTTCGAGCTGGCCGATGAAATCGCGCAAGTCTTTGTATTGCATGGTGAATTCTGTTGTGGTGCGGCATCCGCACCGGATCCGGGGAGGCGGCAGTCAGGTCGGTGACGATACACATTCCTGGCGGCAGCGGCAAAAAAATCGTCAGGCCGGTGCCGCGGAAATTGTAAGTTTTTTGTCCGCTCCGAACCTGGCGCTATCGCGGCGAGCCAAGGCTGCGCCTGCGTTTGCGGGTGTCCGAGTGCTGCCGGATCGACCAAAACGTGCTTGTTACAAATAACTGAAAGTAGTTAATTCTTTGATTGTTATTCTTGACGAGGTATAACACCGTTCCTACAATCCGGTCTGCTCCATGGAGTGTTGCGTCGCAACATGGATTTTCCCCCTGTGTCAAGGGGTGCACATCAAAAGAAACGTGCCAGGAAAGTCCCTCCAGCAAGGACCGATGGTCAGAGACCCGCGCGCATGGCGGGCGACCGGTCGCCTCCGGCGACTTGCCGGAGTGTAGAGAGTTAAGTCGTGGCAGGTAGCGCTCCCCCAGGGCGTGGCCTGTTTCCAGTTGGGCGCATGGGGAGCGCCCTGCCAACAGGTGCTTGGCCGTCACTGCTGGACGGCGCGGCATCCTTACTTGAGTACGTTGAGATCGGGCGCATGCCGCAGTCGGGCATGCGAAGCGGGCAACGGATGGAGGTAAGCATGAGCGGTTGGAAAACCCTTCATCTTCCCGGCATCGGGCGGGCCCTGCAGGTCCGCCTCCGACAGCCGGTACCCGGAGTGAGGCGGGCATTGCAGGTCCGTCTCGCGCATCCGGTCGCGGGCCGCGCCTTGCGCGGTGGCCGCACGACGCTGAAGTACGCCCTGAACAGCCTGGGCGTGGTGGCGGTGGTTTCGGCGGTGTCGCTGTCGGTGAGCCAGGAATGGCGCACCACGCTGGCCGCCTTGCTGGCCGGTGACGAAGCGCCCGCAGTGCTGGTGAGCGCCGCCGTGGCAGCGCCCGCGCATGCCGGCACTGCCCCCGGCGGCGCGCACAGCCCGGCCGTATCGAGCGCCGTCCCGCCGAGCACGGCCGACGTCGCGGCGGCCAAGTTCGGCTATGGCACTGCTCGCGGCGGCAAGCTCGGCCTCCCGACCGTGTCGGGCGTCGACGAATGGAGCCTGGCGGCCAATACCAAGGTGCCGTCGGTCGCCCACCTGGCGGCGCAGATCCCGGTGACGCGCGTGGCCGCGGACGCCCGCAGCACCGGTGCCACGCTGGGCAGCGCGCGCGAGCAGGCCGCCGTGGCGGACTATATCGCCCGCAAGTATCGCGTGGCGGCCCAGGCCACCGCGCAACTGGTCAAGGCGGCCTACCTGACCGGGCGCGAGGTCGGCATCGACCCGCTGCTGATCCTGGGCGTGATCGCGATCGAGTCCAGCTTCAACCCGTACGCCGAAAGCGGCGTGGGTGCGCAGGGCCTGATGCAGGTCATGACCAAGGTCCACCAGGACAAGTACGAAGCCGTCGGCGGCGTGTCCGCGGCGCTGAACCCGTACGCCAACATCAAGATCGGCGCGCTGGTGCTCAAGGACTGCATCGCCCGCGCCGGCTCGCTCGAGGGCGGCCTGAAGTACTACGTCGGCGCCACTACGGCCACCGATGGCGGCTACGGCGCCAAGGTGCTGGCCGAGCGTGCCCGCCTGCGCCAGCTGATCGGCGTGCGCAGCGCGCCCGCCAACGCCGGCAAGCCGGCGGCCGAGGACAAGGCGCCGGTCGAGCACGCACCGACCGAGAAGCTGGAAGCCAACAACGGGCCGCACAACGCCTGAGCCCGATTCGCCGATTCCCCGGCTCCCCGGCATCGCCCACAAGAAAAGCACCCCGCGGGGTGCTTTTTTCTTTTGCCTGCCGCCGCAGCGGCCGGCTGCGGTCAGCGGAACAGCTTGCCCAGCCGCGCCATCGCCTCTTCGATATTCTCGCGCGAGGTCGCGTACGAGATCCGGATGTAGTCCCGCGCCGTGTGCGGGCCGAAGTCCTGCCCCGGCACCATCACCACGCCGGCGTCGTGCAGCATGGCCTGCGTCAGCCGGTCGGCGTCGCCGGCGGCCGGGTGGTTGACGGCCCGGCAGTCGGCATACACATAGAAGGCGCCGTCGGGGCGCACCGGCACGCGCAGCCCCAGCGACTCCAGCGCCGGCACGATCAGGTCGCGGCGGCGGCGGAATTCGGCCTTGCGCTCGTCGTAGATGGCCATCGCCTCGGGCGTGAAGCAGGCCAGCGCGGCGTACTGTGCCACCGCCGACGCGCAGATGAACAGGTTCTGCGCAACCTTCTCGAAGGCCTCGACCAGCGCCTCCGGCACCACCAGCCAGCCCAGGCGCCAGCCGGTCATGTTGAAGTACTTCGAGAAGCTGTTCACCGTGACCACGTTGGGGTCCAGGCTCAGCGCCGATACCGGCGGGGCATCGTAGGACAGGCCCTGGTAGATCTCGTCCAGAATGGCGAAGCCGCGGCGCGCGCGCACCGCCTGCAGGATCCGCGCAAGCTCGTCGGGCAGGATCGAGGTGCCGGTCGGATTGGACGGCGAGGCCAGCAGCACGCCGCGGGTCTGCTCGCTCCAGTTGGCTTCGACCTGCGCGGCGGTCAGCTGGAAGCGTTCGGCCGGGCCGCTCGGGATCATGCGCGCGACGCCGTCGAAGGCGGCGACGAAGTGGCGGTTGCAGGGGTAGCTGGGGTCCGGCATCAGCACCTCGGCGCCGATCTCGACCAGCACCGCGCACGCCAGCAGCAGCGCCCCCGAGGCGCCGGCGGTGACGATCACGCGCCGCGCCGGGATGTCCAGGCCGTAGGCGGTCTGGTAATAGCCGGCGATGGCCTCGCGCAACGGATGGATGCCGAGCGCGCCGGTGTACTGCGTGACGCCGCGGCGCATCGCCGCCTCGGCCGCGCGCACCACCGGCTCGGCGGCGGTAAAGTCCGGCTCGCCGATGCCCATGTGCACGATATGGCGGCCGGCGCGCTCCAGCGCGGCGGCCTGCTTGGCCAGCTCCATCACATGGAAGGCGTCGATGTTGGCGAGGCGGGAGGCGGTGGCCAGGTGCTGCAAGTCCATGGTGTTCCGGGGCGGGCCGGGGCCCGTTCAGCAAAGGGATAGACAGGAATGAAAACACCCGCCGCGGCGGGTGTCGTCTTCATCGGCGCTGGCGCCAGCGCCAGCGCGACGGCACGGCGGGGCCGCGGCAAGCGGCACCCAGCGGCGCTCAGCGGCGCGCGGCAACCTCGGCGGCGCGCACCTGGGCGGCAAGCTTGTCCAGCACGCCATTGACGTACTTGTAGCCCTCGACGCCGCCGAAGGTCTTGGTCAGCTCGACCGCTTCGTTGATGACCACCTTGTACGGGATGTCGAGGCAGTGCACCAGCTCATAGCTGCCGACCAGCAGGGCGGCGCGCTCGACCGGCGACAGCTCGTCGACGGAACGGTCCAGGAACGGCTCGAACGCGGCGGTCAGGCGGGCCTCTTCGCGCACGGCGCCGTTGAGCAGCGCGTCGAAGTGCTCGCGGTCGGCCTTGTTGAAGCCCTGGGCGTCGTGCAGGTGGGCCTGGATCGCGCCGATGTCGTTGCGGTTCAGCAGCCACTGGTACAGGCCCTGCAAGGCCAGCTCGCGCGAGCGCCGGCGCGCGCTCTTGGGCGGCGCCTTGGCTTCGGTGCGGGCCGCGGCGGGCTTGCCGCCGGCGCCCTTGCCGGCGTCCTGGTCCGGGGTGTTCGACGTATCACTCATCGTCGTCCTCGTCTTCGTCTTCCTGGCCGCGCAGCGAATCGAGCGCCGCCACCAGGTTGGCCATCTCCACCGCGGCGCGGGCGCAGTCGCGGCCCTTTTCGCGGGTGCGGGCATGGGCCTGCTCGTCGGTGTCGACGGTCAGGATGCCGTTGGCGATCGGCACGTTGAAGTCCAGGCCGACGCGGGTGATGCCGGCGCCCGACTCGTTCGAGACCAGTTCGAAGTGATAGGTTTCGCCGCGCACCACGGCGCCCAGCGCGACCAGCGCGTCGAACTGGCCGCTCTCGCACATCTTCTGCAGCGCCAGCGGGACTTCCAGCGCGCCGGGGACGGTCACCACCAGGGTGTCCTCGCCCTCGACGCCGAGCTGTTCCAGCTCGGCCACGCAGGCCTCGAGCAGCTCGGCGCAGACCGGCTCGTTGAAGCGCGCCTGCACGATGCCGATACGCAGGCCTTCACCGTCGAGGTTGCTGGGGTAGAAGCCGTGATCCATTGTTCAGTTCTCCAGTTTTCGGGAGGGCCGCGGCGGCAGGCGCCGCGGCCCGGGTATTGGGATGGCTCGGTCCTGGGGCCGGTTCAGTCGGCCTGGCCGCTCATCGGCTGGTAGCCGGTCACTTCCAGGTCGAAGCCGGTCATGCTGGGCATGCGCTGCCTGGCGGCCAGCACACGCATCTTGCCGACGCCAACATCCTTCAGGATCTGCGCGCCCATGCCATAGGTACGCAGGTCGGGCTTGCGGCGCGGGCGCGACTGCGGCGCGTCGAGCGCGCTGAACTGCGTGAACAGCTGTTCGACGGTGTCGCCGCAGTTCAGCAGCACGATCACGCCCTTGTCGGCCTCGGCGATGGCCTGCATCGCCGCCGGGATGCTCCACGAGTGCGTGGTGCATTTCACTTCCAGCAGGTCCAGCACCGAGAACGGCTCGTGCACGCGCACCAGCGTTTCCTGTTCCGGCGTGGGCTTGCCCTTGACCAGCGCCAGGTGGGCCTGGCCGGTCGGCTTGTCACGGTAGGCGATGCTGTGGAAGGTGCCGTACGGGGTTTGCATGGCGCGCTCGCCGACGCGCTCGATAATGCTCTCGGTGCGGCTGCGGTAGTGGATCAGGTCGGCGATGGTGCCGATCTTGAGGTCATGCTCCTGCGCGAACTCGACCAGGTCGGGCAGGCGCGCCATGGTGCCGTCGTCCTTCATGATCTCGCAAATCACCGCCGCCGGCGTCAGCCCGGCCAGCGCGCCCAGGTCGCAGCCGGCCTCGGTATGGCCGGCGCGGATCAGCACGCCGCCGGGCTGGGCCGTCAGCGGGAAGATATGGCCGGGCTGGACCAGGTCGGCCGGCTTGGCGTCGCGGGCGACGGCTGCCTGCACGGTGCGGGCGCGGTCGGCGGCGGAAATGCCGGTGGTCACGCCCTCGGCGGCCTCGATCGAGACGGTGAAGTTGGTGCCGTGCTGGGTGCCGTTGCGGCTTACCATCGGATGCAGGTCGAGCTGGCGGCAGCGTTCGGCGGTCAGCGTCAGGCAGATCAGGCCGCGGCCATGCTTGGCCATGAAGTTGATCGCCTCCGGCGTGACGAAATCGGCAGCCAAGACCAGGTCGCCCTCATTCTCGCGGTCTTCCTCGTCGACAAGGATGACCATGCGGCCGGCGCGAATGTCGGCAATGATGTCTTCGGTACGGGCGATTGTCATGGCGTGCAGAACGGCAGGTTGGGGCGGAAATCAGGCGAATGGCTGTGGCAGGTACCATGGCCGCGGTGGAAAGCGGCCGGACTGAGGCGGGGCATCGGGCCGGGCCGGGCCATATACGCCCGGCAGGTTGCCCAGTCAAGCCGGGTATTGTACGCCAAGGCAGCCCACGCGGGACGCGCGGGCCGCGGAAAGTGCGGCGGGTTGGAGGCGGGGCGAGCGCGGGTGCAGGCTGCGGCGCCTGGCCGGTGTCCCGCCTTATGCCGGAGCCTGCGCGGCCGACAGCATCCGTTCCACGTAGCGCGCGATCAGGTCAATCTCCAGGTTGACGCGCGCGCCGGGCTTGAGCTCCTGCAGCGTGGTGACTTCGACGGTGTGCGGGATCAGGTTGATCGAGAACACGCAGCCATCCGCCTCATCGGTGACGCGGTTGACCGTCAGCGACACGCCGTTGACCACCACCGAGCCCTTGTAGGCCAGGTAGCGCGCCAGCTCGCGCGGGGCGCGGATGCGCAGCTCGTGCGACTCGCCCACCGGCGCGAAATGCACCACTTCGCCCAGGCCGTCGACATGCCCCGACACCAGGTGGCCGCCGAGCCGGTCGGCGAGGCGCAGTGCCTTTTCCAGATTGACGCGGCCGGCGCGGTCGAGCCCTACGGTCTTGTCCAGCGATTCACGCGAGACCTCGACCTCGAAGGCGTCGGTCGCCATGGCGATCACGGTCATGCAGGCGCCCTGGATGGCGATGCTGTCGCCGATGATGACGTCGGACAGGTCCAGCCCGCCCGCCGCGATGCGCAGGCGCACGCCGGCGTCGGCTGCGGCGCCGAGCGGGGTAATCGATTCAATGCGGCCGACCGCCGCGACGATGCCAGTAAACATGGTGGAGTCTTGTGCTTGGGGTTTTCGGAATCTTTGCGATGCGCTGCCGCGGGCCATGGCGCTATGCGTCGATGCGCCGGGCGATCAGCCGCAGGTCGTCGCCGATCTGCCGGACTTCATGCCAGTGGAACTGCTCGGCATCCTGCAGCCGCGCCAGCGGCGGCAGGTTGAACATGCCCTGGGCATCGCCGAGCAGCTTGGGCGCGAGGTAGATCAGCAGTTCGTCGGCGCAATGCTCGCGCACCAGCGAACCGTTGAGCTTGAAGCCCGCCTCGACGTGCAATTCGTTGATGCCGCGCCGGCCGAGTTCTTCCAGCATGCGGCGCAACTCGACCTTGCCGTGCGGGTTGGGCAGCACCACGACTTCGGCGCCGCGGCCTTCCAGCGCGCGCTGGCGCTGCCGGTCTTCCACCGCGCAGAACACCAGCACGGGCCGGGCGAACTCGCCGGTATCCGGGGTCAGGATCTGCGCGTCGAGTGGCACTTCGAGACGGGAATCGACCAGCACCCGCTGCGGCTGGCGCGGCGTGTCGATGGCACGCACCGTCAGCGCGGGATTGTCGTCGCGCACGGTGCCGATGCCGGTCAGGATGGCGCAGGCGCGGGCGCGCCAGGCGTGCCCGTCGTCGCGCGCGGCCTGGCCGGTGATCCACTGGCTGGTGCCGTCATGCAGCGCCGTGCCGCCGTCCATCGACGCCGCCACCTTGACGCGCACCCACGGCAGCCCGCGCGTCATGCGCGAGACAAAGCCGATATTCAGGTCGCGCGCCTCTTTTTCCAGCAGTCCGCAGCGCACGTCGATGCCGGCATCGCGCAGGCGCTGCAGGCCGCGCCCGGAAACCGACGGATTGGGGTCTTCCATCGCCGCCACCACGCGCGCCACGCCGGCGCGCACCAGGGCGTCGGCGCACGGCGGGGTACGCCCGAAATGGCTGCACGGCTCCAGAGTGACATAGGCGGTGGCGCCGGCCGGGTCGAGCCCGCGCGACAGCGCGTCTTTCATCGCCTGGATCTCGGCATGGTCCTGCCCGGCCGGCTGGGTGAACCCCTGTCCGATGACCTGGCCATCCTTGATGAGCACGCAGCCGACGCGCGGATTGGGCGTGGTGTTGAACATGCCCCGCGCGGCGAGCGCGAGCGCCTGTTGCATGGCGGCGTGGTCGGTATCGGAAAACATTCGGCGATCGGGTGGGCCTTGGCGCTGCGATTGGGTGGCAGGGCCGCCAGGTCATGGCGGCTCGGAGGATTCGGCCGCCTCGCAGTCGGGGTCGCGGCCAGGTGTGCAGAGTCGGATACGTCCCTGCGCGCCCATCCTGACTTGCCGCTGCTCGCCACGGCAGCCAAGCGTGAAGGTGGCGGCCTGGAATCCGCCCTGCTCAGAACGAGAGTATCCCACAGGCAGGAATTTCAGCACATTGGCGCCGCGCACGGTTTGCCGCAATGTCACGGACAGGCACGGCATGCCGGGCTCGACTACGGACAGCACCACCGCCGGGTCCGTGCCGGCGCCGGCCGTCACCAGTTGCCAGCCCGGGCTCAGCGTGGCCTCGCCCGGCAGCGGCTGCAGCGTCACCTCGAGGCGGCGCGACAGCGCGGTGGCGCGTGCCAGTGCCAGCGACATCGCCAGCCGGTCGGCCGCCAGCGTGACCTGCTGGCGCGCGAGCATGCCGCTGAAGACCGGATAGGCCGCGGCCGTGAACACGCCGAGAATGGCCAGGCCGGCGACCAGCTCGACCAGCGTCAGTCCCCCAGTATGTCGATGCCTGCCGGCATCCCATGGCATGTCCATGCGGGCCTCAGCAATGGGGCGGCAACGGTTGCGGTACCTCGCCGTCGGGCAGAGCCAGCCACTGGCCGGTGCTGCGCAGGATCAGCGTTCCGCATTCGGGATCCGCGGCTTGCGGCACCGCACGGAGTTCGACACACATATCGAGCGCGGCTTGCGGGCAAGCGCCGGCGCTAACCAGATGGCGCACGGGACCGCTGGCTGGCACGCGCAGCGGCCACTCGCCGGCGACTATGTCCGACCCTGGCGCGGCGGCAAAGGTCATGGCCTCGAGCGCATGCCGCTCCAGCTGCAGCATCGCGCCGGTCAGCGCGGCGCGGGCCTGCGCGCGCCAGCCACGCGCCAGGTGGCGCTGCCATGCGGGTACGGCGATGGCCGCGAGGATGGCCAGCACGGCCAGCGCCGCCACCAGCTCGATCAGGCTGAAGCCGCGCTTGCGCCGGCAGGCCGATGCCAGGCTCATCATGGCGCATCCTCCCTTGTCGGGCCGACGATCTCGCGCCAGCGCAGGCGCCCGGTGCGGCGCGTGGCCAGCGTTTGCGCGATCGGCGTGACGGCGCTGCCCGTGGCGGACCACACCGAGAGCGCGTACACCTGGCGCCCGGCGCCGCCCGGTGGCGCGCGCGTGCCCGGCACTTCGGCGCGGGTCGCGAACACGCTGGCTCCGGGCGGCAGCAACTGGCCGGTGGCGACCAGCAGGCGCTCGCCGGGGCTGCGTTGCGCGGCGGATTCCCCGGTCGCCGCCAGCACCAGGTAGCTGCGTTGCGCGCCATCCGGCGTGCGGGTCACGAACAGCAGGTAGCCGGGGAAGACCGGCTCGATCTCGAGCAGCTGTTCGCCGGCATGGGGCAGCGTCAGGCGCCAGCCGAGGGCCTGCGCGCCGCCCGCCGCCGCGCGCAGGACATGGCCGTGGTCCGCCGCGTGGGTCGTGACCTGCGGCGGCGTGCGCGCCGTGGCGCTGCGTGTGGCAAGGTCATCGGGCACCGCGGCCAGTTCGTTGCCGGCGCCGTAGATCACCACGGGCGCGGTGGGGGAACCGAGCAACACGGGGGCTTCTTCGCGGGCTGGTTGCGTGGCCACCTGCATCCGGTACAGGCAGGCCGCGGCAGGGTTTGCCCCCGCCGGCGGCGCGTCGGCGAGGGTGAAGCGCCAGAGCTGGCCGGCATCGTCGGTGGCATAGGCAGCGAGCGCGGCACCGCTCATATCGGACAGCACGCTGACCGCCACCAGCTGGCTGGCCGCGGGGCCGCCCAGGCAGTCGCGTTCCGGCAAGGGCATGATGCGGATGGCGTACTGGCCGTCCCATGCCGCGCCGGCGGGTTTGTCCAGTGGCAGCAAGGCAAGTCCGGCGCGGCCAGCGCCGGTCCCGCCGCCGCTGCCTGCATCGACGATCACGACCGCGAACCAGCGCAATCCTTCTGGTCCACGGATGCCCGCCGCGCGTACCGGGCCGCGCGCGGCCAGTGGCAGGGTGTCGGTCGCGGCGGTTTCCCAGACCGGCACGAACGGCATTTGTCCGTCGGGATCGGTGACGTCCAGCACGAACGCCGCCGCAGCATTGCCAGTCGCGGCATTGGCCGCGATGCCGCATAGCAGCACCGTGCGCCATTCGCCGCGCAGGGTGACGTCCTGCGCTTCCGGGCGCGGGCAGGGCGGCGGCAGTGTCGGTGTTCCCGGCGCCGGCATGGCGAGGGCATGGGGCAGCAGCGCGCCCGGCAGGTAAGCGGCGCGCTCTTCGCCGGTCGCGGCATCGAATGCGTGCAGCAGGCCGTCGGCCGTGCCATGCCAGGCCACGTGCGGGCGCAGGCTGTAGCGCAGGCGAAAGCCGGCGTGGCCAGGCTTGCCGGGCGACCATGCGGGCGGCGCCAACACCCGCACGCGTGCGCCTGCCGCGTTGCCCAGGCGGGTATCGCGCGGCCGCAGGCCGGCGCGGGCCTGGTCGCCGCGCAGCCAGTCCACCGAGGCGCTGTCCCCGATATGCAAGGCCTCGGTGGCTGCATCCCATTGCAGCGCTATGGCGTGCGCGGTCCCCCCGTCCGCCACGGCGTACGTGAATATCCGCCGCGACGGCACCGTCCGGCGGTCGAGGCGATCGCCGGCCTCCCACAGCGCGGGCGAGGGCGCCTGCGTGAGGTCCTGCCAGCCGATGGCGAACAAGCGCCCGGTCCACGGATAGGCGCCGTTCGCGGTCCGGTAGGCCAGCGGCAGCCGGCCCGCTTCGGACCCGGCGGCATGGCAGGCCGCAACCACGACGAAGACCAGGCAGGCGAGGGAGAAGCGCGCGAGGCAGATCATGGCTGGATTACGCTTTGCAACAGGGCGCGCACGGCACGGTTGCGGCCGAAGCCGACCGCGGTCACCCGCATCCGCGGCGCCGGGGCGAGCGCGGAGGCGGGGTCCGGCGCGCTGTACCCGGCCGGCGCTTCGTCGAGGATTTCCGCGACATAGCGCGGCGGCTCGTGCGCGGCTGCGTCGGCCGGCAGCGCAGCGCCGGTAAAGCGCCCCAGCGGCACGCCGATGGCGCCGACCTCGGCATCGGCCCGCAGCCACGGCTGCCACACCGGCGGCCCGGCCAGTGCGGGCCGGCAGAGGCCTGCCTGCGGGCCGCCGCCGCAGCGACCCGGCGCCGGCCACGCAGCCAGGCGGTCCTGCGCGTCCAGCGATGCCGCTGCCGCCAGCAACTCGGCCTCGCCATCGCGCAGGGCCGCCTCGGCGAAGCGGAAGGCCAGCTCGCGCTCGCGCTGCATGACGGCAAGCTGGCGGCCGGACAGCAGCATCTGCAGCGTGGCGGCCGCGAGCAGCACTACCATCAGCAGCAGCGTGCCGCACAGCAGCAGCGTGACGGCGCCGCTCTGGCGCGGGCGTGACAGGCAGCGCGCTAGCACAGCGTCTCCTGGCAGCGGGGCGCATTGCGCAGCCGCACCGTGGCGGCAAACACGCGGCGCGCGGTGCCGGCCTGCGCCGGTGCAGCGGGCGGCAAGTCCGCCGCCGCGGTGCCGGGCAGCGACAGCGCGTCCGCAGCGCTGCCCCCGGCTGGCGTGGCCGAACCCGGCCGGTCGCCGCGCACGGCGATGGCAATCTGGACCGCCACCACGCGTTGCCAGGCGGCATCGCCCAGCGGCGGGATCGCCGATGCCGTCTCGAAGCGCTCGGGGCGGCCGTCCTGGTCCAGGTCCAGCCCATAGCGCAATTGCAGTGATTCCACGCCGCGCACCAGCGCGCCCGAGGTCCAGCCGCTGCCGTCGATCAGGCCATTGCGGCGGGCCGGGTAACGGCACAGCAGTTGCGGCACGCCATCGGCGCCAGCCGCCACATAGAGCAGGTTCTCCGCGACGTAGCCGCCGCTTGCGGCGGTGCTTGCCGCGCCCACCGCGCCCACCGCGCCCGCGGCGCCCGCGGTGCTTGCGGCGACCGGATAGCCGCTGCAATCGGTCATGGTGTCGTCAGGCTGCGCCGGTGCGGCGGGCAGGCCGCTGCCGCTGAAGCGGACCAGCAGCGCGTCGCTCTGACCGACCGCGGCCCTGGTGCAGGCAGGCACGGCGGCCACGGCGGGCTGGCCGCAATTGTCCGCGCCGCTTACCACGGGCAGGCCAGCGCCGGCTGTGCCGGACGCCGGCTCGCCCGGCCATCCGGACTGGCGCAGCAGCGTGGACAGAATGGCCAGCGCGCGCTGGCCGCGTTCCTCGATCAGCACGCGGTCGGTGGTGGCGAGATAGGCCGCGTGGGCGTTGAGGAAGGCCGCGCCGGCCACGGCGGAGGCGATCAGGCCCAGCGCCATGCCGACCATCAATTCGACCAACGAGAAGCCGCGCGGGCGGGTCCGCGAGCTGCGCGCGTGAATCAGCCCGCTCATGGCCGCCCCCATGCTGCCCCGTCCGGGAGGCAGCCGTCGGCATCCGGCATCGGCACGATGGCGGCGACCGCGGCCAGGGGCGCCGCGCAGCGCCCCAGTTCGGCATCGTCGGCCGCGCTGCGCGTGGCCTGTGCCAGGCGCTCCAGCTGGCGCAGCCAGCCCAGCCCGGTGGTGCCGACCAGCGCCATCGGCAGCAGTCCGGCAAGTACGATCGACAGGGCGCCAAGCGCCTCGATCAGCGCGTAGGCGCGCTGGACCCGGGGTTGCGGGGTAGCCGGCGGCAGCGCTCGACGACGGGTCGGGGGTGAGGACATGGCATGGGCTGTGAAGGCGATGGGCCCAGATTAGCCAGCCGTCCCGGCCGCGAACGTGCCGAAACGTAAAGCAGGGAAATCCGCACCATTGTGTTAAGCACGGGCCTGCCGGCCCCGATCGTGACGCTTGCCCGCAGTCAGTTGCGGCGGCCCAACGCCTTGCCGGCTCGCCGCCAAACGCTGCGCGATGCAATTGACAGGAATTATCAAATTCCCCACTATCGCGGGTGTTGCAAAGTCGTAACGATTACGCTATTCGTTCGCGATTTCGCGGCATCCCGTTGCCCGCCTCACAGGTGGCAGCGAGGCACAGAACAAGAATTTTCGGGTGCGGGCTCGCACTTTCCGCCGTCAGAGCGGAGGACTGGCCCAGATAACAAAGCCATTTCTCGGGGGTCAACATGCATCGGGTCTTCCTGCCAGTTCCTTGTCCAGCGGTGGCGGCACCTCTGCCCGCGCGCTGACATGCCGGCGACGGTTCGCGTTCGCGATACCGCGCCTCCCCGCCTCCACCACGATGCGGCCATGCCCGGCCCGGGCCTGCCTGCGCGCGTGGCTGGCTGCGGCAGCGGCGTTCGCGGCAAACTCTATCGCTGCCGCGGCCTGACGCTGGTCGAGCTGATGGCGGTGGTGGTGATGGTGGCGATCCTGGCGGCGATCGGCACGCCTTCGTTCATCTCGCTGCTGCGCACCAGCCGCGTCGACAGCGAGATCCAGTCGATGGCCGGCACCCTGCAGCTCGCGCGCAGCGAGGCCGTCAAGCGCGGCTTGCCGGTCAGCGTGTGCCCGTCCGCCAATGGCAGCGCCTGCCTGGGCGCCGGCAACTGGGCGGGCGGCTGGATCGCGTTCGTCGACCGCAATGGGTCGGGAACGGTGGACGCGGCGCCGGCGGCCGACGAGGTGCTGCATTACCGCGCCGGCTGGTCCGCTACCGACACCTTCACCACGCCCGCCGGCGCGGCCTTCCTGACGTACAACCGCGATGGCTTTGCCGTGCTGCCCGGCGGCGCACTGACGATGACGCTGCGCACCAGCCCGGTGGCCGACGACGCCACGCGCTGCATTGCCATCAATATTGCCGGCCGGCAGACCATCCAGCGCGCCGGGGAGGGCGCGTGCCAGTGACCGGCCGCAGCGGCTGCCTGCGCCGGCGCCGCATGGCGCGCGGACTCTCGCTGATCGAGGTGCTGATCACGCTGTTGATCACCTCGGTGGGGCTGCTCGGCCTGGCCAAGATGCAGGCGGCGGCGCTGGCCAATACGCAGATCGCGCGCGGGCGTTCGCTGGTGGCGCTGCAACTGGAAAGCCTGGCCGCGGCGATGCACGGCAACCGCGGCTTCTGGGCGGCCGGCACGGCGCCGCAGACGTTCACGCTGTCCGGCGCAACGGTGACCGACAGCACCGGCGCGCTCAGCGCCGCCGCGCCGGACTGCGCCAGCGTGGCCTGCACGCCGATCCAGATGGCCGCCTACGACGTGCAGCACTGGGCCGCGGACATGGCGGCGCACTTTCCCACCTATGCGGCCACGATCAACTGCAGCAACGACATCAGCCGCCCGATCCGCTGCAGCCTGACCGCCACCTGGAGCGAGCACTACCTGGCCTACAACCAGACCACCGCGGCGCAGACCTCGGCCATGGCCGCCACGCAAAGCCTGACGCTGCACGTCCAGCCATGAGAGCGATCCTGCGAATCCCGTGCCCAATGTCTCGCAGCATGCATCGCCGCAGGTATCGATGCGCGCAGGCCGGTGTCTCGCTGGTCGAGGTGCTCGTGGCCATGGTGATCGCGCTGTTCATGCTGGCGGCGCTGATGACGGTATTCCTCAACCTGCGCGGCACCGTGCGCGACCAGGAGCGCCTGGCGGCACTGCAGGACAGCGAGCGCCTGGTGATGACGATGCTGGCCAACACGGTGCAGTCGGCCGGGTACTTCCCGGATCCGCTGAACCAGGTCGCGGCGGACGCGCTGCCGGCGCTGGCCGGCAACGCCTTCGGCGATTTCGTCGCGGGGCAGGCCATCGTCGGCCAGTCCGGCGCCAACGGTGCCAGCGATACGCTGACGGCACGCTTTGTCACCGCCAGCGGCGACGGCATCATGAACTGCCAGGGCGCGGCCAATACCTCGGGCGCCAGTGTCGCCTACCTCAACACCTTTGCGGTCAATGCCGCCAACGAGCTGACCTGCGCGGTCAACGGCGGCGCGCCGGTGCCACTGGCGGGCGGCATCACCGCGCTGCGGGTGCGCTACGGCACCGACACCAGCAACGGCGGCAACGTCGACACCTACCTGAGCGCCAGCGCGGTCAGCGCCGGCGCACTGTGGGGCCAGGTGCGCAGCGCGCGCGTGACGCTGACCTTTGCCAATCCCTTTTCAGGGCAGCCCGGCCAGCCGGCCACGCTCGGCTGGACCCAGACCATCAGCCTGATGAACCGCCCATGACACGCGCCCAGCCAGCCCGTTTCAGCGCCAGTGCCGGCGCCGGCGCCGCGCCGCGCGGCTATGTGCTGATCATCGGCCTGTTGTTCCTGCTGATCCTGTCGCTGCTGTCGGTGACGATGTTCCGCGGCTTCGGCCTGCAGGAGAAGATCGCCGGCAACACCCGCGAGAAGCAGCGCGCGTTCGAGGCCGCGCAGGGCGCGCTGCAGTACGGCGAATGGTGGCTGGGACAGGGCAACGGCTCCGCCGGCGCCGCCTGCAACAGCGTGATCGATGCCAACGATCCGGCCAACCTGCAGGTTTGCGCCAACGCGCTGGCAGATCCGGCCAGCCTGCCGTGGACGCCGGCGCGGGCGGAATACCTGCCGCCTTCGATGCGTCTTGCGACGGCCGGCAGCCCCGGCGGCCTGAACGGCAATGACGTCAACTACGCGCGCGCGCCCAGCCTCTACATCCACTATCTGGGCCTGTCGCCGGATGGCCTGTCGATGCTGTTCCGCGTCACCGGCGCCGGCTACGGCGGCAGCGACGGCACCGCCGCGGTGGTGCAGAGTACCTACCAGCTTGGCGCGGGTACCAGGGACCTCGGGAAAGAGTGATGAGCCAACCTCCACGCCTGGCTGGCATTGCCGCCGCCGTGAGCGCCGTCGTCAACGCGCTGCTGGCGGGGCATGCGCATGCGCTGGTGATCCAGGACAACCTGAACGGGGTTTCGTCCTCTTACGACTGGGTGGCGCTGAATGGCGCGTGCCTGACCGCAGGCAATGGCACCGGCTCGATCCCGGGCTGTGCCGCGTCGAGCTTCACCTATTACCGGGACCGCAACTCGAAGCTGGTCGGGGGCGCCAGCGGCGCCGTGCCGGATGCCGCGGGCTACGGCGCGCTGCGGCTGACCAATGGCGACACGGCCGAGGGCGCGAACGGTGACAACCAGACCGGCGCGGTGGTGTCCCGCTTCACCTTCGGCATGCAGGAAGGGCTGCAGGTCACGTTCTCCACCGTCACCTACGGCGGCGACAACCTGCGCGGCACCGGCGCCGACGGCATCAGCTTCTACCTGGCCGACGGCAGCAAGAGCCCCACCGTCGGTGGACTGGGCGGCAGCCTGGGCTACAGCTGCTCGAACGTCAATGCCGCTTACGACGGCGTGGCCGGCGGCTATATCGGCATTGGCATCGACGAGTTCGGCAACTTCTCGAACAAGGCCGACAACACCGACTCGGGCCCGGCCTTCCAGGCCAACCGCATCAGCGTGCGCGGCTCGGGCGACACCAACTGGGCCGGCCTGCGCGCCGCCTATCCGGCCTATTACCCCGACGGCCTGAGCGCCAGCAAGCGCGCGCAGGCGGTGCAGAACACCTGTGCGCGCGGTTATGTGCAGGACTGGAGCAGCGGCAAGGACGGCGGCGATGTGCGGGGACGGCGGCTGGCCTACAACTACCGCATGCTCGGCATCAGCGACCTGCCCGACAAGATCGCCAACCAGCAGGCGGTGTCGAGGCCCACGCGGGCCAGGGGAATCCCCATCGTCTATTCGCTCAAGCTGACCCAGAACGGACTGCTGAGCATGTCCTACAGCTACAACGGCGGCGCGGCGACGCCGGTGATCACCGACCAGGACATCACGCAGGCCAACGGACCGGTGCCGGCGTCGCTGCGCTTCGGCTTTGCCGCGGGCACCGGCAGCGGCAGCAACGTGCACGAGATCACCTGCTTCAAGGCCGAGCCGGTGGGCCAGTCGAGCAGCTCGGCCGGCACCAACGTGCAGCAGTCGGCGCGGGTCGAGGCCGGCTCGCAGGTGTACCTGGCCTACTACCACCCGACCAACTGGTGGGGCGAGCTGAGCGCGCAGAACCTGCTCTACGATCCCGCCACCGACTCGGTGTCGATCGCCACCGTGGCCAACTGGAACGCGCATTGCACGCTGACCGGCGGCCACTGCGCGGCGACCGGCACCGCGGTGGTGGCGCAGGCGCCGGACAGCCGCAGGATCCTGACCTGGAGCGGCAGCAGCGGCATTCCGCTGCGTTGGGACGCCAACCTGCCCGACGCGCAGAAGGCGAAGCTGAGCGCGGGCGATGCCGCGCCGGGCGGCGACCGCCTCGACTACCTGCGTGGGGACCGCAGCAAGGAGCTGACCGCGGCCGGCGCCGGGCTGTTCCGCAAGCGCACCGGCGTACTGGGCGACATCATCGATTCCAGCCCGGCCTGGGTCGGCGCGCCGTCATCGCCGTACAGCGGGCCGTGGACCGATGCATTGTACAAGCGTGCCGGCCCGCCCGAGCCTGCCGGCAGCTATGACGCCTTCCGGCAAGCCAAGGCTCAGCGGCTCAACGTGGTCTATGTCGGCGCCAACGACGGGCTGCTGCACGGCTTCCGCTCCGGCTACTACAACGCGGCGGGGGCCTTCGTCGGCAATGACGCCAGCAAGCCCAACGACGGCCGCGAGGTGCTGGCCTACATGCCCGGCGCGGTGCTCGACACCATCCAGTCGACCCATGCGGCGCTGGCCTACAGTTCGCCGCAATACGTGCACAACCTGTTTGTCGATGCCACGCCCGGCACCGGCGACCTTTACTACGGCGGTGCCTGGCATACCTGGCTGGTCGGCGGGCTGGGGCCGGGCGCGAACCGCGGCGGCCCGCTCGCCAGCAAGACCGCGACGGCGACCGGCGGCGCGCTCTACGCGCTCGACGTGACCGATCCGGAGCGCTTCGGCGATACCCCGGCCGCGGCCAGCGCCACGGTGATCGGCGAGTGGAACAACACGCTGCAGTGCACCGGCGACAGCGCGTGCGGCGACAACCTCGGCAACACCTATGGCACGCCCGTGATCCGCCGCCTGCACAACGGCCAGTGGGCGGTGCTGTTCGGCAACGGGCTGGGCAGCAAGAGCGGCTCGGCCGGCCTGTTTATCATGCTGGTCGACCCGGCCGACGGTTCGCGCAGCTTCCGCTACCTCGGCACCGGCTACGGGCCGCAGCAGGACCCGGCCGGCGCCAACGGCAAGAACGGCATTGCCTATGTCACGCCGGCCGACCTCGATGGCGACCACATCACCGACTACGTCTATGCCGGCGACGTGTTCGGCAACCTGTGGCGCTTCGACCTGACCTCGGACAATCCGGACCACTGGCGCGCCGGCAGCCGCCCGCTGATGCAGACCGGCGGCAAGCCCATCTCCACGAAAGTGGCGGTAGGCTC
Organism: Cupriavidus neocaledonicus; assembly: GCF_000372525.1. Taxonomy (GTDB): domain Bacteria; phylum Pseudomonadota; class Gammaproteobacteria; order Burkholderiales; family Burkholderiaceae; genus Cupriavidus; species Cupriavidus neocaledonicus. The sequence goes on from NZ_AQUR01000105.1 coordinate 337,553, forward strand.
GGTGCCCGGCACGGGAACCGGCGCCGCGGCGATGCCGCGCGTGGTGGTGGCGTTCGGCACGGGCCGCCGGCTGGAGCAGACGCAGGGCAGCGAAGCGGTGTTCGAGCCGGGCGGGCAGGGGCTGTATGGCGTGTGGGACTGGGACATGGCGGGGTGGAACGCGGTGGCCGGCGCGCAGGCCCGCTATGCCTCGCTGGCCAGTGCCACCCGGCCCCTTTCCGCCGCCAACCTGACGCAGCAGTCGATTACCGCCGAAGGGCGCGCGGCCGGCAGCACGGTCACGGTGCGCACGGTCAGCGCCGGCAAGGTGTGCTGGCAGGGCTCGAACGCCTGCGCCAGCGGCAACAACAAGTACGGCTGGCAGCTGCCGCTGCCGCCGGCCACGCGCGAGCAGGTGATCTACAACCCGGTGATCGCCTACGGCATGGTGATCGTCAACACCACCATCCCGCCCGGTTCGGCGCTGTCACAGGCGCTGTCGTGCCATGCGGAGGTGCCGTCGGGCTTCACCATGGGCGTGTCGATGGGCTCGGGCGGCGCGGCCGCGCAGTCGTTCTTCAGCAGCACCGACGGCAGTACCTTCCCGCTGCTGAACAACGGCATCGTCAGCGGCATCGGCCTGAGCGGCACCGGCACGCCGTCGCTGGTGACGGCGAAGAAGCGGCCCTACCTGGTGCAGCAGACCGTCGGCGGCAGCGGCGCCATCACCCAGATCAACCCCGGCGCCAACGGTGCCGGCGCCCGCCTCAACTGGATCCGACTGCGCTGACGACCATGAACCTGCCTGCCTTCCCGTCCTCGCGCCGTGCCGCCGCGGGCTTTACGCTGATCGAGCTGATGATCACGGTGGCGATTGCCGCGATCCTGGCCGCGATCGCCTATCCGGCCTATACGGAACACGTGCGCAAGTCGCGCCGCACCGACGCCAAGACCGCCTTGCTGGATCTGGCGGCGCGCCAGGAGCGCTTGTTCAGCACCCAGAACGTCTATGGCGGCACGCCTGCCGCGCTGGGATATGCCGGCGCGGCGTTCCCGGTGGCGATCCAGTCGGGCGGCCAGGCGTACTACCAGCTGACGGTGGTGGCCGGCAACCCGGCAACCAGCTATAGCGCGACGGCAACGCCGGTCGGCGCGCAGGCGGGGGACGACTGCGGCAGCTACACCCTCAACCACCTGGGGCTGCAGGGGAACACGGGGATGCGCGCCGGCGTGGCGTCGGCGCAGTGCTGGTAGCGGAAAGCGCGGGCGTCAGCGCTTGCCGCTGCCGGCGGTGACTTCGGCCAGCACGTCCGAGAATTCGGACACGTCTTCAAAGCTGCGGTAGACCGAGGCGAAGCGGATATAGGCGATCTTGTCGAGCTTGCGCAGCTCGCGCATCACCAGTTCGCCGACCTGGCTGCTGGGGATTTCCTTCTCGCCCAGCGCCAGCAGCTTTTCTTCGATACGGGTGATGGCTTCGTCGATGGCTTCGGCCGAGACCGGGCGCTTGCGCAACGCCAGGCGCATCGAATCCTTCAGCTTGGCGCGGGCGTAGTCCACGCGCGAGCCGTTTTTCTTGACGATGGCGGGAAAGAACAGCTCGATCCGCTCATAGGTGGTGAAGCGGCGGTCGCAGGCTTCGCAGCGGCGGCGCCGGCGCACGGCATCGCCGTCTTCCGACATGCGGGTGTCGAGAACCTGGGTATTGGAATGACCGCAAAAGGGGCATTTCATGCCGGACCACCTTCAGTTGAACCCCGTTGCCTTGTCCGTGTTGTCGTTCTGCGGCGGCGGGGCGGGTTGGCGAGACCCGCGCTCCGCGCCGGAGTGGCGCGGAGCGCGGAGCTGCCGGCCGCCCCTGCGCGTGCGCACGGGCGGCCTGTCAGCGTCAGCCGTAGACCGGGAAACGCTTGGTCAGGGCCGACACCTGCTCGCGCACCGCGGCGATGTTGGCGGCGTCGTGCGGGTTGTCGAGCACGTCGGCGATCAGGTTGCCGACGATGCGCGCTTCTTCTTCCTTGAATCCGCGCGTAGTCATGGCCGGCGAGCCGACGCGGATGCCGGAGGTGACGAACGGCTTTTCCGGATCGTTCGGAATCGCGTTCTTGTTCACGGTCAGGTGCGCCTCGCCCAGGATGCGCTCGGCTTCCTTGCCGGTGATGTTCTTGGCGCGCAGGTCGACCAGCATCACGTGGCTCTCGGTGCGGCCCGAGACGATGCGCAGGCCGCGCGCGATCAGGGTCTCGGCCAGCACCGCGGCGTTCTTTACCACCTGCTGCTGGTAGGCCTTGAATTCCGGCGTCAGCGCTTCCTTGAACGCCACCGCCTTGCCGGCGATCACATGCATCAGCGGGCCGCCCTGGATGCCGGGGAAGATCGACGAGTTGATCGCCTTCTCGTGCTCCGCCTTCATCAGGATCACGCCGCCGCGCGGGCCGCGCAGGCTCTTGTGCGTGGTGGTGGTGACGAAGTCGGCGTGCGGCACCGGGTTCGGGTAGACGCCCGCGGCGATGAGGCCGGCATAGTGGGCCATGTCGACCATGAAGTAGGCACCGATCGACTTGGCCACCTTGCCGATGCGCTCGAAGTCGATGCGCAGCGCGAAGGCCGAGGCGCCGGCGATGATCAGCTTGGGTTTCTTCTCTTGCGCCAGCTTTTCGAGCGCGTCGTAGTCGATGTCTTCCTGGGCGTTGAGGCCGTAGCTGACCACGTTGAACCACTTGCCGCTCATGTTCAGCGCCATGCCGTGGGTCAGGTGGCCGCCTTCGGCCAGGCTCATGCCCATGATGGTGTCGCCCGGCTTGAGCACGGCGAAATACACGCCCTGGTTGGCCTGCGAGCCCGAGTTGGGCTGCACGTTGGCGGCCTCGGCGCCGAACAGCTGCTTGACGCGGTCAATGGCCAGCTGCTCGACGATGTCGACGTACTCGCAACCGCCGTAGTAGCGCTTGCCGGGATAGCCCTCGGCGTACTTGTTGGTCAGCTGCGAACCCTGCGCGGCCATCACCGCGGGCGAGGTGTAGTTCTCGGAGGCGATCAGCTCGATGTGGTCTTCCTGGCGCTGGTTTTCCTGCTGGATGGCGGCAAAGACCTCGGGGTCGATCTGGTCGATCGTAAAACGGCTGCGTTCGAACATGGCGAAACTCGTCTGAAAAAAGGGAATCCGATGCGGGCATCGGGGGTAGGGCGCGCGGGGAAGGCTAGCGGCGACCGGCACCGGCGGCGGTTTGGCCGTCGGCGCAGGGCGCACCCTGCTTCCCATTCGCTGCCCAGGCGAGCGGCAGGCATGACTCGCGTCAACGCCATGGCGTCTGGAAACTTCACGCCAGAGAACTTGCGCTTCCTCGTGGTAGTACCCACTGACTTCGCCAGTCGCGCAAGATGGAATGGTTGCGCGCAGTGTAGCGCGAGGCGGCCGCCCGCCGCAAGCCGTGAACCCGCCAGACAAGCGCTGGCAAGGGCTGGCGCGGCCCTGGCCAGCAACTTGCTGTTGCAAAGTCGTCCTGCGGGTTTACACGAAACGGGTATCGCTCTCCGTTACAATCGCGGCCATGACAAACTTTGTCTGGACCCTGCGGGTGTACTGGGAAGACACCGATGCAGGCGGCGTAGTGTTCTACGCCAACTACCTCAAGTTCTTCGAGCGTGCCCGCACCGAGTGGCTGCGCTCGCTCGGCATCGAACAGCAGGCGCTCGCCGACCAGGCAGGCGTGGTGTTCATCGTCCGCAGTACGGCGGTGGACTACAATGCGCCCGCCCGGCTGGACGACCAGCTTGAGATCCGCACGCGCATCGACCGGGTCGGCCCGGCTTCGGTGCAGTTCACCCAGCAAGCCTGGCGTGGCGAGCTGATGCTGGCGACCGGCGCGATCCGCGTTGGCTGCGTCGACAAAAGCACTTTCCGTCCCGCCCCGATCCCCGACCCCGTTCTAGCCACCATCAAGTCAGCACGATGAATCCCGTGACCGTCACGCAAGACATGTCGATCGTAACGCTGGTGCTCCACGCCAGCGTGCTGGCACAGGCCGTCATGGCGCTGTTGCTCGTCATGTCGCTGTTTTCGTGGACCTATATCTTCCGCAAGCACCTGGCGGTGCGTTCGGCGCGTACCCAGACCGAAGGCTTCGAGCGCGACTTCTGGGCCGGCGGCGACCTGCAGGCGCTCTATAACAGTGCCGTCAACAACCGCCACAACACCGGTGCGCTGGAGCGGATCTTCGAATCGGGCATGGGCGAGTTCCTGAAGGCGCGCGAGCGCGGCAACGAGGCCGGCGCGCTGCTCGACGCCGCCCGCCGTGCCATGCGCGCGGCCTACCAGCGCGAGATGGACGTGCTGGAATCGCATTTGCCCTTTCTGGCATCGGTGGGTTCGGTGAGCCCGTATATCGGCCTGTTCGGCACGGTGTGGGGGATCATGAACGCGTTCCGTGGGCTGTCGAATGTGCAGCAGGCGACGCTTGCGTCGGTGGCGCCCGGCATTGCCGAGGCTCTGGTGGCGACCGCGATCGGCCTGTTCGCGGCGATTCCGGCGGTGATCGCCTACAACCGCTATGCCACCGAAATCGATCGCCTGGCGATCCGCTTCGAGAGCTTCATGGAAGAGTTCCTGAACATCCTGCAGCGCCAGACCCGCTAACCGTATCCCCTATCCACGGTCCGGGCGAACGCCCGGGCCGGCGTATCCAGGAGTCCTGCAATGGCAGCCATTCAGCGCCGCGGCGGCTCGCGCCGCCGGGCCAGCGCCGAGATCAACGTCGTGCCGTATATCGATGTCATGCTCGTGCTGCTGGTCATCTTCATGGTGGCCGCGCCGATCGTCAGCCCAGCCACCGTCGACCTGCCCACCGTGGCCAATGCCACGCCGCAGCAGAAGGCGCCCCCGATCGTCGTCACCGTGCATGAAGACGGCCAGCTCACCGCGCGCGGCAAGGACAACGCAGGCAATGCCTTCGAACGCAAGCTCGACAAGCAGGGCCTGCTGGACTTCGTACACCAGCGCCAGAACGAGAATCCGGACCAGCCGGTGGTGATCGCCGCCGACCGCGCGGTCAAGTACGAGGCGGTGCTGGACGTGATGTCGGTCCTGAAAGCCGACGGCGTCAAGCGCGTGGGCCTGATGGTCAAGTCCAAGACCTCCTGACGTATTGAAGCCCCTATCCGATTGCCGTTGCGCTTGATGACGACCGCCGCCGCCTATCCCTACCAGCCGGTCAAGGAGCGGGGAACCCTGCGTTCCTTCCTGCTCGCGCTGCTCATGCACCTGCTGCTCGCCGTGGTGCTGTACTACGGCGTGAGCTGGCAGAGCAGCACCCCGGTCGGGGCCGAGGCCGAACTGTGGGAGGAAATCCCCGCCGCCACCGCACCCCCGCAGCTGCCGCCGCGGCCGCAGCCGCAGCCAGAGCCCGAGCCGGTGGTGCAGCCGCGTCCGGCGCCGCCGCCGCCCCAGGTGAAGAGCAAGGTCGAGGACGACGCCGATATCGCGCTGGAGCAGAAGAAGCGCCGCGCCGAGGCGGCCGCGCGCGAAGAAGCCGAGCGCAAGGAAGCGGCACGCAAGGACGCAGAGCGCAAGGAAGAAGCGCGCAAGGAAGAAGCACGCAAGGAAGAAGCACGCAAGGAAGAAGCACGCAAGGACGCCCTGCGCAAGGAGGCGGAGCGCAAGGAGGCCGACCGCAAGGAAGCCGAGCGGCGCGAGGCCGAGCGCAAGGAAGCGCAGCGCAAGGAAGACGCGAAGAAAAAGGCCGCGCAGCAGGAGCAGGAGCGCAAGGAACAGGCCGAGCGCGAACGCAAGGAAGCCGCCGAGGCCAAGGCCAGGGCGCAGGCCGATGCCAAGGCCAAGGCCCAGGCCGACGCCAAGGCGAAAGCCCAGGCCGACGCCAAGGCCAAGGCGGATGCCGACGCCAAGGCCAAGCGCGAAGCTGCTGCCAACGCCCAGCGCAAGAGCGAGCTGGCGCGCCTGCAGGCGCTGGCCGGCGGCTCGGGCGCAGGCGGTGGCGGGGTCGGCAATGCGGCCGGCGCCGGTGCCGGCGGTGGCGGCAAGGCTTCGCCCGGCTATGCCGATCGCGTGCGGCGCCGCGTCAAGCCGAACATCGTCTTTACCGAGGACGTGCCGGGCAACCCGACCGCGGTGGTCTCGGTGCAGCTGGCCCCGGACGGTTCGCTGCTGTCGGCGCGGCTGTCCAAGTCCAGCGGCAACTCCGGCTGGGACAATGCCGTGCTGCGCGCGGTGGAGCGTTCCGATCCGCTGCCGCGCGACGAGAACGGCAAGGCGCCGGCCAGCTTCACCATTACCTTCCGGCCGAAGGACTGAGTGGGACCGGGTGAACGGCACGGCATGATTTGCAACATAATGCAACCTTCATCGCCGGGTTCCGGTCCCAGCGCTAGCATGACAGGTTGCCTGACGCAGCCGACGGTGCGGTATGCACGCAGACGGGGCATGCGCCACGCGCTGCAATGCCGCATTTGCCCGTGTTGCCGATTGCCTGTCGTGCCCGACGAAACTTGAAATCGACTGAGGAGCAGCATGCGAAAGCTTTGGGCCCCCAACTGGCTGTCCGCGAGGCGGCACAACGCAAATTCCCCCGCATCCCGAGGCCCCGGCCGGCCGATGCCGCTGGCGGGCCGGCGCGCGCTGATGGCGTGGCTGGCCGCGGCCATGACCCTGGCCGCGGGCGCCGCGCACGCACAACTGAATGTTGAGATCTCCGGGGTCGGCAGCAGCCAGTTCCCGGTCGCCACCGCCAACTTCCAGGGCGAGGCCCAGGCCCCGCAGAACCTGACCGCGATCATCCGTTCGGACCTGGCCCGCAGCGGCCGCTTCCGCAACGTAGACCCGGGCGGCGCCACCGTGGCCGAATCCGCCAATGTCGACCTGGGCAGCTGGAAGGCGCGCGGCGCCGATGCCTTCGTCGCCGGCAGCGTGACCCCGGCCGCGGGCGGCAAGTACGAAGTGCGCTTCCGCCTGTACGACACCGTCAAGGGCCAGAGCCTGGGCGGGCTGGCCTTCACCGTCAACCAGTCGCAGCTGCGCGTGACCGCGCACAAGATCGCCGACTACATCTATGAAAAGTTGCTGGGCGAGCGCGGCGTGTTTGCCACGCGCCTGTCCTACGTGTCCAAGGTGGGCGGCCGCTACCAGCTGCTGATCTCGGATTCGGACGGGCAGAACGCGCAGGTGGCGCTGACCAGCAACGAGCCCATCATCTCGCCGTCGTGGTCGCCGGACGGCGCGCGCGTGGCCTATGTCTCGTTCGAGGCCAAGAAGCCGGTGGTCTATGTGCACGACCTGGCCAGCGGCAAGCGCACGCTGGTGTCGAACCAGAAGGGCAACAACAGCGCGCCGTCGTGGTCGCCGGACGGCCGCTACCTGGCGCTGGCGCTGTCGCGTGACGGCAATACCCAGGTCTACCAGGTCAACGCCGACGGCTCGGGCATCCGCCGCCTGTCGCGCAGCAGCGCCATCGACACCGAGCCGCAGTACTCGCCCGACGGCAAGAGCATCTATTTCACCAGCGATCGCGGCGGTGCGCCGCAGATCTACCGCATGCCCGCCTCCGGCGAGGAGGGCGGCGGGGCGCAACGCGTGACGTTCAAGGGCAGCTACAACGTCAGCCCGCGCATTTCGCCGGACGGCAAGTACCTGGCGTACATTTCGCGCGGGGGCGGCTTCAAGCTGCAGTTGCAGGACCTGACCAACGGCGACGTGACGTCGCTGACCGATACGGCCAACGACGAGGCGCCCAGCTTCGCCGCCAACGGCAAGTACATCCTTTATGCCACCCGCGTGGGCGGTCGCGCGGTGCTGGCGGCGGTGTCCACTGACGGGCGTACCCGGCAGGTTCTGTCCCTCCAGTCCGGCGATGTCCGCGAGCCGTCCTGGGGTCCTTTCATGCAATAACAGGAGTCATTCACCATGCCTCAACTGATGACCAAAACCCTTGCCGTTGCCGCACTGCTTGCCCTGGGCGCATGCAGCTCCGGCGTCAAGCTCGACGATACCGCCAACGCCGGCGCCGGCACGGCCGGCACGGGCGCCGATCCGCGCGCCGTCACCCCGGTGACCGCGGCCGATCCGCTCAACGACCCGAACAGCCCGCTGGCCAAGCGCAGCGTCTACTTCGACTTCGACAGCTACACCGTCAAGGCCGACTACCAGGGCATGCTGGGCGCGCACGCCAAGTACCTGGGCACCAACAAGGGCCGCAAGATCCTGATCCAGGGCAACACCGACGAACGCGGCACCAGCGAGTACAACCTGGCGCTGGGCCAGAAGCGCGCCGAAGCCGTGCGCCGCTCGCTGGCCTCGATGGGCGTGCCCGACGCGCAGATGGAAGCCGTCAGCCTGGGCAAGGAAAAGCCCAAGGCGACCGGCCACGATGAAGCCTCGTGGGCCGAGAACCGTCGCGCGGACATCAACTACTGATCTGGACCGCCTTCCATGAAAGCACGCGTTTCCACCCTGTTGTGGCTCGCCGCCGTCGCCGGCGGCGGCATGATGCTGCCGCTGTCGCAGGCGCATGCCGGAGTGTTCGACGATGACGAGGCCCGCAAGGCCGTCATCAGCCTGCGCGACCAGTTCAACGGTTTCCAGGCGACCGCGACGCAGCGCATCGAGCAGAACAGCCGCAACCTGCTCGACATGCAGAACCAGCTCGAAGGCCTGCGCCAGGAAGTGGCGCGGCTGCGCGGCCAGAACGAAGTCCTGCAGAACACGGTGGACACGCTGCAGAAGCAGCAGAAGGACTACTACGCCGACCTCGATGCGCGCCTGAAGAAATTCGAGCCGCAGCAGGTTACGGTCGAAGGTCGCGAAGGCATCGCGCAGCCCGGCGAAAAGCCCGAATACGATGCCGCGCTCAAGCAGTTCCAGGCGGGTGATTTCAAGAGCGCGGGAAATTCGTTCTCGGCGTTCGTGAAGAAGTACCCGCAGAGCCCGTACCTGCCGCTGGCACAGTACTGGCTCGGCAACTCGCTGTACGCGCAGCGCGACTACAAGGGTTCCACCTTCGTGCTGCAGAACATGGTCAACGCCAACCCGACGCACCCCAAGGTGCCGGACGCGATGATCGCCATTGCCAACAACCAGCTCGAGTCCGGCCAGAAGGCGGCCGCGCGCAAGACGCTGGAGCAGGTGGTGGCGAAGTATCCCGGCACCGAGGGCGCGCAGGCGGCGAGCAACCGGCTCAAGACGCTGAAGTAAGCGCCGGCGCCGCCGTCCGCCACTGCAAGGCCCGCTTCGGCGGGCCTTTTTCGTTGGTCGCGATAGAATATGCGATTCGCCCGAATGTTCTTGCGCGCCGCCCCCGGCGCGACCCGCACCATGACCCAACGCGCCATCGTCCTGCTGTCCGGCGGACTCGACTCCGCCACCGTACTTGCCATGGCCCGCGCCCAGGGCTTCGAGACCTATGCGCTGTCGATGCGCTACGGCCAGCGCCACTCGTCCGAACTGGAGGCCGCCAAGCGCGTGGCCGCGGCGCTGGGCGCCGTGCGCCACGAGATCGTCGACCTCGACCTGCGCCGCTTCGGTGGCTCGGCGCTGACCGACGATGCGCTCGAGGTCCCCACCGATGGCGCCAGCGGCGGCATCCCCGTCACCTACGTGCCGGCGCGCAACACCATCATGCTGTCGCTGGCGCTCGGCTGGGCCGAGGCGGTGGGCGGGCGCGACCTGTTCTTCGGCGCCAACGCGGTCGACTATTCCGGCTACCCGGACTGCCGCCCGGAATACGTCGCGGCCTACGAGACCCTGGCCAACCTGGCCACCAAGGCCGGCGTCGAGGGCGACCGCTTCCGCGTGCACGCGCCCATCATCGACATGACCAAGGGCGAGATCATCCGCGCCGGCATCGCGCTGGGCGTCGACTACAGCCTGACGGTGTCGTGCTACCAGGCCGACGACGACGGCCGCGCCTGCGGCGTGTGCGATTCCTGCCGCATCCGCCGCGCCGGCTTCGAGGCCGCCGGCGTGCCCGACCCGACCCGCTACCAGGCCGCCGCCTGATCCGGCACCTGAGCCCCCGCCCTGGCCTGAGCCCGCCGTTCCCGCCCCATGCCTGAAATCGATCTTGCCGCGCTGTCGCGCTCGGTGCTGCTGAGCACCTTCGTCCTGACCTTCCTGTTTGGCGCCGTGCTGCAGCGCACGCACTTCTGCACCATGGGGGCGGTCTCGGACATCGTCAACATGGGCGACTGGAGCCGCATGCGCATGTGGGTGCTGGCCATCGGCGTGGCCATGGTCGGCACCGGCGTGCTGGCCTGGAACGGCGCCATCGACCCGACCAAGACCATCTATGCCGCCAGCAAGCTGGCGTGGCTGTCGGCGCTGGCCGGCGGGCTGATGTTCGGCTTCGGCATGGTGCTGGCGTCCGGCTGCGGCAGCAAGACGCTGGTGCGCATCGGTGCGGGCAACCTGAAGTCGCTGGTGGTGTTCGTGTTCCTGGGGCTGTCGGCCTACATGACGCTGCGCGGCCTGTTCGGCGTGGTGCGCGTCAATACCGTCGATGCGGTGGCGCTGGCGCTGCCGACCACGCAGGACCTGCCGTCGGTGCTGGCGCAGGGCACCGGCGCGGCGCGTGGCGCACTGCAGCTTGGGCTGGGCCTGGCGCTAGGCGGCGTGCTGGCGGCGTGGGCGCTGGCGGGACGCGGCTTCCGCACCTTCGACAACCTGCTGGGCGGTATCGGCGTGGGCCTGATCATCGTGGCGATGTGGTACGTGTCGGGCCACCTCGGCTACGTCGCCGAGGACCCCAATACGCTCGAGGAACTGTTCGTTTCGACCAACAGCGGCCGCATGGAAAGCCTGAGCTTCGTCGCGCCGTATGCCTACACGCTCGACTGGCTGATGATGTTCAGCGACAAGAGCAAGGTGCTGACCATCGGCATCGTCAGCGTGTTCGGCGTGATCGCCGGCGCGGCCGCGTATGCGCTGGCGACCCGCACCTTCCGCTGGGAAGGCTTCGGCAATGCCGAGGACGTCGCCAACCACATCGTCGGCGGCATCCTGATGGGCGCGGGCGGCGTCACGGCGCTGGGCTGCACGGTGGGGCAGGGGCTGTCGGGCGTGTCGACGCTGGCGCTGGGCTCGTTCATTGCGCTGGGCGGCATCCTGGCCGGCGCGGTGCTGGCGTTCCGCTACCAGATGTGGCGCCTGGAACGCATGGTTTAAGCGCGCTGGCGCGCCGCCCTTGACACATCGAGAATCGCATCACTATAATCGCGGTTCTGTTTTTTCGGGTCGTTAGCTCAGTCGGTAGAGCAGCGGACTTTTAATCCGTTGGTCGCGTGTTCGAGTCACGCACGACCCACCAGTATTACGAAGGGCCTGTGGCGCATGTCACAGGCCCTTTTTGCGTTTTGTGCCGTCCGGCATGCCCCGATGGTAGGGGGTGCTTTAACTAGTTCGAGGTAGAGACGCGAGCGCGCCACGCGCCGCACAATGGCTCAACCGCGGCGTGTGGACCGCGGGCCCTCGGAACGGCCGCGAGACACGGCCCCTCGAACAAGACCTATGCGGCGAGCAGGCGTTTCCTTGCCGGCCAGCGGGCATGTGCTGCGCATCATCTGGCCGTTCGTACCGGTGGTGGTTGCGCTGGCGTTGTTCAGCATCGCCAGCCTGGACCTGCTGTCGGCCGCGCGCGCCTTTGTCGCGGGCGAGAGCCAGTGGTCAAAGGGCCAGAAAAACGCGGTGCTGCACCTGCTGCGTTATGGCGCGGAACGCGATCCGGCGGATTTCGAGGCCTACCTGGCGGCCATCGCCATCCCCTTCGGCGACCACCGCGCGCGCCTGGAGCTGGACCGTGCCGAGCCTGACCTGGAACGCGTGCACGAGGGCCTGCTCGCCGCAGGCAACCACCCCGAAGACATCCCGCGCATGGTGCGCCTGTACCGGAACTTCCGCCAGATCCATGAGGTCGATGCCGCCATCCGCGTATGGGCGCAGGGCGATCTGGAAATCTTTGCCCTGCATGAGCAGGCGCTGGCGCTGCGGCGCCTGGCCCGCCAACCCGGCTGCGACGACGCCTGCGTCGCGCCGGTGCTGCGCAACATCGCCCGGATCGACGCCCGCCTGACGCCGCTGGAAAGCGCTTTTTCCGGCCACCTGGGGCAAGCCTCGCGCCGGGTCACGCGGTTGCTGACCACCGGCAGCGCGGTGATGGCGGCGGCGCTGCTGATGTCGGCGATCCTGCTGTCGGTGGGGCCGCTGCGGCGCGAGCGGCGGCTGCGCGAGGCGCTGGCGCAGCGCGAAGAGCAGCTGCAGCTGGCGGTCGAGGGCAGCAACGACGGCTTGTGGGACTGGCATCTCGGGCGTGGCGAACTGTATTTCTCGCCGCGCTGCGCGCAGATGCTGGGTTACCGCGCCGACGAGCTGCCGCATGCGCGCGAAACCGTGCTGGGCCTGCTGCATCCGTCCGAGCTGGCGGCGTTCGAGGCCAAGCTGGCGCACCACCTGCGCAGCGGCGAACCCTATGACGCCGAATTCCGCCTGCGCAACCGCGCCGGCGATTACCTCTGGGTGCGCGCGCGCGGCCGGCTGGTGCGCGGTGCCGGGCGCCGGCGCGCGCGCATGGCGGGCTCGCTGACCGATATTTCCGACCACAAGCGCTACGAGACCCAGCTGTTCGCCGAAAAGGAGCGCGCCCAGGTCACGCTGCAGGCGATCGGCGACGCCGTGGTGACCGCCGATGTATGGGGCCGCGTGCAGTCGCTCAACCCTGCGGCGGAAGCGCTGACCGGCTGGCGCGAGGCCGAGGCGCGCGGGCTGCCGCTGAGCGAGGTGTGCGTGCTGCGCGACGAGGACAGCCTGGCGCCGCTGCCCGATATCGTGACGCTGGCGCTGCGCCAGCGCTGGCACAGCCGCTCGGCCCAGCTGGTGCAGCGCGATGGTGCCGGGCAGCCCGGACCGGCGCTGGCGGTCAAGCCGTCGGTGGCGCTGATCCGCGACCGCGCCGCGCAGGCCATCGGCGTGGTGGTGGTGCTGCACGACATCAGCCAGGAACGCGCGCATGCCGCGCGCCTGGCGCACGAGGCCAGCCATGACGCGCTGACCGGCCTGGTCAACCGCGCCGAATTCGAGCGCCGGCTGGCCGCGGCGATCGAGCGCGCGCGCGCGCAGGGCATCCCTCACACCCTGATGTACCTGGACATGGACCAGTTCAAGGTGGTCAACGACACCTGCGGCCACGCCGCCGGCGACGAGCTGATCCGGCAGATGGCCGAGATCATGCGCGGCCAGCTGCGCCGCAGCGACATGCTGGCGCGTCTGGGCGGCGACGAGTTCGGGGTGCTGCTCGAGCATTGCGGCACCGCCGACGGCGAGCGCGTCGCCGAGGGCTTGCGCCACGCGATCGCGAGCTTCCGCTTTGCGCACCGGCAGCGCACCTTCGCGGTCGGCGTCAGCATCGGCCTGGTCACGCTGGACCGGCACACCGGCAGCGTGGCCGAGGCGCTCAGCGCGGCCGATGCGGCCTGCTACGTGGCCAAGGAGGGCGGGCGCAACCGCGTCCAGGTCTACCATCCGCTGGACAGCGTGGTGCAGGCGCGCCAAGGCGAGATGGAATGGGTCAGCCGCGTGCATGCGGCGCTGGCGGCCGGCCGCTTCTGCCTGTTCTCGCAGGAAATCGTTCCGGTGCAGCCGGGCACGGCGCCGGCAACGGGACGCCACGTGGAGCTGTTGCTGCGCATGGTCGACGAACGCGGCCGGCTGGTGCCGCCGATGGCCTTCGTGCCGGCCTGCGAGCGCTACAACCTGATGCCGATGATCGACCGCTGGGTGGTCGAGACCGCGTTTGCCACGCTGGCGGGACGCCAGGCCGAGATCGCCATCTGCGCCATCAACCTGTCAAGCTCGTCGCTGGCCGACATCCAGTTCCCGGACTTCGTGCGCGAGCAGGCGCAGCGCTTCGGCATCGCGCTGGACGGCATCTGCTTCGAGGTCACCGAGACCGCGGCCATTGCCAACCTGGCGCAGGCCGGGGCGTTCATCATGCAACTGCAGCAGCTCGGCTGCCGCTTCGCGCTGGACGACTTCGGCGCCGGCATGTCCTCGTTCACCTACCTGAAGCACTTGCCCGCGGCCTACCTGAAGATCGATGGCAGCTTCGTGCGCGACATGCTGGCCGACCCCGTCAACCTGGTGATGGTGGAGGTGATCCAGCGCATCGGCCACGCCATGGGCAAGCAGACCATTGCGGAATTCGTCGAGAACGAGGCGATGCTGGAGCGCCTGCGCGGACTGGGCGTGGACCTGGCGCAGGGCTACCACATTGCGCCGCCGGTGCCGTTCGCACCGGCCGCCCCGGATGCCGGAGGACGACCGGCGCTGGCGCTGGCGGGATGAGCCGCCAGCGCCGTCAGGGGATCAGCGGATCGCGGAAGCCGGTGTCGGCGGCGGGTGGGGTGCCGGCCGGGGCCGGGGTCGGCACGTTGGCCGGCGGCACTGCCTGGCCCTTGGCTTCGCGCCAGGTGTTGTAGGCCCAGTAGGCGGCGCCCGCGACCAGGCCGAGCTTGGACAGCTTCCAGGTCAGGCGCAGCACCGGCACGCGCTTGACCAGCGGCAGCGCCAGCGTAACCGCGGTGCTGAGCAGCGGGTAGTCCTTGGTCAGCCCGACCACCTTCATCCACGAGCCCGGCCGCGCGATCCGCGGCAGCCAGGCGCTGATGGTGCCGAGGCGGTGCACGCCGCCGCGCACCGCGTGCAGCGCCTGCCGGCAATCGTGGCGTTCGAGGGCGGCGCGGGTCAGCAGCAGTTCCTTGCGCACCGCCAGCGGCAGGCGCACCTCTTGCGTGAACCGGGGCGCGCGCGGGTATTCGCCGCGTTCGCGTGCGGGCGCAGCGTCGTCAGGGTCGAGTGTGCTCATCGGCGCAGGATCTCCCGGTCTTTGTCGATTTCGGCGAGGGTGGCTTCCAGCATCGGCGGCGCGTTGCGCAGCACGCTGCGGGCGTAGGCCAGGCAGACGGCGCACAGCACCAGGTAGAGCACCGTCAGGGCGCCCAGCGCCTGCCAGCGGTAGGTGTCCCAGAACAGGATCGCGATGAGGGCGGTCAGCGTGACCAGGCCCAGCCCGAAGAACGCCAGCCCGAACAAGGCCAGCAGGGCGACCTTCAGCAAGCGCGTGCGCTCTTCGGCCAGCTCCACGCTGGCCAGTTCCAGGCGGGTCTGCACCATCGCCACGACCGAGCCGGCCAGGTTGCGCACGGCGTCCAGGAACTTGGGGGAAGGGTTGGCTTCGCTCATGCGGCTCCGGCGTGAAAGAGCGGTGCGCCGGCATGGCCGTACGCACCTATCCGACTTGCGGGGCCGGATGCGGCGTGGTGTCGGCAACGAACGGTCGACCATGAGAGGTCAGCCGCGACAGCGTTACCGACACACCGGGCGCCCCGGCCATTGGCAACCCGCCGGGCGGGTTGCCGCGATGGCGCGGCCTTGCATGCCGCGCCGGATTTGCAGCGCTTACTTGCGGTTGAGCAGCAGACCGATCAGCAGGCCGACGCCGGCTGCCACGCCCACGGCGCGCCACGGGTGGTCGTGCACGTAGTCGTCGGTGGCGCGCGCGGCGGCCTTGCTCTTGGTTACGACGGCGTCTTGCAGGTCCTGGGCCTTCTCCTTGGCTTGCTTGAGCAGGCCCATGCCACGCTCGCGCAGTTCGGCGGCCTTTTCCCCGGTGGTCGAGGCGGCTTGCTTCAGCAGTTCCTCGGCGTCGGACAGCACGGTCTTGACATCGCTCATCAGTTTCTCCTGTTTGCGGGCGGTTGGTTCGGTTTGTGCGGATTCTGACATTTTCTTCGCTCCGAGGCTAACGGCAGTTGTCGGTCTGATACTTAGCATATGTGGCGACACGTCGCCCTTTCAAGGCAACGCGCCCGGAACAGGGTGCGCTGCGGGGTCGCTGCGGGGGGCAACGCCCCAGTATTGCCAGCATGCACGAAAGCGGCGGTGATGAATGTCAGAGAATGTCTATATGACTGCGAGTGATTTTGTAGTGACTTTATATTCGTTTGGGTTGGATATCAATCCAGTTACTCTGGTTCCACCGTGAAATCAGGAGAACCGAAGATGGCATTGCGACTTGGCGATATCGCCCCGGACTTCGAGCAGGACTCCAGCGAAGGCCGCATCCGCTTCCATGCGTGGCTTGGCGACAGCTGGGGCGTGCTGTTCTCGCACCCGGCGGACTATACCCCGGTCTGCGCCACCGAACTGGGCCTCACGGCCCGCCTGAAGGATGAATTCGCGCGCCGCGGCGTCAAGGCGATCGCGCTGTCGGTGGATACCGTCGACTCTCACCGCGGCTGGATCGCGGACATCAACGAGACCCAGGCGACCGAGGTCAACTTCCCGATCCTGGCCGACGCCGACCGCAAGGTGTCGCAGCTCTACGACATGATCCACCCGAACGCGAACGAGACCCTGACGGTGCGCTCGCTGTTCATCATCGATCCGAACAAGAAGGTGCGCCTGATCATCACCTATCCGGCCAGCACCGGGCGCAACTTCAACGAGGTGCTACGCGTGATCGACTCGCTGCAGCTGACCGACAGCCACAGCGTGGCGACGCCGGGCAACTGGCAGGATGGCGACGACGTGGTGATCGTGCCGTCGCTGAAGGACGAAGCCGTCCTGCGCGAGAAATTCCCCAAGGGCTACCAGGCGGTGCGTCCGTACCTGCGCCTGACGCCCCAGCCCAACAAATGAACACGGCCCCGCCAGGGCGGGGCCGTGTGCAAGGCAGGTGTCGTATCGACGGGGGCAGCCTCGTCGTCTCCTTGGTAGTGTGCTTGGCCCGGCTTCATCGCCGGGCTTTTTTATGCTGCGATCAGAAGAAGGCTTGCAGGCCGGTCTGGGCGCGGCCCAGGATCAGCGCGTGGATGTCGTGGGTGCCCTCGTAGGTGTTGACCACCTCCAGGTTGACCACGTGGCGGATCACGCCGAACTCGTCCGAGATGCCGTTGCCGCCCAGCATGTCGCGCGCCACGCGGGCGATGTCGAGCGACTTGCCGCACGAGTTGCGCTTCATGATCGAGGTGATCTCGACCGCGGCGGTGCCTTCGTCCTTCATGCGGCCCAGGCGCAGGCAGCCCTGCAGGCCCAGCGTGATCTCGGTCTGCATGTCGGCCAGCTTCTTCTGCACCAGCTGGGTGGCGGCCAGCGGGCGGCCGAACTGCTTGCGGTCCAGCGTGTACTGGCGCGCCGTGTGCCAGCAGAATTCGGCGGCGCCCAGCGCGCCCCAGGCGATGCCGTAGCGAGCCGAGTTCAGGCAGGTGAACGGACCCTTCAGGCCCTTCACGCCCGGCATGATGTTCTCTTCCGGCACGAACACCTGGTCGAGCACGATCTCGCCGGTGATCGAGGTGCGCAGGCCGACCTTGCCATGGATGGCCGGGGCGCTCAGGCCCTTCCAGCCCTTTTCCAGGATAAAGCCGCGGATGTCTTCCTTGCCGTCATCGCCCTGCAGCTTGGCCCAGACCACGAACACGTCGGCGATCGGCGAGTTGGTGATCCACATCTTGGCGCCGGTCAGCTCGTAGCCGCCGTCGACCTTCTTCGCGCGGGTGACCATCGAGCCCGGGTCGGAGCCGTGGTTCGGCTCGGTCAGGCCGAAGCAGCCGATCCACTCACCGGTGGCCAGCTTGGGCAGGTACTTCTGCTTCTGCGCCTCGGTGCCGAACTCGTAGATGGGGACCATCACCAGCGACGACTGCACGCTCATCATCGAGCGGTAGCCCGAATCGACGCGCTCGACTTCACGCGCGATCAGGCCGTAGCTCACGTAGTTGAGGCCGGGGCCGCCGTATTGCTCGGGGATGGTGGGCCCGAGCAGGCCGAGTTCGCCCATCTCGCGGAAGATCTCGACGTCGGTCTTCTCGTTGCGGAACGACTGCAGCACGCGCGGCATCAGCTTGTCCTGGCAGTACGCCGCGGCGGCGTCGCGCACCATGCGCTCGTCGGCGCTCAGTTGCTGGTCGAGCAGCAGGGGGTCGGCCCAGTGGAATTCGGCGTTGGCAGCCATGCAGGTCTCCTTCGGTAGCGCAGGGAAGCGCCGGGCGGGCGGCTGTGGTGCCGTGGTCCGCGCCGGCGGATTCCGTCATTCGTAACGGGTTGGGCGATCGGTCTGTGATCGTGCGGAGGATTTTTTCGGGATCCAGGAAGTTCCGCATTGCGGAACTGTGTTCCGTTGAATTAGTATATCGCAATGGTCTTGCCACGCAACAGGCAAAACCCTGAACCGCCGCGCCTTTGTGCGATGAACGGACAAGCGCCGACTGGAGCCGCGAACCTTGGCCAACCCCAATCCCAACCCCCAGACCGATCCGTCACTTTCCCAGCAACCTGTCTCCGCACCGGTGCGCGACAGCGACCCGAACTTCGTCACCGCGCTGGCGCGCGGCCTGGAGCTGCTGCGTTGCTTCCGCACCGGCGAGGCGATGCTGGGCAACCAGGAGTTCGTGCGCCGCACCGGCTTTCCCAAGGCCACCGTGAGCCGGCTGGCCGGCACGCTGGTGCAGCTGGGCTACCTGCGCTACGACGAGAGCCTGGGCAAGTACGCGCTCGATGCCGGGGTGCTCGCGCTGGGCTACGCCTACCTGTCGGCATCGGATGTGGTGTCGCTGGCGCGGCCGCACATGCTGGCGTTCGCGCAGTCGTACGGGGTCTCGGTCTCGCTCGGCAAGCGCGAGCGCATGGAGGTGATCTACCTGGAATCGATCCGCAACGACGCCGGCGTGATGCTCGGGCTGGGCGTCGGCTCGCGTCTGTCGCTGGTGTCGAGTTCGATGGGGCGGGCCTACCTGGCCGCCCTGCCGGCGCCGCGCCGCGAGCGCGTGATGGCCGAGTTCAGCCAGGCCTTCCCGGAGCAATGGAAGCAGCAGGAGGCCGCGACCCGCGCCGCGCTGGCCGAGGCGCAGCAGCGCGGCTATGCCGCGTCGTTCCGCGACTGGCATCCGGCCATCCATGCCTGCGCGGTGGCGTTCCGGCCGGTGGGGGAGAAGGAGCTGCACATGCTGAGCTGCAGTGCTTCCTATGGCGCGGTGGACGAGGCGGTGTTCCACCAGACGCTGGCGCCGGCGCTGCAGACGCTGGCGGCAAGGTTGTCCGAACCGGCGGGCTGAGGCAGCCCGCCGGCCGTACGGCGGTCCCTGCGCGCAGGGACCGCGCGAATCACAGGTCGGTCCGCAATTTCCACAGTTCCGGGAACAGCACCACGTCCAGCATCTTGCGCAGATAGCTGACGCCCTCGGTGCCGCCGGTGCCGCGCTTGAAGCCGATCACCCGCTCGACCGTGGTCACATGGCGGAAGCGCCATTGCCGGAACGCGTCTTCCAGGTCGACGAACTTCTCGCCCAGCTCATAGAGCTCCCAGTGCGCGCCCGGGTTGCGGTAGACCTCCAGCCAGGCCGCCTCGACCGAGGCGTTGTACGCGGTCGGCCGGGTCCAGTCGCGCTCGACGCAATCGGCGTCGATGGCAAAGCCGCTCCGCGCCATCAGCCGGACCGCCTCGTCGTACAGCGATGGCGTCTTCAGCGCGGCCTCGACCAGCGCCAGGTGCTCCGGCCGGTGCGCATGCGGACGCAGCATGGCGGCGTTCTTGTTGCCCAGGATGAACTCGATCTCGCGGTACTGGTACGACTGGAAGCCCGACGACATGCCCAGGTAGGGCCGCATCGCCGAGTATTCCGGCGGCGTCATGGTGGCCAGCACGTTCCACGCTTGCACCAGCTGGTCCATGATGCGCGACACGCGCGTCAGCATCTTGAACGCCGGCGGCAGGCTGTCGGCCTTGACCGACTCGCGCGCGGCGCGCAGCTCGTGCAGCATCAGCTTCATCCACAGCTCGGTGGTCTGGTGCTGCACGATAAACAGCATCTCGTTGTGGTCCGGCGACAGCGGATGCTGCGCGCTCAGGATCTGGTCCAGGCCAAGGTAGTCGCCATAGCTCATGTTCCTGGCGAAATCCATCTGCGCGCCGTGCCAGCCGTCGCCCTGCGGGCTGGCTGCCGGCGTGGCTGCCGGCGCCGCGCCGGAGAAGGGGCATCCCTTGAATTCGCTCATGATGCGCTCCCGGTCAGGTCACCTGGCCGCGCGTCTGGAAGCGCGCGTCGCGATAGGCGCCGCTGTCCAGCACCTCGCGCAGGATTTCCACAGCATCCCACACCTCGGCGAAGCTGGTGTAGAGCGGCGTGAAGCCGAAGCGGGCGATGCGCGGCTCGCGGTAGTCGCCGATCACGCCGCGCTCGATCAGGGCCTGCACCAGGGCATAGCCGTCCGGGTGCTCCAGGCTGACCTGGCTGCCGCGGCGCGCGTGCTCGCGCGGCGTCACCAGCGTCAGCGGGTGGTGGCCGCAGCGGGCTTCGACGAGGTCGATGAACAGGTCGGTCAGCAGCAATGACTTGGCGCGCAGCACCTGCATGCTGGTCTGCGCGAAGATGTCCAGCCCGCACTCGACCATTGCCAGCGACGTGACCGGCTGCGTGCCGCACAGGAAGCGGCGCACGCCCTCGACCGGCCGGTACTGCGGATCCATCGCGAACGGCGCGGCATGGCCCCACCAGCCCGACAGCGGCTGCCAGAAGGCATCGCGCAGCGCCGGGGCGACCCAGACGAAGGCGGGCGAGCCCGGGCCGCCGTTCAGGTACTTGTAGGTGCAGCCGATGGCGTAGTCGGCCCCGGACGCCTTCAGGTCGACCGGCACGGCGCCGGCCGAATGGCACAGGTCCCACACCGTCAGCGCGCCGCGCGCGTGGGCCAGCTCGGTCAGCCCGGCCATGTCGAGCATCTCGCCGGTCTTGTAGTTGACGTGGGTCAGCATCAGCACCGCGGTATCGGCGCCGACGGCCGCGTCGATCTCGGCCGGCGAGTTCACCAGCCGCAGCGAATAGCCCTGCTGCAGCAGGTCGGCCAGGCCCTGGGCAATATACAGGTCGGTGGGGAAGTTGCTGGCCTCGGAGACGATCACCTTGCGCGCCGGGTCGCGCGACTGCTGCACGCGCAGCGCCGCGGCCAGCACCTTGAACAGGTTGATCGAGGTGGTGTCGGTCACCACCACTTCATCGTGACCGGCGCCGACCAGCGGCGCCAGCTTGTTGCCCAGGCGCTGCGGCAGGTCGAACCAGCCGGCGCTGTTCCAGCTGCGGATCAGGCCGTCGCCCCATTCCTCGGCCACCACCTGCGCGGCGCGCGCGGCGGCGGCACGCGGGCGGGCGCCAAGCGAGTTGCCGTCGAGGTAGATCACGCCCTGGGGCAGCGCGAACTGGTCGCGCAGCGGGTCTTGCTGGTCGAGCCGGATACAGTGCTCGCGGTCAATGGTCGTCATGTCGTGCAGAAAGGCGAGGCGGGTTCGGGAAAGGGTTCAGGCGAGGCTGCGCAGCACCGCGCGCACCGGGCTGGCATCCAGCGCGGCAAAGCGCAGCGGCAGCGCGATCAGTTCATAGTCGCCGGCATCGACGTGGTCCAGCACGATGCCTTCCAGGATCGCCAGGCCATGGCGGCGCACCGCGTTGTGCGCGTCCATGGTCTTGGAGTCCTGCGGATCGAGCGAGGGCGTGTCGATGCCGACCAGTTGCACGCCGTGCGCGGCCAGCAGCGCGATGGTGTCGGGCGACACCGCGCAGAAGGCCGGGTCCCACTGCGCCAGCGGCGCCTGCCGGTAAGTGCGCAGCAGCACCCGCGGCGGCAGCGCCTCGAGCGCGTGCCCGACATGATGGGGCTGCACCAGCGGCGCCGCGCCGATGCAGTGGATCACGCGGCACGGGCCCAGATAGGGCGCCAGCGGCACGGCGCCGATCGGCGCACCGGCGGCGGCGTAGTGCAGCGGCGCATCCGCATGCGCGCCGGTGTGCGGCGACAGCGTGATGCGGCCGACATTGACCGGGCAATGGTCGTCGATCTGCCAGGCCGGCTGCTGCTGGAACGGCGTATCGCCAGGCCACACCGGCGTGGCGGGCGACAGCGGCGGGCTGATGTCCCACAGCCGGCGCGGGTCGGGATTGGGGGCGGTCATGGGTGTGCGCGGCGCTGTCCGTGGGCGCCGTTTCGTGTGCCTCGATGTCGGGAATCATAGTCAAAATCGGCGGCAAGAGGCTTGCTAAATGACCCGTCATCTGCCACGTCTTTCGCATAGAATGCGAAAAATCGATAAATTATCGAAGGAAATTCGAATGAATCTGGATCCTACCGATTTGCGCATCCTGACCTGCCTGCAGGAGAATGGCCGCATCAGCAACCAGGACCTGGCCGACCGCGTGGCGCTGTCGCCGTCGGCGTGCCTGCGCCGGGTCCGGCTGCTGGAAGAGTCGGGGGTGATCGGCGGCTATCGCGCCTGGTTCGATGCCGAGCAGCTCGGGCTGGAGCTCGAGGCGATCGTGCAGGTATCGATGCGCCATGACGTGGAGGGCTGGCACGACACCTTCATCGCCGCGGTGCAGTCGTGGCCGGAAGTGCTGTCGGCGTACATCATTACCGGCGACAGCAACTACATCCTGCGCGTGCAGGCGCGCAACCTGAAGCACTACTCGGACTTCATCGTGAACCGGCTGTACCGGACGCCCGGCGTGATGGATATCCGCTCGAATATCGTGCTGCAGCGGATCAAGGTGGACAGTTCGCCGCTGGCGATCCTGAAGGCGGCCGCGGCAGCCTAGCGCTGCGTGTGCAGCGCGATCAGCTGCCGCAGGGTTTCCTTGAGTTGCGCGCCCTGGCGGGCACCGAAGTCGTCCAGCACGGCGCGCTCGTGCTGCGCGGCGCGCTCGAGCAGCGGCTGCACCAGCGCCAGGCCGCGCGGCGTGATCGAGACCAGTGCCTGGCGGCGGTCGGTCTTGCCGGCGCGGCGCCGGACCAGGTCGTCGTGCGCCATGCGGTCGACCAGCTTGGTCAGCGTGGGCTGCTTGGTCAGCGTGATTTCCGCCAGCGCGCCGACGGTGCAGTCGGGGCGGTCGGCCAGCGTGGCCAGTACGCGCCATTCCTGCACCGACAGGCCGGTGGCCTCGACTTCGCGATGGAATTCGCCCGAGATCAGATGGCTGGCGCGGGCCAGCAGGTAGGCCAGGTAGCCGTCGACGAAGGGCTGGGGCGAGGGGGTTGCCGGCAGGTCCGCCATGATGGGGCAGGGACTGTTCAGAGATCGAGCGGGGCGGTGGTGGTGAACTGGCCGCCCTGGAAAATCAGCGGGCCGTCCTTGCCATCGAGCACGCCGCAGCGCTCCACCTCGCCGACAAAGATAACGTGGTCGCCTTCGTCGTAGCGGCTGCGGTTGTGGCATTCGAACCAGGCCAGCGCATTCGACAGGATCGGCAGGCCGGTGGCTGAAAGCCGGTAATCGACGCCGGCGAAGCGGTCGCCCTTGAGCGTGGCGAAGCGCTGGCAAAGGTCCAGCTGCGAGGCCGACAGCACGTTGATGATGTAGTGGGTGCCGTCGCGGAACATCGGCAGGCTGTTGGCGCGCGTGGCCATGCTCCACAGCACCAGCGGCGGCTCCAGCGACACCGAGTTGAACGAACTGGCGGTGATGCCGATGAACGGCGGCGCACCCGCCGCAACCGATTCGTTGCTGGCGCGCGTGGTGATCACCGTGACCCCGGTCGCGAACTGCGACAGGGTGCGGCGGAAGTGCATCGCATCGAAGTCCGGAGCGGCGGCTACGCTGGCGATCCGTGGCTGGGCCTCAGGCATGCCCATGGGGGCTCCACTGGAGTTCATGAAATTTCATATATATTATTCGCGCCAGGGGCGGCAAGTTCAAGTCCGGCGCCGCCGGCGCTGGCCGCTGCACAAAGCGTGGGCGGCCGGGCCCCATAGAACAAGAAGCCAACAACAAGCAGCAGGAGACAAGCGCATGCTCATCGAGCAGATCGAACACCGCTGGCTGGCGGCGTTCCGCCGCACGCTGGAACTCTGTGCCCTGCGGCACGGGGATGTCGTCGGAATTGTAACGGAGTCCCAATCCCGCCCTGTCAACGTGGCCTTGGCCGAGCTGGCCGCGCAGTTGCTCGGGGCCATTCCCGTGCGGATCCAGGTGCCGACCCCGGCGCTTGCCGCCCCGGCGCCGGTGCGCTCCACCGGCGCCAGCGATGCCTTGCAGCAACTCGCTCCGGTGCTGGCGGCGCTGTCACGCTGCCAGCTGGTGCTCGACTGCACCGTCGAGGGCCTGTTGCACGCCCCCGAATTGCCCCAGATCCTGCGCGGTGCCGACGGCGTGGTGCCGCGCATGCTGATGGTCAGCAACGAGCACCCCGAGATCCTGGAGCGCTGCCAACCCGATCCGTCGCTGGAGACCACCGTGCGCGCGGCGATGAAGCGCCTGCGCGGCGCGCGCGAGATGCGCGTGCATTCGGCGGCCGGCACCGAGCTGCGCATCGGCCTGGCCGACGCGCGCGTGGGTGGCGTCTGGGGCTTCTGCAACAAGCCCGGCCAGGTCTCGCACTGGCCCGGCGGCCTGTGCCTGGCGTTCCCGGCCGGGCGCCAGGTCAACGGCACGCTGGTGCTGGCGCCGGGCGACGTCAACCTGACCTTCAAGACCTACCTGCGCGACACCGTGGTCTGCCATATCGAGGACGACTATATCGTCGCGGTCGAGGGCCAGGGCGTCGACGCCGACATGATGCGCGGCTACTACCAGGCCTGGGCCGACCGCGAAGGCACGCGCGATGCCTACGCGGTCTCGCATGTGGGCTGGGGCCTGAACCGGCTGGCGCGCTGGGACGCGATGACGTTCTACGACAAGCGCGATTGCAACGGCACCGAGCTGCGCGCCTTCGCCGGCAATTTCCTGTTCTCGACCGGCGCCAACGAGGTCGCCGGGCGGCATACGTTGGGCCACTTCGACCTGCCGCTGCGCAACTGCACGGTGTCGCTAGACGGCCGCAACGAGGTCGAGGCCGGCACGCTGGTAGAGGTGGCCGCATGAGCGCCGCGACCACGCAACGCCACGCCAACGGCATTGCCACGCTGGCCTGGGGCGACGGGCCGGTGGCGGTGGTGATGCTGCATGGCATCGGCGGCGGCAAGGCCGCCTGGCCCGCGCAGGGCGAGGCCCTGGCGCAGGCCGGTTACCGCGCCCTGGCGTGGGACATGCCGGGCTATGGCGACAGTGCCCTGATCGACCCCTATGACTTCGACGGACTGGCGCAGGCGCTGACCCCCGTGCTGCGGTGCGAACGCGACGCCGGCCGGCGCGTGGTGCTGCTGGGCCACAGCATGGGCGGCATGGTGGCGCAGCAGGCTTGCGCGGCCACCCCCGCTCTGGTCGACGGCATGGTGCTGTCCGGCACTTCGCCGGCCTTTGGCAAGGGCGATGGTCCGTGGCAACGCGAGTTCATCGCCGCACGCACCGCGCCGCTGGATGCCGGCAAGACCATGGCCCAGATGGCGGCGGGACTGGTGCGCACCATGGTCGCGCCCGATGCCGACGCGCACGCCGTGGCCTTCGCCACCGCGGTGATGGCGGCGGTGCCGGCGGCCACTTACCGCGCCGCGCTGGGTGCCCTGGTGCGCTTCAACCAGCGCGACGCGCTGCCCCGCATCGCGGTGCCGGTGCTGGCGCTGGCCGGCCAGCACGATGCCAACGCCGCGCCCGAGGTGATGCAGCGCATGGCGCAACGCATTGCCGGCGCCGAGTACCGCTGCCTGCCCGACGTGGGCCACCTGGCCTGCATGGAGCGTCCCGGGCTGTTCAACGACGCGGTGCTGGATTTCCTGCACCGGCACTTTCCCGTGCAGTGAAGCGCGCCGCTTTCCGGCAACGCCAACACAAGAACCAACGCCGCGCCGCCCCTTTCCACCCAACGGGCGCGAGCAGGAAAAAAACAGGAGACGCGACATGCCATCCGGCCAGCTCGACTTCATTCCCGCCGTCGGTACGGCGGACTTCTCCCCGGCACAGGCGCAATGGCTGACGCTGGCCAACCGCCTGGGCCGGGAACGCTTCGCGCCGCGCGCGGCCACCTGGGACCGCGAGGCCAGCTTCCCCTTCGCCAACTACGACGACCTGCGCGAGGCCGGCCTGCTGGCCTTGTGCGTGCCGCGGGCGTTCGGCGGCGCGGGCGCGGACTTTGCCACCTACTGCATGGTCGGCGCGGAAATCGGCCGCTTCTGCGGCGCCACCGCGCTTACGTACAACATGCATATCTGCTCGACCATGTGGACCGGCGTGCTGTCCGATGGCATCGACATGACGCCGGCACAGCGCGACGAACACCAGGCCCGCCGCGAGCTGCATTTCGCGCGGGTGGTGCGGGATGGCGCAGTCTACGCGCAGCCGTTCTCCGAAGGCTCGGCCGCCGCCGCCGGCAAGGCGCCGTTCGGCACCACCGCGCGCAAGGTCGACGGCGGCTGGGTGCTCAACGGGCGCAAGATCTTCGCCTCGCTGTCGGGCGCGGCCGACTATTACGGCATCCTGTGCACCGAGGATCGCGGCGACCAGCATCCGGACATGCGCGACACGCTCTATATCGCCGTGCCCGGACGGGCGGACGGGCTCACCGTGACCGGCGACTGGGACCCGATGGGCATGCGCGGCACGGTGTCGCGCACGCTGCTGCTCAAGGACGTGTTCGTGCCCGACCACGAGCAGCTGATGCCGCGCGGGGTCTACTACCGCGCCGCGCAGACCTGGCCGGCGATGTTCTTCACGCTGTCGCCGACCTACCTCGGCGTGGCGCAGGCGGCGTACGACTTCACCGTGCAGTACCTGCGCGGCGAGGTGCCGGGGCAGCCGCCGGTCAAGCGCCGCATGTATCCGACCAAGCAGATCGCGGTGGCGCAGATGCGCATCCAGCTGGAGACCATGCGCTCGATCTTCTGGCGCGCGATCCACGAAGCGAAGCCGAATCCGTCGAAGGACGAGCGCCTGCGCCTGTACGCCGCGCACTACACGGTGATGGAAGGCGCCAACGATATCGCCCGGCTGGCGATCCGCACCTGCGGCGGCCAGTCGATGCTCAAGGACCTGCCGCTGGAGCGGCTCTACCGCGATTCGCGCTGCGGCGCGCTGATGCTGCCCTGGACCGCCGAGCTGATCCTCGACCGCATGGGCCGCGAGACCCTGTACGAATCCGGCGAGCGCGACGAATGAGCGCACCCCGCAGGGCCATCCGTGCCGGTGCCGCCGGCCTGGGCACGCTGCCGGCCATGCTGCATGGGCACGCCGACGCCGCGCCGGGCCGGCCGGCGTTGCACTATCTGGACCGCACCTTCACCTACGGCACGCTGTGGCGGCGCGTGGAGCGCGCCAGCGCCCACCTGGCCGCGACCTGGCGCATCCGCCCCGGCGACCGCGTCGGCACGCTGTGCCTGAACCACGAGCTGCAGCTGGTGCTGCTGTTCGCCTGCGCCCGCGTCGGCGCCATGTTCGCGCCGCTGAACTACCGGCTGGCGCCGGCGGAGCTGCGGGCGATTGCGGCGCACGCGCAACTCGCCGTGCTGTTCCATGACGCGGCCCATGAAGCGCTGGCGCGCGAAGCCGGCGGCGATTGCCGGCTGGCGCCCCTCGACCGGCTGGTCGAGCATCCGGCGCCGTCCGGCGTGAGCCATGCCGCCGTGCCGGACCATGCGCCGCTGCTGCTGGCCTACACCTCCGGCACCACCGGCAAGCCCAAGGGCGCGGTGCATACCCAGGCCGGCTTGCTGGCCAATGCGCGCGCCAGCTGGTGGGCGCATGGCATGACCGCCGGCGACCATGTGCTGTCGGTGCTGCCCCTGTTCCATGTCGGCGGGCTGTGCATCCAGACCCTGCCGGCGCTGCTGGCCGGCGCGCGGGTGACGCTGCATGACCGCTTCGCGCCGCAGGCGTGGCTCGACGCGGTGGCCGGGGCGCGGCCGAGCCTGTCGCTGATGGTGCCGGCGACGCTGCGCGCGGTGCTGGAGCACCCGCGCTGGGCCGATACCGACCTGGCGGCGCTGCGCGGGGTGATGGCGGGATCGTCGCCCATCCCGCGCGCGTATATCGAGGCCTTCCACGCGCGCGGCGTGCCGCTCGGGCAGGTCTATGGCGCCACCGAGACCGGACCGGTGTCGGTGGTGCTGAAGCTGGAGCAGGCCATGGCGCGCCCTGGCTACGCCGGCTGGCCGCAGCCCGAGGCCGAAGTGCGCCTGGCCGGCGCCGACGGCGCCGAGGTGCCGCCGGGCGCGGTGGGCGAGCTGTGGGTGCGCGGCGCCAATGTCATGGCGGGCTACTGGAACCCGCCCGGGAGCGGGCTAACCGACAACGGGCTGCCAGGCGGCTGGTTCCATTCCGGCGACCTCGCGCACCGCGATGCCGAGGGCTGCATCGAGGTGGTGGGCCGCAGCAAGGACATGATCATCTCCGGCGGCGAGAACATCTATCCCGCCGAGATCGAGAACGTGCTGGTCGGCCTGCCCGGCGTGCAGGAATGCGCGGTGGTGGGCGTGGCCGATGCGCGCTGGGGCGAAGTGCCGGTGGCGGTGATCGTGCCGGCGCCGGGCGCGCCGCCCGGCGCGCTGGCGGCCGAACCGCTGCGCGAGCTGCTGGCCGCGCGCATCGCCCGCTTCAAGCTGCCGCGCGAGGTGGTGCTGATGGACGACCTGCCGCGTAGCGCGCTGGGCAAGGTGCTCAAGCCGCAATTGCGCGCGCAGCTGGAGGCCCGACGCCAGCCCGGCTGAATCCGCTGCAAGCGCGCCGATCTGCGCTTATGCTTGAGGCCTGGCCAGACAGACCGGACAGACGATTACGCAAGGGAGCGGCGCAAATGGAACATGGATTGGAAACCGCCACGCTGGGCGGCGGGTGCTTCTGGTGCCTGGAGGCGGTCTACCAGCAGGTCGAAGGTGTGGTCGCGGTCGAGTCCGGCTACACCGGCGGGCATGTCGACCACCCGACCTACCAGCAGGTGTGCGAAGGCGATACCGGCCACGTCGAGGTGGTGCGCGTGAGCTTCGATCCGTCGGTGATCACTTACCGCGAGATCCTCGAGATCTTCTTCGCCATCCACGACCCGACCACGCCCGACCGGCAGGGCAACGACGTCGGGCCGCAATACCGCTCGGCCATCTTCACGCATTCCGAGGCGCAGCGCGCCACGGCCGAATACGTGATGCGCGAGCTGGCCGCCGCCAGGGCCTTCGACGCGCCGATCGTGACCCAGGTCGAGCCGGAGCAGCCCTACTGGCGCGCCGAGGCCAGCCACCAGAACTACTACCAGGACCATCCCAGCCAGGGCTACTGCGCGTTCGTGATCTCGCCCAAGCTGGCCAAGTTCCGCAAGCAGTTCGGCGCGAAGTTGCGCAAGTAAGCGCGCGCAAGCAAGCAAGGGCGTGCGCCGGCGCGGCGCCAGCGCAGTGCTATAGCCGCGCCACGATGGCCTCGGCCAGCCGTGCGCAGCTCAGCGGCGCGCAGCCTTCGGCGTTGTTGCTGACAATGACGATGGCGGGCTGCCCGGCGCGCAGCGTGCGCGCCACCACGTCGGCAATCGCGTCGCGGGTGCCGGGATCGTCGTCGACGATGCGGTCGAACGGCGCGTAGCGTTTTTCCGCATAGGCGTAGGGACGGCCCGCATGCAGCATCCAGCGCAGCACCAGCGGGCCCGCCGCGGCCTCGTCCATCAGTGCCTGCGCCGCGGCCTGGCGCGGCACCGGCGGCAGCCGGTCGCGCGCCGACAGGCAGAAGCGCACGCCGTGGCGGCGCAGCAGCCGGATATAGCGCGGCGTCAGCAGGGCCGGGTCGCGCAGCTCGACGGCATAGGCGGCGTGCCGGGTCAGCGCCGGGTCCAGCGCCGGCAGCGCGCCGAGGAAGGCGTCGAGCCGCTCCAGGAATACCGCGCTGTCGGCCAGCGGACCCATCGGCGACAGCTGGAACAGCAACGGCCCGCACTTGTGCCCCAGGCCGCTGGTGGCCGGCACGATGAAGTCGCGTGCCGCGAGCGCTGCATCCAGGAAGGCGGCGTTGGCCAGCCGGCCGGCGCCGTCCGGGCCGCGCAGCCAGGCATCGCAGACACTGGCCGGCGCCTTGACCAGGAAGCGGAAGCCTTCCGGCACCTGCGCGGCGTAGGACAGGTAGTCGGCCAGCGGGATCGGGCCGTAGAAGCCGCGGTCGATGCCGGCGGCGCGCAGCAGCGGGTGGCGCGCATAGGCGGCCAGGCCCTTGCGCGAGAGCAGGCTGTCGCTGTACTCGCCGTCGTAGACCAGCCCGTTCCAGCCGGGATAGGCCCAGGATGAGGTGCCGAAATACAGCTGCGGCGGCAGCCGCGCGGCCAGCGCCTGCAGTGCCGGCGCGGCCGGAAACGGCTGCACGCTCTTGCCGCGCGCCGGTTTGCCTGGGGAGTCGGGTTGGGCGGCCGCGCCGGCTGGCGCCGCGGGCCGCCCGGGAGGGGCGGTGGGGGCGGGCAGGGGCAGCCCGCCAAAGAGGTCTTCGGTCAATCGTTTCGGTTGCCTTCAGTCGTTGCGGCCGATGGGCTGGTCGTAGATATAGCGGCGCGACCACGGCAGCGAGTCGGCCTGCAGCCCGGACTTGTGGCACACCACCTGGTAGATCGACATCTTCTCGGTCTCGAAGGCGTGCGCGCAGCCAGCCAGGTAGACGCGCCAGATGCGGTACTTCTTCTCGCCGACCATGCTGCGGATGGTATCGCCGCGCGCCTCGAAGTTGTCGGCCCAGTGATGCAGGGTGCGCGCGTAGTGCCGGCGCAGCAGCTCGACGTCGAAGGCTTCCAGGCCGCCTTGCTGCAGCGTGCGCAGCACCAGCCCGATATGCGGCAGCTCGCCCTGCGGGAACACGTAGCGGTCCATGAATTCGGCGCCGTCCATCGGGGTCGCGCCGTTGTCGGGGTCGGGCGAGGTGATGCCGTGGTTCATGGCAAAGCCGTCGTCGGCCAGCAGCTCGCGGATGCGGCCGAAGTAGCCGGGCAGGTTGTCCTTGCCCACATGCTCGAACATGCCGACGCTGGTGATGCGGTCGAAGGTGCCGGTGGTGTCGCGGTAGTCCTGCAGCCGGATCTCGATGCGGTCGGACAGGCCCGCGGCCTTGACGCGCTCGGTGCCCAGGTCGAACTGGTTCTGCGACAGCGTGATGCCCACGCAGCGCGCGCCGAACTTCTGCGCCGCGCGCAGCACCAGCGCGCCCCAGCCGCAGCCGATGTCGAGCAGCGTCTGGCCCGGCTGCAGCCGGATCTTGGTCAGGATGTGGTCGATCTTCTTGATCTGCGCGGTGGCAAGGTCTTCATCGCCGTGCTCGAAGTAGGCGCAGGAATAGACCATGTTGGGGTCGAGCCAGAGCTGGTAGAAGTCGTTGGAGACATCGTAGTGGTACTGGATCGACTCCCTGTCTTCCTGCCTGGTATGCGAGAAATGCTGCGCCACCTTGTACAGCGCGCCGCCGGCGCGGCGCGTGGCCGCGGCCGAGAAGCCGTAGCCCACCTTGATGATGTCCGCCAGCCGGCCGTCGAAATCGATCTTGCCCTGGACGTACGCCTCGCCCAGGTTGTCCAGGCTCGGTGTCAGCAGCAGCGGCAGGGCCGCGGCTTCGCGCACGGTCAGCGTCACCACCGGCTTGTCGAATTGCCCGAGCGGGTATTCGGCGCCATTCCACAGCCGCAGGCTGACCGGGAGATTGGCGTTCTCTCGCAGGTCGGCGATCCAGTTGTCGAGTTGCTTTTCCAGGGTTTGCTTGAAAAACATGCGCTTTACCTCCCGATGGTTGCGGCACACGCTTCGGCGGACGCATCCGGCAAGGAGAAACTGCGCGCAAACCCTGCCCGATCCGTCGCGAGCGCTGCAAGAAAAGAGTAGCCAAGCGACGCCTGTCTCACTTTAGTCCAATTCCGCAACCCGTGCAGCGCGCCGCCGGAAGACCCTGCGGTCGTCCCGGGAGCGGCGTGGAGGCATCAGCGCGGACGCGCGCGGCGTCCGCAGCCCGGCTCAGGGCGACAGCCGCACGATCTGCCAGCCCGTGCCCGGCTGGACCCGGTAGGCGATGCGGTCGTGCAGGCGCGATGGCCGTCCCTGCCAGAATTCCAGCGCGGTCGGCACCAGGCGGTAGCCGCCCCAGTAGGGCGGGCGCGGCGGGTTTTCGCCGAACTTGCTGCGGTATTCCTGCTCGCGCTGCTCGAGCACGTCGCGGCCGGTGACCTCCCGGCTTTGCGCGGAAGCCCAGGCGCCCACGCGCGAGCCCAGCGGACGCGTGGCGAAATAGGCGTCGCTTTCGTCCTCGGAGACCTTCTCGACGCGGCCTTCGACGCGCACCTGCCGTTCCAGCTGGACCCAGTGGAACAGCAGTGCGGCGCGCGGGTTGGCCGCCAGGTCCAGGCCCTTGCGGCTTTCATAGTTGGTGAAGAAGGTGAAGCCGCGGTCGTCGATGCCCTTGAGCAGCACGATGCGCGCCGAGGGCTGGCCGTCGGCGTCGACCGTGGCCAGGGTCATGGCATTGGGTTCAGGCAGCTTGGCCGTGACCGCTTCGTCGAACCAGCGCTTGAACTGGCTCATCGGGTCGGGGGCCACGTCGGATTCGGACAGCGCGCCCAGCACATAGGTGCGGCGCAGGTCGGCAAGTTGGGTCATGTCGCAATCATCAGGGAATCGGTCCGGAAGCGCGGTGCGCCCGGGGGCGGGGGCCGCGGCTCCGGCTGATTCGAGTATAGCGAATGCATCGCGGGTCGCATTTGCGTGGCGACAAGCCCGACCAGTGCTCCCCGGTGCGTCACCCGCCGGCAGTCGTCTGCGCCGGCGGTGCCAGCGCCTTGCGCCCCTGGCGCCGCGAATAGTAGCCGGCCGCGCCCATCGCCCCCGCCATCGACAGGAAGATCGGCAGCATGCCCAGCGCCGTGCCGACCACGCCGAAGGTGAGCGGCCAGACCACCTGGCTGGTGTTCAGCACCGCCGAGCGCAGGCCCAGGGCCTCGCCCGCGCGGCCGTGCGGCGATGCGGCGTGCAGGATGTTCATGACATTGGGCTGCGCGCTGCCCAGCGCCAGCCCCAGCACGAAGGCCAGTGCGCACATCAGCCAGAAGTGCGCGACGAAGGGGTAGGCCAGGTAGGCCAGCGCGCCCACCAGCAGGGCGGCGCGGATGATCTTCCATTCCGACAGCCGGCGCGACACCGCCGGCATCGCCACCCGGATGGCAAAGGTGGCGATGGCGAAAGCGCCCAGCACCCAGCCGATCGACGACGGCGACAGCCCGATGCGCGAGCCCTGGATCGGGATCAGGAACGCGTGCAGGTCCCATGCGGCCGACAGCACCGCGCTGGCGACGAAGACCGCGCGCAGTTCGGGATGCTGCAGCAGGTCGAGCGTGGAGTGGCGGGTGCCGTCCGCGATGGCGATGCGCCCCGCGTTGCCGCCCTGCGCGGGCAGCCGCGGGCGCACCCATTGCAGGCCGGCCTGTCCGGCCAGCGCCACCGCCACCAGCACCGCGAACGCGGGGCGGAAGCCCGCATGCTCGATCACGTAGCCCATCGCCACCGGGCCGAGCGTGCCCGACACCGACAGCCCCAGCGCATGCCAGGTGTAGTTGCGCAGCCGGGTGGCATCGGTCGAGACCTGCCCGATCAGCAGCTGCATCGCCACCTGCACCAGCATGAAGCCGACCCCGATCAGCGCGCACGACAGGTACAGCGCGCCCAGTTCGTGCCACAGCGCCGGCAGCAGCGTGCCCGCCACCACCATCAGCGAGCCCGCCATCATCGGCTTGCGCGGGCCGATCTGGTCGATGCGCTTGCCGGCGCGGATCGCCAGCAGCATCGGCAGCAGCGCGTACAGCGACATCAGCACGCCCAGCGTGACGGTGGAAGCCTTGAGGGAAATCGCGAACAGCGACACCACCACGCGGCTGGCATTGAAGGCCACGTGGTTGCACA
This sequence comes from Cupriavidus neocaledonicus, assembly GCF_000372525.1. Lineage (GTDB taxonomy): Bacteria > Pseudomonadota > Gammaproteobacteria > Burkholderiales > Burkholderiaceae > Cupriavidus > Cupriavidus neocaledonicus. The sequence goes on from NZ_AQUR01000105.1 coordinate 371,325, forward strand.
CCGTCAGTGCGATCAGCCAGGTGATCGGCGGGACGGCGGCATGCGTCAGCGTCATGGGGCGGGGCGAAGCGTTGGTAGCGCGTCCGGTGCCGGCCGGTGCCGTACCAGAGCGGTGAATCGGAAAATGGCTGTCCGCAACACAGGCAGCAAAAACAAAGGGCGGCCGCAGCCGCGCCTTCAAGGATGCCACACGGGCGAGCCCGCGGCGCAGCCAGTGCTTGCCATGCTTGAGCTTCTTGTAAATGGCCGTTTAATTATGCGCCTGAGCGCGGCCAGGCACAACGACCGCGTGTGTCAACTTGCCGCAGCGGCGCGAAGTGTTGCGATTTTGTTTAATCCGCGAGGGCGTGGCGTGGCGAGGGGATTCAGCCGCCCTGGTAGAACGACCGGTCGTTGGCCGGGCGCTGCGGCGGACGCTGGCCGTCGGGCCGGGGCGGCTCCCGCGGCGCGGTAACCGCGGGCTTGCCGGGACGCGCCGCGGCAGTGGCCGGCGCACCGGGCCGGCCAGTGGCCGCCCCCGCGCGCTCCGTGCCGGCGGCAGCGGCAGCGGCAGCGTCGGCGGGCGCCGCCGCTGCCTTGGGGTCCTTGTAGGTCTTGCCGGGAGGCGGCGCGGTGGGGCGCTTGCGCAGTTCGGCCAGCAGCCTGGCGCACTGCGTGTCGTCACCGCCCGGCGACAAGTCGAGCAGCGGCAGCACCGCGGTGGCGACCGGGGCCAGCAGCGCCAGCGACAGCGCGCCGCCGGCGCGCAGCGCCAGCACGCCGATATCGGGGCTGACGCGCGGGTTCTTCATGGTGCCGCCGACATACAGCGGCGAGCGCAGCGAGAACACCCGCAGGCCCTTGGAGTCGGGATGGATGGTCAGCGCCAGCCGCTCGCTGCGCAGGTCGATGCCGCCAGTGGTTTCGATCACGGCGTCCTGCGTGTCGAGCACGAAGGTGCGCGCGCGCGCCACGCCGTCGGTCATGGCGAAGTCGCTGACGCCGCAGTTGATCTGCACCGGCTTGTCGCCGAACAGCTTCGACACCACCAGGCTGCCGACATTGAGGCCGATCGCCTCGAGCAGGAACTTGCTGACCGTGCCGTTCTCGACCAGCAGCCGCGCCTCGCCGTTGGACGAGCCCAGCAGTGCCGCGACGGAGTTGCCGGTGGCCGACAGCTTGGCGCTGCCGTTGAGTTCGCCGATGCTGGCGCGCATCAGGTCGAAGGTCGGGAACAGCTGCTTGAGCTTCATGCGCCGCGCCTTCAGGTCGACCATCGCGCCCATGGGCTCGCGCTTGCCGTCGAGCCGCACCGTCGACACCAGGTTGCCGCCGGCTACGCCGAAATTGAGCGGGTCGAGCAGCAGCACGCCGTCCTGCAGCTTCAGGTGCGTGACCAGGTCGGTGATCGGCAGCTCGGCATCGCGGATGATGCGCTTGCCGGTGAAGTGCACGTCGGCGTCGATCTCGTCCCAGCGCTCGGTGCGGAACGGGGCTACCGGCAGCGCCTTGTCCGCCGGCTGGGCCACCGGGCTGTCCTTGGCCGGCTGGCCGGGTTTGGCGTCGGCGCCGATCAGCGGGGCCAGGTCGACGAAGCGCAGCTGGTTCGACACCAGGTTGCCGGCGAGCAGCGGACGCGGGTCGCGCTTGGTGAAGGTGAGCGTGCCGGACAGATCGCTGCCGCCGACGCGGCCGCTGAACTTCTGGTACTCGTAGATCGAGCCTTCCTTGCGCAGCGTTGCCATCAGCCGGCCGCGGGTCTGGTACGGCGGCGTCGACGGCAGCACCACCCCCGTCAGCGCGTAGAGCTTGGCCATGCTGTCGCCGGCCAGCGTCAGGTGCACGTCCAGCGCCGCCAGGTGCGCCGGATTGGTGATGGTGCCTTCGATCTGCGCGCGCGTGCTGCCCACGCGCACATCGGCCTGGATCGGGAACGGCACGTCGGTATTGCGCAGGCTCAGCACCGTGCCGGCCTTGCCGCTGGCGTTGATGGTGGCCTCGTTGTAGCGCCCGGTCGCTTTCCAGCGCACGCCATAGCGGCCGTCGGGGCTGCTGGCGGGCGCCGCCGAGGCGGGGCCGCCGGCCTGCGGCGCCGACGCCGCCTGCGCGGCGCTGCCCGGTGGCCCGGGTGGCACGGCCGAGGCCTGCGGCTCGACCAGCGCGCCGTCGCGCGCCTTGTCATAGAGCGGCGCGTTGCCGATGGTGTCGAGTTCGGCCTGCAGCGAGATCTTCTTGAGCTGGTCGGTCAGCGCCAGGTTGCCGCGCGCCAGCACCACCTCGCCGACATCCAGCTGCCATTTCGAGGTGCCTTTTTTCGGGCCGGTCTCGAAGGTCCAGTTGTTGCGGCTGTCGGCCAGGCGTTCCAGCCATACCGCCGGGCTGTCGATGACGATGGTCGGCACCGCGATCTCGTTGGCCAGCAGCGGCAGGGGGCGCAGCACGAAGATCAGCTCGCGCACGGTCGCCATATGGGGCTGCGCGGCCCAGTCCGGGTTGCCGACGGTGATGTCGCGCGCCGACAGCCGTGGCCACGGCACCAGCGTGCGCCAGCCTTGCTCGCCCTCGCCGCGGCGCCAGGTCACGGTCAGGTCGCCATTGATGGCAAAGGGGCGGCCGATGGCCTCGGAAACGCGGTCGTTGAGCCAGGGCTTGATCCGGTTCCAGTCGAAGGTCAGGATCACGACCACCAGCAGCGCAATCAGCGCGACCGGTGTCAGGACACTCCACAGAACGACCTTGCGGGGCACGGGCATGAGGCGGGCTCCTGGCTGGCTAGGGCAGGCTCGCGTGACCCGCGCTGGGCGGCGCGGCGAACGGACCACTGCAGGTCTATTGTATAGTTGCGCGCTTCCCGTCCTTGTCGGGGACTGGCTGACATCGCCGCCGGAAAATGCCGCATTTTTGCCCCGGCATTGCCGTGTCCGGCGCGGCCCGCATCCCCGGATCCGCTCCCCTTCTGTATGAACGATGCCGCACACGAGCTGGCTGGCCTGCCCGAGCCGCTGACCCACGAAAGCCCGGCCGACGACGATTACCATCGCCGCTTCGGCGGCGTGGCGCGGTTGTACGGCGCGGCCGGGCTGGCCCGGCTGGAGGCGGCGCGCGTGTGCGTGGTCGGCATCGGCGGCGTCGGCAGCTGGGCGGCCGAGGCGCTGGCGCGCAACGCGGTGGGCCGCATCACGCTGATCGACCTGGACCATATCGCGCTGTCCAACACCAACCGCCAGATCCATGCGCTGGGAGACGCCTACGGGCGCGCCAAGGTCGAGGCCATGGCCGAGCGCATCGTCGCCATCAATCCGCGTTGCCGCGTGACCCAGGTCGACGACTTCGTCACCGCCGACAACGTGCCGGACCTGCTCGGCGCCGGCTATGACTATGTGATCGACGCCATTGACGCGGTGCGGGTCAAGACCGCCATGCTCGGCTGGGCCCGGCGCCAGGGCGTGCCGGTCATCACCTGCGGCGGCGCCGGCGGCCAGCTCGACCCCACGCGCGTGCGCATCGACGACCTCGCGCGCACGATCCAGGACCCGCTGCTGTCCAAGGTGCGCGCCAGCCTGCGCAAGCAGTGGGGCTTTACCCGCGACCCGAAGAAGAAGTTCGGCATCGCCGCGGTCTATTCGGACGAGCCGCTGCAATACCCGGAGCCCGAGCAGCAGGCCTGCGAGATCGACGAGGCACCGCCGCCCGAGGTGCCGTCTGGACAGCCCGCGGCGCGCGGGCCGCAAGGGCTTGCGTGCGCCGGCTTCGGCTCGTCGGTGGCGGTGACGGCGGTGTTCGGCTTTGTCGCGGCGTCGGCGGTGATCGGCGCGATCGCGCGCGGCTGAGGCGCCGGCACCGGGCCGCTCAGGCGCTCAGGTGCTCAGCGCGCGCAGCAGCGCATCGATCTCGGCCTGCCCCGGGGCCTGGTTGTCGAAGAAGATCAGTTCCGGATAATCGGCGGGCGCGGGCATGAAGCGCCGGGTCCGGTACGCGTCCCAGTGTGCCAGCTTGTAGGCATCGTTGGGGTTGCCGCGCCGGATGATGCGCGCGTGGGCCTCGTCCTCGGGCAGGTGAACCCAGACCGTGCGCACCGTGGTGCCGGCGGGTACGTTCAGCCAGTCCGGGTCGTTCAGCAGGTGGGCGCGGACCTCGCGCGACAGCGGCCCGATCACGATCACGCTGATGCCCAGCGCCAGGTTCTCGCGCGCGGTGTCGAGCAGGCCCTGGTATTCGGGGTCGCGCAGGTGGTCGAGATAGGCCGGGCTGTCGCGGTCGTTGGGATCGCCGGTGATGGCGGCCATGGCCGCGGCGCTGTAGCGGCCATACAGCGTGTCCTTGTCGAGCAGGCAGAACGGCTCGGCGGTGGCCTGCATCAGCGGGCCGATCAGGCGATGGGCGAGGGTGGTCTTGCCGGTGCCGGCATGGCCGCAGAAGAAGATCAGTCGTGGCATGAGCGAAAGACGGTAGGGGTGACGGACCGGCCGCACTGCCCACAGCATACCCGCTCGCTTGCGCCAGATCAGGCCCGGGTCGCGCCGATTCGGTATCCTTGCCGTTTTTCCCCACGCTTGCCGCCGCTCCCCATGGACGCCAAAGACCAGCTTTCCTCCGCCGGCCTGCCGGACCACCTGCATCTGGGCGAACCGGTCACCGACGCCACCCACGCCGAGTTCGTGCAGCTGCTGGCGGCGGTCGCCGGCGCCGACGACGATGCCTTCCTGGCGGCGATGGACGCATGGATCGACCACACGCGCCATCATTTCGCCCAGGAAGAGCAGTGGATGGAAGCCATGGGCTTCGGCCCGCGCCATTGCCATGCGGGCGAGCACCAGCAGGTGCTGGCGGTGGCCGTCGCGGTGCGTGACAAGGTGCACAGCGATGCGGAATTCCAGCTTGGCCGCCGGCTGGTGGCGGAGCTGTCAGGCTGGTTCGACCATCACGTCAAGTCGATGGACGCGATGATGGTCGAGCATATGCGCGAGAACGGCTTCACGCTGATCGAAGGTCCCGCCACGGCGGCCTGATTGCCGCATGCGCGGCGCTCAGGCCTGGCGTGCCGCGTCGCGGTCGATCACCACGAAGTACTTGCGCACCGGGTCCAGCACCTGGAACAAGCCAGTAAAGCCGTCCGGGATCACGCAGGCATCGCCGGGGCCGAATTCGCTGGCCTGGCCGCTGTCGTCGCTGATGCGGATGCGGCCGCTGATCACGTGGAAGAACTCTTCCTTGCCGGCCGGGAAGGCGATGCGCCAGGCGCCCGGCTCGCACGCCCAGATGCCGCAATCGAAATCCCCATGCTGAGCACTGTAGTGGGTCCAGGTGGTGCGGTCCGGATTGCCCGACACCAGCCGGTCGGGGCGCGGCCGGTCGTGGCTGGGGGCGGGTTCGGTCTTGAAGTCGATCAGGCGGGGCGCGGTCATGGCAGCGGGCGAACCGGGGATGCGGCGGAACTGAGAATCCGCCAGTTTACCGCGCCGGGCCCGCGTCACCGTCAGTTCAGCGACGTGCTCAGCTGGCGGCGCCAGCGCGACACCACCTCGGGCCGGTCGGCCAGCAGCTCGAATACCGACAGCATGGTGCGGCGGCCGATATCGTCCTCGAAACCACGGTCGGTGCGCACGATCGCCAGCAGCTGTTCCAGCGCCGGCTCGTATTGCTGCTGCGCGATCATCAGCCGCGCCAGGTCCATGCGCGCGGCGAGGTCGCGCGGATCGGCATCGATGCGGCCGGCCAGGGTGGCCGCATCGGGCAGTCCGGCGGCGTTTTCCATGGCCTCGATGCGGGTACGCAGCGCGCCATAGCCATCTACCTGTTCCGCGCGCGGCGACAGCGCCGCGAATTCGGCCCGGGCCCGGTCGGTGGCGTTGCCGTCCAGCAGGAAGCCGACATAGGCCAGGCGCGCCGCATCGGACTCCGGATCCGCCGCGATCGCATCGGCGAACAGGGTCTCGGCGCCGTCGCGGTTGCCGGCCGCGGCCAGTGCCAGCGCGTCGGCCAGCGGCGACCTGGCCTGGCCCGGTGCGAGCCGATCCAGGAACTCGCGCAGGCCCGATTCCGGCAGCACGCCGGTGAACTGGTCCACGGCCTGGCCGTCGGCAATCGCCACCACATGCGGAATGCTGCGCACGCCGAAGTGCGCGGCCAGTTCCTGGTTCTCGTCGACATTGACCTTGGCCAGCTTCCACTGGCCGTCCGCCTCGGCTTCCAGGCGTTCGAGCATCGGGCCGAGCGTGCGGCAGGGACCGCACCACGGGGCCCAGAAATCGACCAGCACCGGCATCTGGCGCGAGGCGTCGATTACTTCGGTTTCGAAATTCTGCAGGGTGACGTCGCTCATGGGGGAATCCTGGTCGGGGAAGAAATTGGGGGAATCGATACCGCTATTGTGAGGGCGAAGGCGCCAAATGCAACGGCGTTGCTGCGGCCGTGCGGGAAGTCACCGGTTGAAAATAGAACGATCGTTCGGTTATAGTCCTTGACCATACGACAGACCCGGTCCGCGAGACCGCACAGGAGACTCTTCATGCCGACCCCCGCCCGCCCGCATTTCCAGTTCTGGCCAAAGCGCCTGCCCACTGCCATCGTGCTGCCGGAAACGTCGCTGTGGGCCAACCTGGAGGTCTCGGCGCTGCGCTATGCCGACAAGGCCGCGATCCGCTTTTTCGGCAACGCCCTCAGCTTCCGCGAACTGGAGGTCCAGGCCACCGCGCTGGCCGGCTGGCTGCAGCAGAAGGCGGGCGTGAAGAAGGGCGACCGGGTGCTGCTGTACATGCAGAACTGCCCGCAGTTCATCGTCAGCTACTACGCCATCCTGCGCGCCGACGCAGTGGTGGTGCCGGTCAACCCGATGAACCGCGCCGAGGAATTCAAGCACTACGTCACCGACGCCCAGGCGCGCGTGGCGATCTTCACCGCCGACCTCGCCAGCGGCGTCGAGCAGGCGCAGGCCGAGCTGGAACCGGCCCAGCGCCTGCAACACCTGCTGGTGACCCAATACGCCGACGCGCTGCCGCCGGCCCACGAACATCCGGAAGACGCGCCGCCGGCCTGGCTGACCACGCCGCATCCGTTGCCCGCCGGCGCCACTGCGTGGGCCGACGCGCTCGGCGCGGGCCTGCAGCCGGGGCCGCATACCGCCGGCCCGGACGACATGGCGGTGATGCCGTACACCTCGGGCACCACCGGCTTCCCCAAGGGCTGCATCCATACCCACCGCTCGGTGATGCACAACATCGTCGGCGGCGCGACCTGGTCGGGCTCGGGCGCGGAATCGGTGGTGCTGTCGGTGCTGCCGCTGTTCCACGTGACCGGCATGCAGTACGGCATGAACGGCCCGATCTACAGCGGCGCCACCGTGGTGATGCTGCCGCGCTGGGACCGCGAAGTGGCGGGGCGCCTGATCTCGCGCTACCAGGTCACGCACTGGACCAATATCCCGACCATGGTGATCGACTTCCTGGCCAGCCCTAACCTGGCCGGGTTCGACCTGTCGAGCCTGCGCTATATCGGCGGCGGCGGCGCGGCCATGCCGCAGGCGGTGGCCGAGCGACTGCGCGAGCAGTTCGGGCTCAACTACCTGGAGGGCTACGGCCTGTCCGAGACCATGGCGCCGACCCACAGCAACCCGTCGGACCGGCCCAAGCTGCAGTGCCTGGGCGTGCCGACCTTCAACACCGACGCGCGCGTGATCGACCCGGTTACGCTCAAGGAACTGCCGCCCAACGAGACCGGCGAGATCATCGTCAGCGGCCCGCAGGTGTTCAAGGGCTACTGGGGCAAGGAGGATGCCACGCGCGAGGCCTTCATCGAATTCGAGGGCAAGACCTTCTTCCGCACCGGCGACCTGGGCCGCATGGACGAAGAGGGCTATTACTTCATCACCGACCGGCTCAAGCGCATGATCAATGCGTCGGGCTTCAAGGTGTGGCCGGCCGAGGTCGAGAACCTGCTGTACAAGCACCCGGACGTGCAGGAGGCCTGCATCATCGGCACGCGCGACCCGTACCGCGGCGAGACCGTCAAGGCGGTGGTGGTGCTGCGCGCCCACGCCCGGGGCAAGACCACGCCGGAGCAGATCATCGACTGGGCCAAGGACAACATGGCCGCCTACAAGTACCCGCGCGTGGTGGAATTCGTCGAGGCGCTGCCGAAGTCGGGCACCGGCAAGGTGATGTGGCGGCAGCTGCAGGAAAGCGAGAACGCACGGGCCGGCGCCTAAGGCGGAAGCGCGAAGGGGGGTACGCCCTCTCCCCTCATGGGGAGAGGGCCGGGGTGAGGGGTGGTCCAGCCAGGAGCCACCTCAAGCAAGGCCCTCGGCTTTTTTCCAGCATGGCAGCTCCGGCAAGCCATGGCCCTCACCCCGACCCTCTCCCGCACGCGGGAGAGGGAGCACACACTCAGCATGCGTGGTGGCAGAATCAGAGCCTCAATGCCCGCGCACCCGCATCAGCATCTTCACCATGGTCTTGTAGCCGCGCTGGCGCGCATGGCGCGTCGGCGTCACGCCTTCGCGGTCGGCCAGGTTGGCGTCCGCGCCCGCATCGAGCAGCAGCTGTACCGTGTCCTCGTAGCGCGCGCTGCCGTCCCCCAGGATCACCGCCTCCAGCAGCGCGGTCCAGCCCAGGTCGTTGACGTGGTCGACGGCAATGCCGGCCTTGAGCAGCAGCTTGACCACTTCCACATGGCCCTGCTGGCTGGCCACGATCAGCGCGGTGCCGTGGTAGCGGTCGGTGCTGGCGAGGTCGGCGCCGTGCGCCAGCGCCAGCTGCACCATGTCGGCCTGGCCGGTGGCGGCGGCCAGCAGGAACGGGCTGTTGGCATCGGCGTCCTTCAGGTTGACGTCGGCGCCGGCCAGCAGCAGCGTGCGCGCGACCTCGGTGCGGCGGTTCTGCACGGCCGCCAGCAGCGCGCTGCGGCCCTGCTCGTCGGCGGCGCGGGCCGAGGCCCCGGCGGCCAGCAGGCGCGACACCAGGGCCTGGTCGCCGGCGCTGGCGGCGGTGATCAGGTTGCGGTCGAGCGTGCCGATGGCGTCGCGGCGGGCCGGCGCCTGCGTGGCGGGGCCGCGCGGCGGGCGCGCCGCGGACGTGTTGGCCGCGCCGCCGGCGGGACGCGCCGCCAGGGTCTGGCCGCCTTGCGCCGCCAGCAGGCCGCCGCCCATCAGCAAGCCCACCAGCCCCAGCAACTCATTGAGTGCCTGTCTGCGGGTGCGGGCGGCGGGGCGCGTCATGGCGGCAGCTCCTGGGCTCAGACGGTTTCGTGAGGGCTGGCCGGCAGCGCCGAGTCCTGCGGCGCCTGGCCCTCGGCGGCGGCTGGTCCGGCGGCAGGTTCGGCGGCATCGCCTGCCTGCAGCTGGCGCCAGAGCCGCCCGAGGTAGGGATCGTCGACGCCGTTGGTAGCCAGCCCCAGCAGGGTTTGCTGCAGGTATTCGCGTGCCGGGCCGTACAGGCCGGCGGCGTGGCGCAGCCGTTCCACCACGCTGGCGTCGGGCAACCGGCCGGCGTAGGCCTCGTGGCAGCGGTTCATGACGAAGGCCAGCGCGCGCTGCTCCGGCGCGCCGGCAGCGCCGATGCGGATACGCAGCCAGCGTGGATGGTAGGCGCCGGTCAGCATCTCGCGGCGCCACAGCACGCGGAACTCCTGCTCGACCACATGGCTGGGCACGCGGAAGGCCATGCCGTGGCAGCAGCCGCCGCGGTCGAGCCCGAGCACCAGCCCGGGATTGTCCCAGGTGCCGCGGTTGATGCGGGAATAGAGGTAGAAGCCGCGGTGGTAGCCGTGCACCGTGGCGCGCTGGCGCTCGGTGTGCACCACCATCGGGTTCCAGATCAGCGAGCCGTAGCCGAATACCCAGACATCGCCGCCGAGCGCGGGATCGTCGGGGCGGCGCGCCAGCGTATCGGCCAGCGATTGCTCCAGCGCCGCCTCCGGCAACAGCGAGGACGCAACCGGGGTGCTGCACAGCGAGGTGCGCAGCCGGTCCGATTCGAGGTCCTGTCGCGTGATGCCCATGCTGCAAGCATAAAGCAAAGCCGCGTCCCGGGCGGGGCGGGGAAATGCCATAACTGGCACTTTTGTTCGGAATTGTCCGAGTCAGCGGTCCGGGTGTGGGTGCCAGACAACGGTCCGGGCCGCATGCCGCGGCTGCCACGCGCCATGGCCGTGCGCTGGCGCTCTTTGTCGGCGATCAGGCCGGCGCGAATTGCGCGCCGCTGGCGCCGCCGAGTCCTTACAATGGGGCCTCAATCCAACCCAGGGGGAACCTGCGATGGCACGTACGCTTACGGTGGTGTTCGGCAGCGGCAAGGAATATGACTTCACGATCGGCACGGACGAGCTGGCCGCGGTCACCGAGGATGCCGCCTGGCGCTGGTTTGACCGGGAATACACCGAGCTGGACTGCCAGGCATCGAGCCCGGTGGGCAAGGTGCTGGTGATCGACAAGATCCTGAATGTCGCCAAGTTCTCGGGAGAAGGGCGCTTCTCCGGCGATGCCGCCTGGGCGCAGGACTATGCGCGCCATGCGGCGCGACTGCTGGACCGGGACAAGGTCCGGGTCGATGTCGGCAACGCCGCCATCGGTTTCTGAGCGCGCCCGGGCCGGGTGCCCGGGCTGACGGCTGCGGCCCGACGCCGCTCCTGCTCGCGCAGGAGCGTTGGCACCGGCCTGAATCGCTGGCTTTAAACCGCCAGCAGTTCCACTTCAAACAGCAGCGTCGCGTTAGGCGGAATCACGCCGCCGGCGCCGCGCGCGCCGTAGCCCAGGTCGGCCGGGATCACCAGGCGGCGCACGCCGCCCACCTTCATGCCCTGCACACCCTCGTCCCAGCCGCGGATCACATGGCCGGCACCCAGCGGGAACACGAACGGGTCGTTGCGGTCCTTGCTCGAATCGAACTTGCGGCCGGCCTGGCCGTTCTCGTACAGCCAGCCGGTGTAGTGCACGGTGACGTGCTTGCCGGCGGTGGCTTCGGCGCCGGAGCCGACGGTGGTGTCTTCGTACTGCAGGCCAGAGGGCGTGGTTTGCATGGCGTGGTTTCCTTGCGATGGGAAAGACGTGGACAGGGAAGAAAAGCGCAGCGGCGCTGCGCTCAGGCTTGGGCGCGCTGGAGCACTTCCAGCGTCAGTTGTACGTTGCGCTCGTCGTCGGCCACCCAGATGTCGCCGTCCTGGATCGTCACCGACAGGCGCATGGCGCGCTGCGCCAGCGCGGCGAGCGCGTCGACGGCCTCTGCCGGGACATTGTAGACGGTGACGTTGCGCAGCTTGCCGGCTTTGCCCGCCATGCCCTTCCACCATTCGCGCGCGCTCGCGGCGTTGTAGGTGTAGACGGTCACGCGCTCGGCGCGGGCCGCGGCGCGTTTCAGGCGGGCTTCGTCGGGCTGGCCCAGTTCGACCCAATGGGCGATGTCGCCGGTCAGGCGCTTGTCCCACAGGTCGGGTTCATCGGGCTCGTCGAGGCCGCGGGTAAAGGCCAGGGTTTCGCTGGCTTCGCAGGCAAAGGCCAGCAGCCGCACCATCATGCGCGCATCGTTCTCGGACGGGTGCTGGGCGATGGTCAGGCTGTGGCTGCCGTAATAAGGCCGGTCCATGTCCGACACGGACAGTTCGGCCTTGAAGATGGTGGATTTGAGCGCCATGAGGTGAGGTGAGCGGCAGGCGCCCCGGGCTGGGGTGCGTACGACGCAAAAGGCCGCATCATACGCGATTCAACCCCGGCAATTCAAAGCCGGCGGCTCAGCGCTTGCGGTATTCCTTCAGGTAGAAGCGCAGCAGCGCCGACAGCAGCAGGGTGCCGAGGAAGGCCGCCGCCACCAGCAGCGCCTGGCCGGGCGCGGTATCGATCTGGCCGGCCAGGCCAAGGCGGAACAGCCAGGTGCCGACCATCATCGCCAGGAACGGCATCAGCAGCGCGCCGCGCCCATAGGTGCGCACCGCCCACAGCGGGAAGCGGCGCAGGAAGTCGCCTGGAATGCTGCAGGCCAGGCAGGCCCCGGCAGCCGCCAGCGCGGCGGCCACGATGTCGCCGGAATGGATCTCGAACATGGTTTCTGTCTCGCGTCGCCGCTCACGCGCGCGAAGCGTGGCAGGGATTTTGCAAAGCGCTGATTCTACAAGAGAATTTTGTGGCGCAGTGGGCGACCAGGGTTAGCGCGGAGCGCTTGCCGCGGGCGATGCCTCGACCGCCACTTGCAGCGTCACGATGTCGCCGACCTCGGGCAGGAAGCGGGTCATGCCGAAGGCACTGCGCGGCACTTCGGCGCGGAAGTCGCCGCCGCAGACCTGGCGGCGCACGCCAAACAGCGTGACCTCGCCGCAGCGGAAGCGCTCGGCCAGCAGGCGCACGGGCCGGGTCACGCCGTGCAGCGTCAGTTCGCCCTCGACGGCGGCGAGATGGCCGGCTTCCGTCAGGAAGCGGTCGGCGCGCAGCCGCGCCAGCGGATGCTCGGCGATATCGAAGAACTGCGCCGAGCGCAGCACGCCGTCCAGCGTGCGGTTGCCGGTATCGACGGAGGCCAGGTCCACGGTCACGTCGATGGCGCCGGCGCCGCTGTCCGCGTCATAGACCAGGCGGCCGTCGATCCTGCCGAAGCGCCCGCGCACCGAGCTGCGCTCGAAATGGCTGGCGGAGAAATAGACGGTGGTATGGGCCGGATCCAGGGTGTACTCGACCGGCGCCGCGTGCGCGGCGGTGATGCCGAGGGCGGCCACGAGCCCCAGCGCGCGCAGGCCCATGGCCTTCAGTGGACAAAGACCGGCAGCAGGAAGATCCCCACCACGGTCAGGTAGCCGATGGTCCAGCACAGCGTGCGCAGCGTGGCGCGGTCGGTGATGTAGCAGAGGGTGTAGAGCAGGCGCGCCGCGATAAAGGCCATCGCCAGTTCGTCGACGCGGGCCTGTGGCGCCTGCAGGTAGGTGGCGCTCAGCACCGCCGCGGCGAAAAAGGGGAAGGCCTCGAAATGGTTGCGGTGGGCCAGGTCGGCGCGGCGCGCGCGGCCGGATTGCCGGTCCAGCCAGCCGCGCGGGTCATGGTTGTCGTAGCCCGGCGCGCTGGCCTTGGCGATGGCCACCGTCGCCAGCGGCAGGACGCCGGCCAGCAGCACGCACCAGAAAGCGATCGGCATAGTCATCCTTTCGGTTGCAGTGCCGGCGCCGGCCGCACGGGGCGGCGCGCCGGCCGGGTCCGCGCGCTCAGGCGGCGACCACGCGGATCTCGATGCCCGCCAGGCCCACCACCTGCCCGGCGCGGATCTTCGCAGTCTTGCGCGATTCGGGCGCGCCGTCCACCGAGACTTCGCCGGCCGCGACCAGCGCCTTGCCGGCGCCGCCGCTGTCGCACACGCCCGCCAGCTTGAGCAGGTCATTGAGGGCGATGAACTCGCCCTCGAGCGGGAAGGTGATGGTCTGCACCGTTGCCTTGCCAGGTCTGGCCATCACTTGCCCCAGCTGTCTTTGAGGCCGACGATGCGGTTGAACACCGGCTTGCCCGGCGCCGAATCGGTGCGGTCGGCGACGAAGTAGCCATGGCGCTCGAACTGGAAGCGGTCTTCCGGCTGCGCCTCGCGCAGGCCCGGCTCCAGGTAGGCGGTGATCACCTGCTTGGAATCCGGGTTGAGGGCATCGAGGAAATTCTTGCCGCCGGCGTCCGGATTGGGATCGTTGAACAGGCGGTCGTACAGGCGCACCTCGGCTTCATACGCATGCGCCGCGCTGACCCAGTGGATCACGCCCTTGACCTTGACGCTGTCGGCGCCCGGCGTGCCGCTCTTGGTGTCGGGCAGGTAGTTGGCGTGCACCGCCACGACGTTGCCGTCGGCGTCCTTGTCCACGCCGGTGCACTCGATCACATAGCCGTACTTCAGGCGCACCTTGTTGCCGGGGAACAGGCGGAAGTAGCCCTTGGGCGGGGTCTCGTTGAAGTCCTCGCGCTCGATCCACAGCTCGCGCGACAGCGGGAATACCCGCTTGCCGAGTTCCGGCTTCTTCGGGTGGACCGGTGCCGAGCATTCCTCGCTCTGGCCTTCGGGGTAGTTGTCGATCACCAGGCGCAGCGGGTCCAGCACCGCGACGCCGCGCGCGGCGCGGCCGTCGAGGTCGTCGCGCACCGAGCCTTCGAGCGTGCTCATGTCGATCCAGCTATCGGCCTTGGCCACGCCGACGCGGTCGCAGAACAGCTGGATCGATTCGGGGGTGTAGCCGCGGCGACGCACGCCCACCAGCGTGGGCATGCGGGGATCGTCCCAGCCGTCGACACGCTGTTCGTCGACCAGCTGCTTGAGCTTGCGCTTGCTGGTGATGGCGTAGGTCAGGTTCAGCCGCGCGAACTCGTACTGGTGCGGCAGGGGGTCGCGGAACACGCCGCTGTCGCGCAGGTGCTCCAGCACCCAGTCGTACAGCGGGCGGTTGTTCTCGAACTCCAGCGTGCACAGCGAGTGGGTGATGTTCTCCAGCGCGTCCGAGATGCAGTGCGTGAAGTCGTACATCGGGTAGATGCACCACTTGTCGCCGGTGCGGTGGTGATGCGCATGCCGGATGCGGTAGAGCACCGGGTCGCGCATGACGATGTTGGGCGCTGCCATGTCGATCTTCGCGCGCAGCACGTGCTCGCCGTCGGCGTACTTGCCGGCGCGCATGTCGCGGAACAGCTGCAGGTTTTCCTCGACGCTGCGGTCGCGGAAGGGCGAAGGCTTGCCCGGTTCGGAGAAGTTGCCGCGGCTGGCGGCGATCTGCTCGGCCGACTGGCTGTCTACGTATGCGGCGCCGCGCTCGATCAGCGTTTCGGCAAAGGCGTAGAGCTGGTCGAAGTAGTCGCTGGCGTAGTACAGGTGCGGCTGCGCCGCGCCGTCCTTGCCGGTGCTGTCCCAGGAGAAGCCGAGCCAGTGCACGGCATCGATGATGGAATCGACGTATTCGGTGTCTTCCTTGACCGGGTTGGTGTCGTCGAAGCGCAGGTGGCAGCGGCCGCCGTAGTCGCGCGCCAGCCCAAAGTTCAGGCAGATGCTCTTGGCGTGGCCGATATGCAGGTAGCCGTTGGGCTCCGGCGGGAAGCGGGTGATGACGGTCGGCAGCGGCTCGCCTTGCTTGTCCTGGCGCCCGGCGTAGGTGCCGGCGGCGAGGTCCTGGTCGATGATGCTGCGCAGGAAGTTGGAGGCGGCTGGGGTGCTGTCGGTAGGCTTGTTGTCGTGGCTCATGATGGCGCCGGTTGGCCGGCCGCAAGCGCCTGCAAGGCGTGGGGCCGGGTCGTCAGATTGCGTGGCGGAATGCCAATAGCGGGATTTTACCGTGCCGGCGGCGCCGCACGCGGTGAGCATCGGCTCATTTGTGGTCCGGTCGGTTGCCGGCGTGCGTTGGTCGCACCGAAAGTGATGTGTCGGAGTAGCATGGAGAGCCGTGCCGGCCGGCCATGGCCGACAGTCATCCATCGCAGCAGGAACGCCCATGAACGCCCCCACCGCCGCGGCACAAGTGCCGCCCATGCCCCTCGATGTCGTCGGCGCGCTGTGGCGCGATGCCGGCCTGCCTGCCGCCGCGCTGGCCCGGCTCCACCTGGACGGCGCCGAGCCGGTGCTGCCTTCGAGCTTTGCCGTGGGCACCGCCGCGCAGGCCAGCCTGGCCGCCTCGGCGCTGGCCGCCGCCACGCTGTGGCAAGGCCGCAGCGGCCGCTGGCAGGAGGTCAGCGTCGACATGCGCCATGCCATCACCGAGTTCCGCAGCGAGCGCTACCTGCGCGTCGATGGCGGCCCGGCGCCGGAGCTGTGGGACAAGATCGCCGGCATCTACCGTTGCGGCGACGGCCGCTGGGTCCGCCTGCACACCAATTTCCCGCATCACCGCGACGGCGTGCTGCGGCTGCTGGGCTGCGCCTATGACAAGGCGGCAGTGCAGGCGGCGCTGGAAAAATGGGAAGCCGAGGCGTTCGAAACGGCCGCGTCCGACGCCGGCCTGGTGGTCGCCGCGCTGCGCAGCTTCGACGAATGGGACCGCCACCCGCAGGCGGCGGCGCTGCGCGGCCTGCCGCCGGTGACGCTGGAGCGGATCGGCGACGCCCCGCCGCAGCCGCTGCCGGCGCCGTTGTCCGCGGACGCGCAGCCGCTGTCGGGCGTGCGCGTGCTTGACTTCACCCGCATCATCGCCGGCCCGGTGGCGGGCCGCACGCTGGCCGCGCATGGCGCCGACGTGCTGCTGGTGACCGCGCCGCACCTGCCGTCGATCGCGCCGCTGGTGATCGACACCGGCCGCGGCAAGCGCAGCTGCCAGCTGGACCTGCGCGATGCCGACGACAAGCGCACGCTGCACAAGCTGCTGCACGGCGCCGACGTGATGGTGCAAGGCTACCGCCCGGGCGGCCTGGCCGAACTGGGCGTGGGCCCGGAAGCCGCGGCGCGGGCCCGTGCGGGCATCGTCTATGTGTCGCTGAGCGCGTATGGCCACGTCGGGCCGTGGGCGCACAAGCGCGGCTTCGATTCGCTGGTGCAGACCGCCACCGGCTTCAACGCCGCCGAAGCGCAGGCCGCCGGCAGCGACACGCCGCGGCCGTTGCCGGCCCAGGTGCTGGACCACGCCGCGGGCTACCTGCTGGCATTCGGCGCGATGGCCGCGCTGCACCGGCGCGCGGTGGAGGGGGGCAGCTGGCATGTGCGCGTGTCGCTGGCGCAGGTGGGGCAGTGGCTGCGCGGGCTGGGGCGCGTGCCGGACGGGCTCAAGGCGCCCGAGCAGAAGATCGACGACGTCGCCGACCTGCTCGAAGCGGTGCCGTCCGGCTTCGGCATGCTGACCGTGGTGCGCCACGCCGCGCAGCTGTCCGCGACGCCGGCGCGCTGGGCGCTGCCGTCCGAGCCGCTCGGCACGCACGCGCCGCAGTGGCTGCCGCGCTAGTAGAGCGTGGTGCGCTGCCGCTCGGGCAGGTCGCGGTCATAGGCGGCGCCGTCGATGGCGTTGCCGCTCAGCGTGGCCAGGATTTCGCCGTTGCTGGGCAAAGTCTGGCGTGCGACCTGCGACTGCGCGGCCCACAGGCGCGAGCGGATCAGTGCGCGCGCGCACTGGAAGAACACTGCCTGCACCGTGATCACCAGCACCGTGGTCGGCGCCTTGCCGTCGACCACGCAGCGCGCGATCAGCGCCGGATCGACGCTGATCTGGGCGGTGCCGTTGACGCGGATGGTCTCGTTGATGCCGGGGATCACGAACAGCAGGCCCACGCGCGGATCGGCAACGATATTGCGCAGGCTGTCGATGCGGTTGTTGCCGCGCCGGTCCGGCAGCAGCAGCGTGCGCTCGTCCAGTACCCGCACGAAGCCGGGCGCGTCGCCGCGCGGCGAGCATTCGGCCCAGTCCCGGCCGACCGTCGACAGCAGGCAGAACGGCGCCGCTTCGATAAAGGCCCGGTAGTGCGGGTGCAGGTAATCGACTTGCTTGGACAGCGAGGGCGCCGCCGGTTGCGCGTAGAGCGCTTCCAGTTCGGCCAGCGTGGTGATGGCGTGCGGGGGCATGACAGGCCGGGCGTTGGAGCGAAAGCCTCAATGTACCGCACAAGCGCGGCGCAGGCATGACCCGTTCACGCTGCCCCGGCCTTGCTGAACCGCCCCTCACCCCGGCCCTCTCCCCGTCAGGGGAGAGGGCGTACACCAAGCGATGGTTCGGGCGGTGTTGGTGCGCCCGACCCCGGCGCTCAGAACCCCACTGCCTGCCCGTCGCGCCGGCTGTCGCTGGCCGCGACGTAGCCGTGCTCCGCGTCCTCCGACATGCGCCAGATAAACTGCCCCGAGCCGAAGTCCATGTATGGATCGTCCACCGACTTGAGCTGGTGGCGGCGCGCCTTCAGGCCCGCCACCGTGGCGGGGTCCATGGTGCCTTCCACGTCCAGCGTGAAATCGCGGTTGACCTTCCAGCGCGGCGCGCAGCAGGCGGCCTGCGGCTGCTGGTTGTAGTCGAGCATGCGCACCACGGTCTGCACGTGGCCCTGCGGCTGCATGTCGCCGCCCATCACGCCGAAGCTCATCACCGGCTGGCCGGCCTTGGTCAGGAAGGCCGGAATGATGGTGTGGAACGGACGCTTGCCGCCCGCCACCACGTTGGCGGACCTGGGATCCATCGAGAAGCCGACGCCGCGGTTCTGCAGGCTGATGCCGGTGCCCGGCACCACCACGCCCGAGCCGAAGCCCATGTAGTTCGACTGGATGAACGAGATCATCATGCCGTTCTCGTCCGCCGCGGTCAGGTAGATGGTGCCGCCGACCTTGGGCATGCCGAAGTTGAAATGCGTGGCGCGCTGCATGTCGATCAGTCTGGCGCGCGACTTCAGGTAGGCGTCGTCCAGCATCTGTTCGGGCGTGACCTCCATGCTGCGCGGATCGGCCACGTACTGGTACAGGTCGGCGAAGGCCAGCTTCATGGCCTCGATCTGCAGGTGCTGCGAGTCGACCGAATCCACCGGGATCGAGGCCAGGTCGAACTGGTCGAGGATGCCGAGCGCGATCAGCGCGGCGATGCCCTGGCCGTTGGGCGGGATCTCGTGCAGTTCGTAGCCGCGATAGGACTTGCTGATCGGCTTGACCCAGTCGGGCCGGTAGTTGCGCAGGTCGTCGAGTGTCATCGCGCCGCCGCATTGCTTGCTGAAGGCGGCGATCTTCTCGGCGATCTCGCCTTCGTAGTAGGCGCGGCCGCGGGTCGCGCCGATCTGGCGCAGGGTCTCGGCGGCGGCCTTCATGGTGAACTTCTCGCCCACTGCGGGGGCGCGGCCGTTGGGCATGAAGGTGTCGGCGTAGCCGGGCTGGTCTTTCAGTTCGGGCACGGCGGCGGCCCACTTGTGCGCCACCACCGGCGGCACGGCGTAGCCGCGCTCGGCGATCTCGATCGCGGGTTCCATCAGGTCGGCGAACGGCAGCTTGCCGAAGCGTTCGTGCAGCGCGGCCCAGCCGGCGACCACGCCGGGCACGGTGACCGAGTCCCAGCCGCGGACCGGCCGCTTGGCGAGGCCGCTGGCGTCGGTGCCGTACCTGGCCTTGAAGTATTCCGGGCTCCATGCCGCCGGGGCCACGCCCGATGAATTCAGGCCGTGCAGCGACTTGCCATCCCACAGGATGGCGAAGGCGTCGCTGCCCAGGCCGCACGACACCGGCTCGACGATGGTGATGGCGGCGGCCGCGGCGATGGCGGCATCGACGGCATTGCCGCCCTTGAGCAGCATGCGCAGGCCGGCCTGCGCGGCGAGCGGGTGCGAGGTCGAGACCACGTTGCGCGCAAACAGCGGAATGCGCACGGACGGGTAGGGGTTGGTCCAGTTGAAGTTCTGCATGGATGGGTCCTTTGTGCTCGGTGCGCCGGGGCGCCCGGTGGCGTGCGTCGCGCCCGGTGGCGCAATTATTCTGCCGTGATCTTGCGATCCCTGATCAGCTTGCCCCAGCGCGCGCTGTCCTGCTTCACCATGGCGGCGAACTGGGCGGGCGTGCCGCCGACCGGTTCGGCGCCCAGCTTGGCCAGCCGTTCCTTCACCTCGGGCGACTGGATGGCCTTGTTGAACTCGGCATTGAGGCGGTTGACGATATCGGCCGGCATGCCCTTGGGGCCATAGATGCCGAACCAGGTATCGGAGACGAAACCCGGCAGGCCCGATTCGCTGATGGTGGGGATTTCCGGCGCCAGCGGCGAGCGCCTGGCGCCGGTCACCGCCAGCGCCTTGAGCTTGCCGTCCTTCACATGCGGCAGGCCCGACACGATGCTGTCGAAAAGCACCTGCACCTTGCCCGAGATCAGGTCGGGCACGGCCAGCGCGGTGCCGCGGTAAGGGATGTGGGTGATGAACACGCCGGCCTGCGCCTTGAACGCCTCGGTAGTCAGGTGCACCACGGTGCCGTTGCCGCTCGAGGCGTAGTTCAGCTCGCCGGGGTGCTTCTTGGCGTAGTCGACCAGCTCGCGCACGTTCTTCACCGGCAGGCTGTTGGGCACCACCAGCACGTTGGTTGCAATCGCGACCTGGCCCACCGGCGTGAAGTCGGTCTCGGTGTTGTACGGCAGCCGGTGGTTGATATGCGGCCCGATCGCATGCGTGCTGGTGGTGGCGATCAGCAGCGTATAGCCGTCGGGCGCAGCCTTGGCGGCCATGTCGGAGCCGATCGCGCCGCCCGCGCCGGGGCGGTTGTCGACCACGATCTGCTGGCCCATGTTGCTGCCCACCTTCTGTGCGATGGCGCGCGCCAGCAGGTCGGTCGCGCCGCTGGCGGGGAAGGGCACGAGCAGGCGGATCGGCTTGCTCGGGTAGGTGTCTGCCAGTACAGGGGCGGCGGCCAGGCACAGGCCGATGCCAAGGCCGGTGCCGAGTCGGCGCAGCCAGGATGTCATGGGTGTCTCCGGGATCCGGCGCAGGGCCGATTGATGACCGGCCTTCATTATTCCGCGCCGTCGGCCACAAAGAAAGCTAATATTTCTTGCTAATGTCGCAAGAAATTTTTAAGTATCGACGCCGTGGCGACAGGGCGTTTCTTTGCCTGGGTGTGCAGCATGAGCACTGTCCGCTTCCTTCGTACCTTCGTCGCCGTGGCCGAGTACGGCTCGTTCGCCGCCGCCGCGGCGCAGGTGGCGCTGACCCAGGCCGCGGTCAGCCTGCAGATGCGCGCGCTGGAAACCGAGCTGCGGCGCGAGCTGTTCGACCGCAACGGCCGCGTGGCGGTGCTCAATGCCGATGGGCGCGCACTGCTGCCTCAGGCGCGCAGGCTGCTGGCGCTGTATGACGAGATGCGGCTGCCGCTGGCGTCGGCCGAAGCCATGGCCGGGGCGGTCGCGGTGGGCGCGGTGGTGTCGGTGATGGGCGGGCTGTCGCACGCGGTGGCGCGCATGAAGCGCACTTATCCGGCCCTTGACGTGCGCCTGGTCGGCGCCAAGTCGATCGAGCTGGCGGCGCAGGTGGAGGCCGGCGATCTCGACGCCGCCATCCTGGTGGAAGGCGCGGCGCGCGTGCCGGGCTCGCTGCGCTGGACGCCGCTGTACCAGGAGCCGCTGGTGGCGATTGCCGCGCGCGGCAGCCCGGGCCGCGACGCGCGCGAGGCGCTGGCGGCCAATCCCTACCTGCGCTTCGACCGCAGCCAGCGCACCGGCGTGCTGGTGGAGCGCGCGCTGCGCCGCGCCCACCTGAAAGTCAACGAGTTCCTGGAGCTGAACGCGATCGAGGCGCTGGTCGAGCTGGTGCGCCAGGAAGTGGGGGTGACCGTGGTGCCGCTGCTGCGGCGCGCGCGATGGCGCGACGACGATGCCTTGCGCGTGCTGCCGCTGCTGGTCAACGGCGAGCCGGTGATGCGCCAGATCGGCATGCTGGAGCGGCGCGACCACGGCCGCGGGCAGGTCACGGCGGCGGTGCGGGCGGCCTGCAGCGAACTGTTCGGGGCCTAGCGACGGGCCGATAAAAAAAGGTTCTTCGAAGAATTCCGGGGCCTGATTTGCCACATTCCGTATCCTAATGGCCGTTAAGACGGTCATAGGGAACGGGATGCTGGATCGGAAGACGCTGCAGGCGTTGGGCTGCTGGGATGGCTACAAGCTGGATCTGGTGGTATGGCCAGAAGGGGAAAGCCGTACGCTGGCGCTGTACCTGAAGCCGGTCAGCAAGGTAATGTACTGCGAGGAATGCGGATCGAAGTGTCGGCAGGTCCATGAGACGGTGGTGCGGCGCGTGCGGGATCTTC